>CAWAYY010000049.1:0-228865 GCA_963786255.1 Pirellulales bacterium
CCGCCGCCACGCCGCCACGCCGCCGCCACCCACCACACCCTCCCCACGTGGCCACCGTCACCATGCTGTATGCCGCGCACCATGCGCGCCACCGTGGCGCACCGGTCACGCCGGCGCACCGACGACTCAAACTCAGCAAATTAACGTCAGGAAAATCAAACTAATAATTAATAGAAGAAGAAGAGCTATTCCATTAGCAACATCACACATCCACACACACACACACACACACAATCAGATCCCCATTCACCACCATAATCCATCAATCATCCATCCATCCACCCACACACACACACACACACACACACACACACAGATGAATATGCCCAGCCTCTTTGCGTCTGTGGGCTGCTGCCTGCTGTTTTCCCTCTCTCTCTCTCTCCCCCTCCCTCTCTCCCTCCTCTCTCTCTCTCTCCCTCCTCCTCCTCCCTCTCTCCCCCTCCCCCCCCCCCCCCCCCCCCCCCCCCCCCTCCTCTCCCTCCTCCCTCCTCCTCCCCCGCCCGCCTCCCCCTCCCTCCCCGCCCCCTCCCCCCCCCCCCGCCCTCCTGTTCTGGATTTCTCTGGACCTCTTTAGCCAGCGCAGGTTCCGAGGCCAGCAATTGCTCGACGTGCTGATTGATCGGGTCCAGTTCCAACTCGGGGCCGCTCTTCTGGATTTTGTCGAGCAGGGCCAGAATCTCCCATCGCACCAGTTGGCGATGCACTTCGACGTCAGCGGCTGAAATATCGGCCGCCAGCTTTTGCGTGCGTTCGGGAACCCAGGCGTCTTTCATTGACTCGCCCACGGTCGAGAGCAATTCATGGGCGGCTTGGGCGTCTTTCAAGTCGTCACCGGCCGAGCGAGCGCGAGACAAGTCCGTTTGACTGGCCGACTGCCGGGCGTGCTCGAGAAACCGTTCGACCAGCCGGCCCAAGGCCTGGTACAGGTCGGCGGCGTAGTCGGCGTAGGCCGGGCTGTCGCGGTGTTTGCGGAAGATCCGCTGCATCGCCTCCAGGCCTTTATGCGGATCGCCCGTTTGCGAAAAGATGCCTTCTCCGGCTTCGCACATGTCGAGAAAGAACGGCACGTTCGCCGCGTGCGGCGAGTCGGGATAATCATCTCGATACGCAGTCAAGGCCCGAGCGGTGCGCGTCCATTTGTGTTCGCGATAATCTTCCTGAAGCGCCTTCCAGCGAGTCTCAGGCGCTTTGCTCGCCCGTCGCCATTGCACCACGCCCACATACAACGCCAGCACGGCGACGACCGCCAGCCCCGCGATTTCGCCGATGCCCAATCCGCGAGAGCGCCGGCGCCGCCTCATGTAAGGCTTGTCTGCTTTTGGCGCCTCCGCGGACCGAGTCGCAGTCTTTGGCGACGTAGAGTTCTTCTTCCCAACGCGAGCTTCCGCAGGCGCCGGTGCGGCGTCTGGCGTTTTCTTGACAGTGTTGGCCGGCGGCAACGTTGGCGGCTTCCGCGGCGCCGGGCAACTGATTCGGCGGCGATTCCAGCGGCACTGGCGGTTCCGACGGCGGCGTCGGCACGGCGATCGGGATGTCGAGGGCGCCCTGCTGCTGAATCGTCTAGCGCCTCTTCCGGAGGCGCAGTGTAGGCGCGGACGATCCCGCCTTCGCTGTCGGACTCCGGCGCCAGATCGACGACCGGTTCGGCGACGAGGGCCTCGGGCGGCTCCACCAGGAACAGGTGTTTGCACAGCCGGTTGTGACACTGCATCCGTTTGCCGACCGCGTCGGACCGCAGGTGATAGACTTCGCCGCACTCGGGGCAGGCGACGTCGATCAAGCGATAATCGGAACTCATGACGCGGCGTATCCTCGGAGCAGACCCAACGCCTCAGGCGCCCGGCAAATTCGGTAATGAAGGTTCGTCAGCAACCGGAGGCTGTTTCGCGGCGCCGCCGCGCGAGCGGGCATGCGAGATAAAGTGGACCTTTTCGATTTGCGCGCCGCCGGCGGCGTCGATCACCTTGACGACGGTGGCCTGTGTGATCTGGTCGGCCATGTCGAGCGCGATTTCCGGCTGACCGGCGGGATGCTGCTTGACCGCTTTCTTCAGCGCTGCCGTCAACTCGCCCAGCGGCACGCTCACGCCGTCCACCGTCGCCGATTGATCGTCCGAGACTCGAACGATGATGTTCTTCTCGGCCAGTTGGGCCATCGAAACCGTGGCGGGCGCCTGCTCGTCGGTCTTGAGCGGCGGCATATCCAGCGTCTTCTGCACTACGTACGTGGCCGCGATCATGAAGAAGATCAACAACTGGAAGGTGACGTCGATCATCGGCGTCATGTCCATCTCGGCCTCTTCGCCTTCGACCAGGCGGAAGAGCGGCTGCCGGGGCAGATATTCTTCCAAGGCCTCGCATTCGCCGATCAACGTCCATTTGGCCTCGTCGGGAGCTGCGCACCTGGTCGCTCGCCCCCCAAACGCCGTCCTGAATGCCTTGGGCCAGGCGTTCGAAACGAATGGCGCGGCCCGAGCCGTCGTCGTCTTCGATTCGCACTCGCCAAACTTCCGCCATGCTTACTCCGCTACGTTTGTCGGAACGCCAATACTCAATGTTTCTCTTCGACCCCGATCATCACCTTGCCCAGGTTGGAAACGCCGCCTAACCGCTCGACCAGTTGTTTCACCTGCACGTACTTGTGCTCTTATCCGCATTGACGATCACATCCAGCGCGGCCGGCGCGGCCGAGGCGTTGGCGGCGACTTCACTGACCAGCGCATCGAGCGAGGACGCCTCGTTCTCCGGCTTGAGCACGTCGCCCAGATAGTAATGCCCTGCCTCGTCGACCAGAATGCTCTGCCGACCTTGAGCGTCGACGCCTCGGCCGTAGACCGCT
Source organism: Pirellulales bacterium (assembly GCA_963786255.1). Taxonomy (GTDB): domain Bacteria; phylum Planctomycetota; class Planctomycetia; order Pirellulales; family JAICIG01; genus JAICIG01. Next base: position 2,839 of record CAWAYY010000049.1, read on the forward strand.
TCGGGCACGGCGAGCGGCGCGGCATTGGCCAGATGATTGGTGAGCATGAAAAAGATCAGCAGTTGGAAGGTGACGTCGATCATCGGCGTCATGTCGACTTCGGCTTCTTCGCCGCGCAGCCGCGGCCGCCGGGCAACCCAAGAAGCCGCTTCGTCGACGTCCTGCTCGGGCTCTTCTTCGTCCTCGCCCGCAGGCTCTCGCGCCAGCCCGTGAGGCAAGTGGGTCGCCAACTCCGGCACGTCGCGAACGCTGTGCCAATGCTGGCTGCCGACGCGCCGCACCAGGTCGTCCGGCGCAATCCGGCCTTGCATCGCCCAGGCGATCAGGGTCTTATCGGGCACGTCCGAGTAAACCCGGTCGAGTGCGACGATCTTCAGTTCCAGCTTCGACTTGGCCATGCGGGGTATTGCGGCACTAGTACATTGTCAGGATCGTAAAGTGGGTTTGCATCCTTGTAGGGTGGGCATTGCCCACCAGCGAATCATGGTGGGCAATGCCCACCCTACAGCTCGTACCCGCCCCAAAACCGTCGGCTAACCCTCGTCCGTCTTTTTGGGCAGCTTGGGCAGCAGGTCCATGGCGGCTTGAGCTGCGCGTTGCAGTTCCAATTCAAAGCGGCTGACCTGCTCTCGAAACATCGTATAGGCGAAGATCATTGGGATGGCGATCATCAAGCCTTCGGCGGTGGTGAACAAAGCCATGCCGATATCTCGCGACAAGTCGGAAGGGTTGACCTTGGTGGCGCTGGCGATTTTTTCAAACGCTAGAATCATGCCCCAGACCGTGCCGAGCAGGCCGAGCATCGGCGCCAGCTTGGCAAACACCAGCACCTGCGGCAACAGGAAGTTCAAATCGGGAATGATCTCTAACTCGATCAGGTTGGCCATTGCATTGCGCGTGGCCACTTTGCCTTCGTGGCCGGTCTGCAGCACGGTCGTGAACAGCTTGGGCACGATGCCAGGCTCTTCGTCGCACATCTGAATGGCGCCCTTCCAGGCCGTCCTGAGCCAAAGCCTGATTCAAGCGAGTGAGAAAATCGACGAGGTCGGTCTTGGCGTTGTGGTTCAGCCACCAGCGCCAAATTACGAGCGTCACACTGACCAGACTCAACACGACGAAGAGCACCGTGAAGACCGGGCCGTTGGCCTGCACGATGTGCGAGATACTCATAGCTGGCTGCTCCGGTTGCGAACGAAAATGCCCGAAGGGGCGACAGGCGCCGCCTGGGGCGGCCTCGATCCACTCGTCGAACGCGACGGCGTTTAATTCGGCGTTTGTGACACGACGATCACGTCATATCCGCCCCCGCGCCGCACCACTTCGAACTCGGTCTTGGCGATTTGGTCTTCTTTCAGATTGCCATACGCCAGTTCCTGTTTCAACATGTTGTCTTCCAAGGTTTGCGGCAGAAACGCGAGCATGTACGACGTCGGCGTAAGGCCCAACGCACGGGCCATCCCCGACACCGTGTTGGCGTTGTCCTCCAGCCAGTAAAGCCGGGATTCCTTGGCCAGATCGCCGAGATGCGAGCGGGGCGGCCGGGAAGTGAGCTGGGAGAAGTAGCGGTACTTGTCATTGGGCGCCGGAAACGCCAACTCGGCGCCGATGCCCTGGTACTGGGCCAACAAATCGGGGAATGAGACGTGGCGAAAGTGCAGGACCCAACGTCCGGTGCGCGCCGCGCGTCCCGAGGGGCCGGCGCCTCCGCCTCCTCCCGTACCGCTTGCCGAGACCGTTCCTCCCTTTCCCGCCGCAGCATTTCCGCCGCCCCCTTGCCGGTTCTGATTCTCAGCCAGTTGTTGCCGGGCGCGATCGAGACTGCGGCGCGCCTGCTGAGCGGCTGAAGAAGCCGATTGCACGGCGCTGGCGGCGTCGGCCGCCAGATCGGCCGCGGTCTGCGTGCTGCGGGCCGCGGCGACTTCCGCCGGTTGAACGGCCGTGTTGACCTCTTCGTTCGGCAGCGAGTCCAGCGGCATTTTGGCCCCGCTGCTCGCCGTCGATGCGCTCAACTCGTCGCCCGCGGCGGGCAGGCCGTCTCCTTCGCCCGGCGCGGCGTTGGCGTCGTCGCCGACTTGTACCACGTCGACTGCCGGCGCCGTGCGCTCGCGGGGCACAAGGGCGCCGGACAGCAGAATCAGTAGCAGCACGACCAGCAGATGCAGCGTCATCGACGTGGCCGAAGAACGAGGAAACTCGCCGTACGGTGAATAGCGTTGCCAGAAACGCTGCCAGGCGGAAGGCCCGGAGACGGCTTCCGCTTCCGGCGCATCCGGCGAAAGGTTGTTCGATTCGTCCATAAAGAGCCGCCCGGGATTTGAGTTGAGCACTGACTCTGGCCGCGTTGAACGCAGACGCTTGCGACGCTGTGGATGCTTCTATCATAGACGCGGGGGCCGCGGCCCAGGGTTTCCCCGCCGTCGCTTTCCCGGTTCGGTTTCGCGGGTTAGAGCGATTTTGCGGATAAACGATAGCGCAATTGAGCCCCAAAGCGCTATTCAGCGCTGTCAGGTGCGTGCTCCTCGATCCATGCCCGCCATTGCTTCAGTTCGGCGGATAGTTCGGCGACGCCATCGCCAACGCGCGGCCCGAAGTCCTGACGGGTCAAGCCGACGCAAGATATCTCCCGTCGACGGCCAGAGTTCGCGCGGCAACTGGGGCAGACGTCGACAAGAGGTGCGACTACCAACATCGGGTCGAGCCGCTCAAGCAACTCCAGCGCCGCCTGCTTTTCGGACCGCAGGCCCCTGGTCGTCTTGCAGATCGCTCCAGAGCGATGTCTCGATAAAGAGTCAGCCGCCGTCGATCGGCTCGGGCAATGCGACCGTCAATCTGGGTCCACGTCAATGTTCGCAATGGCTCTTGTGCCTTGCCGAGCCACGTCAAGCACGCGCCCAGCGGCGCGCGTTGATAGGCGTTCGCGATTTGCCGTTGGGCCGCTTTGGCCAGATCGGCCCGATCGGACTGGGCGAACTTGACGATCTCGTCCAGGTCTTGCTTCACTTCCGCGTAGCGAGGGCTACGACCCGACAATTCCAATCTGCGCACTGCGCTCCAAGGCGGGATCGCCGACCGAGGCCTCGACCTGCATCAGTTCCAGTTCGCTTGCCTTGCCCAGCCGCCGCTGGATATCCAGCAAGGCCAACTGGCGGAGACTGCGCTCCGGTTTCGTATCCAGCAGTCCCAGCACCTCGCCCAAACTGGCCTCGGGCAGGTGTTCGCGCAGCCGCGTCAGCAGCCGCTGCTTGCGACGCGGGTCGTCCGTCGAGGCCAGCACTTCCGCCACGCGCGCCAGGTTGGCATGCGACGTGTCAATATCGTCGAGCGCCTCGAGCACGTCTTCGGCCAGTTGATCGAAAGGGGGCGGCTTGATGCCCGCGGCGGCTTCGCGAAGCAGTTTTTCAGATTCAAGCGTAAGATCGCCTGCCTCGCCCCCGCGCGCAGCAGATCAAGCAAATGCCGGAAATAGTCGGGATGGACCTGCAAACCCGAATTGTTCACGCGTCCCATCCCCATCAACAACGCACGCAATTCGTTGGCGACGGCTTCCGTCCCTTGCTTTCCCATGATGGCCAGCAACTTGGTCGCCGTCTCGCGATACTGCTCCATCTTCTCCATCGGAAACTTGGGGAACTCTTCCGGAAAGATGTTATTCCGGCGTCATGAACGCGAGCGCTTCGAGACAATCGTTCGCCTTGCGACTGAGCAGGGCCCGCTGCTGCGGGCTCAATTCGGCGTCGATCACGCCGGCGCGACCGGGCCGGCCCGAACCACCCTGTTCCTTCTCCTGGTCGCTCGCAGAAGACTTGACGCGGCGTTTCAACTCATCGAGATTGCCGACCGCTCGCATCTCGCTCTGATCAAGACGCTTGAGCACGTCGGGGACCGCAGCCTTGACGTCCGATAGCCAGTCGGCGAGCGATGAGGTCGTCAGCGTGGCGTTATGCCAGCCATGCCCGAACGCGGCCAGCGGCCAGGCCAGGCAGCACCATGCGGCAAACGACGCCCCTAGTTTGGAGAAACTGCGGCGCCGTTGCAGATTCATGGTTCAGTTCTCCGTCACTGCGCCGGCGGCGCGTTGCTGGAGACGGCGGAACTTACTCAGCGTGGCATCGGCGTCTTTCGTGACTTTCCGGGCCTGCGGACCGGCGCCCGACCGATTGTCGCGAATCAGGTTCAAACATTCGGCGAGCCGCTGCGCCGCTTCGACCGTCTTGTCGTTGATTTCAAACCGGGCCGTGCGAATTGCTTCACCCAGTTGGAACGCAGCCTTGCGAGCCCCATGCACCGTGCCGTCACGCAAATCCTCATCGGCCCGGTCCAGCCAGTACTGCACTTCGGCGAGCAAGGCCGCTTGATCGTCGTTCCTCTGTGGATCACGCTTGGCTGCCGCGGCATCTTCCGCCGGCGCCGCCGGTTTAGGAACTGCGTCGGCAGGCGGCTGCTGCGGCCTGGCGGGATCGAGCGGCAAGGGCTGAGTTGCAGCCATAGGCGTTTCGGGGTTAGTCTCACCAGCCGGCCGCTTTCCAGCGGCCGCAGGATTCATCTCATCCGTCGCCGCGGGCGAGGCTGGGCCGGCAAATTGAAACTCCGGCGGCGCGGATTGCGAACGTCCCTTCTCAGCAGGAGATTCAGACGCAGCGTCGCCTGCCATGCCGGTCTCAGCCAGAGCGTCCGCTGGCGGAGCGGACGCACGGGAGGCATCGACCGGCGCCGGACCAGACTTCGCGTTTTTTGAAGGAACGTCGACGACCGGACGGCGCTCAGACGCCTCGACCGGCGGCTTCGCCTCAGCGCCGTTAACATGCTCGGCGCGCTTATGAAATTGGACCGCTACGGCCAGTGCAGCCAATACGATGGGCAAAGCGAGCATCAGCGCCGTGCCTCGAGCGGCGGCTCGCTGGCGAGCGCGTCGCGCCACGTTGCGGTTGCGGCTCAACTTGGTCGTCGCCCTTGGCGCCGCACCGGCGCGGTCGGCCGATTTGCCGGCTGATTGGGCTACGGCACCTTGTTTGTCGGACCTACTCTGCTCGCCCGGCATTCTCCATTGGACGGGGGGCGCATCGGCATCGGCTGACATGGCCGAGGAAACGCTGACGGCTTCCATCGTTCGCCCGCCAAGCGAATCGTCATACGCCGCTTTGCGCCGGATCGGCCAGGCAGGCGAACGCGGCGGCTAGTTCGCTGAGCAGGCGATTGGCATCGGCGCCGTGGGCGCCGAGACAAAACCGGCGAACGTCCGCACTGCGGCGCATGCTTGCCGCGCGAACTCGGTCGGCATCCGATTCGAACCGCGGCAGGCCCAACAAGTCGTAGAAATCGGGCGGCCGACGATCGGCGGGGATTTGCAGCCAGTCCCGATAGGCGTCAAATTCCATAGTGATATGCCAACCCCAGCTCTTCCCCGGCCGTTAGAAGTGGCAGCGACGGCCGCCGCGAACCAGACCCCCAAAACTCCATTCTATCTCTCGGTCGCCGCGTTGCCAAATTCGGCGGACATGACGAGCCAGCGGTCGCGCGGCGTATGCTACAACGGAGCAGGAATACGCCGTATGCCGTAGTCAGCGATTGCACCGCGACGCCCGACCTCGGCGATCAGACGCGTTGAACGGCTTGGGACATGGCAAACGGCGAGCAATTGTTGGATTCATCTCGGAATCGCCTGGTGGAAAATCGTCCGATCCTCATCAGCGGAGAACTCCCCGCCAACTTCGGCGTCCAGCGTTTCATTTGCTGGACCCTGGCCATTCTCGGCCTGGCGGCGGCCTACACGCCCAGCGGCGATTGGACGGTTGGCTGGATCTTGACCGCTACAGGGACGGCGTTGGGACTGATGCTGGAAGGTCGGGCCCTGTGGAAGCGAGCCCACCGCCGCTGGTTGGAGATCCGACCGGACGGATTCGTCGTTTTGTGTCGTGGCGAGCGCCAGGAATTCCGCGATCGAGACGTTGATGCGCTCGCTTACGCCTCTTACCTGGTGCCGTTCAACGGAACCGCCGGCGGAACCGTTCGCCGTTTCACGCTCTGGCTTGAAGGCGAGAAGCAACCGCTGACGATGGAAAACCGGCTGGCGCCGGGGGCTGGCGATCCGCTCCAGGAGTTGATTGATCGGTTGATCGGCGCCGCCATTGGGCGCGCCGAAGAGCAACTGCGCGATGGGGGCGCCATCGAGGGTGCGACCTGGCGATTGGATAGCGCCACCCTGCACGCAGACCGCGGCAAAACGATTGCCCTGAGCGATCTGTCGGCCGTCGAACAGCGCGACGGTCACGTCTGCATCTGGCGGCGCGGCGAGACGAAGGCCGCCCTCAAAGTCCGCATCGACAGTCGCAACACAGCCGTCTTGCTGAGAGTCCTGCAAACGCGACTGGCACGGCGGCCCAAAGACGAGACGGCCGGCGAGCTTCCTGCGGGCGCCGCGGGGCGCGTGCTGTTTGAACGGCGCACGGGCTATCTCCCGGCCGAAGTGCTGTTGGGGATTGCGACGTTGCTGACCCTTGGCGGACTGTTCACGTCCGCGTTGTTGGCCTGCAGCATGGGAGCAATGTTCTTTGCCGCCGTCGGCGGCGCGGTGCTTGCGGTGCGAGGCCGGACATTCCGCTGCCACGAAGGAGGCGTCGCCGTTTCCACCGTGCTGGCGAAGCGCACGCTCGCTTTCGCCGACGTCGAAGAGTTTACTTACCAGGCCGTGCGGCGGCTTGGCGGCGACCGCTATGCGGACACGAAGGTATCGATGCACTTCCGTCCGCGACAGCAATCCGGCGTACAGCCTATCGCGTTTTCCGCCAGGTTTCATGGTCGCGACCGAGAACTGGACCGCGTCCGCGACGTCATCTCCATTAATCTTGCCCGGCAAATGCACGAGCGATTCAATCGCGAGGGGGCGGTTTCATGGACGCCCGCCCTCACGTTTTTCGCCGACGGCCTCGCATACCGCCCCAGCGGCGCGCCGGGAGATAGCGAGGCGAAGATCGTTCCCTATGCGCAGTGCGAGCGCTGGGAGTTCGCCCAGGGGAACTTCCACATCTACGCGCCGGGAGGCGATAAACCAATTGTCTCCGAGCAAACCAGCGCCGCCAATTTCTTTCCCGGTTATTTCCTGCTGCACGAGTTGACGGCCAAAGAACCGTAATCTCGCGATGGCGCGAAGGATTCTTCGCATTGCACACGATCCGTTTGCTGCAAGCAGTTCAGACGGCGCCGCTTCAGACGACGACTACGATCTTGCCGATCTGGCGGTTCGACTCCAGGTAGCGATGCGCTTCCACGATTTCATCCAACGTGAACGTCTTGGCGAGCACCGGCTTGAGCTTGCCGGCGGCGATGCCGTCGACGACCCATTCCTTGCCGCGTTCGAGACGAGCGGGGTCGGAAGTGATTTCAAATAATAGGTAGCCGCGAATCGTCAAGGATTTGCCCAACACGTCCATCAGCGGCACGGGCGTCGGCTCAGGGCTGAGCGCACCGTACAAGAACAGGATGCCTCGCTCAGCCATCGCGGCGGTCAGCCTGGCGATCGTCGAACCGCCGACAGGATCGAAGACGACTCGGGCCCCCTTGCCGCCGGCTAGGCTTCGGACTTCGGCCGCGATATCCTGCGTTTCAGTCACGATCACATGAGCGGCGCCAAGCTCAAGCAGGGCCTCACGCTTGTCGTCTTTGCGGGTCAAAGCGACCGGCGTTGCGCCGACCAGGTTGGCGATTTGGATGGCGGCGATGCCGACGCTGCTGGACGCCGCCGGAATCAAGAGCGTATCGCCCGACGTCAAACCGGCGATATCAATCAAGGCGCCGTAGGCCGTCAGGTACTGCATCCAGAGTGCGGCCGCTTCCGTCCAGGAGAGCACCGCCGGATGCCTGGCGGTTGCGAACGCAGGCACGACCGCGACGTCGCCATACACGCCATACTGGCCTTGAGAGAACGCGGGAATCGTGCTGACGGCGTCCCCCGGCTGGAATCCCTCGACGCCGGGACCGACGGATTCGACGACTCCTGCCGCTTCATAACCTAGCTTGGAAGGGAAGACGGGCTGCTCGAGGTACTGCCCCGAGCGAAACATGGCTTCCGCCCGGTTCAAGCCGAGGGCTTTGACGTTGATCCGCACTTCGCCGGCGCCCGGCGCCGGCGCCTCGAGCGAATCAATTTGCAGAACTTCGGGACCGCCGAGTCGATGAAAGCGGACGATGCGAGCCATGGCAGCGCTCCTGGGGTTTGCGGAACGCCGTCCATCGTACCATCCGCATCAAATTCCGTCTCGGCGCGCACGGCGCCGCGAAACAAACTTGTGCTGCGCGACGGGACGAAACCGCTGCAAGCCCCGTAGCCTTCGCCTGCCCGCGGCCGCGCTTCAATTGTGGGGCTTTTCGCCTTCGCTATGGTGGATCCGCATGCCGTAGAACGAGCGATAGACGAAGAACAAGGCGATCAACAGGAATGTCACGGAGAAGCCTGCGGTCACGTTCGCCCCTTCCTTCTCCTTGAGCGACACCGCCAGCGGCACGGCCAGCAGGCCGAACAGGGTGGTGAACTTGATGATCGGGTTCATCGCCACCGAAGAGGTGTCTTTGAACGGGTCGCCGACGGTATCGCCGACCACGGTGGCATCGTGCAGCGGGGTTCCCTTGGCGTGAAGTTCGGTCTCGACGATCTTCTTGGCGTTGTCCCAGGCGCCGCCGGCGTTCGCCATGAAGATCGCCTGGTACAAGCCGAACAGGGCGATCGAGACCAGGTAGCCAATGAAGAAGTACGGTTCCAGGAAGGCGAAACCGAGGGTCGAGAAGAACACGGTCACGAAAATGTTGAACATGCCCGTCTGGGCGTATTGCGTGCAGATCGCCACGACGGTTTTGCTGTCTTCCGTCGAGGCCTTCTGCACCGAGTCGTCGAGCTTGATGTTTTCCTTGATAAACTCGACGGCCCGATAGCGCCGGTGGTCACCGCCTGAATGGATGCGCCGTGAACCAGTAGATGATGGAGCCGCCGGCGATCAGGCCGAGCAGGAAGGGCGGGTGCAGGATCGACAGGTTGGCCAGCAGTTCGGGCTGCAGGCCGTGGCTCAGTTCGAGGATGATCGAGAAGATCATCGTCGTGGAGCCCACCACCGCCGTGCCGATCAGCACCGGTTTGGCGGTAGCCTTGAACGTGTTGCCCGCACCGTCATTCTTTTCGAGATTGTCTTTCGCGAGCGTGAAGTCCGGCTTAAAGCCGAAGTTCTGCTCGATATCCTGCTCGATGTTCGGCAGGCTCTCGATCGTCGACAGCTCAAACACGGATTGCGCGTTGTCGGTCACCGGGCCGTAACTGTCGACGGCGATGGTCACCGGCCCCATGCCGAGGAACCCGAAGGCCACCAGGCCGAACGCGAACACGGGCGAAGCCAGCATAATGTCAGCGCGATCAACTGGCTCATCTCGTAAGCGACGCCCATCAAGCCCAGGATGATGATGCCGAGCCAGAAATGCGCTGAAATTGCCGGCGACCAGCCCGGAAAGAATGTTCAGAGACGCGCCGCCTTCTTCCGAAGACGTCACGACCTCGGCACGTGCGGCCGACTTCGGTCGAAGTGAAGACTTTCACCACCTCCGGGATAATCGCCCCGGCCAGCGTGCCGCAGGTAATGATCGTGGAGAGCTTCCACCACAGGAAATCGTCGCCGCCGATCGACGGAATCAACGTGGCGGAGACGACGAAGGTGAGCATCACCGAGACGATCGAGGTCAGCCATACCAGGATGGTGAGCGGCGATTCGAAATTGAAGTGCCGGGCGTGCTCGTATTTGGACTTGGCCAATCGCTCGTTGATGAAGTACGAAGCCGCCGAGGCGATGACCATCATGACCCGCATCATGAAGATCCAGACCAGCAGCCGAACCTGGACTTCCGGCTCTTTCACCGCCAACAGGATGAACGTGATCAGGGCCACGCCGGTCACGCCGTAAGTCTCAAAGCCGTCTGCCGACGGGCCGACGGAGTCGCCGGCGTTGTCGCCAGTGCAATCGGCGATCACGCCGGGATTCCGCGCGTCGTCTTCCTTGATCTTGAAGACAATCTTCATCAGGTCGGCGCCGATGTCGGCGATCTTGGTGAAGATGCCCCCGGCCACGCGCAGCGCCGCCGCGCCGAGCGATTCGCCAATCGCGAAACCGATAAAGCAGGGCCCCGCGTAGTCGCCGGGGATGAACATCAGAATGATCAGCATCAGCAGCAATTCGACGCTGATCAGCAGCATGCCGATGCTGATGCCGGCCTTCAGCGGAATGGCGTAACAGGGATATGCCTTGCCGGCCAGGCTGGCGAACGCGGTCCGCGAATTGGCGAACGTATTGACGCGAATGCCAAACCATGCCACGCCATAGCTGCCCAGGATGCCGATCACGCTGAAGAGCAGAATGATCGCCACCTTGATCATCTCAAAGCTTTGCAGGTACTTGAAATAGAAGACGATCACCGAACCGATGAACAGCCAGAGCACGAACAAGAACTTGCCCTGGTTCAATAGGTACGTCTTGCACGTCTCATAAATCAGTTCCGATACCTCGCGCATCGAGGCGTGGACCGGCATCTTCTTCAACTGAGAGCCGAAGGCCAGGCCGAAAGCAAGGCCGGCCAGCGACACGAACAACCCGACGTACAGCAAATCGCGGCCGCCGATGCTGTCTCCCAAGAACTTGGCCTCGTTCAAGTCGGGCAGCACCAGGCTGGCTTCACCGCCGCCATGGTGCGGCTCTTCCGGCGGCCTTGCTCGCAGGCCCGGCGGCTGCAGCGAACACGACGAGTGCAACCATCGACAAGCCAAGGCTGGACCATAAACGTTGTGAAAAACCCACGCGGGTCGGCGAAACCACGGGGAACGTACGGCCCGTTCGAAACGGGAATCTCAGCCGCATGCGACGGTTGTCCTCTATCGAAGTGAAGGATGGATGGAAATCGGGGCGGGTTGAACGATCGGCGGTCAAGTTATCGGCCTGCCTTAAGCATTGCCACCGCTGGTTTCGATTCCCTTGGCCTCAGTCAGCAGCCGGCGCCCGGCCGGCGCTGGTGAAGCAAACCTGCAGCCTGGGCGTCAGGGCCGTCAAGAACGCGACAAGTCTTGGCGTCCACAACGCTGGAGACTTGCAAACGGGCAAGTTGGCAAACGAGCGGGTTGGTTGATCGGCTCCAAGCTTACGAACGGCGCGAGGGCGGGCATTCAATACGGTCGGTCGGTCGGCCGGACCTCGGGCCTGAGGCGCCGAACTCCGCGAATCGTAAGGCTAAAGGGAAAATCAGTCTCTTTTTTTCCCTAAAGGGGAAACTTAGTGCACTTGGCGACGCGAATCAAGTCCCGAAAAGAATGAAACTTAGCAGCGCCGGACGAAAATCGATCGAACGCCGCGCGAGACGTGGCTTACATCTCAACCAAGGGGCGCCGTCGACGTGTTCGGCCCGGGGCAAACGAGGCCCGTACTGCGCGGCAATCGCGAATAGTTGCCCGCCGCGCGCCGCCATGCCAGAATCGCCACTACGTCGGACGGGAAGCACGAGCATTACAGCAGAAGGCGCCATGAGCGGAATCATCGGCCATACCATCTACGCGGTCCTGGCGGCCAAGGCGGCCAGGCAACGGAAACTGCCCGTCACGGCTGTGATCGATCGCCACTTCGCCAGCTATCTCTGCGGTTCGTACCTCGGCTGCGATATCCAGACGCTGCCCGAAGCGTTCTGCGTTGAAACGGGCCAGGAAGTCGGTTACGGCACCGCCCCTTTGGAGAAAAGTCCTATCACGGGCGGCCCGGTCAAGCCGTGGAAGCTGGCCTTTGAAGGCGCCGAATATACGCCCCGCGACATTCACCACCTGTTCTATGGCCGCTCGCACCTGGTCTTCGGCTGGCAGGTTGAAGATCGCCAACTAATGATACCGTGGGACCATCTGCCCGATTACCTCTCGCTAATCGTCGAAGACGCCTTCGAGCTATTCGGCCCGGGAGAACGAAAGCTGGCCTATCTGTTCGGCTGGATGGCGCATATCGTGGGCGACAGCCTGATCAAATCGGTCCAGCCAGGCGTCACGCTCGATTTGCTCGGCGGCAAGTACACGCCGGCCAATCGCCCAATCCAGGACCTGGTGACCTTCCACGAGATCGGCCGCAAGGAATTTCAGCTCGACTGGGCGGCCTTGCTGGCCGACCTGGCCGAGACGCCCGTTGAAGCAATTCAGCCCCACTACATGCGCGCCGCGCGCCCTCAAGGCATGCTTGCCCTTCAGTTTGCCGACGGCTGGCGGCCGGATCTGGAGCCGCTCTTGCGTCGGGTGCTGGCGGAAAACCGCCGCTACCAGCAACTCCGCAATCCACGGCTACTGAAACAAATGGCTCTGACCAGAACCAAGGATGGCTGGCAATGCGACAGGGAACTGAGCCGCACGACCGGCGGTCTGAGCTACGCGGAAATGGTCAAACTGGCGGACAAAGCCAACTTCCGCCACGCGCTGTGGGAGATGGGAGAAGCCATCGTCACGCTCTTCGAGCAGGTCATCGAGCGGCAGCCAAAGCTTCAGGAACTGCCGCTATCGTCCGGACCAGGTTGGGATGAAATTACGGCTCGATGGAGAATCAGGTGAGCGGCAGCCTAGACGCGCCGGCGAGAACGCGCCGCTGCCGCCACGTTTCCAAAACGCAGCGACGGAATACGCGTTTGCCATCAGCTCGATTCGATTCCCCATTCAGTTGCGACAAACTCTGGGATGAGCCGAAAGCTGGCGCGAGCGTCCGCCCACTGCAATACTTCGGGAGCTTTCGCCGACGCAGTGCAAAGACGGCTGGGATGCGGCTGAATGCCGACGCGTCCAAGGTCCAGTCGGTCGGCGTCCCAACAAGTCTGAATCGTAATGTCCGGATGCGTGCGTTCGTGCGTGTGCCCGGCGCATGCTCGATATAAAAGACGAAACTCATGATCGGGCAATTCGAACGCCCGACCGCGAAGCAGCGCGGCAAACTCGGCGGCGCGCGGCCCGTGCTGCGGATCGGTCGCTTCGTTGAGCCGCCGCGAGTCGTGAAGGACGGCGAACAGCCGAATCACCTCGACGTTGGCGCCGGTCGTAGTCGCCAATCGCAGGCCGTTCTCCAGCACTCTTGCCCAATGCGCAACGCCATGATCCCCATTCCACGGCAGGGCATACTGCTCAAGAATCGAATCGAGAACGCGGCGGATGTCCAAGGGCATAGGAGATTTCTCAATGCGAAGAACTTACGAAGGCGATTTTACGCATTGATGCGCTCGGGGAAAACCAACGCACAAACGCCTCGCAAGGCTTTGCCGCTATCGTTGCATAACGAAATTGGGTCGGTTTGAAACCGCCATCGCCGACATTTTGGCCAAGACGAAAGCGTCTAAGTCGCGTCGGCCGTAACGGCTTGCAGCAAGCCGCCGCGGAGCATAGCCTGGAGACGCGTCTCCATGAACTTTACGGCTATTCGGCGGGAGCCTCAACCATGTCTTCAATGCGGCGGATCAAACGGCGTGATTTCCTGGCCAGCGCGGCGGCGGCAGTCGCCTCCACGATCGTTCCGCGTTCGGCGTTTGCCGCGCCGGATAAGCCGGCGGCCAGCGATCGATTCGCGATCGGCTTCATCGGCATGGGCAAGCAAAGCCGCGGCCATTTGCAATGGGCCTTGAACAACCCGCAGACGCAGGTCGTGGCAGTTTGCGATGTACACGATCTGCGGTTGCAAGACGCCGTCGCCGCCGTCGGCAAGAAGTATGCGGACAAAGCGAAGTCCGGTCAGTCATCCGCATGCGACGCCTATCGAGATTTCCGCGAGCTGCTGGCCCGCGATGACATCGACGGCGTGATAATCTCAACGCCCGATCACTGGCATGCCATCCCATCGATCCTGGCGGCCGGCGCCAAGAAGCACGTCTATTGCGAAAAGCCGCTTTCGCTCACCATCGCCGAATCGCGGGCCATGGTCGACGCCGCCCGCGCCAACAACATCGTGTTTCAGACCGGCAGCCAGCAACGCACGGAGTTCAACGGCTACTTCCGCACGGCGGTCGAATACATCCGTAGTGGACGGATCGGCCGCGTGAAGACGGTGCGAGTGGGAGTCGGGACGCCCCTAAGCCTTGCGATCTTGCCGAAGAGCCGACGCCCGAAGGCGTCGACTGGGAATTGTGGAACGGCCCTTCGCCGGCGCGCGGCTTCAGTCACGTGCTTTGCCCTGTGGACGTGCATCACCATTTCCCGGCGTTCCGCCTGTATCGCGAATACGCCGGCGGCATGCTCGCCGATATGGGTGCGCACCACTTTGACATCGCGCAGTGGGCTTTGGATCAGGATCACTCCGGCCCTGTCGAGATCCATCCGCCGGAAGCGGGCGACACCGGGCTGCGCTTCGTCTATGCCGACGGGACGGAGATGTTCCACGGCGGTCCCAGCGGCTGCACGTTCGAAGGAACCGAGGGCGTGATCTATGTCGACCGCAAGGGGATCGAGTCGACGCCCAAATCGATACTGGAAACGCCTTTAGAGGACAAGGACTTCCACCTGCCTCAAATCGGCGCCAGCCACAAGCAAAACTGGCTCGATTGCATCCGCGGCGGCGACAAACCGGTGGCCGACGTCGAGGTCGGCGCCCGTACGGCCCAGGTCTGCCAACTGGCGAATATCGGCTATTGGCTGCGGCGGCCGTTGAGATGGAATCCCCAGCGCGAAGAGTTCGTGGACGACTCCGAAGCCAATGCGTTGCGGAGCCGCGAGAACCGCTCGCCGTGGGACAAGATTTGAGACAAAACGCGTTGACGCGGCATTTTACGGCGCCGGCTCAAGCCGGGCATCTCTTGCAACCGATATAATCGCTAGATTCGACGGGAGCCGGCCCCGCCATCGAAAGCGAGACGATGCGCCTGAGTATTTTTGCACTAGCTGCGCTCGCGTTATTTGCCGGGTGTACGAGCGACCGCCTCCGCCAGCGCACCGTCAACCAAGGGGGCACGCTGCCGGAACTGCAGTATCAGCAGGTGCTGGACAACCTTGCGCTCTTCTCCGTCAACCCGGCGGCACTGCCGTGGCACATCAACCTGCGTGAAGGAACGACGCAGATTACCGATTCGGCCAGCGTGGGCGCCGCCGTCGACATTGGACCGCCGACTGAGACGTTGCCGCAGATCTTCGGGACGCGCACGGCCGTTGCGCAGTGGGGCGGCACGCCGGTCATCGACACGCTGGAGTTGCGGCTGCTGCGCATCGCCTATCGCCGCGCGCATGGCTCGCCCGAGATGCCTGGGCCCGAATTGCTCGACGAGTTGGCGCACGAACTGAAGAGCCAGGTTCCGGTGAACAGCGACCTGCGGGACGAATCGGAATTGTTCTACGAACACGAGGCGCAATCGCCGCACGGCAAGACGCGTCCTGAGGACAAGATCGTCACCGCCAACGACGATTCATTTCTCTGGGAAGCCGGTCCCAAATCGCCGCTGGTGCGGGACGTAAGCCGGCAGGTGGCCGTCATCCAGCGCGAGTTGGGCCGCATCCGCGGCGGCTGGTTTCACGTCGGCGGCAAGCGCGACGTTCCTCGCGACGCCTGTTACGTCGGTCGATATCGTGACAGTTGGGTCTGGGTCTCGCCGGAAGGGCTGGAAGCCCTGACAGAGTTCACCCTGGCGGTCATGAAGCTGTCCACGCTCGTCAAAGACACGCAGACGCTCATCAACCCCGGCTCTGTGAAGTTCTCGCCGGGCGATCGGGGGTAGGCGGGACGGAGAGCGCGTCAAACGTAACGATCGTTTTCGCTCAATCGTCTAACGAGAGCCGATGCACGTAAATCGCGTTGGTCGGTCCCGAGGCAAACAGGTACTGACCCGACGGGTCGACGTCGAACACGACCGCCGGCCCTGCTGGTCCGACCGGGATCGTCGTCAACGACCGCTCCCACTCGGTGTTTCTCACTTGAATCACGCCGTCGGTTCCGCTGGAGAGGAGCGTCTTGCCATGCGGCATGAAGCTGAGCGACAAGACCGGACCGGAGTGAGCTTGAACGGCGAGCAGCTTCTGCCAGGCCACGGTATCCCATAGCGAGATGGCGCCGTTTGCGTGTCCGAGAGCCAGGACCTGACAGTCCGGCCGGAAGGCGACGCTGCTGAACTTCTCATCCTTCCAGGCGGCCGCCTCGTTGCCTGCCTTGACGTTCCAAATTGCCACCGCGCCTGCCGACCCAACCGCAGCCAGGAGCGTGCCGTCCGGACTGAAAGCGAGAGCCGCCTGTTCGTTGATGGAAGTGAAGCGATAAGTCTCGCGGAGTTGCACGTCCCGGAGACAGACGTGATTGTCGCCATGCGTTTGTAAGGCAATCAAGGCGCCGTCCGGGCTGTAGACCAGACTGTTCGGCCAGATCGACTCGGAGGCCAGCGGCGTGGTCGTGGCGGCGTCCCAGAGCGTAAGAGACTTTGGACTCCCCGTCGCCAATGACTTGCCCTGCGGATCGCACTTCAGCAGGTGAGCGTCTGCGGCATCGAGCTGGCAGGTGAGTGGCGGATTCGCGGCGGCTGCAAGATCCCAGCGGCGCAAGGTCATATCGGCCCCGATGGAATACACCGTTTGGCCGTCGGGGCTGACCGACACTGCAGTGACACAGCTACGATGGCTGGCTTCGAGATATTCTTTCTTGGGTTTCCAGACTTCTGCGTCATAGAAGTCCACGGCGCCTCCGCCGTAGCCGATCGCCAGCGTCTTGCCATCAGGGCTCAATGCCGCCGATCTGCCGCCGCGCACCTCCGCGACCTTGCGTCCTTCAACCGGTTTTGCCTGAGACCGAGAAGCCAGGTCGTAAACATGGCTTTCTTCCCCCAGGATCAATAACTGCTTGCTGTCTGAAGTAAAGCAAACGCTCCCACCTCGCGGAAGACGTTCGACGGCATCGCCCGAAGCGGGATCCCAGACCTTGGTTTCCCGGTCGGGGTCGGTGGAGGCCAGGTACTTGCCGTCGCTGCTGAAAGCAAGGCATGTGGTTCCTTTCCCGTGCTCCGCAGCAAGCGTCTGCTTGAGGGCGCCGTCTCGCGTGCCGTACACGGCGATTTTCGGCGTTCCCCAACGCCAGCCGCAGGCCAGAAGTTCTCCGTCGGCGCTGAAGGCGAGTATCGACCATCCGCTCGCGCCGACCGCGGGCAACACGAGCGGCTTGTCCCATTGGCCCCAGTTCCACAGCTTGACGACGCCGTCCGCACCGCAAGCGGCGAGGAAACGACCGTCGGGGCTGAGCGCCATGTGCAACCACTCCACATCCAACTGCAGCACGGCCGACGGCTCTACATCTTGCCCGATGGGCCATAACTTGATCCTGCCGTCCGCTTGCGCGACGAGCGTCTGCGAATCCGGAGCAAATGCCACGTTGCTGACCCCAAATCGGCCTCCGCGGATGCGCTGGCGCGTTTGCCCCGTGCTCGCGTCGCGCAACAGCATCGTGCCGTCCACGCTGGCCGACGCCAGCCAGCGACCGTCGGGACTGAACGACAGACTCGGAATGTTGCCTCCTTGAATCAACTCGGGCTCGCCCAAGACGGCCACGAGACTGGGCGGCGCTAGCTGCGGATCGCCATTTCCGGCAAAGGCCAAGGCAGACGGCGGAATCTGCTCGCGGCGCAAAGCGGCCAGGGCAGCCGAAGGGGCCGGGGTCGATATGGGCTCGGGCGCTGCCGGCCCAAGCTCTGGAAAGCCTTCATGAAGGACCTGGCCATCCGGGGAAACGACTCTGAGGTTTTTCCAACGCACAGGCGCATTGACGCCCCAGGTGCGCAGCCCAATGCGCCCCTTGGCAAAACGGGAATCCTGCCAGTCAAACTGCTGCTGGTCGTCAACCCAGCAGCGCATTCGGCCCGCGCACCTCGACGCGGACCTTGTACCAGCGATTCGTCTGATGCGCCGCCCACCTTAATGGAGCGTCTCGCCCCCATCTCCCTTTCTGGCGGAATGATAACTCGTTGATCGTTCCACCGTAGCCGCCGAGCGAAAATGCGTAAAAGTCAACCGGCGATTGCACGCGGAACAGCAAGTCGCCGCCTTCGCTCTTTTCTTGGCCCGCGGTCGTCAGCGTTTCGACGGAAACGTCGTAATCCGTCCACTCCGGGTCGCCGAACAGCACGATCGACCGGAGGCCGTTTTCGATCTTATGCTGAACGAGTTCGGCGCCTTCTATCCGCCAGTCGCCGCGCACGATTTGAGCGGGGCGAGACGCCACTTCCGTTGCTTGCCGTGATTCCGCGTTCTGGCCAGCTAACGCTGTCGGGCCGCCGGCGCCGGCCTGCCTCACGCCCTCATGCAGAGGCGTTGTACGATCCTGCATCGCCGGCGCGTCGTGCAATCCGGGTTTGCTCGGGATTTCTATGACGACCGCACCATTCAGCGAAGGTTGCGCGGCATTGATGTTCACGCGTGCGTCAGGATCGTTCGCATCCGCGACGAGCACGGCAGCGGGCGAGAACAGCCGCACAACCATGCCGCGAAAGTCGGTCACGCCGGTCGCTTCGGTCATACCAAGTCCGACCAGCAATGCCAGCAAGACCGCCGCCGCGGCGCCCCAGCGACGCAGAGGACGTGCGGTTCTATGGCCGGCCGCTGCAGCAGTCGCTTCACGACGGTTCAGTTCCGCAGCGGAGTCCTCAGCCAGCGTGCTCGCTGTCGCCCCCGCAGGCATGGGCAGCCGCGCGGCGGCCGCTTCAACTTTGCCGTGCCGCTCAAACTCCGCCAGGCAGTCCGAAAGCAACTCGCTCAGCTCCCGGGCGGACGCAAACCGATTGGCCGGCTGCTTGGCATGCAGCCGGGCGACAATTGCCGCCAGCCAATCGGGAGTCTCTGGAATGATGCTCTGGATTGGCCGAGGCTGGTCTTCGATGACGCGTTTCAACACGGCCAGCGTCGAGGGAGCTCGAAACGGCGGCCGGCCGCTGCATGCGACGTACAATACGCTGCCCAAGCTGAACAGGTCGGAACGAAAATCGATCTCATGCGCCTGGGCCTGCTCTGGAGACATATAGAGCGGCGTTCCGGCGATCACGCCGCTTTGCGTCATGCTGGCGTCGTCTGCGGAACGCGCCAGGCCGAAGTCCGTGATCCTCACCCGTTCTGTCCCGTTCTCCAACAGGATATTGCCGGGCTTGATGTCTCGGTGGATCAACCCCTTGGAGTGCGCGGCTGCAAGTCCGGAGGCAATTTGCAGGCCAATTCGCAGCACATCCCTCGCGTCGAGCGGCCCGCTGCCGTCAAGCCGCTGCTGCAAGGTCTCGCCGTCGATGTACTCCATCACCAGAAAGGGAAGCGGCTGCTCTTCCACGGCGTGAATGTTGACGACGTTCTCATGGCGAATGGCCGCAGTGGCTCGCGCTTCACGCAAGAACCGCTTGCGGGCAGGCGACGTGGCGGCCAACTCCGGCGCCATGACCTTGATGGCGACCATCCGCTCCAGTTTTTCGTCAAACGCCTTCAGCACGATCCCACACCCGCCCCGGCCGATCACGCTCCGCACCTCGTAATGCCGCAGTCGCCCGATCGCGCCAGGCGCCGTCGTCGGCTCGAGAAACGAAAGTTCGCTCTCTTCCGGTTCGGCCGCAACTTCGGCGTACGTCTCTCCTGCGTCGGCAGGTTCTTCGGACGAGTTTGACATCTGCTTGACGGCCGGCACGTCAAGGAACTCGCCGGAACGTTCGTGGGCTGCTATTAAGGCGTCCACCTGCTTCCGCAGCATCTCGTCGCCGGCGCAGGCCTGGTTGAGATACTCGGCCCGTCGCACCGGGTCGTCGATTTCAAGAACGGCCAGAAAGATCTCATGTTCGGTCATAGCGTTGTCCGAAAGCGTCGATGCAGCGAGAGCGACCTCATCGGCTCATCGTTCGCCGCAGTTGCGCGGTAGAACTTTTACTTCTCTGCTTGTCGCATGCCGCGAATCCGCGTGGCAGGGCCGACGCCAAAGAACCGATCGCCGCTGATCGAGATCTCCTTGGTCGGTCCGTTGACTACGGTGATTCGATAACGGTCGTTTCCGCTTTTAACCCATTTCGCCGGTACGACCAATTTGCCGAACGGCCGCTTCTGTTTCCGGATTTTCCGAACCGATTCAGGCGGAAATATAGCGACGCCCGTGCCATTGCTGCGGAGTTCCATGACGTAGCCCAGCTTTGCATCGACGTTCCAGACGGTCCAGCGCCCGATGATCGGCTCGTCGTTGTTCTTACGTCGCTCGTCGGCCGTCGCCTGCTTCCTGTCAGCGGCCGCCTGCAAGCGGGCGAGCCAGGGGGCCGCGTCTTCGCCTTCGGCGGCCGCCTGATTCAGATATTTGCGGGCCGTCTTGGCATCCGGCGTTCGATCAAATCCAAGAAAGACCGCCAGCGTCAGCGCGGACCTGTCCAACGTCTCGATCCGCGACTCCGCGAGCGAGAGCCAGTTGGCCGACGGCAAGTCCTTGACGAGTTTTTTCACTTCGCTCGACGTCGCTTGCGATTTGAGTACCAGGCAGTCTCCTTGGGAGGTCGCCTCGAACCGAACCAGCGCGTACTTGATGCCAGAGATCTCCATGGGCGAGTCTACCGGGAGTTCCGCGGCTTCTTCGCGGACCATGCGTTCGAACATCTGCAATCGTCCGACCACCGCCATGTCGGTCACGATCTGCTGACGGTGATATCTTACCGCAGGATCGTCCGCCAGCGAATCGAGCAATGCGGCAGCGCTGCCGTACTCGCGCCGGCGCAACAGTTCGGCCAAGGAATTCCAGACTGACTCGTAAGCGTCCTTCGGCTTGTCTTCGTCCGCCCGTGCGGCAACCGGGCCAATCGACATGATCGCAAACGCCGCAAGTATGCATACGACGGAAGATATCATGGTCAGCTCCCCCGAGCGACGACGTGGCGCGAGCTTCGGCTGACGGGTTGATGTTGCGGGGGGTGTCTGACGCCGAGCGCATTGTTGGTTCATGGCTATCTCCTGGAAAACCTGCCGCCTTCCGTAAGTCGGTCGTTCGACGCAAGCCTGGGCCGCGGGACGGCCCCCTTGCTCGCCTCCACCAGACAGTGCGCAAACGGCCCCCGCAACTGGCCAAAAAAAACTGGGTGGGCTTCATCGCGGCTCCTTACCTTCGATTGGCACGGCACTTAGGTGCAGTGCCGACCCAAGGATTGGCGATCTCGTTCAACGCCTTGACCGGCATGATGATCGACTTGCCTCAAACGGCCGCCATCGCATTGGTGACGAGCGTAATGATCGACGACGGCTTGAACGATTCAGGCGGCGCCAGGACGCCGGGCCATTGACGCCCTGCATCGCTATGACCGCCAATGCCTTCGCAGCAGCTTTGAGCAACACCGCGAAAGCCGACGCACCGCTAAATTCGGCCTGCGCCTACTCGCCTGCGACCAGCCTGCCAATAACCTGAGACGCGTGCCACAAATCATCGACAACATAATCCGCTTGTAGTTCGGCGTCGTCGGCGAATTTCTGACCATAGCCCGTGCGCACGAGGAGCGTGGCCGCCTGCACGCTCCGGCCGAGGTCGATATCGCAGGGCTTGTCGCCAATCACGAAGGCCTGCGACGGCTCAAAACCCAACTCTGCAGCGGCCTGCTCGACCATGCCAGGCAAAGGTTTGCGGCACCCGCAGGCATTTTCCGGCAGATGAGGGCAACTGTAGATGCCCTGGAGTTCCACGCCCGTCGCTTCTCGCAACAACCCCCGCAGCCGATCGTGGATCCGGTCGAGCGTTTCGCCGTCGAAGTACCCCCGGCCCAGCCCCGACTGGTTAGTCATCACCGCCAGGCCCAATCCCAAGCGGGCCATCTCGGCCAGGCCGCGAGCGGCGTTGGGGAGCAGTTCGATCTGCTCGGGATCGGAAAGGTAGTGCCGCTCCACATTGATCGTGCCGTCGCGGTCCAGCAGCACGAAGCGCTTCGCGCCCTTCATTGCATAGCCTCCAATGCTTTCTGCGCGAGCCTCCCGGCCCCCGAAGTGTTCGAGAATCAAGTCGACGATCCGCGCCGCGGCCTGGCCGTCGCCAAACGGATTGGTTTTCGTCTGGCGGGCGGCGTATTCCACGGGATCGCACAGCAACGCGCTCACGCGGGCCACGATGGCTTCCGCGTTCGTTCCCGTCAGTTCCGCGGCGCCGGCTTCGACAGCCTCGGGTCGCTCCGTGGCGTCGCGCATAACGAGCACGGGTTTGCCCAGCGAAGGCGCTTCTTCCTGAACACCGCCCGAGTCCGTCAGGATCAACGTCGAGCGATCCATCAGCCAAACGAACTCCGGGTAAGATGCTGGATCGGTCAAATGCACGTTCGCGCGGCCGGCCAGCATAGCGGCGCACCGGCTCTCGCACGTTCGGGTTGAGATGGACCGGGTAAAGAAACTCCATCTCCGGAAAGCGCTCCGCCAACTCGGCGATCGCCTGGCAAATATTGGCGAAGCCTTCGCCGAAATTCTCGCGGCGATGCCCCGTGATGAGAACCAGGCGCCGCTCGTCAAGAAACCCATATTTCCGCCGCCATGTCGCCTGCCGGCCGCGCTCGCGTTCGACGGTCCACAGCAATGCGTCGATGATGGTGTTGCCGGTCACGAACACGCGGTCCGAGGCGACGTTTTCCGCCAGCAGACAATCGGCCGCGCGGCGCGTCGGCGCGCAGTGCAGGCTGGTCGCCAGCGCGGCCGCGCGGCGGTTCATTTCCTCCGGCCACGGCGATTGCAAATCGCCGGTGCGCAACCCCGCCTCGACGTGCACGAACGGCACGCGGCGGTAAAAGGCGGCCAGCGCCGCCGCCAGCACCGTCGTGGTGTCTCCTTGGGCAACCACGCAATCGGGCCGGTAGCGCTCCAGAGCGTCGTCCAATCCCGCCAGACAACGCGCCGTCAATTGGGCGAGCGATCTGGTTCGGCTGCATCAGCGCCAGGTCAACGTCGGCCTGTATGCCGAAGTACTCCGTCGCCTGGACGAGCATCTCCGCATGCTGGCCGGTGAGGCAGACGATCGGCTCGATTTCGTCCTTGCGACGCGGCGCATTCCGCCACGACCGGCGCCATCTTGATGGCCTCGGGCCGAGTGCCGAAGGTCAGAAATACGCGCAAGCGTGACATGATTACCCAGCATCTTAACGGCTCGTCCGATGCGGGGAAGACGAACTTGGACGCTTGCCGGTGCTTCAAAAGGTTCAAGAGGGACCACGGATGACGCGGACGGCGCGGATGGAAGAAAACAAGAAGTTCATTCAAGAAGCGATCGACGGGAAATCGAGGATGCTGCTCCTCGGGCCTCGACGGAAGCATCGAAAACATTCAGGGGGAGTATCGACGAGGTTGAAAACACGCCTCGAAAACCGTCTTTATCCGTGCCATTCGTGAATTCCGTGGTTCCCAAGAGCTTCGGATGCGGTTCGAGCCGCCGGTCGCCGTCGCGAGGCTCGCTCGTTACAATCGGCCTGTCGCCGCATTGTGCGGCATTCTTTCCACGCGTCCGCCGCAGTTTGTACATCCCGCGCCCATGCCTGAATTCCCAGCCGCCCTGGTTACCGGCGCCTCTCGCGGCATTGGCCGGGCGATCGCCTTGGAATTGGCCCAATTGGGCTACGCGGTGGCGGTGAATTACGCGCGCGGCGCCGACGCGGCGGCCGAGGTTGTGACGGCGATCGAAGCGGCCGGCGGGCGGGCGATCGCCTGCCAGGGGGATGTTTCCGCCTCAGCCGATCGGGCCAGGCTGATCGAGCAGACGCTGGCGAAATTCGGCCGGCTCGACGTGCTGGTCAACAACGCGGGCATTACCTCGCCGGGCCGGCTCGACATACTGGATGCCACCGAAGAGAACTGGGACCGCGTGCTGGGAGCCAACCTGAAAGGCCCCTTCTTCCTCTCGCAGTTGGCGGCTCGCGAAATGATTTCGCTGATTCAAAAAGGCGCCATCTCGCAGGCCCAGATCATCAACGTCTCGTCCATCTCGGCCTATGCCGTCAGCACGAACCGCGCCGACTATTGCGTCTCGAAAGCGGCCATGCGAATGCTCACCTGGCTGTGGGCGGAGCGACTGGCGACGGAAAATATCCAGGTCTTCGAGATCTGTCCCGGCGTAATCGCCACCGACATGACCCAAGCGGTGAAGGAAAAGTACGATCAGATGTTCGCCGACGGCCTGGCGCCGCAGCGGCGCTGGGGGCAGCCGGAAGACGTGGCTCGCGCCGTCGCGGCGCTGGTGCAAGGCTACTTTCCTTACAGCACGGGCGACTGCTTCAACGTCGATGGCGGCTTTCACATCCGCCGGTTGTAAGCCGATGCCGTCTCGCTTCATCCTCGGGAAAAATGCATGAAATTCGCCTTGCTGGGAGCCGATGCCGACGCCTTGAGCCTGGCCGCCGCCGCCGTCCGCAGCGAGCGGCACGAGTTGGTGTCGGCCCATGACGTCGGCGAGGCCGCCGTCGCCGTGCGCGGCGCGCGCAGGAGCAGCCATCGTCGAACATTGGGAAGGACTGCTCGGCGGATCTGCGGCAGAAGCCGTGATCGTCGCCCGCGGCGCCGACGACGACGTCCGGGCCGACCAGTTACGCAAGCTGGTGCAGGAAGGCATGCCGCTGATCATCTCGCACCCGGTGCATGATTCGATGCTCGTCTACTACGAGCTCGACATGATCCGCCAGGAGAGCGGCTGCCTGATGCTGCCCTACACGCCGGCGCTGGGGCATCCGGCGCTGATGCAGTTGGAGCGTTTGCTCGGCGGCGAAGACGCCGAATCGCTGGGCCCGCTGGAACAGTTGCTCGTCGAACGCGCACTGCCCGATCGCAGCCGCCGTCTGGTTCAGGCCCATTTCGTGCGCGACATGGAACTGGCGAGGCGCCTCTGCGGGCCGCTCAACAAAGTGGCCGCCATGACGTCCCCTTCGCCCGAGAGCGGCAAGGGGCGTTCGGCTAGTGAGTTGAATTACGCCAACCTGGGCGTGCAGATGTCAGGCCCTTCCGGGGCCTTAGTCCGCTGGTCGGTCGGTCCCGTGGAAGAACGTAGCGGGGCGATATTCACGTTTCTCGGCGCCCGCGGCAAGGCGACGCTCGAAATTCCCGCCGACGAGCAGACGTGGAAGCTGGAAACGCGGCTCGAGAGCGGTTTGCAATCGCACGCCTTCGAGCCGTGGGACGCCCCGAGCTTTGCGCTCGACGCCATGCAAGCCGCCGTCGCGGGCCAGTCGCTCACGCCCAATTGGCTCGAGGCGTCGCAAACGATGGAACTGGCCGACGCCATCGAACACAGTTTGCAGCGCGGCCGGACGGTCGAACTGTACTACGAAAGCCCCTCGGAACAAAGCACGTTCAAGGGACTGATGTCAGGCGTCGGCTGTTTCTTGCTGATCGGCGTGCCGGCCTTCGTGGTCATCGCCACTACCGCAGTCAACGCCGGCATGCCGCTGGCCGACTATTGGCCGCACGCACTACTCGGTTTACTCGGCGCGTTCCTGCTGTTGCAATTGCTGCGGCTGGCGTTTCCGCCGCAGGGGCAATAGGTTCTCATCCCTTGCCAGTTGCAGCTCCGCCGCCTACCATCGGCCAAAGAAATGTCTCACTTGCCCGACCAAATCGAAATTCAGCGTTCCGGTCCTCTCCACGGCGCCATTCGCCCGCCCGGCTCGAAGAGCATTACCAATCGGGCATTGGCCTGCGCCGCCCTGGCCGAAGGAGCGTCGACGCTCATCGGCGCACTGGACAGCGAAGATACGCAGGTGATGATCGCAGCCCTGCGGCTCGCTGGGCATGCCGGTCGAGGTCGATCATGCCTGCGTCAACGATCCATGTGGAAGGCTGCGGCGGCAAGATCCCTGCCGCCGGCGGCGAACTGTACGTGGCCAATAGCGGCACGACGATCCGCTTTCTGGCCGCGCTGGTCGCCCTGGGCCACGGCGAGTTCCGGCTCGACGGCACGCCGCGGATGCGCGAGCGGCCGATCGGCGACCTGGTCGCACGCTCTCGACCAGCTGGGCGCCGACGCCGCCAGCGAAGGCCCGGGACGGCTGCCCGCCGGTGGTCGTTCGGGCGCATGGCCTGCCCGGCGGCCGGCTGCGCGTGCGCGGCGACATCTCGAGCCAGTTCCTCAGCGGCCTGCTGATGGCGGCGCCGTACGCCGAACGAGGCGGTCGAGCTGATGGTCGAGGGCGCGTTGGTCTCGCAGCCTTACGTGCGGATGACGCTGGCCGTGATGTCGGCCTTCGGCGTCGACGTGCCAACCAACGACGATTTAACGCATTTTCGCTTGCCTGCCGGAGTCAAATACCGCGGGCGGGCCTACGACATCGAGCCCGACGCCTCGGCGGCCAGCTACTTCTTTGGGCGCCGCCGCCATCACCGGCGGCGAAGTGACGGTCGAAGGCCTATCGCGAGAGAGCCTGCAGGGCGACGTCGCGTTTGTCGACGTGCTGGAACAGATGGGCTGCCGGGTGGTTCGGCAGCCGCTCAGGAATCACCGTCGCGGGCGGCGCGCTTGCACGGCATCGACGTCGACATGAACGCCATCAGCGACACCGTGCAGACGCTCGGCCGCGGTGGCCCTGTTCGCCGACGGGCCGACGACGATCCGCGGCGTCGGCCACATCCGGCACAAAGAAACCGACCGCATCGCCGCCCTGGCCACGGAGCTGCGCAAGCTCGGCGCCACGGTCGACGAGCGCGACGACGGGCTCTGACATCACGCCCGGCCCGCTCCGCGGCGCGGAGATCGACACCTATCACGACCACCGCATGGCGATGAGCCTGGCCCTGGTGGGCCTGCGTCAGCCGGGCGTCGTCATTCGCGATCCCGGCTGCACCGCGAAGACCTACCCGAGATTCTTCGAAGATCTTGGCGCACTAATGGGTTAAGTCGCACCGTGCGGTGCAGCGCCCTCGCGTTCTCCCCCCAAACCTTTCGATTCCGTTACGGCCTGCTCTTGCAAACGCCGATAACATCACCATAATCATCAACTTAATGACCATTTGTCAGACAACTT
The DNA here is from genome assembly GCA_963786255.1 of Pirellulales bacterium. GTDB lineage: Bacteria > Planctomycetota > Planctomycetia > Pirellulales > JAICIG01 > JAICIG01. The sequence continues at coordinate 29,794 of CAWAYY010000049.1, forward strand.
ACTGCTGACCGGCCAGAAACGACTTCCGGGCATCGCGGGTAACGGAGCATGTGGATCGACGACGTGAGGGTGGGCATTGCCCACCACGAATCGCATGGTGGGCAATGCCCACCCTACGCTCCGTCCCCGCCGCAAGACGAAGCATTGAAAGTCTGCTAGAAATCCCACGAATGTAGAGTAACGGAGCAATGTGGATCGACGACGCGTGGTTCACGCTGGGGGTCTTGGGCCTGATCTTCGCGATGCTGGTCTGGGGCCGCGTGGCGCCGGACGTCGTGCTGATCGGCGGCGTCGTGTTATTGCTGCTCAAGGGCATCCTGGAGCCTCGCGAAGCTCTCGCCGGGTTGGCGAACGAAGGCATGGCGTCGATCGGCGCGTTGTATATCGTCGGCGCAGGCATGCACAGACGGGCGGAGTGGACTGGATTGCGCACTATTTGCTCGGCCGTCCTAAATCGACGACCGGGGCCGTGGCCCGGCTGATGCTTCCCACGGCGGCGTCGAGCGCCTTCATGAACAACACGCCGTTGGTGGCGATGTTGATCCCGGCGGTCAACGATTGGGCCAAGCACCATCGCCTGGCGGTCTCGAAGCTGATGATCCCGCTCAGCTACGCCGCCATTCTGGGCGGCGCCTGCACGCTGATCGGCACCAGCACCAACCTGGTCGTCGACGGCCAGTTGAAGGACGAAGCCAAACGGCAAATCGCCGCGAGCATGAGCCAAGGCCTGAGCGAGTCGGAGGCCCGCCTCCAATTCGAAGAGCAGACAGGTTTGCCCGCCGAGGGACTGGGCATGTTCACCATCGCCTGGGTCGGCTTGCCCGGCGCCTTGCTGGGCTGCGGGTTCATCGTGCTCTGCACCGCTGGCTGCTGCCCGACCGTAGGCCGGCCATCAGCAACCTGGACGATCCTCGCTCTTACACCGTCGAGATGATCGTCGAGCCTGATAGCCCGCTAATCAATAAGACGATCGAGGCGGCGGGCCTCCGTCACCTGCCCGGCGTTTATCTGGCCGAGGTGGATCGCGAAGGCTTCGTGCTGCCGGCCGTGTCGCCCGACGAACGGCTGCGGGCCAACGACCGGTTGGTGTTCGTGGGCGTCGTAGAATCGGTCGTCGACCTGCAAAAGATCCGCGGCCTGGCGCCGGCCACCGACCAGGTCTTCAAGCTCACGGCGCCGCGATCGACGCGATGCTTGATCGAAGCGGTCGTTTCCAACAGTTGTCCGGTGGCTGGCAAGACCATTCGCGACGGCCGCTTCCGCTCTCTGTACAACGCCGCGGTGATCGCGGTAGCGCACAACGGCGAACGGATTCATAAAAAAATTGGCGATATCGTGTTGCGCCGGGCGACACGCTGCTGCTGGAAGCCCACCCTTCGTTTGCAGACCACCAACGCAACAGTCGCGACTTTTTTCTCGTCAGCCGGTTGGAGAACTCGCAGCCGCCGCGTCATGAGCGGGCCTTTGTGGCTCTGCTCATCTTACTCGGCATGGTACTGGCCGTTTCGCTGACGGACATTGGCATGCTAAAGGCCTCGATGGTTGCCGCCGGGTTGATGCTGGCCACGCGCTGCTGCACCACGACCGTTGCCGGCAGAGCGTCGACTGGGAAGTGCTGCTGGCCATCGCCGCCTCGTTCGGCGTCAGCGCCGCGCTGGAAAAAACGGGCGCCGCCCGGCTGATTGCCGAAAGTCTGATCGGCCTGGCTTCAGGCAACGCCTGGGCTGCGCTGGCTATGGTGTATCTGATCACGTTGCTCGCCACGGAACTGATCACCAACAACGCCGCCGCCGCGCTGATGTTCCCGCTGGCCATTGCTACGGCCGGCGACTTGGACGTGAATTCCATGCCGTTCGTCATTACCGTCATGATGGCCGCTTCGGCCGGCTTTGCGACGCCGATCGGATATCAGACAAATCTCATGGTTTACGGGCCGGGCGGATATCGCTTCGGCGATTATTTTCGCATCGGCGTACCGCTCGATTTATTGATCGGCGCGGTAACGGTGCTGCTGGCCCCGCTTGTCTGGAATTTCTAACAAGGCTTGTCGGCGGCTTCGAAGAGCAGGCTTGCCTCGTTGCGGACAATACGGATCGGCGCGGCTTGGGTGGAATCTCGCTTCAGGCGGATTATCATGCGCTGACGCGTGCTGGGCGTCGCCCGACGCTCCGCGATTGACGGCTCTAATGCATGACCGCCTTACTGCTTGACTGGGGCGGAGCCATCTGTTCAATTTCGGTCTTCTCATCGACCGCGATTGATTCGTGCCTGCCGCACTCTGAGGAAACCTTATTCGTTATGAGCACCGCCAACCGGCCCTGGTTTCGCGAGCTGAATCGTTATCACTGGTTTGTCTTTGTCGTCGCCGCTCTGGGCTGGCTGTTCGACACGATGGACCAGCAGTTGTTCAACCTGGCGAGACTGCCGGCCTGCAATGAGTTGATGAACACCACGGCCTCCGAGCCGCGCGTTCGGAGAGTACGGCGGCTACGCCACCTCGATCTTCCTGATCGGCTGGGCCATTGGCGGCATGATCTTCGGCATCATGGGCGATCGTATCGGACGGGCCAAGACGATGCTCTGGACGATTCTGATCTACTCGCTATTCACGGGCCTGAGTGCGATGTCGACGACGGTTTGGGATTTCGCCTTCTACCGCTTCCTAACCGGCCTGGGGGTCGGCGGAGAGTTCGCCGTCGGCGTGTCGCTGGTGGCGGAAGTGATGCCGCGACCGCGCGACCCTTCGCGCTCGGATTGCTTCAAGCCTTGTCGGCCATCGGCAACCTCAGTGCCGCGTTGATCAGCATGTTCCTCGGCAGAACTGGGGAGAAGGGCGCCGTCGGGCTCCTCGCTGGCGCTGGATGTTCGTCGTCGGCACGCTGCCCGCCTTGCTGGCCGTGCTGATTCGCCGCAAGCTGAAAGAGCCGGAACGCTGGCAAGCCAATGCCGCCGAAGAGGCCACGGCCAAGCGACTCGGTTCTTACGCAGAATTCTTCGGCGATCCGCGCTGGCGGAAGAACGCCATCGTCGGCTTGATGTTGGCCTTCTCCGGCGTGGTCGGATTGTGGGGCATTGGCTTCTTCAGCATCGACCTGAACCGGCTGGTATTCCGCAAGACGATCGAGAGCAAAGCCAGAGCGGACGGCGAAGCGGTCAAGGACCAGGCGTTTCTCCAGAGCGTGTTCGCCTCGCCCGGCGCACTCGACAAGGCGAAGGATAATATTCAGCCCGCCAACTTGTTGAGCCTCAAGGCGGAAGACAAAGACGCCGAGTATTTGTACGGCGCGGCGCTGGCATTGAGCGACAAGGGACAAACCGTCTCCAAGGAATCGCGCTGAACCTGCTGGACGAAGGCATTCCCGATCGCAGTTGGAAGCCGCAGTCGGCCGAGCAGCGCAGCGCCGCGAGGAGTATCTCAATGCTGACGTTACCGCCGCCGGCCCGGTCGAGGATGAAGTGGAACGGATTACCGAACGCACCAAGTCGATCGGCGGGTACCTGAGCAAGTGGGCGTCGATCACCTCGGTGATGATCAACATCGGCGCGTTCCTGGGCATCTACGCCTTCAGCCTGGTGACGCACGTAATCGGGCGCAAGCCGGCGTTCGCCATTTCGTTCGTCCTGGCGCTGCTCAGCACTGCCTTGGTGTTCGCCAAGATGCAAACCACCACTGACGTGATGTGGATGATTCCCTTGATGGGCTTCTGCCAGCTCTCGTTGTTCGGCGGTTATGCGATCTACTTTCCGGAACTGTTCCCGACGCACCTGCGCAGCACGGGCACTTCGTTCTGCTACAACGTCGGGCGGTTCGTGGCGGCCGCCGGCCCCGCAGCGCTGGGGCTGCTGACCAGCCAGGTCTTCGTCGACAAACCGGAGCCGATGCGTTACGCCGGCGTGACGATGTGTTCCGTGTTCCTGGTTGGCCTGCTGGCCTTGCCCTTTGCCCCTGAAACCCGCGGCCAGCCGCTGCCAGAATAGAGACGGCGATGCAAAGCGAACGTGTAGCGGAATTCGTGGGAATTCCGTAACGCCTCGTTTGGTTCCCCAAACGCCAAGACCGTTTTAGCCGCCTGCGTGAACCTCGGAATCTGCACACGCTTCCGCTACGAGGCTCGGCGGCATCCGCCCTTGGGCTGAGGCCGCCGCATCAGCGGTGATTGCGGGCCAGCGCCAGATCCACGTGCACGCGGCGCGGGCCAAAGGCAACCAGCCGGGCCGGCAGATCGCGGAACCAGGGCAAGCTGCTGATCACGCGAATCGGCAGAGGTAGTTCGAAGGGCTTCCCATCTTCGAGCGCATTGCTCACGATCTGACGCTGCATGAACCGCTGAAACGCCTGAATGATGCGCGTCGGACGCTCGCGGCGTCGTTGTACTGCGGCCAGGTCTTCCAGCGTCGGCTGCCCGCGCTGGAGCGGCTCCGTCAGCAGGTTTGCCGTTTCGATTGCATCCTGAACGGCGTAGTTGATGCCTACGCCGCCAATCGGCGACATCACATGGGCCGCGTCGCCGATCAACAGCAGTCCCGGCCGATACCAGCGCTCCAGCAGCCCTGACTCGACCGACAAGACCGAGACTTGCTTCCAGTCTTGCAACTCGTCAACCCGATCGGCCGCCCAGGGGACCATGCCGGCCAGGCTCTGTCGAAGTTGCTCGATGCCTTCGGCGTGGACTTGCGAATAGCCCCCCTTGACGATCACGTAACCGACTTGCCACTCGTCCTGGCGATTGAGCATCACGACAAAATGCCCGTTGCCGATATAAAAGTCGCCTTCGTCGGCCGCGTCATTCGGGCGCCGGGAGAGCCGGAACCAGATCACATCCATCGGCGGCGATGTCTGATTGCATTCGAATCCTGCCAGGCTGCGGAGCTTGGAAAACCGGCCGTCGCAACCGATCACCAACGGCGCTCGCACTTCGTGCCAGCCATTATCTTCGCCCCGGTATCGCACGCCGACGATCCGGTCTCCTGCTTCGACCAGCCGCTGCACGTTGGCGCCCAGAGTCAGGCAAAAACCGGGATACTGCTTCGCCGCGGAAGCCAGATAGTCCAACAGGTGGACCTGCGGCAGCATCATGATATACGGAAACTTCGTCTTCAGCCGGTGGAAGTCGACCAGCGTCCGAGAGCCGGCGGCCGTGTGGATCCGCAATGAGCGCAATTTGCCGTGCGGCAACTGATGCAGACCTTCGGCCAGGCCGATCTGATCGAGCGCTTCCAGCGTGGAAGGGTGGATCGTATCGCCGCGGAAGTCGCGATCGAAACCCTTGTGGCTCTCCAGCAGCGAGACTTTCAAGCCGTTACGAGCCAACAGCAGCGAGAGCATGACGCCGGCCGGGCCGCCCCCCACCACGCAACAGTCGACTTCCACAACGTCGCGAGCGGCTTCGTCGGCTGCATCGGCGCTCGCGTGGATCGGTCCCGGCTCGCTCATGACAGGTCCAGCGCATCCGAAAGAAAAAAACGGCGGCAGTATCTGAAGCACAGGCCGAGCTTGTCAGCCGCAGTTCCGGCTGCTCTCACCCACCCTCTCTCAGTGGAAGACGGATCGAAGCAAGGGAGTTATTCTTCCTCGGTTCTTAGCGGCCCTTCGTCGAACGTCGGACGGCCCACGTCGCGTTGGCTCCCGCGAGCGGTGAGATTGTCCTTCGACTCCTCTTCCGGGCCAACGTCCAGCACCTGGGCGAACGCCGAAAACTCCGAAACGACTCCGGCTCCAAGATCGGTTTGAATCGTGATCTTGTAGGAGAATTTGCCGGGCGTGTCGCCGGCGGTATATATGATCGGCACCAAATGGACGGGCTTGACGTCCTGCGACGGCTCTCCGAACTGGAAGCAATCGTCGTCGCAGCTCATACCCGTAATCCTGAACGGCCTCTTGCCTTGCACGACCACTTGCTTTTTCACTTTTTGGCCGGGCTTGAGGGCCGCCAGGAAAAGCGATGCCGGGTTGACGGTCAGTTCGGAGACGACGCGAGCCTCGACCGACACCGGAAACTCGGGCGTTTGCCGGTCGTTCGTGCCGATGATCAACTGCTCTTTCACGTAGCCGGGCGGCGTCTCCGGCCGTACGTATACGGCCAGATCGTACGTCACCCGATTCCTTGTCCGCGAGGTCTCGACTGCCTCGGCTTCGACGTATCGGCTGCCGCTTTTGATCGAGGTAATTGCCCAGTCGGCTCCGCCGTCGTGCGAGATCGTCAGCCGCTTGGACGAGGCGACCCCCGCGTCGATCGTGCCGAATTCGGCCCCGCCAGGCTCCAGCGTCAGGTCGGTGCGGATATAACCGGACACCTGCAATTGCACTTCCGCATCGAACGGCTGGTCGAAGGTGACGGTCACCGTGGCGTTCTTTTGCCCGTAGAACGAGCGGGTATTGAAAGTCGCCAGAATGGCGCCTTCTTCGTAGGTCTTGAGCAGGTCGCCATCGATCGTCGGAGACGTGCAGCCGCAACTGGACCGCACGCTGGCGATGTGCACGTCTTCTTTGTAAATGTTCTTCAGCTTGAAACGGAATTCCGCCTTGGCGCCGCGAGCGACCGTCCCGAAATCGTGCCGAGTTTCCTCGAACATCTTGCGGGCCCATTCTTTTGCTGACGCCGACGACGCGGCGACCGGCAAAACCAGCAACGTGCAAACAAGGATGCGAAACACGTGTCACTCACCTCTCAGAAGAGCCTGCGGCCATCGTGACCGGCCCCATCAGCGCCCGAAATCTGGCATTCGGCGTCGTCGCAGGCTAGCTCTCACAGCGTGCCGATCGAGGCTCGCTCTCAATACGAATCTCAAACCGCGGAAAGTTACGCCGCCTGCCCTCAGGTGTCAACTTCGTTCCAGGCGTTAGTTTTGTCAGGCGCCTTTGGTTACCTCAAGATTTTCGGCCCCCCGCGAGATAAACTGGAACTTGGTTTTCAGACGCGGGGAAACTGGCGAAACCGGGGAAAGACGCTAAAGTATGAGGCGTCGTTGTGCCTTTTCCAGACTCGCTGTTTTACGCTACGATACTTCTGTGGACGGGGGAGGTGGATGGATCCTTTCAGTACCCTTGGGAGTCGCACATGAATTGCCTCGGACTGCAATCCGGAACGCCTGCCGCCTGCCAGGCGAGGCCTTGGCTGATGGCGGGGCTGCTGCTGCTGGCAGCATGCGGTTGCGCCGAAAAGTCGAGTCGTAACGCGGCGTTGGCGGCCGAACGCCCGGCCGCGGCCAAGGACGCGGACGATTCCGCCGTCGCCGAGCAAACGCCCCGCCGTGCGCGATGCCTTCGCCGGCGACGAGGCGGGATCGCCCGCAGCGCCTCCGCCAGGCAAAGACGAACTGGCGCAGGCCCCTGCACGAGATGCGAAGCCGGCCGCCGAGAAGCCCAAGCGAGGCCAGCAGCGCGATGCGGAGGAGGAAGCCGACGAGCCCGACGACAAGTTTCCCTATAACAACCGGATTCCAGCCCCGGAGCTGGCCGGCGGCGTCGACTGGATCAACACCGGCGGACCGCTGCATCTGGCTGATCTGAAGGGCAAGTTCGTGTTGCTCGACTTCTGGACATACTGCTGCATCAACTGCATGCACATCCTGCCGGAATTGAAGAAGCTGGAGCAGGCTTATCCCAACAAGCTGGTGGTCATCGGCGTCCACTCGGCCAAGTTCGACGGCGAGAAGGACTCGCAGAACATCGCCGACGCGGTGCTGCGCTACGAAATCGAGCACCCGGTGATCAACGACGCCAACCATGCCATCTGGGACCACTTCGGCGTCAACAGTTGGCCGACGCTGCTGTTGATCGATCCCGAGGGGTACCTCGTGTGGGGCAAGAACGGCGAAGTCGAGTTCGCTATGCTCGACGCGGTCATCAAGCTCGCGTTTCCGTACTACCGCGAGAAGGGCGTGCTGGACGAAACGCCGCTGCGTTTCGAACTGGAGGCCTACAAGGCTCCGCAGACTCCGCTGCGGTTTCCGGGCAAGGTGCTGGCCGACGAGGCGGGCGGCCGGCTGTTCATCGCCGACAGCAATCACAACCGCATCGTGGTCAGCAAGCTCGACGGGACGTTGCTCGAAACGATCGGCTCCGGCGAGCTCGGCGCTGACGACGGCGACTTCGCCACGGCCTCGTTCAACCATCCGCAAGGCATGGTCCTGAGAGATCAAACCCTGTACGTCGCCGACACGGAAAACCACCTGCTCCGCAAGATCGACCTGCAAGCGAAAAAGGTCGTCACCATCGCGGGCATCGGACGGCAAGGCCGCCTGGCCTGGCCGGGGCTCGACACCACGCAGCAAGACGACAACGGGCAATTCAAAACGCCCGATCGCTGCGTCGGACCGCCCTTGAAGACGGCCATCAACAGTCCTTGGGCTCTGTGGATTCACGACGAAGATCTGTACATCGCCATGGCGGGCCCGCATCAGATCTGGAAGATGCCGCTCGACGAATCGGAGATCGGTCCTTACGCCGGCAACGGCCGCGAAGACATCGTCGACGGTCCGCTGCTGCCTAAGCAACCTTACGAGGAAGGCTATTGCTCGTTCGCCCAGCCCAGCGGCCTGACTTCCGACGGAGAGCAATTGTTCGTGGCCGACAGCGAAGGAAGTTCGATCCGCGCCGTGCCGTTCGATCCCAAGGGCAAGGTAACGACCGTGGTCGGCACGTCCTATTTGCCCCGTGGTCGGCTGTTCCACTTCGGCGATGCCGATGGACAAGGCCGCGACGTTCTGCTGCAGCACGCTTTAGGCGTGGCTTTTTACCGCGGGCGGATCTACGTGGCCGACACCTATAACAACAAGGTGAAGGTCGTCGATCCGGAAAAGGCGACCTGCGAGACCATCGCCGGCACTGGCAAGCCGGGCGCGGGTGCTGAACCGGCCAAGTTTGATGAACCGGCGGGGATTACCGCCGCCGCGGGCAAACTGTACGTGGCCGACACCAACAACCATCTGATTCGCGTGATCGATCTCGAGCACGACAATCGCGTCAGCACGCTGGCCCTGGCCGACCTTGATCCGCCTGCTCCGCCGAAACCCGAGCCGCTCAAGCCAGGCAAAGACGCCAGGCACATCGAACTTCGCGCGAGCGAGCTCAAGCCGCAAGACGGCGCCCTCCGGCTTTCCGTCAAGCTGCAACTGCCCGCAGGCTACAAGATCAACCCCCTGGCGCCAATGAGCTACCAACTCAGCGCCGCCGACGCGAAGGGACCCGTCGACCGCAAAGCCTTCGGCAAGCCCGTGCGGCTGAAGAAGCCTCAAGCGGAGTTCGACGTCGAAGTGCCTCTAACCGCAGAAACCGGCGAGGAGGAGCTGAAGTTTTTGCTCAACTACTATTACTGCCAGGAGGGCGGCGAAGGGCTGTGCAAAGTCGGCTCGGCCGTTTGGACCGTGCCCATCACGCTCAGCGATAAGGCCGAGAGTTCGAGCGTGCCGTTGAAGCTCAAGGTCGAGTGATCGTTGGACGCTGAATTCGAATTCGAGCAACTCTCTCCGCTCGAAGCCCGCTTCGAGCAGATGCGACGCGGGTTAGGGCTGGCGCTGGCGCCGCTGGTCTTCGCCGGCATCTGGTGGGCGCCTTTCGAAAGCCTATCGCCCGAGGCGCATCGGCTGGCCGCCGTAATGGCGGCGGTGGTCGTGCTCTGGATTACCGAAGCCGTGCCGATGCCGGTCACGGCATTGCTCGGCGCCTCGCTCTGCGTGGTGCTGCGAGTGGCGCCGGTGAAAGAAGTCTTTGCGCCGTTCGCCAACCCGATCATGTTCTTGTTCATTGGGTCGTTTATCCTGGCGCGGGCCATCTTCCTGCATCAGCTCGACAAACGGCTGGCGTTCGGCGTGCTGTCGCTCCGCTGGGTTGGCGCCTACCCCAGCCGCATTCTGTTTGCCTATGGCGCCGTAACGGCGTTCATGTCGGGTTGGATCTCAAACACGGCCACCACGGCCATGATGTTCGCCATCGGCATGTCGCTATTGGGCTTCCTGTTCGAACAGCAGCGCAATGGCGGCACGGCCATCCATCGCCGCTACGCCACCGGTTTGATGCTGATGACCTCGTTCGCCGCCTCGATCGGCGGGCTCGCGACGCCCATCGGCACGCCGCCGAACCTGATCGGCCTGGGCTTCATCCGCGAATCGCTTGGCCGCGAGATCCCCTTTGTCACGTTCACCATGATCGGCGCCCCTGTGGTTGCGCTGATGTTCGTGTTCCTGTACGCGTACCTCAACTTCTTCTGCCGCGCCGGCGTGCGCGAGATTGCCGGCAGCCACGAGATGCTCGAGCGGCAGCGGAGCCGGCTGGGACCCTGGACCACGGGTCAGCGTTCAACGCTGGCCGCCTTTCTACTCACCGTCTCGCTGTGGGTCATGCCGGGGTTGATTGCTCTCACGGCCGGCGTGCAAAGCGACGTCTATAAAGCCGTCAACGGCAGCATGCCCGAGGCCGTGGCGGCATTGTTCGGCGCGGCGCTGCTTTTCGTCCTGCCCGGCAATCAATCCGGCAGAGCCATCACCTGGCATGAGGCGGCCAAGATCGACTGGGGCATTGTACTGTTGTATGGCGGAGGCTTTGCCCTCGGCGTGCTTTCCAACCAGACCGGGCTGGCCGAAGCGATCGGCGTCGGGCTCGCCTCGCTGTTGCCGTTGGCCGAGAGCGGATTGCTGCTGCTGATCGCCGCCACGCTGGTAGCGACCATGATTTCGGAGGCCACCAGCAACACGGCCTCGGCCACGATCGTCGTGCCGGTGGCCATCTCCATTGCCCGGGCCGCGGGCGCCGATCCGTTGGAATCGGCCTTGGGCGCCACCTTCGGCGCCAGCCTGGGTTTCATGCTGCCCGTCTCCACCCCCTGCAACGCCATCGTGTTCGGTTCCGGCTACGTCCCGCTGACGCGGATGATCCGCTACGGCATTCTGCTCGATATCGTCGGCGTCTGCGTGATCGTCACGCTCGTCCGCTTGCTCACGCCTATGTTGCGCGCGAACCTCGGCTAACTCGCTGGGCCTACCCGGAGAGTGGCGACGTGAAAGCGAGTCCAGGAAACTCGAAATCTCAGCCGAGGCCGGAGTGGACCCGCATGACGCGTTTCGCAACACGCACGACGGCGGTCAATGACGATGAGTTTCGCCCCGCGAGGAGTCGCTCAATTCTTGATGCTCAAGCAGGAACAAGACGCCGACGAAGCGCTGTGCCGATTTCCAAAAAGCACTTGAAGTTGAGCGGAAACTCCAAGAGCACGTGCGTCAGGCTGAGCAGAAAGAGCCACCGCAGACCAAGGTCATAGCTCACCGCGTAGATGCCGCCATGGAAGCAACCCAGGTCACGGCGATGACCGCCAGGCGGGCGGGCGGCGCGGCGTGCCACCCAATGATCGAAGTCTTGGAGAACCAGTTCAGATAGTGGTACGTGTAAGCGAACGCGAGAAAGCGAACCAGCCGCAGGACAGTCGCGCTGGTAAATACATTCGTGCCAAGGAGCGACTCCGTCGGCTGCCGCAGGAGGTCGTTCAGGCTGTTCAGGGAAAGCTCCTGGAATCCCCGCCAGAAGACCGCGGGCGCCGCCGTGTCGGGGCGTGCCGGACAGGTTCGGCAGCCAGATGGCGACCGCGCCGCAGGCTAAAAAGACCGCGAACGACAGAAAGCCGGCCATGCTATTGCGTTTCAATGCGCCGGCGAGAATAAAGGCGCCCGTGAAAATGAAGACGTGGATTAGCGTGGGCAGGTAGACGCCAAACAGCTTGTCATAGAGCCCAGCCATAGACATCGGGGCGCCGGCGTGGAACAGAAATACACAGACGCCCACCACGCCGAGCCCAAACAGGCGCAACGTGGTTTGCCGCGTCACGACGAACACCAGCGCCGATCCAAACGCGAAGAACATGACGTCCCTATAGTGAGCGTGGAGGACTCGATACAGACTTGAATCGCCCAAGGGGATGCCGTCGAGCCATCGTGTGCCGTGTTCCCCCAAAACGCTGTCGTTGCCGAGCGTGGCAAGCAGGCCGCAAACGGCCAGCGGCGCCCAGTCGGCCTTGCGCGGCGTGAAGAATTTTCGATCGTGCAGCCAGGAAATCTCGGTCAGGTAATGCAGCGGGCCGAGGACGGCGTACGAAATTAGAAACAATTCAAACGGCACGACGGCGGCGACGACAAGCGCCAGAACCATCAGGCCGATATTGACGTACTCAACCGAGTTAGACCGTGCATTGGGCCTGCAGCCGCCTGGCCTTGCCGCACCGACATCCGCGGCAGCACGGTCTTTTGTTTTGGTCTTCTCTCGCATGATCGCTGGCGCGTAAATATGCAGGCCAGGAGACTCATCTCCGCACTCTCCAGTATAGGATAACATCCGCCCGAAGAAGGCTGATGGCCATGCGGTCAACCAAGGAGCCGTTTTCATGAGGAACCGCCTGATTCTGACCGCAGGGCTTGTGGCGTGCGCCGTTCAGGCCCGCGCGTTCGCTCAGGAAAATTGGAAAACCGTTACGGTTGAAGTCTATCTGCCGCATTGCGGCCGACTGTTTATCGAAGGACAGCGGATGAGTTCGAAGGGGCCGAAGCGGCACTTCGTATCGCCGCCGCTGCCGCCGGGCAAGTATGTCTATACCATCGAGGCGGTCGTGCCGGGCCCCCACGGCCCCCAGACCATAGTGCGCCGGCTCGACGTTCGGCCGGGCGACTTCGAATCGATTGACCTGCGACGCGCCAGGCGAACGCCCGGTCGCCGACGTCGAATATGAACCCACGCCGCAGGTCGTAGTCGATGCATTGCTGCGGTTGGCTAAGGCGAACGGCAATGACGTGGTCTGGGACCTTGGCTGCGGCGACGGACGCATCCCCGTTACGGCGGCTAAGCAGTTCGGCTGCAAGGCGTACGGTTTCGACATTGACCCCAGCGCGTCAAAGCTTCACGCGCCAACGCGTGCAAGCACGGCGTGGAGCGGCTGGTTACAATTGAACAGCGCGATCATCTTCACGCTCGACCTGAGCGAAGGGCCGAGCGTCGTCACGCTCTACCTGCTGCCGCGACTCAACGCCCGATTGTTGCCGCAACTTCGCAAGCTTCCGCCGGGCGCTCGCGTCGTCTCGGTCGCGCATCGGATGGCCGACATCAAGCCCGACGAGCAGATCGTGGTTGATACGGAGTTGGGCAGGTTCGACGTCTATCTCTGGAAGGCAGAGACGCTCCGCGGCGACTCGCAACAGGGCGATTAGAAAATGCGCAAGCCGAACGGCAGCCGCATGGTCTGTTCGAGCGCTGCGGAGTCGGCCCCGGAACGGATCGCTACAAGGGCTACGAATCGCCAGAACAGCGATTGCAGGACCGGCTCTGCAATCAGGCAAATTCGTCCCCGGCCGGCGGAGTTGAGCCTGGCGAATCCGCCCCTAGAAGTCCCGAAATGGCCCTTTCTGGCGATCCGTCCGCTCCAGCGCCTGCTTCTCCAGCAATCGGGCGAGAAATCCTGAGTCAGGTCTTGCGCTTCGTGAGCGGGATCGACAAGGCGCCGCCGTCGGTCTGCGGGGGCCAATCCGCTCAGTCCGACACCCCAAGCCGGAGACTAGCTGATGCGTTCGTCCGCGAAAAAAACCGGGCATAAAAAAGGCACAGCAACCCGCATGGCAGGTTGCTGTGCCTCGAATCTTCCAAAGAGAAACCTCTCGACGGCTTAGAACTCGCCGTTGATGGTTTCGCTTCCAGCTCGGGTGTTCAAGCTCGCCCAAATCTGGAAGGCGAGGTTCTGCTGAATGGTCTGCGTGTGACCATCAGCAAACACCGCGATAATGGCGCCCGGGTGAGCGCTATCCGGACCCGGCCATTCCGAGTTCGGCGGGAACTTGGCGTTGTAACGGGGAGCGACCATCACGGTCGTCGGCGTGCCGCCGCTGATATTCGAAGCCAGCGATCTACCGCTGCCGGCGCCGGGAGCCGCAGGAGTTGCCATTCCGGCGCCCTTGAACAGGGCGCCGTTGCAAGGGGCATCTTGGTTACAGATTCAGTCGCAGCGACAAACAGCGCTCGCGAAACCATGAGCGCCTGGGTGTTACCGCCGCTGATGAAAAGCGTCGACCGCGGCTTGCCGGTGCCGCCGGAATAGGGCAAGCTCGGCGCCGGAGTCCAGTTCGGCGGAATGGCGCTGAAAGTTGAACCAATCCACGAGGTATTCAGCGACGTCGTGGTTTCGCCCTGGACGAAGTTGACCGTGCCGCCCAGGTTATTGCTCACGCTGCCGGCGGTGACTTCCGCCACGGCAATCGTCATGGACGTTCCGTCGCGCACGCCTGCAAAGGTGGTCCAATCATAGAACGGGAACAAGCCCTTAAAGGCGTTGCCGGCCGACCATTTCGGGTAACCGTTCACTACGTCAGCCGGATAGAAGCCCACGCCTTCGCTGCAGGCGTAGTTGGTCCACATCATGTTCAGCGGCATGTCGCCCGGGCCGTTGAACGTATTATCCGAAGGGCAGCGGAAAGCCGGAACCTGCTGCGATTGCAATTGCAGAAATCCATTGGCGCCGTACGCGGGCGGACTGGTCGGGGAACGTCTGCCCACGTCGCTCGCCGTGAGCATGACCGGGAACGCGCTTGTTGATCGCGTCGTACAGCGGCTTCTGCTCGATGAAGGGCAGAATGGCCACCGTCCACGGATAGTGGTACGTCGGCTCGGGCGTCGTGACGCCTCGACCCCGTGAAAATCGCCTGTCCCCAAACGCAGTCAGCGGGGAAGCACTTGTACACGTCGCCGTAGTTCTGCAACCCCAACCCGATCTGCTTCAGGTTGTTGGTGCATTGCGAGCGACGGGCCGCTTCGCGCCGCCTGCACGGCAGGCAACAGCAGAGCAATCAACACGCCGATGATGGCGATCACCACCAACAGCTCAACGAGCGTAAAGCCTTTACGCCCAACGGTCTGACGCGGCCACCGCGGCCGCCACGATACGAGATGCTTTGACATGGCACGGACCCCAGTAAAAATGGGATAAAAAAGATGAAACCCCAACGCGACACGATATCATTCATCGATACGACTGTCCACAAAAAAGCAGCCGAATCCGGGAGAAATATGTACCTGGGGCGCCGATGGCGGTCAGATTTCCACCAAAGCAGGGGGTTGACATTGCCGGCCGCCTGAGGACGCGCCGTCGCGGTTGCAGTCCTGAGCCGGCCCAGAACGTCGGCGAACTTGCTCTTCACCCAGCGCTGGGCTGGCTGCTCGATGCCGAAGCTCAAGCCAGATGCCAGAACCAGCGAAATCGTCACAGCCGCTGCCACCGCGTGGGTCGGAGTCAACCCGCGGTTTTCGAGCAGGCGCATGACGACGTAGCCAACGTTCTGGTGGATCAGGTAGAGCGAGTATGAAACCGTCCCCAGGTACACGAGCGGTCGCCAGGCGAGATAAGCCAGATGACGTTGTGACGCAGCGTGGACTACGACGGTCGCCCCGGCAATCAAGACCGCGGCCGCCCAGGAATCTACGAGGCCCTGGATCAGGCAGCAGACAACCGCCAGTAGCCAGAAAGCCGGCGCTGGGCCGCCGCTTCGCTCTGTTTGGCTTCGATGGACGTGATAGAGCAGCACTCCCAGGGCAAATAGGTGGGCGTAGTGCAGGCTGAATAGCAACTGCACCTTGTTAGCAGACGAGTCGCCCACGCGTGGTGAAATCCGTAGGGTCCGATGGCCCCATGATATGCCACGGCCGCCGTCAACCAGATCGCTACGGTCAAGTAAAGCCGCTTGCTATTGCCAAACGCGCCCGCCCGGTGCAGGACGAGCATGCCGACATAAAAGAACAATTCGACCTGCAGCGACCAGTAGGCCCCGTCGATCGAGCGGGCGCCGAAGAGTTGCTGCAGCATGGTAACGTTCAATACGGCGTCGGCGCCGCTGACTTCTTGTCCCGGCAGGCCGAACAGCCAAACGACGGCGAACGTGATGGCCGCGGCCGCCCAGTAGGCAGGATACAGTCTCGCGAACCGCGAAACGGCAAAATGGACCGCCGTCGGCGCTCGCTCCAGCGAGCGGAGAATCATCAAGCCGCTCAAGATAAAGAACACGTCGACGCCATACTCGCCCCACGGCGCCTGGAAGGCGGGCGGAGAAGCGTGCCCGAACAGTTGGTCGTACCGGCTGGTGAAGTGGTAAAAGACGACGGCCAGTGCGGCAAGGCCGCGCAGCGAGTCAAGTTCCACAATGCGAGGCTCGGCGGTTTTCATGCCCTCTTACCAGGGCAACCGTCGTACCAGAGGTCCGGAGGACGCGGTGCGACGCAGCGTTTGCCTTGGCGGCTCAAGCACTTGCGACGCAAAGGGGCGTTACAAGCCCGCGTGCGGTCCGATGGCGGGCGTGGCAGAAACGCAACATGGCGTGGCTCAATGGCAACGAATCGGCAACGACTGAACGGCAACGACTGAACGGCAACGACTGAAAACATAGAGGTTTCAACAATGCCAAACTGGCGTTCCCCCCGCAAACGCTGAACGACCTGAAGTTGCACGAAGCAGGTGATACCCTGAACGCCATCGCCTCTGTTAGCGGATCGAGCCGAAGAAGACAGATGCCGCCCGCTTGCCGGGCGGAATTTCACGTTGGCAGTCTAGCCAACGGCGCACGCCCCCAATCCCTCTCCGTTGTCGCTCGGGGCCGGGCCGCCTGCGGCGGCCCGGCCCCGAGCGGAGACGTGAAGACGTGTTGTTGGAGGTCGCCGCGGGCTAGAAACGAGCGTCAGCAACCGTGGGGCAAGCCCACGGCATGGCATGGCACCCGACTACCCCCAATCTCAAAGCCTGACAAAGCACTAGTAATTCGGCGTCGGGGGCCGATAGAGCCGCAGATCAATCGACCGAAACCATTCGATCGTCGGAATCAGGCCTTCGCGCAGCGGCACTTTCGGCTCCCAGCCGAGTCGCTCCCGAGCGAGCGAAATGTCCGGTTTGCGCTGCGTGGGATCGTCGGCCGGCAGCGGCAGGTGGACGAGTTTGGATTTCGAGCCGGTAAGTTCGAGAACCAGCAACGCCAGTTCTCGCATAGTGAACTCGCCGGGATTGCCCAGGTTGACGGGACCGACAAAGTCGTCGGGCCCGTTCATCATCCGGATCATGCCTTCCAGCAGGTCGTCGCGATAGCAGAAACTCCGCGTTTGGCGTGCCGTCGCCGTAGATCGTGATGTCGTTGCCCGCCAAAGCCTGCTGGATGAAATTGGAGACGACGCGGCCATCATACGGGTGCATGCCGGGGCCGTAGGTATTGAAAATCCGCACCACCCGCACGTTGACCTTGTTCATGCGGTGATAGTCGAAGAACAGCGTTTCGGCGGCGCCGTTTGCCTTCGTCGTAGCAAGCCCGCGGGCCAATCGGATTGACGGAACCGCGATAGCTTTCCGGCTGCGGATGAACTTCCGGATCGCCGTAAACCTCGCTGGTCGAGGCTTGCAAGACTTTGGCGCGGCAGCGTTTGGCCATGCCCAGCACGTTGATGGCGCCCATCACGGACGTCTTCATCGTTTTGATGGGATTGAACTGGTAATGTCCCGGCGCCGCCGGACAGGCCAGATTGTAGATTTCGTCGACTTCCAGCCAGATCGGCTGGGTGACGTCGTGCCGGATCAGCTCAAAGTTGGGCCGAGTCAACAACTCGGCGACGTTGGTTTTCTGGCTGGTGAAGAAATTGTCGAGGCAGATTACGTCATGTCCTTCTTCGACCAGCCGACGGCACAACTGCGAGCCCAAAAAGCCCGCTCCGCCGGTAACCAGGATTCTTTTGAGGTTTGCCACGTACTCGCGCTTTCTTCCGGTTTTTGCCGCCGCCCCCTTGGGTCCGAAGGACGAATCCCGCAAAACCGGGCCGGGGTACAGAATTATCGCCCATTCCCTATAATAGCTTAGGCCCGTGCCGCACCGGAAGCGGCTCGGGCGGCAGCCCCAAATTGCTGCGTTCGCGGCGAGAATCAGCGCCCGCCCCATCCTCTAGCGTTTCTGTGCCCCTTGGACGATCTGCTCAAATACCTGACTCCCGCCCAGCGCGCCGCGGTCGAACACGTCGATGGACCGCTTTTGATCCTGGCCGGGCCCGGCAGCGGCAAGACCCGCGTGGTGACGCACCGCATTGCCCATCTGTTGCGTCATGGAATTCTCGGCTCGTCAAATCCTGGCCTTGACCTTTACCAACAAGGCGGCCGACGAGATGAAAAACCGCGTCGAGACGCTCGCGCCCGGGCAATCGGTCTGGGTCAGCACGTTTCACCGCTTTTGCGCCCGGCTGCTGCGCGCAGCACGCTCCGCTCGTGGGCCTGCGCGAAAACTACACGATCTACGACACCAGCGACAGCCTGGCCGCGCTGCGCCGCGCGATCGACGAGATGAAAATCGATCCCAGCCACTTCACGCCGCAGCAGATCAGTTCGGCCATCAGTTGGGCCAAGAATAATCTGATTGCCGCAGACCAGTACCAGGCTCGAGCCGGGCATCCGCTGGGGGCGATCGTGGCCAAGGTCTATCCGGCCTACCAGCGGCGGCTGTTGAATGCCAACGCCGTCGATTTCGACGACTTGCTGCTGCACGTGGCCTTGCTGCTGCGGCATAATCCCGAGCTGCGCGAAACGCTCGACGCCCGATACCGCTACGTGCTGGTCGACGAATACCAGGATACCAACCTGGCGCAATATGCCATCGTCCGCGCCTTGTCGGTCAATTATCCCAACCTGGCGGTGACGGGCGATCCCGACCAGTCGATTTACGGCTGGCGCGGCGCCAACCTGAGCAACATCCTCGAATTCGAAAAGGACTTTCCCGACGTCAACGTCGTGCGGTTGGAGCAGAACTACCGCAGCACGAAGCGCATCTTGCGCGTGGCCGCGCGAACTGATCGCGCACAACAAGCGCCGCAAAGAAAAAGGGCTGTTCACCGAGAACGCCGAAGGCCGGCCGGTGCGATTCGTTTCTTATCCGAGCGGCCGGGACGAGGCCGACCAGATTGCGGCGAAGATCGCCGAGGAAGTCCGCGGCGGCCGCCGCCGGCCGCGCGATTTCGCCGTCTTCTATCGCACCAACGCCCTGTCGCGGCAATTCGAGTTCGCGTTTCGCGAGGCGGGCATTCCTTACCAGATGATCAACGGTCTGGAGTTCTACCATCGCAAAGAAATCAAGGACGTGCTGGGGTACTTGCTGCTGCTCAACAACCCGCGAGACGACATCGCATTTTTGCGCGTCGTCAACACGCCGCCGCGCGGCATCGGCAAAACGTCGCTCGAACGGCTTGCCGGCCACGCCTCGCGGCACGGTTTGACCTTGTTCGAGGCGGCCCGGGAATGCGGCCTGATCGAAACGCTGCCCAAGAAGGCGGCCGTTTCCATCGCCAAATTCGTGTCGCTCTTCGATCGTCTCGGCGAGGCGGCGCTGCGGCCCGTCGAGGAGATTCTGGCCCTCGTGCTGAGCGAGTCGGGTTATGCGGAGCATCTGAACCGACAGCGAGCTGGAAGAAGACCAGGAACGGCTGGCCAACATCCAGGAGTTGCTGACCGCGGCGCCGCGAGTTCGACGAGCAGAATCCCGGCTCGGGCCGCCTGGAAGAGTTTCTGGAGCAAGTCTGCCTGGTCAACGACACCGACGCCTGGGAAGACGCCGACGACCGCGTGACGCTGATGACGTTGCACGCCTCGAAAGGGCTGGAGTTTCCGGTCGTGTTTCTGGTGGCCGTCGAAGAAGGGCTGATTCCGCACGAGCGAAGCAAGGAAGAACCTGAGCAGCTTGAAGAAGAGCGGCGTCTGCTGTTCGTCGGCATGACGCGGGCCATGGAAGAACTGCAACTCAGCCTGGGCCGCTACCGCGAATTCCGCGGCCAGCGAAAAATGGCAGTGCCGAGCGCCTTCCTGCTGGAACTGCCGTTCGATGAACTCGACGCTTCCGAAGCCGCCTGGAGCGACGCGGCAAGCGGCGGGTTCTTCTCTTCCCAACCGGACCCCGCCGACGAATTTGCAGTTCACGAGGAACACGACGAGCCGGTCTGGTCGCCGCCGCAGGAGGAGCATCGCTCCACGGCGCCGTCGTTCCAGCCTACTCGACCGCTTGGCGCCGCGCTGACGACTGCGGCCGAGTTGGCAGCCGACAAGCCGCCGGCCCCGGCCATGCATCCCGATGCGTTTCGCGAAGGCATGCTGGTGCGGCATCCGGAGTACGGGCTGGGAAAAATCGTCGCGCTTTCCGGCGTGGGGCCGCGGCGCACGGCGACGGTGAACTTCACGTCGTCTGCCGGTCAAAAGAAATTCGTGCTACAACAGAGCCCGTTGCGGCCGCTGAAAAGCAGTTGACGCGCCACTGCGGTCGCAGCGCCGAATCGCTCGGCGCATTCCAGGGCGCAGCAGCAGGGAATGCCATCGTTGAATTATCCCAAAATCGCCCAACTCAAGAGCGTAGCGGCGCTGAAAGCCCGGCTGGAGGAGCTCGGGCTGGAATTGCCGCTGGATGAACGGATTCTTACCGCGGCCGAGAGTTCGCCGCTGGCTTCGCCGCTTTCCATCGGCGGTTTCTCCGTCGGCAATCGCTGGTGCATTCATCCGATGGAAGGCTGGGACGCCGCATCGCGACGGCTCGCCCTCGGAACATACCTTGCGGCGCTGGCGGCATTTCGGCGCCAGCGGCGCCAAGTTGATCTGGGGCGGCGAGGCGGCGGCCGTGCAGAAGCGGGCCGGGCGAATCCGCACCAGACGCTGGCAATGGCCTGGAACCGCGCCGGGCTGGCCGCGCTGCTCGATACGCTCGTGCGCGAGCATCAGCGACGCTACGGAACGACGGACGACTTGCTCGTCGGGCTGCAGCTCACGCACTCCGGCCGCTTCTGCCGCCCGAACTCTCACCGGCTGGAGCCGCGGATTGCCTACCATCACCCGTTGCTGGACGCAAAGTTCGGCATCGATCCGCGGATGATGCGTCGGTCGTTTGGACCGACGATGAACTGGAACGCTTGATCGACGATTACGTCGCGGCGGCGCGGGCTTGCGCAGGAAGTCGGCTTCCAATTCGTCGACGTCAAGGCCTGCCACGGCTACTTGCTGCACGAGTTCCTCAGCGCTCGCGACCGGCCAGGACGCTTCGGCGGCGACTTCGAGGGCCGCACGCGGCTGTTGCGCACGATCATCGACCGCGTCCGCGATCGTTATCCTGATTTGATGGTCGGCGTGCGCTTGAGCGTGTTCGACATCGTGCCGTACGCGACCAGCCGCGAGATCGGGCGAGCCGATGCCGTACGCAGTCGCTGCTGCCCTATCGCTTTGGCTTCGGCGTCGACGAGCGGCAACCGCTGGGCATCGATCTGACCGAACCGATTCGGTTGCTCGGCATGCTTACGGAACTGGGCGTGGCGGCGGTCAACATTTCCTGCGGCAGTCCCTACTACAACCCGCACATCCAGCGGCCGGCCATCTTTCCGCCCAGCGACGGCTACCAGCCGCCGGAGGATCCGCTGGTCGGGCGTGGTCCGGCAGATCCAAGCCGCTCGGCCGCTGCAAGCAGGCCGTGCCCGAAATGCCGATGGTCGGCACCGGCTACACCTACCTGCAGGACTACCTGCCGCATGTCGCGCAGGCCGTGGTCCGCGCCGGCTGGATCGACTCGGTCGGCCTGGGACGCATGGTGCTCTCGTACCCGGAGCTGCCGGCCGACGCCTTGAACCGGGCCAGCTCTGCAGCGCAAGCGCATCTGCCGCACGTTCAGCGACTGCACGACCGCTCCGCGCAACGGCCTGGTCTCCGGTTGCTTCCCGCTCGATCCGTATTACAAGGATCTGCCCGAAGCGGAACGACTGCATGAGATAAAGAAAGGGCTCAACACCGAAAGATAACCATAGCAGTCCGTCCCGCTGAATGGATCGACGGCCACCACTTGCGCGACGATGGGGAGCGTTGTTTTCGACCGAATTCAAGAGGCCCCATCCGCCTTGCGCGGATCGGTGAACAAGATGGCGGGCTAGCTAGCTAGCGGTTGCGAACCATGACAGAAGGCCCCATCCAGCTTGTCTGGATGGTGAATAAGATGATTGTACGGCGTGCGACAATCTGATCTGCTTCACCATCCAGACGAGCTGGATGGGGTCGACGAAGCATGTCTCGCACGCGCAGGTCTAGCTGGCCGTCTCCTTCACCATCGAGACAAGCTCGATGGGGTCGGGGCATACGCCGTTTCAACGCACAACACGAATTTGACGAATGACTTTCGGCTTAATTTCGCGACGTTAGGGAAAGCTCCTCGGAGAGAATCGCGATGCGAGCGCCGATCAATTAAACGGGGCTAAACTCGCGGGGCGCATCGCCGTTTCGACCTACATCCACCGCCTTCATCGTTTGCATCCATGGCCAATGCCGAATTGGGAGTCGCGCGACTGAGCGGCTGCTGCATCTAGTCGGGCGATTGGAAGGCAGCGAAGGCTTTGGCGAGGTCACGGCCAGCCTGAAGGCCGGCCACAGCGCCACGCTTGACGGCGTGCGAGGTTCGAGCGGTGCGCTGGTTGCGGCTGCGCTGGCCCGGCATGCTCCTGGCCCTTTGGTCGTAGTCCTGCCGCAGCCAGGCGACGTCGACGACTTTTGCGACGATCTGGCCGTGTTCTCGGATTTGGCGCCCGAACGGTTTCCGGCCTGGGAAGCGTCGGCGGCGGAGCGCAAGATCGACGATGAGAATCTGCGGCGATCGCCTCCGCTTGCTCAAGTTGCTGCAAGCGTTCAATGCGAAAGCGGTCGGCGGCGGCCCGCGCAAGAAGAAGCCGGCCGCAGCTCCTGCGTCGTTTCTGATCGTCGCCGGCATTCAGGCCTTGATGCAGCCGACGCCGAGCGAAGCGTTGCTGGCTCGCCAAACGCGGCGTTTGACGGTCGGCCATACGGGCGACGTCGAGGCGTTGACCCGCTGGCTGGTCGAGCAGGGCTTCCACAACACCAGCGCCGTTGCGCATGCCGGGCGAGTTTTCCCTGCGCGGCGGCATCCTCGATATTTTCGCCCCCGACTGGTTCGACCCGGTGCGGGTCGAGTTCTTCGGCGACGAGGTCGAATCGATCCGCCGCTTCGAGGTCGCCACGCCAGCGGAGCCTGGAGACGCTCGACGCGGTCGAAGTGACCGTGCTCGATCCCGCGGCTGGTCGACGGCGGGCCATTTGGCCGACTACCTGCCCGGCGAATGCCTGGTTCCTGCTGATCGAGCCGGGCCGAGCTGGAAGACGAAGGCCGGCAATATCTCGGCGCGGCAGGAGCGGCCCGCAGGACTTGCATCGGTCGCCGACGTATGCGAGCAGGTCTACGCGGTTTCCCTCGGTCACGGCCGGCCGAATGGCCGATCGGCTCGCTGGAGACCACCTGCCGGCTGAAGATCGAATCGGTCGAACGGTTCAGCGGCGACATCGCCAAGTTCGCGACGAGCTGGACACGGCGGGCGACGGGCAGGAGGTGTTCGTCGTCTGCCAGACCGAGGCCGAAGTCGCAACGGCTGGCGGAACTTTTCGCCGACACGCGCTTGGCCGAGCAGCGGCAGGCTGCACTTTCCCGTTGGGGCATTTGCACGCGGTTTCCGCCTGGTGCGCGAACGGACCGTGCTGGTCAGCGGCGGCGAACTGTTTCATCGCACCGACCTGCAGCCGGCCTCGCGGCGCCGGCTTGGGACGGTGATCGACAGCTTCCTCGAACTGCGCGAGGGGGACTGGTCGTCCACTTGGCCCACGGCATCGGCCGCTATCGCGGCATGAAGCTGCTGGAAGAAGGGCCAGCAGGTCGAAGAGCACCTGGAGATCGGAATTTCACGGCGGCACGAAGATTTACGTGCCCGGCTCGAAGATCGGGCTGGTGCAGAAGTACGTCGGCGGCACCAAGAGCCGGCCGACGCTGGCCAAGCTCGGCGGCCGGACCTGGGGGCGGCAGAAGAAGGCGGCCGAAGAGGCCGTCGTCGATCTGGCGGCCGACATGCTCGAGCTGCAGGCCGCGCGGGCCGTCGCGGCCCGGCATCGCTTTCCCGCCGACACCGAGTGGCAGCGCGAGTTCGACGCCTCGTTTCCCCTACCAGGAAACGCCCGACCAGCTGACCGCGATCGACGCCATCAAGCACGACATGCACGGCCGCGGCCGATGGACCGCCTGCTCTGCGGCGACGTGGGCTTCGGCAAGACCGAGCTGGCGATGCGGGCCGCGTTCAAGGCGGTCGACGCCGGCTACCAGGTGGCCGTGCTGGTGCCGACCACGGTCCTGGCCGAGCAGCACTAGCGCACGTTCCGCAGCGGATGGCCGAGTTTCCGTTTCGAAATCGCCGTGCTCAGCCGCTTCTGCACCGCGCAAGCAGCAGACGCGAGATCATCGAGCGGCCTGGCGGCCGGCTCCGTCGACATCGTCATCGGCACGCACCGGCTGGCCCAGCAGGACGTGCAGTTCCACAACCTGGGCCTGGTGATCATCGACGAGGAGCAGCGGTTCGGCGTGGAGGTGAAGGAGCGGCTCAAGGCGTTCCGGCAGACCGTCGACGTGCTGACGATGACGGCCACGCCCATCCCGCGCACGCTGCACATGTCGCTGCTGGGCCTGCGCGACATCTCGAACCTGGAAACGCCGCCGGAAGACCGCCTGGCCGTCGAAACGCGCGTCACCCGCTTCGACGCCGAGCTGATCCGCCACGCGGTGCTGCGCGAACTGAACCGCGGCGGGCAGGTGTTCTTCGTCCACAACCGCGTCGCACGACATCGAAAAGGTGGCCGAGCGACTGCAGCAGATCGTGCCCGAGGCCAGCATCGCGCATCGGCCACGGCCAGATGCCCGAGCGGCGAGCTGGAACAGGTGATGCTCGATTTCGTCGACCACAAGTTCGACATGCTGCTGGCCACGACGATCGTCGAGAGCGGGCTGGACATTCCCAACGCCAACACGATCTTCATCGACGAGGCCGACCGCTACGGCCTGGCCGACCTGCACCAGCTCCGCGGCCGCGTGGGCCGCTACAAGCACCGGGCCTACTGCTACCTGCTGATCGACCCGAACAAGCACATCTCGCCCACGCGCCGCCAAGCGGCTGCGGGCGATCGAGGAGTTCAGCGACATGGGCGCCGGGTTTCGCCATCGCCATGCGCGACCTGGAGATCCGCGGGGCCGGCAACATCCTGGGCACCGAGCAGAGCGGGCACATCGCCGCCGTCGGCTACGAGCTGTATTGCGCAACTGCTGGAGAAGGCCGTCCGGCAGGCTCAAGCAGCTGCCGCCCAAGGACACGGTCGACGTCGACATCGATCTGCCGGGCGAGGCCTACATGCCGCGCCGCTACGTGCCCGACATGCGGCTGAAGATCGATCTCTACCGCCGTCTGGCCCGGCAGTCGACGCGGGAAGAACTGCCGACTTCTCGGCGGAACTCGTCGATCGCTTCGGGCCTCGGCCGGAACCGGTCGAGCGATTACTTTCACGAACCGAGCTGGCCATTCTCGCCGCGGGCTGGCATGTCGGAGCGATTCACCTGGAAGACCAGTTCATCGTGTTGCGCCTATTCCAACCGCAAATTGATCGAACAACTTGCCAGACAAAGCGGCGGGCGTTTACGGATCGTCGACGGCTTAAAGCGCTACCTGCCCCTGGAAAAGGGGCTTGTGGACCCCGAGCGGATTTCGGCCGTGGCGAAATCGCTGTTGCAGCCCCCATAAGACTGTGGCTATACTCCGCGCCGCTCGGGGGCGCCTGTCTTTTCGTCCAGTCATAAGTGAGCCTTTCGTCAGACCCCTGCCGTACGGCAGTCCGGGTGCTCGGCCGCTTTAAGAGAAGCGTCGCACCGGGCGCGGGTCGCACGAGCAGAGAACCGCCCAAAATCGTGGCCCGCCTATTCTACCCAGCTTTGTTTTGCCTGACGGCCGTCTTGCTTGCCCAGCTTTCGACGCCGCACAGGGCGGCTCCGCCTTGGCTCAGCGGGCTAGGCGCTCAGGAAGCGCGGCGCAAACAAGTTAATGGGGACCCGCGGGACTCCCCGATACGATCGGCGGTTTGCGCCTAGCCCCGACAGGCGCCTGCGCGTTGGGGACGGCTCTCGCCGTTTGACTGCGGAAACCCCCGCGGCGCCGCTTTCGCAACCTTTCCAGCGACAGGCGCT
The DNA here is from genome assembly GCA_963786255.1 of Pirellulales bacterium. Taxonomy (GTDB): domain Bacteria; phylum Planctomycetota; class Planctomycetia; order Pirellulales; family JAICIG01; genus JAICIG01. Next base: position 55,846 of record CAWAYY010000049.1, read on the forward strand.
GCCGCCTCGCGGCGCCCAATTGCGAATTCCGGCCCCCGGAGCACAATCGGCCGGCGCCGCGCCGAGCGGCGGGCGCGAGGGCGGAGCGGCGGTCCCGCAAGAGCCCATCCCTTTCGAGAACGCCAAGGTGATCGCGCGAGTCGGCTCGAAAGAACATATTCTGCTGGGCGATGTGATCGGCGACGTGAACAAGGAGTTCGCCCAACTGGCGCCGAAGTATCATCCCAAGGATCACGAAGCGCTCCGGCAGATGCTGATTTACAAATACGTCAAGCAATTAATACCGATGAAAGTGCTGTTCGCGGAAGCCCGCAGCACCATTCCGGAAGACAAAATGCCCGAGGTCATCAAGCAGATCGACGGAATCTTCGTGAACAGCGTGTTGCCGATAATGCTCAAGGAGAACAAACTTCGTTCGGAGGAGGAGTTCGCCGCGAAGTTGAAAGCCGAAGATAGTTCGCTGAAGCAGCTCAAGCAGACGTTTGCGGAAACGCAAATCGTCCAACAGTTCATTGCCGACCATACCGAAGTCGACAAGGAAGTCAGCCCTGATGAGTTGCTCGCCTATTACCGCGCCCACTACGAAGAATACAAGTATGAGGCGAAAGTCCGTTGGGAGCAGTTGCTGGTCAAGTTCAATCGGAAGAACAAGCCGGAAGCCCTGGCGAAGCTGGCGGACATGGGCAACCAGGTCCGCAACGGCGCCGCGTGGGCGGACGTCGCCAAGGCGAACTCGCAAGGCTATACGGCGGAAAAAGGGGGCGCCCATGACTGGACGACGAAGGGCAGCCTGAAATTCGATGACCTCGACGAAGCGCTCTTTACCCTGCCGATCGGCTACATGAGTCAGCTTCTGATCGACGAAGACAGCGCAGCAATTCGTGCGCGTCGTCGACCGGGAGCCGGCGGGCGCCAAGAGTTTTGAGGAAGCGCAGGCCGATATCAAAAAACTGATCGTCGACGAGCGAATCAAGGTCAAAAAAAACGAGTTCATCAAAAGCGTGCTGGAAGAGCACCGGCCTGCGATCTGGACGATCTTTGACGATCAGGAATTCGCAGCCGACAAAGAACAGCAGAAGCAGAACCAGGGCCCCTCGACCACGCGGCGCCAACCGGCCGACAATCTCGCTGACGTCGAACTCTCTTCGCGGCCGCCCCGCGCCGAAATTTGCAGAACCGAGCGCAGGCCATGCAGCGCTGGGAGCGGCCCGTCGCTCGAACGCCGCCGCGTCACTCTGCGACCGCGCGACGTCGGCAGAGTTTCTGGCCGGCGCGGTCTCGTTCTTTCTGAATTGCCAGGCCGCCGGCTTGGCGACGGCGGCAGTTAGGGCAATAATTATCTGATGACGTGGACGCCGCCGCAGCGCCTGGCTCGCAACATCGAACTCAAGGCCCGCCTCGATTCGCTTGCTCTGGCACGCCAGGTCGCCGAGCGAATTGCGACCGACGCCTTGGGCGTGGAGTTGCAAGTCGACACCTACTTTGCGGGCGCCCAAGGCCGGCTGAAGCTCCGCCAGCGCGAAGGCCAGGCGGACCAGCTTGTCTGGTATGCGCGGCCGAACGCGATCGATGCGAAGGCTAGCGACTATCGGTTGGTGGAAGTCGCCGACGCCGCGGCGCTTAAGGCGGCGCTAGCGGCGGCTTACGGGATTTTAATCGTGGTGGAAAAGCGACGCGAGATTTTTCTGCACCACAACGTCCGGATCCATCTCGATCAAGTTGCCGGTCTTGGCGATTTTCTCGAATTCGAGGCCGTGCTGGGGACCGGACATGACGACGCTGACGGCCGCGCCGCCCTGGCCCGACTGAGTCAAGAATTTGCGATCGAACCGCAGCGGCTGGTCGCCGGCTCTTACAGCGACCTGTTACTTGTGGAGCGGGCGAGCCGCGGCTAAACTGCCGTTTTCACTCCTGCGGCGACGGCGCATCTCCAACGCGCCGGCCGATAGTACGCGGTCGTAGAAAGGAACGTCTGGATGAGCGAAGTCGCGAAACTTCGTCTCGGAGAACGAGAAATCGATCTGCCGATCATCACAGGGACCGAGGGCGAAAGGGCGGTCGACATCTCTCAGCTTCGCGCGCAGACCGGTTGCATTACCCTGGACGAAGGTTATGTGAACACCGGCTCGACGACCAGCGCCATCACTTTCCTCGACGGCGAACAAGGCATACTCCGCTATCGCGGCTATCCGATCGAGACCCTCGCGCAGCGCTGCGATTTCCTCGAGATCAGCTATCTGTTGATCTACGGCGAACTGCCGACCGCGGAAGAACTGGAGAACTTTCGCAGTTCGATGCGGCGGCACACCATGCTGCACGAGGAGATGAAGGCCTTCTACAACGGCTTCCCTCGCGACGCCCATCCGATGGCGATCCTCAGCTCGGTGGTCGGGGCGCTGTCCACGTTCTATCAGGATTCGCTCGATCCGCACAACCCGGAGCAGGTCGAGATCTCGATTTTCCGGCTGATGGCCAAATTGCCGACGATCGCGGCCTTCAGCTACAAGAAGTCGATCGGCCAGCCGCTGATCTATCCGCGGAACGATCTCTCATACGGCGAGAACTTTCTGCAGATGATGTTCGCCGTGCCTAGCGAGCCGTACGACATCGATCCCGACTTCGTCGACGCCTTGAACCTGTTGCTGATCGTTCATGCCGATCATGAGCAGAACTGCAGCACTTCCACCGTGCGCATGGTCGGCTCGAGCAACGCCAACCTGTTCGCTTCCATTTCGGCGGGCATCTGCGCTTTGTGGGGGCCGCTGCATGGCGGCGCCAACCAGGCCTGCGTCGAAATGCTCGAGTCGATTCGCGCCGACGGCGGCGACGTCAAGAAGTACATCAACATGGCCAAGGACAAGAACAGCCACTTCCGGCTGATGGGCTTCGGCCATCGCGTCTACAAGAACTACGATCCCGCGCGTCGATCATCAAGACCAGTTGCGACCGCCTGGTGAAGAAGCTCAAGATCAAGGACCCGATCTTCGACATCGCCCAGGAACTGGAAGCCGCCGCGCTGAGCGACCCTTATTTCGTCGAACGGAAGCTCTACCCGAACGTCGATTTCTATTCGGGCATCATCTACCGGGCGATGGGCATTCCCGTGCAGATGTTCACGGTGCTGTTCGCCATCGGCCGTTTGCCCGGCTGGATTGCCCACTGGGCCGAGATGCACCACTCGCCCACCAAGCGAATTTGCCGCCCGCGGCAGATTTACACCGGCGACACCAAACGCGAGTTCGTCGAACGCGACCAGCGTTAAATAAGGTCAGATGGTGCGGCCGTGGCAGCGTTTTCTTTCCTGCCCTATGAACGGCTCTTGTAGCGAGAGGAATTGAGCTCCTACCTGCTCACGCTCGAGGTGCGGCGTAATCCTGCAACCGCGGCCGGACGCCCGGCTGCGCAACGAGGCGCTTCGCGCTGGGCCCGGAACAAGACCTGCCGCTGCCACCGCCAGCAGCGATAGCCGCCATGCAACAGTCGGCCGCACATGTTCGCGGTCCCAATCACTACGCGGCCGACGGGCTCGACGCGCGTGCTCCATGCGGAAGTTGCGCGGCAAAGCGGACCAGCGAAATCGACAAGCGTGCAGGCGGGATCGGCGAAGAAGCGCTGCAGCAGTTCGAACCGCAGCAGTTGCCCAGGCGTCAAGTCGGCGAAGCGCTGGTCGTAGCCGACCTTGTACGAATAGTACGTCCCCTTGCCCGTCAGGCCGTATTCGAAGGCGATCGGCTGACCGCGATGTTCGAGAAACGAGAGCCTCAGGCAACCGGCCGCAGCCAGCCGGCGGCCTTGCTCGATGTAATACCCTAACATGCCGGGCTGCGACAGCACCGAACTCCGCTGCCCCCCTTTCCAACTGCGGTGCTCGATTTCAAAGCCCGCTCGCACGAGCGGCTCGACTTCGTCTGGCGAGAGACGATCATAGCAGCGAAGCTGCACGCCGCACGCCGCGTCGGCCTTGCGCAACGCAACCTTCATCTTACGGCGGTGCCCCTTCGCCCAACGGGCCTGGTACTCGTCCCAGTCGTGGTCGATCTCCACTTGCCCGATGACGGCTTGCCGCCGAATGCTCGAAGGCAGTCCGGCCCGTTTAACGGCGTGCAGCAGCGCTTGCCAACGTGGGGCGGCGAAGCGGACGGCATCCAGCCAGACAAGCGGTTGTTGCACTCGGCCCAGTGCGGCTGCGAGTGTATCGAGCACCGCGTCGCGATCGGCTTCAAGGTCAAGCAGTAACTCGCCGGCCGTCCACCAAGGAGAGTAGGGCCAGCAAGCCGCCGGAAACAGCCCCTTGAGCCGCCGACCGACCAGCGGCAAAGCCGCCGCCCAGCGGCCGGCGTCGAGGACGACGAGCATCTGAAAAGCTTGTCGAGGCGCAAATTGATCCAGCCAGGCGACCAACGGTTCCGCCCGGGCCGCGGGAAATGCGACTTCGCTGCGGCGCCAAAGCTCGTTGAGATCGCCCGCCGCAGAGAGCAACTCGTCCGTCGAATGCAGGCGAATGAGTTGCATGGCAAGTTGGAGGAAGGCTGGCCGAGAAACAATGTGTTAAGTGGCGAGCACGGTCAGGAGTGAGGCAACCCCATACGCGGCGTCCCCTTACCTTAGCCCTCTCCCAGAGGGAGAGGGGATGTTTTGCTGCTCGTCTCTCTAAAGCATGGCATGCGTTTGCATTCGGCGCCTCGGACTTCGCTACGAGGCCAACCGGCAATCGCTAGGACCGCTACCAACAGCCGATTCCGGGTTGCGACCCGGTTTTTACCGCGTCGCGGCGAACGCAAAGTCGCAGTCAAAGAAGTCGCGCGGCCGAATGGGCATCACTCGCCCAGTTCTTCAACCACGGCCAGCAGTTCCGAAAGGATCATGCTGGTGGCGCCCCAGACACGATGCCGCTGCCAGAGGAAATGCGGGGCCGAGTACTCGACGCCGCGTTGCCGACGCGTGTGCCTTCCGTGGGTCGCGGGATCGAGCAGGCGGCTCAAAGGAACTTCGAGCAGCTCGGCCACCTCAAAAGGGCTGGGCGCCCACTCCGGGCGTCGACGTACTGCCGCGACCCAAGGCGTGACGAGGAATTGACTGACGTAGACGTACAACGGGGACAACCCGCCGAGCAATTCGATGCCTTCCTTCCCCGCGCCCAATTCTTCTTGCAGCTCGCGCAGCGCCGCTTGGGGACTTGTTTCGCCCGGCTCTACGGAACCGCCGGGCAGGCTGATCTGACCGGCATGCGGCATGAGCGTGGACGGGCGGACGGTCAACGGCAAATGCCACTCGTCTTGATGCGGATACAGAAGCACAAGCACTGCGGCCGGCTTAGCGCGGACGGTCGGGGGGCCGAAATGACGACCGTAACAAAGACTCGGCTCGAAACGTCTTTGCGCCGCTCGCCCGGGCAGCGGTTCTTTCATCAGTCGAGCGGCGAGCCGCTCGGGCAAGTCCGATCTCATTCGCCGTATTCTCGATCCCGCAACAGCCGGCGTTTGACTTTTCCGCTTGCCGTCTTGGGCAACTCGGTCGTGAATTCCACGTGCCGCGGATGCTTGTAAGGCGCCGCGTGCTCCTTGACCCACTGCTGCAATTCCAGGGCCAATTCGTCGGAACCTTGATAACCTGAGCGCAGCACAATGTAGGCCTTGACCACGCAGCCGCGCACCGCGTCGGGGCAGGCCACCACGGCCGCTTCGAGCACGGCGGGATGTTCTACCAGGCAACTTTCCACTTCAAACGGCGAAATCCGGTAGCCGCTGGCCTTGATCACGTCGTCCGCGCGGCCTTTGAACCAGAACAGGCCCTGCTCGTCCTTGACCAGCACGTCGCCCGAATAATACCAGTCGCTGCGAAAGATTTCAGCAGTCTGCTGCGGCTTGTTCCAGTACTCCTTCATCATGCCGGGGTGAGACTGGCGGCGCACGCAAAGCACGCCTTCGCGGCCGACGGGGACTTCTTTCATCGCTTCGTCCATCAGCCGGATTTCGCAGCCCGGCCCCGGGCGTCCGCAACTGCCTTGCACGCGCGACAGGCCGATCATGTTGAAGCAATACACCATGCACTCGGTCATGCCGATCCCGTCGAGCGGTTCGAAGCCGAGGAAGCGCTTGACCGCGGCGATCGTATCGGGCGGCAAGGGCTCGCCCGCGCTGACGCCGTGCCGCAGGCTCTGCAACCGGGCCTGGGCGATGTCGGGATGCGCAATCAGCATGCGATAAATGGTCGGAGTGCCGACGAAGTTCGTGATGGCGTGTCTTTCGATCAACCGCAACCAGGCTTCCGGGTGAAAGCGGCCGTCGAGCGGATGATAGAGCACGATCCGAATGCCCGCTCGCATGGCGTACAAGAACGTGCAGGCCACCGGCAACAGCCAGCCGAGTTCGGCGGGGCACGCGCAGACGTCGTCGTCCTGGTAGCCGTGCCAATATTGAATCAACGGATCGTAAGAGATCGGATAACGCTGGTAGTGCACCACGCCCTTCGGATCGCCTGTCGTGCCCGAGGTGTAGGCGATGAAGGCGATATCGTCCGAAGCCGTATCCGCCGCCGTGAAATCGGGCGAGCCGCTTTCGACCAGGCGCCAGAAATCGAGTTGCGTTTCGGCCGCCGGCTCGCGGCAATAAGGCACGACGATCAGGTGCTGCAACTCGGGAGCGTGCTGCGCGGCGGCTTCGACTTCCTCAGCCAACGCGGGCGTGGTCACCACGGCGACGGCGGCGGAATCTCGCAAGCGATACTCGATTTCCGCGGCGCGGAACTGCGTGCTCGAGGGAATGAACACCCCGCCCAACTTGGAGACGCCCAGGGCCGCAATATAAAACTCGGGCAGATTAGGCATCCGCAGCAGCACGCGATCGCCCCGCTGCACGCCCAAGCCAACCAGCGCGCTGGCAAACCGATTGCTCAACTCGTCCAGTTCGGCATAGGTGAACTGGCGGCATTTTCCTTCTGAATTCTCCCAAGTCAGGCAAATGCGCTCGCCGCGTCCGGCTTGTACGTTGCCCGCGGTCAGCGCGGCGCCGAGGTTGTACTTTGCCGGAATGCCGGCCCACGGATCGACGGACTTCCACAGCGTTTCGTAATCCATGGCCGGAATCGCTCCTTAACTCGTACACCGCATAAGAATTATTCTGGTACCGCCGCGGCATATCAAGCGGCGGATCGGCCTCGGTCAGCAGAAAGTCGGCGCCGTACTTGGCGCCTAAGTCGCGCAGTCGTGCGGGACTGTGCTGCGAGAGCGACTTGACCCATCGCCCTTGAAACTCGGGATATTCCGTGCCGTAGATCTCTTCGAGACGCTCCCGCCACTCGACGATCGTCTCTGCGTCCTGGGGTAGATCCTTCCACGAAACAACCTGCCCCCGGCCCGCGTACCAGGTGAAGGTCTGCGCGCTGCGCGGCGTGAGAAACAACGCGTCGGCAGGCGTCTGCTCGGCGATCCATTGGCAAGCCGCCTTCCAATCGTCGTGATCCAGCACTTTGCCGGGCTTGTCGGTGCGCGGCGGCCCTTGAAAGCCCTGGTAGACGGCGTATTCGTCGTAGCGATAGCCGGCCAGCGCCAGGCACGCAGCCAGGCAGGCGGCCGTTGCCACAAGGCGGCAACGCCGCGTCGATGTGATGGCAGCCGCCGCGGCGAGCGCAACGCCGACGGGCAGCATCGCATCGGCCAGACGGAACCAATAGAGCCGCAGTAGCGCTGCAGTCGTTGCGGGATGGCTGTCCGCGAACCGCGAGATCAGCATGCCGGCCAACTCGATGAGCAAGGCGCCGATAACGACGCCTCGAAGACGCCGTTCGCGCAGCTTCGCCTGCCAGCACGGTTCCCAAGGCGAACCAGGCGACGACCATCCACATCTGCGCGACAATCGGCCCGGCGCGAAACGACTGGGGCAGCAAGTGATGAGGTAATCTTTCAAACACATAGATCTCATGCGCCTGCCGGAGCGTTTGCGGATCGGCGCCGTGGTCCAGCGTCAGCCCGGGCAGCAAACCCGGCAATGACAGCAACAGGCCGCCGAGCAAAGCGGGCCAAAGTCGCCTGAGGGGCAAACGCTCGCGTCCGGCAAGCAACCAGCCGCAGCCGGCCGCCACGACCGACCAGCCGCCGACGAGCACATGGAACGCCGAAGCGGCGCCGAGCAGCAAGCAGGCGGCGCGCCAACGGTCGCGAGCGATTTCGGCCAAGGCCAGAAACACCAGGACGTACGCCAGGCCTTTGGCCTCGAAGCCGCCGACGACCCATTCGCCGGCCAATTGATAACCCGCACTAAGCGTAAGAAACAGAAAGCCGGACAACACGGCCAGACCCGGCCGTGGCGCCACCGTCCAACTCAACCGGCGCCAGGCCCAGGCCAACAGCGCCCAGGTCGCCAGGCGCCCGCACCAGGCCAGCGGTTCGAGTTGTAAGTACCGCGTCAACCAGCCCAACGTCAGGTAAAACACCCGGTGGGTGTCGGAAGAGTTGAAGAAGAAGTCGCGAGCCGCCCAGTCGGGATTCCAAAAATGTTTCGCCTTGCCCAGGTAATGCGGTTCGTTCGGGTCGGGCGGCGGCCAGGCGGCCTGGGCCGTGAAGATCAGCGTAAGCAGTACGATTTCCACAGCGGCGATCCAGCCCTGAGAGCGAACGATTTGATCGGGCTGAGGCGGCGAGGAATTCAAGCGAGAGGCTTTCGAGCAGGATGCGGATTTCCGAGGCGGGCGACGCGAATAGCCTAGCTGGAGAAGATTCTGCTGTCTAACGCAACTCGTGCGCGGCCCGGCGGCGTCTTTTCAGATCCACGACGAAGGCCTATATTTCGGCAGTTGCCCATTTTTCCGTATTTTTTGCAAGGAAGGTCGCCGTGGCTGAATTGACTCCCGGTCGTGCATTGCGACAAGCCGTCGCCGACACGACGATCGCCATTCCCGGCGCCTTCAACGCCCTGACTGCCCGGTTGATCGAAGAGACGGGGTTCGAGGCGTTTATCTCTCGGGCGCGGCCTTTTCCGCCGGCGATCTGGCACTGCCGGACATCGGACTGTTCACGCTGACCGAGCTGGTCGAGCAAACCCGAAAGCTCGCCCGCAGCGTGAACATTCCCCTCATCGTCGATGCGGACACAGGCTTTGGCGAGGCGGTCAACGTGGAGCGGACGGTGATCGAGTTGGAGGCCGCCGGCGCCGCGGCGATCCAATTGGAAGACCAGCAGTTGCCCAAGCGGTGCGGGCATTTGTCCGGCAAAACGCTCGTCGAGCCGGAGGCAATGTGCGCCAAGCTGCGGGCGGCGGCCGCGGCTAAAGCCGATCCCGAGCTGGTGATTATCGCCCGCACCGATGCTCGCGGAGTAGAGCACTTCGATGCCGCGGTCGAGCGAGCCAGGCGGTATCTCGATGCGGGGGCCGACTGGATTTTTCCCGAGGCGTTGGCCGACGCCGAAGAATTCGAGCGGTTTTCCTACGCGGTCGATGCCCCGCTGCTGGCGAATATGACGGAGTTTGGCAAAAGCCCGCTGCTGTCGCTCGACGAGTTGGCCGGCATGGGTTACGCCGGCGTGTTGTTTCCTGTCACGCTGCTGCGCGTAGCGATGAAAGGGGTGGAAGCGGCACTGGCGACGATTTTTGCGGACGGGACGCAGCGAGAGCTGCTCGACGTCATGCAGACGCGGCAGGAACTGTACGACCTGCTCGGCTATGAAGGCTATGAAACGCGCGATCGAACATTCTTTCAGGCAGACGGAGATGCATCATGACGGACGAGATCTACAGCCCGGGGCTGGAGGGAGTTATTGCCGGCGAGACGGCGGTCAGCACGTTGGCGGGCGGCCTTCAATACCGTGGTTATGCGGTGGAGGAACTGGCTCAGCACGCCACGTTCGAAGAAACGGCCTACTTGCTGCTGCATGGCGAACTGCCGAGCGGCGATGAGTTGCAGGCCTTTCATGATCGTTTGGCCGCAGCCGGCGTCGTGCCGGCGGAGATTCTCGCCGCCTTGAGGTCGATTCCCCGCCAGGCGCCGCTAATGGACGTCATGCGCAGCGGCGCCAGCCTGCTCGCCCACTGGGATCCGGAAACGGGCGACAACAGCCACGAGGCAAACGTCCGCAAGGCGGAACGGCTGCTGGCGCAATTGCCGGTGATCATGGCCGCGCGGCAACGCCTGGTCGAAGACAAGGAGCCCGCGCCGAGCGACCCTCGCCGCTCGCTGGCCGGCAATATCCTCTGGATGCTGACGCGGCAGGAACCGAGCGAGCGGGCCGTCAAAGCGATGGACGTCTCGTTGATTCTCTATGCCGAGCACGAGTTCAATGCATCGACTTTCACGGCGCGCGTCGTGTGTTCGACGTTGAGCGACTTGCACTCCAGCGTCACTGCCGCCATTGGCGCCTTAAAAGGGCCGCTGCACGGCGGCGCCAACGAACGCGTGATGGAAGTCCTGCAGGAGGTCGGTTCGGCGGACAAGGCCGAGGCCTGGATTCGCGACGCCCTGGCCAACAAACGCCGCATCATGGGCTTCGGCCATCGCGTCTACAAGACGGGCGATCCGCGCGCCGTGTATCTCAAAACGCTGTGCGGCGAATTGGCCCAAGAGACCGGCCACGAGGATATGGAACTGATGGCCGAGGTGATCGAGAGCATCGTGACCAAGGAGAAGAAGCTCCCGCCGAATCTCGACTGGCCCAGCGCGCGGCTCTATCACTATCTCGGCCTGCCCGTCGATCTATACACCCCGCTGTTCGTCGTCAGCCGGGTGGTCGGCTGGAGCGCTCATGTCATCGAGCAGCTCGACAATAACCGCTTGATCCGGCCCCGTTCGCGCTACACGGGTCCCGCGCTGCGAAAGTGGGCGCCGATCGAAAGGCGCTAACGTGGATTCTCGATCTGCGGCGGCATGTCCAAAGGCGGAGGCGCAATCCCTTCCGCCGCGCGGCGATCCGTCGCTTGCAGCAACGCGTCAGGCGGCAGGCCGGCCGACAAGGTAACTTGCGACGCCGCCTGCGCCGCCTCGTTGAGCATGTCCAGATTCGCTTGCTGCAAGCGGATCAGACTGGTGCGGGCGTTAAAGATACGGAAGGCGTCAACTTCCCCGGCGACGAACTGCTCTTCCAGCTTCTTGAGTTCGACGGGGATGTTGAAGGGGGATTCGGCGCCCGATTCTTCGACCAGCCTCCGTGCCCGCTCATAGCGGTCGATGGCGGTCAGGGCCTCCATCGCCGCCTGAGCGCGCAACTGCTGGTAGACGATCTTCTGCTGCCGCAATTCCGCGTTGCGCTGGCGGACTAGTTGCCAACCGCCGTTGAGGGCCGGCGCCTGAATGTGACCGCGAAAGCCGAAGTACTTCACGCCAAAATCGTCCGATTGATAGTACGGGCCCGCCTGGAGCATCGGCAACCGGTTGGCCTGGGCCAGGCTGACGTTCGCTCCGGCGGCGGAAATGTTCGTTCGCGCGGCCATCACGTCGGGGCGTCCGCTAGCCAACTCCTCGGCAATCATTTCCATGTCCGCCTCAGGCGAGATGGCGCCGCGCAAGCCTACGACGCGAGAAAGATGGGCGCCGGTGACGGGCATCCATTTCCATTCGTACATCTGGCCGACCAGGTCGATCGGCACGCGCGGCGACAGGTTGAGCTGCCGAGCCAAGTCCAGCAGCGCGGTCTGGTAATTCGTCTCCGCCAACCGCTGCTGTTGAACCGTCGACCGCGCGTCAAGCCGGACCATCGCCACGTCGGCGGCCGAGGCCTGGCCGCCGGCTAATTGGCGCTCCAGAATCGAGAGCAGCGAGTCGTTCAACTCCGCGTTCGCCTGGGCCAGGTCGCGCAAACCGCGGCGATACAACGCAGTGAAGTAGAGTTGCTCGGTCGTCGCCAGGTTTTGCAGCTCAACTTGCTGGATCGTCCAGCGCACGCCCGAGAGTGCGGCCAGGGCGTTTCGTTCGCGATAGCGCCGCTGATGCGCAAGCTCGAAATTGATCATGACCAGGTAGTACTGATACGTCTTGCTGGCGGCATTGGGTTCCACCGAAGTGGCGGAAGGGGGCGCCTTCTGGTAAGGCGTAGCCTGAAACTGAAAGAACGGATTGAACGGATACCGCCGGGCGACGCCGATTGCCGCCACCCCGACGCCTTCGGCCGCCCGCTGCGCCACGACGGCAGGGTTCCGCGTCAACGTCAATTCGAAGGCCCGCGGCAGCGTCAAGGGTAATGTCTTCGAGGGCGGTAGGGCACTCTGCCGAGGCGTCTGCGAAAACGACGCGCGGCGAATGCTCGGGGCGCGATGAACCGGCGGATGCTGCGGTTGCACTACCTTGTGCAGCGCGGAAACCGAGACGGCGTTTTGCGGGGGCGTAGGGCCCTGAGATGAGCCATCAAAGGTCGGCGGCGCGGGGGGGCGATTCGCCGGTCCGTTCGCAGCCGAAACCGGCGTGCGCGGAAGCCAAGAACCCGTTTGCTGCTGGGCGAAACCGTGCTTGACGAGCATTGCGCCGATCACGGAAAAACACGCCAGGATCTTCAGGTAGTTGCTCATGCGGTCGTCTCGACACAAAGTCGTGAATTGCCTTCCGTCGACAAGGGGTTGGGGCTGATAAACCTTGACGATCAGGAAGGCTCTGTCGGCTGCGCGGGAAATTCGGGAGCGGTCGCGATCTCCGATCGTTCCGCGTAAAACGGCGCCTAGGGAGATTGTCGGCGCAGCGGAACCAGCGCGCTGAGTTGGGAACTGCCGATTAGGCCGATCTTAGCTTCTTTATTGCAGGGGCGTTAACCAGTTCCCGCGTACAATCGGCAATCGCTCGGCAGACTGCGCACCTTTACAGCGCTGCGCGCATGATATGGCGTTTACTTGCGACCGAAGGCTAGATAGATCGGAGGCAGCAAAAACAGATTCAACAGCGTTGAAGTCGCCAAGCCGCCCAGAATGACGACTGCCATCGGGTACTCGATCTCATGCCCGGGCAGGTTGCCGCCGACGACCAACGGAACCAGCGCCAGGCCCGTGGTCAACGCCGTCATCAGGATCGGCGCCAGCCGCTCTTCGCTGCCGCGCATCACCAGCCCGAGGCCGAACGCTTCTCCTTCGTCGGTCTCCAGATGGCGGTAATGGCTGACCAGCATGATGCCGTTGCGGGCCGCAATGCCCAGCACCGTGACGAAGCCGACCAGCGACCCGAGCGACAACACGCCGCCGGCCAGCGCCGCCGCAAACACGCCGCCGACCAGGGCGAAGGGAATGGTCAACAGCACCAGCAGCGTCAACCGCCACGACTGAAAATCGACGTGCAGAATCAACAGAATGCCGACCAGCGACATCGCAGCCAGGGCGAACAAGCGGCGGCGAGACGCCTGCCGTTCGGCGTATTCGCCCAGAAACTCGGGATGGTAGCCCCGGTCGAACTTCAATTGTTTGACGCGCTTCTTCGATCTCGCGGGCCACCGAACCAAGATCGCGCCCTTGCACGTTGCACGTCACGTCGATGCGGCGCGAAACCGACTTCGCGCATGACCTCGTTCGGCGTGGGAACGATCTCCACGTCGGCGACGTCGCCCAGCGGCACATAGCCGTTGACGACGGCGGCCGACGATAGACTGGCGGCAGAACTGATCGGCGCGCGGAGCATTGACAGAGCCAGCGGAGGCGACGGCGCCGGGTGACAGAATTGGCGGCTGTCCTCGCCGCACCGGCTCCGACTTGCGGCAAATCGATCGGCAGACCGCCGCAGCGCCGAGCAGATCGCTGCGCAGCTCCGGATTGCCCCAGACGACGACGGCGAAGCTCTTCTGCTCGTAGTAGACTTCGCCGACCTTCGTGCCGCGGATCAGCGTTTCGACCGCGCGGCGAACGTGGCCCGGCGTAAGGCCGAACTGGGCGGCGGCCTCCGGCCGCAGGCGCACTTGCAACTGCGGCACCAGCTGTTTGCGGCTCGACCTTGGGGGTCGAGCACGCCGGCCACGTCCTCGATGGCGTGATACACCTCGTCGGCCTTGCTCCGCAGCGCCGCCAGGTCCGGCGCCGTAGATGCGGACCACGATGGTCGCCTTGGCGCCGGTCAGCACTTCCTTGATCGTTTCCTTCAGGTAGGTCAGCACGTCGCGATACAGGCCCGGATAGCCATCGACGGCTGTCTTCGATCTTGGCGACCGTGTCGTCGAGATCGGCCGTCGGCTCGACGCTGATCCACAGCTCGGTGAAGTTCGGGCCGACCACTTCGTCGGCCACTTCGGCCCGGCCGATGTGCGAGCCGAAATTGCGCACGCCGGGGATCTGCCCGCAGGTCCTTGCTGGCGCGCACGGTGATCCGCGCTGCATCGCCTCGAGCGACGTGCCCGGCTTTTCCACCCAGTGCATCAGGAAGTCGGTCTCCTTGAAGTCGGGCAGGAACTCTTCGCCCAAGGCGATAGAGGCGGCCGCCAGGCTGACGGCGAACAAGAGCGAAATGGTCGCCGACGGCCGCCTTCGGCCGTCGCGACGAACCAGCGGCAGAATGCGGCGATAAACCGCGCTGTGAGCCAGAGCGTCAGCGGCGGCTTCGTGCGCGCCGGTGCGACCGCGCCGGGCAGCAGGATCAGCGACAGCGCCGGCGTGACCGTCAGCGCGACCACCAGCGACGCCAGAATGGCCAGCATGTACGCGATCGCCAGCGGCCGGAAAAAGGCTCCGGACAGCCCTCCAGAAACAACACCGGCACGAACACCAGCGTGACGATCAAGCTGGCGTAGACGACCGCGCTGCGGACCTCGAGCGAGGCGTCCAGCACCACCTGGATAGGTCGAGCAGCGGATCGTTCCGACTGGCGATTGAGCTGCAACCGCCGGAGGATGTTCTCGACGTCGATGATCGCGTCGTCGACCACCTCGCCCAGCGCGATGACCAGCCCGGCGATGACCATCGTGTTGATCGTGCCGTCCCGGTGAAGTGCAGGACCAACGCCGCGGCCACCAGCGACAGCGGGATCGCCGTCAGGCTGATGACGGCCGTCCGCCAGTCGAACAGGAACGCGACCAGCACCACCACCACCAGCACGCAGCCGATGAGCAGCGCGTGCGAGAGGTTGTCGAGCGAACGCTCGATGAAGGTGGCCGGGCGGAAGATCGTCGGGATCGATGCTTCACGTCCTTCCAGTCCGGGCCGGAGCAGTTCTCAAGCGCCTGTTCGACCTTGTGCGTGATATCGAGCGTGTTGCCCCAGGGCTGCTTCTCGACGATCAGCAGCAGGCCCGGGCCGTCGTTGATGACCGCGTCGCCGATCGGGGCGGGAAGGCCCTCGACGATCTCGGCCACGTCGCCGAGCCGGAGCGGCGCCCCGCCGCGAAAGCCGACGACGGTCGTCGGCCAGGTCTTCGGCGCTCGCGAATGCTGGTCGAGCTGCCGCACGGGGAGCCGCTGATTGGGCGTATCGACGAACCCGCCGCCGCTGAGCGTGGCCGCGTCGGCCGCGGCCCGTTCGACGTCGGCCAGCGATCACGCTGATGGGCCCGCAGGCGGTCGGGATCGACGAGCACCTGGAACTGCTTGTCGCGCTGGCCCCAGATCGCCACGTTGGCCACGCCGGGAATCGCCATCAGCCGCGGCCGGATCGTCCAGCGGGCCAGCATGGTCAGATCCATCTGCGAGAGCGTTTTCGGAGCCAGACGCCGATCTTCAGCACGCGGCTGGTCGATGAATGCGGCGGCATGATCACCGGCGGCTTGGCCACGGCCGGCAGCCGCGACGCCTCCACGGCCAACCGCTCCTGCACCAGCTGCCGTGCGCGGATCAGGTCGGTCCCTTCCTCGAAGATCATCTTGCACCGACGACAGCCCGAGCACCGACTTCGAACGGATCGTCTTCAAAAACGGCGTGCCGTTGAGTGCGTTCTCCAGCGGCATGCTAATCAGGCTCTCGACTTCCACGGTCGAGAGCCCGGGCGCTTCGGTCTGGATCTCGACCAGCGGCGGCGCGAACTCGGGGAACACGTCGAGCGGCGTCGACTTGAGCGTCCGGATGCCGTACACGATCAGCAGCGCCGACAGCGCCAGCACCAGCACGCGCAGCCGCAGCGAAGTGGAAATCAACCAGGTCATCCAGCCCAACTCTCCGCGACCAGCGCTGAAACGCGATTTACTTGCCGAATCCGAACTCCGTGCCGAACAGTTCGGCAACGCCCGCCGTGACAACCGCGGCCCCGGCCGGCGGACCGGCCGAAAGCACGGCCCAGCCATCGACGACATAAGGCACTTCAACGCGGCGGCGGACATAAACATGCTCGGCCGTGCGCTCGTAAACCCATGTGCCGCCGTAAATGTCCTGCACGATCGCCTGACCAGGGAACGCCCAGACTTTCCTGCTGTGCGTCAAGCACCAAGGTCGCACTGACGCGCTGTCCGGGGCGGAACTTGCCGTCGGGGTTGGGCAGCTCGTAATACAGATCGACCGCGGCCGCTTGCGGCACGGCGGTCGGCGGCGCACTGACCGGTTGGGCCGCGATGCCCGGCGCCGCCGGCGGATCGGACAGGCTCTTCACCTGGGCCGGGGCTTGCGGCGAAACTTCCGCAGACCTCGCCCGCGTAGACCGGCACGCGGATCCAGATCGGATCGAGATTGGCGATCTCAAACAGAGGTGCGCCGGCGGACGCCACCTGGCCCGGCGCAACAAATTCAGCACGAATGATGCCGGCCCGCGGGGCTTCGATCACGAGCGGCTCGACTTCGCCGGCTTCCGTGTCGAGTTGGATGCCGTCAACCAGCCGCTTGCGCGTGCCGGCGGCATCCAGCGTCTTTTGCGCCAGTTCCAGTTGTGCGCGGGCGTCGTCGACGGTCTTGGCGTTGCCGGCCTGTTCCCGCAGCAGGCGTTCTGCACGGTCGAGGGCGATCTTGGCCGCGTCGACCTGCACGCGCGCCTGCTGCACTTGCCCTTCCGCGTCGACTTGCGCCTGCGATAATTGCATTTGAGCCTGAGCGTAGGCGATTCGCTCGGCGGGCGTCAGCACGTCGCGTTCGGGCGACAGCAGCGGCGTGAGCACGAACACCGGATAATGGCGTTCCACTTTTTGCCCGACGCTCAACGGCGCATCCGTAGACGCCAACTTGAGCCGGCCGCTGACCGGCGCCGAGACGACAATCGAGGCCCCAGTCGGCAGCGTCGCCTCGCCGCCGAACGTGCCGCCGCCGGGCCACGCGGCGTAATTCAACGCGAGCCGTCTCCAACCCCAGCCGCTCTTCGGCCTGGGCGGTCAGCGCAATCGTGTTGAGCTTCTCCTCACTGGCAATTTGAGCCACTTTGGCTGGCGGCTCCGACTTGCTCGCACTGTGTGCCGTGCGATTGCAGCCGACCAGCGCTGCCAACAGCAGCAATCCTAGCGCCGGCAGATGCCAGCGGAACGGAAAGATCATGTCTGTACCCACGTCCTCGACCTCGCCAAACCCCAATTTAGCGAGACTAGTCGTCGAACCGGGGAGCGTCAACGAAAGATGACAACAAGTTCATCTGCGATCTTTCGAAGTTTTGCGGGGCGAAGCGGCTATTGCGCGGCGGGGGAGCGGACAATTCGCCGGACGCGATGATTGTTCGTATCGCCGACGTAAATGGCGCCGTCCGGGCCGACGCAGATCCCGTGCAGCCGATCGAATTTCGCCGCGAGTGCAGGGCCGCCGTCGCCGCCAAAACCGCCCGACTTGGGCCCCCCGCCGGCAATGGTCCGCACAACGCCTGCCGTGGGATCAAATTCGCGAATGGCGTGATTCTCCGTGTCGGCGATCTCCAGCCGGCCATGCGGCATCGAGCGCGATCCCTTTCGGCCCGTTGAGCAGAGCTTCCTGCCCCGGTCCGTCTTGAAAGCCCTTGTGACAGCGTGCCGGCGGCATGGCGCCAGGTTCCTTGCGTCAGGTCGAGCCGCCAGATGCTGTTCCCCTCGCGCAAGGCAACCCACAGCGTATCATTTTCGACGGCCAATGCTCGCGGCCCGAGCACGGGGCGACCGCGAGCCGGTTTGCCGTCTTCGGGCATTTTGGCCTGGCCGTTGCCGGCGATCGACTCGATCTTGCCGCTGGCCAGGTCGACTCGCCGGATGCGATGGTTGCCGATATCGGCAATCAAGAGTCTGCCTTGAGCGTCGAACGCAATGCTATGAGGGGTCCGCAACTTGGCTTTAACCGCCGGGCCGCCGTCTCCGGCATCGCCCGCTTCGCCGCAACCGGCCACCGTGGTGATAATCTTGGTCTTGGCGTCCACGCGCCGGACCAGGTGATTTCTCATTTCGACGAAGAACATGTTGCCGTCGCGATCGAACCGCACCTCGTACGGCTCGTTCAATAGTGCCTGCTCCGCCGGGCCGCCGTCGCCGGCGTAGCCTTGGCGACCGGCGCCGGCTACGGTGGTTAAATCGGCCGCTCTTGCAGTCCAACCGCCGGACGCGGTGCGTACCGACCTCGCAGATATAGAGGGCGCCGTCGGGCCCGAATTCAAGGCCGAATGGCTGGTCGATATTCGTCTCCAGGGCCGCTCCCTCGCGGCCATTGTCGCCCGGCTTACCCGTGCCGGCGATCGTCTCGATCGTGTCGCCTCGCCCGACGGACGCGAGGACGACAAGCAGCAAAACAACAGACAAGCGGGGCCGAACGTGCGAATCATATGACCGCCTTGACTCCAAGCGGGAAGAATCTCGATGCGTTAAGGGCTGCACGGGCCCCGCCGCTGCCGACAAATCGCCGCCGGGAACCCAAATGCCTTCGCGGTGAAGAATCGATCGTCGCCGCTGGTGCATGCCGGCAGATCCGAGCAGTTGGGAGCATCTTCGCGGATTTCCCAGGGCCGGGCAAGCAGCCCGAACCGACCGACGCGAATTGAGATAACTGCCGACCGAGCCCGATAAGCAGAAAAGCCGCCGCGAAATGTGTCGGATTGACACAGCCTTCGTGCCGAAAGGCACAAGCGGCGAAGTTATGGCAGGCGCGACTGGGCTTCCGTCCCTGGCGGCGATACCAACTGAACCGGCGGCCGAGAGAATATCTTCTTTGGTTTGCCGCCAGCTTTAGCTGGCAGGGAAACGTGCCTCTTGGCGGCGGGCGGAAGCCTGTTGTGCGCTTTTGCACATCAGACGCCGCCGGACGAAGAACCAAGCTTGAACAAAGTGTCATGCAATTCCCCCCTTTGGCATGCAATCTGCATGCTATGTTTCTCTGAAAGGGAGAAACAACATGCGAATCTTAACGCTCTTCATCGCTTCCGCGCTTCTCGT
Source organism: Pirellulales bacterium (assembly GCA_963786255.1). GTDB lineage: Bacteria > Planctomycetota > Planctomycetia > Pirellulales > JAICIG01 > JAICIG01. Next base: position 75,019 of record CAWAYY010000049.1, read on the forward strand.
CTGGCAGGCGGCGCCGGCGGCGGCGCAAAATGCCGGAAACGCTTCAACGGCGCCGGCGGCGAACGTTCTCAGAATTCCGCCGGCCCGGCCACGCTGAACGTGGGTGCGAAAACGGGCCAAGGCTCAGCCGCAGATGCAAACGCTGCGACGGACGGCTTTCTCGCGCGGCAACGTTACCAAAATGGCCACTGGTGGTACTGGGGACCGAATGCCGCTCCGGCGGCGCCCCGTCAAGCCACTGAGTTGCCCGACAACGACGATGCCAGGCGGTTTGGCCAGCAAAACAACAACTACTTCGGCGCCCCCGCCATCAGCCGCTACTCGACCGGTTTCGGCGCTCATTGGAATCCGTACCGAGGTTTCGACTACGGCTATCAAAGCGGATTCGGCCAGAATTACTTGGCTATGGCAACAGTTACCGCGGCTATGGCAATGGCTTTTACGGCTACGGCTACGGCGTGTTCAGCAATGGCGCGTATTCGACTGGCGACTAGCAACGCGTTTCAAACGTTGGTCTCGGTGAGTGTGGGGGCCGGCTTCTCAGGCCGTCCCGGAGAAAACCGATTGGCGATTTGGGAAGGCCGCCGCTCGATAGACTCAGCCCATCAAGTTCGGCGCCCTAGAAATATGCTGACGCGCAGAGTTTGATTCGTCGATTGCCTGGCGTCACTCGCCGCCCCGGATCGGCACGGGATGGCGCATGCCGTCGATCAGGTTGACGGCGACGTAAGTCACCTCGGCCTCGGTCAGGTTCACCACCTTGCCGGCCCGGTCGGCTTCGACCATCACGTGCATCGTAATCGAGGTCCGGCCGACCTTGACCAATTCGGTCCAGAAACTGACGACGTCGCCGACGAAAACCGGCTCGTGGAACTCGACTCGGTTCATCGCCACGGTGACCATCAACGGCTCGGGCCAGCCGGCGCGGCGAATTTCGTGGACCGCGCCAATCACGCCGGCCTGGTCGATGTAACTGAGCAGCACGCCGCCAAAGATGGTGCCATGCGGGTTGGTGTCCGCGGCATCATGACGACCTTCGTCGCCAAATATCGTTCTCGCGGCGTCTCAGTCATACTCGGCTCGAAAAGGGGGAACCAGACGGGGCGCAGTATTGCGGCAATGCCGCCAGGTCGCCGGCATCTTCCTGGATTTTCATAACGCTGGCAATGCGCGTTGCGGGCAAATACAATAGTTCGACTACCGACCTACCCGAATTTCGTCGTCGTGCGTCGCCCCGAACGGGTGCTTTCGACGCCTGGCGACCGCATCCCACTTGAACGACCCACCAGGAGGAATCTCAATGACCCCAGGCATTTGCAACACGCCGCGTCGGCTCGCCGCGTTGGTTCTCGCTTGCGCAGCGCTCTTCTCGGGCGTTGCCGTCGCCGAAGACGAATCAGGCTTCGAATCGCTGTTCGACGGCAAGACGCTCGACGGGTGGCAGCTCGTCGGCAAGCAGGGCGAAGGCTACGTCGTCAAGGACGGCGTGATCGTCTGCCCGGCCACCGGCGGCGGCAACCTGTTCACGAACAAAGAGTACAGCGATTTCATCCTGCGGTTCGAGTATCGCGTATCGCCGGGCGGCAACAACGGCATCGGCCTGCGCTCGGCGTCTGAAGGAAACCCCGCCTTCGACGCCATGGAATCGCAAGTGCTGGACGACTACGCCCCGCAATACGCCAAACTCCTGCCGGGTCAATATCACGGCTCGATCTACAAGGTCTTCGCGGCCAAACGCAGCACACCGAAAAAGGCAGGCGAGTGGAACACCGAAGAAATCGTATGCGACGGCCCGCACATCAAGGTCACCGTCAATGGGCAAGTGACCGTGGAAGGCAACATTAACGACGTCAAGGACGAAGCCATCTTGAAAGAACACCCGGGCCTGAAGCGGACCACCGGCCACATCGGCTTCCTGGGCCATGGCACGCTCGTAGAGTTCCGCAATATCCGCGTCAAAACGTTGCCGGCCACGGCCGGGAAATAGCTGCTCGCCGGTTTCGGTCGAGCAGCCGGCTCGCCAGCAGCCGCAGCCGAACGTCAGACGCCCCGTTGATGTGCAGCCGTTATCAAGCGGCGGGCGCCGCAGCCCTTTCGCCCTGTAAACCGCGGGGCGGAGCAATGCGGCGCAGTGAAATAACGCTTTTGGGTAGACTGACGGCATAATCATCGCCGCCTCAATCGGGCGCACGCTTGCTTGTGCTTCGGCGACGCCTGCGGCCCGCGGTTTCCGACAGACCAAGCGAGTCACGGAAACGCTGAAGCAGAAAGACGGCGAGAACCACTATTCCATCGTCAGCAAGTTTCCCATCCCCGGACCCGACGCCGCGGCAGTCTCGGTGGGCGGCATGGCGGTGCAACGCAGTTGAGCCTGATCCGCGAGCTCGGTTTCAGATCCTGTCTGGGGGTGCCGCTTCTGGGGCGCCGCTCAGCGTCCGCGGCAAGACGTTCGGGGCCATGACCTTCCTTTCCGTCGAGTCGGCGCACCGCTACGGCCCGGAGGATTTGGCCATGGCTCAGGATCTTGGCGAGCACGCCAATCAGCGCCGTTAATTGCACAACTCCCGTCTTAGGCCGACCTTAGGCGGCGTCGCGGTCGCCGCGATTGCGCACTGCCCCATTTTGACGTTGGGGTTCTGCGGGAGTTCGGGAATGCATCAATTCTGACAAGGATGCGGGACGATATCGCGCATTGCCGGGCATGAGAACGCGAAGCCTGGATCGACGTTCGCCGCGGCTCTGCTTGTTTGCTCGAAGGGGACCCATGCATCGCCTCGTGACGGCTGTCGTGATTCTGGCGGCGCTGGAAGGGTGCGCGCACGTCGAACTCCGCTGCCGAACGACGAAGCAGGCGGGCACGCTTGCCGATCTCTACGAGCAACAGGTGCTGGACAATCTGGCGATGTTCGCCGACGACCTGGGAGCGCTTCCCTACTTTTCTTACGCCAGCCAGGGAACGGCGTCGGTCAGCAATCAAGGCGCGCTGTCCTGGACCTCGCTTTGGCAGCGCAACACGCAGTTAACCTGGCAATTGCAGCCCGTCAACGATCCGCGAAAACTTGAACTGATGCGGTGCACCTATCAGCAGACGATCGCGGCGCACAGCATGCGGCCGATTCCGGCGGAATGCCCCGACTGCATGCGGCTATTTCAGAATTTTTACACCGGCGACCCGGAGTTGCGCATCGACCAGCGTCCCGGCCTGGGGACGGTCACGGTCGATTGCCTGGCCGGTCCGAAGTGGCTGGCGATCGGCTGCACGAGTTGCGTTCCCGTCCGTCGCCATGAGACTCGCGTGGGCCGTTACGGCAACGCCCGCGTCTGGACTCTGCCGGGCAAGAGCGATGAGCTGGCGAAGCTGACGCTGGTCATTCTCGATTTCGCGCTTCACGACCCGCCCGCGCAACCCAAGAAAACAGTCAGCTTCTACTTGGACAAGCAAGGCGAGCTGACGTCGGCCGACAAGGCCCTGCTTAGCGTGAATGGGGAGATCTCGGCCAACCAGCCGAGCGACGCGTTAAGCACGCTGCCTTACGTCACCGCGCTGGAGCATATTTGCGGCCGCAACCCTTATGGCTTGACGTTGGACATCCTGCTTGGAATCGATCCTCGGACGCTATCCAATCCGAACGCCAACCGGGAACTCAGGCAATACTTCCACGTTAACGACGTCGAGTGGCAGGCAATCGTCGCGTTGCTCGTGAAATTAAGAAGCCACCAGGTCGACTCCTTCGCCGACCGCCAATACGTCGTTCACAGCCCTCTCAGTTCGCATCGCCCGGCGCATGAACCTCGGCCGAGCGTTGCTTTGGAGCGCGAGAACATCTCCCACGCCCTGCCGGCGCCGCTTCCGCTCGGGCCGAACGCCGCAGTCGGCGCAGGTCTGGCGATAAGCGTTAGCCTGCCGTTATACGAAACCAGCGCGCGTCTGTTGCGTGTTGACGCTCAAGCGAAACGGCGTGTGAAAAGCGGGTTACACCGGCGGTGGATTCCGCTCGACGAAACCGCGCTGATGCCAATAGGGGTAGGCCAGCGTCGTCTCGCTGGCGGCATCCAGCCTGGCTACTTGCTCGGCCGTCAGGTTCCAGCCGATGCTGCCGAGGTTCTGTCGCAACTGCTCCTCGTTCCGCGCCCCGACGATCACGGTGGCGACAGTCGGCCGTTGAAGCAGCCAGTTCAGCGCGATCTGCGGCACGGTCTTGCCCGTCTCTTGAGCCACCTGGTCAATCGCGTCGACGACCCGGTAGACGTGCTCGTCGGCCAGCGGCGGACCGATATCGATGACGAGCTTGCTCTGCAAGCGGCTCTTTTCCGGCAACGGCTGTCCACGGCGAATCTTGCCGGTCAGGCGCCCCCAGCCCAAAGGGCTCCATACGACGGCGCCCACTTTCTGATCGAGCGCCAGCGGCATCAACTCCCATTCGTAATCGCGGCCGAGCAGCGAATAGTACGCCTGGTGAGCGACGTAGCGAGCCAGGCCGTATCTTTCCGACACGGCCAGCGATTTCATCAGGTGCCAACCGGAAAAGTTCGAGCAGCCGATGTAGCGGATCTTGCCGGCGGAAACTAGTTGATCGAGCGCGCCAGCGCTTCTTCGACGGGCGTCATCGCATCGAAGCCGTGCAACTGGTAGAGATCGATGAAGTCCGTGCCCAAGCGCCGCAGGCTGCCTTCAACCGATTCGATCAAGTGATGCCGCGAGGAACCGACGTCGTTGGGGCCGGGCCCCGCGCGAAACGTCCCCTTGGTGGACAGGATCACCTGGTTGCGCCGGCCCTTGATCGCCTGCCCGAGAATTTCCTCGGCCATTCCGCCGGAGTAGACGTCGGCGGAGTCGAACATCGTCAACCCGGCATCCAGGCAAATATCGACCAGCCGCGTCGCCTCGGCCACGTCGCTGGCGCCCCAGGCCTTGAAGAATTCGTTGCCGCCGCCGAAAGTTCCCGTGCCCAAGCTGAGTAGCGGGCACGTTAAAGCCCGAGCCGCCCAGTTGTCGGTATTCCATATCCTCTACTTTCTTTCGCTTGCCGCCCGTTCTCTGGCTGCCGTTTCATTCGCCATGTCCGCCAGCAGCTTTTCGAGTGCGGCGGGCTCCAAGGGCTTGACCATGTGCAGATCAAAGCCCGCTTCCTGAGATCTCCGCTTGTCGCCATCCTGTCCCCAACCGGTCAAGGCGACCAGCTTAACATGTTTTCCCCACGGCTGCTGGCGAATGCGGCGGGCTGCGTCGTAGCCGTTCAATTGGGGCATGCCGATGTCGAGCAGAATCAAATTCGGCCGGAAGGCCGCAGCGGCAGTCACCGCTTCGAGGCCGTCGCAGGCGGTCTGAGTCTCATGTCCCATCATCGTGAGCATCATCGCCAGACTGAGCGCAGGCGTCGCGGTTATCATCTGCGATGAGAATGCGGCGACGTGCGAGCGGGGAAATCGCTTCGCTGGGTTCCTTGTCCGCGATGTCCTCGATCAACGACGAGGCGGCGGGCAAGCGGACGATGAATTCGCTGCCCGAGCCAAGCCCGCCGCTCTTGACTTCGACGCCTCCCCCATGCATCTCCACCAGCCCTTTGACTAACGACAGGCCAATGCCAAGCCCGTCTTGAGCGCACTGCAGCGAGCGGTCCACCTGGGCGAACATCTCGAAGACTTGCGACAACTTTTCAGCGGGAATGCCGACTCCCGTATCACGCACGCGAGCCACGGCGTGCTCTGCATCTCGTTCGACGGTCACGGTGATCTGGCCGCCGGGGTCAGAATACTTGGCAGCGTTATTGAGCAAGTTCGCGAAAACTTGCGTCAAGCGGGTGACATCGGCTTCGACGAACAGCTCGCGAGCCGGCAGATTGATGGTCAACTTGTGGCTGCCGGTCTCGATCAGCGTGCGGCTGGTTTCGATGGCGTGCTGAATGGCTTTCGCCAACTCGACTCGTTCCTTACGGAGCTCAATCTTGCCCCGGCTGATGCGGCTGAGATCAAGCAGATCATCGATCAGCCGGACCATCTGACCAAGCTGCCGCTCCATCATGGTGCGAGACTGCTCCACTGCGTCGGCGTCGTCCTTGGCCAACTTCATCACTTGCAGGCCGTTGCGCAGCGGCGCGAGCGGGTTGCGCAGTTCGTGGGCCAGCGTCGCCAGGAACTCGTCTTTGCGGTGATCGGCTTCCCGCAAGTTCTCCACCAGCCGCGCCATTCTCGATAGCGACCGACGCCATCTGCGCCAGTTGCAACAGCATGGCCTCGTCGTCTTGAGAAAACTCGCCCTCGTACCGGTCGGAAAGCTGGATTACGCCCGTGTTGCACCCGTCCCGCTTGACCAGCGGCGCGGCGAGCCAGCCGCGCAGCGGCGGATGCACCTCGGCTTCCTGGCCGAAATGGCGGAATTCCGGGTGTGCCTCCAACTTCCGCTTGCGTCATTCGCAGCGGTCGGTTGGTGCGGCAAACGAGCGAGTAAATGCCCGTGCCGTCGGGCTTGCTCTCATAACTTCGCCAGGCTGCGTATTTCTCCGACAGCGAAACGGCATTGATCGCCTGGGACCAGGTCTGGTCGACCGTGAATCCGATCACCGCCTGGTGCGAGCCGATCAATTCGCGCGCTTCATCAGTCACAATGCGGCAGATGTCGGCCAAGTCGGGCGCCGCCGTAAGACGCGTGGCGACTTCGGCCAGGCGGCGCAACTGCTCCGACCTCAAACGAGCGGCTTCTTCGGCTTGTTTGCGATCGGTGATGTCGATTACGACGCCGGCAACCAACTCGGCCTTGCCTGACGGGTCGCCAATTTTGTGTCCGCGCTCTTCGCCCGGCGCACCTGTCGGTCGCCGGGCCGAACGATGCGGTATTCGCTCAGGTATTCGACCCGCTTCTCGACCGCTTGAGCCACAATCGCCCGATGCCGCTCGGCATCTTCAGGATGGATCGGCGCCCGGACTTGCGCGATGCTCTCCAGCGTGGAGCCGGGCGGCAGCTTGAAGACGTCGGCCGCGTTGTCGGAAAAGACGACCTTTCCCGTATTCAGGTCGACCTGCCACGCCACCATCTGGGCGGCGGTCAGCGCCATCCGCAAGCGCTCTTCGTTCTGTCTCAACGACTCGTTGGCCTCGCGCCGCAGGCGGGCCATCTGAAGCTGAGACGAGACGCGAGCCCGCAACTCTCGGGCCCCAAATGGCTTGACCAGGTAATCGTCGGCGCCGGCCTCGGCGCCTTCCACCCGGCTTTCTTCGCCCGCACGCGCTGAGAGCATGACGACCGGCAGGCCGCGAGTGCGAGGATCGGCCCGCAACTCGCGTAGCAGGCCGAATCCGTCCAGCCTGGGCATCATGACGTCGGTCAGCACCAGGTCAGGCGGCTGCATTCTCGCGGCCGCCAGCGCCGCCGCGCCGTCCGCGACCGCTTGAACGCAATAGCGATCGGAGAGCAGCCGGGTCACGTACTGCCGCATATCCAGATTGTCGTCGGCGACCAGCACGCGAGGCCGGTCGTCGCCTTCCGCGGCAGCGGCGCCGTCATCTCGGCTGGAGAACGACTTGTAATGCAGCGGCGCCTCGTCCTGATTGCCCGCGCCCGCGTGGTCGGGCCCGGGCAGCCATCGCAGCGCCTCCTCGACGAACGGATTCGGGCCGCTGCTGGTCGAGGCAAGACCGCTGCCCGGGGCAAGTCGCGACGCTGGCAGATGGGAGGACCCGAGCGGGATGGAGACGGTGAACGTCGTTCCGAGTCCTACGGCGCTCTCGGCGGAGATCGATCCGCCGTGGAGCTTGACCAGTTCGTAAACCAGCGACAGTCCAATGCCGCTGCCTTCGTGGGTGCGGCCCTGAGCGTTTTCGATGCGGTGAAAGCGCTCGAACAGCCGCGGCAGCTCTTCGGCGGGAATGCCCGTTCCCGTATCGCTCACTTGCAGCTCGACAGACTCTCCGCGCTGCCGGAGCTGCACGCCGATTTCTCCCTGGAAGGTGAACTTGAAAGCGTTGGAAAGCAGGTTGAGAACGATCTTTTCCCACATTTGCTGGTCGACGTACGTCGGCTCCGAAAGCGGCTCGCAGTCGACGATCAGCTTCACCCCCGCCCGTTCGCACGCCGAGCGAAAATTGCTGGCGAGCTCCGCCGAAAAGACCGCCAGATCCGTCGGCTCGTACGAGGCCTGGACGCGACCTGCTTCGATCCGCGAAAAGTCCAGGAGCGTGTTCACCAATCGCAGCAGCCGGGTTCCGTTCCGGTTGGCGACCTCCATCAGTTCCCGGTTTTCGGGCAGGACGCGTTCGGCGGCTTTGGCGAGCACGTCCTGGATGGGGCCCAGCATCAGCGTCAGCGGCGTACGGAACTCGTGGCTGACGTTCGAAAAGAAGGCGGTCTTGGCCCGGTCGAGTTCGGCCAGCACTTCAACTCGTCGGCGTTCCTGCTCGTAGGCACGAGCGTTGCTGATGGCAGTGGCGATATGCCGGGCGAGCAGTTCCAGAAACCCTTTGTAGGCGTCGTCGAAGGCCAACCGGGGGCTCACGCCCGACACGACAAAGCCTGCGGGCTGGTTCTGACCAGGATTGTCGATCGGAACAATTACGGCCTGGTGCGTCGGTTCAGGCCAGGGGCCGCATCGTAGCGGCCCGAAGCGGCGCTCGAAGTCCGTGACAACGACCATCTGTCCTGATACCAGCGCCGCACGCGGCGGCCAGACCGCTTGCTGTTCAGACTCTTTGGCGACGGGCGCCGAGGCCGCAGCGGCCGGAAACCCGGCAAGTCCCGTCGCGCCGACGAGCCGTGCCGTCTCGCCATGCTCGTCCAGCAGGTAGATCAAAACAAAAGGCAGATCTTGCGGGTTTTCCGCCAGCGTGCGTGCGGCGGCCTGGCAGGCTTCTTCGGCTGATTTGGCTTCGTCCGCAGTGCGGACCGCCAGGGCCCGCAGCGTCCGCAGCCGGCGATCAGCGATCGTTCGCTCCGTGTCTTCCGTAACGACGCACAGCATGCCGCCAATTCCGCCCTGCTCGTCCGGAATCGGGCTATAAGAAAACGTGTGGTACGTCTCCTCCTTGAAGCCGCGGCGCTCGAGAAACAGCATCAGCCCTTCGTCCCAGGTGGCCCGTCCGCCGTGCATAACGAGTTGGGATCGGGGCCCGAGCTCGTCCCAGGCTTCCGACCAGACGTCGCGCGCCGCCCGGCCCAAGGCCCAGGGATGCTTGGGGCCCAACGTCATTCGGGCGTAAGAATCGTTGTAAAAGAAGATCAACTCGGGACCCCAGCCGACCCACATGGCGTAGCGGGAATCAAGCAGGATGCGAAGGGCGATCTTCAGGCTTTGAGGCCAGCCGGCCGGCGGACCGAGCGATGTCTTGGACCAATCGAAGCCGCGGGTTCGCTCGCCCATTTCACCGCCGCCGGATAGAAAGGCGAGCGGCTCGATCGCCGGATTGGCGACCTGTTCCCGGATTGTCGTCTCGTCCATCGCTTTGACGCCCGTCAGGTCGAAAGGCGCCCCGGTCGAATTCGTAGCCGAGACGGCCTCTGCGGCATTCCGATAACCAGCCTCCGACCCCACGCGAACATTGTACTCGTTGCGCACCCGCGTGTCATTGAGCGGTTTGCGACCACTTCCTAACGGCCGGCGCGGTCGGCTGCATTCCCGCCGACTTATCGGTTTGTAGCCTGCACCGACTGGCGCCGGAGGAAGCCTGTTCTTAAGCTTTGTGTTTGGAAACAACGCCGCATGACGGCGGGCGCGGCGCGGCGTTGACTTCTTTCTCGGCGTCTGTGCGAGCAAGGGGGCGTCGGCGCGAATAATCAGAATGATCCATTGACGCGCAGAGCCGGTCGCTTGACCAAACACTGCTTGACGCCTTTGCAGGCCTCGCTATCATCCTCGCAGCGGAACAACTCACGAAGCATGGAGCCATCAGAGATCATGGAAGTTTTGCGTCAGCAAACGCGGAAGCGCGGGCCGGCAGTGCGCATTTCACACACGCCGTTGGGTCGGGGCGTGTTCGCCGTGCGGCGTTTTCGTCCTCAGCAAGTTATTGGCGTCATCCGCGGCAAGGTCATGGACGATCCCGATTACTCTTCCGAGTATTGCATGGAACTGGGCGAAGGCCTCAGCCTGGAGCCGGCGGCGCCTTTCCGATACTTGAACCACAGTTGCCAGCCGAATTGCGAGATCTTCGCCTGGGAAAGCGATGAGCCGGTTCCGCTGGATCGCTTGTGGCTGCAAGCCTTGAGGCCCATCGAACCGGGCGAAGAGTTGACCATCGACTATGCCTGGCCGGCCGATGCCGCCATCCCCTGTGCTTGCGGCGCCCAGACATGCCGCAACTGGATCGTCTCGCCCGAACAACTGGCGTTGGTCATGCAAAGCGCCGGTTGAACAAGCGGCGGGGCGGACAGGGGGACGCTAAGCCGGCCCCTTCCGTCCGATGGGGCCGGAACGGCTTCAGAAGCGTGCCAGCGACTCGTACTCCGCTTTCAGCTTCTGGCCTTGTTCCGGATGAACCATGCAAACGTAGGCGATCATGCCCCGCAGCCAGGCCTCGAAATGAAGGCGCCCTTGGCGGTTTTGCGCGGCGAGCCCTTCCCAGCGCGCTCGATGCAAGATGGCCCTTAAGCGCCGCACCGTGCTCCGTGGCACGGCGACTCTGCGATTGACGACCAGGCCCGTGACCGATTGCGCCGTGTTGGGCCTTTGCACGCGCGTTTTACTTTCGTTGACGGCAAAGCCTTCGTCCTGGACGATATGCCGGATGCGGGCCAGAAGATAGCCGACCTTGTCGCCCGCTTCGCCATCAGCCGAAAGAGTCAGATCATCGGCATAGCGAGTGTAGGTCCAATCGAGCTTTGCGGCGATGCCCGACAACCGCGAGTCGAGGCGCCGGACTACCAGGTTGCTGAGCGCAGGGCTGGTGCAGGCCCCTTGCGGCAAAGCTCGGGGGCCGGTCGCCACTTCATATCGCTTTCCGGCGTATTCCATCGGCCGGCGCGGCGCCTCGGTGCAGAGCAACGCAAGAATGGTGGCAGCGGCGGGCGAATAGCCCAGGTTTTCGAACACGCCGCGCACCCGAGGAAGCGTGATGGTCGGAAAGAAATCCTTCAGGTCGGCGTTCAGCACCACGCGCTTCCCAGTGTGCGGCGCAGCGTTCGTGACCGTACTTCGCCCGCCGACAAAGCCGTGCGCGGCGTCGTGAACCGGCACGCGGGCGAGAATATTGTTCAGGATCCACTGTTGCGCTGCGGACAAGCTGCGATGCGGCGCCGAGAGCTCGCGCACGCCGCCGCTTTTCTTCGGCACGGTGAAGCGGACGTAGTGAACGCGCGTGGCGGCCTCGTTGTGGAACGCCAGCCAACGCAGCCGCGGGATCGAGATGCCCAGCGCCTCGGCCACTTCGCTCGGCTCCGCCAGCACCGGAAGACCGAGCCGCTCGAGCCGGTCGACATGCGCCTCGCGATCGGCCAGCCGCCGCGAAACGCCGCGGCCCAAAAACACAATGTCACTCGCACGGCGCTGGGCCACTGCTTCAGCCTGCAGGCGGCGCCGCTGGGCGGCTTCGGCTTTTTTGCGCTGCTCGAGCGCTTCGCGCTCCTCTTTCGAACGCTTGACCGCGGCGCCTGCCATCTGGTGCGCAACAGCCAGGTCGGGACGGATGGAGTCCATCTTCGCACCAACCGCATGAATCTCCCGCAGTTCGTCAGGCGTCAAGAGTCCGTGGGCGGTCATGGCCCGATCGATCAGCGTGGTGCGCGGATCTTCCGCCGGGGGAATCAAGTCGCGACGGCCGAACCAGGGGTTGTTCCATAGGCTGCCCAGCCCGCGAGCCTGCTGCTTGACTTCGGCGTCGGTCAGCGGCGCGAACGGGTTGCCGTCCAACTCGGTCAGCCGCACCGGTTCGGGTTGCGGTCGCGGCGCCGGGGGAGCGACGCCCGACCGAACGGTGTCGCCGCGAATCGTGGCCGGCCGAACCGGCCCGCCCGATGAAAACGGCTGGCGCTGCGGCTCGCCGGCGATCAAGCGCTTCAATGAGTTGAATAATCTGTCAAATAGTGCCATGTCGGAATAGCCTGCGCTGGGCGATCTGCTTCAGAGCGACTGAGGGAACTCCAGGAGCGGTGGCTGGATGCATGAGGCTTCAGCCGGCCAATGCGGCTGACGACGGAATTCTCACGAATTCCGCTACGTCGTATTTACTGCTGTAAAAGTCCCGAGGGGGCGGCCGACCGACTGACTTCGTGCCGCGGACCAAGGTCGTTCACCAAGGCGTCCGAACTCCAATTGCCGGTTGAAACCTTGGGGTTGTCGTGGCGTCCGGCAATTGGAGTTCGGACGCCATTACGAACAACGGCCTTGGGGAAGCATGGGCAGGCAAGTTCAACCACGGCGGATCGCCGTAGCAAGCTGGTCTCAGGCGGCCGACTCGCTCCCCTCGGGATGTACTCTCCTGTGATTTCAAAACCAAAAACTCCTAATTCGCCGACCACTGCTGCCAGCGGCGGAACCAATCTTCCAGCGTCGACGGTTGGCTTCCCTCGCCGCTCGATTGATCGCGCAGCGCCAGCAGGTGGCAGCAAGGGCCTTGACGCAGCCCGCCGCGGCGGAAATGTTTGCAGCCGCACTTGGCCCGTTTCATGCGGCCGTCGGCATCGAGCAGTAATTCGACGGCCTGATCGCCGCTCTGGCCGATGAGCAGGGCGCCGCCGCCCGTCAATTCCTCTCGCGAATCGAGGCGCACCTGGCCGCGGGCGATCAAATCTCGCGACATGACAAGCTCCAGCGGTTCGGGACCCAGATCGGCTTCGCCCAGTGCGGTCGGCATGATCTGCCGCCAACGGTAGACGCCTGCCGCCAGGTCGAAGATCACCTGGCCGGTGCGCGCCAAATAGTTGAGCGCCGCGGCGCACTCGGCGGGCGAAGCGACCGCCGCCAGGTGCGGATCGGCCAGCGGCGCGGCTCGCCGGGTTTGCAAGGCGCCCGCCACGCCGGCGACCAGCCCCGGCGAAAGTTCGACGGGGGGCGAAAGCAAGTCGAGTGCGGCGCCTGCGCGTCCAGTCGTTGGCCGTCCATCCGGACAGGCCCAGCGTAAGCCGCATGTCGCCCATCTGCGCCACCCAGAAACTCGGCATGCCCGAGCCCAGCAAGTACACGTCGACTCGCTCGACCAGCGGCAACAACCGAGCCAGCACCAGCAACCGCTGGCGGCCCCAGACGCGGATCGGGGCGCCGCCGGGCCCTTCGTAGCGCAGGCCGGAAGCGACGATCGCCTGCTCCCATGGTTCGACGACCAGCCGCGGCGCTTCGCCGGGCGTCAATTCGAACCGCAGCGCCCGCGGACTGCGCTCCGCCTTGTGCCGCTTCAGCCAGGCCAACAGCGAATAAACCGCTTCGCGAGAGAGCGTCACGCGCCGCATCGGCAGCGTCATGGCGGCCTGCACTTGCAGCAGCCCGCGGAGCCAGCCGGCCGGCAGATCGATCTTTTCCTCTCGATAATCGGCATTGCCCTCAACGGCCACTTCGAAGCCCTGCGGATCGAGTCGGAACCGCGTCTCACGGTAGGTCCGCAACTGCTGGAAGTGGTCGTACAGCGCCCACGAGTAGTCGACGTTGGTCGTGCCGCGGCGGTAATCGGCCGAGGCGCCGAACATCGTCTCGCGATCGACCGTCAGGCAGCCATAGCTCGATTCGTCGGCCGAAAAGCACTCGAAATAGACGACGTCATCGGCCACCGTGGTGATCGGATCGCACGGCATCAACAACCGCCACAAGCTCCAGTCGTGCTTGAGCAGATAGCTGGAATACTTCTGCCGGGCGTTCCAGTACTTGCGGCGGCAAAGCTCGTATTGATGTTCCAAATCCTTCGGAACGTCGGTGCGGTGAGCGAGCACCTCCTCGCGCGCTTCCTTGTACGATTGGCGGTATGTGTGAGCCAGTCGCTGCTGCTCTTCGAGTTTCCACTGCTGATAGGCCGTTTTGTCTCGCGGCGTGTAGCGCAAGTCGCTGATCACTACGTCGTGCAAGGCGGAGATTGCCTCACGGAAGCGAAGCGGCTGCACCAGCGAGGCGTCGAAAGCCACCGGCTCGTGCGCCAGGTTGGGCGCCAGGTTCAGCACCTGGCCGTTGCCGCCAGCCTGCAGCCGGCTGTGTCCGAAGTAGGCCAACTTGACTTGCACGGTCAGCCTCCTTGGCTCGGTGGCGGCGCCACGGTTAGTTCCGGCAACTGCCGGGCGATCGCGTCGGCCAGCGACGGCTGCCGCTCAAGCAAATAGCCGACGGCCGCCAGACCGGCGCGTTGCTCGGGACGGCGAATGGAACGGACCGCCACGGCAAGCACCGGCACAAGCTGCGGCGCCTCGTCGGGCTGCGCGACGATCGCTTCGGCCAACTGATGCACGGCCGCCAGCTTCTGCCTTCCGCCGCGGTGCACGCCCAACAGCACGCTGGTCCACAACGGCGCCAGATCGCGGGCGCCGATCCGCGGCCGCGCGGCTCGATGCTGCAATTGCTCGACGATCCGCAGCCGCACGTCGTCAAACGGCGTTTCCATCAACCGGCTCCACAGCACCGGATCGTCCTGCGCGACTGACGAATACTCAAACCACGCACAAGTCGCCTGGCGCAACGTTTCGAGCAAGCTATCGAACAGCGCCGTGACGACTTCGCGATCGTATCGCTCCGCGGCGCCCGCTACGCTCAAGGCCCATTTCCCCAACTCCGCACCCAGCGCCGAACAACGCGCTTGGCCCAGTTTGGCCAGGGCGCGTCGCTCGTCGGCCGTCTCCAACTTGCGACCGGCGAGAAGGTTTGCCCCGAGCCGCGCCACGGGCGCAGCCTCTGAGATTGCCAACTCCAGGCTTTGATTGAGATCGATCCGTTCCGGGGCCACGCGCCGCTGAAATTGCTCGCAGACGATCGCCAACGTCGCCGGCTCGCGGACTTCGAACAGCCGCAGCCAGTTTTCCAGCGGCCAGGCGTCGATTCCGGCCAGCCGCTCCAGCAGCGAGGCGGCGAATTGCTGCACCTCGGCGTCGTCGTGTTCGAGCAATTCGAACAGCGTCTCGACGGAGAGCGTCGCCAGCGCCGGGGCGTGATATCGCTCGAGCAGTTGCCGGGCCCAGACTCGCACCGTGCGCGACTTTGCCTGTTGCAGCAACAGCAGCAGTTCGGCCAAGGCCGCCGACCACAGCGGCTCGAAACAGGGCGCCGCGGCCAACTCCGCCAGCGTATGGTCCGCCCGCAGTTTTGTCGTCCGCTCGTTGAACTCAATCGCGCGGCTGCGGAAGAAGCAGGCGTGCATCAGCCCCCAGTTATCGAGCAGGTGCTCCGGCCGGGCCACGTCTTCGTCGGCGTATTGCAGCAAGGCCGGAGTAATTGCCGCGACGTATTCGTCGCGATGCTGATAACCGAGGCGGCGAAAATAACGCCAAGCCCGGCGACGCAAGTAGTGCCGCGTGCGGTAGGAGAACAAGCGGAAACTTGCAGGATAATAACGTTGCCAGTAGGGAGCTTCGCCCTGTTTGCCTGTAGCTGGGTCGACATACTTCCGCGGCAGGGGCGGGGGGATCACATCTTGCGGCGACGCCAAGCATTCCACCTCGCGTATTTCCGCCAAGACGGCCGTTTCCTCAGTCGCTCGCGGGTCGGGGTTCCACGCAAAGCGAAAGCGTTTCGTGCGCACGCGGCGAACGAGCCGGTCGAAGGCGACGAGAAACACGGCCATCTGCTCGTGGTCGCGGCGCTCTTCCGCCTGCTTGAACAACCGCTTGACGACGACGTGATGCCCGGGCGCATTGAGCGGCTCGGCCAAATAGGCCAGCACTTGGCGGCGAGCCCAGGGGCGAGAATCGTGCTTCCAGCGATCGACCAAACGGGCCAGCGCCGGCGCGTCTTCGACATTGCGCAGCGCTTCGACGAAGTGATCGTCTCCGCGGTCGAAGTATTCTTCGACCAGCAGCATTCCGCCTGCCGCACCGCCGCCCGTTGACATCTTTTAAGCGTCTCCCCCAGCTATGATTCGCCGCCGCTTGTTTGCAATATCGCAATCCGTTGCCGCTCACGCGCTCGCATGATCCGCGTCGGCGACGGAATGCGGCCGCGAATGCGAGGGGCATTGTTCCACCAGCAAATACGCAAGTCAAACAAAATAAATCGCCGCCGGAGGCGATGCTCCGGCGGCGATTCGTCGAAACCAACTGCGCAAGCGACTCGTTATTCGAGCAGCTTGGGTACGTCGGCGAGCACGTCCGAAACGTTCTTCGACTTGAGCAGGCCCGGGCCAAACGCATGATTGGCCTTGACCTTCAACCCGCGGTAGAGCATGACCGTGACTTCGGCCTTCGGGTTGATGCCAAAATTGTCGGGCCCATTCTCGAACTCGACTGGCACGACCACCGGGACATTGGCGATCTTGTGTTCGGCGGCGAACTGTTTGGCGTCCGCCTCCAAGGCATCCCGGTCTTCGCCGATGAGATTGACGAAAGCCTGCAGCTTGTCGTCGGCGTGCTCGGCGACCAATGAATCGATCTGCTTGACCAAACTGGCCAAGGCCGCGTCAGATTTTCGGGCGAAAATCATGACGACGGGCTTACCGCCGTACTTTCAGCGGTAGCAGAGCTGTCGCCCCTCTCGCACGCCATCATCGGCGCCGGCGCACTTGACCACGTCAAACGCGCCGACAAAATCCCCTTCTTGGAGGCCGCTCTTCAACTCAGCGGCCCCTGCCGTCGCGACGCCGGCCAGCAAGGCCGCAACTGCGCCGAAACTCGCTAGGACTCTCATTGCATAACTCTCCTTTCGTGAAACAACGAGAAAACCACAACACGCCGCAGCCGCCGCAACCAGCGACTGCGCCAAAAGTATAACGCGCCGAGAATGCCGGCGACTATCTGAGTTCGGGGCCCATTCGCCTATTTCCGCCGTAGGGCGCTGGCGGCGCCGCAAGGCGTCCGCTGTGCAGGCCGATACAACGCCAGGCCGGAATCTTCACAGATTCCGCTACGCGGGCAGAGGGCCAGGGAGCAAACGAGACGCTCGCTCTACGGGGATTCGATCGGCGCCAACTGCACGGCGTCGGCGATGACGAAACCATTGGCGCCCGCGTTGGAAATGGTCACAACGGCTTTTTCGCCTGCCGAAAGGCGAAGCTTGCCCAGGCTCACGAACCGCTTGTCGATCGGCGGCGCCGTGCGTTGGTTGACTTTGAGTTGACGAATCTCGCCCGCGACCTCAACGGCGACCGGAACGTTCGTCGCGCGGTTTGCGTTGGGCGTGTAGGCCAGCCGCAAGTCGTAATCTCCCGCCTTCTTTGCTGCGAGCGTGAACCGAACCTGCTTCTTGCCTTGCAGCTCGTTGCCGTCGTGCAGGTAGCTCGCGCCGATGAAGCCGGGCGCAGAACGGCTTTCGCTCCAATCGCCCGTTCGCTCCGCTTTGACGTCGTCAACGACCACGCCTGGCAGCCGGGCCGGATCGAGGCCTTGCACGGCGGGCGGGCCGGTCCACTCGAGAATCTGCCGGTCGGCAAGCAGTCGCTCCTGCAGAGCGCGACCGTCGACTTGCTGCACCGCAGCGTCGGCGTCGATGGCCAGACAGGCCGCCGTGGCCGCCGACTGGCCCAGCACCATGAACACCGGCTCCATGCGGATCGAGCCGTAGGCGATGTGCGACGCCGACAGGCAGACCGGCACGAGCAGATTGTCGCACTCGGCGGCCTTGGGCGTGATGCAGCGATACGCAATCGGGTACGGCGTAAAGCCGTGTACCTGAACGTCGCCTTCGTTAATGGCGCGCCCGTCCTTGACGTAACGCTGAGTGTTGTGCGAATCCATGCCGTAAGCCGCCAGGCCGATTGAATCCTCGGCGACCACGCGGCCCTGGCAGTTGTGCTGGGTCATGACGTAGTCGGAGATCATCCGTCGCGCTTCGCGAATGTACATCTGGTGCGACCAGCCTCCGCTCTCGACGAACTCATCCTTGCACAAGCCCCAGCGGTTGACGAATTCGCGGACCTTCGCCGGCAGGCGCGGATCGTTGGCCAGGAACCACATCATGCCCTGCTGGTAGGTCACATGCTCCTGGAAGATCTTTTCCCGCGTGGCATAGTCGCCGTCGGGATAGTCATAGTTCATGCCGATGTTGTCGGTCGAGAAGGCGCCGTTATTGTTCGTATCGGTCTTGCGATTCGGCATCGGCAAGTTGCTGCGCAGGGCGTCGAATACGCCGGCCTGAATGTAACGCAGCAGCAGTTCGTAACGCAGCGGATCGTAGCCGGCCGATTTGGTAAACGGCAGCCGATTGGCCGGATCGTCGGTCATGCACATGCGGAAGTTATAGGCCTGGACGCGACGGTCGCCTTGGCCGTGCTCGCCGGGACCGCCGGCATGAACGCCGGGCAGCAAGCCGCTCTTGGGGTCGCCCGGCACGACGAATGGGTCCACCGGAGCATTGAACTGGTGCTTCTTCGAACCGAGCTGCACGCCGTTGAGCGTTTCGTCGTAGACGGAATTCGCTTCTCGCCCGACGTGGTAAGAAACGCCCGCCTTGGCCATCAGGTCGCCTTCGTAGCTGGCGTCGATGAACACGCGGGCGGAGAACGTGCGACCGCTTTCCAGCTTGATCGACTCGATCCGCGCGCTGCGTTTCGTGACGCCGTCTTTCAAATCGAGCCGCTCGTTGCGGACGACGGTCGCCTTGGCTTCGGCGACGAACTGGTCCATGATCTGCTCGGCGACGTGGGGCTCGAAGGTCCAGCCTTCGTCCTTGCCGTAGTGCCGGCCGATGCGGCGATAGAACTCGCGAGACAGCCCGCCGATGGCGCCCTTGTTGCCGATATCGGTCGCCCCCAGCCCGCCCGAAGTCAAGCCGCCCAAATGCTTGCCGGGCTCGATCAAGGCTACGCGCTTGCCCATTTTGACCGCTTGCACGGCGGCGATTACTCCGCCGGACGTGCCGCCGTAAATCACGACGTCATACGACTCTGCGGCGGCAATTGAAGACCAAGCGAACAGGCAAACGACGCCCAGCAGGGCGCGAAACGGCACGGAGCGGTGCATGGAGTTCCCTTTGAGAAAGTCGGATCGGACCCGACGATTATTCCATGCCGCGGCGGCGATTTCCACCTTTGTTTGCTGCCCCGATTATTCCTTCAGCTCGATCGTAAAATTGTTCTCGCCGCCGGATTTGACCTCGACGGTCAAGTCCGTTTGCCGCTGATCGGTGTACTTGGCGGGAAACGCAGACGGCTTGGCTTCGGGGACGGAATAGTCTCCTTCGGCCATCTCGGGCGCCGGCTCCATTACGGTAACCTTGTGGTTGCCCGGCAGGGCGCCGTCGCCCGGTTGGAAGGTCGTCAGCGTGAATTTACCTTCGCCATCGGCCTTGCCCGTAGCGGGACGGCCGTCGGTCGGAAAGAAGGTGACGATGACGTTCGGCAGCGGCTGGCCTTTGAACTTCACCACGCCGGTCACGGGAAGCGTCGCCGGATTATTGTTGCCTTTGCAGCCGCCGAGCAACAAAGACAGTGCGGCGCATCCGAGAATCCAAGGACGGAGGTAATGCATGAGCTGTCCTATGCTTCGAAAAAGTCAGCGGAACGGATTCCGGGAAAACCCAAGGTCGACCTGAGCTACGGGTTGATGTTCGTCGTCACCCGGTCGCCTCGGTTCGCCAGGAAGCGATAGGTGTTCAGGTCGATGCTGTCGTTGATGAATGTCACGTGGCTGTCCGCGAACAGGAAATTCGCGCCGCCGCCGGAATGCCGGCTCATGAACGAGTAGTTGTTCGGCCAGTCTCCCGTTTGGCTCTCGAGCGTCTTCGACGCGTCGCTGGTCTGAATGGCAATCGAGGAGTAGTTGAGCGGAATGCCGCAGGTCGCCGTGCTGCCGTTGAACCACCACCACCAGGTATGGTAACACCAGCCTGGCACGGCCTCGCCGACGATGAACGTTTGGGCCGTACCGTCTTCCACGTCGGCCATCTTGATCCAGCCCTGAGAATAGTTGTTGCCGTTGCGCATCAGAATGCCGTTGCCCTGGTCGAGGCCATTATTGCTGTTGGGCCAGTAGCCGCCCTTGGGAAAGGTGTGTCAGGCAGATCGGATCTCCCCAGGCCCAGTTGCTGCCGGCCACGCCTTTGTAGTTGTTGACGGCACGCGTATCGCCGAGATTCGCTCGGCCGCCCATCAAGCCCCCCTGATTTTGATCGCTGGGGCACAAGAATGCCTTGACGACGGTCTGGGAAACCTGGGTATTGACCGTGTAGGTGGTGCTGCCGGCGGCGCCGTTGCCTAGCGGGACCAGGTAGCTGGATTGGTTCTGCAGGACGCCCTGCTCCATGAACGGCAAGATGGCGAACATCCAACTGCGCCCGGTATTCGTCGCGTCATAGCCATTCGGCCCGCGGTAGTTCGACGGGAACGTCAAGCTGACGTCGTGATAGTTCTGCAAGGCGATGCCGATTTGCCGCAGATTGTTCACGCACTGCGACCGGCGGGCGGCCTCGCGCGCCGCCTGGACGGCCGGCAAGAGCAGCGCGATCAAGATGCCGATAATGGCGATCACCACCAACAATTCCACCAACGTAAAGCCCGAATGCGGTCGCCTTGCGCGCGCATGCGCTGATTCGCATGACGAGTTCTCCTGGGATATGACTGAAAAGGCGTGAAAAACGAGGAGCAACGATCGAAAATCTGCGCGTTCAACTGCAGCAGCGCATGAATGCCACAAGGCTGAAGCCGAAGCTTCAGCGGCGAAGATGCAAGCTCGAGACGACCAAGGATATGGTCCGCCAACCGTCCTTCAGACTCATCGCGAGCTTTACGAGCCGGCTTTAGCCGGCGGCGTCGTTTGCCGCGCGCAGCATCAGCCGCGGAGCATCCTTAACAGCAGGCGAAGCGCCGCAGCGCCGCAGATCGGTCAGGCCAAGCGCAAGACGCCTGCAACCGTTGCGAAAAGTGTTTCGCATGACAACTCCCCCGAGCAGTCAAGAGATCAATGAGAGGACGGCGAGCCCAGTGGCTCGTAAGCTACCGGGACGGGCGGGCTTAGTCAATATTCTTGTTATCACAAATCTACAAAATATATAAAATGGCCACTAACTTCTTGCACCTATACCCCGAATGTGGGAAACTCTTGACAGCGTTCAGTCGTGCTGACGGACGTTCGCGTTTTTGGCGACGGACGTAGTGAGCTTGAGCCGGTCTGATTAGCGTGCGGATTTCCTCGGCGGCATTGTTGCGCATGTCATTTCCTGCGCAAGAGGGTTCCATGGGCGGTCGCTTCTCGTGCGGTTGGGCGAACTCGCGCACCGCTATGCGTCCGGCGTTTACGTTGATCGAACTGCTGGTCACGATCGCGATCATCGGCATCCTGATCGCCCTGCTGCTGCCTGCGGTTCAGGCCGCTCGCGAGGCGGCGCGGCGCAAGTTGCCAGAACAATCTGCGGCAGATGGCCATCGGGGCCCAGAACCATCACGACATTCACGGCTTTCTGCCCAGCAACGGCTGGGGCTGGGACTGGGTGGGCGATCCTGATCGCGGCTTCGGACGGAAGCAGCCGGGCGGCGTGTTCTATAGTTTGCTGCCGTACATCGAACAGCAGCTTTTGTTTCAGAAGAGCACGGGGTTGTCGGGCGCCGCCAAGCTGACGGCTCAAGGCGCCATGACGGCCATTCCGGTTCCATGTTATTACTGCCCGTCCCGTCGCTCGGCGACCGCGTACAATCAACCGAACGTCAACGTCAACTTCAATGCGGCGGCGCAGAATCCGGTGGCGAAGGTGGATTATGCCGCGAACGTCGGCGACGGAACCGCGGTTGAAGCCAACGGCGGGCCCGCTTCTTACGCGGCCGCTGAGACGTTCAGTTGGTCCAGCGGCTACACGGGCGTGTCTTACGTCGTTAGCGAGGTCAAGCTGGCCTACGTCTCCGACGGCGCCAGCGCCACCTACCTGATTGGCGAAAAGTATCTCAACCCGGCGAGTTACGGCTCCGGCGCCGACGCGGGCGACAACGAAGACTGCTACACCGGCTTCGACAACGACGTCTCGCGAAGCACGCACCCCAACTACCCGCCGATGGTCGACACGCTCGGCTTCGCCGACACTTACCGCTTCGGCAGCCCGCACAGCGGCGCTTTCAACATGGCCTTTTGCGACGGCTCGGTGCGTGCGATAAGCTATTCCGTCAATGCGGTCGTGCACCGACTGCTCGGCAATCGCTCCGACGGCAAGGCCGCCGATTTGGCGGCGCTGGGGCCGTGAGTGTTAGGGAAACAAGCCTGCGCAGCCAATTTGGCTTCCGACACGCGTTGGATGCCTTCGATCAGCGCGGCGGTGCGCATATCGACGCCCGTCTGCTGAGCTCGCGTCAGGGTGCGGCGGTAGGCGTCGGCCAGAATCTTCTGCAGCCGCGCGTTGACTTCGTCCAGGGTCCACATGTAGTTCTGCGTGTCCTGGACCCACTCGAAGTACGAAACGGTCACGCCGCCGGCATTGGCCAGCACGTCCGGGAGGATGAAGATCCCCTTTTCGTTGAGGATCTCGTCGGCTTCCAGCGTCGTGGGGCCGTTGGCCCCTTCGGCCAGCAGCTTGCAGCGGATCCGCTCGGCGTTCTCCGCCGTGATCTGGTTCTGCAAGGCCGCGGGCACGAGGATATCGCAGGGCAGTTCCAGCAGTTCCTCGTTGCTGATCCGTTCTCCATGCGGGTAGTCTTGCAGCGAGCGGCGTTCGGCGACGTATGCGAGCAACGACGGAACGGACAGACCTTGCGGATGATAAACGCCGGTCGTCACGTCGCTGACGCCGATGATCTTGACGCCGGCTTCGGCAAGAAATCTCGCGGCGTTGGCGCCGACGTTGCCGAAGCCTTGAACCACGGCGGAGGCGCCTGGCAAATTCAGACCGATCTGGTCGGCGGCTTCTTTGATCAGGTACGCCAGCCCGCGGCCGGTGGCCTCGTTGCGCCCGGGCGCCGCCCAGCACGATCGGTTTGCCCGTCACCACGGCCGGCACCGAGTAACCGACCTGCTGGCTGTAGGTATCCATGATCCAGGCCATCACTCGCTCGTCGGTTCCCATGTCGGGGGCGGGAATGTCCTTGTCCGGCCCGATCATGCTGATGATTTCCGTCGCGTAACGGCGGGTAAGCCGCTGCAGTTCATGGCGGCTGAGACCGGTGGGATCGATCCGCACGCCCCCTTTGGCGCCGCCGAACGGGAGCTGCATCAGCGCGCACTTCCAGGTCATCCACATGGCCAGCGCGGAGACCTCGCCCAGGCTCACGTCCTGGTGATAGCGGATGCCGCCTTTCGTGGGGCCCATCGTCAGCACGTGCTGCACGCGATAGCCGAAGACGGTTTCGACTTCGACGTAGCGGTCGCGGCGAAAAGGGAAGGCGACCACCAGCGTGCGCTGCGGAAACAGCAACCGCTGGCGGATATTGTCATCCAGTCCCATCAACTGGGCGGCTTTGAGAAACTGCCGCTGCGCAAGCCGGAACATCTGCGAGTCCCATTCGGCGTCGCGAACGCGGGTGCGTTCGATCGCGTAGCGCAGCGAGCGCGTCAGCGACGCGCGGTGCAGTTGCGTCTTGACCAGGTAGTCTTGACGCACCGCTTCGATGGCTTTGGCGGCCAGCTTGATGTCGTCCAGCCCGGTCACAATCACGATCGGCATGGCGGGCGCATGCGACCGGACGCGAATGAAAGTCTCCAGATCCTGGCTGTCCGGCAAGCTGAGATCGAGCAGCACGACGTCGAAATCCCGGCCGATCCAGCCGGTTCAGCCCGTCCGACAACCGCTCCGCCGAGATGCAGAGAGAAAGCCGGGGCTTTGGAGTCGTGGAGAAGCTGCTCGATCAGGCGGACATGAACAGGGTTATCTTCGATCAACAGCACCCGAATCACGTTGCCGGCTGAGGCGCCCATGAAATCTGTCTCCGGATGTTCAAGCGTGCCTGGCGTGTTCCTCCATCGCGGCGGCCACGCTGCGAAGTTCCGCTTCCAACTCGGCGATTGTCGCGTCTGCTTCGGCCAATTCGCCGGCCGAGGCTTGCGACTCCAATCGCTGCGCGGCGGCGACTGCACGTTTGGCGTCGAAAATGGCGGCCGAGCCCTTGAGCGTATGCGCGGCCAGCCGCAAGCGACGGCATCGGCGTCGACCACGGCCGCGCGAAGCTCGGACAAGAGCTTGGGGCATTCGTTCAAGAATAATTGCGGCCAGCTCGTGCAACTGCTCTTCCGTCAAATGTGAGCGGCCGCACGCCGCGTGCCAATCAATCACGTCATTGTTCCGTTCGCCGCAGGCGGGCGACGTTTTCGCGGCGTCCGCAACGGCTTGCGGAATCGGCGCCGCTTCCAACTCGCCGGACTCAGCGGCGGCAGGCGCGGCTGCCTGCCGCCTGGTCGCTCGCGGCGCCTGCTCGGCGACCAGTTGTTCGATGGCGGAGAACAAAGCGCGGCGCCGAACGGGTTTCGACACATAGGCGTCCATGCCGGCTTGCAGGCACAACTCTCGATCCCCTTTAATGGCGTGGGCGGTCATGGCCAGAATCGGCGTGTGGCGCCCGCCGTTGCCTTCTTGCTCGCGAATCAAGCGCGTCGCTTCCAGCCCGTCCATTTCAGGCATCTGCACGTCCATCAACACCAGGTCAAAGGCGCCGGCAGCGTATTGCCGGACGGCCTCGGCGCCACTGTTCGCCACCGTGACTTGATGCCCCTGAGGCTCCAGCAGCGCCAAGGCCAGCTTTTGATTAACCGGACTGTCTTCGGCCAGCAAGATGCGCAACGACGGCAGCCGGCTCTGCGGCGCCGCAAGCTTGTCGATGGCCGACGGAACCTGTGGCGTTGCGACGTGCCCCAGACTCTGCGAGATCGCGTCGAACAATTCCGATTGCTTTACGGGTTTCGTCAGGCAAGCGGCAACGCGTCGATGTTCCCGGCGGCAAAGGCTTTCCGCACGGCCGCCCGAGGTCAGCACGATGATGACCGCGGCTTCCAACTCAGGCTCTTGCTTGATCTGCTCGACGAGCTCAAACCCGCTCATGCCGGGCATGTTGGCGTCGATTAATGCGATGTCGAACGGCAGCCCGTCATGCAGACGTTCTCGCATGACCGGGATTGCTTGCGCGGGATCCGTCAGAGCGGTCGGCTGCATCTCCCAACTGCGCAGCATCTCTTCCAGGATCAAGCAGTTCGTTTGGTTGTCGTCGACCACCAGCGCTCGAACGCCGTGCAGCGACGCTTCGCGGCGGGCGGGAGGAAGCTGGCAGTCCCGGCCGGGCAGAGCAAACGCGGCCGTGAAGTGAAACTGGCTCCCTTGGCCAAGTTGGCTGCGAACCCAGAGGCGCCCGCCCATGAACCGCACCAACCGGGAGGATATGGTTAATCCCAATCCGGTCCCGCCGAAGCGGCGCGTCGTCGATTCATCGGCCTGCTCGAACGGTTCGAAAACCATTTGTTGCTTGTCTTCGGAAATGCCGATGCCCGTGTCGCGGACGACGAAGTGCAGCATGGCGCCGGTTGCGCTGCGCGAATCGCAAGCGGCGTCGAGCACCACCTCTCCGCGCTCGGTGAACTTGATGGCGTTTCCGACCAGGTTGACGATGATCTGCCGCAACCGGTGTTTGTCGCCGACGATGAACCGGGGGATTTCAGGACTGATGTGGCAGGCCAGCTCCAGCCCCTTGCGGTGAGCCCTGAGGGCGAGGGATTTCATCGTATCGCCCACGACCTCGGGGAGATCGAAAGTCGTCTGTTCCAGTTCGAACCGACCCGCTTCGATTTTCGAAAAGTCGAGAATGTCGTTAATCACGGAGAGCAGCGCCTCGCCCGACTCCTGCACCATGGTCAGGTACTCGCGTTGCGTCGACGTCAACGACGTTTCGAGCAGCAGTTCAGTCATGCCGATGATGGCATTCATCGGCGTACGGATTTCGTGGCTCATGTTGGCCAAAAACTCGCTTTTTGCGCGGCTGGCCGACTCGGCGAGTTGTTTGGCGCGTTGCAGTTCCTGCTCGGCCGCTCGGATCTCTTCTTCCGTCTTTTTGGCGGCAGTGACGTCGCGAAACGCAATCACTCCGCCGCACAATCGCCCCGTTTCGTCTTTTAACGGACGGGCGTTGATATTAATCCAGCGGGGTTCCGACAAACCCGCGTGGCGAAGGATGAGCTCCGCATTGTCAATGGATTCTCCGCGCATCGCCCGGGCAAGGGGCAAATCTTCTGGAGCATACAGCGTTTCTCCGTCAGCGTGATAGCAGCCGTAGACTTGAGGCCACTGGCTCGGCGGCGCGTCCTGCGCATCCTGGCCGAGAATCCGTTCGGCCGCCGGGTTCAGCAGCAGCGCCTTCCCGGAGGGGTCCGCGACGGCTACGGCGTCGCCCATGCTGTCGAGCACGCTCCGCAAGATGCGCGTTTGGCGATAGAGTTCGTGCCGCGATTCCGTCAGTTCGGCGGCGCCCAGTTCGATGCGCCGCTCCAGCCAACTTCGCGACTTCGCCAATTGCTCGGCCATGTGGTTAAACGAGGCGCCCAGCACGCCCAACTCATCGGCCCCGGAAACGGTCACTCGCGCTGCGAGGTTTCCCGAGGCCAGCGATGCGGCCGTGGCGGTCAGATCCAGGATCGGCCGCGTGAGTCTTCTTGCCAGCCAATAAGAAGCGACCGCTCCCGCCAAGGCGAAGCCGCCCTGGACGAGTAACAGAATCCGCCGCAACCGCACCGTCGGCGCATAGGCGTCCGAGAGGCTGATTGTGGCGACCAGTCCCCACGGCGTTCCGCGTGGCGGCCCATACGCGACGGGCCGGTAGGCGGCCAACGCGGGCGAACCATGGTCATCGACGATCTCGGAACCTGATTCCCCCCGGCACGCTTTCGCCAAAGCCGGATTCGTCGTTTCCGCGACCGCGCGGCCGGGCTCGGCGCGTGGGGCAGTCAAGACGTGCAGTTCGTTCTGTCGACACCTGCCGACTAGGATTTTCCCGCTCTCTCCCAATCCGGAACGGTCGAAAACGGAATCCATCAGCTCGGTGACGTCGAGTTCGCCCATCAGTACGCCCGTGACGGCGCCGTCCTGGGACCGGATCGGAGCGGCGACCACCCCCACGTACCGGCCTCTGCGCTGGTAAGGATCGCCCAGAGAGGGGCCATCCAACCCTTCGACGAAAAGAGGGTGCTTAGCGACGCTTTGTCCAAGTAAACTCTCTGGGTCGTGGCGATCACCGTGCCTTGCAGGTCGGCGATCCAAAGCTGGCGGACTCCGCCCGCGCTCTTTTTGATATCGGCGAGAATCCTCTCGATTTCCTCATGGAAGATCGCCTCGTCGACGGTCCCGGCTACGCGTCCTTCCACAAGGCGCTCCATCCTCGTACGGCTGACGACCAGTGCCGCTTCCCGCAGTTCTTCGGCCGCGGACGATTCGAGAATCGGGCTCTCGCCGCGGCGATCAGCTCGAACCGTTCGTGGACATCGTCCAGGAGCATGCCCCTGGCCAGCAGATAAGCTACGTGGCCGAGCACGCCGGAGGCCACAAGACGGCCAGCGTCAAGAACGCAACGTGCTTGAGCAACAGCGAGTTGCGAAGTTTGGGCACGACGTCCTTGCCGACGCCCGAGGGTCGTTCATGCGTTCGCCCGGTTGTTCGCCGCCTTTTGCAAACATACTCATGGCCGGAACTCGTGGAAAAAGCCGCCTTGGCCGACCGCGTACGCGCCTGGCAAATGGCGCTCGCCTTGGGGCCGCTCGTCATCCGCAAGCGAACTCGCCGCCGAATATCGTCAAAATCTCCTGAACAGGCGTTGTGAACTGTGCGGGTTTTGCTGCCGCAACGTCTCAACTACTGAAAACGAGGATCTGCCGCCAACAATTCGCTCAAGGCTTCGCCCAATAGTCGCACGCGCCGTATCGCCCGATAAATGCAGATCGAAATCGGTCTCAGCCGGACAGGAGAATACTTCGTTCGCGACCGGGCTGAACCAGTGCTACCAGCCGCGGTTCGACGCGGCTCGAGCACGCGCACGTAAAGCGGCGGCCAGGTCGCAGGCGTCAACGTCCAAACCTTCCGTAACGACGACAATCACGTGCGGCGCAAACGAGTCGAGTTGCTCCAGCGACTCCTCGGCGTCTGTGGCATACGTTGACCTCGAAGCCCCAACGCCGCAGCCGAGACCGCCAGGGCTTTTGCAGCCTCTCCGTTCGGATCCAGGAGCAGCAGCCGCAGTAATTTGCGAGATTGCGACCACGCGGCGCCGGCCAACGCCCGGCACGTCTCACATAGCGCCGCGGCCAGATCGTTCCCAGGCGCGCTGCCTGGATTTCCGCCGAGTCGCAGCATCTTCTTGCAACGCGGCGCCGGCCGCCTGATCCGGCATGTTCGTCGCGATCGGGCGCAAAGGCAGATTATATTCTTTTGCGATCTGGTCCAAGGCTCGTCGAAATTCTTCGGCGTCGATCGGCTTGAGCAAATGGAAGTCGAACCCCAAGGCGTTGGCCAACCGGCGCTCGTTCTCCTGCTCGGCCGTGCTGAGCGAAATCAAGAGCGTCCGCCGCGCCGTCGCGCAGTTGCACAAACTGATGCCCCACCTCGAAGCCGCACAAATCGGGCAGGCTCAGACTGATCACGGCGACATGCGGCTGGAATTCGCCGACGCGTTCGATGGCCTCGGCGCCCGCGCCGAAAGCCTGAACGCGGCAATGCCACTGGGCGAGCATGGCCGCGAGGCGATCGGCGGATTCCTGCTCGTCTTCGACGAGCAGGACGCGCAAGTCGTCAGCCGGGCGCCCCGCCGCCGCGACTCAACCGACCATGCAGTTATCATGACGACTCTTCTTACAAAGAGGCGATGGCCTGCTTGGATAGGTGGCCGAACCTACGAGGAGTGGTCAGATATAGAAGCGGTCCATCTCCGCAGATGATTTCGTAAACCAAGGAATTCTAGGAGCCCGCGGCGGCGAGTAAAGGCCCAGCGGCGAGCGGCGGGGGATTTTTCGCTTTAGCGCAGTCCGGCCAGCTCCTGCAGGATATGCCAATTCTCCAGCCGCTCGTCTCGGGCTCGCTGCAGTAACTCGGACGGATTTCCGTCCTTGTCGAAGTGCTTGGCGAAGCGGCCTTCGCTGCGGCAAAAATCGATGAAATCGACGACCTCGCCCGTTTTGGGATTGGCGAACCAATCCTCTTTCATGGCCGGGTTGCCTTGCAGCGAAAGCCGCTTCTTGAGCGTATCTCCGGCCCGCGGATCGTGGATCAACAGCGGGAACGCGCGCGTGTCGACCGCCAGCCGCGCCTGCTCCGAAGCCATGTTGTCGGCCACGCCGTGTTCCGGCTGGCAAGTGGTGTAACAGTTGATCAGCGCCGGCCCGTCGAATTCCAACGCGCCTAATACGGCCTTGTAGAAATGGTTCGTATGGGCGCAGGTCGTCTGGGCGACGAAGGTCCGCGGGTGCATCATGGCGATCTGGGCGATTTCCTTGCGGCGTTCCTGCTTGCCGCCGAAGCTTTTGCCGTGAACGCTCATCTTGGTGTTCTGGCCGGTGAACGTGCTGGTGGATGCCTGGCCGCCGGTGTTCGAGTAGACCTGCGTATCGAGCACGAACACCTTGATGTTCATGCCCGAAGCCAGCATCCGGGAGAGCGACTGAAAGCCGATGTCGAACATGGCGCCATCGCCGCCGATACACCACAGCGGTTTGTCCTGCCAACCCAACTGGTCCCATCGCGAGCGCACGCCCATGGCGTCGGCCGGCGCATTTTCAAACAGCGAGTTGGTCCAGGGAACCAGGTAAGGGTTGTAGGGATAGGTCGAGGTGTAGACCGTATTGCAACCGGTGGCGGCGACGATGCCCCACTGGTCGCCGTATTTGGCGCCGGTCGCCGCGCACATCATCCGCAGCGCCGTGCCTTCGCCGCAGCCGGCGCACGAGCCGGCGCCGCCGACGTAGATGTGCGTCTTTTCCTTCAGCATCATGTCGATCAGCAGGTTGTCGTTAATGTATCGCTCGTCCGACGGACCGACCTGCTTGAACAAGCGGTGGCTAAGGCGGATATCGCGGATGTCCTGCTCGGTCTTGGGAATCATTTTCAGCGCATTGTCGTCGCAAACGGTGACGCACTCCGCGCAGCCCTTGCACTTGCTGGGGTCGATAATGATGGCGAAGCGGCCGCCTTCCTGGCCCTTTTTCTTGGGGCCTTCGTAATACTTGCGCGTCCGCGACCATTGCCGCGCGAACATTTCGCGGTCGGTCGGGTCGGCGATCGTCTGCAGCTTTTCCTCGAGCGACGATTCGGCCAGCACTTTGCCCAGAATGGCCGTGTCGGGGCACTCCGTGACGCAGTCCATGCAGCCGGTGCAGTTCTCGGCGACGTATTGCGGAATCTCCGGCGCCACGTAGCTGAAGTCGCGCAGCGCCGCCGTGCCGGCCGGGATCAGCGAGCGGGCCACCGACAAGTCGGCGGGCAGCGTCTTCTCCCCGCCGCCCTCTTCATAGCCGCGAATGATGCGGTCGTTGAAGTCGCGCACGTCGAGCACCGGCAGCTTGACGTCCTTGTAAGGGGCGTCGACCAGCGTGCCGTAGCAGTTGTTGTTGAACGGATCGCGCTCGCTGGCCTCGTTCATGGACGGATAGTTTTCCGCAGCATTTTTTTCGACGGTAGCCATATTGGAAGACCCTTTCAGGCGTGAGCGGTTTCGGGAGAGATGATCGACGCGGGGATTTCCTGCATCTCGCTGTAGCCCCGTTTGACGCAATCGAGATTGTCCTGCACGACGCGGTCGCCCCGCTTGCCGAAGTACTTGCGCAGCGCCTTTTCGACGCCCGCATAAACCTCGTCGTCGGACATCTCGCTCTCTTTGGCGTAGGGCGTCAACTTCAGGAACGCTCCCAGCAGCACGATGCCTTGCATGCGCATTTCCAGGTCCGCTTCGGAGGCGACCTGCCGGGCGATCTTGACCATGTCCGCAAAGAACACGCGAATCCGCTTTTCGCGGATTGTGCCTTTGTGACGCTCGGGGATTCGCTGCCAGACATCGGCCGGATTCGTATAAGGGCTCTGCATGAATACGGCCCCGCCCGGTACGAGTCCGGCCAGCGGATTGCCGCTGAACAGCGCCGTCGTGTCGTTGAGGACCGCCAGATCAACGTGTTCCAACTCGCTGTGCGTGTAGATGTGGGAGTCGGCGATGGTCAGGTAATACGTCGTCGGCAAGCCTTTCTTTTCCGAACCGTATTTGGGATAGGCCTGCACGTCCTTGCCGAACACCTGGCCGGCGATGGTGGCGATAACCTTGTTGGTGGTGACCGAACCAAAGCCGCCGACTGAGTGCCCTCGCATCGAAAAGCCGCCATGCGGACGCAGGTCGGGATCTTCGGCGCTCTTCAGCGCCAGCGGATGGTCGATGCCGATGCAGAAGAAGTCCGAACCTTCATGCAGCATGTTCTCGAACGCGGCGATCAGATCGCCGGGCCGTACGTCGCGGCTGCCCAAGCCCGCGGCGCCGCTGTAAATCCGCGGCAGATGGTCAATCCTTTCCAAACCGTTCTGTCCCATGAAGGCGTCGCAGAAGGCGGCCTTGATCTCGCGGGTCAAATGGTTGCCGGCGGTCGAGAGCGGATCGTCCATCCGTTCGATGACGCTGAACGCCCGGCAGCCTTGCAACGCAGCGACCAGGCTTTGCGAAGGGAAGGGACGGAAACAGTAGACGTTCAGGCAGCCGGCCTTGATTCCCTTGTGATCCCGCAGGTAATCCACGGTGGCTTGGGCCGTTTCCATGTAGCAGCCCATGCCGACGAGGACGTAGTCGGCGTCCTCGCAGCGGTAAGCATCGACAAAGTCGTAGCGCCGGCCGGTGGCCAGATAGAACGCTTCGAAGGCCTCGCGCAGCGCCGGGGCGCACTGGTCGTAGTACCAGCGCTGGGCGATCTTGCCTTTCATGTAGGAGTCCTGGTTCTGCACCACGCCGGACATCAGCGGGTTGGCCGGGTCCATCAAATTGATGAGCTTGTCTTCGGGCTTGCCGACGAACTCCTTCATGAACTCGGGTTCCGGCAGCCGCACGGATTCAACCGTGTGGGTGGTGAGAAATCCGTCCTGGACGTTCAAGAACGGCGTTTTGCTGGCTTCGGCCGCGCGGCGGCAGATCAGGCACAGATCGCCCGCTTCCTGGGCGTTGCGGGCGAACAGCACGCCCCAGCCGCAATCGGCCACGCTCATCACGTCGTCGTGTCCGGCATGCACGTTGAGGCCCTGGCTGGTCAGCGCCCGAGCCCCAATGTTGAACACCACCGGCAGCCGCTTGCCGGAGATCGTGTAGAGCACCTCTTTCATCAACACCAGGCCCTGGCCTGAAGTGAAGTTGGTGACGCGGCCGCCGGCCTGGGCGAAACCTTCGCAGAACGTGGCGGCCGAGTGCTCGCTTTCCGGCTCGACGAAAACCAGGAGGTCTCCCCACAGGTTCGGCACGCCGTTCATCATGGCCGCATTGAACCCGCCGCCCATCGTGGTCGAACTGGTGATCGGATAGGCGCCCGATCCCTGGGAAATGCGAGTTTCGACCCAGACGACGGCTTCGGCGCCGTCGCAAGTGGTGGGAATGCCGGGGTACTTGAACTTGTGTTCCAACTGGTCCCCGGCGGGAATGTGGGAAATGCCGTCGAGCGCGACTTTGTCTAGCGGGGCAGTGGCCATGAACAACTTACTCCCTGGGGTTAAGTCAGAGCCAAAAGTGAAGACGTTCCCCGCCGGAGTGCGACAGGGACTGCGGAAACGCCGACCAAACGAGTTGCTATAATCTCAGCAGTGCGGCCGAATACGCCGCGGCTGAATTCGCCGTTGGCGCCCAGGTCGATGCGGAATACGTCGCCGGCCCTTTCGGAACCGGCTATCTCAGAGTTGACCCGTTGGGAACCAGCACCGTGAAGACCATCGATCTGCTGTTGGAACAATCCGGGCGGTCGGTCGAAGAAATCGCCGAGCGCAGCGGCCTGCCCACGCAGCGAGTCGAGGCAATTGCCTCGGGCCGCTGGACTCCCAGCCCTGCCGAGCGGCTGAAGCTGGCAGAGGCATTTGAGGTAGCGATCGACGACATCGCGTGGGGACATACGATGAACCCCCGAAACATCCGCTATCGCCGCTTGGGCTTGCGGGACTAGGAACTTCCGGCCGGGGCTAGCGGCCCGCGTGAACGGGCTCGTCCCATGCGGGACTCAGACGCTGGTCTTCAAACGACGAGAGTCCTTTGAAAGCCGCGTGCAGGTTCTGCTGGCCGGAAACGTTCTCGAACCGCGTGATGACGATCTTGCCGGCTCGGCCGTCTTCAAGTTCCAGCCGATACGGTCGCTCCGTCTCCAGGAATTGCCTTTGATCCTCGTCGATGAACAGTTCTCCGCCCCAGTGCTCGCCTTGCGCCGGCGCCTCCTCGCTCATGTTGCCCGAGAGGTTTTTGAGCGTCATTCCCCCGATGAGCAAGTTCCCTCGCAATTCCGCCATGTCGTCCTCCTTGGGGCTTAAGCCCGCTGGAAAAAGTTGAGCAAGGACAGGGCGCAAAAAAAAGACGCCCAGCGGTCGCCGCAAAAACGGCAATCGAGGACGTTCGTCGCTCTGTGCAACGCTACTCAACATGGGGAGCAGCCTCGCGAAGGAAATGGCGTTAACTCACCGCCAGCATACAGCGCCGGCGGAGGTCAGGAAAGCATTTCGTGCGAATTCGCCGCTTGGGGGCGGCAGCGCCGAGCGCCGACTCGGGCCTAAATCCAGATGTCCGACGTGCAATCGCCGCCCGGAAAACGCATCTCGTGCGCCGCGCCGGTCCGCCCGGCTCCTGGCCGAAGTCGACGAAGAAGTCTTCGTTGATCTGCATGCCCGCCGCGCTCGGTATCACAGTCGATCTGCACCAGGTACGAGCCCGACGTTGCCATGTCCGGATAGAACTGGTTGTCCCAGGAGCTGTAGAGCGAATTGGTGACGTACAGCCGTTTGCCGTCCAGGCTGAGTTGCAGCATCTGGGGTCCGCCGGCAGCATTGCGTGCTTTCAATTGCGAAGGCTTGCCGATCACGCCACCTAGCCAGAGTTGGCCCGTCAGCCGCGGTTTGGCCGGGTCGCTCACGTCATATTGCCGCAAGTCTCCATGCAGCCAGTTGGAGAAGTAGAGAAAGCGGTCGTCCAAGGAGAGCACCAGATCGGTAATCAAGCCCGGGCACGGCGAACGGCCAGCCCTTGGTCTCCACCGGTTCGACCTGGATGATCTTGTCCGCCTGCCATCTGCCGTCCTGCTTGTGGCAGTGCCACATGCTGCTGGATAGCGCGGCGCCGACAAAGCCATGGGCGCTGTCCGGGTCGTGATGAAAGCGCACTTCCAGCGGGATCAGCCCTTCGTCGCCCAAGTCGATCGATTGCACGAGCTTGTGCGTCGACCAGTCCCAAAAATGAAGCTGGCTGCCGTATTTGCCGGCCTTGACGTCTTCCAGATTGAAGCCGCCGCGGAACGTGTTCGGCGCGGCCCATTCGCTGCTGACCATCACGTTGTGCCGCGGCTGATACCAGAAGTCGTAATTGTATTGCATGCCGGATGCTCTTCGCTTCCCAGCGGCCGGCGATATTGAAGTCTTCGTCCAGCAGCAAGAAGCCGCCCGGTGCGTTTCCTTCGGCGTCTCCGAGCATCGAGATCATGATCTGCCCCGATGCCAGGCAGTGGACCGTATGCGGAGCGCCAGGTTCGTCTCTGCGGCGATTCGTTCCGGCTCGATCGTCTTGGATAACTTGGGCGCCGCCGGGTCGGCCGCGTCGAGAATATGGATTCTTCCGGAGAGCAGCCCCGGCAATACGATAAACCGCCGCGAGCTGAGTCGGGTCACCGTGGCAACTGCTGCAAGCATTCCAACCGAAGTGGTGCAGCTCGTCGCCCAAGTTCGGCATGGCGGTGCGGTGGACGACTTTCGAATAGTCGGCGAGTCGGGATCGACGTCGATCGTCGCCAGGTAATCGGGTTTTTTCGTTTCCGTGCCGACGTAGAGCGCCGTAGCGTACAGCAGTTTCTCTCGCGGCGCCTTCATCGCTTCCTCAGGAGAGGCGTAGGTGGCGCCGCAGCACGCCTGCTTGTCCTCCTTGCGGCCGAGGTTCTTGTCAGCCGCTGCGATCAGGCCCGGAATCATCGCCGGCGCTGCCGTCGCCGCCGCCGCCGTTAGAAAGTCGCGTCGTCGCATGCGTCGGGAACTCCTATCTGTTTGGATGGCAAAAAAGGCGCTAAGGAAACTCGCGGCTCGACCGGCCCGTCTCGTGGAGATTATACCGGATGGCGAGAAGCGGGGCTGGTTTCCTCCTTGCTCGCAATTCCGCTCGGCAAATCCTGCGGAAATTCCGGCGAGCACTGAGGTGCTCAACGCGGAAACTTCGCCCGCGCGTTGATTCGTGCGGGCCGGCGGCTCAAACGCGAGACCCGGCTTCGCTCAGCGTATTCGCGCCTTGAACGCCGCTGGTTTCTCTCGGCATTTTCCGGCGCCCGCGCTGGACGCTGAACAAGGTAACGATGTCTGCGAGCAGATCCTGCATCGCAACCACGCTGCCGATGAGCGGACCTTGCAAGTCGTCTTCCATCCGCCCGCCGGCATCCCAGGAGGCCAATTCGTTCGCCAATTGGGTGGCGCGGACTTCAAGCGTTTGGATGGACTCGATCAGCCGCAGACGCGACTCGATTTCCGATTCATCGGGTCCGTCCGACTGGGCCTGCCTCTGGGCAAGGGCCCAGTTGCTGAACCAGCGCAGTAAACTGGTCCGGCTGATGGTTCCGACGGGCCGGCCGTCGCGGACGATGATCACTTGTCGCATCGAGACGCGACTGAGAAAGTCGAAGATTCTCTCGATCGGCGTATTCTGGTCATAGGATACGACGTCTGATTGCGTGATCCGGTCGATCGGCCGAGACCACGCCTCCGGCGCGAGCACGACGCCTAAAACGGCTTTTTCCGAGACGACCCCGACCAAATTTCCCGTCTCGTCGACCACGGGCGCCGAGTGGCTTCCGTGCTGGAGAAAAAATCGGGCGGCTTCGCCCACGGTGGTCTGACGAGTCAGCGAGGCGACTTGCAGCGACATCACATGGGCGGCGATCACGCCGCGGAACGGATTGCCGGCGCTGGTGGGGAGCAACTCTCCGGGCGCGAACGCGGAGTCCGCCGCCGAAGCGCCGAATCACGCGATTCCGGCCGACCTGTTTGGCCACGCGCAAGGCCTCGTCGGCAAGATTGACCAACACGGTCGCGCACCGCGTATCGAGCATTCGCTCCGCGACCCCCATGCTTGCCGTGACGTGCAGCGAACGAGATTCGTAGGTCGCCGGCGTAGTTGCGATCAGTTCTCGAGTCTGCTCGGCCCACTTGGCGGCTTCCGCCTCAGTCGTATTCGGCAGCAGGATGCAAAACTCCTCTCCGCCGTAACGAAACGCCAGGTCGCTCGCCCGGCGGCGCTGTTGAATGACGGCGGCGACGGACTTCAATACCGCGTCGCCCGCCTGGTGCCCCTCCAGGTCGTTGATCTGCTTGAAGCGGTCGAGATCGAGCATCACGCAGGACAAGGGCGTTGCATACCGCACCGACTTGGCCCATTCGCGTTCGAGCTGCTCCTGCAGCGAGCGCCGGTTCAGGATGCCCGTCAAGTCGTCGGTCCGAGCCAGGCTCCAGCGCCGCGTCAGCGCCATGGCGAACTGTCGCACTTCAACGACGTCGAACGGTTTTTTAAGAATCAGGAAGCGGTCGGTGCGTCCGAGTTGGCGGACCATCTGCTCCCAGGAATAATCGGAGTAAGCCGAGCAGATGACGATCAGGATTTCGGAATCGATCTCCCATATCTTGCGGACCGTCTCGATGCCGTCCCAGCCGGGCGGCATGCGAATATCGACGAACGCCATGGCGTAGGGCCGGCCTTCGTCGAGCGCCTGCTGCACCATTTGGCGCCCTTGTTCGCCCTGGAACGCGCAATCCAGATCAAATCCCTCGTCTGGCGTCTCGCCGTCGAGCGGTTCCCGATCGAACAAGCTGAGGGCGGCGGCGTCCAGCTCGTCGACGCCCGCTCGATGCCTGCCGATGATCTTTCGGTAGTCTTCGTGAATGTTTTCCTGGTCGTCGATGACCAGGATGCGAGGACTGCGTTGAATCGGCTGCTGATCGTTCATTCCGAGACCCACTTGCAAACTCGCCGGAAAAACGAAGGCGCTCGGCCCCCCCTTGGCGGTTGGCGGCGCCTTGCCAGCGTACTTCCGCCTTTCGTGTCGGACTGAAGGCGGAGACCCCGCAATACCATAGGTTGCCAAATCGCGGCGCCCCGCACTCTGACCGAAAACGGCGGTTTCTCCGTGCGACTTGGAGCGGGCAGGCTTGTCTGGGGGACTTATTTCGATCATCGGGGCGACCCTGAGCGCCGCCGTAAGCTAGCTTTTCAAGGAGGCGCCGAGCGAGGCACGGGCGCCGAGTCGCCGCTGCTGCGAGACCTTCGCGCTATGTCCCGTTACCGGCTTTTCGCCGCCGACCATAAATTGCTGCTGACCGTTTGGCTGCTGGCCCTGCTGGCGGGCTTCGCCTGGCTGCAACTTCACGCCTCGACTCCGGAAAGGCAAGCGCCGCGCCGCGCGAATGGCCGGCATCGAGCCGCTTGAAGCTCAACGCCGATGGCTGCACGCTGCTGGTTTTTATTCACCCGTATTGTCCTTGCAGCCGCGCCACGCTCGAAGAACTGGCGCACATCATGACGCGTTGCCGGGGACGGTTGGAGGCGCAGGTCGTGCTGACGCTGCCCGGCGACGAACGAGCGGATTGGGAGCGGCTCGAGTACTGGAGGGCCGCCGCGGCGATTCCCGGCGTTCGCTCGGCGGCGGACGTCGACGGATGCGAAGCGCGGAGGTTCGGCGCACGCACTTCCGGACAAACATTGTTATTTGATCGAAGCGGCGCGTTGCGTTTTGCCGGGGGCGTCACCGCCTCGCGGGGGCATGCCGGCGGCAATGCAGGGGAGGACGCGATCGTCGCCTGGGTTCTCGACGGAACCGCAGACGTCGTCGAGACGCCGACTTTCGGCTGCGCCAGTTGCCGCTCGAGCCCGCTAAGGACAGCCCGGCTTCGGTCATCGAGGAGTAGGCAATGCATGCAGCCATCGAGCAAATTCCGTGCGGCGACGACTCATTTCAGCAAGACGCCGCGGCGCACGTCGACGAGCAACTCCACGCTATCGCCGTCCGCACCGACCGGATGTTCGCCTGGTTGATGGGGCTCCAATGGCTGGCGGCCATCGCCGCGGCGTTGTGGCTCTCGCCGCGGGCCTGGAGCGGAATGGAAAGTTCCGTCCACATTCACGTCTGGTCGGCGTTCTTGTTAGGCGGGATCCTGTCGGCCTTGCCGATCTTTCTGGTGATCGTGCGTCCGGGGGCGGTAATGACTCGCCACGTGATCGCCGTGGCCCAAGCGCTCTGGTCGGCGCTGTTGATCCACTTGACCGGCGGCCGCATTGAAACGCATTTTCACGTTTTCGGATCGCTGGCAATCCTGGCTTCGTACCGGCGATGGCAGGTGCTGGTGACGGCCACGATCGTCGTGGCGCTCGACCATGCGCTGCGAGGCCTCTGGTGGCCCGAGTCCGTTTACGGCGTGGCGGTCGCCAGCCCGTGGCGATCGCTGGAACACGCGGCCTGGGTGCTCTTCGAAGACGTCTTCCTCGCCTGGTCCATTCGGCAAAGCTCGGCGGACATGCAGCGGATCGCTCTGAACCAGGTTCGGCTGCAGCGAGCCCGCGAGCTCGTCGAGGAAGAAGTGCAGTTGCGAACTCGGGAACTGCACGACCAGATCGCCGTACGGATGCGAGCCGAAAAGCAGCTTGCCGCGACGCATCAGCAGTTGCTGGCCGCCGCCCGCCGCGCCGGCATGGCGGACGTCGCCACCAGCGTGCTGCACAACGTGGGTAATGTACTGAACAGCATCAACGTGTCGAGTTCGATCGCGGCCGACCGCGTGCGCCGCTCAAAGGTCTCGCATCTGGTCGAAGCAGTCGAACTGATGGAGCGGCACGAAGCCGACCTGGGAGACTTCATCGCGAACGATCCCCGCGGCCGTCAATTGCCCGTCTTCCTCAGATTGTTGGCCAAACGTTTGCAGGACGAACACGGCGAAGTGCTTGCCGAGTTGGACGCACTGGCTTCGAGACTCGACCACGTGAAGAAGATCGTCTCGGCGCAACAATCGCACGCCAGCGCCGGAGGTTTTGTGGAACGGACCGATGCGGCCCAGGCGACTTGACGAGGCCCTGGCGTTCGAGGCCTCGTCGCTGGAAAAACACGGCGTCGAGGTGATTCGCGAATATGAAGGCCTGCCAGCGATCGAACTCGATCGGCAGGAACTGCTCTGCAGATTCTGATCAACCTGGTCCGGAACGCCAAGGATGCGCTGTTCGAAATGCCGGGCGGTCAGCGGCGCCTGACGTGCCGGATCCGGCCGAGCGGCGAAAAACGATTTCAAATCGTGGTCCAGGACAACGGCGACGGGCATACCGAAGCAGAACCTGACCCGCATCTTTTCGCACGGCTTCACCACCAAGCCGCACGGGCACGGATTCGGCTTGCACAGTTGCGCCATCGCCGTCCGGGAAATGGGAGGCTGCCTCTCGGTGCACAGCGACGGCTCGCAGTGCGGCGCAACCTTCACGCTGGAACTGCCGATCGCCGCTCCCACCGGCGCACGGCGGAGCGCCAAGCAGACGAGTGAGGCTAACTGCCAATTGGTCGGTTAGACCCGGGGCCGTCGGCTTCCTTTCGACAGACGCGGGCGCGGCAGGCTGCATTCCTCGCTTCCCTTCGCGGCAAATCTTTCCGTGCGCCGTTGCTCGCCCGGCAGGGTGGTAAACCGAGGCAATCGTGCACAGAATGCACGAATTCGGCGGGAAGAACG
Source organism: Pirellulales bacterium (assembly GCA_963786255.1). Classification (GTDB taxonomy): domain Bacteria; phylum Planctomycetota; class Planctomycetia; order Pirellulales; family JAICIG01; genus JAICIG01. The sequence continues at coordinate 114,879 of CAWAYY010000049.1, forward strand.
CCGCCGCCACGCTCAAGTCACTCATCGCAGGGAACCCGCACATGAAACCGTCGACGGAGCCGCCGTCATCTGACGCACGGGTAGATAGCGAACCGTACCATGCCGACGAGCGTTGGGCTCGCCTTCCGGAGGGCTGGAGTTGGACGGAAGCGACGGCCGTGGCCTGCGACCGCCATGACCGGGTCTACGTCTTCAATCGCGGCGAGCACCCGATGCTGGTCTTCGCACCGGACGGCTCGTTTCTGCGATCGTGGGGCGAAGGTTTGTTCGCACGGCCGCACGGAGTCTTCGTCGGCCCGGACGATGCGGTCTACTGCACGGACGATCTCGATCATACCGTCCGCAAGTTCACGCCCGACGGTCAGCTCCTGCTCACGCTCGGCGCCAGCGGCAAGCCCTCGGAGACGGGCGCCACGAGCGTCGACTATCGAACGATCGTTCGCCCAGGCGGACCGTTCCACTATCCGACCAACGTAGCTCTGTCGCCCGAGGGAGAGATCTACGTGGCCGACGGCTATGGCAACGCGCGCGTTCATAAGTTCTCGCCGGACGGGCGTCTTCTGCTGTCCTGGGGCTCGCCGGGCGCCGGTCCCGGTCAATTTCATGTGCCCCACGGAATCGCGGTCGACCGGCAAGGCACGGTTTATGTGGCCGACCGCGAGAACAGCCGTCTGCAACTGTTCACTTCCCAGGGCGAATACCTGGCGGAGTGGACCGACGTCGCCCGGCCCTGCCAGGTATTCATCGCCGCCGCCGGGGACGTCTATGTGGCCGAGCTCGGATATCGCGCAGGCATGTGGCCCGGCACGGCGGCGCCTTCGGCCGATGCTCCGGGCGGCCGCGTCAGCGTGTTCGACTCGCAAGGCCGCCTTCGCGCTCGCTGGGGCGGCGGGCAGAACCCCTGCGCCGGGCGACTTCTTCGCGCCGCACGGAATTTCGGTCGATTCGCAAGGCAGCATTTACGTTGCCGAAGTCGGCATGTCCGCCGGCGGCAACCGGGGCCTGGTCCCGCCCGATTGCCACTCGCTGCAGAAGTTCACGCCTCGCGGCCGCCCGACTCCTTCACTCTAGCCGGCGCCATCGGTTAAGATCGTGGCGCTGGCAGAGGGAATTATCGCCGACCAACTGAGAGCGCGCAGGTGGGAGTCTACGAAGAGCTTGGCATCGAACCGATTATCAACGCTTCCGGCGCCGTCACCCGCTTGGGCGGCGCCCATGCCCGCGGCCGTGCTCGACGCCTTTTGCGCCGCCGCGGCCGAGGCGGTTCCGCTTGACCTGCTTCAAGCGGCGGCTTGCCGCAAGATCGCTGCAGCGACTGGGGCCGAGGCGGGGCTGGTCACCGCAGGCGCCGCCGCGGCGCTGACGCTCGGCACGGCCGCCATCCTGAGCGGCTACGATTTACGCCGGATGGAAGGGTTGCCGCACGACGATGGTTTCTCTCCCAACGAATTCATCATGGCGCGCGAACAGCGCAACGGCTACGACCATGCCGTGCGTGCGGCCGGCGCCCGGCTCGTCGAAGTCGGTTTCCACGAGATCGTCGCCAATGCGGGCGTGCGACGTGCGGAAGTTTGGGAATACGAAGCGGTCTTCGGCCCCCGCACGGCCGCCGTGCTATACGTTTTCGCTCCGCATTCCCGTCCCGACCTGGAAACGCTGGTCGCTCGAGCACATGCCCGCGGCTTGCCGGTGCTGGTCGATGCGGCGGGTGAATTGCCGCCGCGGGCGAACTTGAAGCAAATTATTGCCAGCGGCGCCGACCTGGTCGCCTTCAGCGGCGGCAAGGCCATCCGCGGTCCCCAGGCGACCGGTATTCTATGCGGGCGGCGAGACCTGGTCGGCGCCGCCGCTTTGCACATGCTCGACATGGACGATCACTTCGAGCTCTGGGATCCGCCCGCGGAACTGATCGACAAAGCCAAGCTGCCGGGCATGCCGCGGCACGGCCTGGGCCGCGGCTTCAAAGTCTCCAAGGAACAGATCGTCGCTTTGCTCAAGGCGCTGGATCTGTTCACCGCCGGAGATTACGAACGCCAGCGCGCCCAGCAGCGAGATTATTTGCGGCGCATCGCGGCGGCGCTGGAAGGTTGTGCGGCGCAAAGCACGTTCATCGATCGGGGCGAAGACGAACCGCTCCCTCTGCTGGAAATCGCGGTCGACGAAGCGGCGTTGGGCCGTTCGGCCCTGGAAGTCTGCCGGCGGTTGCGCAGCGGCTCGCCCCCGTGCTATCTGGGGCACGGAAAACTGAGTGAAGGAAAACTAGTGGTGAATCCGCTGCATCTCGACGATGCGCGTGCGGCCGCATTGGCGGCTCGAATACGAGAGGAACTGACATGCCGATGAAACTTTCCGGGCTCGAAATCTTGCACCGTCTGGGGCGCGGAGAATCAATTGCCTCCGTCTGCAGCGCTGCGCAGATCAGCCGCGAAGAGTTTGACGCCTGGTGGAAAGCTGAACTCGAGCGGCGGCTGCCCGTGACCAGCGGCGCTTGCCCCGCGAATTCCGCGGGCCCCGTGGAAATTGTTCGCGACACGTGGGGCATTCCGCACTTGCTGGCCGATACCGACGAGGCCTTGTTCTACGGTTTTGGCTACGCCATGGCGCAAGACCGGCTGTTTCAGCTTGATTACCTGCGGCGCCGAGCGCTGGGCCGCTTGTCCGAAGTGCTGGGCGCCGAATCGCTCGAGTTGGATCTCGTGGCTCGCACCGTCAATCTCTGGGCGACCGCCGAGGCCGAATGGGCCGCCATGAGCGCCGAAGCCCGCCAACTGATGAATGCCTTTTCCGCCGGCGTCAACGCCTATATCACCGCCAGCAGCGATGCGCCGCCGATCGAGTTCGACCTGCTTGATTATAAGCCGGAGCCGTGGCGACCGGTCGATAGCCTGGCCATCGCCGGTGAGTTGCGCTGGTATTTGACGGGCCGGCTGCCAATCATCGCCGTGCCGGAATTGGTGCGCCGCAAGTTGGGCGACGGGCCGCAGTACCAGGCGTTCATCCGCGCGGAAGTCGACGAGGAAAGCATCGTTCCGCAAGGACTGTATCCCAGCGTGCAGCGCGGGCTTGAATCGCTCTCGGGCACGGGCGGCGCCGCGGAACCCGCTCCGGGCAGCAACAATTGGGTCGTAGCCGGTCCGCGGACGGTCACCGGCAAACCGCTGCTGGCCAGCGATCCGCACATTGCCTTGGGCGCCGTTTCCTGCTGGTACGAAGTTCACCTCTGCGGCGGCTCGTTCAACGTAGCCGGCATGGCTTACGCCGGAATGCCGGGCGTGATGTTCGGTCGCAACGAGCACGTCGCCTGGGGCTGCACGAACAACGCTTGTTCGCAGCGCAACCTGTACCAGGAAAAGACCGACGCCGCGCATCCCGACTAGCTTTTTGTTCGACGGCCAATGGGAGCCCGCGCAAACCCGCGAAGAGGTCATTCGCGTTCGCGACGCCGAGCCGGTCCGCAAAACGATCCGCTCGTCGCGTCATGGTCCGATCATCGATGAGCTGTTGCCGCCCGCGCTTCGCAGCAGCGAGCCGGTCTCGCTGCGCTGGCTCGGTTCGGAGCCGTGCGGCTGGCAGGAGGCGTTGTTGGGCATGGACCGAGCCACGTCCGCCGAGGCCTTGCGAGAGGCGATGCGGCCCTGGATCGTGCCGACCTTCTGCCTGGTGTTCTGCGACGTGGACGGCCACATCGGCTATCAAGCCGTCGGGCGCATTCCGGTGCGTAAATTCGCCACGCGCAGTTACCTGGAAGGCTGGAACCCGGACCACGTCTGGGAAGGTTTGATCCCGTTCGAAGGCATGCCGCGGCTGGCCGACCCGCCGCGAGGCTTTGCCGTTACGGCCAATAACCGTCCGGCGCCCGACGATTTCCCCTATCCGCTGGCCGGAGTCTGGCCGGCCGGTTACCGAGCTCGTCGGATTCGCGAGATGATCGAAGGGCGAGACAAGCTGGCGCTCGATAACATCGGCGCCATGCAACTCGACGTTCTGTATCAACGGGCCGTCGATTGCGTGCCTTCGCTGCTGGAAATTGCTGGCCGGCGAAACGGAGCCGGCATTGCAGCAAGCCGCGGAGGATCTGCGCAACTGGGACGGCCGGATGGAACCCGATTCGCGCGCGGCGTTGATCTTCGAGCTGTTCTTCACGCATTGGTGTCACGCGGTCGCCCAGGAGCATTTCTCCGGCGAAGCGGCGACGCTGGTTTCAGCGGCGGCCCCCAGCCTGGCGGTGCAACTGCTGCATGGCGACGCCATCAACTGGTTCGGCCCCGGCAAGCGGGAAGCGGCCGTGCACAGCGCGTTGGCCGCCACGCTCGACGCCATCGCCACGCGGCTCGGCGCCGATCGCAGCCAGTGGACGTGGGGCGCACTGCACCGGACCCAACAGCGGCACGTGCTCACCGCGCGCGGCGACCTGGCCAGCTTGCTCGATCAGCCGTCGTTTCCGATCCGCGGCAACCCTTACACCGTCTGCAATACCGGCGGCGATGCCGAGTGGCAGGCAAACCTGGCCGGCGGTTACCGGATGATCGTCGACATGTCGGTGCAGCCGCCCGAGATGTGGGCCGTCGACGCCGGCAGCGAATCAGGCCATCCCGGCAGCCCGCACTATTGCGACCAAATGGGCGACTGGATTGCCGGGCGCTACCATCGCTTGTCGCTCGACCGCGCGGCCGTCGACGCCGCCGCTCGCCATCGGCTGCGGTTGGAGCCGGCCGGATAACGCATGATGGGGCGTGGCTGAGCGAAGTTCCTTCACAACCTCTTTGAAAGACGACCAACATGCTCATCGGCTACGTCAGCGATGAACGGTATGTGGCTTTGCCCGACGTGATGCTGGAGTTTCTGCAGGGCGGGCGTTCCATCGAAGCCCGTTCTCGCGCCAGCGGCGCGGTCTATGCCGAGCTGTCGCCCGGCGCCTGCGAAGCCGTGCTTTACAAACAAGGTTACGGTTCTAAACGCGTGCAGTTCGACGTGCAGCCGGACCAGGCTTATCAGTTCCGCCTGCTCTCCGACGGCCTGCTGGGCTACATCTGGCCGAAGTGGGTCAAGGCGGGCGGAGAAGGCGGAGTTTCGCGTCCACTCGGTCGAGGAGTACCAGCTGGAACTGTGGCGGTACGGCGCGGAAAAGGAGTTCATCGCGCAATATCGGCTGGCTCGACGAGCACGGCCCGCGGGCGACGATGCAGATCACGCCCGACGGCGACTACACGCAGACCGGCGTCGAGTGGAACAAGCAGGGCTACAACAACAAGGGCCATGGCCAGTATGGTCGAGGCGCCGGAGCGGAGCGGGCTGTATTACTTTCATGCCCGCACCGAGTCGGGCCTGCACTTCTGCATTTCCCTGGATCGTGGCGCCGGCAGAGCCGACCAGGCAAAGCTCGCCGTGTTGGCGTCGAACATCACCTGGAACGCCTACAACAGCTTCGGCGGCCGCAGCAATTACATTCATGCCGACCGTTTCCCGCCGACGCCGACGGTCAATTCGCGGCAGGAACTCAAACGCTACACCGATCCCGAGCATCTGCACTACGATACCGACGACTATGCTCCGCTGTCGTTCGACCGGCCCGAACCGATCAACTCCATTGCCGCGCGCGAGGAGCTGACCGACCCGATCGAAGGCCGCGCAGGGCTGTCACCTGGCCGCGGCCGAGTGGCGGCTGCTCGGCTGGCTGGAGCGCGAGAGGTTCGCCTACGACTTCTACAGCGAGACGCAGTTTCATTTCGACGACTGTCGACTCGGACGAGTACCGCGTGCTGGTCCTCACCACGCATCCGGAATATTGGTCGCGCAAGATGTACGACCGGCTCAAGACGCTGGGTCTTCGAAGCGGGGCGGCAGGCTGATCTACCTGGGCGGCAACGGCCTGAACTGCGAGGTCGAGTTCGTCGATTCTCCACGATGATCTGCCGCAACGGCGACTCGCGAGAAATGGACCGCCGCAAGCTCGACAGCCGCTTCCATCTGCGTTACGAGTCGGAAGCCAACCTGCTGGGCGTCGTCTATACCGAGGCGGGCGCCATGACCGGGCGCGCCGTATCGAGTGATCGAGGCCGACCACTGGGGCTTCGCCGGCACGGGGCTGAAGCGAGACGAACTGTTCGGGCTGCACAGTCAGCACCGGCGCTGTCGCCGGCGGCGCTTCGGCGACACGAGACCGACAAGATCTCGCCCAGTTCGCCGCGCAACGTCAAGCTGCTGGCCAAGGGAACGAATTGCGACAACGGCGGCGCCGAGATGATTTATTACGACACGGCCAGCGGCGGCGAAGTCTTTTCCGTCGGCTCCATCGCCTGGCCCAGTTGCGTGCTGGTCGACGACGCCGTTTCGAAGATCACCGCCAACGTGATCCGGCGTTTCTTAGGGTGAGACCGATTAAATCAATTCGCGGATCGGCTGGACGTGGTCGACCGGGTACTGCGGGCGGCCGGCCAGGTCGGTGACGGTGGCCGTGTTCACGTCGATGCCCAGGTTGTGATAGAGCGTGGCGAACACTTCCTGGAACGTCACGGGCCGGTCCTTGGCGTGCTCGCCCAGGCGGTTCGTCGAGCCGATGACCTGGCCGGCGCGCATGCCGCCGCCGGCCAGCAGTGCGCAACTGACGGGCGGCCAGTGATCACGGCCGCCGTTTGCGTTGATCTTCGGCGTGCGGCCGAACTCGCCCCAGACGACGACCGAGACGTCGCGGTCCAGCCCGCGCTCGTGCAGATCTTCGACCAGCGCGGACAGCCCCTGGTCGAGCATTGGCATGTGGTCTCGCGAATTCTCGAACGTCGTGCCGTATGGTTTGCCGTGCCAGTCCCAACGGCCGTAAGCCAGCGTGACGCAGCGGACGCCCGCCTCGACCAGCCGGCGCCGTGAGGAAATAAGTGTTCAAGAGCGGGCCGGCGTCGCCATAGCCGGCCGGCTTTTCCGAGCCGTAGCCGTAGCGGTCGCGCACGCGGCGGTCTTCGCGCGAAAGGTCGAGCGCCTCGGCCAGGCGGCTGGAAGTCAGGATGCCCAGCGCCTGCTGGTTGAATGCGTCCAGCCCCTGCATGGCGCCAGATGAGTCGGCCTCGCGGCGGAAACGGTCGAAGTTGGCCAGCAGCGCCTGCCGGTCGTGCAGACGGTCCAGCGTGACGCCGTTGAGCACCATGTCGGCGCCGCCCTCGGCGCTGGGCTTGAACGGCGCGTGAGCGATGCCCAGGTAGCCGGGCTGGCCGGGATCCGACCAGGCCGCCGCGCGCATCTTGGGCGACAAGCTGACGAACGGCGGGATTGACGGCTGCGTCGGGCCTTGCAGCTTGGAGACGAACGAGCCAAACGCCGGCCAGCCGCCGGGCGGCTGCGGATTGCGATTTGCGCCGTGAGGCATTGGAAGGCCGCGTGGGCGCCTTCGGAGCCGACAATCGAACGGATGGCGGCGAACTTATCCATCATCGAGGCGAGTTGCGGCAGCAACTCGCAGATCTCGATGCCCGGCACGTTGGTGGCGATGGGGCTGAACTCGCCGCGAATCTCGACGGGCGCCTCGGGCTTCAAGTCGATCAGATCCTGGTGCGGCGGTCCGCCGGACAGGAAGATCATGATCACGGCCTTGTGCGACGATCGCCGGCCCGATTGAGCTTCGGCGCGCAGCAATTCAGGAAGCGAAGCGCCGCCCATCGCCAGGCCGCCAATCTGCAGAAAGTTGCGACGCGTGATTCCGTCGCAATATCGCGATCCGCCCCCTTCGATCCTCAACATGGCCGAACCTCCAGCGTGCGATGACGGCCGGCGCGGCCCTGCCGCGCCGACGCCGAGAGCATAACAGAATTCGACGGTATTGCTAAACATTCTCGACCGAGCGGCGAGGTTCCGAGCGAATCGCAGCGAGATCTCCGCCCCCTTGCGTTCAAACCACTGTGGCAGCCGATCCGGGGTCGCGGTTAAGCGCAATCGCTCGGGCGACTTGCAGCAAGCGACGGTGTCTTTCGCTCGGAGCTCGCTGCATCCTTCGCGCGTGCTTTCCGTATAATGGTTTGGCGCCAGCAAACACATTTGCGAGTCGCCTGTCGTTGCGACGAAGCCCTGAACTCCTGTCACTGCCTGCGGTCTCATGGATCCCGCGAACATGCCACCCCAGCCGCTACAATTCGGCCTGAAAACCATTCTGGCGATCACGGCGGCATTTGCGGCGTTGTTTGCCGCGGGCGCCTGGTTTGGCATCAACGGATTCTTCGGCTTCTTGCTGCTCGCCGCCCTGGCCGCGATCTTCTTCGAGCCGCGAATGCGGTTCGGAGACAGATTCGTATGGGCAACTCTGCTCTTGCTCCTGACCGGTTGTTTGTGGCCATTACTTCCGGCGAGAGTCCCTTACGATCATGTAGTGAGTCGTAGGTCGCAATGCATCAACAACCTCAAGCAGATCGGCCTGGGCTTGCAGAACTACGCCGACGCTTACGGTTGCTTTCCGCCTGCCTATTTGACCGACGAAAACGGCAAGCCGATGCACAGTTGGCGGGTACTGATCCTGCCATTCCTCGCGCAACAGGCGCTCTACGACCAATACGATTTCAATGAGCCGTGGAACGGCCCGCACAACTCGCTGCTGGCGAAGCCAATGCCGTCTATTTTCCGCTGTCCAAGCGGCACGGCCAACAAGGGCGCGACCACCAATTACGTCGCCATCGTGGGCCCAGAGACTATGTGGCAAGCCGATCATGGCGCGAAGTTCAGCGAAATCAAAGACGGCACGCCGATGACGATCGCGGTCGTGGAAGCCGCCGGGGCCAAGATCAACTGGATGGAGCCGCGGGACTTGCCGTTCTCGGCGGTATTGCAGGGCATCAACGCAAAGCAGGGCGGGGGAATCGCCAGCGCGCATCCCGGCGTCGTGATCGCCCTCTTTGCCGACGGCCATACGCAGACGCTTTCCGAAACGACGCCTATAGACGTTCTCAAAGCCCTGTGTACCAAGGCGGGCGGCGAGGAAATTCAAAACGGGTTCTAGACAGGCGGACTGCGCAAATGAGGGCGTCGCACGTTCGGAGAGAGACCGTAGGTTTTGTTCCGCTCCGCCACCGCCGGGCTCGTCCCGGGGGAGCGCTGATTGATCAGCTAGAAACCGGCTTTCACCGCAACCCCTGCTTCCTTTTCCGCGTTTGTTCGCCGCCCGTGGAGGCGAACAAACGCGGAAAAGGAAGCCCCGCTTCTCAGCGCGGTAAGCGCTTCTAGCTGCAAGTCATCGCCCGCCCGGGACAAGCCCGGGTCGTGGCGGAACCAAACCAGCAGAGCGCCGATTCGCCAGACAAGCGATTTTGCGCAGCCTCGCCGCCGCGCGCCTCGCATGCCCGCATCCTCCCTTTTCACGGAGCAGGACTTTCTTTTCCGCCCGCTTGCAAAGTCGGGGCGTGTACGGTACTTGTGTTAGTTTGGGCCGCTCGCCCGCCGCCGGGAGAGCGCGTATTTCCGAGTGCGGGCTGTGGCGAGCCGCGGCAAGGTCTGCGGCAGGGAAACAAACTTCATGGCTGAAAAGAACAGTAAGAGCGACAAGGCCGAAAAGAGCGAAGCGGCGGACAAGACCGCGGAGAGCGAAAGCGCCAAGAAACGCATCCTGCTGGTCGACGACGATCAGGAAATCATCGAGTCGATGCGGCTCGCGCTGGAATCTCGCGGCTATAAGATTCTGGTCGCTCGCGACGGCAATCAAGGTCTCGCCATGGCCGAACGCGAGGATCCCGACCTGCTGATCCTCGACATGATGATGCCCAAAAGGAGCGGTTTTCTCGTGCTGGAGAAACTGCGCCGCAGCCGCCCGGTGCCGATGCGGCGTGATCATGATCACGGCCAACGAAGGCAGCCGCCATAAAGCGTACGCCGAAATGCTCGGCGTCGATGATTATCTCCGCAAGCCGTTCGCCATGGACCGCCTGATGGAAAGTGTCGGGCGGTTGCTGGCCTGACGGGCCCGCGCCGTCTGAGTCAGTGGCGCCTGGTTCGCGGCAAGGCGGCGCAAATGCCAGCTCGAATTGCGACGGTTCGTTGCTGCCACTTCCGCCGCTCATCGGAAACCGCGTAGGGGAGCGTTGGCCCGCCCGAGAGGATCGGTTTTCTTGGCGATCTCTCGTTGAGTCCGCGAGCATCTAAGAGTCGCCGGACGCTTCTTTGACCAATTGGCCGGCTCGACGTCTAAAAAATGTTGAAAAGATATTTCCCAGGTGGCTAAACACAAGCCATTTGTGCGTATCGTGTTAGGGTGACTGGCGGCGGCCGTTTCGCGGTCGCCCGCGACTCCCATTCACAAAAGTTGATATTGCCCGCTTAGCAACCGCTGTACATACTTGATTATGGTTGCGGCGGGCAGATGTGCGGGAAGCCATGCATCTCGCACGCCGGCGAACGGAGAAGAAGCACAGCCTTCCCGTCCCGCCACTCATCAGTTCCGGGTGTTCTTTCGCAAGTTCTCCCCTGGTCGCTCACGCGAATCGTAGATCGCTGCCCCAAACGGGACCGAGCAGCTTCGCCGGGCCGCCTGATATGCCGCACTAGTTAGGCATCTTATTTGAGACTGCGGCATTCTCAGCCGCCCGTCGTTTTTTCCTGCTTGATCCGTTTGGCCTCGGCCTCTGCGCGCCGTTAGCGGCCGTGTCACAGCCTGCACCGGCGCGGGAGAACCTGCGCCCTCAGGCGCATTTACAACCAAAATACCACCGCACGACGCGGAAGCTGGAATATCGGATGGACTGGGCAATTTAGAGGGGGCGTTTTTGAGGCGGCTGAATTAATCAGCCCGCCAGGGAGATCCCTCAATGAGTGATGGACGCTCGATCATATCGCTAATTGGCCAGCGGCAGGACTTGGAGCAGTTCCGCAAGAAGACGTGGGAAGGCTCCTTAGAAGAGTACCTGGACGCCGTCAAAGAACATCCTGAGATCACGCGTAACGCGTTCGAACGCGTCTACGACATGATCATGGATTACGGGACCGAGACCTACGAACAAGGCCGCGAAAAGCACCTTCGCTACCGCTTTTTCCAGGATCCCGACCAGCACGGTCAAGACGGAGTGTTCGGTCTGGACGACTCTCTCGCGGCGTTGGTCAACGCCTTCAAAAGCGCCGCCAAAGGCTACGGCATCGAAAAGCGCGTGCTGTTGCTGCACGGCCCGGTGGGCAGCAGCAAGAGCACCATCGCCCGGCTGCTCAAGAAAGGGCTGGAACGCTATTCGAACTCCGACGCTGGCGCCTTGTACACGCTCGGCTGGGTCGATCTCGAGAATCGCAGAACGTCCACTGGTGCCCGATGCACGAAGAGCCGCTGCACGTCATTCCGCGGCGCTTCCGCGCGGACGTGCAGGCCCAACTCAACGCCGGGCATTCGCCCGACCGGCGCCCGGTGAAGATCAAAGGGGAACTGTGCCCCTTCTGCCGCTACATTTACGCCGAGCGGCTCAAGAACTACTCGGGCGACTGGACGCGCGTGATCCAGGACATTCGCGTCAAGCGCTTGCTGTTGAGCGAAAAGGACCGCATCGGCATCGGCACCTTCCAGCCGAAGGACGAAAAGAACCAGGACTCGACCGAACTGACCGGCGACATCAACTATCGCAAGATCGCCGAATACGGCAGCGACAGCGACCCGCGGGCCTTCAACTTCGACGGCGAATTCAACATCGCCAACCGGGGCATCGTCGAGTTCGTCGAAGTGCTGAAGCTCGACGTGGCGTTCCTGTACGACTTGCTGGGCGCCAGCCAGGAACACAAGGTCAAGCCGAAGAAGTTCGCGCAGACCGATATCGACGAGGTGATCCTGGGCCACACGAACGAGCCCGAGTATCGCCGGCTGCAGAACAACGAGTTCATGGAAGCCCTGCGCGACCGGACCGTGAAGATCGACATTCCCTACGTCACGCGGCTGGCCGACGAGATCCGCATCTACGAGAAGGACTACAACCGCAACAAGGTCCAAGGCAAGCACATCGCGCCGCACACCATCGAAATGGCCGCCATGTGGGCCATTCTCACGCGGTTGGAGGAGCCGAAGAACGCGAACCTGACGCTGCTGCAAAAGCTCAAGCTCTACAACGGCAAGACCCTGCCCGGCTTCACCGAAGAGAACATCAAGGAACTGCGCGAGCAGGCCGTGGGCGAAGGCATGCACGGCATTTCGCCCCGCTACGTGCAGGACAAAATCTCCAACGCCCTGGTGGCGCATCCCGAGGCGCGATCCATCAACCCCTTCATGGTGCTCAACGAACTGGAATCGGGCCTGAAGCACCACAGCCTGATCACCAACGAAGAGACCCGCGCATCACTACCGCGAGCTGCTGGGCGTGGTGAAGGAGGAGTACGAGAACATCGTGAAAAACGAAGTCCAACGCGCGATTGCCGCCGACGAAGACGCCCTCGAAACGGCTGTGCGGCAATTACATCGACAACGTCAAGGCCTACACGCAACGCGAGAAGGTCAAGAACAAGTTCACCGGCCAGTACGAAGAGCCCGACGAGCGGCTGATGCGGTCGATCGAAGAGAAGATCGACATTCCCGACAGCCGCAAGGACGATTTCCGCCGCGAGATCATGAACTACATCGGCGCCTTGTCGATCGACGGCAGGACGTTCGACTACAAGACCAACGAGCGGCTGAACAAGGCCCTGGAACTGAAGCTGTTCGAAGACCAGAAGGACACGATCAAGCTGACCAGCCTGGTCTCCAACGTGGTCGACGCGGACACGCAAGCCAAGATCGACGTGGTCAAGGGACGCTTGATCCGCGACTACGGCTACGACGACGAAAGTGCGACCGACGTGCTGAATTACGTCGCCAGCATTTTCGCCCGCGGCGACGCGAAGCCCTGATCCTGAACGCCGCTGGAGCGGAATTCGTGAGAGTTCCGTAGCGGCGGCGGAGATGACGACGGAATTCTCACGAGTTCCGCTGCCTACACTCGGAACGGCGGGGCAGGCCCATGCGAAACCAAGGCGCACGTAACAGAGAGAACGGGCCATGTTTGTCAAAATCGACCGAGACCAGTCTCGTTTCAAGCAGATCGTAAGGGGCAAAATTCGCGAGAACCTGCGGAAATACGTGACCCACGGCGAGATGATCGGCCGCAAGGGGCGCGATCTGGTCAGCATTCCCGTCCCGCAGCTCGACGTGCCTCACTTTCGCTACGGCCAGAACGGCTCGGGCGGCGTCGGTCAGGGCGACGGCGAAGAGGGCGACCCGGTCGGCTCGGGCGACCCCAGGATGGAGACGGCACGCGGCCAGGCCGGCAGCGATCCCGGCGGCCATATCCTGGAGGTCGAAGTTTCGCTGGAAGAGCTGGCCGAGATCATGGGCGACGAGCTGGAACTGCCGCGGATCGAGCCCAAAGGCAAAGCGAACATCATCGACGAGAAAACCCGCTACACCAGCATCCGCCGCACGGGGCCCGAGTCGCTGCGGCACTTCAAGCGGACCTACATGGAGGCGCCTGCGCCGGCAGATTTCTTCCGAACAGCTACAACGCAAGCCGGCCCGCTGATCGTGCCGATCCGCGAAGACAAGCGCTACCGCTCCTGGACGACCACGCCGCTGCCCGACGCCAACGCCGCAGTCATCTACATGATGGACGTCTCGGGCTCGATGACCGACGAGCAGAAGCAGATCGTCCGCACCGAGGCGTTCTGGATCGACACCTGGCTCAAGAGCCAGTACGACGGGCTGGAAACTCGCTACATCATCCACGACGCCGCGGCCAAGGAAGTCGATGAAGAAACGTTCTACCACACCCGCGAAAGCGGCGGCACCCGGATCAGTTCCGCCTATCAAGGTGTGCGTCGACCTGATCGACCGCGAATTTCCGCCGTCGGAATGGAATATTCTACTGTTTCAGTTCTCCGACGGAGACAACTGGGGCGAAGACAACCAGATCAGCCTGAAGCTGCTGGGCGAGCGAATCCTGCCGCAGGTCAATCTGTTCTGCTACGGCCAGGTCGAAAGCCCTTACGGCAGCGGCGAGTACCTCCGCACGCTGCGAGACGGACCCGGCAAGGACGCCGAGAACCTGGTGCTCTCGGAAATCCGCGACCGCGACGCCATTTACGACTCGATCAAGCTGTTTCTGGGCAAAGGAAAGTGAAGTCATGGCCACTTGCCGCATCGAACCGTTGCCGACCCATCTGGCTGAGATCCAGGCCCAGATGGAACAGCACGCCCGAAACTACGGCCTCGATTTCTACCCGACCATCTTCGAGTTGGTCGACCATGACCAGCTCAACGCCATCGCCGCCTACGGCGGGTTCCCCACGCGCTACCCGCATTGGCGGTTCGGCATGGAGTACGAACAGCTTTCCAAGGGCTACTCGTACGGCCTGCAGAAGATCTACGAGATGGTGATCAACAACGATCCCTGCTACGCCTACCTGATGAGCTGCAACGGGCTGACCGATCAGAAGCTGGTGATCGCCCACGTCTATGGCCACTGCGACTTCTTCAAGAACAACGACTGGTTCAGCCAGACCAATCGCAAAATGATGGACCAGATGGCGAACCACGGCAACCGCATTCGCCGTTACATGGACCGGTTCGGCGTGGAGGAGGTCGAGACGTTCATCGACGCCTGCCTGAGCATCGAAGACCTGATCGACATCCATTCGCCGTTCATCAAACGCTGCGACTCGGCCGATACGCGCACGGGCGGCCTTGCAGGAGGACGAGGAGCCGGTGCGGCCCGGCAAGTTCGCAGCCAAGGACTACATGGATCCGTTCATCAACCCGCCCGATGCGCTGAAGCGCAGAAGCGCAGCGGCTGCACGAACAGCAAGAGTACGACCAGCGCTTTCCCAAGGAGCCGGAGCGGGACGTGATGCTGTTCCTGCTGGAGCACGCCCCGCTCAAGCCCTGGCAGCTCGACGTGCTGTCGATCATTCGCGACGAAGCCTATTACTTCGCCCCGCAGGGGCAGACCAAGATCATGAACGAAGGCTGGGCCAGCTACTGGCATTCGACCATCATGACCCGCACGGGCTGACGCCGGGCGACGTGATCAACTACTGCGACCATCACTCCGGCACGATGGCCACTTCGCCAGGCCGCCTGAATCCGTACAAGCTGGGCATCGAAGCTGTTCCGCGACATCGAAGACCGCTGGAACAAGGGACGTTTCGGCAAAGAGTACGAAGAGTGCGACGATCATGGCGGCCAAGCGAGACTGGGACACCCAGGCCGGGCTGGGCCGGGAAAAGATCTTCGAGGTCCGCAAGATCCACAACGATCTGACGTTCATCGACACGTTCCTGACGCTCGAGTTCTGCCGCGAGCACAAGCTGTTCTCGTTCGGCTACAACGACGACACCGAACTACTACGAAATCGAAAGCCGCGAGTTCCCCAAGATCAAGCAGCGGCTGCTGTTCAGCCTCACGCACCGCGGCCGGCCGTTCATCACGGTGCGCGACGGCAACTACAAGAATCGGGGCGAATTGTTCCTCGAACATGAGTTCAACGGCGTCGAGCTGCAGATGGCCTACGCCCGCGACACGTTGACCAACTTACAACGGCTCTGGGGCCGCCCGGTGCATATCGAAACGGTTCTGGGCGACGTGAAAACCATTCTCTCTTACGACGGCTTGGAACACTCGGCCGAGCAGTTCAAGCCGGCGACTCGATAAGGAGCGTGCGAGATGACGCTGGCAGAAAAAACCCGATCGACCTTAGCCGCCTGGCCTCCGTTTGCCAGCGGCCAGCAGACCTTATCCGTCGACGAGTCCGGCCAGCGTCTGGTGTGCGAGCTTACGGGCCTCGACGCGTTCGGTTGCGTGTTCGTGCGGTTTGAACTGCACAGCGACGCCTTATCCAATGCCACGATGGAGCGGGTGCGGGAGATCAGCAAGAGCTTATCCGCTCGGCTGACTTACTTGCTGGAACCGATTGCGCCGATCGAATCCGACGCGGAGCAGTGCATCATTCAAATGCGTTCCAATCCGCCGCAGCGCGACGAGCAGGGTACGAGCTATTACGAGTTACTCGTCCGCCGTGGCGGCGCCTTGAGTCTCTGCCGCTGGAACAAGGCCCCCGGCGACATCGCGTCAGGCCTTGCCCGCCCAGGTCACCCGCGAGGTCTTCCTGCGGCTGGTCGGCGACTTCTCCGCCGCGGCGGCGTGAGAGGGCGGCGATTCGCGGGTTTCGCTGCTGGCGAGAACTCAATTCTGTTCGAGTCTGCCGCCTGCGGATAAATGACGCGTAAACGGTCGGCGACTGGTTTGAGGCTTTCGGTCGAGCCGCTTGGAAACCCAATCGCCCGATCGATGAGGCCCTATGCCGGGTCCCCTCACGCGGAGCGTGATGTCTAATGTAAGACCAATGGCAGACTCCCGCGGAGCACCGTTCGAGACGCGAAGCTCGGCGTACAGTATTATAGACTTCGGCCGAGCCGATCACGTGTAGCTGCGCTGTCCATGCCGCCCAGAACATAAATTCGGCCGTCCGCCCCCGCCACGCCAGCCATCGACTCGCCCAGATCGGCATGGGCGCCGTCGCCTGCCTGCCCGTCGTATTCGTGATGAGCAAGCTCTCATCCTCGGAACTGCTAACGCGAATTCTTAAGGCAGAGGCGCCGGGGTCTGCATAGGTGTGACCGCCGCTAACGGTGAACTGCCCCGCAGCGCCGCTCACCGTGCCGACGCTGTCGGGCGTGCCGTCCCCCCAATCAATCACGGCTGTGAAATCCGAGGCCTGGCTGAGCGAACTGCTGTCGCGAAACGTGGCTAAGCATCGAGGATAAATAACTTCCGTATATACAACCGCCTGAAACCCCACTGGCGGGGCTGATTTGCAGCTATTTGTCCCAAGTTCGGAGGTTATTTAATCCTCAATGCAAGGGGCCATCGAAAGGCACGCCGCTGATCGGCGCAACCGTAACCGGTCCCGCGACCAGCGATCCATCGAGGACGTGCAATACGCTGGACGAAGGTAAGACAGCCGTTTCGTGGAGGTTCGCCGCCGTATCGGAAATGCTTACCGTCGGGTTATATGTGCCGGCTTGGAAGACATGAGTTCCGTCGACTTCGAATTTGCCGCCGCCGAGAGCGATGATCGTTCCTGCCGTGTTGGGCGACCCGTCGCCCCACGAAATGTTTGCGGTCAGGTCGGCGACGCCGGCATTCGCGCGATTGTCAGTAAACGTGTCGACCGCGCCGCGGTATGTTCCTTCGATCACCGGCCCTAAAAAAGACACCGGATCCGGCGCCAGTGTCGCCGTCAGCAAGGAACGTTCTTCAAGGCATTCGCTCCGGAGGGGCGTCGCATGATGCAAACGCTGGAACCGGTGCGGGCAATCGCCCTGGCGAGATCGGCCGCGAAGCCTCGGGCGAGCTGAGAAGCGGAAATCAAGAATCATGGCATCGGATTAAGGCATCCGGAGCGACGCCCGACCCGAATGGCCGACGTGATGTAGGACCGCTCCCGCTGAACTGCCCCAGGCAACCGCTCCTCAGATAGATTGCCTACCAGTTTAATAGAACGGAGTATCATGGCTACCAGTTAGAAGAAAAAGCGTCCAAAAGCGTACAGAAACGTTTTGCTTTTGGGGTGAGAGCGGCTGAGATATCACAAACGCGCCAAGCCAGCGCGGAGCTAGATTCGGCGATGAACTCTCGCCCGAGGCGGCTCTTTGAGCCTGGAGTCGCTGAGACGCAAGACGCCGCTCCCCGACGGGCGAGACCGGGAGTTCCTAAAAGCTGCTGGCCGTGGAATGGGCGGCCCGAACGAGCGGATGGGCGGATCGTGCCGTGCGAAGCAACTCGATTATCCGGACGCTCTAGCCCAGCATTCCGCCGACCTTCAGCGGCGGACGTTCTTTAGCACGCAGCTCCTCGGCCTTCCAGTCCGCGGCGTCGGCGCAGAACAGATAGGGAACGTCTAGCGTTTCGGCCAGCCGTTGCATCAGTCGGGCTGCGCCGACAAAGTCGCTGGTCAATAGGATGGGCAGCCGATAAGAGCCGGCCTCGGCCGAGGACGAGAGCACGAGCAGACCCTGCACGGCCCAGGTAATGCTTTGACCACCCGAACCGGCGACGGCGTATTTCCACGGACAGAGTTGCACGGCAGCGACCAATTCTCGGGGAATGGTCAGGCGGCGCCTGTTCGTCTCTCCCAGGAAAGCCCACTGAAGGCACGCGGCAAAATCGGTTTCGTCGGGACCGCCTTCCGCGGGCGCATCCAGTTCGAGTTCGCGGCCATCAGCCGGAATGGTCAACCGGCACAGTCGCCGATAGCTCGCTCGTCTCAGCATGCCGATCAGCCAGAAAGCCGAACCGCCGCAAACGAGCGTTACGGCAACTCCGCCGAGTATCGAAAGCGGCCAGCCGACTTGATTCACCCGGTCATGAATGCCCCAGCTCAACAGCCCGGCGAATACCGTCAAGAACGGAACGCCAAAGCCCAGCAGGAACCGCTTGTCGTTCCGCCACAGATTTCGAGCGGGACGGAATTGCCAGCCCTCGCCGTCTTGGACAAGTTCGTGAGTGACTCGCCCATGTACGACCCAACCTTGCAGGACGACTGGTCCTGCGGGTATTCCCGGCAGCGAGTCGAGCGGAGCGTGTCTTATGCGGACTGGCGCAACGAGACTTCCGATCGACCAGAGCACGGGGACCGCGCCGAGCAGCGCGAACGCTCCCGCACCGAATTTCAACGTCCACAGCGGCGCGCCGGGCGGCGCCATCCCGCCGGCATTCGCCAGCCCAACGATTCCGAGGAACAGAAAGCAGCCGCCCACGACCAGCGCAAGCCGCCGCGCCGGTTGATAGACCTCGGACTCCACTTCCTGCCGCTCTCGCAGAATCATCTCGCGACCGTTCTTGCATCAGCCATTGGGCGGGCGTCGCCCAAGAGCATCATCGCCGCCAACTCGTCTCGCGACAAGCGGGGACATCGCCGACAAGCCGCTCGATCGCCAACCGTTCATTGAGGCTTTGTCCGGTGTGGCAAAGTCGCCAAAGCGTCGTTATCTTTCTAAGATTGACGTACGGTTTGGGGAACCCAAGGGCAGGGGTAGCGGTCGTCGGCATGCGGGGCCCACTGATCCGTGAAGCAAAGGCGAGAAAATCATGAACATCTCCGCGCGATTCCAGCTTTCGCTCGTTTGTTCCGTTGCTTTGACGCTGACGGCTTGCGGTCCGGCCCCAAATGGCGCCGGGCCGGCCGGCCCCAGTGAGCCGGGACAAGCACCGGTCGAGGAAACGCCTCCCGCGGCGCCGCCCGTCAGCGACAGTCCGAATATGTCGGCCCAAGCGGCGACCATTCATCATCTGTCGCAAGAACTGATCAATTTGATGGACGACGTGCACAATAAGAAAATCATGAGTGCGCGCCAGGTGTCGGATGTTCGCCATGCCTTTGCGGAAAGGCTGACTTGGATCGACGACATGAGCGCCGATGAGGTGGCGGAAATGCGCAAGGCCACAGAGGCCTTGGACGACATGGTTGCCGAGATTCGCGCCCATCCGAGCGCCGCCGGCGACGCGGCCCTCGAAGCTCGCCTGAAAAAGCTCGAGGATTTCAACCGCTCCATCAAGGAAGCGATTCCCCAATAGCCCGGCAGTGGGCCGGACGATCTGCGCAAAACCGCAACGCTGCCAGGCAGGCGCGGAACCGCCGGAGGCTGCTGATCGTGGCGAATCGCTCACCTGAGAATTTGGCACACTGGAAGCGCATTGCGCCAAACGGCCATCGCCCTACTCGGTGACGGAGAGCGCCACGCACGTCGAGGCGCTTAAGCTCGGTAAACTATGTCATCCAGCATCGGGTTGGATTCTGCCGGATGATGCCTTCGCCGCGCAGGACGGCTCGGAGCTGGCGGGGCTGTCGATTTTGAATATGGTCGAGCCGGCGAAGGTGGAGTGGCTCGCTGATGGGCGATTGCCCCGCGGGGCGCTGTGCGTCGTGGCGGGCGAGACCTGTGGCTTCTCGGCGTGTCCGGCTTCGATAACTGCGGCGGGCGCGTAGAAGCCGGACGCTCAAGCATGTCGAAGCGAAGTTGGCCAAGCGGAGGTGGCCAAGCGAAGATGGCCAACTAACGAGCGGAAACTTCGGCGGGAACGTTGGGAAATCGTCCGCTCACGCCGATAGCTTACCTGCCGTATCTGGGCGGGCGGCCAGCGGAACGGCGGGGGACGAAGGGGGCGGCAATCGGAGCGGTCCGGCGGCCCGGCGGCCGGCGAATAATGCGTTCGACCGTCAGGTTGTCGATCGAGGCCTCGCCGAGGCCGGTCATGGCGATCGTGATCGTCAACTTGCCCGAGGCGGGGGCGGCGCGGTAAAGCGTGAACTCCTTCCAGGCGTTGGCCTGCCCAATGCGCTCGGCCAGCGGCTCGCCTCCCAGCGAGTCGAAAATCAACAACCCGTCGAGGCTGCCGGTAATCGGTCGCGGCACGTACGCCCAGCCGTGGATGCGCAGCCACTGGCCGGCCTGCACCTGCACCGGCGGCGAGACCAGCCACAGCGGCGGCGTTTCCAGCATGTCCACGGGCTTTTCCGGATCGCTCGGTTCGACCGCGAATTGAAAGCTGTAGGCGCCGGCGTACGGCATGGGTTTTGACAACAATTGGCCGTGGGCGGCGCACGCCGTCCGACTCGTGCGAGTAGAGGCGCCAACCGGCGTTGCGCATGCGGTAATAGTTCTCCATGCCGCCTTCCGGCAACAGGTTCGGCGAGCGCTCGGCCGAGTCGAGTTCTGTCAAGAAGGCCCACTGTTCGGGCAGCGTGACAAAGCTGGCCGCCAAAGGGCTCGAGGCGGGACTTCCGATCGCTTCAAGGGCTTTTGCCCAATGGTGGCGCTCGAGCAGCGAAACGCAGCGCATCGTGCCGCGCGGCGTTCACCGCCGCAGCGCGATAGTCTCTGCCGTTCAGACTGCGGTTGGCGTTATCGAGATTGAGCTGAGCCTCGCGCAGCCATTGCGGCGCGTCGAGACTGGCCTGGCCTCGGCGCGTCAGGTCCGCGTCGACCTGCTCCGCTTCGGCCAGTTTGAAGGCGGCCAGATCGCGGGCGATCCGAGCGGTCCTGGGGCCGCTGGCCTGCGAGGACCGGGTCAGGCGCCCAATGGTTACGTCATCGGTGATCGCCACCATGGCCGTCAAACCGAACTCCGCGATCTCGACGTGCAGCCCGCCCAGCTTGCGGCTTTGGTTGACGGCCGGCCGCAGACCGCCCGGCGTGATTTCCAGGGCCCTGTGCGATTGCGGAGCGCCCGGCACGATGAACGAAAGATTGTTGCCGGCGAGCTGATCGAGAACGTACTGCCCGCCGGTTCCCATCCAGATGGGCAACAGCAACCGCGTATGGTCGGTCTGCAGCACCGCGCCGGTGACGCCCGGGTTGGCGCCCGAAGCGTCGAGCACCTCGACTTCCGCCTTCAGGCTGCCGGCGGCGACCCACGATTCGATCAACTCCGCATTGCGATTAATTAATTCCAGCGTCCAGGCGCGCTGTTTCGTGTCATTGTCGGTTGCGTCCAGCGGCGTTCGAGAGGCGAAGGCCAGGCCTCGCGCACCGGCCACCAGGGCGGCTTGCGCCAACAGGCGGATCTGCTCGCTGGCGGCCGACGGCGTCCGGCCGCGTCCGTCCGCCAGCAGAGAAACCTGATCGAGCAGTTCCGGGGCAAGTTGCGTCTGGATCACGGCCCAGAAGGGCGTGCCCGCCAGAGTCAAGCGCGGCCGCTGGTACAACCATTTGGCATAGTCGGCCAGTTCAAAGCTGGTTCCCAGCGGGAAGCGCCGCGCCATCAGGATCGCCGCCGGCAAGCGGCTGTAGGCCTCCAGTTCGCTTTCAGGGTCGCAGACGATCGGCCGCGGAGTCTCGCCGTCGGCGCGGCGGACCTCGTCGGCCCAGCGCCGCGTGGCTTCCAGGTCGCGCCCGGTCAGTCCTTGGCCCAGACGCCACGCCAAAACCGGATCGTAGCGCGTATCGAACGGCGCCAACGTTCCTTGCGGTCCGTCCGGATCTTCGAGACCGGACGGACGAGGCGGCGGACAGACCAGCCACAGACCGACGCGCAGGGCCTCGTCGAGCAACGCCGACGAAGGCGTCTCGTGCAGGAGAATGCCGTTGAAGCCCAGTTCCTTCAGAAAGCTCAGCGGCTCGCCTTGGTACTCGATCAGCCGGGGAAAGAACGGACGGTCATCGACGAGCAGGATCGACGAAGAGAGTTCCGCTCGGGGGCGGGCCGCACCATGCAAACCGCCGGGGTTCGCAGCCGCAGAGTCTCCCGCTGCATCGGCAATTCCGGCGGCGATGCGATCGGCGGCCACGAACCCGCCAATTTCCAGGTCGTCGATCCAGACGCGCGTTTCGCCGCGGCCGCCGTAAACATTGAGGATCAGGCGGTCGAGGTAAGCTTCGTGGGCGTCAACGCCTTGTCCCAGGCTCCCCCACAGCACGCGAAGTTGTTGTTGGAGCAACCGGGGGACGTTGTCGATCCGGAGTTGCTGCCAACGTTCGACGTCGGAATAGCTTGTGCCCGCGATGTAGCGCACCGTCGGCTTTCCGCTGCGCGGGTCGAGCGTGCGCGGCAGCACGACGCGCGCGAGCAACTGGATGCCGGGCCGGTCGGATTTAATCCACAGTCTGGGACTGAGTTCCTCGATGATACGCGCCTTGCCGACGTCGAGGGCAAAGTGCAGTTTGGTGCCGTCGCCGGCCAATACCTGGATGTATTCGCAACCGGCCCCGCGGTGTACGCCGCGGCCGGTTCTCTGGTGCGCCGTGAGCTGATATTGAGAAACGTCGCCGCCCGCTTCGCGCCAAGCCGTCTCGGGGCTGTCAAAGCCTTCGCGGACGAAGTTCTGCGCAGCGGCCATCCGGACCGAGCTGAAGAAACCGGCAACGATGACGGCGGAACAAGCCAGCCTGGACAGGCTGTCTGTCATGGGAGCGGATCCATCCTTTCCCAACGCGAAGGCAACGGTGGCAATCCGGCGCAAGGTGGCGAAGACGCCACGCGGCGCTGTCCTGAGTAACTTTCTGTAACCCTTGCTTGTATCAGGATTTGCGATTTTCCTCCAGGCCGGATGTGGCGTTTTTTCCCCATTCGGCCGCCGCCGATCCGGCGGGACGTAATCTCCTAATTCTTTTTGGCAAAAGAACTTATCGACGATTTAGGAGCCCCGACTTGATCCCTGGCATACTGTCTGCTCTAGAGGAGTGCAGACACTTCACCCCGATGAGAGCCAGCTATGAACCAAGCCTCGCGAATTGCCGCCTCCTCTGCTGAAGAACTGCCGAACGACCTGGTGGAGCTTACCAGCGTCGTTGACAGCTTGCCGCCGGAGTTGAAACAGCGAATCAGCCCTTTGCTGGTGCGCGTGATCGAGAGCACGCGGCGGCGCCGGCGGATTCTGAATCTCGTTCAAGATGCGCTGAGCCAGCTTCGCCTGGACATGAAGTACTTGTTGTTCGACTTGGAAGCGACCCGGCGCGAACGCGATGATTATCGGCGTCAGTTAGAGCAGAACTGAGCAAGAATCGCCGCGGACTTGTTGCGGCATTCGTAGGACTAGCATACGATAATTAGTTGAGAATGGTTTTGTCTTCGACGCCGCTCGCCCGCCTCTTCTCCTAGGCGGGTTCGGGAGTGCGGCAGCGAAGGACGGAACAGGGAATGGGAGACCGCCTGCCATGGCCGAAATGAACGCTGAACAAATCGCTCAGCGCGCATTCGACCACGACTTGCTCAATGATCGCCAGCTTCAAGAGATTTGGGGCGAGTTCGGTCGGCGCAACGTTCCCGTCGACGAATTCATCCAGTTGCTGCTGCGGCGAGAGTTGCTCACTAATTTTCAGCTCGACCGCCTTTTGCGGGGAGAGCGCGCTGGCTACTTTTACGGCGATTACAAGGTCCTTTACATGGTTTCGGGCGGAAGTTTCGCCCGCGTGTATCGCGCCGTGCATAAGGACTCCGGAGTCGTCCGCGCCGTCAAAGTTCTCCGCAAGCGGTACAGCGACAACCCGGAGCAGACCGAGCACTTCATTCGCGAAGGCCAGGTCGGCATCACGCTGCGGCACCCGAATATCGTGCCGATCTACGAAGTCTTCTCCAAGGGACTAACGCACTTCCTGGTGATGGAATTCGTCGAAGGGGGGAACCTGCGGGAATTCCTCAAGTTCCGCAAGCGAATCGATCCGGTCGAGGCGACTCGGCTGATGATCGACGTGACGAGCGGAATGCGATACGCCGCCGAACACGGCGTTTCTCACCGCGATTTGAAGCTGACCAACATCCTGGTGTCCAGCAAGGGCCAGGCCAAACTGGTCGACTTCGGACTGGCCGCCACGGATAGCAGCGTGGCCGACGAAGCCCTCGGCGATCAACTGAACCAGCGCACCATCGACTATGCCGGCCTGGAGCGGGCGACCGGCGTTCGCAAGGACGACCCGCGCAGCGACGTTTACTTCCTCGGCTGCATCTATTACCACATGCTGATGGGCCCGCGCCGCTGCAGGAAACGCGAGACCGCATCCAGCGGCTTTCGAAATCGCGCTACCAGGAAGTCGTGCCAATCCACCAGGCCGATCCCAACTTGCCGCGCGCCGTGACGATGGTCGTCAACCAGGCGATGCAGTTCGAACCCGACCGCCGTTACCAGTCGGCCGCCCAACTGCTGGTCGACTTGAACATCGCCGCCGAGCGACTGGCGGCCGGCGACACGAGCAGCGGCGATCCGGAAGAGGGCGCCGACGGCCAGGACCAAGGTCGCTGGCAAGCGGAGCGAGAGCGGATCGCCGCTTCGCTGCTGACCGACAGTCAGCGCCGCAGCGTGATGTTCGTCGAGTCGGAAACGCGGATGCAAGACTTAATCCGCGACGCGCTGAAAAAGGCCGGCTATCGGACCTTGGTGACCGCCAGCCCTCAACGCGCCGTCGAACGGTTCCAGGATGAAAAAAAGCCCGCCGAGTGCGTGATTTTCAGCACGGGCCGTCTGGGCGAAGAAGCGCTCGACGCCTTTCTGGAGTTTGCCTCGGGCGGGGAAACCAGCCAGACGCCGGCCGTGTTATTGCTGGGGCCAGATGACGGATCGTGGAAGCCAAGAGCTCAGGAAGCCGTCGCCCCGCATCGAGTCGTCGTGTCGATGCCGATCAAGGTGCGTCATCTGCTGGAGCTGCTGGCGAAGATTTTGCCGCCCGTCCCAGCGGCCGAAACCGACGCGTCGCCGCCGTAAGCGCGCCTTCACCCGGCGCACTGCGCCGCCGGGACTGCGCAGAACGGCTCAGCCCTAGTGCTTGCCGGGCAGTTCAATGCCCATTGCCTCGAGCAGCAGCTTCATGTCGTCCCAGACGTCCTTCTTGGCGGCCGGATTGCGCAACAGATAGGCCGGATGATACGTGCAGATCACGCGGCTGCCTCGATACTCGAAGAACTGCTTGCGCAACTTGCCGATCGGCGCCTCGGTGGCCAGTAAGGCTCGAGCGGCGACGGCGCCCAGACAGCAGATGAACTCTGGGCGGATGATCTCCAACTGACGGTCGAGAAAGCCCCGGCAATGGGCCAGTTCGTCAGGCAGCGGATTGCGGTTGCCCGGCGGGCGGCACTTGAGCGTGTTCAGGATGTACACGTCTTCGCGCTGCATCGTGCAGGCTTCGATGATCTTGGTCAAGAGCTGGCCGGCGCGACCGACAAACGGCTCGCCCTGCCGGTCTTCGTCGGCGCCGGGCGCTTCGCCCAGAAAGCAGAGCCTGGCGTTCGGGTTGCCGACCCCGAACACGGTTTGCGTCCGAGTCTCGGCCAAGTCGCGGCAGCGGACGCACTGCGATACTTCGCGCTGAATAACTTCCAACGCCGGCAACCGTTTTGCGGCGGGCAGCGGCGGCGGTAGGTCGTCTGCGGCGGGAGACAGCTCCGCGGCAGATTTCGCTTTGGCGGCAGAGGTTTTCATCAATGGTGCTTCCAAGACGGTTTGCGGCCGCAAAGCTGCTGGAGGGAGATGATCGCGGCCGGGCGGCGCCGCCAAAGCCGAAGCTGGCGAGGGCAGGCTTGCGGCCGGTTCCAACGACTGCCGGCTGGGAGATTCGGTCGTCACGGCCGGCGGATGCGCGGGAAGCCGATACACCCCGCGAGATTTCGGCAAATGCGTCACTCCGGCCCGCTGCAAGCTCTCCAGTTTTTGCAGCGCCATTTGACGCGCAAGGC
Organism: Pirellulales bacterium; assembly: GCA_963786255.1. GTDB lineage: Bacteria > Planctomycetota > Planctomycetia > Pirellulales > JAICIG01 > JAICIG01. Next base: position 141,004 of record CAWAYY010000049.1, read on the forward strand.
CAAGGTCGAGCGTTTCGGAGGAGGCGGGATCGTTCGACACGAGCGTTTCGGTTCCTTCCGCACGCCGTAGAGGCGCAATAATCCAGAGCCGGCCTGGTCGGAAACTCGGCCGACGGACGCATCACCCACAGCGCCGCGCGCCGGGCTCGGCAGGCGGGCGCTTGAATGGGTTGATCAGCGTAAGTATAAGCGCCAGAGCCGGTTTGCAAAGTAGTCCGGTCGATCTGATTGGATTGGCCCCGCCGCAGAAGGAGTTTGCCGCTGTTGCTCGAAGGGCGATTGAACTATCATTCAGTATTATTCACGATTGAGAAGCCGTTTCCGAGCGAGCCCCTGCGGATGAGGGGCGCAAAGAGGGGAGACTTTGCGGCGCCGCAGCCCTCGCCCGGGAAGCCCGCTGCCCCGGAAGCAGCTCCCTCTGGAATTGTCATACCAGCCCCGCCGCCAGGCTCAATTACGCGGATCGAGTTCGTCTCATGGGAGTTCCCCAGGTCGTTATCGTCGGCCGACCCAATGTCGGCAAATCGAGCTTGTTCAATTGGCTGGTGAGCAAGCGCGTGGCGATCGTCGACGATAAGGCCGGCGTGACGCGAGATCGCCTCACGCATCTGATGTGCATCGGCGACCGGTACTATCGAGCTGGTGGATACCGGCGGAATGGGGGTCGAGGACGTCGACAACCTGACCGCGCATATCGAGGAGCAGATTGAGACGGCCATCGATTCGGCCGACCTGCTGCTGTTCGTCGTCGATTCCCGCGAGGGTTTGACGCCTCTGGACGAGGAGGTCGGCGCGCCGCTTGCGCTATGCGCGAGCCCCGGTGATTTGCGTCGCCAACAAGACCGACGCCTCCGCGCTCGATTCGCAGGCCGATGAATTCTACCGCCTGGGCCGCGGCAAGCTGGTTCGCACGAGCACTCGGGAAAACCGCGGCCGGCAAGAGCTGATCGACGAAATCTTCGAGCGACTGCCCGACCACGACGGCAGCGAGCCGCCGCCGCCCGAGACGGCGATGAAGGTGGCGATCGTCGGTCGGCGGAACACGGGCAAAAGCACGTTCGTCAACACGCTGGCCCATGCCGAGCGCGTGATCGTCAGCGAAGTGCCCGGCACCACGCGAGACAGCATTGACGTCCGCTTCGAACTCGACGGCAAGGTCTTCACGGCAATCGATACGCCCGGGCTCAGGCGACGGAAAAGCATTTCCACCGATATCGACTTTTACAGCACCCACCGGGCGCAGCGCAGCATCCGCCGGGCTGACGTCGTGCTGCTGTTTTTCGACGCCACCGAGCGGATCAGCAAGGTTGACAAGCAACTCTGCGACTACGTGGCCGAGCAGTACAAGCCGTGCATCTTCGTCGTCAATAAATGGGACATGCTGGCCGGCGGACTGCCGACCGAAAAATGGGTCGCCTACCTGCGCGACACGTTTCGCACCATGCACCACGTGCCGATCGCCTTCATCACCGGCCAGACGGGCAAGAACGTCAAAGCTCTGTTGAACCACGGCCAGATGCTGTTCAAGCAGGCGCGCGAGCGGATCGGCACCTCGGACCTGAATCGCGTGCTGCGAGCGGCGATCGAATACAATCGTCCTCCGCTCTATAAGCATCGCCTGCCGAAGATTTACTATGCCACGCAGGTGGGCGTCGAACCGCCGACGCTGGTGTTGTTCTGCAACAACCCGCAAGCGATCAGCGCGAATTATCGCCGCTACCTGCTCAGCGTATTCCGCGACCATTTGCCGTTCGCCGAAGTCCCGATCAAGCTTTATCTGCGCCGGCGCGAAGGGGCCGTGGGAGGCGCAGCCGAGCGCAGCCGAGGAGCCGGAATCGCCCGAAGAAGAAGGAACGCAATTGCCGCTGGACGCGGACGAGGTGAAGTAAGTGATTGTCGGCGTGCCGAAAGAAATCAAGCGCGACGAATACCGCGTGGCGCTGCTGCCGGTGGGCGTCGAAGAGTTGACGCGTCGCCGGACATACCGTGTTGTTCGAAGCCGGCGCCGGTTTGGGTTCTGGCCTGACGGACGAAGTCTACGCCGAACAAGGCGCGCAACTGGTCGAAGGTCCGGAACGGGTGTTTGGCGAGGCCGACCTGATCGTCAAAGTCAAAGAGCCGCTGCCGCCCGAGTGGCCGCGGTTGCGCGCCGGCCAGACGATGTTCACCTACTTTCACTTCGCCGCCGACCGCAAGCTGACGGAAGCCATCGTGGCTTCCGGCATTACGGCCGTGGCCTATGAAACGCTGCGCGATGAGCGGGGCCGGCTGCCGCTGCTCACGCCGATGAGCGAAGTGGCCGGGCGGATGAGCATCCAGGAGGGCGCCAAGTACCTGGAGCGGCCGCAGATGGGCCGCGGCATTTTGCTGGGCGGCGTGCCGGGCGTGGCGCCGGCGCGGATCACCATTCTCGGCGGGGGAGTCGTCGGCGCCAATGCGGCCAAGGTGGCGGCCGGCTTCGGCGCCAACGTCGGTTTGCTCGACGTCAACATGGACCGCCTGCGCTATCTCGACGACATCATGCCGCCGAACGTCGATTGCCTGTTCAGCGACCGGCACACGATCCGCGAGCAGCTCGCTCGGGCCGATCTGGTAATCGGTTCGGTATTGATTCCGGCGCGAAAGCGCCGCGGCTGATCGAAGCCGAGGATCTCAAGCTGATGCAGCCCGGCAGCGTGATCATCGACGTCGCCATCGACCAGGGAGGCTGCGTCGCCACCAGCCGGCCTACGACGCACAGCGAACCGACCTTCACCGTTGAGAACGTCGTTCACTACTGCGTGACCAATATGCCTGGCGCGGTGGGCCGAACCAGCACCTACGCGTTGTGCAACGTCACCTTGCCGTGGGTGCTGCAACTGGCCAACCGAGGCGTCGAGACGGCGGCCCAAACGTTCAAGCCGATCGCCCGCGCCATCAACATCTTCGACCACAAGGTCGTCAACAAGGCCGTCGCCGACACCTTCGACTTGCCCTGGGACGGGCGTTTCGAAAGCTGAAACGGCGAGCGCATTCGGCGGTTTTCTCTGACGCCCGGCGCGTGCGATCTCGCGGATAGACGCCGGGGCTGGCGGGAAAACGGCATCCGCTCGGTGAATCGGCGTTACGTCGGTTTTGCTCCGCCTCGATCCGCGCTTGTCGCGGTCGCGCGTTGATTTGCAGGTCGCCGTGCGAGTGCGGGCGGCGGTTCGGCTCTCCGCCGCGTGTCTCGCATTTCATCGCTTTTTGCTCTTGTCAGGTTGCGAAATAAAAAAATCTGATTTTGCGGCCGTAATTTCATGTTGTTTTAAGGTTGCTTCCCTAGACTTGCCCCAGCAATGAGGCGCTGGCGCTTGCCGCCCTCTGCAATCGGGCCACTCGAATTCAAGACGTTTAAGGAGATCTCTATGAAGGCCTTTCCCAAGTACGCGGCGTTGCTCATCGCCGGTGCGGCGATCGGAGCCCTGGCGCTGGCGGCCGGAGCGCAACCGCCCGACGGCGCCCGCGAAGGCGGGTCCCGACGACAAGGCGACCGCCGCCCGGGTCCGCCCGAAGGCCGGCGGCCGCCTCCGCCGCTGGAAATAGCGCTCGATGTCGACCAGGACGGCGATATCTCGGCGGCCGAAATCGAAAACGCCGTCGCGGCGCTGAAGTCTCTCGACAAGAACGAAGACGGCAAGCTGACTCCGGATGAATATCGCCCGCCGCGTCCGCCGATGGATCGCGACGGCGGCGGCCGCCGAGGCGAACTTGGGTCGCGCCGGCCGGGCGGCGACCGCGACGGCGACCGGCGATCGTCGGCGGGCGAAGGCGGACGCCCGGGAGCGGGCGATTGCCCCCGAGGCGATGAAGGGTCGAGCCTCGAGGGGGATCGTGGCCGCCGCGGGCCGCCGCGCGACCAGGGATTCGGCGGACCCGAGGGTAATCGCGGACGCCGGCCGACAGAGCGAGATGGCGATTCCGCCGGTCCCGAAGGACGGCGCGGGCGCGGCGGGCCGCCGCGAGACTCGAAGGCATTCGTCGATCGCGTGTTGCAATTCGATGACAACGGCGACGGCAAAGTCGCCAAAGGTGAGTTGCCGGAGCAGATGCAGCAATTGCTCGAGCGAGGCGATACGAACGACGACGGAGCGCTCGACCGGGCTGAACTAGAGCGGCTTGGTCAGCGCAGCGGCGGCGGTCGCGCGGGGCGACGCTCGGCGCCGCCTCAAGACGCGGGCGGCGCCGGCGACCGTCCGCGGCGACCCGCCGAGGAGTGAGACGGTCTCGCTCTGCGAAAAACGCAAGGTCGACGCTCCAGCCCCGCCGTGCGAAGCTCGCTCGGCGCAGCGGAAACGCGACCCGGGGCTCTGCCGTTGAAATGCCACTGACTCGTTTCCCGAGAGTAACGATCGATGCCAGCAACGCGAATCCCCGCAGCCGCCGCGGCTCTGCTCTTGGTTCTTGTCGCATTCTGTCGGGCCGACGAGACTAAGGGCCAGCCGCCGGCGGCGATCCGAACGCCCAGCGGCGGCAACCTGGTCGCCAACCCTGACTGCGAGACCGCCTCCGCCAAGCGCTCGCAGGCTGCGCGATACCAAGTGCAAGGCGATGCGATCTGGACGCTCGTCAGTTGGCCCGACGAAACGGCCAGTCGCGGCTTCGCGCTCCGCTCTGGTCAGGACTTGAACGGCGACCGACGGCAGCATGCGGAAGTCAGCCAGGATGTCTCAGAGTTTCCACGCGGTCGCGGCCAGTGGTTCCGCTTCTCGATTCGCGGCCTGGCTCAGGATCAGTTTGCCGTGGCCGACGGCGACTTGCTGCTCAAGGTCGAGTACTTCGGCGACAAGGGGCGCAGTCGGCTGGATGGCGTGGTGAAGAAGCTCTTTCCGCAGATCGAGCGAGACCGCCGCGACCTGGCGGTCAACGGCAATGGCCGCAAAGGGGGAGCGGCCGTCTGGAAGACGTACGCGCTGGAATTCATGCTGCCGTTCAATGAGATCGACCTGCTGCGGCTTTCCGTCGGCTTCCGCCAAGGCGCGGCGCGGTCGGCCCAGGATGCTTTTCTGGTCGACGACTTCGAACTGGTCCCGCTCGCTTCAGCCTCGGCCGGCGCCTCGGACGGCGATGCGCCGCCGCCGGCAGTCGATCCCGACTCGCTCGCGTCGCTGGGCGGCCGCTGGTATCGTTCCCTGTCCGAAGCGGGGCGCGCGTCCGGCACGAAGGGCGTTCGCGGCTTGCAGTTCAGTTCGCAAAACGCCGACCAGCTCTGGTATGACGACGGGGTCAGGCTGACCAACCCGTTCGTACAGAACATGTCGGTCTTGCTTCGCGCCGGGTACAAGGATCGCCAAGGCCGAGTCGTGGCCGCCGATCGCTGGCTGTCAGATAATGTGCGCATCGCGTTTGAGCGAGACGTCGTGGCGCTGCGGGTCAAGAATCTGCCCAACCATCCGACGGCCAGGTTCCCCGACCTGACGGGGCTGAACGGGTACAACCCCTCGTACATCCAGGAACAAGACGACACCTATTATTTGCCGCTGGCGCCGCGGCGGAACCCGCGCGCCGTGGCGATGAACGCGAACAACTCGAACCGTGCGCTTCCGATGGGGCCGATCGGCGTCGCCATCAACGGCGTGGTGTTTTACAACCCGTTCGACGTCGGCAACCAGGACGCCTCAGACATTATGGACCGCTGCTGCGGCCACCCAAGCCCCGACAACCGCTATCACTACCACAAGTACCCGGTCTGCATCAAATCGCCGTTCGTTGACGAGGGAAAAGAGCATTCTCCCGTGATCGGTTGGGCCTTCGACGGCTTTCCGATTTACGGCCCCTACGAGCGCGATGGGGTGATGGCCAAGGATTGTCGCGATAATCCGCTCAACGACTTCAATGTCCACCGCGACGACGTTCGCGGCTGGCACTACCACGTGACCCCGGGCCGGTTCCCTTACGTCATCGGCGGCTATTGGGGCGAAGTCGATGGACGTAATCTTCGCCGTCCGCGACCCAGGCAAGCGGGTCGGGCGGTTCCGTTAAGCGTACGGCCAAGACCATGACATGATCTGCCGGCGAGCGCTGCAACCAGGCGTCGCCGGCCTTTGCTGATTTCACATCTTGCTGCGCCGCCGAGCGATTGCGCCGTGCCGGCCGCGTAGTCTTCGTCACTTCAACGGCGCCGACTCGGGAGAGGCAACGATGAGACCCTTCAATTGGGCTGGGGATGCGGCTGCGCACCGCGGTCGTACTAGTCGAGCTCGCAACGGCAAGAAGTCTCGCGATCGCAAGCAACGCACGATCGAGTCGCTGGAGGTGCGGCTCGCGTTGGCCGCCGACGTTGAATCGCTCGACGGCACGGGCAACAACCTGCTGCACCCAACCTGGGGCAGCGACAACACGCAATTGCTGAGGATTGCACGGCTCAATACGGCGACGGCGTTTCCGCGCCCGGCGGGGACGGACTGCCCAGCGCGAGAAGTCAGCAATGTGGTCGCCTCGCATCCGGACGACGAGGTGCTGAACAATCGCGACTTGACGGCCATGATGTACGCCTTCGGTCAGTTCCTGGATCACGGCATCGATTACACGCCCGACGCCACTCCGGCGGAGAGCTTTAATGTCGCCGTACCCGCGGGCGATCCGTACTTCGATCCGCAGGGAACCGGAACGCAGGAAATTCCGCTCAACCGGTCGGTGTACGACCCGGCGACGGGAACTTCCGTCGATAACGTGCGTCAGCAGATCAACACGATCAGCGCGTTCATCGACGGCTCGCAGATTTACGGATCGACGCCCGAGCGGGCCGCCGCGCTGCGGACCTTCGAGGGAGGCCATCTCAAGACGAGCGACGGCGATATGCTGCCGTTCAATACCGACGGCCTGCCAAACTTGAACGACGCTCATCTCGTTCCGGACGACCAGTTGTTCCTGGCGGGCGACGTGAGAGCGAACGACAACATCGAGTTGCTCGCCATTCAGACCCTGTTCATGCGAGAGCACAATCGGATTGCAGACCAGATTTCCGCCGAGCACCCCGGCATGTCCGACGAGGAAATCTACCAGCAAGCCCGCAAGATGACGGTGGCGGAGGTGCAAGCCATCGCCTTTAACGAGTTCCTGCCGGCGCTGCTGGGCCCCGATGCGATCAAGCCCTACACGGGCTACCATCCCGACGTGAGCACCGCCATTGCCAACGAATTCTCGACGGCGGCCTTCCGCCTCGGGCATAGCATGTTGGGCAGCGACGTCGAGTTCCTCGACGACCAAGGCAACGAAGTGCATGATGCCGTTGCCTTGCGTAACGTGTTCTTCAATCCCGGCGTGATGGAGGAGACGGGAATCGATCCGATCTTGAAGTATCTGGCCTCGGACCGCGCGGAAGAAATCGACACGAAGGTCGTGGACGATCTGCGGAATTTCCTGTTCGGTCAGCCCGGCCAAGGCGGATTCGACCTGGCTTCGCTCAATATCCAGCGAGGTCGAGACCATGGACTGGCCGATTACAACTCGGTTCGCGAGGCGTACGGACTGCCGCGCGTGCACTCGTTCTCGGAGATCACGTCCGACCCGACTCTGCAGCAGGAACTGCAGCAGCTTTACGGCAGCGTCGATAACATCGACCTGTGGGTCGGCGGCCTGGCCGAAGACCACGTGCCGGGGAGCAGCGTCGGTCCGCTGTTTTCGAGAATCATCGCCGATCAATTCACGCGTTTGCGCGACGGCGACCGGTTCTGGTACCAGAACGAGTTTTCCCCGGCCCAGGCGCAGCGAATCAGCCACGTCACCCTGGAGGACATTATCCGCCTCAATACGGGACTTTCGAACCTGCAAGATAATGTGTTCTTCCTGCACACGTCGATCTCCGGCCAGGTGTTCAGCGACGGCAATGCCGACGGTCAGCATCAGCCGGTCGAACAGGGCCTGGCAGACGTTACCGTCAACCTGCTCGACGCGGACGGAAACGTCGTGGCGACGACTCAGACCGACGCCCGCGGGTTGTATCACTTCAACGAGCTCGATCTGGGGACCTACCAGGTCGTGATCGACGTGCCGGACGGCGGAGAGCAGACCACGCCGCCGCCGCAAACGGTCGCCATCACGCGAGGCATGGAAGTCGGGCATATCGACTTCGGAGTCAGCGGTCTGTCGACCCGGCCTCATCATCGTCACGGGCCGCCGCCCAGGCCGATGCCGCCGGCGATGCACCCGGTCCACAATCCCGTCGCTCCGCCGGTCATGCAGCCCGTGCAAGCGGGCGGCATGATGCGGCCGCGGCGCTAAGGCGACGTCGCTGCAGCCGGGCCCGAATTGATGAAGCGGGCCCGGCTGCCGGCGGCTGAGGCAAAATGGGGAAGTAGGAATGCGAAACGCAAACTGGAGGAATGTTCCGCGCCACTTTGACTTTTGCACGTTGCGTTTTGCATTTTGACTTTTACGTTGGCCGTGCGCCGCGAAGGGCGTTCCCTGGCGTGCACGCATGAGTTCCCGCCACGACTTGAGATCGCGACTCCTGGTTTCCGGCCGGAAGAGAAGCTAGGCTTAGAGTAATTCCGTCGTTTTCAAGTTTTTGATCTGACCTCTTTAACCTGATAACGGGCGAACCATCGCTATCACGCCGAGTTGCCTTCGCTATGCCTTGGTCCGAGGCCCTGAGGCGGCGCCGGACGCGAGTGCTCGTCCGTTCCGCCACGCCGCCGCCATGAGAGTTTTACTCATCGAAGACGAACCCGACCTGCGTCGCGTGGTCGCCCGGGTATTGGCCGAAGAAGGGTATGCGGTCGACTCGGCGGCAAACGGCGAGGAAGGTCTGGCGAAGGCGAGCTTTGCGACTACGACGCCATCGTGCTTGACCTGATGCTTCCGCGCGTGAACGGCTGGGATTCTGCTCCGCGATTCTGCCGGCGCAAGGCGACTCCGGTGCTGATCGTCACCGCGCGAGACACGCTGCAAGACCGCGTATTGGGGCTCGACATCGGCGGAGACGACTATCTGGTGAAGCCGTTCGAGTTGAAAGAACTGCAGGCGCGGCTCCGGGCGTTGATTCGCCGAGCCAGCGGCAAAACGCAAGCCTTGATCGAAATCTGCGACGTCGTGATCGACACCGCCGCGCGGACCGTCGTGCGAGCAGGCTCGCCGGTCTCGCTCACGGCTCGCGAATACGCCCTGGTCGAGTACCTGGCGCTGCACCGCAAGCAACTGGTCACTCGGGCGATGATCTACGACCGCTTGTTCGACGATAACGAAGATACGCTCTCCAACCTGATCGAAGTCTACATTTCAAACCTGCGCAAGAAGCTCGGTAAGGAGTTCATCGTTACGCGCCGCGGGCAAGGATATATGATCGATGCTTAGATCGTTCCGCTGGCGTCTTCGCATCTGGCACACGCTGACGCTCGTGGTCGTCATCAGCGCGTTCGCAAGTCTGCTGTATTGGAACGTCCGCTCGTCGCGACTGGGAGAGGTCGACTCGCAACTGTTGGGCGGGGCTCAACTGTTAGCGGCCGCCATTCGAGGCCTGCCGATCCATGAATTGACCGGCGACTCGCCCCCTCCGCGAGACGCCCCGCCGGATCGAGACCGCTTGCGAGAAGGGCCAAGCGAAGAGTCGGGCGAGCGGCGCAGCGAAGGAGAAGCGGCGCCGTCGGGCGACCATGCTGCGTACGTGCGGCCCGAGCAACCGCCTCCGCCCGGCCGCCCCGCGCCGGGCGCTCGCTCTCGCGACCGGCGCTTTGCCGGACGCCGCCCGCCGCCGCATCGTAGGCCGCCCCCCGCGGAATTCGATTTGCCGACGCCCGAGCAGACCCGGCGGCACGTCGAGCGAGTCCTGACCGACCTGGCTTTGCCGGGAACGCTGCAACCGCCGCCCGACGACCCGGGCGGGCCGGCTTACTTTGCCATTTGGCGCACCGATGGCGAGATCCTGAAAGCCTCGTCGCCGGCGCCGCAGATCTCGTTGGAAGACTTGCCGGCCGATCTGCTGGACGGCGAGTTCATCTTTGAACGCCGTCGCGACCGGCGCGAGGTCGTGCTGGGCGGACCCGAGTTGACGCTGATTCTGGTCGGTCGCCCCATCGGACGCGAAATCCACGAACTCAACAGCCTGGCAGCGCAACTGGCGATGATTGGGATTCTCGTGACCACGGCAGGGATCGTGGGCGGCGCCGTGCTGGCTCGACATGTCGTTCAGCCGCTGGATGAAATGAGCGCGACGGCCGCGTCGATCTCCGCCGCCAATCTCTCCGAACGCATCGATCCGACGACGTTCGATTGCGAATTGCAGGGACTGGCTGGCACGCTGAATGAAACGTTTGCGCGGCTGGAAGCCGCCTTTGAACGGCAGAGCCGATTTACGGCCGACGCCTCGCACGAACTGCGCACTCCGCTGGCCGTTCTGAGCAGCCATCTTGAGTATGCCCTGAGCCGCAAATCGCTCGACGCAGATCAGCGGGAGTCGCTGGAAGCCTGCCAGCGCGCCTGCCGGCGGATGAAATCGCTGGTTGACGCGTTGCTGCTGCTGGCATCGCGCCGACGCCGGCGGCCTGGCGGCGGTCCGGCAGTCGTGCGACCTGGCCAGCATTGTCGAAGAATGCGTCGACATGCTGCGGCCCCTGGCCGCGGAAAAGCGGGTGGAAGTGGTGCTGCAAGCCGATGACGCGTGCGAGTTCGACGGCGACCCTGCTGCTGGCGGCGCAGTTGGCCATGAATCTGGTCGGCAACGCCATCCATTACAACCGTCCCGACGGCTGCGTGACGGTCTCGGTCCGCAGCGAAGGCGCCGACGCCCTGCTGGTCGTCGAGGACACGGGGCCGGGCATTCCGGTAGAGGACCAGCCGCACTTGTTCGAGCGTTTCTATCGCGTCGACCAGTCGCGGTCTCGAGAAGATGGCGGCAACGGCCTCGGGTTGTCGATCGCTAAAAGCATCGTCGACGCCCACGGCGGCGGCATTTCATTTACCAGCCAGCCCGGAGAAGGCAGCCGTTTCGAGGTGCGGTTGCCGCTGCACGTCCCCCAGACCGGCAACTCGGCCATCACCGAATAGCGGGAACGTTCGCGCCCTCTCGCCGTGGCAGTTGGAGCATCGCCGCTCTCGTGCACTGGCGGCTTTCGGCGCAAAAAAAGGGCCGCGGGCTGGGTTGCTGGCAGCCCGCGGCTCGCGATGGGGCGATCAAACGCCTGGAAAGCGTTATCGGCGCTCTGTCATGGCAAGCTGGAATTTTTAAATAAATCCGTTTGACTTCCCTCGCCGCCAGCTTTTGTAGCGACGATCAGGGCCCCTGCGTTGGGGTCAGCCCAGACCCAGCAACAGGCTGACGCCAAGCAAGACGAGTACGGCCGTTGCCACTGCGGCCATCCGCCACTGCCGGTCGATCAGCCAGCCGCTGGCCAGGATGATCACCCGAACGATGGGCGTTGCCATCAAGGTCAGAATGCCCAGATTCATCAAGGCGCCCGCGTTGCCGCCCAGCGCGTCGTTAACCGTCTTGAACAACGCTTGCGGCTGAATCGGCCGGGCCGGCGCGGAGCGAGCCAGGCTGCCGTCAAACCGCCCGCCAGCAGCAACCCGCTCAGTACCAGGCCAACGAGCAGGCTGTAATGGACCGCGTGCTCTAATCTTCGCGAGGAGTCAGACGTGGACGTCAAGAGTTTCCTCCGCCCACGCGCGGTACATCATTTGCGCCGCGACGGCCGCCAGCAACGCGGCAAACAATCTCCGTACTGCGCGTCCGCCGACATACTGGTTGATCACCGAACCGACGGCCGATCCGGCGAGCACGCCGATTACGGCCGAGGAAGTGACCACGGCCTCGACCTGCCCTCGACCATAGTACAAGGCCGCGCTGGCCACGGCCGTGACGCCGATCATGAAATTGGAGGTCGCCGCCGCGGCTTTCATCGGCACGTTGCAAACCAGGTGCAAGGCGGGCACTTTGAACACGCCGCCGCCGATGCCCAACAAGCCCGACAGGTTGCCCGCGACAAACGCAATGCCGAGCGCGGCTGGCAGCCGCTCGACCCGATATGCCACCCGGCCGCCTTCCGCCGCGTCCTGGTATTGGGCGCCGAGAAAGCCGGTTTCAACGGCGCCCGATTTCCGAGCATGCTCTTGCGTATCGGCAGGCGGCGAATTCACGGGGCCGCTTACGGAGTTGCGGCTGCCGGCGCTGCTTTCCGCGTTGCGCCCCCGCCACATCAGGACGGCCGTGGGAATCAGGACCAAGGCAAAGATTCCCTCGAGCGGCGCGGGGCAATCAGCGCCGCGGTCAGTCCGCCGGAGATCGCGCCGACGGTCGTGGCCACCTCCAGCGTCATGCCGAGCCGCATATTCGCGGTGCCGCGCTCGACGTTGGTGCTGGCCACGGCGCTGGAAGTGGCGATGACGGTCACGATACTCGTCGCCACGGCGTAATGCATCGGCAGGCCGAGCGCGAGCACGAGCAGCGGCACGAGGAACACGCCGCCGCCGGTGCCGAGCACGGCGCCGAGCACGCCGGTTCCCAGTCCGGCTCCCAGTGTCGCCAGAATCTGCGTCGTTTCGCTCATGAACTTGCGGCGGATAGCCAGGCGTAAAGCGAGTCGCCGATTTGGCGGTAGCCGGCCGCCGCCGGATGGACGCCGTTGTTCAGGCGTAAAACTTTCTCGCCATCGGCCTCAATCGGCTCCAGAGCGGTGGGATAGTTCCGAAGGCAATCGAGATTGATGTACGCTGGAATCAGGTGCACGCCTTCGTCCTCCCGTGCGGAGAAGGCGGCCAGCATTCGCTCGACCAGACGGTGCTGGTTGCGCTTGTATTGCCACCGGGTCTGGCCGCTGGCGTAGTTGGCGCCGAACGCGTCTTGAGTCGCCGCGGGCGGTACGGGCAGCATGGCGGCAATCCGCGTGGTCGGGGTCGCCTGGCGAATCATCTTCACCACCGCTTCATAGTGGGTCAGCATGTCGTCGATCGTGCTCTCGAGCGTTTCGTCCGTCGCCCGGAAGATATCGTTGGGCCCCAAGAAGATCGTCACTACGTCGGGAAAGCGGCCTTCGTTCGCCGCCTGGCAATAACGGGCGAAATTGAGCGCCGGATCGCCCCCATCCTCCGCGTACAGAAACGGGCTGCCGCGGTCCTTGTCGTTGCCGCCGGGCGCGCCCGGCTTGTAGTGCGTGGCGAAGCGTTTGGCCGTCCAGCCGCCGTAACCTTCGTGGCGAACGTGCTCAGGCTGATTCTCGGGATGGTGCGAACCGACCAGCTTCAGCCTGGCGCCCGCCTTGTCAGCGAGTTCGGCGACGCGCGCGGGATAGACCGAGGCGTGCGTCAGGCTATCGCCGATCATCAGCACCGACAGTTCCGTCTTCGCTTCGGGCACGACCTTCAGTTCGCAACGGCCGCTGGCGATAAGCTCATTCTGTTCGTTGCGCACCGTCAGTTCGAAAGGATGGCTGCCGACGTCTTGCGCGGCGGGCGTATACGTCCAGCGTTCCGACTGCTGCCGGCCTTTGGCGCACGCGACGTCGAACGCGTAATTATCCGGATTCAAGACCAGCGTCACGTTATCGAAATAGACGTTCATCGGGTGACCGACTACGGCGTAAATCGTCGGAGGCAGCGTCAGCCGCACCGGGCCTGGCACGTCGTGACTCGGATCGGCCTTGGCGTCGGCGGGCTTGGCGGCCGGTTCCGCGGCCAAGACCGCCCCGGGGGCGGCCGCAAGCAACGCCAGCGACCAGAGAGCGGGGAACCAGCGGATCTTCATGAGCTGCAACATCGGCAAAGTTCTCTGAGGGTGATGTTCCGTTTGCATCGGCTTTGGCTCGTCGCGGCGAGCCGCCGTGCTTTCTAGTTTAGCATGGTCCGCTCGGATTGATTCCCGCCGCCTGGTGCGTTAGCGTGGGGGCTGTGGCGGGAGCTAGAGGCGACGGAGAACGGCTATCGTGCTGCGAATTCTGGGATCGCAAAAAACGCTTTGCGACGGCTTGAGCCGCCGCGAGTTGCTGCAAGTGGGCGGTTTGGGCATGTTCGGACTCGGCTTGTCCGACGCCCTGCGTCTGCAGGCCCGTGCGACGGAGACAGGCGGCGCGGCGCTGGGCAAGGCAAAGTCGTGCATCATGCTGTTCCCGTTTGGGTCTCCGCCCCAGCATGAAACCTTCGATCCCAAGCCCCAGGCGCCCGTCGAAGTTCAGGGCGAGATGGGGGCCATCTCCACCTCGGCGCCGGGCCTGGAAATATGCGAAGGGCTGCCGCAGGTGTCGCAGATCATGGACCGGGTGACGGTCGTCCGCTCGATGACGCATCCCTATCCGGTCCACGGCGTCGCCTACGCGCTGACCGGAATGCCCACGTATACGCCGGCCATCGAGGCGATGCCGCGAGCCCTCGAGCACTGGCCCTTTCTCGGCTCCATCGTCGATTACGTCGGCGACCGGGCCGCCGGCGGTCGCGCGCCGAGGTGCCGCGCAATCTCGGTTTGCCTTGGCAATTCGGTTCCAAGAGCAGCCTGCCGACGCTGGCCGGGCCGTATGCGGCGTTCCTCGGCCAGGCGTATGACCCCGTCTGGACCGACTTCGAAGGCAAGGGGACGAAGATCGTTCCCAAGCTGACCGACGGTCAAACCAGCGATGTCTATGATCCATTCGCCGGCGTGACGCCCGACGGCAAGTTCAAGCTTTCCGCCGCCGGTGAATTGCCGGCCGGAATGTCACTGCAGCAACTCGGGTTGCGGCGTTCGTTGCTGTCGCAGTTCGACCATGCTCGGTCTTGGATGGGAGACGACAAACGGGTTGAGACATTCGACAAATATCGGGAAATGGCCTACTCGCTGATCTCCAGCAGCAAGGTTCGTGACGCGCTGGACGTCGGGCGAGAACCGGCGGCCGTGCGAGATCGCTACGGAATGACGCTGTTCGGCCAGGCTGCCTTGGCCGCGCGGCGACTGGTAGAGGCGGGCGGGCGGTTCGTATCGGTGTTTTGGGATCCGTTCGAACCGTTCGGCGGCTCCTGCTGGGACACGCACGCCAACCATTTCCCGCGGCTCAAGCAGTACTTGCTGCCCGTCTTCGACCAGACCTATTCGGCCTTGATTCGCGATCTCGATGAGCGAGGTTTGCTCGACGAGACGTTGGTGATCTGTATCAGCGAGCATGGCCGCACGCCCAAAATCGACTCCAAGCCCAAAGGGGCCGGTCGGCACCATTGGTCGCGAGTTTATTCGGCCGCCTTCGCCGGCGGCGGGATTGCCCGCGGCAAGACGGTCGGCAGCAGCGACGCGCAAGGCGGCGAAGTCCGCGACACGCCCGTTTCGCCGAAGGACGTGCTGGCCACGTCGCTCTACCTGCTCGGCATCGACCCGCACCTGATGGTCGCCGACCTTCAAGGCCGGCCGTTGCCCGCCGTCGGCAACGGCGTCGTGCGGCGAGAGTTACTGGCTTAAATACTGGGCATCGTCAGGCAGCCGGCCGTTGGCTTCTCGGTTCGCGCAAGGCAATCGGCGCCAACGTCTCGCCCGAGTGCGTCTTGAGCGAGACCTGGTCGGAACCAAGCATCCAAACCGCTTCGTGCTCTTCGAAGATAAACCGCCGGCCGACATAAAACCCCTCGCGGACCAGCACCGTTTCTCCGGTAATGGTCGCCGGGCCCAGTCCCCGCTCTACAATCGCGTCAAGCACGTGCTGACGAACCTGATGAATTTCCATTCGCAACAGACCCCCAATGCGCGTGAGTTCCTTCGACAAGGCATCATCGGCATGGGGGACTCCCTCTTCTTGAGTGGTTCCCGTTCAGGCTGCTACATTTTTTCCACTCTGCCTCTTCGTGCGCGGAACGGCGCAAGCCCGACAAGCTGCGGCACTTGGCCGCGCAACGGCCAGGGTGGGTTCCGCATGACCACGCCTGGCTGCCTCGAGGGGCAAATCGCGCCCTGAGCGAAGTGTTGGCAATGATTGCCATCGAAGGCGGGTTCATGGCGCCTGGGTTGGGTCACAGCAAGCTGCCTGGATCTGTCGGCGTTCGTGTTGCGTGCGTTTCATCACGAGACGGACTTGCAAAGGCGAAATCTTGATGCCGTCCAATTCCAGGCTCGCGGCAATATCGTTCGCAGAACCGTGAGGGTGAAGGCGAATGCGTTCCAGAACCAATTTCGAAATTTCCGGCGCTACATAGGGCATTGTGAAATCCCTCCTCGGACCGATGCGGCAAGACAAGACATGGCGGGCCGCTTCAATCCAACCATGGAACCCTTCGCGTGAGAGGTGCAAAGCATGCGCCCGAAGAGCGCCTTGTCGGCGCCGTTCGTAAATAAGCAATTACGATCGCTATATGGTCCAGGCGAACCAGGCGGCTCATTAGCTCGGCCGTCAAATTGCCGGCGGCGCTTCCGCGTTCGTTCCCTGGAATCGGGGATTGCAGTTCCGCTTGAACTTGGGGTGGAACGCAGCCTACGTCAGCGGCGAAGGCGTCCGGACATTGACGGCGCCTATTCTTTTATTTCGCCCCAACTGGTCGGATCCCATCGAAACGTCGACAACGGTGGATGGATCTTGATATTCTGGAAGGCGGGCAGACCAGGGCAATATCCGGGGTAACGGGGCGGTTATGCGCCGGCCGCCCTAGCGAGTCTGCGGTGTTTGACGGGAGTCGATGCAGCCCATGAGCTTTTGTTCAAGAAAACGATGCATGCCATTGCCAAGGGATAGGCGTCTTGCGGGCATCTCCCGGCACCCCCGGCCGCTGGCGATCCTGATCTGCCTTGCGATGACTTCGCCGCTCCGTGCCGAAGCGAACTTTGCGACCGACGTGATGGCGGTGCTTTCCAAGGCCGGTTGCAACATGGGCGTCTGCCACGGCAATCAGAACGGCAAGGGGGGCTTCAAGCTCTCGCTCCGAGGCCAGGATCCCGCGTTTGATTTCCTGGCTCTGTCGCGAGAACAACTCGGTCGACGCGTCGACCTGCTGCAGCCGGAGCGCAGCTTGATCTTGCAGAAGCCGACGGCTCAAGTCGCCCATCAAGGCGGCCGTCGATTCGGGCCCGATTCCGCCGAGTACCGCATTCTGCACGACTGGGTCGCCGCCGGCATGCCCGCCATGTCGCCCAGCGCACCGCAGTTGGAGCGGATTGAAGTCACTCCGACCGAAGCCGTGCTGGTCGAGCCCGCCGATCGCGTGCAGTTGAAAGTCGTCGCCGTCTTTTCCGACGGAGCCCTGCGCGACGTGACGAGCCTGGCCGTCTACGAACCGGCCAGTCCGGTCGCCGCGGCGAGTCACGACGGTTTGCTGACGCGCGCAACGACGGGTGAAACGACCGTTCTGGTGCGCTACCTGGAAGCCCAAGTTCCGGTGCGGATCGCCTTTGTGCCGGCGCGTCCCGACTTTGTCTGGAGCAATCCGCCGGCGGCGAACTATGTCGACGAGCACGTCTTTGCCAAGTTGCGCACGCTGCGGATGAATCCGTCCGAACTGGCCAGCGACAGCGTGTTTCTGAGGCGAGCCTTCCTCGACGCGCTCGGCATTCTGCCCACGGCGGAGGAGGCGCGGGCGTTTCTTGCCGATACTCGACCTGATAAGCGAGCCCGGCTGATCGACGCCTTGCTCGAGCGGCCGGAATTCGCCGACTGCTGGGCCCTCAAGTGGTCTGACTTGCTGCGGAACGAAGAAAAGGCGCTCGATCAAAAAGGGGTCCAGACCTATCACCATTGGATCCGCCGCAGCATTGTCGACGGCAAGCCGCTCGACCAGTTCGTCCGCGAGCTCGTGATGGCCCGCGGCAGCACCTACACCAATCCCCCGGCAAACTTTTACCGCGCGAATCGCGATCCGGTGACGCGGGCCGAGGCGGCCGCGCAATTGTTTCTGGGCGTGCGGCTGCAGTGCGCCAAGTGCCACAACCATCCGTTCGACCGCTGGACGCAAGGCGATTACTATCGCTGGGCTGGTTTTTTCGCCCGCGTGCAGTACAAGATCGTCGACAACCGCCGCGGCGACAAGAACGACGGGCACGAGTTTGACGGCGAGCAGATCGTCTGGATGTCGGACAAGGGCGAAGTGAAAGATCCCCGCACTTCGCAGGCGATGGCGCCGTGCTTCCTCGGCGAACCGGCGCCCCGCCTGGCGGCCGAGCAGGATCGACTGGAAGAACTGGCCGCGTGGATCACCGATGCACAGAACCCTTTCTTCGCCCAGGCCCAGGCCAATCGGATCTGGTATCACTTGCTGGGCCGGGGCGTCGTCGAGCCGATCGACGATTTCCGGGCCACCAATCCCGCTTCGAACCCGCCGCTGCTGGAGGCCTTGGCGGCCGACTTTGTCGCCAGCGGTTTTGATCTGAAGCATCTGGTTCGCACGATCATGAACTCGCGGACCTACCAGTTGGCCGCCGCGACGAACCTAACCAACGCGGCAGACGAGGCTAACTTTTCTCACGCCCAGGTTCGCCGGCTTTCGGCCGAGCAGTTGCTCGACGCGTTGAGCCAGACGACCGGCGCGCCGCTGCATTTTGCCGGTTATCCGCGCGGGACGCGTGCAGGACAACTGCCGGGCGTGCAGGCCATGCGGTTTCGCCGCGGCCAGGCCTCGGCGCAGGACCAGTTCCTGGTGTTGTTCGGCAAGCCGCCCCGATTGTTAACTTGCGAATGCGAACGTTCCGGCGAAACGACCCTCAGTCAGGCGTTTCAGTTGGTGAGCGGACGAACGGTGAATGAACTGCTGACGTGCAAAGACAATCGCCTGGACCGGTTGCTGGCCGGGGGCGAATCCGCTGCCGAGATGCTCGACGAGTTGTACTGGGCGGCGCTCTCGCGCCCGCCGACTGCCGACGAGCTCAAAGGCATGAGCGCCTATCTGGAAAAGACCGCCGATCGGCGAGCCGGCCTGGAAGACATCCTCTGGAGCCTGGTGAACTCGAAAGAGTTCCTGCTCCGGCAATGAGAAGGAATTGAGCGAACGAAGGAACCACTGCGCATGAATTGCCGCAACTATCTTCAAACGGCTTTTCCTCGCCGCCGCTTGCTCAGCATCGGCGGCGCCGGGCTGCTGGGGCTGACCTTGCCTCGCTGGCTGGCGGCCGAACAGCGTCGCTCGCCGCCGGCCCGCGCCAAGTCGGTGATCTTCCTCTATCAATTCGGCGGACCAAGTCATGTCGACATGTTCGACATGAAGCCCGACGCCCCGGAAAAAATCCGCGGGCCCCACAAGCCGATTTCGTCGAACGTGCCGGGGATTTCCGTCTCCGAGCATTTGCCGCGCATCGCGCAGGTCATGGACAAGGTCACGCTGGTGCGCAGCGTGCACCATGGCATGAAGAATCACAACTCGGCGTCGTACTATGCGCTGACGGGCCACGCGCCGCCGGTCGATGACATCCGCCTGCGAGATTCGCTCGAGCTGTTTCCGGCCTACGGCTCCGTGGTCGATCGCCTCTCGCCGGGCGGCGCCGGCATGCCAACCTTCGTGGCATATCCGTACGTCATTCGCGACGGCGCCGTGACGCCCGGTCAGCACGCCAGCTTCCTGGGCAAGAAGCACGATCCGTTTTTGGTGACCGAGGATCCTAACGACAAGAACTTCCGGTTGCCCGAGTTGAGCTTGCCGGGCAACCTGTCGCTCGGCCGACTGGAAAACCGCCGCGAATTGCAACGGCTCGTCGACCGCCAGAACCATCTGCTGGAAGACTCCGCCGCGGCTCAAGGGCTCGACGCCTACTACGACAAGGCGCTCTCGATGCTCAATTCGCCGCGCGTCAGCCAGGCGTTCAACCTCTCGGCGGAGCCGGAAAAACTGCGCGAGAGCTACGGCCGGCATCCTTACGGCCAGAGCTGTTTGTTGGCCCGGCGCCTGGTCGAAGCGGGCGTGAAGTTCGTGAACGTTTATTTCTCCAGCTCGATCGGCGGGCAAAGCACGACCAGCGGCGGTTGGGATACGCACGGCTTCAATAATACCCGGATGTTTCCGATCATCGAAAAGTACCATCTGCCGATCACCGACCAGACGCTGCCCACGCTGCTCAAGGATCTTGACGACCGCGGTCTGCTCGACAGCACGCTGGTGGTCTGGATGGGCGAATTCGGCCGCACGCCCAAAATCAACGACAATGTCAGCCGCGACCACTGGCCGCAGTGCTACACGGCGCTGCTGGCCGGCGGCGGCGTGAAGCGAGGCTTCGTCTACGGCGCCTCCGACAAGAACGCGACCTTCCCCGATCGAGATCCGGTGCGACCGGACGACCTGTCCGCCACCATGTTCCGACTGCTCGGCATCGATCCGCAGACGGAAGTCTACGACACGGCCAACCGCCCGCTGGTCATCGCCGCTGGCAGTCCGGTGACAGGACTGCTGGCGTGAGCGAGGGCGACGCCGAAGCGCCGCAGCTGGTTCGCGGATTGGGTCTGGCTCCTTCGGTGGCCTTGAACGTGGCCAACATGGTCGGCATTGGCCCGTTCATCACCATTCCGCTGTTTCTGCAATCGATGCACGGGCCGCAGGCTCTGCTCGGCTGGGTCGTGGCGGCCGTGCTGGTGCTTTGCGACGGCCTGGTCTGGAGCGAGTTGGGCGCCGCGCTGCCCGGCAGCGGCGGAACGTATCACTTTCTGCGCGAGGCGTTCGGCCGTTACCGCTGGGGGCGACTGGTTCCGTTCCTGTTCATCTGGCAGTTCTTCATCAGCGGCGCCTTGGAACTGGCCTCGGGCTATCTCGGTTCGGCCGGCTATTTGAAGTTCGCGCTGCCGCACCTGGAAAGCGCCCTGGCCGACTGGGGCCTATCTCACGGGGTGAACTGGCTGGCCGCCGGCGCCGCGCTGATCGTCACGCTGACGCTCTGCCGCCCGATCCGCGCCATCGGTTGGCTCGGCGTGGTGCTCTGCGCCGGCACGCTAGTCACGATCCTGGCGGTGATTATTTCCGGGCTGGCCCACTTCGACGCCTCGTTACTGACGCTGCCGCCTCATGCCTTCGAAATGAACTGGGCCTTCTGGCTCGGCTTAGGCGGAGCGATGCGGATTGCCGTCTACGATTACCTGGGCTATTACAACATCTGTCACTTGGGCGATGAGGTGCGAGAGCCCGGCCGTACGATTCCGCGAGCGGTGATTTCGGCCGTGCTGCTCGTCTCGGCCTTGTACCTGACGATGAACCTCTGCATCCTGGCCGTCGTTCCGTGGCAAGAGGCGATGAACTCGGAGACGATCGCCGCCGACTTTATGCAGCGGCTGTTCGGCCAGCGGGTCGCCGTGGCTTTCTGCGGGCTGATTCTCTGGACGGCCCTGGCCGGGCTGTTCGCCATGACGCTCGGCTACTCGCGCATTCCCTACGCGGCCGCTCGACAAGGCGATTTCTTCCGCCCCTTCGCCTGGCTGCATCCGGTCCATCATTATCCCGCTGCATCGCTGTTGCTGATCGGCGGCCTGACCGCGGCCTTCTGCTTCTTCTCGCTGGAGCAGGTCATCAGCGCCGCCGTCACCGTGCGGATTCTGGTGCAGTTCATCGCCCAGATCGTCGCGTTGCACGTGATCCGCACCACGCGGCCCGACGTGGCGTTGCCGTTTCGGATGTGGGCTTATCCGCTGCCCAGCCTGATCGCCTTTGCCGGCTGGCTTTACGTGCTTGGCACGGCCGGAGCGTGGCACATTGCCGGAGGCGTCGTCGTGATGATCAGCGGTACCATCGCATTTGTCCTCTGGCGGGTCTGCAGTCGCGGGGCGAAGTGATTAGGGATATGCACGTTCTGAACCGATCCGGGCGGCGCGTCCAAAGCCCGGCCGACGCATTGGCTCACCGAGCCGATGAGCGGCAGATGCAAACAACCTATCACGCCGAAAGACGCGTGACAAACGAGTAACCACTTGCTGGATCGAGACTTCCGACGATCAGCTTGGAGCGCGGGCGATCAGTTTTTGGCGCGCGTTAGGCTGCAGAGATGCCGCCTACTGGCGATAGGCTGACCATTTCTAACTCCACCGAAGGGGATCATTCGATGGCTCCAACAAGGGCTGGAGTGTAGATACTATGAAAGGTGTCTTCGTCGCATGTGCGTGATTTTCGGGGGGCAATGGTGGGACGTGCGGATAAAGGACTTTTAATAACAACGGGCACATTCACGAGAGATGCGACTCGAGAGGCAACGCGAGATGGTGCGCCGCCACTTGACTTGATTGATGGTGAACAACTTGCGGATATGCTGAAAGCGCTGAGGCTGGGAATCTTAACTGAGGTAGTCGAAAAGGTTACAATTGACGAGGGGTGGTTCCGATCCATCTGACGGGACAGAACAAAAGGACGGACGCGCGGGGGAATAGGCTGGCTCGCTTTGCTCGGCGACATTGACTCCCGGCCGCGCTATCGCAGCCGCTCGGCGGCATCCGATCTTGTCACTTGGGCACTCGGACCGGCGGGTTTTCGCGAGGAAGCAGAGATGTCTACCGCGGAAGAACGATTGCCGGCCCTGGAATCGGAAGTCCAGGCCGTGTGAAACAGCAACTCGCGAGGGTGCGCGAGCCGCGTGCATGGCTGGAAGAAGTTGCCGGCTCCATGGATGAATGGCCCGAATTTGAAGAGGTATTGCGCTCGGCAGAGAGTTTCGGGAATCGACGCACGATGCGTCCGGCGCAGCGGATAGCGGATCCGCTTCCATCGGCCTGGGGCGCACGCTGACGGTCCTGACCAGGAATTCGGTTGACTTTGAACGAATTCCCGATGTGCGGGTAGAAGATTGGACGGGACCAAGCCGCTCGATGTAAGCTCGTGGTCCCTCGTCAAATCGCTCTTCTCAAACCGGCGTCACGGCGCTAGCTCTGGGGCCCTTGCCGCCGTCGCCGCCTTGCTGGATTTCGAATTCGACCTTTTGGCCTTCGGTCAGGTTGTCGAATTGCTGATCTGAAACCACCGAATGGTGAAAAAACACGTCCTTGCCGTTGTCCATGGCGATGAAGCCGAATCCCTTGTCCATCACAATTTTCTTGATTGTTCCCGTTGGCATGTTGCCGCGCCCTCCCGATGTCGTGAACCAACCCGACCTGACGTGTTGCCGGCGCAGCGCCGAGCGATGGTCGAGCGTCTCTGATCCAATCAATCTATCCGACTCTCGGCCGAACGCAAGAAAATCCGTCGATTACAGGCTCGTCAACGCCGGCGACCTGGGCGAAAAACACGGTTCGGAGAAAAACGGATGTTCGTCGTTCCGTGAATTCTCGGTTTACGCTTGAGAAGCATCGTCTGATTTCGGGGCGGACGGCAATGCTGAGAATTCGGGACGATATTTTGCCAGCGCCGGTTGTGCCCGGGCGGGCGCGTCTTGCAGCCAGATGATCTGAAAGGCGCCGTCAACGTCGCCGCCGAATTCGCTATAGATGCCGAACCCAGCGGCCGGCTGAAAGCCGAATCGGCCGTAGAATGCCGGCTCGCCGAGAACGCAAACAAAACGGACGCCCCGCTGGCGCAACAGCGACAATCCGTGTTCAATGAGACGAGAGCCGACGCCCTGACGTTGCAACTCGGGCGCCACGGAGATGGGCCCCAGTCCCATACCGCTGCCGAGCGGACCGTATCCTTCGATCGCCACGGGAGAAAACAGCACGTGACCGACGATCTCGCCTTCGCATTCGGCCACGAGCGAAAGGAGCTCTGGACAATTCGCGCGGAGGCGTTCGATGAGTTCGGCCTCTCCGTTATGGCCCCATGCAGATAATGAAAAGGCCGCTTCCGTGACGGCCCTGACCGAGGCGAAATCGCTGGGGCATTCCTGTCGAATGGAAACAACGCATGGTTCGTTCATCGGTAGTGGTCTCGAAATCTCGCGAGTCGATTGGCATTGCCAAAGCTTGGATCCGCCGTGAGAAGGTGCGGCATCAACCTGCTTTTGCTTTCAATGAGCGTCCGCCAGCCGGTCCAGGTCATCTCCAGCGGAGTATTCAAACAGCCGTTGAAGAAACCGTCCGTAATCGTCTTTCATCGGCAACTCAAAGTCACGCTTGATTCTACGACGCCAAGCCAGCGTCTCTTTCCCTGTCGCGGGGTTCCGGGCAGTCTTCTCGTAGCTTTCCCAGTACAGTCCGACGCCCCGCTTCTGCCAGCACGGGACTTCATTGAAATTGATCCCCTGTTCAAAGAGCAACTCATTCTTCTGACTGACGGAAAGTCCAACGAGCCGCTGAGTCGCAAGCTGTTGGTTAAGGCCCGACTTGCGGAGCGCCCAATAACAGTGGGCGCTCAAGGCGTTCCTGGCAGCGTCCTCACTGCGCCAACGAAAGTAGTCGACAACCAGCGAGGCGTTCGGCAATTGCGAGATGCGACAGTCGAATGTCGCCCGTTCGCCCAGCAGCAGCGAGAACGTTGCGCTCGCTTCGCCCGCCAGGGTGGAATTGTACTTGCGAGTTTTGCGGCCGAAGAGCTGCTCGTTCTCGTCGAAAAGCAACGAGATCTCGTCGCTCTCAGTGTAGGCGTAGCGCACTCGAAAGCCGCAGTTCATCAACGCTTCGGCCGTTTCAGCCATCATATCCCGCATCCGCTCGTCGAACGGGGCCTCGAACTGGCAGATCTCCTTAGTCAGGCGAGTGAAGCTGCGGCCGTCGAGCCGAGCGACCATGAAAATGCCAGGCAACACGCAGTAATCTGCGGCGGTCTCGAAGATTCGCATTCGCTGGTCGAGTTCGTCAAATCTCATCTTGCCAGTCCTCGACGACAAACCGTCCTCTCTCCAGACGGACGTAGAACAACTGATCGAAACCTTCGGCAAGCGACGGCGCCTCAAGTTTCTTCGCAGCCGTCAAAATCGCCACGTCGGGCACTCTCTCGGCATCGCAGCGTCTGGCGTTCCGCTGCAGGCAATCCTCGACCTTCGACTGAAAGTAATAGCCAACGACGGCGAATCGATGCGATTTGACAGGCTCGATATAGCTGGCGCGATCGGCGCGAGTCGGGTTCGTGTTATCGACCACGAAGCGCTGACCGGTCGCCAGGCAGAGTTCGAGGAACCGTTTTTCCCGGTGTCGGGTTTTCAGCAAGTCGAGGCTGATGCAGACGTGCGAGGAAAAGAAGCGTTCCTTGTAAAACGACGACTTCCCCGCCCCTTGCAGTCCGATCAGTACGACAGCCTCCATGAATCGTTTCTCGCGCGCACGCTCTTCGAACGATCAGACATTGTGCCCGATGGCTGGACACGCGACGACAGATATTGGTTCGCCTGGGCAATGGCCTGTGGTCTCGCCGCGAGTGCGAAATTGCGAGGTCCGGTCGCGCAGGCACGAAGCTTAGAGCCGGACGAGCGCCCGTATAGCATGTCGCTTGTTCAGCCCTTACCGCGGAAATAGATCAGCGTCGCTACGACCAGCGTCCCCGCAAGATTGGCGACGAGGTCCCAACCGGTGTTCGCATAGCCGCCGACATTTGTGCCTGGCAGCGTGAGCGTGGCGATGAACTCGACGACTTCGTTCGCCGCGCCAAAACCGTTGCTCGCCGCCGCGCAAAGAATCAGCAGGCCGACGGTCGGCTGGACAGAGAGCCCCCGGTCGCTAAAGGCCGCTTGCAGGCCTTGCCAGCAAATCCAGGTCACAAGCCCAAAGCCGTAAGCATGCACGACCTGGTCATACTTCAGCAGACCGGGAATCAGCCACATGTTGTAGAGCACGTGCGAGTCGCCGACGCTCGGCCACGATTCAGGTATCGGCGCCAGTCCGCCGGCCATGTGGGCTGCGCCCCAAGCGGATAGTCCCCACAAGGCGCCCAGGTGCAAGCCGACTCGAAGGTGCAATGCGACCGTCGCGGCGATCAACAGCAACATCACGACGAAATAGAATAGGAACTCCTGATTTCTGCCCGAAATCGCCGTAAGCAGCGAAAGGCCCATGTAACCCAGCGTAAAGGCGAGCACGGCCCACTCAGAACCGGAAATTCGGCGGCGCTGGCGTGGCGTTTCCATGTTGGCGTCGGCGGCGCCGTTGTTGCGGTTTCAGGCCTCGTTACTACCGGCCGTTTTTCGCTTGTCGGGTCCTACTCGAGCAGATTGTCGCCTTGCTTGACGCCGGCTTTTTCGTCGATGCTGACGGCGCCGTCGATGCCGGGCGCCAGCGTGTTGGCGGCGAGCAAGTTACCCCGGCCTTCGCCCGTCCAGCGAAGAGCGGCGCGAGCACGGGCTTCGTCCCGCGTCTCCAACACGCTCGTGCCGGTAATGCTGACTCGGTTAGACTCTTCCACGTAAATGCCGTACGGCTGGCCGTCGAGCACCTGGCAACCGCTGATGTTGATGCGCTCGCAACGTACAATCTCCAGCAAGCCCTGACGCTCGATCGGCTTGGCATTGGCCACGGTGTGCTGCCCGGCCTGGCAGTCGTGCAGAATGGCGCCGGTCAACGTGCAATCGCGACTGTCGGCCAGGCGAACTCCGGTGCACAGCTCGCGCGTGCCGTAGTCGGGGTTGTGGTCGAAGCTGTTGGGACCGATCACGATGTTCCGCGAACCGTCGAGCTGCAGGTTGCGCTGGTGGCCGCTGTAGATCACGTTGCCCGAGACGACCACGCCGCGGCAGGCGACCAGGTGCACGTTGATCTCCTGGCTGCCGATCAGGTTGTCCGAGATGGTGAACATGCCGGCCTTGTGATTCTGCTCGGCGTTGTAGCCGACGATCCGCACGTTCGCCCCGCCGGGACTGTACTTGGCCTGGATCGTGTTGCTGACAATCGTCCCCTCGCGTACGCTCGAGCCGTCGGCGCTGGAGTCGATCCAGATATCGGCGGAAACTTCGGCTTCCAAATCGAAGTTGTACTCGATGTCGTTGCCGGTGATCTGCAGGTTGCGGATCTCGGATCCGACGATCTTGATGCCGCCTTGCTTGCAGTAGCTGATGTGCGAGCCGACGATGATCGCCTGATGAAGATTCAGCTTGTCGAAGAACACGCCGATGCCGCGATTGTTGTAAATGTGACAGTGCGAAACGAGCACGTTGCGCGCGCGGCCCAGGACGTGGATGCCGTGGTGCAGTTCTCGGAGCAACACGCCTTCGAATGTCGGCTGCATCGTGCCTTCGAGCAGAAATCCGCTCGCCTGGCGATGCCGGCCTTCGATCTCGATATTCATCGCGGTCGGCATCCGCTCACGGCTCCAGATCTCGGGCTTGAAGCCCGTGGGATCGGCCGATTTCAGGTGCGTGCCGACCACATGGAACGCCGGGCCGGCGCCGGCCATCAGAATCTTGGCGGCGCCCGCCGCTCCTTGAATGCCGAAGCGGCCCGTCTCCGCCAGTTCGACTTTTACGGTGCGGGTCAGCAGGTAATCTCCCGGAGGAAAATAGAGCGTTCCATCGCCTTCCTTCAGAGCGTGTTCGATCGCCTCGGTATCGTCCGTGCGGCCGTCGCCGGCAGCGCCAAAATCGCGTACGTCGCTCATCATGATTCTCTGGAAAAAA
This sequence comes from Pirellulales bacterium, assembly GCA_963786255.1. Taxonomy (GTDB): domain Bacteria; phylum Planctomycetota; class Planctomycetia; order Pirellulales; family JAICIG01; genus JAICIG01. Next base: position 168,323 of record CAWAYY010000049.1, read on the forward strand.
GGACGAAAATCTCACTCAGGGTTGTACCACACGCCCCGCTCGACGCAAGCATCGCGGGGGAAGCGGGCGTCAACGGCCCCGGGCAGCCGGCGCGTCTTGCGGCGACGCCTTCTCCAGACGCGCAAAAAGATCGCCCAGCAGCAGCGGTTTGGCCAGCACCGCCTCAGCGCCGGCCGATTGCCAGCGCCGCTGGTCTTCCCCGCGAGGAAAGTTGGCCAGCACGAAAATCCTGCATTGCGGAAATGCAATGGCGGCACGCTCGAGTTCCTCGGTTGATTCGCCATCGGCGGCGACATCCCAGAGCAGAAAATCAGCGCCCTGCAATGCGCCGAGGCGCTCGCGAGAGAACCAAACAGCGGCCATGCCTCGCAAGCGGCAAGCGTCGATCAGACAATGGGCCATGGCAAAGTCATCGCTGACAATCGCAGCCAGGCCTTGCTGTTTCGGCTCGTCTTGCAAAGCATTCCAGAGCAATCGCTCCTCGTCGCTGGCCGTGGCAGGCAGGCTCCAGGCAGAAGCGCGGCCGGCTTGCAAGGAGGCGATCTCGGGCAATAACCGAGTCCACTGATGCCAGTAGACCCGAATTACGCCGGGCCATGGCTTGCCGGTGCGCGTCTCGCCTTCGCACCAACTGCCGAGCAACGCGGCGAACCTCGCCAGCGGCGCCGCGGCTCGCAGGCGATCCACGTCTTCCGCGGCAATCTGTCCCGGCCGGGCTTGCGCCAAGACGATCAGCGCCGGCGGCTGTTCAGGCTCTCGGAGCCAGTCTAGAGCGGCTGCGACATCGACGCACATCGCGAGCCGGCACTGCCCGCCCAGCGTCGTTAAGGCATGTCGAAACTCGTCGTGATTGCAGGCGCCGACGAACAGCACCAGGACGGATTCGAAAGCGCATGAGTCGGAATTCTCCCAAGGGGGGCCGGAATCCGACGCCGCCGAATTCCGTCTTCCGACTTCTGACTCGCCCATCACGTGACCAGCGCCATTTCGGCATGTTCGATGACCTCGTGCGCCGAGCGAGCGTCGGGGGCGGCGCGTAGCGAGTCCAGAAAATCGGGGGCGGCGATCAAGCGGCTCAGCCGGGCGAGCGTTTGCAAGTGGCCGCGATCGTCGGTCGAGCAGATCAAGAAAAACAGATCGGTCAACGTGCCGCGGCTGCCGCCGAACGGGATCCCCTTGTCCGTGCGGCCTAAAGCCAGAAAGTCTTGCCCCAGAATGCTCGGCATCGGTCGCCGTGGGTGCATCAAGGCCACGCCGTTCTCCAAGGCGGTCGGATGCATGTCCTCGCGATTGCTGACCGCCTCGGCCATCTTGGGCGGATCCCACAGCCAGCCGGTCCGGGCCGCCGTCTCGACCATCTTATTGATCACCGAGTTGCGCGTCCGTGCGGCCAGAGGGATTTCGATCGCCTCGAGCGGCAGCATGGCAGCGATCGAAACTTGCTCGCCGGCGTCGGGACCGGCGGAAGCCTGCAGCACGTTTTCGACGCGGACCAACTCGTCTTCGGCGGAGAGGCCGATGCGGTCCTCCAGCCAATGGTGGATTTCCGCCTGGGAAAACCGCCACTGACCGGCGATGCGCCTCCCCGGCAACTTGTCGCGTTCCGCCAGCCGGGCGACCTGAGCAACGCTCAGGTGCAGGTAGGCGGCCAGCGAATCGAGATCGAAATCTTCTTCGGACATGGCCGCCATTCTCGCCCGCTGGTCTCAATTCTGTCCAGGGGAAAACAAGCCCCGAGATGCCAGAGAGTCGCGCACGCGTAGCGGAATCTGTGAAGATTCCGATGAGCGGCGTTGGCGTCCTGCGACCGCCTTGGCACGTTTCGTCCCGCGAGATGCACGGAACTCTCACGAGTTCCGCTACAGGCTACTACACTACACGCGCCAGAACCGCCCTATCGTCAAACTGGCGGGCTAGGTAAAATTTAAGTTTAAGCGGCAATCCAGGTCGCCGGCCAATTATCTATCCTGAGTTACTATAAGATGTTGCGCTATTGGACCGCCGGCGAATCTCACGGCAAGGCGCTGTGGGCCATCATTGATGGGTTTCCGGCGGGAGTGAAAATTGAAACCGAGTCGATCGACGCCGAATTGCGGCGGCGACAAGGCGGATACGGCCGCGGCGGCCGCCAGCGAATTGAGACCGACCGGGTCGAAATCAAAAGCGGCGTCTGGCAGGACATTACTCTCGGCAGCCCGATCGGCCTGGAAGTCGTCAATAAAGATTACAAGCTCGAACGGCTTGGCGACTTGGAGCGGCCGCGCCCCGGCCACGGCGACCTGACCGGCGCCGTCAAATACCTGGGATCGATCCGGGGCGTGCTGGAACGGGCCAGCGCCCGAGAGACGGCCGTCCGCGTGGCGGCCGGCGCCTTGGCCAAGCAGCTCTTGAGCGAGTTCGGCATCTCGGCCTTGGGCTACACCGTCGAGTTGGGCGGGATCAAGATTGAGCCGCCGCCCGGCACGCTGGCGGAACATCGCGCACTGCGCGATGCCAGCGAGATTTACTCGCTCGATCCGCAGAGCGACGCCGAAGTCAAAAAGCTGATTGACGAGTGCGGTAAAGACGGCGACACGCTGGGCGGCGTGCTGGAAGTCCGCGTGGAAGGTTTGCCGTTCGGCCTGGGAACGCACGCGCAGTGGGACCGCAAGCTCGACGGCCGCCTCGCTCAGGCCGTGATGGCGGTGCAGGCCATCAAGGGAGTGGAAATCGGCTTGGGGTTCGAGGCCGCACGGCGCCGCGGTTCGCAGGTGCACGATCCGATCCACTATGACGAAGCGCAGAGAGACTCGCCTTCGCTCGGTTACGTGCGTCCGACCAACAATGCAGGCGGCTTGGAAGCCGGCATGACCAACGGTCAGCCGCTGGTTATTCGCGCCGCCAAGAAGCCGATCAGCACGCTGCGAAAGCCGCTCGATTCCATCAACCTGCAAACCAAAGAAACGGAAGCGGCCGCCTACGAGCGAAGCGACGTGTGCGCCGTCCCGGCGGCCGGCGTGATCCTGGAGAACGTCGTGGCGTTTGAGATTGCCGCGGCCCTGATCGACAAGTTCGGGGGCGATAGCCTGGTGGAAATGCAGGCTCGCTGGAAGCTGTTCCAGGAGATGGCCCGCGAGCGATAGCCAGCGCGAGACTCGGAATTCGGAGGTCGGAAAGCACGCTTGAGCGATTAGGAATCGCTAGCCGCCTCACAATTTGTGGCACGGATGCCATTCAATGTTTCATCTGCACCAGTCCGCTCGACGCCGTCTCTGCCAGGCAGGCTTTTGTCTGTTCTGTTTGCTGCCGACGGCCGTCATGTTCGGCTGGAGCGTCTCTCGCAAATTGCCGTCTCACGTGCGGCAGTGCGAGCGCGGCCTGGGCGAACAACTCGGCCTGATCGCCCGGCTGAAGTCCGTTTCGTACCCCCAGCCCGGCATGTGCCTGTTCGAAGGGCTTGAGCTGGCTGATCCCGAGACGGGAGAGCCGCTGTTTCATTGCCGGGTGCTGGAGATCAGCCGTAACGACGATGCGCTGGTGCTAGCAGCCGAACAGCCCGTGCTGCTGGCTGATCGAGCGCGGCAGCTTTGGGATCTGCTCGGCCGTCGCCTGCGTCGGGAGTTGGTCAACCGCGAGAATGTGCTGCTGTTGCCGTGCAGCTTGACCATGCAGTCGAGCCGCGGCGAGCAGACCTATGAGGTGCTGGACGGGCGCATCGAACCCGACGAAAGCGGCGAGGCGGCGGAGCTGCGGTTCCGCGTGGCCGGCATGGAAATGTCTGAGCCGGCGCTGATCCGCGTAGTGCGAAACCAGCGGGGCCAGGCGCCTTCAACAAAGCTGATGCTCGGCACGGGCGGCGCGGCCCTGCCATGCTCGTTGTTCGCGCCGCTGTACGACCTGGAAGCGACTCTGGGCGGCAGGGCGACCTTTACCGGCAATCTTTGGGCGGACGATGCGCAAGCAGGTTGGGAGGCCGAGCTAGCAGGCCGCTTCCAGCAAATCGATCTCCGCAGCCTCGTTTCCGGCCGCTTTCCCCACGTGCTTGACGGCATGGCGGACGTCGAGCTGACGGGAGTGCGACTGCATCACAGCCAGCTTATTGAAGCCTATGGCAGCCTGAAGGCCGGCCCGGGCGTGATCGGCCATTCGCTGTTGCGCGCCGCCATCGAATCCCTGGATTGCACTTTGATGAGAAACGTGTCGAGCCGGACAGCGCGCGGCTCGGAACTGTACCAGCAGTTGGCTCTGCAGTTCGCTATCAACAGCGAGGGGCTGCTGGTGGCGGGCGATTGCGAAGGTCAGACTACTGGCGTGTTGCTGGCTGACAGCAACGGCTCCCTGTTGGCCAAACTGCCCGATCGCCCGCAACCGGTCGTGGACCTGGTCCGCATGCTTGTGCCCGTCAGCGAAACGCTGGTTCCGGCCACCAACGAGACGTCCCGGCTGATCCCCTGGCTGCCGACGCCCCCTATTGTTCCGCCTCGCAAGGCAGATGGTTCGCAACCGCCGCCGAGGGTTCATGCGCGCGTCCGCGAGGCGGAGTGAAGCGTGAATAGCAGGCAGGGCCCCCTGGCGGCGTCACTCGCACGGGCACTGACGTTGACATGCCTTCGCGGCGCGGGGTACAGTCCGCTGCCCTGCGTGCAAGAAACGCCCATCCGCACCGCTTGATGGAAGTCCCGTGCAGAAAGAACTGACTCGCCGGCTTTACCGGTCGATGTTGCGCATCCGGCTGATTGAAGAAGGCATCGCCGCGCACTATGCCGAACAGCAGATGCGCTGTCCGGTACACCTGTGCATCGGCCAGGAAGCGGTTGCCGCGGCGGTTTGCGAGCGGCTGGACCGCGACGACCAGGCGTTGAGCACTCATCGGGCTCACGGCCACTATCTGGCCAAAGGGGGCGATCTACGCGCCATGCTGGCGGAGATGCACGGCAAGGCTACGGGTTGCGCCAGCGGCATGGGCGGCTCGATGCACTTGATCGACTTGGAAGCCGGTTTTCTGGGGGCGGCGCCGATCGTCGGCAGCACAATCCCCATCGCAGTAGGCGTTGCCTTCGGCGTACACATGCGACGCGAGCGCCGGGTCGTGGTCGCCTTCTTCGGGGAAGGCGCGACCGAAGAGGGCGCGTTTCACGAGGCGCTCGACTTTGCGGCTTTGAAGCGGCTGCCGGTCCTGTTTGTCTGCGAGAACAATCTTTATTCCGTCTACTCGCCGCTTGCCGTCCGGCAGTCCCAAGGGCGAAGGGTTCACCGCCTGGCTCAGGCTCACTGGCGTCCCAGGGCTGGAAGGCGACGGCAACGACGTCGCTGAAGTACACGGCCTGGCCGGAGAAGCCTTGGGCCGCATCCGCGCTGGCGGCGGCCCGGCCTTGTTGGAGTTACACACGTATCGTTGGCGCGAGCATTGCGGCCCCAACTACGACAACAGCCTGGGCTACCGCACGGAACAAGAATTCCTGGATTGGCGAAAACACTGCCCTCTCGAGCGATTGCAGGCGCAAGGGCTGGAAGACGGATCGCTCAACGCAGCGGAAGTTGAAGGCTGGACAGACGAAATTCAGGCCGAGTTTGCCGCGGCGCTGCGGTTTGCCAAGGAAAGCGCCTTTCCCCACGCCGATGCCATGCTGCCGTCCGTTTACGCCGACAATAAAGCCGCATCGCTGCGGCGTCTCCCGTACGCCGCTTGAAATCACCTTGAGGAGAGCCGTTACCGAATGTCTCGCGAACTGAAGTACTTTCAGGCGATCCACGAAGCCACCGAGCTTTGCATGTCCGCGGATCCGTCCGTGTACGTCATAGGATTGGGCGTCACCGATCCGAAAGGCGTGTTCGGCACGACGTTGGGCCTGGAGAAAAAGTTCGGCAGCGAGCGCGTGATGGATATGCCCTGCGCCGAGAACGGCATGACGGGCGTGGCGCTCGGCTCGGCCCTGTCCGGCATGCGGCCAATCATGGTGCACCAGCGGATTGATTTTCGCGCTGCTGGCGATGGAGCAGATCGTCAATCAGGCGGCCAAGTGGCGGTTCATGTTCGGCGGTCGGAAGTCGGCGCCGCTGGTCATCCGCTTGCTGGTCGGTCGCGGCTGGGGCCAAGGGCCGCAGCATTCGCAGAGCCTGCACGCATGGTTCGCGCATGTGCCGGGCTTGCGCGTCATTTTGCCCAGCACGCCGCACGACGCTAAGGGACTGCTGATCTCCGCCGTCGAAGATGATAATCCGGTGATCTTCATCGAGCACCGCTGGCTGCACAATATCAGCGGCCCCGTGCCCGAAGGCATGTACCGCGTGCCGCTAGGCAAAGCGCGGATCCTCCGGCAAGGCAGCGACATAACGATCGTGGCCATCTCGCACATGGCCTTGGAAGCGCATCGGGCCGCGCAGGCCTTGGCCGATGAAGGGATCGATGCGGAAGTCATCGATCCGCGCTGCCTGCGCCCCTTCGACGAGGAAACCATCCTCGACTCGGTGCGGCGCACCGGTCGCTTGATTGTGGCGGACACGAGTTGGAAACACGGCGGCTTTGCCGCAGAGATCGTAGCCCGCGTGGCGGAGGAGTTGGGCGGCGAGTTGAGGTGCCGGCCGCGACGGATCGCGCTCCCCGAGTGCCCGACGCCGACGAGCCCGGCCCTGGCCGCGCAGTTTTATCCGACGGCCGCCGACATCGCCGCCGCCGCTTGCGAGATGGTGCAGGCGCGCAAGTTCCGGCCGGCGCTGGCCACGGCGAGCCATCTCGACGTGCCGGATCCGAGCTTCACGGGCCCGTTCTGACGCGTTGACGAGTCGAGTGCATTCATCTCAGCAAGCAGGAAGCGGTCAGGAATTTATGACGAGAAAAGTAGCGGTCATCGGCAGCAATTCATTTTCGGGCGGCGACTTCATCGATCTGCTGCTGGAAGATCCGGACACGCACGTGATCGGCATCAGCCGCTCGCCGGAGAAGAGCCGCTTGTTCCTGCCCTACCGACGCTGGGGAACCGACCGGTTCACGTTTCACCAGCTTGATCTTAACCGCCATTCAGACGAGATCCTGGCGGTGCTTGACCGCTTCGAGCCGCAGGCGGTGGTCAACTTCGCCGCACAGAGCGAAGTGGCGCCGAGCTGGCAACATCCGGAGCATTGGTTTCAGACCAACGTGGTGGCGTTGGCCCGGCTGCTGAATCCGCTCAAGGACCGAGCCTATTTGAAAAAATGCGTCCACATCTCGTCGCCCGAGGTATACGGCACGTGCGTCGGCCGGGTGACGGAGGATACGCCCGTCAACCCGAGCACGCCGTATGCGGCGTCGAAGGCCGCGGCGGATATGTTTCTGTCGACCCTGGTCAAGAACTTTGGCTTTCCGCTGATTACCATTCGCGCGACCAACGTCTACGGCGCCCATCAGCAGCTTTGGAAGATCATTCCGCGTTCAGCGATCTACCTGCTGAACCATCAACCGATCTCGCTGCACGGCGGCGGAACGGCGGTCAAATCGTACATTCACATTCGCGACGTTTCTCGCGGCGAACTGCTGGCAATGGAGCATGGCCGCCCGGGGCGGATGTACCATCTCTCGCCGGACCAAGGTTACGCCGTCCGCGACGTCGTCGAGCGGATCTGCAAGCTGTTGGGCCGGGACTTCGCGGCTTCGACCGTCAGCGTCGGCGAGCGCCTCGGGCAGGATGCCGCCTACGTGATTGATTCGTCGCGAGCGCGAGAGGAACTGGGTTGGCGGCCGACGATTGATTTGGACCAAGGGCTGCAAGAAGCGGTGAACTGGGTCCAGTCGAACTGGCAGGCGATCGGAGCCCAGCCGCTGGAATACCGCCACGCGGCGTAAGGGGGGCGCGGCAACGTGTTGCGCACTGGTAGATCGATCAGTTGTCAAGAATTGCCGAAGGTCAGAACAATACGAATAAAGACAGTTTTTTTGTCAAGGACGGTCTACCATGCGAAACAGCCCCATTCTCGACGGCCTCTTGAGTGCCCTGCCGACGGTTCGCGACCTGCACGGCTCGAATTCTGAGCTTTACGCTCTGTTGACGCAGGTAGCGAGACGAGAAATCGAGGAACTCTTCCATGCGGACGCTTTACCTCAGGGGTTCGGTCCATTCGGCGAGTTCACTTTTCCCTACGAGACTATGGGAAACGTCGATTCGCTCTGCTTATTCAACCTCGACGAGCTGATCCTATTCAGTTTCTATTGGCGTAACCGACGTCGCTACCGACGAGTGCTTGACGGAGGAGCCAACATCGGCTTACATGCAATTGTCTTGAGCCGCTGCGGATTCGACGTGCGTTCGTACGAACCTGATCCTTCCCATTTCCGCTTGCTCGAGCACAACCTGGCCCTCAACGATTGCGAGCGAGTTTCAGTCTTTAACGCGGCCATATCACGCCAAGCCGGTACGCTGGAGTTTGTCCGCGTGCTCGGTAACACCACTAGCAGCCACCTCGCGGGATCAAAGTCGTCACCGTACGGAGAATTGGAACGCTTTCCTGTTCGCGTCGAAGCAATTCGACCGTTGTTAGAGTGGGCCGACCTAGCGAAGCTCGATGTCGAGGGGCACGAAGCGGAAATCCTGCTCGGCACGACAAGGAACGACTGGCTGAACACCGATTGCGTGGCGGAGATTGGCAGTCCGGCGAACGCGCGCGCGGTGTTCGACCATTTCCTCAGCTGCGATGTGGGCATGTTCTCGCAGAAAACCGGTTGGCGTCGAGTCGAAGATTTCGCTGCGATGCCACTGAACTACCGGGAGGGGTCGATCTTTATTTCCTGTAAAGACGACATGCCATGGGACGAGCCATTGGCGTGCGAGCAATTGGACCACGCAACGGCACGATTTCGCCACGCTGGGTGATTCACTGTACTTGGGCAATAGCGATTTCAAACGCATTAGAGGACGATGCGGGTTTGGCGAATCGTCAGCTCTGGAGCCCAGCCATTGCCGAATTCCAAGTCCGTATGATATCAGGAAGCGCTGCGCGAAACTCACTGATGCGGGGCGTCGTGAACGCGTTTGGTGCAAGAAGTGCGTGGCCGTTAGCCAATCGACACCAGCCTGCGGTGACAACTCGGCGTCATTTTGCAGACAGACATATACCGTTACCGCGAAGGGGAGGCGGACGTGAGACTCGCGGGATTCCGCCACACCGCCTTCAGTTCATGCCACGCTGAAGGTTGGTATTAAGAACAAATGTCTAAACGCTCTGAGACGGAACCTGTCTCGAAATGTGCTTGCTCGGAACATGAGTTAAGGTGCAGTCGCTCTGATTATCTCGCCAATGGTCGACAGCTTCACGGCCGGCAATTCTATGGACATTGATTGCAACTTGTCCAAGACCTTGCGGTAAGGAGCCTAGTGGATTTGGCGGCCTGAGGCGGCAGTAGCTCCGGGAAAAGGAGTCAAGACGCCAACCGGGGCCGATGGTTCAGCGGAGCAAGCACGGCATGCTTGCAGCGAGCCAGCGCTTTGCGAGATTTCCAGAAGTAGGACGACTCCATGCGGTGGATCACGTCAGCATGGTGTTCTACCACGCTTTCCAGGTATCGCATACGGAGGTCGCGTTCGGCAAGCGTCTGGTTCATTCGGGCCACTTCCAGGTCCGCCAAGGAAAGCGACTGCCGCATTTGCGAGAGCTTCTGTTCGGTCTTGGCCAGGTCTTGCTCCAACTGCTCTGTGCGCTCGCGGAAAGAGCTTGCTTCTTGTTTAGCCTCAGCCAGCAGCGTTTCAGACGCCGCCTGCTGCTCGCGCACCTGCTTGGATTCCTGCCAGTAGGCGCCTAGAAAGAAACCTGCCAGGTCGCGAACGGCGGCATCCGGATGCTCGAGCAACGCCTCGTATTGTTCCGCACTAAAGCTATTGAGCAGGCTCAGCGTGGACCTGCTCCACGCATCAGGCCGGGCCGCCGCCGCAACCAATACCGGCAATCCCAGAACGCTGAGCGCGCCGCTACGCTGGAACGCGGGCGCCACATCCGCGTATTCTGCAGACGCAAGTCGGTCGATGATGGCGTTGATCACTGCAAGCTGCCGGTCAGACTGGCTACCCCGCGTGGCATAGGAGCTCGGGACTTCGGTAAGCAACGACAGCATTTCCGGCACGTGACAGATTCCGTCGCGAAACGCCACCACGTAGTTCAGAAACCAATCCGAGTGCCACTCGAGATCCGTCAGGAACCCGCCGGCCGCGTCAAATGACGAGCGTTTGAGAATCGACGCGTGACCAGGAATGCTGGAATGGCCAATGCGCGATTCGACTTCTCCCGGCGAAAAATAGCGGGGCGAGTCGCACCAGCCGCTCGGGTTCGGGTGAATCTCCCCGGATTCTTCGTTGACGATGGAGAAGTACGAGCTGCAAAGCCCGGCTTCCGGATGCCGATCTAATTCGCCCGTGAGCTTCTCAATGAATCCTGGCAGAACGTAGTCGTCTGAGGCACAGACGTACACATATTTCCCAGTCGCCTGAGCGAATCCGACGCAAACCCCCTTGTTAACGCCAAGGTTGCTGTCGTTGTGGATGACCTTGATTACCGAATGGTTTTTGCCATATTGCTCTAGGATGCTGCGAGTTTCGTCAGGCGAGGCGTCGTTGACGACGAGCAACTCTTTGGGACGCACCGACTGACTCAGCAGAGCGTCGAGCGCACGCGGCAAGTACTGCGCGTGGTTGTACGTCGGCATAATCACGGAGAGATCGGCGGTACGGCTCATCGTGGTTTCCCCCCAGCAAGAGCCCCACAGCCGCATCTATGCGACGTTTCGGCGCTGGCCGCGCAGGCGCTCCTGCATCGTCTTAATGTTGAAATACCGCGAGTCCGTCAACGAGTTCGGCGCTTTGCCGGCTCGGAACGCGGCCAACAGGTCGCCCACGGCGTCGCGCACGGTCCGTTGCGGAACCCAGCCGAGCTCTCGCTTGATCTTCTCGGACGAAATGTGGTACGAACGCAAATCGTCGGTCGGCGAAGTAACGATGCGAACGTCTTCGCCCACTTCACGTCGCACCAGCTCGGCAATTTCGCTTATCGACAGGTTTTGCCAGCCGGCGTTGTAAATCTTCCCGTCGATTTTATCGTCGGGCCATTGCAAAGCCGCCAGATACAGATCGGCCATGTCCTCGATATGCAGGTTCGGCCGCCGCTGCGAGCCGCCGAAGACGGTGATCTCTCGCTTGTGATTGGCGAGGTTCGTCAGAATGTTCACGGACAAATCCAGCCGCAGTCGCGGCGAGTAGCCGCAGACCGTGGCCGGCCGGAGGATCAGCGTCGCGAAACCCGGTTCGCGCTCGGCGAGCAGCTCATCCTCGCAGAGGGCTTTGTACTTGGAGTAATCCGTCAACGGCTGCAGCGGCAGATCTTCGGTAACGTTCTCTTCTTCTTTGATGCCGTACACGCTGGACGACGAGGCGTAAATGAATCGCCGCACGCCGCGCCGCTTGGCGCTCTGCACCAGAGGCAGGAAGGCATCGTAGTTGATTGAGCGGCCCAGAGTCGGATCGAGCTCGAAGCTTGGATCGTTGGAGACGCAGGCCAGGTGAATCACGGCGTCGCAGCCTTCAAGCGCCGCATCGACCGCCGCCCGGTCCCGCAAGTCTGCATGGACTTCGCTCAGTCGGGCATGCCCCCGCACGCCATCGAGAGCTTGTGCGCCGAAATAATATTCATCGAGCACGCGGACCCGGTGCCCCGCGGCCAGCAGCTTGGGCGTGAGCACGGAACCGACATACCCTGCTCCGCCCGTCACCAAGACCGTCCACGTTCGTTCCATCAACTTCCCTTCCTTGGCATGAAGCGTTTTGAATGGCAGAGAAACCAGCCGTCAGCCGGCCAGTTTGATCGTTTTCGTCGTTGGGACGTCATGCGTCTTGAGCAGGCATTCGATATGGCGGTAGAGCGGAATGCGTTCGATGGCCCGCTCGTTGCCCATGATCATCACGGCCTCGGCCCCGACGACATTGCCCACAAAAGCCGTGATTTCCGGCGCCGCGCCCATCGCCACGCACAGCGAAGTCAGCGAGAGCACGGCGTCGCCCGCGCCGACGCGATCGACCACCCGGGTCGCGAAAGCCGGCACGTGGTCGAACTGGTCCGGGCCCGTATAAAACAGCGAACCGTACTTTCCGCGAGTCATCATCACCCGGTCGCACTTGAGACGCCCAGCAACGTGGCGGACCATCTCCTGGGGCAAGAGCCGCTGGTTTCGCGTTTCCAGTGCAACTTCGCGCTCGGCCAGGCAGACGTAGTCGGCCCGCGGGTATTTCGAGATCATATTGAAGCCGTGGTTGCCCGCATTCGACTGCGTATTGACGCACAACAGCGGCGCTTCGCGGGCAAGCAGTTCGATCGCCTGGCGCTCGAGCAGTCCATGGCCGTAGTCGGCGACGACGACCATATCGTAACGCGGCAGGATCTCGTGCAGCACTGCGCAGAATTCGCGGTCGGCCTGTTCGCTGAACGGGACGTCGTTCATCGAATAGATCTCGAACAGTTTCTGCCCGAGATACTTTTCGACGTACCGCTTTTTGACGATCGTCGGCGAGCCTTCCTTATAGACGAACAACGGCGTAACGTTTGCTCGACAGGCATCGCGCACGAATGCCTCTTCGTCTCCGCCTTCTCCCAAAAACGTCAGTACGTCGACGCTGTCGCAGAAACCTGCCAGATGGTTGGCGCATGCCAGCACGCCGCCGCCGTGCCGCTCTGTCTCGACATATCGCGTGGCAAGCACCGGCTCCTTGCCTGATTTGCCCATCGCTTCGCAGTACGCGTACTCGTCGATGATTGTCTCGCCAATCGTGAGCACGCGCAGTCCGCTCGCCTCGCGCAAGGGACGCAGCACCTCTTCCGCGGTGTAGCGGCGGGCAAAGTCGTCCAGGTACTGACGCACCGGGTCGGGAAATTGCGACAGGTAGTTGTTGATCAAAGCCGAGGAACTGAAGGTCAGGTCCTCGGTAAACGCCATCTCGCCGCCGACCGAGCGGATCGCGGCCTCTTCCTGGGAGACATGACCGATCGTGTCATTGAGCCCCCGGAATTCGCTCCCTTTGGCGAACACGTGCGGGCGGAGCATGCGGATTGTATCGACGGCCGTTGGCCAGCGATTGATCGACACGTAGTCGACACACTCCAGAGCCGCAATGAACTCTGCGCGGAGCGATTCGCCGAACGCGGGACGGCCGACTCCCTTATTGACAAAGTGATCCGGGGTCAACGTAACGACCAGCAGATCGCCCAGCTTGCGCGCTTGCTCGAAGTGCCGCAGATGCCCGACGTGCAGCAAGTCGAACACGCCGTGGCAATGCACGATGCGCTGTCGATCCTGCCGTTTCCTCTTGAGCGTCGCAGCCAACTCTTCCAAGGAAACGATTTTCCGGTTTCCCATGGTTCTTTAACCATCCGTGGTCAGGGGCGAGTGTGGCGACAAACGGCCGATGTGTACCCGGTTTCAGCCATTCCATCAAGTCCAGTCGGACTTGTTAGCGTGGCAGACCAAACCGCCTCGGCTCGCCTGTTTGTTCCAGGTTGCGTAATCGCCGCCGTCAACCGGAATAGCCCGGATTTCTGGCAGAATCGGAAATCTCGTCACCCCTTATCGGACCGGGACGGGCAGCGACTGAATCGATTCCGCAAACGCATCACTCAAACAGCGGCCGCTTCTTCTCAACTGCCGCTTCCAAACGCGGCAACTCTTCTTCCAGCAGATAGTGCTCGGCCACCAGGTCGCCGGGCGGCGGCCATGAATTGCCGGCGGTAGTCGTCGAAGTCGCGGTAGCGCTCGAACAGCGCCGGGCGCGGGTCGCCGTTGGCAACGCGCTCGTCGACCGTCTTGGCAAATGGAATGTATCCGCCGTTGAGCGAAAGCAGCTCGGTCTCGGCGCCGATCGAACGATGGCGGAGGTTCCAGCTTGTATAGGTTGCCACCGGCACGGAAACGGCCGGCAGCAGCAGCGTGCCGCGCTCGTTGTCGTCCGAGCCGTAAGCCGGCACGCGGACGACATAGTTCTTTCCTTGGCGGGCGGGCGGTTCGATGGAGGTCCGCCGCAACGTGAAAAACTCGGGCCCCCGATCTAACAACTCCGGCTGCTGGATGATCTGCGGATAGCGCACGCCCGGCAACGCCAGCCAACCGCTCTGGTCTTCCTGCCAAGGCGCCAGCGTGCCGTCAGACAATTTCGGGTAGGCGCTGGCGGGCGGCTCGCGGCCTTCGCGGACCCACGCGTCCAGGGCCACCAGCAGCCCTCGCAAAAAGGGCCGGTAATCTGCCGGGCTTGCCGGAAGCTGCCCGCTGGTGCGCTGGCCCGGCTCGCCGTTGCCGGGGCCGTGCTGGCAGCCGCCGAACGTGTAAATGCGAACTTCCGGCGGCAACTCGGCGTCGTGTTGGCCAAGAGGATCGGTGTGCACTAGCGAGCCGCTGCGATGCCAGTATTCGGACGAAGACTGCGTGTGCATCACCTTGGGCACGGTTCCGCTGGCCCGGCGCGGCGTAAAATGCCGTCGGTGCGGCCGGTGAACGGGTCTTTCGCGTCGCCATAGGTGAACGGAAACACGTCGGCCGGGTAAAGGTGGTTATCGTGCTGGGCGTTGTGCCGGGTGGGCGAAGCGAAGCGATGGTTGAAGAAACCCAGGCCTGCGCCGGCGACGTGCGGAATCAGCCCGTCGAAGACCTGGCGGCCCTGCTCGTCGGCGTTGAAGCCGTCGTACAAGAACATCCGCAGGCAACGGCCGCTTTGCGAAACGCCAAAGCCATACGCCGTTTTCGCCGCCGGCGAGCCATCCGCCAGCCGCCACTGGTTCCGCTCGCTGCGATCGTATTTGAGGCACGAGATGAGATCGCGAATGCCGGCCAGGCCGAGCCCTTGGACCAGCGGGCCTTCCGTCTCGTAGATCAGTTCGTAGATGTAGCCCGGCTGAAAGCCGCCCGACAGCGCGAGTTCGACGAGCGGCAATTGGCCATGATTGCCTTCGTCGTCGACCGAACGCTGCTCGAACCGCCATTGCGAACGAGGGATAGCAACGCGCGCGGTCCTTTTCGCGCAGGCGCCAGGTCAACGTCGCGTCGGCGGCGCCGCGCTCGGTGGGCGGATAACTGCCTTGATTGGCCCATTGGGCAATGGGCAAACGCTCCGCCGGGCTGTTCGGCGCCATCTCGGCTGCGCACCACGCCGCGAATCGGCCGCCCTTCGTCGGTCGCCACCGGCGTCGTCAGCCGCAGCCGATTGCCGCCGGGGAGCGTCTCGGCGATCCAACCGCTCCAGGCAACCATAAAACCTTGCCGGAACAGAAAGTCATCTCCGCCGCCGTTGAGTTGCCCCAGGCAGATCGGATTGCCGCGGTTGTTGACTTCGTAGAACACGGCGCCATTCGACTTGGCCAGGTCCGCCGGCGCCAGGATCTCCAGATCGGCCGAGAACTCCACGCGTCCTTTTGCGTTCCGCGGCGCCAGCTTCAGGTCGACGACCTGCGCGTTGGCCTCGGCCGCCGGATCGACGGAGAAATGCACTGTGCCCCGCCAGCGCTGGTACTGCGCCTCGCTCGCCGAACTGGCGACCTTCGGCATACGGCTGCCGGCTTTTCACCTCGAACGAAACGACCTCGCCGAAGCTTTTTCCGTTCGCAATGCCAAGCAAGAGCGACGAAAGAACCAAGCTTGCGCAGAGCGAACGGTTTGTCATGTTGATGTCCAATTGCTTTCAGATTATGCCCGTAGTTGGTTTGTCAGAATGATGTTTTGCGTTGAAACGGCGTTTGCGCCGATCCCATCGAGCTTGCCTTGAATGTCGCGACATTAAGCCTAAACTCATTCGTCAGATCGAAGTTGTGTTTCGATCTGGCGCGTCTACGACCCCATCGAGCTCGTCTCGATGGTGAAGGAGATCGCAGCGTCACATAGGCCTAGGCCGCACGGTCATCTTATTCACCATCCAGACGAGCTGGATGGGGCCTTTACCTCTGGTCTACAAGCGTCGGATATCTAGTTCGCCATCTTGTTCACCGATCCGCGCAAGGCGGATGGGGTCTCTTGATGTCAGCATAAGTCTCGCATCGCTCCGACGTTACTTCTAATCTCGTCTTATTGGTTAAAACTCTGCTCGCCGTGAAAGCCACGGCCTCTGCCAATAGACCATGCATTCGATGAACGCCGACGACGAATCTTTTGCCGCGGTGGGCAATGCCCACCCTACTTGCCCCAAATCCGCTCTAACAGCCGGTACATCTCGGGATCGTGGCGCCGGAGCTCGTCTCGCGTAAAGGGGAAAAAGTCGTTGCGGCCGAAGAACGCTTCGCTCGTTTCGGCAAAGTACTCTTTGGCGTTCGTCAGAGCGTAGGCCCGCTCAGTGTTGCCGTTGGAACGCTTGATCGCTTCGTACGATTTGCTCTCGACGGCCCGGCGATAGACCGCTTCGATCTCCGCGTTTTCAAAGCCCAGCACGCGGTCGTGGTAGGCGTGGGCCAGCTCGTGCAGGGCCATCATCGGCATGCGCTCGATCTCCTGCGGGAAGATCGCGACGTTCGTGAACTCGATGTTCTTGGCCATCGCCGGATTGCGACCATGCTCGCCGAGCCAGTCGGCGCTCGGGTGATAGCGCCTCTCGGGGATTCGTCAGCCGGCGTTGGCGAAAGCCAGATGCCTACGGCGCGGAGTTGCGGCAAAGGCGCCGCAGGTACGACCCGAGCAATTTCTTCCAATTGGCCGCGCAACAGCTTGATCGCATTCTCGGCCTGGGCCGCATCCTGCTCATACAGCCGCTTGCTGACGGCCACGTTCCAGCCTGCCAGCTTGAGCGTGCGATAACCGGCCGCCGCGGCGCCGGCGTGGAAACTGAGAAAGTCGACAATCGGCGTCGAGTCTTCCAGGCCGTGCGGATGGTGGGCCACGCCCGGCTTGCCGATCAGCGTGATATCGCCCCCCAGCTTCTGATAACGTTCGGCGACGACGCCGGTGTTCTCGTCCCACGGCACGACGTCGTCGGCGTCGCCGTAGACGTGCAGCAGCGGCACGCGCGCCTGGGCCAACGCTTCGAGCTTGTCGATCGGGTTCTGCTTGTACGCCAGCGCCTCGGCCTCGTCCTTGAAACCGTAACGCTCGAGCACCAGCTTCCAGTCTCGCGGGCTTCCCTTGCCCTTTCCCTTGCCGCCGGGCCAGCTCTTGAAATCGCAAACCGCCGCATCGGCGTAAATGCAGGCGGTCTTGTCGGGGTTGGCCGCCGCCCAGTTGTAAACGTACAGCCCGCCACGGCTCAGACCGACCAGCGCCGCCTTGGACGCGAAGCCGTACTTTTGCGTCAACTCTTGATAGAAGGCGTTCCAATGGGCCACCGCCTGCGGGCAACCGAGCATGTCGGGCACGCGCATGTAGACGATATGAAAGCCTTTGCCGAGCAGTGCAATATCGGGCGCCGGTTTGTGGCCGAAGAACTCGCCGTGCCATGCCCAGGGCTTACCCACCGCCGGTCGCTTGGGGGCGACGACCAGCACCGGCTTGCCATCGACGACAAAGTCGTAGCGGTCGTAGCCGTTCCAGTCCGTCAATTTGCCGGGAAACGGAGCGGCGCTGTCGCCGCCGGACGTCGGTTCGGCTGCTTGCGCATCGACTGCCGGCAACAGGGCCATGCAGACTGCGAGCCAAAAGAGCCAGGTTTTAATTACGCGGACAATCAGTTGCTGATTCAAAATCATTTTCCTTGGTGAGGCATGCTGCCGGAGTCATCGCCACGCTGCAGAACCCGGCCAGGCGGCAAGAACTGCGATCTTAATAGGCGGCTCGCCGCAGTGCAAAACAGGCAGTGCAAAACGAAGCGGGAAAACGCAGAGTTCTGGGAAAGGCTTGGCGCACTGTCATTGGCAAATCGTGGGGTTGGCGGCCTGGGCGGCTTCACTGGGGCATCGCTTCGCTCTGCCGCCAGCCACCCGACTGTCGAAATAGAGTTGAAGAAGCACTAGAGCGCCGCCGAAACGATAGAGCGAGCGTCCTCAAACCGTGTGACGAATGACGACTGGTTCGAGTCCAGAAATCTCGCGGTCGGCCGGATAATATGGGCGGGCGAGGCGACGATAAGGCAAGCCGTTCACCACGGCGGGCGTCGGTCCGGGCGTGTCGAGAATGTATGCGGCGCAATAGGCGCCTTGATATCCCAGCCGGTGGTTCATCGGGTTCTTGACCCCCACAAACTTCGCCTGCCGAGCATCGAGATCCACCGAGCGAAACTGCTCGTCGGCCCAGTCGTACGTAGCGTGCGTCGTGATCAGAACCGAGACGGGGCCGATCTTGAATACCGCCGACGGTCCCATCTCTCCCTGCTGCCCTTCCCAAATGCCGCCTGAGTAACGGAATCGCCCGTCGCTGAGCTTCACTACTTCGCCCGTTGCGGTCAGCGGCCGGCCCCAACGCGGGTCGACGTGATGACCGAGTTCGAGCGCGAGGCGGCTGCCGACGCCTGCTTGATGGCACGCGCGGGCCGCCGCCGGATCGACGACCGGCACAAGCGCCCTTGCATCGAGCGACGCTTCCAAAAGCGCGCGGAGCGTGGCGACGCTATCGCCCGCCGCTCCGCCTCCGCAACAGTCCGCCGTTTCGACCAGCAGCACGGGGCCGCCTTCGACGCGCAGGCCCAGCGCGATCGCCTCGTCCGGCGAATAGACGGGCGGATTGAGATCATCGCGCCGCTGCCAGTATTGCCAAGCTATCTCCCGAGCGAGCCGGGCGGCCGCTTTCAAGTCGCCGTCGGCAATCACCAGCCCGCCGCCGCCCATGTCGGGCAAATCGAGATACGGGTGCACCAGGAAGACGCTCGTGGAAAGAATTCGATCGCGCCCTTCGTGCGACTTGGCAAACCGCATCACGTCGGCGAACGGTCCCGGACCTTCGGTCTGGCCGTTGACTCCTCCGACCAGTACCGGAACCTTGGCCAACGCCATCGCTGGCCGCACCTTTCCCGCGAGTATGTCCAGCAGCAGCGCGGCTGCGCGAACGCCGGTCGTATAAGCGTCTCGATGGGGATACGTTTCCCAGGCGACCAGGGCGTCCGCGGCAATCACCATCGCCTCGGTGACGTGAGCGTGCAAGTCGAGCGTGGCGACCACCGGGCGCGTCGAGCCAACAAGCTCCCGCACCTCGCTCAACAAATCCCCTTCCAGATCGCCGAAGTCTTCCGCGGTCGCTGCGCCGTGCAAGGCCAGCAGCACGGCGTCGACCGGCATGGCCGCCTGCAACTTGTCGAGCAGCTCGTCCTTCAATTGGCGATAACACTCCGACGTCAGCGGTCCGCCCGGACAGGTGCTGGCCGCCAGCAGAGGAACGAGCCTGGCGCCTCCTGCGCGTAACGTGTTCAACGCCCCGCCAATCGTACCGTCGGTGATTTCAAGCAGCTCCTCGCCGCGGCAGAGTTGCTGACGCTCAAAGGCAGCCATGTCGGTCGGCCGTCCGCCGAAGTGGTTGCACTCGGTAAAGATCGAGCCGACGGCGATCGTCGAGCCGCGCGTCATGTCCGCTCCGCGTAGGGCCCTGCCGGATTGAAGCTGGATTTGCCGAACACCATATCGGAATAATGTCCGTCGGGAATGGCCTGCGGATCGCGCAAGCGATAACGCTCCAACACGGCCTGGTTCAGTTCGATGCCCAGCCCCGGTCGCTCGCTCAGTTGCAGCACGCCGTCGACAATCTTCAGCGGCTCGACCAACAGCTCTTCGACGAACGGGTTGCCGGTTTGATCGACCTCGACGGTCAGACCGTGCGGCAGCCCGGCGACGACGTGGGCGTTGGCTAGAATCGCCACGGCGTCGCTCCAGGAATGAGGCGCCACTTTCAGACCTGCTTCGGCGGCGAGCTTCGCCGTGCGCAGCACTTCGCTGACGCCGCCGCAGCGCGAGGCGTCGGGCTGTACGATATCGACGGCGCCGGCGCGGATCAGCTCGCGAAAGCCCTGCTCGCCAAACTCGTTCTCTCCGGCGGCAATCGGCACATTGATGCTGCCGCGAAGCGCGGCGTAGGCGTCGATCGCCTCGGGCTGAAACGGCTCTTCGAACCAGAAGACCCGGCTTTCTGCAAAGGCTTTGCCGAGCCGCCTGGCCAGCTCGACATGGTAGCGCATCGAGGCATCGACCATTACGTCGTTGTTCGGGCCGATCGCCGCCCGCACGGCGCGAACCGCCTCGACGTCGTAATCTTCATTGCGGCCCAGCCGCATCTTCATACGACGAAAGCCGCGTTCCAGGTGCCGCCCCGCTTCTGCGGCCAGCTCGGCCGGTTCTTTCCACAACAGGGCGCTGGCATAGGCCGGGCACGCGGGACGCTCGGCGCCCAGCAGCTTCCAAAGCGGCTTTTGTTGGGATTGGGCCCGCAGATCCCAAAAGGCCGTGTCGAGTGCGCCGATCGTCGACATGGCGGCGCCCTTGCGGCCGTACCAGCGGGTCCAGCGGTAGATCTTGTCCCACAGCGTTTCGACTTCGCGCGGGTCTTCGCCCGCCAGCAGCGGCGCGAGCTGCTGTGAGACGATCAACTCGACGAGCGCCGGATGCGAATAAACGGAGCCGACGCCCGTCTGCCCGCCGTCCGTGCGGACCAGCACCAGCGACGTCAAGCGGCCGCTCGTCACTCCGCCGGCGCTCGTGAAACCGGCGCGGCCGGGATAGTCGAAGTGAAGATGAACGACTTCGATGTGGTCGATTTTCATCGGTTAATCCAAGGTCTGAAGCCCCTCACGCTTCCGGCGGCAAATCCATCGCGGGGCTCTGTTCGAAGAACCCATCGGGTTTGAGTTGAAAGCCGATCGAAGCGACCGGCATGACGGGCCAGTCTTCCACGCGCGGAATGTGCGCGTGACCGAACACGTACCAGACGACGAGCGGCTGGCCGTCCACGCTGCGATTCGCTTGCGTCCAGCGCGGCAGGCCGTCGCCGGTGGGGTGCTGGTTCGGGTAATCGCCTGCCGGGTAGCGTTCATCCGCGGCGTAAGGCGTGACCCATAGTTGATGCGCAATGAAGCCGGCCCGCTTCATCACCGCCGCATCGTCTTGCAGCAGCGCGGGACAGTTCTCGCCGGGAATCAGCCGATAGCCGACCGGCTGGCCCAAGCGATTCTTGCTTGCCGGATTGACGATCCGCCAGAAACGGGCCGCCGAGCTGTTGACGCCGCGTTGCGCTTGTTGCTCGGTCGCCAGCAGCGTCGTCTCAGCGCGGAAGGCGTTGCCGTGCGGGTTTTCCGGCCCGCGCGGCGGCGAGACCATCTCGACTTCGTACACCGAGTTCGCCTCGCCGTCGACTGCAGCATCGAGCCGCGCGGCGAAGATATGCTGGTGGAACGGCGCCTTCAGTCGCGGCGCAATCTCGACGCCGAACTCCGGCGTTTCGCCGGGCGCCAGGGCCGTGGTGTTGACGATGCCCGTCAGCTTGACTTCGCACCGCAGCGTGCCGTCCTGGTAGAAGTGCCAGAAAAAGCCGTACTCGTAGTTGCCCACCGTGGCGATGAACGACACGGAGAGCCGCCGCGAACGGCGCGATTCGCTCTGCCCGGTGCGCCAATCCGTATGCTTCCAGAGCAGCCCGGCGTCTTCTTCGTGCACGCAGATGGCGTTCTTGATCGTGATCGGCCGGCCGCGGCTGTCGGCCAGGTCGGCGTCGAGATAGCGTATGACGCCCAGGCAGTCGCAGCCGAGCACCAGCGAGTTGGCCATCATGCCGATGCCGTACTCGCCGATATCGAAGGCGTTCTTGCGATAACCGACCTCGCTCGGGTCGCCGTAGGGGACGATCATCTCGCAGACGCTCGCCCGATACAGCACCGGCCGCTCGCGCTCGCCGTCCTGATAGCTGATCGTGTGCAGCACCAGCCCTTCGCGCGGATCGAAGCCGATGCGAAACCGCCACTTCTGCCACCGCACCTCGCGTCCTTCGAGCGTAAAGCTCGGTCCCTCGGGCTGCGAGATGTGCAACGGCTTGATGTCGTCACGCGTTGCCGCGATATACTCGCGGGCCCAGTTGCCGGCCGTCGGCGGCAGCGGGACGGCGCCGTGGTCCTCGATGCGAACGACCTCCATCCTGGCCAGATCGACGACCACAACCACGCCTTCCAGCGGCCGGGCGTAACCGTTGTCGTTTGCTTCGCTGCGGACCCAGCACAAGGCGCGCGACAGCCGCTTGCCGCGGTCCTCGGGCGGTTCGACCGCGTACATGCCGGCCGACCAGGCGTCGACCATCACCAGCTCCGGGTCGCGGATGCCGCGTTTCTCGAGCAACTTGCGAAACGCGGGCGAACGCCTGACCGCGACTTCGCATTCGGCGAATTCGTCGAGCGTGATCGACGGCTGCACGCCTTCAGGCGCCGCGTCGTAACGGGAGATCTTCGAATCGGCCAGATCGACCGTCGCTTCAAACGCCTTGCCGTTCGATGCGTTCATCACCAGCACCGAGGCGCGGCGCACAAACGGCTGCCCTGAACGGTAAGCAGTCACTTCGGGCCGAGTCGGTTCGGCGAGCGTCACCGTCACAAACCGCCACGACTCGCCCAATTGCTTTTCCTTGCGGACGGTCGCCACCGCCGTTTGGATTTCGGCGGCCGTCAAGGGATCGAGCGGATGCGTTGGAATCGGCGCCGCGGACGATTTCTTGCCGCTCTCGGCCGCTACGACGCCGGAGACGGCGAATCGCCCCGCCGCCCACACGGCGGCGGTTGCGGTCGAGGCGCCGAGGAACGAACGTCGCGAGAAGGCATCGCCGGGAGTGGGCGGATCGTGCTCGTGGGGTGGCATCTTAGCGTCTCTGTGTCAATAGCCGCAGGCCTTGCTGTACTGCCAGCCGCGAATGCCCAACGGCAGTTTGAAGACGGCTTCCTTGGCGGCGACGGTGACGTACAGATCGCCCTTGAAGAAATGCACGTTCGTCGCCTTGCTGCCGCCGGCCTGGTAAGTGGCCAGGATCTTGCCGCTGGGCACGTCGATGACGTGCACCACGGAGCCGGTCCACATGCCGACGTACAGCCGGCCGAACTCGTCAAATACGAAGCCATCGGGAATGCCGACTTTGGCCGCCAGCTTGGCGAACTCATCGGGCGAAAGCTCGGCGGGCGAGCCTGCCGGCTTGAACGAGATCAGCTCTCGCTGGTTCTCGCCGCGGCCGTCGACCAGGTCGAGAATCATCAGCCGCAGCCCTTCGGAATCGGCCGTCACCAGGTGCTTGCCGTCCGGCGTCACGCCGATGCCGTTGGAGCCAATCGGCTTCGGGTTCAGCCGGTCGATCGAGCCGTCGGCCTTGTTGATGCGATACACGTTCTTCTGGCCGGGATTGGCGAAGTAGATATTGCCCTGTTGATCCAGCGCCACGTCGTTGAGCCCTTGGAGCCGCGCGCGATCGACTTCGCGGGCCAGCACGTCGACCTGCTCGCCATCCTTGCTGATCCGCACGATCTGCGAGGTGCCGGTCTCGGCGCCGATCAGGTTGCCGTCATCGTCGATCTTCAGCCCGTTGCAGCTCGGCAGCTTGTCGCCAGCGGGCGGCAGTTTTTTCCGCAGGTCGACCAGAATGCTCGCGGTTCCGTCCGGCGTGATCTTGCCGATCGTGCCCCACTCGCGATAGTTGACCACGTACAGGTTGCCCTCGCGATCGATCGCCGGCCCTTCGGCGAAGGCAAAGCCCGTGCAGTACATGGTCGGCGTGACCTTGGCCGGATCAGGCAGCGGCGTCGGTTCTTTGGCCGCTGCGGCGGCATGGCAGAGCAAGAGGCAGGCGATCGAGGCGGCAAGGAAGCGAATCATGGCAAGTAGGTCTCCAGGCAGGATCGGCCCCGGCGAGCCAGTATAGCCGCCGGCGGGTCAGTTGCTAAAAGGAAACTGAGATTGCTCGTTATGGCGCGACTGCATTCGCGTGGCCGGCAACAGCAGGCTGGGCCGTTCATTTTGTCACAGTAGGTAAGCAACCTGCAATCGACCCCGGCGCCAGGGGATGAGCCTTGGCGAAGCCCCGGAGCGAGTTGAGGCTGTGCATTGCCCCCAGCACCCCATCCAAATGTGAAAGAGGAAGGGACCCGACGAGCCCCCGCCGCGCGTTGTTTGCTGCAAGCCTTAGAGTATCGTCCTGCTTGCTGCCACAATCGGGTAAGGCCGAAGGAGCTCTTCGCCCCGTGCCGAGCTTGCCTCGGTCGAGCGAGTGATTCAATTCGGGTGCGCGTCGGCTATCGACATGCGAACGATCGGCGAGTATGGCATTAATGCCGTGCGCTTCGATCGGCAGACCAATCGCGGCTTCCACTGGGCCAAGCCCAGCGGAGAGCAAGAGAAGACAAGCGAGGGGCGACGCGGCTAGCTGACCAATCGTCGCTCCGTCCGGAGCGAGCCCGGCGGAGGCGGATTTGCCGCCTGACCATGCAATGCAGCGATGTTCGACGGATAGTGGTGACGATTCGGCCGCTTGCCAGGCGTCGCCGCTTACGGCAGTTTGCTACGGTCAGAGCCAGTCTCCTTCTTGCCCGGACTTGGCCAAGACCAAGGCGCGCCATAGTTGACCTGCACGCGCATTGGGATCTCCACCGCAATTCCGATACCTCGTTGCCCCTCGTTTTGTTACGCTCTGCATAGCCGCAATTCGCTCGCGCCTGAAAGTTGTATCCTCGAACCTTGGTCCCGCATCGCATGGCCCGCCAACTCGCCGGAAGTCGTATTCTTATTACTGGCGCCTCGAGCGGCATTGGCCACGCGCTGGCATTGGAACTGGCCGGGCAAGGCGCCCGGTTGATCGTCAACGGCCGCCGCGCTGAAAAACTCGAAGAGCTGGCCCGCGAAATCGCAGCCGCCGGCGGCGAAGCGGAGCTGGCGGTCGGCGACGTCGCCTTGCCGGAAACTCGCCGCGCGGCCTTGGCCGTTGCGCAGGACCGTTACGGCGGGCTCGACGTGCTGGTGAACAACGCGGGCTTCAGCGCTCACGGTCCGTTCGACCAGGCCGCGCCCGAGCGGCTGCGGAAGATCTTCGAAGTCAACTTCTTCGCGCTGGTCGAAATGACTGCGCGAAGCGTTGCCCTTGCTCAAACAGGGCCGGCGGCCGCTGATCGTCAACATCGCATCGATCCTCGGCCACCGCGGCATCCCGTTCGCCAGCGAGTACTGCGCCAGCAAGTTCGCCGTCCGCGGCTTCAGCGAATCGCTGCGGGCCGAACTGGCGCCGCACGGCGTCGAATTGCTCGTCGTCAGCCCCGGCACGACCGAGACTGAATTCTTCGACAACCTGATCGAGAACCGCGTCGAAATGCCCTGGGCTAAGCAGGCGGCCGTGCCGGCCGCCGTCGTCGCCCAAGCGACCGTCCGCGCCATGCGCAGCGGCCGCCACGAGATCATCCCCAATACCCGCGGCCGGTTCCTCGTTTACCTCAACCGGTTCGCCCCGCGGTTCGTCGATCGCTGGCTGGCGGGGTATGTGAAGTAACTTACACGGCTCGAAAGGCGACATTACTGCGTCGCGCCAACATAGCGGGCGAGCGCGACGAGGTTCCGCGCGAAAGTGCGCGTGGAGATCACGCGGCGAGTGTCGTCGTCCTCGCCGTGATACTTCAGCCGGCCGTCCTCCACCCAGGCGCCGCGGTCGTCGAGCGCGGCAATCAGCTTGCGGACTTGCGGCTCGAGAGACTGGAAGTTCTTCGGCGGCGAAAGCTTCGACCGCTCGCGCTGCTCCGCCAGCTTCTCCGGCGAGAGGTTCGAAAGCCGGCGGTACTCGGCCTCGATGCGGTCGAGCTTGCCGCCCACCTTGAAGGCGTAATGCGTCGGCGCGTCGCCGTCGTCGTACGTCAGCTTGTACGTTTTGGTGAAGTACAGCGGGCGATTCGTTTTCAGCTCGTAGAACCGCGCAAGCTGGCCGGATTCGAGCTGCGATGCACGAAGATACTTCAGTGCCCGCGGAATCGGCTCGAGGTACTTGCGCTTCCCCGTCTGCCGATAAAGCTCCAGCAGGATCTGCGCCACGCCCTGCGACTCGCCGCCGGTGACCGCGGGCGGCTCGAACTTGCGGGCCCAGGCGGGATGCATGTCGAGATCGTACTGCTGCGCCCAGGCGGGCTGCGGCTCGGGCATTTGGGCCAGCAGAATGAAGCCGCCCGCCTTCTCGGCCGCGGCGCGGTACTCGTCGCGGCCGTACACGCGGCGGGCCAGGAACAGCACGTCGATGATGTCGGCGATGGCGTTGTCGTTGAAGGTGTAGAACTCGGCGTACTTCTTGCCGGGGAACGTCCGCGACCACGACCCCGGGTAACTCGCCTTCTTGACCGGGAACCGCTGGGCATCGGGGAATTCCTTGTAGCGCTGCGGCCATGCTCCGATGGGATATTGCGCCTTGAGCGTGGCCGACAGGGCATACTCGATCGCCTCGTGCACCCGGGCGTCTTTGAAGCCGAGCGCCTCGTCCAGGCGTATCAACAGCCGCATCGCCGATTGCGATTTATCGTCGTCGAAGGTGGTGACGTTGAACGCTCGCGATCGCTCCGGCTCGACGCGGTAGGCGATGCGGCTGCGCTCGGCCGGGTCGAATTCCAACTTCGAGTCCCAGCCGCCGCTGCGGAGTTGGCCCTGGATCAGGCATTCGCCGGCGGCGCGGGCCGCGTCGAGCAAGTACTTGTCGCCGGTAAGCTCGTAGGCGTCGAGGAAGGCCATGCCGACCGCCGGCGTGCCGGGAGGCTGCACCCAGACGGTATCGACGCCGGCCTTGCCTTCGCCTTCGCGCTTCGCCAGGTCGGCGCTGTACAGGTACAGGTAGCCGCCGTGCGAAGCGACGTTGTTCTGAAAAAAATCGCACGCCTTGCGCAGGGCGCGGGCGGCCTGCCGCGGGAGATTGTCGTCTTGCGCGGAGGCCGGCGACGGCGCGAATTGAGCAACGGCGATTCCAACGAGCAGCGCGGCAACCGTTCGGTCCATGGCGATCTCCTGTTGAGGGGTCGCGCTCAATGTACCCGAAACCCACGCCGGTTCCGAGACAATACAGGAGCCGCGGTGAGGCGCGGTTTCTGGCGGATCAATCAGCGCTCCACCGGGTGGGAGCCCGGCGGCGCCGGGCCGAGTTCGCGCCGCACGGCATCGAGTTGCTCGTCGTCAGCCCCGGCACGACTCAGACTGAAATCTTCGCCAACCTGCTCGAGAACCGCGTCAGAATGCCGTGGCGCGAACAGCCGCCCGCTCCGGCCGCCGTCGTCGCCCAAGCATCCCAGCGCGCCATGCGCAGCGGGCGCCATAAGATCATCCTCAATCGCTGTGGCCAGTTCCTCGTCTACCTCAAGCGCTTCGCCCCGTGGTTCGTCGATCACTGGTTGGCGTGGTATGTGAAGTAGCGGTGACGTGAGGCGTCGGAACTCGCCGCGTCTCCGAATGTTCCGCACCTCGCGAGACATAACCGTTTCCAGAGGACCGGTTCCAAGATAAATTGAGAATCGCGATTGCATTCGTCATGGAATACGTACTGAAGCATGCAGGGCTTTTCTTACTTTGTCGTTGGTCGCGCGCACGACGTGAGCGAGCGTTCTCGCGCCAACTGCTGCACTGCCGCCGAACCGTTCATATGCGTCGATCTTTCAACGCAACGACCGCACGAAACGGCCGTTGAGTCGCGGCGGGACGCGTTTTGCGCACGTCCAGGTTGGGAAAAACCTAGTGAGATTACGGCAGAACATTGGTGCATTTGCGATGGGCTTGGAAGCAAGCTCTTGGAAGTGGCTGAGTCGGCCCAACGCGCTTGCAAAGACGCGGAACAACGGGCACATGTTATCGAAACCGCGACGAATCGGTGTGAACTTCTCCTTGGCCCGGGTGAATGGTTAGCCGAGTGCCGAGAATGCTTCGTCACTTCTGCGGCGCCGACGGGCTCGACCGAGTTCGACATCCGAGCGTCGCTGCAAATCCAATCACTTGCCGAAACTGCTGATTATCAGTGCCACAGATCGTGGATCGAGTACTTGAATCGCGTTGCGGCCGCGTACCAAAGCAGGGCAAGTCACCCGTTCGCTCACGATCTTTCCTGGGCTGCGGACGTAACGCGGTCCGAGTTCGACACGCTGGCGAGCAGGTTGCTGCCAGTAGAGGCCCGTTATCTGCCAGTGGAACTGCGCGACGGATCGGCAACCTGTGCCGGAGTGCTTCGCCTGGACCAACGCGGGGCGACCTCGTACTCCGCCAAATTGTTTCTCGCCAAAAAGGACAGCGTTCCGCGGCCAGGCATGAAGCTGGTACGCGTTGCGTCGGTGATGTGCGGGACGAGACTTGTTACCTTTGAATCTCACGTTGCGACAGTGACCGATTTAGCGGAGAGAGATCGAACGCCGGCGGAAGGAGGCTAAGCCGTCCTGACCCATAGGGGTTCAAATTCACCAGGCCAGGACGCGGCTCTGGTTATTCGCGCGCGGAAAATCGTCTTTCCACCCCCGGAGCGCGATGTGTTATCGAATAACTCCTCCGTGTTCGCGAGTTTGTTACGCCCCGTTGGGGCTTCTGGGGGCGTGATGGGGAATCGAGCACCCAGGGCTGCGCCCATGGGCTGATGAATCTTGCACCTTCGGTGCTGCCGGAAGGAATGCCGCCGGCGCCGGCAAGAACTTCGGCGTTTGTCACCGGCCGCAGGCACGAGCGAACGACCCGCGAGAAAAATTTGCATGTTTCCCCGGCGCCGAGCACCGGAAGTCCGACGCCAGAGTTGCAATTCCAAGGCAATGCACGGGGAAACGCATGTCCGCCAGATTGGTTCACGCGCCAAGCCAGACGGGACGTAAGATCGCAGACGGGTCCGCAGTCGCTGGCGGAACGCGATGCGAAGTTGGCCAGCGGCACGTGAGGCACGCGAGGGAGGACTGGTTCGCGGGGCCGGCGCTGGGGGGGCGTAGGGAGGATGCCTGCGACTTTGGCCGACGTACAAAGATGGCCAGCTTCGTGCGGGAAAGTTGGGCTGGCGAATGTACCGGGTTATGGCGGGGAGGACGCAGATCGTTCGGCAGGAGATCTCGAGAAGGCGGGCGGCAACGCCCCGGCCGAGCTTGTCTCGGTCGAGCGCGTGATTGATCCGCTAGCAGGCAAGGCGTGCGAAACAATCGTCCTCGTCCGGGCTTTACGCCCGGCGGGACGCGATTACATCTGCGGCAGGCGGTGATGTTGCGGGACGGCGCCGAAGTGAGTCATGCGCTCGCCCGGGACAAGCCCGGGACGGGGCGAGGACCGTCCCGGCGGCGGCTAGCTGATCAATCGAGCTCCCGCTGGCACAAGGCCAGCGGAGGCGGAATGCCGGTGATAAATGCCGGTGATCGTCGACGCGAAGGCGCCATGCGAAGGCGGCCCAAAGAGGGCGAAACACTCGGGAACAGAAACGAAGGGAACGAAAGAGGCAAAAGTTGAGACGCCCAGGGCGTGCAAAGATGGCCACGCTCGGGCGGTCATCTTGGGCAAGTTGGCCAGGCAGTCTGCCGAGCCGAGAGGCTGGCGAGATAAAGATGGGCCGCAAGCAGAAGGAGCCGTGCAAAGATGGCCAAGTGGTGGCGGAAAAGTCGGAAATGGAACAGAAGGAAACGAAGGGAACCAAGGGATGGGCGTCGCGGCGGCTACGTAATGGTCAGACGAAGATGGCCACGCTCGTGCGGTCATCTTGGCCAAGTTGGCCAGGCAGAATGTCGAGCCGAGAGGTTGAGGGGATAAAGATGGGCCGCAAGCAGAAGGCGCCATGCAAAGATGGCCAAGTGATGGCGGGAAAGTCGGGAATGGAGCAGAAGGAAACAAAGGGAACGAAGAGATGTGCGTCGCGGCGGCTACGTAATGGTCAGACGAAGATGGCCACGCTCGCTGGGGAAAGTTGGGCCATGTTCATGGAGCGTCCGCACCGGGCGCCGCCACGCGGGAGCGAGAGATCGAGGCGGTCGCGCGGCGCCACTGGGGCATCACTTGGGCTCTGCCGCCAGGCGCCCCCCGCGTCAGAGACTTTCTTGTGGGAACGCTGGAGCGACAGGACGACGCAGGCGGACGGCATATGGAATATGCCTGCTATTTTGACGGGCAAAGATGGCCACGCTCGCGCTGGAAAGTTGGGCGCCTTGGCCGCTGAAGCGCCGGGCTTGGGGAGCATGCCGTTGCAGAAACGGGCCGCAATCTGGCCTATGGCCAAACGCGTTTGTAGTGAAACAAAGGACCCAAATTCGCACCTAAGTCGTTATTTGAACGTCGAAACGCTCTAACTTGAAGCCAGAGCTACGAAAACCGCACGCCTGAACCGGCCGTGCCAAGGTGGCCACGTTCGGGCGGGAAAGTTCGGAAACGAGAATAGGCAGTTGCGAGGGGAGGAGCGGAGCGTCGGCGTGTGAGATGCCTGGCAGGAGCAGCGGAGCTGGAGGGCGACGCAGCCGGGCGGTATAGGGAATATGTCTGCTACTTTGGCGTACGAAGATGGCCACGCTCGGACGGGAAAGTTCGAGAACGGGAATGGGCGGTCGCGAGGGGAGGAGCGGAAGATCGGCGAGCCGGATGCGTCAGCTTCCGTGTTCGAGGGCGAGGCGGCGGAGGTTAAGCGCTTGCTCGCGACCAGCCAGGTTCTCGACCCCAACGGGGGCAAATTCATCAGGCCAGGGCGAAGCCCTGGTTATGCGGGTGCGCAAAAATCGTCTTTCCACCGCAAGGCGGTGGCACAAAGGCGCCGCCGCCAGCGCGCGATGTTTTACCGGACGATTCCTGCGTTTTCGTGAGTTCGGACCTTTGTTACGCCCCGTTGGGGCTTCCGGGGGCGTGATGCGGAATCGAATACCCAGGGCTGCGCCCGTGGGCTGATGAATCTTGCACCTTCGGTGCTGCCGGCAGGACTGCCGCCGGCGCCGGAAAGAACGTCCGCGTTCCTCACCGGCCGCACGCCCGTAGTGAGACGTCATTTGGGCTCTGCCGCCAGGGACGCCCATGGCGGCGAGAGGGGGAAATTCGCGGCGGGAGAATTTGGAATTGGGCGCTAAACCTGCTACCATAACGGGTTATGCTCGTGCGCTTGGGCGGCTGAAGCTGATGAATCCAACTAAATCGATGGAGTCCGATCGATGTCGCAACTCTCGCGCAGGCGTTTTCTGGAAAACTCGATGTTCGCGGCCACCGCGGCCGCGATGGCGGGCGGAACGCCCAACGTGCTGCTGGCCAAAGAAGCCAAGCAGAGCAAAAGCCCGAATGAGCGGCTCGGCGTGGCGGTGATCGGCGTCAAGGGACGCGGCACGGCGCACCTGGGCGCCTATGCCGAAACCGAGAAACACAACTGCGAAGTCACCTACATCTGCGACGTCGATGCCGAGTGGGGCATGAAGCGAGTCGAAGAGACCGCCAAACGCCAGGGACGCCCGCCTAAGTTCGCCCAAGACCTGCGGCAGGTGCTCGATGATCCGGCGGTCGACGTCGTCAGCATCGCCACGCCGAACCACTGGCACGCGCTGGCCGCCATTTGGGCCATCCAGGCCGGCAAGGACGTGTACGTCGAAAAGCCGGTCAGCCATAACGTCAGCGAAGGCCGCCGCATTGTCGAAGCCGCCCGCAAGCATCAGAAGATCTGCCAGACCGGTACCCAGTGCCGCTCGCAGCAGGGCACCATCGATGCCATCGAGTACGTGAAGTCCGGAAAGATCGGCGAAGTCAAAGTGGCCCGCGGCCTGTGCTACAAGCCGCGCGGCTCGATCGGCCCCAAGGGCAAGTACGACCCGCCGGCCACCGTCGATTACAGCCTCTGGCTCGGCCCGGCGCCCATGAAGCCGGTCACCCGGCCGAAGTTCCATTACGACTGGCACTGGCAGTGGGATTACGGCAACGGCGATCTCGGCAACCAGGGCATCCACCAGATGGACGTCGCCCGCTGGGGCCTGGGCGTCGATACGGTATCTAATGCCGTGCTCAGCTTCGGCGGACGCCTTTCCTATGAAGACGCCGGCGAAACGGCCAACACCCAGACCGTGCTGCACGACTACGGCGACAAGAAGCTGGTGTTCGAAGTCCGCGGGCTGAAGACCGAGCCGCTGCACGGCGCGAAGGTCGGCGTGATCTTCGAAGGCAGCGAAGGCTACGTGGTCCTGACCAGCTACACGGGCGGCGCCGCCTTCGATCTCGACGGCAAGATGGTCAAGCAGTTCAACGCCGGCGGCGATCACTTCGCCAACTTCTTCGCCGCCGTCCGCAGCCGGCGCATCGAGGATTTGAACGCCGATATCGAAGAAGGCCACCTGTCGAGCGCCTTGTGCCACCTCGGCAACATCTCGTACCTGCTGGGCTCCGAAGTTCCGGTGGGCGAAGTTTCCGACCGGTTGAACGACTCCTATCGCGAAGTGGCCGGCTGCGACCGGTTCCTGCAGCACCTGGCTGACAACAAGCTCGACGCGCGCACGAAAGTGCGGCTCGGTTCGGCGCTCAAGCTCGAACCGGCCGCCGAGAAGTTCGTCGACAATGCCCAGGCCGACGCCATGCTGACCCGCGAGTATCGCGCGCCGTTCATCGTGCCCGCCGCCGGGCAGGTGTGAGCGGAGCATTTCGTCTGCGGCCCCACGCATCGAAAGCGATGCGTGGGGCGCGATGTTTCGCACTTGTCGCGGAAAAACGTGAGAGTTCGGTCGCCAACGTAGCGTCGGCCGGAATCTTCACAGATTCTGCTACAGGTTCGGAATGCTGGAGGACTCAAGTTTCATGACGGCTGCAGAGAATTCGGTCAAGACGATCGAGTGGGTCGGCGGGCTCGAGGGGCATTTGCGGTTGCTGGACCAGACGCGACTGCCGGTCGAAGTGGCGCCGATCGATTGCCGCGACGTCGAGGCCGTGTTCGAAGCGATTCGCAGTCTGCGGGTCCGCGGCGCGCCGGCCATCGGCATTGCCGCCGCCTATGGGCTCTGCCTCGGCTTGCACGCCGCGGCCGGCCAGGACATGGACGATTTTCTCGCCCGGCTGGACAAGACCGCAAGCCGCCTGGCGGAAAGCCGGCCGACCGCCGTCAATCTGTTCTGGGCGCTGCGCCGCATGTGCCGCGTTGCGGCGGAAATGTGCGCGCGTGCGACTCCGGCCGAAGTCGCCGAGCGGCTTTTGGCCGAAGCCCGCGCCATTCATTTCGAAGACAAGGCCATGTGCCACGCCATCGGCCGGCACGGTGCTGCGCTGTTGGTTGACGGGCAAGGCGTGCTCACGCACTGCAACGCCGGAGGCCTGGCGACGGCCGAATACGGCACGGCATTGGCCGTCTGCTATGCGGCCCAAGACGCCGGCAAGCACTTGCACGTCTACGCCGACGAGACTCGCCCGCTGCTGCAAGGCGCCCGGCTGACGACGTGGGAACTGCTGCAGCGCGGGATCGACGTGACGCTGATCTGCGACTCGATGGCGGCCCAGGTGATGCGCGAAGGAAAGGTGCAGGCCGTCGTCGTGGGCGCGGATCGGATTGCGGCCAACGGCGACACGGCCAACAAGATCGGCACGTATGGCGTGGCTTTGCTGGCGGCGGCCCACGAGATTCCGTTTTACGTGGCGGCGCCGAGCAGCACGTTCGATCTATCGATCGCCAGCGGCGACGAGATTCCGATCGAACAGGCGCCGCCGAAGAGATCACCCACGGCTTCGGGCGGCAGACCGCGCCCGAAGGCATTCAGGTGTACAACCCCGCCTTCGACGTCACCCCCGCCCGATTGATTAAAGCCATTGTTTGCGAGCACGGCGTGATCGAGCCGGTGACGGCGGAAGAGATCAAGAAGATGTTGGACGGCGGGCAGGTGTAGCGGAAATTGTGAAAGTTCCGTTGTCCGCGCCGCATCGGACGGAACCTTCTCAGATTGCGCTACGGGTTGCCAATGCTGGGATGGCAAAAAAATGGGGGCAAAAAAATAGGAAAGGAATTGGGTCGCTTTTGACCGCGGACCAACCGCTGTCACTCTTGCTAATCTCCGCCAATCTTCCTCTTCATTTTTTTGCCCCCATCTTTTTGCCACCTCTGTCCGATTCGCA
Organism: Pirellulales bacterium; assembly: GCA_963786255.1. Taxonomy (GTDB): domain Bacteria; phylum Planctomycetota; class Planctomycetia; order Pirellulales; family JAICIG01; genus JAICIG01. The sequence continues at coordinate 202,217 of CAWAYY010000049.1, forward strand.
GGAAGGCGGCATTTCATCGTTCAGGGTGCAGGCGCGGACTAACGACTCGGGAAAGTTTCGTCGCCGGTGCGAGACCTCGGACGGAATCTTCACAGATTCCGCTACAGGCTTCTAATGCGCGCTTACCGGGGCGGTTCGAGGACGACTTCGAGCTTGAGCTCTTCGTTGCCTCGCTTGACGACGACGGGGGCTTTGTCGCCGGCCTTGAACTTGCGCAAGGCGCTGTCGAAGTCTTCGAGATTGCCGATCTTGCTCTCGCCGAGACGGATGATAATGTCGCCGCCCTTGAGGCCGGCTTTCTCGGCAGGGCTGCCCTTTGTAACTCCGGTCAACGCGTAGCCGGGCTGATCCTGTGAGAAGTCAGGAATGCTGCCGAAATAGGGCCGATCGCCTCCGCCGCCCCGGGCCGCCGGCGGCTTGGTTTCCAGGTAGTGCGGCCGCTCGTCGGCCTGGGCCAATTGCACCGCCGCGTCGGCCACCATGTCGGCCACGCGGCGCATGCCGGCCAGGTTGATCTTCTCGTAGTCGTCGCTGGGCCGATGGTAATCGGAATGCGTGCCGGTGAAGAAGTGCATGACCGGCACCTTCTTGGCGTAGAACGATGAATGGTCGCTGGGACCGAAACCGCCCGGCTGTTTGGTCAGCTTGAAACCATAGCGCTCGTTGAGCCCGTCGATCAGCGGGCCGAACTCGGTGGCGGTATCCACGCCTTGAATGATCAGCTTGTCGTCGTTGAGCCGCCCGACCATGTCCATGTTGAGCATGGCCACCGTTTCATCGAGCGGAACCAGCGGATCGCGCACGTAGCGGGCGCTGCCGATCAGTCCGCGCTCCTCGCCGGTGAAGGCGATGAACATGACGCGGCGGGGGAGCTTCTTGTCGCGGCCGGCCAGGATGCGCGCCGTTTCCAGCAGCGCGGCCGTGCCCGAGGCGTTGTCGTCGGCGCCGTTGTGGATTTCCTTGACGCCCGGCGCCAGCGAGCCTTCGCCGCCGTAGCCGAGATGATCGTAGTGGGCGCCGATCACGATCGTTTCGTCCGCGTGCGGGCCTTCGCCTTCCAGCACGGCCACGACGTTTTTCACTTCGGCTTCCTTGCGGATGACGTCGACCTCGCCCTCCAACTTCCAGCCTTTCAGTTCCTGACTGCGCGGTTTGAGGTCATGGTCGATCTTGCGTTCCAGCGTCGCCAGGTCGTCGCCGGTGGCGGCCTTGACGACCTTGTCGATGACTTCTCGCCGGCAGAACAAGGCGGGAATCCGTTTTGAATCTCCGCCGGAGCCCGCGCCGCGGAAGCCCAACAGCGGGTCGAAATCTTCTTGCAGCTTTTCTCCTTGGTCGTGGATGCGATCGACCAGCTTTTCCACCTCGAGCCGTTGCGCTTCAATCTGTTCGCGCGAAGGGCTCTCGATCATTTTGAATTTGGCGTGGGTTTCGGCCAGTTCGTCGATGGCGTCCTGCCAGCGCTTCACGCGCCTGCGCGATCGTCTTTTCGATCTCGAACCCGTCGGTGCAGAAGATCACGGCCGCGGCGCCGTGCTCGAACGCGTTGGAGAGCTTGCGGGCGAACGGCGCGTGGTCCGAGTGCCGCGTGCCGTTAAACACGCTGTGCGGATTGGCCTGCTCCGGCTCGTGCCGCAGAATGATGACCGCCTTGCCTTCGACGTCGATGCCGGCGTAATCGTCATATTCTTCCTGCGTGCCGGTAATGCCGTAACCAACGAAGACGAGCGGAAGATCGAGCTTGCCGGAACCGCCGATCGCCAGGGGATTGAATTCTTCGCCGAGCTTCAATTCGACCTGGGCGGGCTCGGTTTGTCCCGCCGCGGGCGGGCCGACCAGCGCCGCCCGGTTGACCTGGCCCAGTTCCGTACCGACGGTCATCGGGAATTTCTGGAACGGAGAGCCGTCGAACAAGGCGGTCTTGAGCCCCATCTGCTCGAATTGCGAGGCGATGTACTGGGCGGCCAGATCGAGCCCATGGGTGCCGACCCCCCGGCCCTCCAGGTCGTCGCTCGACAGATACCGGACGGAGTCCAGCAGCCGCGTCTCGCTGCTGCCGGCCGCTTTTTCTTCAGCGGCTTGCAAATGCTGCGCTGCGGGCAGCATCCACCCACACAGCCCGGCCAGGAGAGAAGCGAACGCCAAAAGCCGCCGAGATCGGTAAAGAGCATGCATCATGAAAGCTCAATTTCCTGTAGGGAAAGTCTTTAACTCGTTGAATTGTTAGTTGTTGCGTCAAGTCCGTCAAGCAAGAATTCGCTTTTGACACGGGCGCCGGTAGTGGCTATGCTCTCGCCCTTCACGCTAGACGGTCAATCAGGAATCACTCGGCGGTCAAAGGGACACGGATGTCCGGGTTGTCGCACGAGAAGGTTGCCGTCGAACGCAACGTCTGATGAGTATTGAATCAGGAAAGCGGTCAGGCGAAAACGGCCGGCGCTCCGCAAAAGAGCTGCCGCGGCGCTTTCACCAGGCAATGCACTCGCCGCAAACGCCAGGGAAGGCGTGCAGCGGCGCGTGACCCGAACGGATGCCGCTTTGCTTGCTTCAAGACTCGTTCGGCGCTTCCAAATCAAGCTGCGAAGTACTGCGCAAAGGCCGCTGGGTCGGGCGTTTGGCGCAGCGGTTGATTTGGGGCGTTCGGAGCGTGTCGCAGCGCATGGAGGTGCTCGCTTGTACGCAGGACGCAGCGTGTTGGTCGTCGATGCTCTGGAAGAAACTCGCGAGGTGTTGCGGTCGGCTTTAGGGCGCCGCGGGGTGCAGATTCTTGCGGCCTCTGAAGCCGAGCAGGGCCTGGCGCTGGCCCGCTTGCATCATCCGGACCTGATCGTCCTCGATCTGGAATGCGAGCCGGGCAAAGCTGCCGCTTGCGGCGAGTTGACCGCCTTGGCGGAGGATACCCCAGTGGTGCTACTCGGCAATGCTCGGCGAGCGTCCAACCGCTTGCCTCGCGGGCAGTTCGTCTCGAAACCCTATCATTATGCTCCGCTGATTCGTAAAATCGAAGGGTTGTTGGAAGAGGCCCGACAGCCCGCAACTCGAGCAGGCTGACCCGGATCATTCATCACCCCAGCGATCGCCTGGCAAGGCGCTCGCCACGAACCCGAAGCGTCAGCGAGGCAGACGCGTTGCTCCACCTCGCTGACGCTTCGGGTTGGTTAGCGGCTGATGAACAGTCCAGGTTGCACGTCTGCGACGAGGGCGGAGGCGTTTACGGCAAGAATCGACGGCTAAGAGGCCGGCCGGTTTCGCGCCGAGACAAACAGCCGTCAGCGTGCCGGGGCGGAGCCGAGAGTTACCCGCGAGACGAGATCAGGCGCCGGTTGGGCCGCTGCTCGGCGAAGGCCGCCGGGCTCGAAGCCGGCCCATCGTCGCCGAGGTCATTTCTCAACGGCTCGCGCCGGCGCGTCGGTTCGGCAAGGCAGCATTCGGAGTCGAGACCGTGCCCTCGCTGTTCGTTTTTCGCGGCAATAATCAAGGCATGCGCTTCGAATTGGAAGCGGAGGCGCTGTCGCTCGGCCGCGAAGCGGGCAACGACGTTCAACTGCACGATACCGAGGTCTCGCGGCGGCACGCTGAATTGCGGCGCAGCGACAAGACCTTCACGCTGATCGATCAGGGCAGCTCCAACGGCACGTACGTCAACGGCCAGCGGATTCAGTCCCATCAGCTCGTCAACGGCGACGAGGTGCAGATGGGCGGCACGGTGATGCTGTACACGTGCCTGGGAGACGAGTCGACCGGCGATCTGGCCGACAAGATCGACATTATCGCCCGCCGCCCGTCCGGCGATCAGTCGCGGATCGTCCGCTCGATGAGCCAGGCCGAAGGGAGCCGGATTCTCAGCGACGATTCGGCCGTCGCCGCCAGTCCGTGGCTGGCCCGGGCCCGCAGCAATCTGCAGGTCATGTATCGCACGGCGCTGGCCGTGAGTCACACGCTCGATATCGACCAACTGCTGAACCGCATCATGCAGTTGATCTTCGAGTGGGTCGAAGCCGACCGCGGCTGCATCATGCTGGTCAACCCCGACACCGGCAAGCTGGAGCCGAAGGTCCGCCGCAACCGCAAGGGCGTGAAGGCAGGCGAGCGGATCACGATCAGCAAGACGATCCTCGACTACGTGATGGAGCACAACGAAGGCGTGCTGACCAGCGACGCCAGCGAGGACGATCGCTGGAACCCGGCGGCCAGCATTTTGCAAATGGGCATTTGCGAGGCGATCTGCGTCCCGATGCAAGGCCGCTACAACATGGTCGGCGTGATCTATATCGATACCTCCACGTCGCCGCAGCGGCTGATCCAGCAGCAGTCCGCCAAATTTACCGAAGAGCACTTGAAGTTGATGATCGCCATCGCGCATCAGGCGGCGCTGGCGGTGGAAGATACTCGCTACTATTCGGCCATGGTGCAGGCCGAACGCCTGGCGGCCGTCGGCCAGACCATCGCCACGCTCTCGCACCACATCAAGAACATCTTGCAAGGCATTCGCGGCGGCAGCTATCTGATCAAGGAGGGGCTATCGCAGCACGATGAAACGATGGTCGGCAAGGGCTGGGAGTTCGTCGAGAAGAACCAGGAGCGGATTTCCAACCTGGTGATGGACATGCTGACGTTCAGCAAGGACCGCGAACCGGAGCTCGTGCCTTCCGACCTGAACGAAGTGGCCGCCGACGTCGTGGAATTGATGACCGTCGCGAGCCAAGGAGAAGCAGGTCGAGCTGCGGTTCACGCCCGCGACGGGCTTGCCCCTGCTGACCTTCGATCCGGATGGATTGCACCGGGCCATCCTGAACGTGGCGACCAACGCCATCGACGCCTGCGACCGGAATGCCGACGAGGACGACGAAACGGACGACGAGGCTCAAGCGTCGCCCAAGGCGCCGGGCAAGGTGGAAGTCAGCGTCGAGTTCGATCCTGCGGCCGCGGCGGCCCGAGTGATTGTGGCCGACAACGGCTCGGGCATTCCGGCCGAGCAGCTCGACAAGATCTTCACGCTGTTCGTTTCGCACAAGGGGAGCCGCGGCACCGGGTTGGGGCTGGCCGTCAGCCAGAAGATCATGCAAGAACACGGCGGCCGGATTCACGTCGAGAGCCAACCGGGCGAGGGCAGCCGCTTTACGCTGGAGTTTCCCGCCATCGCGCCGGACGCGCCGGCATCGAATCCGAAGCTGGACGGCCGCACGCTGGTCTGAGCCGGCAGGCCGGCACGGAGCCCGCGCGGAACGACCGATGGTGCATCATCGGCTGACGTTGGCTTTGGGCAATGCTTTCCTGAGCGCCTCGACCCCCGCTTCGGTCGTTTTCGTGCCGCTGAGATTGACTTGCTGCAATTCGGGAAGCGCCTCGAGGTGCGCCAGTCCGGCGTCGGTGACGTTCGTATTGTAGAGGTACAAGTAACGCAGCTTCTTCAAGCCTTTCAAACGCGCCAGGACGGTGTCGTCAACGGGCGAACTTCCCAGGTTCAGCGTGGTCAGTTCCTTGAGCCGGCCGAGCGCGCGAGCCCGGCGCCCGTGATGCTGGTATCGTTCAGCGTCAAATTGTCCAGTCGAACGAGCGCCGTCGCGGGCGTAATCGACTCGTCCGTGACCTGCTTTCCGTTCAGCGCCAACGATCTTAGTTCCGTCAGCCGGTTGAGGTGGCGCAAACCTCGCCGGTGACGTTGGTGTTTTGCAAATAGAGCTCTCGCAATTGGCGCACGCTCGCCAGGGACGCTAGTTCGTCGTCGGTCAGCGGAGCATTTTGAACCCGCAACGAGTTGAGGCTTTTTGCCCCGGCAAAAACGGCGAGCGCGTCGCCTTTTAATCGCTGTCCGCCGAGCGTCACGCGTTGCAGTTTTGCGGCGCGCCGGAGCGAATTCAGGCCGCTGCCGTCGAGCGTCTCGGGAAGCTCCAGCGACTGAAGCTCCGGCATTGCTTCCAGCGCGGCAAGTCCCGCATCGGTAATATTCGTCCTCGACAAGCTGAAATGCCTTAACTGACCGAGCGTTTTCAGCCGTTCCAGTCCGAGGTTTCCTACGGCAGTGTCCGAAAGATCCAGCATGTCCAACGAACGAAACGCGGCGATATGCTCCATTCCGGCGTCGGTGACGTTCGTGTTCGACAGGTAAAGCTGCTTGAGCTGCGCGAGCGATTGCAGTTCGGCCAGGACCTCGTCGTCGATCGGCGTTCGCGAGAGGTTGAGCGAAGTCAGGCTCTTCATCTGCTTGAGCGGCGCCAGGTTGGCGGGGCGAATGCAGGTTCCGCCGAAGTCGATCGACTCAAGCTGCAGCCGGGCGATTGCTTCCAGCCCTCGCCCGGTAAACTGCCGACTGTTCGAAAACGAAACGCGACGGAGCGTAGGGATGGCCGCGACGTAGGGAATCAGATCGTTGGTGGCGGCTCTATTATACAGGTTGGCGCCGATGACCGGATTTCCCGGCGCGCCTGAGTTGCGGTAAAGACGACCGCCCCGTTTTTCGAGCTCTTGAATTGCGCTGGCCAGGTCGATGGATTCGACCGGGACAGGCTCAGGCGGCGGAACGACGGCCGCAGCAAGCCATCCGGGATCGGCGTCGCCGCGCAACGGCGACGCCTCGAGCTTCAGAATCCGGATGTTACCAAGGTTCCAGCCGATTGATAGTCCCTGGGGGTCGGGGCCATTCCATTCGTGGTTTCGGCTGAGCCGATCGTATTCGGTCCAGTGTACGACGGGCTGATCATTAGCGGTGACTTGAAGCGCATCGCGCCACGGTGAAGGCGAGCGTGACGGGTTTCCGCGTCGAGAAGATATCCGCCGGCCAATGGATCTGTTGGTTCAGGTGTCGCCCGTCCAATTGGGAGAGATAACGGCGCTGACTTAAGAACACGACCAGGAATTGGCGCCCGCAGCTAATGAAGCCCAGGTCCAAGGCTGGCGAAGGACTGACCGGCTCGATGACCATCGTCAACCGATATTCGTGATCGCCTGGGTGGAAGGGGACTTGTACTTGGAAGGTTCCGTTAGCCGTCCCGGCTCGTCCGCTGGCAACGCCGCTCAGAGCGCCGTCGGTCCATTCGAGCAAGCCCTGGATCGCGTGGTAATCGAGGTCGATCTGCTTGAGCAAGTCAAGCGACCCGCCGGCGGCGACGGGCGGCTGCGATGGCGTTGAACCTGGCGCCGGCGCGGCGGGCATGGCGCCAGACGCTGACGCGGCGCCGGACGAATCAGCCGATACAGGCGCGGGGGGGCTCGTGCTCGCCGCCGCGACCGGGTGCGGTTCAAGCTGCGACGGGGCGACGACCGGACCTGGCGCCGCCGGCGCGTCCAGAGCGGGCGCAGCTTTCCACCGGCGCTCCGGCGCCGGGTTCTCGGCGATCACCGAGCCCGATGCCTCCATCAACGTTCCCCCCAACGCACCAGCTTCCGAAGCTACCGCCGTCTCGGGCGACTCGGCGGTTCGAGGCGCCTCGGCGATGACGGGCGCCGTCGCGTGGAGCTCAACAGCAGCATGGCGGTGAGCGAAATCAACAGTCCCCGCGGCGCCGCCGGCAAGCGCGAGCGGCTGACGCCAAACCGGCGCGGTGCGGCGGTATGCGGACCTGAGCGGCACGGCGGGGCCAAGCGCCGTCTGCTGCGAGACGGCCGGCGGAAGTGGAATTGCTTTCAGCACCAGGTTCGCGCCCGGCGGTTGCGGCGCAGGGCGGCGCGGGAAGAATCACGCTCGTCCCGCCGTCGACAGGAACTTCCATCATGGGCCGTTGAACGGCAACGGCTCGCGGCGCCTCGCTGAGTTGCGTCCGCAGAGCTTGATCGTAGCGGGCCTTTTGCCCCGGAGTGAGCAGGCAGAGCTTCGCCGCCGCCAACTCATTCAGCAATTTCTGCGACAGCGCCGAATAGGGGCCGCTTTGAAACGTTCTGACGTGGGCCATCTGGCGGTCGGCGGCCGACTCGATGACCTCGGGGTCGTCTTCGAACGCCTCGACGCTTAAGAGCCGGTAGTGATGCGGAGGCTGATCCTTCTGCGGAATGCCGAGCCACTTGTAATAAGGATCGAAATCTCCTGCCATCGAATACCCCATTGTCAGATCGTGGAAACGGACTGCTTGCCCCCGCCGGCGGACGCCCCCTAGCCCTGCCAGCCCGCCGGTCGGCCGACGAACGGATTCGAGCGCTTCTCTTCGCCAATGGTCGTGGCCGGGCCATGCCCGGAAAAGACCACAGCGTCGTCGGGCAAGCTAAACAGCTTTTCATGAATCCCGCGAGCCAGTTGCTCCAGGCTGCCGTCGGGGAAGTCGCAACGCCCGATGCTGCCGGAAAACAAAACGTCGCCGCCGAAGACGTAGACCGGAGTATGGTCTCGCAGCACAAAAACGATGTGGCCGCAGGAGTGCCCTGGGATTTCCCAGACGTCAAAATCGAACCCAGCCGCGCTGACGCGGTCTCCGTCGTCCAGCAGGCGATCGGCCGGCGGACTGGTCAACGGCAGTCCGAAAGGGGCCGAGAGGTTCAGCCGGGCGTCGGTCAGCTTCGGCAGCGTCATGCCGACCGATGATCAGCGGGCAGTCGGGCCAGCGGCCCTTGAGAGCTTCGTTGCCCGCGATATGGTCGGCGTGCCCATGGGTGAGCAGGATCGCAGCCGGTTCCAGGTTCTGCTCGACGATGTAGTCGATGATCCGGTCAGGTTCCAGGCCGGGATCGATCACCAGGCAGTCCTGGCGTTGCCGACGGGAAACAACGTAGCTGTTCTCTTCAAACGGGGCCGAGACGATCGTCGCCAGCAAGATTTCGCCAGAGTTCACAAACTGCTCTCCGCCGCCCAGCCAAGGTTTAGGTAATTTAGGACAAATTCAGCCCGGACCCGATAGTCTGGGGCCGATGGAGTGATCAGAGGCGACTATTGTAAATTCCGCCAACGCGAGTGGCGATACATACCAATGCCCGTCGCGTCGTCTTCTTCAAGTTCGGCAGCGGTTGTTCCAGTTATAACGCCCTGCCGGCTTTTGGGATATGAACGGGAAGCGATAGCAGGGCGTCGGGCATTTTCACGCGAGGCACGTGAGTTGCAGCCGGCAGAGGCTTGAATCGAGCTCGCCGCGCGATACGGCATATACTTGAGCGAGATCTCCAGGACGACGAGATCAGATCGCAGGCCCGACCAAGGGCTGTTCATAACGGAGGATGAATCAAATGACCTTTCGAACCTCGCTTCCACGTCCCTCCGGCCCATTGACGCTGGTAACGGGGTTCTTGCTGACCGCCTCGGCAATGGCCCAGACCTATTCCGGGCAGGGCTACTCCGACGCGCCGTCCGTCTATAACCGTCGCACGGCCGAACCGCCCGTTCGCAGGCCCGTCCGACAGGCATTGCCGTCTGCGGCTGCACGAACGTACCCCCAAGGCGCCTATGCTCCCAGAACCGCCAGTGGAACCGCCCGCCAGCCGGCGGTGCGGCCCCGATCGCTTTACCCTCAACCTGCTCGACAAGCGCAGGTGGCCGATCAGCGCGGCGCCGCCTCGCAAGGCGCGGCGCCGCAGCTAGCGGGTCCTCGGCAGTCGCTCGGCCAGCGCGGCGCTCCGGCGGCGCGTCCGCAGCCGATTCGCGATTCGAACGTGCGTCCCGCCTTTTTCCCGGCCCCCAGTAGCGACCCGGCCGGCGATGCGGCGAAATCCGCCCAGCCGGACAAAGTCGCGGCGATTCCCGCGCAGCTCATTGCAGCGCCCGGCGAGCACGAGCTGTTGCCGGCCGTGCGTTGGGCCAAAACGGGGCTGGCCAAACTGGAAAAGATTCAGGACTACTCCTGCACGCTCGTCAAACGCGAGCGCATCAGCGGCACGTTAGGCGAACACGAGTTCATGTTCGTCAAAGTGCGTCACGAGCCGTTCAGCGTGTACGTCTACTTCCTGGGCCCGGCCCGGGTGAAGGGCCAAGAGGCGATTTACGTCGCCGGCCAGAACGACGGCAACATCATGGCTCATCCGAACGGAATTCGTAAGAAGATCGTCGGCACCGTGTCCCTGAAGCCAGACAGCATGCTGGCGATGTCGGGCAATCGCTATCCGATGACCGAGCTAGGGCTGAAACGCTTGACGCAGCGCCTGATCGAAGTCGGCGAGCACGACACGAAGTTTGGCGAGTGCGAGGTCAAGGTCACGCCGGGCGCCAAGATCAATCAGCGGGATTGCACCTGCTTGCAAGTCGTGCATCCGGTGCCGCGTCGCGAGTTCTTGTTCCACATGGCCAAGATCTACGTCGATTCCGAGCACAACCTTCCGATTCGCTACGAGGCTTACGAGTGGCCGGAAGAAGTCGGAGGCGCTCCGGTGTTGACTGAGGAGTACACCTACCTGAACTTGAAGCTGAACAACGGCTTCACCGACAAGGACTTCGACGCCAACAACCCGGAATACGATTTCAAATAGCCGGGCCATTTCAACGAGTGCCTTGCCCCGGGCCGAGAATTGGATTTTGACAATTAGAAGCGGCGCGGGTGGCCGGCGGCAGCGCAGAGCGATGCCCCTTCATGAAACGAGGCTTCCGCCAGGGTCTGCCTCGACGTTCACTGCCCCGAATTTGAAACAGGGCAAATCATCAGACGGGTCAGGCCGTTAGCGCAGATCGCGCACGGCCGACACCAACCCGAAGCGAAAACGAGGGCTTTTTGCGCACGGCCGACACCAACCCAAAGCGCGAGCGAGGGCTTTTGGGGCGATCTGCTTGGCACAATTCCTCGCTTGCGCTTCGGGTTGGTATGCTTTCGCTTCCGGGTTAGCGTCGGAGCCGGCTGGGAGTCAGACGATCGGCGACCGGATCGGGCCTGGCGCCCGCCTCGCCCGGCAAACGCAACTCCATGCCGGGCGAAAGATAGTTGAAGTCTTCCCCCAACTGGTCCTGGTTGAGTTCGTAGATCTCCTTCCAGCGGCTGGCTTTGCCAAGCTCTCGCTTGGCGATGTGAAACAGGGTATCCCCGTCCGCGACGAGATAGCGGCGTCCGCCGCGCACCGTCTGGCCTTGCGAGGCCAGCATCATGTTGCCCCCGCTTCGCCCGTTGGGCGTGTTGCGGGGCTTGGGGCAAAGTTGCGGATACGTCTGCTGCAGCACGGCCGCATCCGGCGCCTCGATTTGGTCGCCTACATTGAGCAGATCCGGGTTGGGGAAACGCTCGCGGTTATATTCGTGCAGCGCTTGGAAATAGGCCTCAGTGCCGTACAGTTTTTTGGAAATCGACGCGAAGGAGTCATTCGGCTGCACGAAATACGCCCCGTTGAGCGGCCGTGCGTCCTGCTCGACGCCGACGTAATTCGCGTCGGGTAGACTTTCATAGTCGTCCCGCCGATCGCCCGCGGCGACGCTCGAAGTCGGTTGCCGCGATGAGACGGGGGAAAACTGAGCCCCGGCCGACGGCTCGCGATCATCGCCCGCCATGCTCTCGCGGTCTGGCAGCTCGTTTTCGCCATGCGCCGCGCCGCGAGGCGCGGAAATCGGCGTCAACGGCGTTTCGCTCCCGGCCGTATCGAACGACGCGCCACTCGGCGTGCGACCGTAGGACGAGAGAGGCTCTCGATCGGACGGCACGCTTCGATCCGAAATAACGCGGCGTTCCGGCGCCACATCGCGATCGGACGGTAAGCCGCGCTCCAAGCCCGAGTCGGTCTCGGCGTATGCGGAACGCTCGGGCGATGACATGTTCGGAGCGGACGGGAAGGGATCGCTACCCGCCCGATTCAGCGCCCGGTCTTCTGCTTCCGCGATTTCTTCCTCTGCCACCTCGTAGCCGTCGATCGGTTGTCCGCCAGGGGCCCCAAGCGGCAGCGCCGCAGGAAACGGCTGTTCGTTCTCGGCATGGGCGCCCTTGGCGGCGGCATCGTCTATGGCCATGCTCTCGGTTTCGGTCTCCGCGTTATCCGCATAGCGAGGGGCCGCAGGAAGCGAGCCTGAGCCATCTTCGGAAGCGTAGCGACCGCCGTAGCGGTCGGTGTAACGGTCAGCGGGCGGCGCTGGTTCTGGCGGCGACCCGACGGGGACGCTCCGGTCGGACGATTCCGACCAGCCGTTGTCCGAGTTCTCCTCGGGAGCGTTTCGGCTGGACGCATACCGGTCCTTTTCGACCGTCGGTCGAAGCGGCGAACGCTCGCCAAATTTGAGTTTGTTGGCCGAAGCGGAGTTCTTCAACTCGAGCTGCGGTTCCTGCGGTTCGTCGCCTTCCTGGCCGTCTTGCTTGTCCGATGCCGGCTCATCCGTCGATTTCTTTAGCGCCACGGGCGGCGTTGCTTCTTTGCCGCCGCGCAGTCGTATGAACAGCACGCCTCCGAACACGCAGAGCAGTACGGCGATGATCGACAGCCCGATCTTGACTTCTTTTCCCATCATCCAAGTCTCCTCCCTGAGACGAGTTATGCGGCCCGATCGGTTTGGCGGCGAAAGTCGCCGGCAAGCCAGTCTTATGAGATCATGCTAGAGGTGATGTTCCGCTACGGCGGCGACGCGTACGCTTGAAAACACAGAACTCGCCGGGCACGCCCGTCCGGGGCTAGCCCGATTCGGTTCGGGCCGCCACGCGAAGCTTGGCGCTGCGAGCCCGCGGGTTCCTCGCCACTTCTTCCTCGGACGGACGAATCGGTTTGCGAGTCAGCACATGAAAGCGAGCATCATCGCGAAACGCCTCTTTCACACGCCGGTCTTCCAGCGAATGAAAGCTGATCACGGCCAGCCGCCCGCCCGGGCGGAGGCACGCCGGGAATTCCTTCAGCGCCGTTTCCAGCGAGGCGAGTTCCTCGTTGACCGCAATTCGCAACGCCTGGAAGGTCCGCGTGGCCGGGTCAATGCGATCCCGCCCCTTGGCCTTGGGAACGCACGATCGAACCAGGCTCGCCAAATCCGCCGCGGTGCGCACCGGCTGGGTCCGCCGGCGCTCAATGATTTTGCGGGCGATCCGTCGACTGAACCGTTCTTCGCCAAATTGATAAATCAGATTGGCCAATTCTTCGGCTCCCAGACGCTCGAGCAATTGCCACGCAGGCCGTCCAAGGTGCGGATTAAATCGTAAATCGAGCGGCCCGTCGACATCGAAACTGAAACCGCGCTGCCGATCCGCCAGTTGATCGCTCGATAAACCGAGGTCAAGAACCGCCCCATCTACCGCAGGTATCTCAAGTTGCCTGAGCACTTCCGGCAATTCGGCGAAGTTGGCCTCTACAAGCTTGATGGGCAATCCGCGCAGGTTTTGCTCGGCCGCGGCCAGGGCCGCCGGATCGCGATCAAACGAAAGCACCAATCCGTCAGGACCAACCCGCTCCGCCAAGGCTCGCGTATGCCCCCCGCCACCGAGCGTTCCGTCGACAAACACGCCGCCGGGCGACGGCTGCAGCCACTCAAGGATCTCGCCCAGCATGACGGGGACATGCACGGGCTGGGCGGGGACCGGCGTAGCGCCGCCTGTTTCTGACTCATTGGGTTGCGACATGAGAATTCAGGAACCGACAAAGAATGACTTCACTCTCGGCACTCCGCTTCCATCGAGAGAGCCCTGTTGGCATCGCCCCAGGGCCCGGAGTCGTCGCCGATTCCGCTGCGTTTCCGCCGGTAGCGGAAAAGCGTCAGAGTTCCGAGCGAAAGCGAACAGGATGCCGAAGCTGTTGTAGTCGATTCCGATGAGCTGAGAAAGCGACCCACCGCAGGCACTTCCATGTGCCTGAGGGATGGGTGGGGGGCTTGCGGCTGACTCGCCAGGGACGACGAAACAACCGCGCTCGCAGCCGGGAGCCTCCGCTTATCTCCCGTACCCGCGAAAACATGCCCGCGCCGAGCGGGCGCGGAGCCAGAGCGACGATCGGTGGCCGCGAATCGACGCTCCCGTTTTCGCGCATGGCGCAACGGACGGACGACGCGTACTATTTCCTCCACAAGTTGATTCAGGTCGATCGAATCTGAGGCAGGCGGCTTGCCAACCTTAAGTGAAATTCTCCGAAACGGCTCACAAGGTTCCGCCTGGAGCCCCAAACGCGTTCTCGGCAATTTGGTCGTACTGCGCGGACCGGCTGGCGACGTAGGCATCCCAACGTTGGCGATCCCACAGTTCCAAGTGATCTTGGATCCCGAGCAACACGACCTCCTTGTCCAAGCCGGCCAGTTCGGCCAACGCGGGCGGTATGCGAATTCTTCCTTGAGCGTCGGCTTCGACCCGCTCGGCGCGGGCGAAAAACAGACGGTTGAAAGCCCTCACGTCTTGCTGCACGGGCGACGCGGAATTCAACCGCGCTGCGATGGCAGCCAGAGCCGCTTCGGTATACACGGCCAACGAGCCGTCGGTTCCCGGAGCGACGAACAACTCCAACCGGTTCTCGGTTCCTAGTGCTTCGCGGAGACGTTTGGGGATGGCGATTCGCTGTTTTTCATCGACCGACCGAAAGAACGTGCCGGTCAGAATCATGAATCACCACATTTCCCCATTTCTCCCCACTGAGGCCCAAAGATACCCAGACCCCGGCCCCAGTCAAGCTTTGTTTTTTGCTCGGAGATCCACTTCAACGAGGCCTCGTGGCGTAGAGCCAAACAGCGAGAGAAGTTCCGCCGACTGCCGACGCTGCAAGTCAGAAAAACTTTCTGTTCGGCGGCGGCTTTTATGAGCGTCCGGCGAGCCGACGCAGCAAGTTGCTGTAAGCGGCGACCATCGCATCGACGCTGAAATGCGCCTCGACGCGGTGGCGATTGCTCTGCCCAAGCCGGGCCGCCAGTTCGGCATCAGAGCCGATTGCAACTATCTTGGCCGCCAATGTTTGCGTATCGCCAACCGGCGCCATTTGGGCGTCGCTCTGCGGCCCGAGCAACTCGGCGACGCCTTCCACGTTGCTCGCCACGAGAGGCAACCGGCAGGCCATCGCTTCCAGCAAGACGTTCGGCATGCCTTCCCAGAGACTTGGCAGCACCAGCATGGCGCTGGCTCGCAAGATGGCGGGAATGTCTGAACGCCAGCCAGCGAAGCGGACTCGGCGCGAGAGGCCCCTCTGCTGGACCAGTCGCTCGAGTTCGTTGCGTTGCGGCCCGTCTCCCACGATAAGCAGATCATAGTCCGGCAAGGCGTCCAGCCAGGCGGACGCCGCCGCGAGGAACTCGCAGAGGCCTTTTTGGGGATCGAGGCGACCGACAAAAGTCACCGCGCTTCGGCCGGGTCCTATCTCGAATTCCGTCAGGTCAGCCGGAGCAGCCTGGTCGAATCGGCCGACATCGATTCCATTGGGAATCACCTGCACGCGGTCGGCGGGCAACCCGCCTTCGGTTTTGGAAAAGTTGGCGACCGACTCGCTGACCGCCACATAGGCGTCAACCCAGCGAGCCGTCCACCGATCCAGGCGCAGCCGCCAGCGAGAGCGGCGCTCGGCGACTCGAATGCCGCAAGCCACGCGCGGCACGCCGGCCCAGCGCGAGCCGCCCGGCCCAGCAGATTGGCATGGTACAGGAACGACAGGAGCACCTCAGCGCGTTGCCGTTTGAGCAGCGCTGCCAGGCGCCTTGTGACCGCCGGCGCATCGGCCGCCGATCGAGCGTTGAGGCAGTGGACCGCAAGCCCGGCGGCTTCGAGCCTGGGAGCGATCGAGCGCTGGGGGTCGGCAGGGAGAGGCCCGAGCGCGTAGAATCTCCGGCGAGAACTCTCGCCGGTCGAGCCGCACGGCAAGTTCGGCAAATCGTTGCTCCGCTCCGCCGACGTCCAAATCGGTGATGCACAAAGCCAGGCGGATGGGGGGAGATGAGTCGGCAGTCAATGAGCGGCGAGGCTAAAAGCTAAGGATGCCGGACTCTCGGTAGCCCGGCGGAGCAAAACAGATAGATTATGCTTTAGCATACTCTACGGAGAGGCGTCATCGGCGGCCCGCCCCGCGTTCTCTGTACCAGGTCGCAAGGCCGCAGCACCGTTGTTAAGCAAAAGAATGTCTGAACTTTCCCAATACGACTATGATCTTCCCCGTGAACTGGTGGCTCAGTCGCCCCTGGTTCGTCGCTCCGACGCCCGGCTGCTGGTCGTCGACCGTAAAACGGCATCGCTGCAGCACCGCCATGTACGCGACCTGCCCGAGCTGCTTGCGCCGGGCGATTGCCTCGTGCTCAACGACACCCGCGTCGTGCCTGCACGGCTCGTCGGGCGTCGCACGTCGACCGGCGGCCATTGGGAAGGGCTGTTCATCGAGGCCGATCCGAATGGTGCCTGGCGTCTGCTGGGCAAAACGCGCGGCAAGCTTTCGCCAGGCGAACAAATCACGCTGGAAAACCGCCTTGGCGCCGACGACGTGTCATTGCGGCTGATTGAGAAACAGCCCGGGGGCGTGTGGGTTGCTATGCCGGAAAGTCGCGAAAACGCTTTTGATCTGCTGGAACGCGTCGGCCGCGTTCCCTTGCCGCACTATATCCGCGGCGGGGAGATGCTCGACGCCGATCGCGACCGCTACCAGACGGTTTACGCGCGGCATCCCGGCTCCGTTGCGGCGCCGACGGCCGGCTTGCACTTTACGGGCGAGCTGCTCGACCGCCTGACCTCCTGCGGCCTGCAGATCCTGCGGCTCACGTTGCACGTCGGCCTGGGAACGTTTCGACCGATCACCGCCGACAGGCTCGCCGAGCACCAGATGCACTCGGAAGGCGGACAAGTCGACGCCGCGACGGTCGAGCAGATTCGTCGCTGCAAACAAGCAGGCGGGCGAGTCGTTGCCGTCGGCACGACCACGGTGCGGCTGTTGGAAACGGCCGCTCAGTCCGGAGAGTTAACCGCCTGGTCCGGCGAAACGGACCTGTTCATTCGTCCGTCCTACCGTTTCCGCGTCGTCGACGCCCTGTTGACCAACTTCCATTTGCCTCGCACCTCATTGCTGGTGCTGGTGCGAACCTTCGGCGGAGACGAACTGGTCATGCGCCCCTATGCCGAGGCGATCCAAGAGAAATACCGCTTTTACAGCTATGGCGACGCCATGCTGATTCTTTGACGCAGCGCTCCTCGAGCCGCTTTCGCCGTGCCTAGGTCGCACTGTGAACCGCCGCAGAGGCAAGACGCGGCCGTTGCGGGTCGCGCGCTGACCTGGATTGCGCACCGAACTGTCGAGACGAAGCACAAACATAACGGCGGCAATCAGTTGCAGGAAAACACACCAACCCGAAGCGCGAGCGAGGGACTTCGACGCGACATCGTTGCCATTCCCTCGCTTGCACTTCGGGTTAGTGTCGGCCGTGCGCAATCCGGGCTAATGACAGGGCGCGGCGGCCAAGGCGGCGGTCAGACGCTCAAGATCGACGGGTTTGACCAGGTGCTGGTCAAAGCCCGCCTCGCGCGAACGACGGCGGTTGTCTTCCTGCCCGTAACCGCTGAGCGCAATCAAATGCACGTTCGCAAACGCGGGATCGCCGCGCAGCGTGCGGGCGATGGCATAGCCGTCAATCTCGCCCGGCAACCCGAGGTCGGAGACCACGATTTGCGGTTGGAGCCGGCGGGCGGCCGCCAGGCCCGAGTCGCCGTCGAAGGCCACCTCGACCTCGTGGCCCAGAAAGGAGAGCAGCGTTTGTAAACTATGGGCCGCATCCTGGTTGTCTTCCACAATCAGAATCTTGCGCGGGATCGACTCGCTTGCAGGGGCCTGGTCCGCCGCTGACGGGCGGACGGCGCCGGAGGCGGCTGCCAGCGGGAGCTGAATGGTGAACGTCGCCCCCTGGCCGTGTCCGGCGACTTTCGGCAGTCACGGCGCCGCCGTGTAATTCGGTCAGGCCCTTGGTCAGCGCCAAGCCGAGCCCCAGCCCTCCTTTCTCGCGTCCGGAAGACTGCATAGCCTGGCTGAACGGCTCGAACAGCCGGGAGAGGACGACGCGATCGAGCCCGACGCCCGAGTCCTGCACCGAGACCGTTGCCAGGCGCCGCCGGTGATCGGCCTCCGCTCGCACGAAGACGCGACCTCCGCGGGCCGTGAACTTGCCGGCGTTGTGCAACAGGTTGCCGACGACTTGCGCCAGCCGGGTGGCGTCGCCCGTGAGCGTCAGCGGCTCGTCCGGCAATGCCAACTCCAGGCTCAAACCGGCCGCCGAAAGCGTCGGCCGGTAGTCCTCGGCGGTCTGGCGAACGATGGCGGTCAGATCGCAGCTTTCGGTCCGCAACTGGACCTTTCCCCGGGCGATGCGCGCCACGTCGAGCAGATCGTCGATCAAGCGCGTCATGTGCGAAACTTGCCGGGAGATAATCTCTCGAGCATTCTCCGCGTCGTCGCCGCTCGCCTGCGCAATGCGCAAGATCTCCACCGCGTTGCGGATCGGCGCCATCGGGTTGCGCAGTTCATGCGCCAGCATGGCCAGGAACTCGTCTTTGCGCTGGTCCGCCGCCTTCAGCGCCTCGGCTTGCAGCCGGCTTTCTTTGAGCAGGCGTGCGTTCTCTTCGTTGGCCAGCTTGAGTTCGTCGCGCTGGATCGCCACCTCTTGGCGGC
Organism: Pirellulales bacterium; assembly: GCA_963786255.1. Taxonomy (GTDB): domain Bacteria; phylum Planctomycetota; class Planctomycetia; order Pirellulales; family JAICIG01; genus JAICIG01. Next base: position 220,625 of record CAWAYY010000049.1, read on the forward strand.
GCCGATACAGGTCGAAGAACACTTCGGCCTTGCTCTTGAGCACGTCGGGCTCGATGGGCTTTTGCAGGAAGTCCACGGCGCCCGCGCCGTAACCGCGGAATCGCCGCTGCATGTCCGCGCTGCCGGCGGTCAGAAAGATGATCGGCACGCGACGCGTCCGCTCCGTTCCGCGCATCAGTTCGGCCAGTTCGAAACCGTCCATGCCGGGCATCTGCACGTCGATCAGCGCCAGCGCCGCGTCGTGTTTGAGCAACAGCTCGAGCGCATCCGGCCCCGATCTCGCTTTGAGCAGCACCAGCCCGTCTCGGCGCAGCAGCGCCTCGAGCGCCAGGAGGTTTTCCTCCAGGTCGTCAACCAGCAGAAAGTGAACGGGATCCGGCAGCTTGTTCGTCATGGAGCGGGAGCGATCTCGAGCAGGTAAGACGTCAACTCGGCGAGGGTCAACGCACGCGCACAGACGCAGGCATCGAGCGCGGCTTGAGGCATGACGGCAGCGTACGCCGTGTCCGGCCGCTGCACCAGCGCGGTTCCGCCCGCATCCTCGACGGCTCGCAATCCCCGGGCTCCGTCGCTGCTCGCGCCCGTCAAGACCATGCCGATCAGCGCCGCGCCATAAGCCTCGGCCGCCGAAGAAAGCAGCAGGTCGATGGCAGGACGCGAGTAATTGACGGGTTCTTCGCTGGAAAGCGACAGCCGCTTGTCGGCCTCAACCAGCAAGTGATAGTCTGCCGGCGCAAAGTAGGCCGTCGCGGGGCGGATCGGCTCTTTGTCTTCGGCCTCTCGCACGGCGATCCGGGCACGCGCCCCGAGCAGTTCGGTAAGCATGCTGTCCCGGCTCGCGGGCCGATGGACCACCACCATCATCGCCAGCGGAAAGTTGTTTCGGAAGCGCGGAGAGCAACTGCGACAGCGCGTCTAACGCGCCGGCCGACGCCCCGATCGCCACGGCTTCGGGCTGCGGTTGGTTCATGGGGCGGCTCGCTTTCGGTAGATGCGCGCCTCGCGGTCAAATTCCGTGAAAGCCTCGGCGTGGCTCGAAAAGCGAAGATTTTCCTTGGCGCCGATGCCGAGAAATCCGTTCCAGGGCAGGGCGTCCTTGAACAGGCCAATGGCGCGGTCCTGAAATTCCCGATCGAAGTAGATCAGCACGTTGCGGCATGAGACGAACTGCACTTCCGCGAACACCGAGTCGGTGACCAGGCTGTGGTCGGAGAAAACGGTCCGCTGACGCAGGCTCTTGTCGAACACGGCCGCGCCATAGGCGGCCGTGTAATACTCGGACAGCGACGACTTGCCGCCCGATTGCCGGTGGTTCTCGGTAAACAGGGGCATGCGATCAAGCTCGTAAACCCCTGCCTCGGCGCGCTTCAGTGCTTCGGGATTGATGTCGGTGCCATAAAACATGGTGCGAGTTTCCAGCCCTTCCTCGCGGAACAAGATGGCCAGTGAATACAGCTCTTCGCCCGCGCTGCATCCGGCCACCCAGACCTTCAACGAGGGATAGGTCCGCAGGTAGGGAACCACGCGCTCTCGAAGGCTGCGAAAATAAGCGGGATCGCGAAACAGCTCGCTGACTTGCACGGTGAGAAACGAAAGCAGGCGGGGAAGCACGGCGGAGTCGTGCAGCACCAGTTCTTGCAGCCCGGAGTAGCTGCTGCAGCCGAAATGTTCCTTCGCCTGGGACAGCCGGCGCTTCAGCGATGCCATGGCGTAGCCGCGGAAGTCGTAGCGGTACTTGCGGAAGATGGCGTCGAGCAGCAGCCAGATCTCAATTTCGTCGGTCTTGTCGGACACGCACTTGCCTCTTCGCTTACCTCGGCATCCAGACGCGGACCAGGGACAGCAGCTTTTCCACGTCCAGCGGTTTGGCCATGTAATCGTTCGCGCCGGCCGCCAGGCAGTGTTCCTGGTCGTTCTTCATGGCCTGGGCCGTGAGCATGATGATCGGCAGCTTTTTCCACTCGGCGCGCTTGCGAATCTCGTGCGTCGCCGTAATGCCGTCCATCTCCGGCATCATCACGTCCATCAGCACCAGGTCGATCGGCAAATGGGAGTCTTGACCGGCCTGTTCCAGCAACTCGATCGCTTCGCGGCCGTTCCTCGCGATCTGCACGACCGCGCCTCGAAGTTCCAGCACGCTCGTCAGCGCAAAAACGTTGCGCACGTCGTCTTCGACGATGAGAATGCAGCGTCCTTCGATGGCGGCGTCGCGGCTGGCGGCTTTCTCGAGCATCCGTTGCTGTTCGGACGGCAGCTCGGAAACGACCTGATGCAGGAATAAGGTGACCTCGTCCAGCAGCCGCTCGGGCGATTTGGCGCCCTTGATAATGATGGACTTGGAATAGCGGCGGAGCTGTTGTTCTTCTTCGGCGGAGAGATCCCGGCCCGTGTAGACGATCACCGGCGGAAAGGCATAAGAGTCCTCGCGGCTGAGGGTTTCCAGCAACGAGTAGCCCGAGGCATCCGGCAGCGTCAGGTCGAGCACCATGCAGTCGAACGTCGCGTTTTTGAGCTGCTGAAGACACTCGGCGGCGTTGGCGGCGCCGACGGTTTCGACCTCCTGGGAGCCCAGCAGCTTGTGCAGGCCGTTGAGCTGGACCGGATCGTCTTCGACGATCAACACCCGACCCATCCGCTGGTCGAGCCGGGTTTCCAACTGCTGCAGCGCCTCGGAGATCTGTTCGCGCTTGGCCGGCTTCAGCAGATATCCCGCCGCTCCCAGCGAGAGCGCCGTCTGCGCATGATCGCTCGCGGAAATGACGTGGACGGGCACGTGCCGCGTGCGTCGATCATGCTTCAGCCGGTCCAGGACCCACAGGCCGGAATGGTCCGGCAGCCCGACGTCCAGCACGATGGCGCTGGGCCGATATTGCACGGCCGCGGCGAACCCGTCTTCGGCCGTCGTGGCGATGAGGCACTGGAATTTGAGTTCGTGGGCCAGATCATAAAGGATGCGGGCGAACATTTTATCATCTTCGACCACGAGCATCACGCGCTGTCCGGCCGAAAGCCGCTCGCGATCGTCATCAACGCGGCGCACGGGCGCTGGCGCCTTCGCGACGTTCGAAGTCCGCGAAGGCGCGCTGGGCTGCGTTGCCCCGGGGGCCGGCGCCGAGGCGACCGGCGACGTCGGCGTCGCACGAGGCAGCGAGGCGGCCAGGGCCGCGTCGTAAGCGTCCGGCAAGCTGACGGTGAACGTGCTGCCGCGGCCCGGCTCGCTCGCCAGATGGATTTCGCCGCCGAGCAGCCGCATCAATTCTCGCGAGATGGAAAGTCCCAACCCGGTCCCGCCAAACTTCCGATTCGCGGCGCTGTCGGCCTGCCGGAACGCCTCGAAGATCGCCTGTTGCTGGTCCGCGGGGATGCCAATTCCGGAATCGGAAACGGCGAACGAGATCTTTTCGTCTCCATTGCGGCTTACGACCAGTTCCACTTCGCCCGACTCGGTGAATTTGATGGCGTTGGAAAGCAGGTTCTTGAGCACTTGCACGAGCCGCTGCCGGTCGGTGCGCAGCGACTCCGGACAGCCCGCCAGGGCTTGGAGCCGCAGCGCGAGCCCCTTGTGCTGCGCCAGCGGTTCGAACGTGCGGCCCAGGTCTTCCAGCAAGTCGGCAATGCGGACCGTTTCGGGACTGATCTCCATCCGCCCCGCCTCGATCTTGGAAAGGTCCAGGATGTCGTTGATCAGTTCCAGCAGATCATTGCCCGCGGTCTGGATGGCCTCGGCGTATTGCACTTGCTCATTCGTCAGGTTTCCACCCAGGTTATCCGCCAACAGCTTGGCCAGAATCAGGGCCGAATTGAGCGGCGTACGCAGTTCGTGCGACATATTGGCCAGAAAGTCCGACTTATAGCGGCTGGCCTGCTCCAGTTCTCGGGCTTGCTTCTCCATGGCCGACTTGGCGCGGCTGGCCTCGTCTCGCTGCGCCTCCAGGAGCACGGTCTGCTCTTCCAATTGGGAGTTCGTCTGCTCGAGTTCGGCTTGCTGGTTTTCCAGGCGGCTTTGCGACTCTCGCAGTGCCCGGCTTTGTTCTTCGAGCTCCTCGTTGGAGACTCGCAGCTCTTCTCCTTGAGCTTGCAGTTCCTCGGTTTGCCGCTGAGTCTCTTCCAGCAGGTTTTGCAAGTGCGTGCGGTAATTGACCCGCGCACGGCCGTGCCGATCGACTCGGAAACTTTGGCCAGGAACTCGGCGATGAGCTCGTCCCCGGGATGGATGAATCCGAGTTCGAACACGGCGTTGACCTCGCCGTCGTGCAGCGTCGGCACGATGATGATCTGCCGCGGCTTGCCCTGGCCCAGCGCAGAGCCGACTGTCAGATAGCCTTCCGGCACGTCTTGCACGAGGATGGTTTTGGCCTGTTTGGCGGCCTGGCCCAGCAGGCCGTGGTTCAGTTCGAACCGCTCGGGCGTGCCGTCGCCGGCAGGCACGCCATAGGCGGCCGCACGGCGGAAATCGGCCTCCTTGATAAAGAAGGCGCCGGCATGGGCGTCGAGGTAATCAGCCAGGTAGCGCAGCACGTTTTCGGCGAGTTGTTCGCAGCGTTGATTGCCGGCTATCGCCTGGCTGAGGCCGATTTGCCCGGCCTGCATCCACTCTTGCCGCCAGCGATTTTGCGCCGCTCGCCGCAGCAAATAAGCGACGCTTAACGAAGCCAGTATTCCGAAGCATCCCGTCAGGATGCCGCTTCGGACCGCCACGTCGTAGGCGCTTTCCATCTCTTCCGACCGCTGGCCGAGCAACGCGGTCTCCGACTCGCGCATCGCCGCGAACTGGGCGCGGATGGCGTCCATCGCGACTTTTTCCGCGGTCGGAGTTTACTGACTCGCGCACCGCCTCGAACCCCTGTTTACGGCGGAGCGAGAGCGTTTCATTGAGCTCGAGCAGCTTCCGCTCAATCGCGGCCTTGAGCGCGGGGATGCGCGCCAGTTGGGCCGGATCGTTGCGAGTCAAACGCTCGAGGTCGGCGAGTTCTTCATCGATGCGAGCCAGCGCCATGGCGTACGGATCGAGGTATTTCTCATCGCCCGTAATCAGATACCCTCTCTGGCCGGTTTCGGCGTCCTTCGCCAGAGAAAGAATCTCATCGAGGGTCGATAGCACCTCGTACGAATGCGTGATCAGAGCCGCATCGCGGCGCAGCATGCGCGTATTCAGGTACGAAATCGCGCCGCTCGCCATGAACATCAGTAGAACGGCGATGAGACCGGCAATCAGGCTGGCGCCCGTCCCAGGACGCAGCCTGGCAGGCAAAACTCGGTTGGTCATCGTCTGCTAAGTCACCATGCGTAGTCGTGCGCCGGGCCTCTATCGGGAAAACGTAGGAAGAATTCGCCATTCCGCGCATATTTGCTCTCGACGCATCGACGGCCATCATCGACGGAACTCCCATGAGAACCTCATTGTGCGCGACGGACTTCATTCCGGCAAGAAACCGCACCCCCCATATCGAGAGCGTCAATGCTGCAAACAGCCCGCTCGCCGACTCGGCATTGGCAATCCAAATAGCCGTTCGTTTTTCCTCGAGCAGTCGCCGCTTCGGCCTCCCATTCCATGTGTCAGGAAGCAAAAAATGCCGCCCGCGGCAAGACTCGCGACCATTTTCAGGTTAAAAGAGACAAAATCCAACAACAGATTGTCGAAGTATCTCGGGGATTGCCATGAATCATCTGCCGGCGTTGTTGTCTCTGTTCTCGTTTTGCACATGGTGCGCTGCGACGCAGGCCGCCGAGCCGCGACCGAATATCATCCTGGCGATGGCTGACGATCAGGGCTACGGCGATATGGCCTACATGGGGCATCCATTGTTGAAGACGCCGGTGTTCGATGAGATGGCTCGTTCGGGCCTGCGATTCGATCACTTTTACGCGGCGGCGCCCGTCTGCTCGCCGACGCGGGCCAGCGTGATGACTGGCCGCACGCCCAACCGCATGGGTTGCTTCAAGTGGGGCTACACGTTGCGTCCTCAAGAGGTCACCATCGCCGAAGCGCTGCACACGGCAGGCTACGCCACCGGCCATTTCGGCAAGTGGCACCTGGGTTCGTTGCGAGCCGACAGCCCGACCTCTCCGAACAACAACGGCTTCGACGAGTTCCTCTCCAGCCCGAACTTCTTCGAGATCGATCCCTGGATGTCGCACAACGGCAAGGCGATCAAGACCCGCGGCGAAGGTTCGGAGGTGATCGTCGATGCCGCGCTCGCCTTCATCAAGCGGGCCGCAGCCAAAGACGAGCCTTTCCTGGCAGTCGTGTGGTTCGGTTCTCCGCACAGCCCGCACATCGGGACCGAAGCTGACCTGGCCCTGTATCCGGATCAACCGAAGAACAAGCGGCATTTTCTGGCCGAGATTACCGCGATGGACCGGGCGATGGGCAAGCTGCGGCAAGGGCTGCGAAAGCTGGGCGTGGCCGAAAACACGTTGCTCTGGTACTGCAGCGATAACGGCGCCATTCCCCAAGGTTCGACGGGCGGACTGCGCGGCAAGAAGGCGGACATTTATGAAGGCGGCCTGCGAGTGCCGGCCGTCATCGAATGGCCGGCCAGAATCAAACAGCCGCGGACTACAAACGTTCCTTGCTCAACGGTCGACATCTATCCCACGGTATTGGAACTGGCCGGCGCCAAGGTCGACAAGCAACCGCCGCTGGACGGCATCAGCCTCGTGCCGTTGATTGACGGCAAGATGACCGCCAGGGAAAAGCCGCTTGGATTCTGGGACTACCGCATCGCCGGGCTGCCCGTGAGAAGCAGCGACTTGCTGGAACAACTTGCCAAGGAGCAAGCCGCCGGAAAGGTCCGCCCCGCCGAAGAGGCAAATCCGATTCCGAAGGCGCAGTTGGCGGCCGACTACTCCGAAACGTCGTTTCCGCATCACGCAGCCTGGCTGGACGGCGACTGGAAGTTGCATCGCATCGAACCTGCGAAAGGTCCGGTGAAATGGGAACTGTACAATCTGGCAACCGACCCGACGGAAAGCCACGATTTGCTCGCCGAACAAGGCGACCGCGCAAAGAAAATGCAGCAGGAGCTGGAAGCCTGGCTCCGCTCGGTGGTGCGAAGTCTCAACGGCCTTGATTACGCTTCGGAGAACTGAACGATGTCTCGAAACCGACTCGCTACGATCCTCGCCGTTGCCGTCTTGTTCGTCGGCCTTTCCGATGCGTCGGCGCACGCGCAGCGTCCCAACATTCTATGGCTGGTCAGCGAAGATCACGGCCCGCAGATGGGCTGTTACGGCGACGCCTACGCAACCACGCCCAACGTGGACAAGTTGGCGGCCCAGGGGCTGCGATATCTGCATTGCTGGTCGAATGCGCCGGTCTGCGCGCCCGCACGGACCACGCTGATTACCGGCCTGTACGCGCCTTCGTGCGGCGGCGAGCAGATGCGGAGCATGGTCGCCTATCCGAATGGTCAGAAGATGTACCCGCAAATATTGCAAGAGGCGGGTTATTACTGCACCAACAATGCTAAGGAAGATTACAACATCGCCAAGCCGGGCGATGTGTGGAGCGCCTCCTCGCGGCGGGCCCACTGGAAGAATCGCCCGGCCGGCTCGCCGTTCTTCGCCGTGTTCAATTCGGAGAAGAGCCACGAGAGTAAGATCCGGGTGCGGCCGCATAAGCAAATCCACGATCCGGCCAAAGTGCGCGTGCCTGCTTATCATCCCGACACGCCTGAAGTGCGCGAAGACTCGGCGCAGTATTATGACGCGGTCAGCGAGGCCGACGCCGATGCCGGCAAACGCCTGGCGGAACTGGAGCAGGCCGGACTGGCTGGCGACACGATCGTCTTCTACTACGCGGATCACGGCTCGGGCATGCCGCGCAGCAAACGCTGGCCGTACAACTCCGGTCTGCAGGTTCCGCTGGTCGTGTACATTCCGGAGAAGTTCCGCGACTTGCGGCCGCCGGAATACCAGCGCCGGCGGCGTCTCCGATCGGCTGGTGAGCTTCGTCGATTTCGCGCCCACGCTGCTGAGCCTGGCGGGCGTCGTTCCGCCCGAGTGGATGCAAGGTCATGCATTTCTGGGCAAGTACATTTCGCCGCCGCAACCGTTCATCTACGGCTTCCGCGGGCGGATGGACGAGCGCTACGACCTGGTCCGCAGCGTTACCGACGGGCGCTACGTTTATGTGCGTCAGTACCTGCCGCACTTGATCTACGGCCAACATATCGACTACATGTTCCAGACGCCGACGACGCGAGTCTGGAAGGCACTGCACGATCAGGGCAAGCTGAC
>CAWAYY010000050.1:0-172269 GCA_963786255.1 Pirellulales bacterium
CCATATCACTTGGGCAAACTAATGGGGCGGCGTTAAGACCGCCGTTCGGTGGGGCTGCGAGCGGAAAACGATCCGAGAGTACAAGGCATAAGTTCATGAGCGACATGGATCAGATCGTCAAGGAGTTCCTGGTCGAGAGCTACGAGAACCTCGATCAGCTCGATCGGGATCTGGTGCGGCTGGAAGAGGACCCGCACGACGGCGAGCGGCTGGCGAGCATCTTCCGCACGATCCACACCATCAAGGGCACGTCGGGGTTCTTCGGCTTCTCGATCCTGGAATCGGTCACGCACGTCGGCGAGAACCTGCTCTGCAAGCTCCGCGAAGGGCAGTTGTCGCTTTCGCCCGAGATCACCAGCGGGCTGCTGGCGATGGTCGACGCGGTCCGCGAGATGCTGGCCAACGTCGAAAGTTCCGGCGCCGAAGGCGAGGCGAAGTACGGCGAGTTGATCGGGCTGTTGACCCGGCTGCATGCCGAAGAAAACGCCGCAGCCGGCGCCGCCCAGGTCGCGGCGCAGGCCGAAGCGACCGTCAACCACCTTGACGAACTGGTGGTGGAAGCGATCGCCCCGGCCCCGAGCGAAGCGGCGTCCTCAGCGGATGCTCCGCCGCCGCGGCCCCTGCTAATACCCCGTCGTCGGGCAAAGCGCCGGCCGGCGCTCCGGCCGCCGAACAGAAGAAGAGGTCAAGGCCGAGACCGGCGGCAAGACGCCGGAAGCCAAGGCCGGCGGCCTGTCGGACGGCAACATCCGCGTTGACGTCGTGCTGCTCGACAAGCTGATGAACCTGGTGGGCGAGCTGGTGCTGGCCCGCAACCAGATCCTGCAGTTCAACGCCGTGCAGAAAGACACCACCTTCTTGAGCACCTCGCAGCGGCTGAACCTGATCACGACCGAGCTGCAGGAAGGGGTGATGAAGACCCGCATGCAGCCGATCGGCAACGTCTGGAGCCGCTTTCCTCGCGTGGTCCGCGACCTGGCCATGGCCTGCGGCAAGGAAGTCCGGATCGAGATGGAGGGCAAAGAGACCGACCTGGACAAGACGATCATCGAGGCCATCAAGGACCCGCTCACGCACCTGGTGCGCAACTCCGTGGACCACGGCATCGAGCCGCCGGAAGTCCGCGCCAGCGCGGCAAGCCGGCCGAGGGCCGCTTGTTCCTGCGGGCCTTCCACGAAGGCGGCCAGGTCAATATTGAGATCGCCGACGACGGCGCGGGGATCGAGCCGGAGAAGCTCAAGCGCAAGGCGCTGGAGCGGGGCTTGATCAGCCAGGAACAGGCCGCCCGGATGGCCGAGCGCGAAGCGCTCCACCTGATCTTCCTGCCCGGCTTCTCCACGGCGGCCAAGGTCAGCAACATCTCGGGCCGCGGCGTGGGCATGGACGTGGTCAAGACGAACATCGAGAAGATCGGCGGCACGGTCGACCTCCACAGCCAGCCGGGCCGGGGAACGACGATCAAGATCAAGATTCCGCTCACCCTGGCCATCATTCCGGCGCTGGTCGTGACCAGCGGCGGAGACCGCTACGCGATCCCGCAGGTCAGCCTGCTGGAGCTGGTGCGGCTGGACGGCGAACAGGCGCCAAAGGGATCGAACGCATTCACGGGGCGCCGGTCTACCGGCTGCGGGGCCACCTGCTGCCGCTGGTCTACCTGAACCGGCAGTTGGGCGTCGAGAGCCGCCGCGGCGACGCGGCCGACGAAGCGGTGAACATCGTCGTGCTGCAAGCCGGCGAGCGGCACTTCGGCCTGGTCGTCGACGGCATCAACGATACCGAAGAGATCGTGGTCAAGCCGCTGGGCAAGCAGCTCAAGGGGGTCTCGGTGTTCGCCGGGGCCACGATCATGGGCGACGGGCAGGTGGCCTTGATTCTCGACGTGCTGGGCATCGCCCAGAGCGCGGGCGTGATCTCCGAAGCGCCGACCGGGGGCTGACGGGCGTGACGGCCCGGCGCAGCAGCAGGGAGACCAGTGGCAAACCTTGCTGCTGGTCGGCCTGGGCCGCGAAGGCCGGGCCGCCATTCCGCTCTCGCTGGTGGCGCGGCTGGAAGAAATTCCCCTGCAACAGGTGGAACGCGGGGCGGAGCAGGAAGTGGTGCAGTACCGCGGGCAAATCCTCCCCTTGATCCGCTTGAAGCAGGTGCTGCCGGGCCTCGACGACGAGTTGGAACCCGCGAGCGAACTGCTGCAAGTGGTGGTCTACGCCGACAACGGCCGTAGCGTGGGCCTGGTCGTGGATCGCATTCTGGACATTGTCGAAACGCAGTTGGAAGTGCGGCGCAACGCCCCGCGGCCGGGCATCTTCGGCTCCGCGGTCATCCAGCAGCGCGTGACGGACCTGTTGGACGTGCCGGGGGTGATTCGCCTGGCCGATCCAACCTTTTATGAAACGGCGGCAGTATGAGCGAGGACGCATTGATGTCTCACCAACAACAAGTCTGCACGTTCTACCTGGACGGTCTGCTGTTCGGCGTCGAGGTGCACGGCGTGCAGGAAGTGATCCGCTACCTGGAGATGACCGCGCGTGCCGCGGGCTCCGGCCGTGGTGGAGGGCCTGATCAACCTCCGCGGGCAGATCGTGACCGCGATCGACATGCGCTGCCGGCTGGAGCTCAGCCCGCGTCCTGAAGGGCGGCTGCCGATGAACGTCGTGGTTCGCGGCGACGAGGGGGCGGTGAGCCTGCTGGTCGACGAGATCGGCGACGTGCTGGAAGTGGACGACGAACTGTTCGAAGCCCCGCCGGAAACCCTGGAAGGCGTGGCCCGCGAACTGATCCGCGGGGCCTACAAACTGAAAGACCAATTGCTGTTGATCCTTGATATCGAAAAGGCGGTCGCCGTGACGGCGACGGCCTGACCGTCCGGCTACAGGACGCCGCGGCCAGCAGGCCGGCTCCTGACGCCCGACGCCTCTCCCCTACCCACCGCGATCTGACATTTACTAAAAAAGGACCGATTCATGAAACGCACGAATTCTGGATATTCCAACGGCAACGGCGCAGGCTCTCGCCGAACGTCCCTCGCGGCAGCGCACCAACCAAGGCGCCGAACTGCACGCCGCGGTGGACGAGGCCAACGCCAACACGCGCGCCGTGCTGGCCGTGATCGAAGCCATCGGCCGGGCCGCGACCGTCGGCGAGGCGGTCGCCGCCGCCCTGGATACGGTCCGCAGCGCCTTCGGCTGGGCCTACGGCTCGTACTGGACGGTCGATCCGAAAGAACAAGCCTTGAAGTTCTCGTCCGAGTCGGGCACGGTCAATCCCGAATTCATGCGCGTGACGATGGAAGCCCGGTTCCGCGAAGGGGAAGGCCTGTCGGGCCGAACCTGGCGGCAGCGCGACTTGTTCTTCACGCCGGACATCGGCCAGATGACCGACTGCTGCCGGGCGCCCATCGCCCAGCGCGCCGGCGTCAAGTCGGGCGTCTGCTTTCCGATCATCGTCCGCGGCGAAGTCGTCGGCACGATGGACTTCTTCGCCCTGGAAACGCTGGAGCCGTCCCAGGAGCGGTTGAACGCCTTGCGGAACGTGGGCCGGCTGGTGTCGTCGGCGATCGAGCGCGTCAAGCACAAGTCGGAATCGGCCCGCATGAAGTCGATGACCGAGAACATGCCGATCAACGTGATCTACGCCGACCGCGAGCTGAAGATCCGCTACATGAACCCGGCGTCGGTGCAGCAGCTCAAGACGCTGGAGCAGTACTTGCCGATCAAGGTGGATGAAATCGTCGGCAGGAGCGTCGACATCTTCCACAAGCAGCCGGAGCATCAGCGCCGGATCCTCTCCGATCCGAAGAACCTGCCCCACCGGGCCCAGATTCAAGTCGGCCCGGAAACGCTCGACCTGCTGGTCAGCGCCATCTACGACCAGGACAAGAACTACATCGGTCCGATGGTCACCTGGGAAGTCATCACCGCCAAGCTCGAAATGGAGCGGCGGATCAAGGAGAATGCCGAACGCGAAAAGGAGCAGAGCGATGAACTGCGTCAGAAAGTCGACGGCATCCTGGAAGTCGTCAACGCCGCCGAACAAGGCGATCTGACGCACGCTGTAACGGTCCAGGGCGAAGATGCCGTGGGCCGGATGGGTTCAGGCCTTGGCAAGTTCTTTGCCGGGCTGCGTGCGAACGTCTCTTCCATTGCCGCCAACGCAAATACGCTCGGCGCTTCGTCGGAAGAGCTGACCAGCGTCAGCGCGCAGATGAGCGCCAATGCCGAGGAGACCTCCGCGCAGGCCAACGTGGTCTCGGCTGCGTCCGAGCAGGTCAGCAAGAACGTGCAAACGGTCGCCACCGGCGTCGAAGAGATGGGCGCCAGCATCAAGGAGATCGCCAAGAACGCCGACGAGGCGGCCCGCGTGGCCGGCACGGCCGTGAAGGTCGCCGATACGACCAATGCCACGATCGGCAAGCTCGGCGAAAGCAGCGCCGAGATCGGCAAGGTCATCAAGGTCATCACCTCGATCGCCGAGCAGACCAACCTGCTGGCGCTGAACGCCACGATCGAGGCCGCCCGGGCCGGCGAGGCGGGCAAGGGCTTCGCCGTCGTGGCCAACGAGGTCAAGGAGCTGGCCAAGGAAACGGCCCGCGCCACCGAGGACATCAGCCAGAAGATCGAGGCGATCCAGGTCGACACCAAGGGAGCGGTCGACGCCATCAAGCAGATCAGCGACGTGATCAATCAGATCAACGACATCTCGAACACGATCGCCGGCGCCGTCGAAGAGCAGACGGCGACGACCAACGAGATCAGCCGCAACGTCGCCGAGGCGGCCGGGGCAGTTCCGAGATCGCCCAGAACATCACGGCCGTGGCGGAGGCCGCCGGCAGCACCCGGGAAGGCGCCGCCAACACGCAGAAGGCGGCCGAAGAGCTGTCGCAGATCGCGACGGAGCTCGAAAAGGCATCGTCGGTCAGTTCATCTATGAGCGTCGCGAGGAACGGGACGCCACGTTAGGACGATGCGTGAAGGGGTAAACAGCGGCGATTGCGTTTTGCATTTTTCCAGAAGGAGCCGTTTGTGCGCGCCTTAGTCATTGACGATTCCAAGCCGATCCGTTCGATCCTGGGAAAATTCCTGGGCGAACTGGGCTTCGACGTTACGGAAGCGGTAAACGGCAAGGATGCCTTGGAGAAGTTGGACTGCTTGGGTTCTCCCGATCTGGCCTTGGTCGACTGGAACATGCCGGAGATGAACGGGCTGGAGTTCGTCCGCTCGGTGAGGGCCAACTCTCGCTTCGATCATGTGCCGCTGATGATGGTCACCACCGAAACGGACATGGAGCGAGTTTCGTCGGCGCTGGAGGCCGGGGCTAACGAATATGTGATGAAGCCCTTCACTAAAGACGTCATTCTGGAAAAGCTGCAGCTTCTCGGAATGACGCGGTACTAAGAAACATGCCCAAAATCCGCGTATTATTGATCGACGACGCCGTCGTCATCCGGCGGCTGGTCGGCGACGTGCTGAACGCCGACCCGGCGATCGAGGTCGTCGGCACGGCGGCCAACGGACGGATCGGCCTGGCCAAGATCCCGCAGGTCAATCCCGACCTGGTCACGCTGGACATGGAAATGCCGGAGATGGACGGTCTGGAGACGCTCAAGGCGCTCCGCAAGACCTATCCCAAGCTGCCGGTGATCATGTTCAGCACGTTGACGGCCCGCGGGGCGGCGGCCACGTTCGACGCCTTGGCGCTAGGCGCCAACGATTACGTGACCAAGCCCGCCAACGTGGGCAGCGTGGCGGCGGCGATCGAACGGGTCCGCGAAGAATTGGTTCCCAAGATCAAAGCCTTCTGTCCGCATCTGGCCGTGCAGCCGCCGGCGCCCGTCGCCGTCTCGCCGGCGCGTCCTGTCCGCGGTCGCCAGGGCCGCCGCGCGTGCCGCGTCGCGCATTGACCTGGTGGCGATCGGCGCCTCGACGGGCGGCCCCAACGCTCTGGCGGCCGTACTGCCGGGCTTGCCGGCCGACTTCCCCGTGCCGATCGTAATCGTGCAGCACATGCCGCCCGTGTTCACCCGCTCGATGGCCGACCGGCTGAACGCCCAATCGGCGATCGGCGTCAGCGAAGCGACTGCCGGAGACGCGCTGCAGGCCGGCCACGCCTACGTGGCGCCGGGCGATTTCCACATGACGCTGGCGCGCGACGCCGTCGGCGCCAAGATCCGCCTGCATCAAGGACCGCCTGAAAACTCCTGCCGCCCGGCCGTCGACGTGCTGTTCCGCAGCGTCGCCGAAAACTACCGCGGTCGAGTGCTGGCGGTAATTCTGACGGGCATGGGTAAAGACGGTCTGAACGGCTGCCAGACCCTGCGCGACGCCGGCGCCCAAATCCTGGCGCAAGACGAGGCGACCAGCGTGGTCTGGGGCATGCCGGGGTTCGTGGCCCGCTCTGGCTTGGCGGATCAGGTGCTCCCGCTGCCGCGCATGGTCGGCGAAATCACGCGGCGCGTACGGCTGGGCCGTTCGCTGCCGCTGCCTGTCTGATTATCATCCTGGCCTACCTTCTTGAGTTGCCCGAGACGTCGCTATGACTACTGCTGAGTTGAGCCCCGCCGATTTCGATCTGATCCGCGGACTGGTGCGGCGACAGTCCGCCATCGTGCTGGAACAGGACAAGCACTATTTGATCGAGACGCGGCTGCAAATGCTGGCCAAGACCGACGGCTTTCCCAGCGTCGATCACCTGATGGCCGAGGTCCGCGCCGGCAAGCGGCATGCCCGGGTGGTCGAAGCCATGACCACCAATGAGACATCGTTCTTCCGTGATCTGCTCCCCTTCGAGGCTTTTCGCAAGCTGGTGCTGCCGGAGTTGATGAACAACCGGGCAGGCCAGCGCCGGTTGCAAATCTGGTGCGCCGCCTGCTCCACGGGACAGGAACCGTATAGCCTTGCCATGCTGCTACGCGAACACGGTCCCAGCTTGAAGGACTGGAAGTTGCAATTACTGGCCAGCGACCTGTCCACGAACGTGCTGGAGCGCGCAAAGCAAGGCATCTTCAACCAGTTGGAGGTCAATCGCGGACTGCCCGCCCCGCTGTTGCTCAAGTACTTCCGCAAGGACGGCGCGCAGTGGCTGCTGAAAGACGAAATTCGTCAGTTGGTCCAGTTCCAGCAATTGAACCTGATTGGCCCTTGGCCGGTGCTGCCGGAGATGGACGTAGTCTTCCTGCGGAACGTGCTGATCTATTTTGACGTGGACGTGAAGCGGCAGATCCTGGCCCGCGTCCGGCGACTTCTACGCCCCGACGGCTTCCTGTTCCTGGGCGGGGCGGAGACGACGCTCAACCTGGACGACGCATTCGAACGAGTGCCGTTTGAACGCTCAGGGTGTTATCGCTTGCGATCCGGGGGCTGACGCCATCCGTGTGGACGCCATGGCCGGCCAGTGCGGGGGCAAGCTCAAAAGCGTCCGGAGAAAGAGACTTCACGCGACGCCTAATTAAGACGAGGGGGGGCGGGTCGCACGCGTTGTTCCCGTTGTTCATGCCGGATCACGACGCGGACCGCACGTTGGCCAAGGCAAGCCGGCATCACGGGCGGATGAGCCGCGTTTCTTCGCGATTTTCATGCGGTTTGGTTGCCAGTATGCCGTTTGTATCGCATAAGAGTCTGGACATATTCACGTGAGGATAGGCAATGAAGAGCGTCAAGCCCAGGCGTCGCAACAGCAAAGTATCTACAGTCGCCGAGCGGCCCCGTCGCAGCGAGGACGGGAAGACGAAGCGATTAACTCCTGCAGCGCAAGCCCAGGCAAATACGCGAGCTCTGATTCGCATGGTGGACGCTGCCGCGCGGGCGACCACTGCGGCGGAAGTCGCGTTAGCGATGCTCGACGCGGTCAGGAACGCCTTTCAATGGGACTACGGGTCGTTCTGGACCGTCGACTCCAGAAACGGCGTGCTCAAGTTCTCGCTGGAGTCGGGGCAGGCAAGCGATGAATTCCGCCACGCTAGCGCTGCGGCGACATATCGCCGGGGAGAAGGGCTCGGCGGACGCGCCTGGGCAGAAAACGAACTGGTTGTCGCTCAGGAACTTGGTGAATTGACGCCGTGCGAGCGGCTGCGTTGCGCTCAACGCGTCGGAGTTAAATCAGCCGCGTGCCTGCCGCTCGTTGTTAGCGGCCAGGTAACGGGGATCATTGACTTCTTCACCGCTGAGCGGCTCGAACTCGATTCCGAACGAGCCGAGACGCTGCGCAGTATCGCTCGGACCGCGTCGGCCGCCCTCGAAAGAATCGAACGCGAAGCTGAAGCGGCCCGCGTGATGTCGATGATGGAAAGCCTGCCGATTAACGTCTTCTACGCGGACTGCGACTTCAAACTCCGGTATCTGAACCGGGCTTCGAAACGGCAACTGGAGTCGCTTCAGCAGTACTTGCCCGTCAAACTCGATGCGATGCCCGGGCAAACCATCGACATTTTCCACAAAAACCCGGAGTCGCAGCGCAAACTGCTTTCCAATCCCAGCAACCTGCCGCACCGGACGCAGATACAAGTCGGTCCGGAGACGCTCGAGCTGCTGGTCAGCGCCATCTACGACCAGAACGACCATTACTCCGGATCGATGGTTACCTGGGAAGTAGTCACGGCCAGGCTGGAGATGCAGGGTCAGGTTCGCGATGCTTCGGAACGCGAAAAGCGGCAAGCCGACGATCTGAAGGCCAAGGTGCACAGCCTGCTTGAGGTCATTAATGCCGCCGAGCAGGGAGATTTAACCCAGTCGGTTGCCGTTCAAGGCGAGGACGCTATCGGGCAGATGGGGCTGGGCTTGAACAAGCTCTTCGGCGGATTGCGGACCAGCATCGGTTCCATCGCCGCCGACGCCGACACGCTGGCCGCCTCTTCCGAGGAATTGACCGCCGTCAGCGCCCAGATGACCTGTAACGCCGAGGAGACGTCGGCGCAGGCCAACATTGTCTCGGCTGCCTCCGAACAGGTCAGCAAAAACGTGCAGACGGTCGTGATCGGCATTGACGAGATGAACTCCAGTATTCGAGAGATCGCCAAAAACGCCAGCGCCGCCGCTCGCGTGGCCGGCACGGCCGTGAATGCCGCTAACGCAACCAACGCGACGATCGGCAAGTTGGGCGAGAGCAGCGCTGAGATCGGCAAGGTGATCAAAGTCATCACCGCGATCGCCGAACAGACCAATCTGCTGGCGCTGAATGCCACGATCGAGGCCGCGCGGGCAGGCGAAGCGGGCAAGGGATTCGCTGTGGTGGCCAACGAAGTGAAGGAACTGGCCAAGGAAACGGCCCGCGCCACGGAAGACATTACGCACAAGATCGCCGCGATCCAGATCGACACTCGTGGCGCCGTCGACGCGATTAAGCAAGTCAGCGAAGTCATCGACGAGATCAACGACATCTCGAACACGATTGCGGGCGCCGTCGAGGAGCAGACGGCGACGACCAACGAGATCAGCCGCAACGTGGCCGACGCCGCCCAAGGGAGCTCGGACATTGCCCGCAACATCACGGCCGTGGCTCAAGCGGCCGCCAGCACCATGGATGGCGCGAGTAACACGCAGCAGGCGGCCGCAGATTTGTCGCGGATTGCCGCGGAATTGCAGGCCCTCGTCAGCCAGTTCAGCTACCAGCGCTGCGAACAATAGCCGAGCGTCGCTCGGCCGGCTGGCGACCAATCGCCTCAATCCGCCTCGTTCGCCTTGCTCAGCGCCTCGACGAAGAAGAACTCGCCCCACATTACTGATTCATCGACGCCCAGGTTTTTCTCGGTGTGATACACGCCATGCTTGAGAATGCCTTCCCAACCGGGCGTGTCCAGCGCCAGGTATTCGGGGTCGACGAGGGCGTCAAGCATGGCCAGGGCCGTCTCGCGGTACTGGGCGGCTTTCTGCGGCGAACGACTCTGGGCGGCCAGGTCGAGCAGCCCGCTGGCGGCAATCGCTCCGGCGGAACTGTCTTTCTGCGGGCCCCAGGGAAGCGGTTGGCTGAGATCGGCGTGGAAATCCCAATAGGGAACCTTATCTTCAGGAAGGTTGGCTAGCCAGAAGCCGGCGTTTCGCTCGGCGACTTCCAGAAACTCCGCGTTGCCAGTCAGGCCGTAGCATTGACTGAAACCGTAGAGCGACCAGGCCAAACCCCGCGCCCAGGCGCTGTCGGGCCGCCAGCCTTGGTGCGTGTCTTCACGCAAGAACTCGCCGGTCTCCAGGTCGAAAATGCCTTCGTGAGCGGTCGAGCCGTCGGCACGTACGATCTTGTCTCGCGTGGTCCGGCAGTGCGCCTCGGCGACCTGCTGCAATTGCTTGTCGCCGGTCTCGTTCGCCGCGTAAAAGATCAACGGCACGTTCATCATGATGTCGATAAACAGCGACTCGGGGGCCACAAACGAGCGCAGGTACTGGCCTCGCGGCATGAACCGCATGGCTAACGTGCGGCCGGCTTGATTCAGCACGTCGTGCTTGTGCTTGTCGCCCGTCAGCTTATACCAAGGGCGGTAGGTGTTGAGAAAGATGAAGCCCAGATCATGCACCTGGCGGTCGTGCTGGCGGTGTTCGAGCAACTGCGAGTAATGCGCGGCCCGCTGGAGCCAGTCCTCGTCGCCCGTCCGCTCAAAAAACTTCCACATCATGCCGGCGAAGAAACCGCCGGTCCAATCGGTCCATAATTCGCCGTCATGGCGCCAGCGTCCGCCGGTGGTGTAGATGGGAAAGAAGTCCGGCAATTTTTCGATCACGGCGGCTGTCTGGCGCTGGGCGAAATCGAGGGCATGGCCGTATTTTTCAGTGCGGGAGTCGTTCATGGCGGGCAACGTCTAAATGCGGCATTTAGGGATGAAAAAGCGGTATGAAAACAGCGCCTCGCGGCGAGCGTCTAGTGCAAAATCGGCGAGTGCCTCAGATTGGTAAGCTTGGGAAGCGCCTGCCGCAACCGGGCGGCTTGTTCTGCAGTTACGTTCGTTTCAGCGAGATTGAGGTGGTAGAGCTCTTTGAGCCCGGCCAAGACTTCCAGGCTGGCGTCGGTGATGCTCGTTGCGGAAAGGTCCAAGTTCGTGAGTCTGACGAGGCCCGCGAGATGTTTGACGCCGTCGTCGCCGATCGACGTTCCCGAGAGATTCAGCCGCGTCCAGTCGGGCGCGAAGCCAGGACGGCCAGACCGTCATCGGTGACCGGCGTTCCTGCCAACTCCAGCTCTCGTACGAATTCCAGTTCCATCAGCAGCGGTAAATGCTCATCGTTCAAGGGCGTGTCGTTAAGCAATAAGCATCGGAGCTTTTGCAAGCCCTTGAGCGCCGGCAAGCCGTCGCCCTGGATTGAGTCCCCGCTCAAGTCGAGGCGAATCAATTGCGGCAGTTTGGCCAGCTCCGCCAGTCCTGCATCGGAGATCGGACAAGCCTGCAACTGTAAGTCAGTCAAACGCGACAACCGGGCCAGCGACGCCAATGCGCGGTCGTCGATGCGCGTTCGATTCAACCTTAGCGTAGACAGGCTTGGCCATGCTGGAAGGGCTTGTAAGCCGTGCAAGCCGATCTGCGTATCCTGGAGTATCAACCGCTCCAAGTTATCCAGCGGCGCCAGCGCCGCCAGCCCCGCGTCGGTGACTCTTGTTCCATCGAGAACTAGGGAACGGAGGTTTCGCCACTGGCCGACGCGGGTTAACGACTTGTCGCCGACCTGCGTTTTTGACAGGCTCAGATACTTCAACCGCGGCAGGTCGGGCAGGTTGTCCAATCCGGCATCGCCAATGCTCAGCTCTGACAACGCCAGACTCTCCAGATCAGTCCACTTGCCCAACGCCGCAAGATCTCCGTCGCTTATCGGGCAGAACTCCAACTCGAGAGACGTTACGCCTTTCAGACCGGCGAGCAGCTCAAATTGTTTCTCACGGAATGAGACGCCGTGAAACGTTAGCCAGGACAATCGAGGAATCGCTGGCAGCAGACGCAGCGCCTCTTCGCGCGCCTGACCCTTAGGAAACGTGACGTGCAAGCGGTTATGAAATCGTGCATCGTCAGGCTCCACAACAAGGCAACCAAACGACGCGAGCTTTGCCAGGTTTTCTTGTTCGGCGAGGTTGGCGTGTTCGGCCCTTTCGGCCGCCGCTTCCCCTTCGACATCGGCCGTCCCTTCTACTGGCGGCGCCGCGTTTAAAGCCGTCTCGGACGCCTCGGCCGGCACGATGTTCGGGTCCAGTTCGATGACGGGAAGAGGTTCTTGCGGCTGCAATGCGCGCAGCAGCAAGAGCATCGGCAGCCCCGCACATGCGCAGCCTGCAAGTAATCCGGCCGCAGCCGCGGTGCGAGGGCTCAAGGTGTGGCTCTTCAATTGTTTCCAACTCTTCACGGGAAGCTGCGTGCCCAGTGCCGCAATGAATGTCCGAACTGCTGAATCCGCGCCATCGCAACGAAATCGACGCGACCGATGGCGTCTCTTCAGCCTATCAGGACCATGAAGCGAAAGAAACTCTTAGTCCTCCGGCGGAGCCGAGTGCACGCGGGGAGCCGAGTTGCCGCCCGCCAGAAGCGGCGATGAAGAAGCAAGACGGAACCTCGGGCCCTCGAGCCTCGATTCCCGCGTCGGCTGTCACCTCGTCATTCGCGCGTCGAGGCTGACGATGCGCTGGGCGGTCACGTGTTGGGCTTGCTGCTCTGGTAAATAGCCGAGCGTGCCATGGATGCCGACCTGCTGATTCAAAAAACGTCGCAGATTGACGCCGGGCGAAGGAGAGACGTAGTAGGCGACCTGCCCGTTCTCGTTGAGCAGTGCGAATTGGGGCGATCTCGGATTCTCGCGACAGGACCTGGGTGAGCCGACCGGAACCGTCGTACCGAGGACGCTCACGCAAGGAACTCAGAGGACGGGGCGCCGAGGAACTGCTCGGCGAACTCGCGAGGCTATCCAGCTTGTCGTTGGCGCGATCGGTCGCCTGCTGCACGTTCATCACGGTTTCGTAGCGTCGCTGCAAGTCATCGAAGTGCTCAATTTTGTGCAGCACCCGGCGGACGCGGCCGCGGTCGAGCGCCGTCTGCGCACGCGTCAAGCCCGCTTGGGCGCGTCGCTTCAGGCTGCTGAAATCCCACTCCGACGGTTCGTCGGCGACCATCGCAGACAATTGGAGATCCAATTCCACGGCAAGATCTTTGACGTTCAAGTCGGCGTCGTCCAGTTCGATCTCGTCGCCTGCCACGGCGACCGTGCGTTTGTCGCGACGCAAGCGATCCAGCGCCGCCACGACCTCGCGGCGGGAAGCGCCGCGGTCGTCATACAAGTCTTCGTCGGATGTCGCCAACGGATCGCCGTTGTCGTCATTTGCTTGGCGGTCGTGCCGCGCAAGACGCGCGCTGCGGGAACGCTCGCCGCCGGCCTGGCGGACGGGATAACCGTCAGCCTGATCCGAAACGCCGTCCTCGAGAGCGTCATGCCCGCCGTTCTCATCGTCTGCTCGCGATATCAGCAGGTTGTTCTCAGGACCAGTCTCGCGCGGCTGGGTTTCCGGCAGCTCGCGATCAATGAATTGACCGGATACCCAACGAAATTCTCCGGCCGGCGGCGCGATCTTGTACCAGGTTTGCGCGGCCGGTCCCGAGTTGAAGCGTTTCGCTTCGAGGACTTCCACGACTTCCCCTTGATCCAAATGCACTTGGATCACGTCGCGAATGTCGCTGAACTTGCTGCCGACTCGAGCGACGACGCGCTCGCCGTCGACCACGGCCAGATTGCCTTCGGCCGGTTCGATAAACTCGCCCGAGACCCAACTGAAGCACTCGTCCGTCGGCCGAACCGCGTACCAGCCGCCGGGGTCGTGGCGATAGACTTCGACGGCCTGTCCGCGCGTGAGTTTGGAAACCGGATAATAGTTTTCGCCGGGCCCGCTGCGCAGATAGACGTCGGCCGCGTTGATGTAACCCCTGTATGGGTATTGCGGTTCGGCGCCATAAGCCGCCGTGCACGCGCCGCTGAGCGCCAAGACCAGGATTGCCGTGCGCAACATCATCGTCGAGCCTCCTTGCCGTGGATGCTCTCTCCGGAGAAAACGCTGGAAAGGTTCAAGAAAAGGTGAAGAATCCGGCTTGTACTGAATTCGCTCCCGGCGCTCAAGGTCAGTTGCGGCGCCAGCAGGGCCTGCCAAGCTGCGTCGTGGGACGCCAAAAACGCCCTATTTTCGCTTCGGCTCGACCAGGTCCGCCCCGCACACCTCGCATTTGGTCAAGGTGCGGTGGTGCTCGTACTCCGTCCCGCATTGCTTGCAGGTCAGGTCCATGCGTCGAACGATTTCCGAAAGATCCGTGAAGTACGTTCGGCAATAAGGACAGATGTCGTATACGGATCGCACCTCTTTCTTGCACTTGGGGCAAAGTTTCATGCCCCGCTGCAACGGCGACAGCCCGGCCAGGCTGCTGCCGGAAGAGGAACTGGGATCGCCCGAGTGGCCATTGTGGTGAGCCGGATCCTGATGGACGGGCATGCCGTCCGGATCAACTTCCGGGGGGCCGAGCAATTCGAGAATGGCGTCGTCGTTGAGCTTGGAAGACGCCGGGAGAGGCACCAGCACGCGGACCTGACAGTGCGGACAAAGACCGGTCAGCCCGGCGTACTTGTCCTTGACGTTCATCTCGTGTCCGTTGGGGCACTTGAAACGGATCGACATTGCGTTCTCCCGTTTGCTCCACGACAAACCAGGAACGCCTCTTCCGCCGATCAAGGGCAAACAGCCCTTGGCGGCTTCTGTGCCGGGTACCCCGAAAAGCGTCTCCTCTCGTAGGTTGACGCTTAATGCCTTTACGTTACTTCATTTCCAGGCGAATCCCAATAAAAAAATGATCTATTTTTCCCAACACTTTACATAGGACCTGGTCATAAGAGCGCTGACAGTCGCACCCCGCCAATGGCGGAGCATGGCAGACGCAGGTCAGGATACACGGGAAAGAGACGAGCCGCCAGGCGGCGCGATAAAAACCGCGGTTAGCTTGCCGTCGAGCTGAGCACGGCGGCGCCGCAGTTGGCGGGCGAAGCGAGCATGACCTCCAACTCGCGGTATTCTGGGCTGGCGGCCAGTTTGGCCGCCAACGCTTCGGCTGCTGCAAGATCGGGCGTCAAGGCGAACACGGCGGGCCCCCAGGAGGACTGGCCGACGCCGAGAACGCCTTGCTCGCGGAGCCAACCCACGAGTCGAGCGACGCGCGCATTGGCGAATTCGCCGCCTTGTTGGGCCGCAAAGCATTTTCCGGCAAGGCAGCCGAAGCGAAACACGCTTTCGCCGAAGCGTTCGAAGTCTGCCGCCGCCGCCGCGGGCGCCAATTCCAGCAGAGCTTCTTGGCACAGCGCCGCCGTCGTTTCGGAAGGCACGGGCGGAAGCTGCTCGAAAGCCGTCGTCTCGGCGTCGCCTGAGAGGCCTTGCTGGCCGCCGGGCCAGGCCAGGACGAACCGCCACGCTTCGGGCAACTCGATTCTGCTGATCAGCGGCGAGATTTCCTCGGCTCCATACTTCCCGCCTTCGATCAGCAAGCCGCCCAGCATCGAGCCATAGAGTCCGATGGCCGATCTGCGACCGCGGCCTACGGCAACGGCGAATTCCTGCGGCGTGCGCCAGTTTCCCCCAAAAAACGCGTTGAGTCCTTGCGCGACGGCCATGCCCAGTTGCGTGCCGCTGCCCAGGCCCACGTGCGATCGAGGCGCTTGAACGACTTCGATTCTGCAGGGGAATTCCGTCGGCGATCCAGGCGGCGTGCTGCGCCGCCCGCCGGGCGAATTCTTCAACGCGGCCTGCGAGCGGGCCGGCAATTTCCAGCCGTTCGGCTGGCGAAATGGCCAACTCCATTCCTGGTTTGTCGACCATCACGCCAACGCCGCCGAATTGTCGCACCTCTGGCACGACCGAACGAGAACATGCCGAAATGGAGCCGACTGGGCGCAACGACGCGGACCGAGCGGAGCTGCCGACCGGTAGCGGCGGCGTCTGCGGCGGCCGTTTGCGTGCCGATGGCAGTCCGAACGTAGTTCTGCAGAAATTCGAACGCCCGCCGTTCCTGCTCCCCGGCGGTCTTCTCGACCGGAATGGCCAGTCGCTCGAACTCACGAGCGATCTCCGAGTGCGGCAGGAACTTGATCCGCGTGGCCAGGATCGCCGCTTCGACGACGGCATGCTTGGCCCGGTTGAAACCGAAAAAGTCGCGAATGCGGCCCGACTCGACGACGTCGGCGATAATGGTGGTCCGCTCCTGACGGTCATCGAGCGACCGCACCCGAAATGCGTGCCAGCGGCAGGCGTCGGCCAGGATCCAACCCTCGACGCAGCGGGCAGGCAGCAAGGCCGGCGGCGGGTCGAGCTTGCCGACGGCCGCACGCGCCAACAGCTCGACGTCATCCGTGACGTGCAACACGCCATGGCCGGTTCTTTTGAGGTTGCGATAGGTTCTCGACGTCTGGTACGGCCGCAACACGAGCTCGCGCATTGAAGCGTCGACAACCGGCCCCATGGGCGAGATGTTCACGGAGCCGTCTTCATTGATCGTCGTAATCAGACCTTCAAGAATCATCAGTCTGTAAGAAATTCGGAATTCGGAAGTCGGAAATCGGAGCAGGGAAACCAACGCCGTGAGACAAGTTCATGGAATAGGCTTCTGTCATCTTCCGAACTCTGCATGGGGTCGCCTCAAAACGTCACTGGTTCGATCGGCAGTCGCTCTTCGCGCGACTTGTCTCGGCGCTCGCTGGCAATGCTTGGCATCGTAGCGGGCAGAGCCAGCCCGGCCCGGCGCAAAAAGGCTGCGAGCAGCTCAAAGCCGCAGTCGGTCAGCACCGATTCAGGATGGAACTGCAGACCAATGACGGGCCAGTGCCTGTGCTCAATCCCCATGATCACGCCGTCCGCCGTCCGGGCCGTGATCTCCAGGCAATCGGGCAGCGATGCTGCTTCCACGGCCAGAGAATGATACCGGCAGACTGTGCAGCGGGCTGGGCAGCGAGGCGAATGCCCCGCGATTGTCGTGAAACGCCTTCGACGTGCGGCCGTGGACGGGTTCGGGAGATCGCAGGATGCGAGCGCCGAAGGCCTCGGCGATGACCTGGTGGCCCAGACAGACGCCCAGCAGCGGAACTTCGGCGTGCAGGCTGCGCACCACCTCGAGCGAACAACCCGCTTGCTGGGCGTGCAAGGCCCGGGGAAAGCACGACCGCGTCGGGCCGCATGGCTCGCACTTGCGCGACGCCGATCGCGTCGTTGCGGACGACGACGGTCGGCTGGCCCAGTCGCTCGAAGTAGCGAGCCAGGTTGAACACGAAGCTGTCGTAGTTGTCAATCAGCAGAATCATTTCAGTGCGCGGAGCAAGCCTTCAGCCTTGTGCCAGGTTTCTTCATATTCTAAGGCGGGAACTGACTGGTAGACGATGCCGCCGCCCACGGGGGCCTGCCGCCAGCCGCGTCCGGCCGTAATCGTCCGGATCAGAAGATTGGCGTCGAGAGCGCCGTCGAAGCCCAGATAGCCGAGCGCGCCGCAGTAGGCGCCGCGCGCCGTCGGCTCCAACTCGGCGATGATCTCCATCGCCCGGACTTTCGGCGCGCCGGTAATCGAACCGCCGGGAAACGCCGCCTTGAGCAAATCGAGCGGCTGGCAATCGTCGCGCAGTTCGCCGCAGACGGCCGATACCAGGTGCTGGACGTACTCATAGGCTTCCAGCCCGCAGAGCTGCGAGACGTGTACGCTATCCGGCCGGCAGACCCGCGACAGGTCGTTTCGCAGCAGGTCGACGATCATGACGTTCTCAGCGCGGTCTTTCTCGCTGGCCTGCAGCTCATCGCCGGCGAACAGGTCAGCCTCGGGCAAGCGCGTCCGCTGGCGGGTGCCTTTGATCGGTCGAGCTTCGACGCGGCGCTGGCGGACTTGCACGAATCGCTCGGGCGATGCGCTGGCAATTTGAAACTCTCCCAGGTCAAAATATCCGGCGAAGGTGGCCGGATTCCGCTCGCGCAGCCGCAGATACAACTCCACCGCGTCGTCGTGCGCCGGATAGAGCAGGCGTTGCGCGAGATTCACCTGGAAAATATCGCCGGCCGCAATGTATTCGATGGCCCGTTCGACCGCACGCAGGTAATCGTCTCTCGTAAAGTTGCTGGTCAAGCCGGGGAGGCCGCCGACAGAGAATTGCGGCGCCAAATGCCCTGCCGACAGGACATTGCGATCTGTTCGACGAATGGGCGAGGGCGGCGCGGCAAGCCACGCTTTAAACTCGCGCAGGCGCGTTGCAGCGCGATCGCGACGTCGCGCGGGATCAAGCTCCGGCCAGCCGTGAGAGATCAGCCAACATTGCTCGCGGACGTGATCATAGGCGAGGACTACGTCGTACAGTCCGATCGCCAACGCAGGCGCGCGGAACTCGTCTTCGCGCGGCTCAGGCAATCGCTCCAACTGCCGGCCGAGATCATAGCCGAACAAGCCCGCCGCGCCCCCTTGAAACGGCGGCAGATCCGGCACGGTCGCCGAACGAAAGGGGGCGAGCTCCGCCGCTAATCGCTCCAAGCGCCGCAGGATTCGACAGGCAATTGCAGGCAGGCAAACGGGTCGGCCGTGACGAAAGAATAACGACCCAGAGTCGGCTCGCGACGCGCGCTATCCAAAAACAGGCAGTGCGGCCTCGCGGCCAGCCGCAGGAATGCCTGATGAGCTTCCATGCCCGGGACGAGTTCCTCAACCAGCGGTTGCGACTGCTCGCCGGGGTGCGGCAAAGGGCGAAAGGGACGCAAAGGACACTCAGTTCTCCTTCGCGCCCGCCGACGACGACTCGCGCCGCTTGCGTTCGGCTATCCGTTCGCGATGGCTCTGCTCGGGCATGGTCAAAAAACCCCAATCGAGCGCCTGGTCCTGGCGGTATTGCTTGCCCAGCGTCAGGGCGGCGACGGCTTTGGCCAACTCGTATCCCAGGTAAAAGGAATGGCTGGCGTCAAGGTTTGTCGCGCCGGCGGCTTGCAGTTGCTCGAACAGTTCGAACGGGTCGCTATCACTCAGGTGTAAACCGGCGCCGAGCAGGTGCAGCGCATTTCCTTCGGCGAATATCCGATAGCTATGGTCCTTGATCTGTCCAGCCAGGCGATCGAGTTCTTCGCCGCCGTATTCGAATACCGCTGGATCGCGCAGCGCGACCAGTTGCGGCTCGAGATGCTTGGGGAGCGAACGCTGCTCGACCGCGAAATGTACCAGTCGCCGGGCCAGGTCGCATTCGCGGACCGAGCTGCGGGCCCAGTTGATGACCTGCGTCGTCAGCACGCTGCGGATGCCTAACTCCTGGCAAAAGCCCATCAGCAGCACGTTGATCGGCGCCGAATCGGCGTCGGTCAGTTCGGTCAGGTTGCCGATGCCCATCAGCATTTCGGCATCCGCGTAGCGGTCTCGCACCGTCAAGTAGCGGCCCAAGCTCCGCGCAAAACCAAACCCGATTGGTTCCAGCACCGGATCGATCCGCAGCGGTACGCCCGCACGCGCCAGAAATTCGACCGTTTCGTCCAGTCCGGCCAGATCGTGCGGGGAGTCGGGCACAACGACGACTTCGCATCCCCAGTCGGCTGCACGCTCGCGGTTAGAGGAATTCACCGAGAGCACCAGCTCGGCTCCTGCCCGCACGGCAGGTTCGATTTCCGCCGGGTTCAAACTGTCAATACTGACGCGATGACCGGCGTCGCGCAGTGCTGAAACGACCTCGCCCACGGCCGGCCAGGCGTCGCCGGGATCGCAACCGACGTCGATCAGGTCGGCGCCGTCGGCGGCCAGCGCCGCCGCCTGTTTCAGGATTTCCTCAAGCGACAGCCGCGGACAATGGTTGATTTCAGCCAGGATTTGAATGTCGTGACGCCCGTATTCGCCGCTCGCGGCCGGCCGGCCAAAATAGGCGGGCAATTCGCGCAGATCTTTAGGACCTCGTTCGACCGGCACGCCCGCCGCCGCTTCGACCGGCGCCAGCTCGCCGTGGCAATACCCCGGCAGCAACACCTTGGTCGCCTCGGGCGGTACGCGCACGTGGCGTGCGACCCACTCAGGCGTCATCAACGCGGCGACGGTGATGCCAAGCACGTCGATCGAATAGTCGAAGCCTGCCTTCGGCGCCAGGTCCGCCAGCACCTTGCGCAGGGAGAATTCCGCCAGCCGACCCGTGATAAAATGAATATGCATCAGAAAGAAGAAAGCGGCACGGAACGATCGGCGACGTATGGCGAACGCCGTTGCCGCGAATTTCAGCGGCTTGTTCTCGCTGCTTACTTCATGCTCCTCGCTTCTCCAACAAAGCCGCCGTTGACGTTGATAATCTGTCCGGTAACGAAGGACGAGGCGGGCGAGGCCAGAAAACGGGCCGCACGGGCGATGTCTTCGGGTTCTCCCCAGCGGGCCAGCAGACTCTCGGCCACCGCGCGCTGTTGCCAGGCGTCGCTGGCCTGTTCGCCCCAGGACGTCTTGATCCAGCCCGGCGCCAGGCAGTTCACTCGCACTTCCGGCGCCAGCGAGCGGGCCAGGCTGCGTGAAAAGGCCATAATGGCGCCTTTGACGGCGGCGAATAACTCACCGCTGTCGCCGGCCATGCCGAACTCGGCCTGGTCCCAGCCGACGTTAATGATTGTGCCCTGGCCGTGCGCCTTCATCCGCAAGCCCGCCAGTCTGGCCAGCCGCATCGTGGCTGTCACGTCGACTTGCCAGAGGCGCTCTTAGTTTGCGTTCGAAGGGCCACTTTGCGGCCTCGCCCGTCAACACGTCGGCGCCGGCGTTGTTCATCCAAATGTCTACTTCGCCTCGCCAGGCCCAGGCTTGCTCGACCAGCGACGGATGCCTGGCAGGATCGGCCAGATCGGCCATCACGACGGCGGCTTGGCTGCCAGCTCGACGGATTTCCTCCGCGACCGCTTCGGCGGCTTGCGAACTGCTCCGCCCGTGAACCAGCACGGCCGCGCCCGCGGTGGCCAATTCCAAGGCCACCGCCCTGCCGATGCCGCTTGTGGAACCAGTCACCACGGCGGTCAGGCCATCTAGCTCGCGAGGGGGGCGGTCGGGCATGAAAAAACTTGCGCTGGGTCGAAACAGGACGAGAGGCCTATACTTGGTTGTAGTCGTCTCCCGGTCGACCAGCAAGGAGCGTGCCGGGGACTGGCCGGTCGCGCTGGATCGGCTATCATGGCCGGTCGTTCGGCCGCTGAAGCTGGGTTTTTCGCAACTTATGGCAATCGTTCACCGCCTCAAACCGTTCGAGATCAGCGACCGGTTGGGCGAGACGGCCTTCGCCTTTCGCGGCTATAACCAGACGAACCTGGGCCGCACGCCGGAACTGCTGTCCCACCGTGTTTACGGACCGGTCGTCGAACGCCGCTTGCGCGAGGCCTCGCAGATTTGCTCTGATCTGAGCGGGCGTCCTATCGACCTCGTCTCCCGAGTGCGGGAAAAGCGCGAAAGCACGCTGGACACGTTCGGCGAAGACATCGGCCTGATTATCAGCGTCGAACTAGCCCAAATCGAGTTGCTCGAACAGCACTTCGATATCAGTTACCGGCAGGGACGGGTGGCCTTGGGCTATAGCCTGGGCGAAGTGACGGCCCTGGTGACCAGCGGCGTGTTCAATATGGCCGAGGTGCTGGCGCCGCTGGTCGCCATGGCAGACGACAGCGCCGAACTGGCCCGTGACGTCACGATGGGCGTGGTCTTCTCTCGGGGCAAGGCGATCGATCTCGATGCCATCGAGCGTCTCTGCCTGGAGATCACCACTCAGGGCCGCGGCATGCTCGCTATTTCTTCGTACCTGGCGCCGAATGCGCTGCTGGTGCTTGGCCAGGGCGATACAGTCGACCGGCTCAAGCAGGAGCTTTCGCACCACTTAAAGGGGCAGGTCCACTTGCGAAAGAACAGCGGGAGCTGGCCCCCCTTGCACACGCCGCTGCTCTGGCAGCGAAGCATTCCCAATCGGGCCGCCATGATCATGCATTCGGTAGGCGGCGGGTTTCGCGCGCCGCTGCCGCCCGTGTTGTCGCTGGTGACCGGCAAAACGTCCTACAACGATTTCAATAGTCGTGCGATTCTTAACCGCTGGACCGACGAGCCACAGCGGCTGTGGGACGGGATTTACGAGTTGCTGTCGCTGGGCGTCGAGGTGATCATCCACGTCGGGCCCGACCCGAATCTGCTGCCCGCCACGTTCAAACGCCTCAGCGACAACGTACTGGCCGAACTCAGCGGCCGCTCGCTGCGTAAGTTTGGAATGCGGGCCGTGTCGAACATCATTTCGCGGCCCTGGATCGCGAAACTGCTGTTCCATCGGGCGGCGCTGCTTCGCGCCCCTACATCGTACATATCAACCTTGAAGACTGGCTGCTCGAGCAAGAGATTCGCTAGATCTGCTACGACCGTAGCGGAATCTGTCATTATTCCGGTCGTTGCATTATCACCCCGAGCCTCGTTTGCCGCGGGGAACTTCGCGAGATTCCGCGAATTCCCGTGAATTCCGCTATGATTGCATTGCAAACGGCGTTGTCCGGGCGGCGGCGCCGAACGGTCGCCTGCAACGGCAGGCGGTGCTAGATTATTTGGAAGCGTAGGCGGAAACCGAAAAGCCGTCTCGGCAGGCGAGACGCTCGCGGCCATGGCGGCGCATGCCAAGAAGGCGGCGCAGCGCGTTGAACGCGTTCTTGGGAACAACTGGACAACGTATAGGGCGGCGGCAAGGCGTCGTTTTGATGCGATGGATGAGAAACAACTCGCCGTCACCCAAGAGAGCAAGGCCGAGCCTGTTCCGCCGCAGCTTTCCGAAACGCTGCAAAGCGGGCAGCACACGCCGGCCCATCCGCCGGGCCCGACGCCCGCCGACTCGGTCGAGCTGAGCGACTCGTGGGTCGGGAAATCGCTGGGCAAGTACCAGATCACGGGCGTCTTAGGGCAAGGGGGCATGGGCATTGTCCTGAAGGCGCACGATCCGATGATCGATCGCGACGTGGCCGTCAAGGTGCTCGCCGAGCACCTGGCGGCCGACGAGCGCGCACTGGCCCGCTTTCTTGCCGAAGCCAAGTCCGCCGGCAAGCTGAATCATCCTAACGTCGTTGCGATCTACGAGATTTGCCAGGAGGGCAGCCGGCATTTTCTGGTGCTGGAGTACGTGTCCGGCGGCAGCCTCAACGATTGGTTGAGACCGGGCTTCGGCTACACCGTACTGGAAGCGACGAAAGCGCTGATCGACGTTTGCAAAGGTTTGGCGGCAGCCCACGCGGCGGGCATGATCCATCGCGACATCAAGCCGGCCAATTTCCTCCGCACTGAAGACGGCTCGGTCAAGCTCACTGACTTCGGCCTGGCCAAGGCCGCCGCCGCGGCCGAAGCCTCGCGCCAGTTGACGCAAGCCGGGCTGGTCATTGGCACGCCGTTCTTCATGAGTCCCGAGCAATGCCAGGCATTGCCGGTCGACGCCCGCAGCGATATTTATTCGCTTGGCGCCGCCTATTACACGCTGCTGACCGGCAAGAATCCGTACTCCAACTCCGACAGCGTGCCGCAGGTAATGTACAACCATTGCCACGGACCGATCCCCGACCCCCGGTCAGTCTCGAGCAACGTCCCAATTGCGTGTTCGCAGATCATCGCCCGGGCCATGGCCAAAACGCCCGAAGAGCGATACCAGTCCGTCGGGGAGATGCTCGTCGATCTGGAAGCGGTGGCGGCTACTCTGTCCGGACAAACGCACATTGCATTGCCCAGTCAAAGCGGCGCAAGTGGCCTCGGCGCCGCGAACCATGGGGACGGCGGCCCGCTCTCGGCGCCGTTGGCTCGTTGCTGCGATCTCGCTTGTGGCGGCCGGCGCTGCCGGGGCCGGGACTTTTTTCGCACTGCGTTCCGGAAGCGATGGGCGTCAATCCGCAGGCGTCGTTCCTGCCGCGCCAGGCGGTCCTCCGATCAAGGTCGGCGTACTGCACTCGCTTTCCGGCACGATGGCTAACAGCGAAATGGTCGTCGTTGACGCGGTGATGTTCGCTATTGACGAGATCAACCAACGCGGCGGATTGCTCGGCCGGCCGGTCAAGGCGGTGCTGGCCGACGGACGCTCCGATCCCGATACGTTCGCCCACGAGGCAGAGCGGCTGATCACTCAGGAGAAAGTCTGCACCGTCTTCGGCTGCTGGACCTCTGCCTGCCGCAAGACGGTCAAGCCGGTGTTCGAGGAACACGACCATTTATTGATCTATCCGCTGCAGTATGAAGGCTGCGAGACCTCGCCCAACATCGTTTACATCGGCGCGGTGCGCCGAATCAGCAGATCCTGCCGGCCATCGACTGGGCGATCAATGACCTGGGAAAGAAGCGGTTCTTTCTGGTCGGCTCCGATTACGTCTTTCCGCGGACGGCCAATGCGGTGATCAAAGACCGACCTCGCCGAGTCGGGGGCGGAAGTGGTCGGCGAAGCGTACCTGCCGATGGGCAGCGCGGAAGTCACGCCGTCGTGGAGGAGATTGTGAAGGCCCGGCCGGACATGATCCTGAACACGATCAACGGCGACACGAATACGCCGTTCTTCCGCGCCTGCGAGCCGCCGGCATCACGCCGCAGAAGATTCCCGTGCTGTCCTTTAGCGTCGGCGAACAGGAGCTGCGCAGCCTGCCGCTGCCCGACATCGTCGGCGACTATGCGGCTTGGACGTATTTTCAGTCGATCAACTCGCCCGAAAACAAGGCGTTCGTCAAGCGATTCCATGAGAAATACCCGCAGCGCCCGATCACGGATGCGATGGAAGCGGCCTATGACGGAGTCATGCTGTGGGCCCAAGCGGTCGAAGACGCTCAGAGCCTGGAGCCCAAGAAGATTCGCCGCGCCATGCTGACGCAGCGTTTCGTAGGGCCGGACGGCGAGGTGCGTCTCGATCCAGATACGCAGCACTGCTTCAAGACGCCGCGCATCGGCCAGATTCAAGCCGATGGCCAGTTCAAGATCATCTGGACGTCGCCACAGCCTTTGCCGCCGCTGCCCTATCCGCCGTCTCGCACGGCCGAAGCCTGGCGAGCCTTTTTGCACGACCTCTATACCTCATGGGGCGATCGCTGGTCGGCGCCGGATGCCGACGCCACCCGATAGCGCTACCGCGTGTCGGCCTGCGTCTTTCGCGTTTCGGCGCTTCAAGTTCAATCCGGGGGCGATTCTCCTGGTTTTGAAATGCTGCGGGTTAGCAGACCGCCGCAGAACTGACCGGGCGCCGCGATCGCCTGGCTCGGTTGCGGGGTACGTTAATTATTCGATCTTTAAGTCGCTGGCAGTCATGCGGTTGCGGCGAGCCTTGCCTGGAATCTTAGAGTACGTAATTGCGCGGGCCGCTCTGGCCATTCGAGGCCGAAGATGAGATAATGGTCGCATAACAAGCGAACCCACCGTCTCGATCTCACGCGACGCGCCCCGGCGCGTCATGGCCTGCCTTACCATCGAGCGATTGCCCCCAGGTGTTTCATGCGGCGTGCTTCCTTTGTGATTGGAACGTTTCTGGCGGGGCTGGCAAGCTGGCCTGCGGCGGCCGGGGCGAAGGCGCCGCCGGCGAACGTGCGGCCGAACATGCCCGCTATTTTGAGACCAACGTTCGCCCGATCCTGGCGGCTCGCTGCTTCCGTTGTCATGGCGAAGAGAAGCAAAAGGGGGATTTGCGGCTCGACTCGCGCGAGGCATTGATGTCGGGCGGTTACTCGGGCCCGGCGGTCGTACCAGGCAAGCCGGACGAAAGCCTGTTGTTCTCTGCGGTCGGCTACGCCGACGAATCGCTGCAGATGCCCCCCAGCGACAAGTTGCCGGATCGCGAGATTGCCCACCTGCGGCATTGGATCGAGCAAGGCGCAGCGTTCCCGGACGCGGTCGAGGCGCCGTCCGATGCCGGACGCGACTTCTGGGCGTTTCAGCCGCCGCACGAGCCGGAGCTGCCTGAAGTCAAAAATCCGAGCTGGGCCAAATCGACGCTCGATCGTTTCATCCTGACGAAATTGGAAGAGCGCGATCTGCAACCCGCCTCGCCGGCCGACAAACGCACGCTGTTCCGCCGCGCCACCTACGACCTGACGGGCCTGCCGCCGACGCCTGCAGAGCTCGACGCGTTCCTGGCGGACGAATCGCCCGAAGCGTTTGCGAAGGTCGTCGATCGCCTGCTCGATTCGCCTCATTATGGCGAGCGCTGGGGCCGCCATTGGCTCGACGTGGCCCGCTATTCCGACTCCAACGGGCTGGACGAGAATGTGGCCCACGGCAACGCCTGGCGATATCGCGATTACGTCGTGGGCGCGTTCAACCGAGACAAGCCGTACGACCAGTTCCTCATGGAACAGCTTGCCGGCGATTTGTTGCCGCCGGTCGAAGACCTGGCGACGCAGCACGAACGATGGATCGCCACAGCATTTCTGGTCTTGGGGCCGAAGGTGCTGGCCGAAGTCGATGAGCAGAAGATGGAGATGGACATCATCGACGAGCAGATGGACACGTTCGGCCGCGCCATCTTGGGTCTGACGTTCGGCTGCGCTCGTTGCCACGATCATAAGTTCGATCCGATCCCGACCAAGGATTACTACGCTCTGGCTGGCATCTTCAAGAGCACGCGGACCATGGAGACCTTCAAGAAGGTCGCTCGCTGGTACGAGATTCCGATTCCGACGCCCGCAGATCTGGCCCGCAAGACGGAGCACGAGCGGCAGGTGGCGGAGCAGAAGCGAGCCATCGCCAACGTCCTCGCCGCGGCCGATGAGCAACTCAAGTCGGGCGGCGAGCAGGCGCCCGCGGATGAAAAGCCGCAGGACCGCGAAGCTCGTTACCCTGACGAAACCAAGGCCGAGTTGAAACGGCTGCGCGACGCGCTGGCCGCACTGGAAAAGCAAGCGCCGGAAATGCCATCGGCCATGGGCGTGTGCGAAGGCGAACCAGTCGACGTGGCGGTCCACATTCGCGGCGACCATCTCAATCTCGGGCCCGTTGTGGCGCGGCATTTTCCGCGAGCGCTCGCTGGCGAGGATCAGCCGCCGCTTGATGCCGGGCGGAGCGGCCGGCTGGAACTGGCCGAGTGGTTAGTGAGCAAGGACCACCCGCTGACCGCGCGCGTGATGGTCAACCGCATTTGGCGCTGGCATTTCGGCCAGGGCATCGTGCGTTCGACCGACAACTTCGGGCGGCTGGGCGAGCCGCCGTCGCATCCCGAGCTGCTCGATTGGCTGGCGTTGCGGTTCATTGACAGCGGCTGGTCGATCAAGGCCATGCACCGACTGTTGATGCTCTCGGCCGCTTACCAGATGAGCTCGGCCTACGATGAGCGCTCGACGGCCGCCGATCCGGATAACCGCCTGCACTGGCGGATGGAGCCGCGGCGATTGGAGGCCGAGGAGATTCGCGACGCGCTGTTGGCCGTTTCGAGCCAACTCGATCGCGCCATGGGCGGTTCGCTGTTGGAAGTGAAAAACCGGGGCTACCTGTTCGATCACACCTCGAAGGACAAGACGAGCTACGATACCACTCGACGCTCGCTCTACCTGCCGGTGATCCGCAATCACCTTTACGATGTGTTTCAGTTGTTCGATTCGACCGACGCCAGCGTACCGGAAGGCAATCGCGTGACGACCACCGTGGCGCCGCAGGCGCTATTCATGATGAACAGCGACCTGGTGAGCCAGGCGAGCGATGTACTGGCGAAAGCGCTGTTGGCCCGCGCGGAAGCGGATGATGCCGGCCGCGTGAATCGGCTCTATGTGCTGGCTTATGCCCGGCCGCCGAGCCCGGCCGAGTCGAGCCGCGCCCAATCGCTGTTGAGCCGCTTCGACGCGCTGCTGGCCGCCGATGAGAACGACGCCGCCCAACGCCGGCAGCGGTCGTGGACTCTGCTTTGTCAGGTGGTTTTCGCGGCGAACGAGTTTGTGTATTTGCGATGAAAAATGGGGGAATGTCAGGCAGGATTCGTTACTTGCAGTCGGAGTTCTTGAAAGGGGATAGGGGGATGCGGAGGGATAGGGAGATGAAGAATGAAGAGAAAGAATTCAACCAATTCTTATCCCCGTATCTCCTCCGTATCTCCACATCCCCTTTTCAGAAGATTTGAATTGCGAGATCGCTTCACTCAGGGAATGGTATAGCGCAACTGCTGAAATTTTTAAAGCGTCACTCATGCATCTATCCACTTGCTCCTGCCTGTCTCGCCGAAGTTTACTCAAGACGACGGCTCTGGGATTCGGCAACCTGGCGCTGGCCTCGTTGCTGAGCCAGGAAACCGCCGCGAGCGACGATCGGTCTCGCGATCCGCTGGCCGCGCGCAAGCCGCACTTCGCGCCGCGGGCGAAGCGAATGATCTTCCTGTTCATGAAAGGCGGTCCTTCGCACGTCGACACGTTCGATCCGAAGCCGCTGCTGACGCGCGACCATGGCAAGCCGCTGCCGTTCGATAAGCCGCGCGTGCAGTTTGCGCCGACCGGCAACTTGCTGCAATCTCCCTGGAAGTTTTCCAAATATGGCCAGAGCGGGATTGAAGTCAGCGAGCTTTTTCCGCACGTCGCCCGGCACGTGGACGATATCTGCTTCGTTCACTCGCTCTACGGCACCAACGCCGCACACGGCGGCGCGCTGCTCAAGCTGCACACCGGCAGCGACAACTTCGTGCGGCCGAGCATGGGTTCGTGGGTTACCTACGGGCTGGGGACCGAAAACGCCGATCTGCCGGGCTTCATCACTATCTGCCCGACTTTGGCCCACGGCGGCGTGAACAATTGGAGCTCGGCGTTTCTGCCGGCCGCCTACCAGGGCACTCCGCTGGGCAATGCCAGCATTCCGGCCGACCAGGCCCGGGTCCGCTTTATCGACAATCCGAACACGCCGCGCGACGTGCAGCGGGCCCAACTCGACGCTGCTGGCCGAGATCAACCGAGAACACCTTGCGGATTCCGGTCCGAACCAGGCGCTCGAAGGGCGCATCAACTCGTTCGAGCTGGCCTTCCGCATGCAGACGGCCATGCCCGAGATCGAAGACATCTCGAGCGAATCGAAAACCACGCGCAGCTGTACGGTCTCGACGATCCGAAGACCGCCAACTTCGGCCGCCAATGCCTGCTGGCCCGGCGGTTCGCTGAACGCGGCGTACGGTTCGTGCAGGTCACGCATAGCGACTCGAAAGTGCAATGGGACCAGCATGGCGACTTGAAGAACGGCCATGCCAAGAACGCCCTGGAAGTCGACCGCCCGATCGCCGGATTGTTGAGCGATCTTAAATCACGCGGTTTGCTCGATGACACGCTGGTGCTGTGGGGCGGCGAATTCGGCCGCACGCCGACGGCTCAAGGGACCGACGGCCGGGACCACAATCCCGAGGGCTTTACCATGTGGCTGGCAGGCGGCGGCGTGAAACGCGGCTACCGCCACGGCGCTACCGACGACTATGGCTTTTACGCCGTCGAGAACAAGGTTCACATCCACGACCTGCACGCCACGCTGTTGCACCTGCTTGGCCTGGACCATGAGCGTCTGACCTTCCGCCACGCCGGTCGCGACTTCCGCCTGACCGACGTCGCCGGGAATGTGGTGAAAGAGATCATGGCGTGATCCCGCCCGGCTCGCCATCTTTACGCCACGTCGCCCATCTTGGCGGCGGCGTTGACGTGGGCGCGGACGATGGTGTGGTCGCCGTTCACGTTGGCGAGGTGCTTCTGCGGAATGCGGCAGTGGACGACGACGCGCGTCTCGGAAAACTGCTTCGAGAGCACTTCGCCGTGGGCCGACAGGTAGGCCAGCAAGCGGCCGTTGCCGACGTCGGTCTCGACGTCCACGTCGAGAAAGTTGCGGCTCAACGCCTCGCTGACGGCGGCCGAAAGCTGCAACAGCCCCTGGCCGGTCCGCGCGCTGACGGGAATCCCGTTGGGATAGCGATTCAGCAGGCCGTCCAACTGCGCACGTTCTTGCAAGGCGTCGACCTTGTTCAGCACTAGCAGCATGTCTTTGGCCTGAATGCCGAGCTCTTCGACCACCTTGTAGACGGAAGCAATCTGCTCGTACACCGCCGGGCTGCTGGCGTCGGCGACGTGCAGCAGCAAGTCGGCCTGCCGCGATTCTTCCAGCGTGGCCTTGAAGCTGGCGATCAGATGGTGAGGCAGGTCGCGGATAAATCCGACCGTGTCGCTCAACAGCACCGGCCCCCAACCGGGCAACTGCCAGCGCCGCGTGCGCGTATCGAGCGTGGCGAACAGCTTGTCTTGCGCGAGTACGCCGGCCCCGGTCAGAGCGTTCATCAGCGTACTCTTGCCGGCGTTCGTGTAGCCGACCAGCGAGACGGTCATGCGATCGCCGCGAGCGGCCACCTGCCGCTCTTTGCGGCGCTGCACGTCGTCCAACTCAGTCTGCAAGTCGTGGATCCGCTTTTCGACCAGCCGGCGGTCGACTTCCAACTGCTTCTCGCCCGGGCCGCGCATGCCGATGCCCATCTTCAAACGAGAAAGATGCGTCCACATCCGCTTCAGCCGCGGCAGCGAATACTGCAATTGGGCCAGTTCCACGGCCAACCGGGCCTCGTGCGTCTGGGCGCGGCTGGCGAAAATGTCGAGGATCAACTCGGTACGATCGAGCACCTTAAGGCCGGTGGCTTTTTCCAGGTTGCGGGTCTGAGCCGGCGTGAGATCATTGTCGAAAATGATGACGTCCGCGTCCGACGCTTCGCCCAGTACTCGCAGTTCATCGACCTTTCCCTTGCCCAAATAGGTCGTTTTATCCGGCACTTCTCGACGCTGCGTCAACGAGCCCACCACCCGGGCGCCCGCCGTCGTCGTCAGTCCTTCGAGCTCTTCCAGCGGATCGGCGAGCACGCGGTTTTCCGGCAGCACAACGCCCACCAACACCGCCGCCTCGCGGGCAACGCTCTCGGCGCGATTCATTTCCGTCACGATATTCCGTTTCCTCCTCAGTTTTTCGATGCCGGCGGACGTAACTACGCCGCCTATCGAATTATACGTCGAATCCACGGACAAAGTCCAAGGTCGGGAGAAAGTCCCAAGTCCAAGGTCGTTGCGGCGCCTCTGCCAAAGGCCAGGCGCCACAAGGTTTGACTCGGGTTGACCTCAACGCAACGAGTTCATCCGACTTTGGACTTTGGACTTTGGACTTCTATCTGACTTGGGACTCATCCGACTCCGTCCGGGTTCGCGGTCATTCCATTTCACCGGCGCGTAAATGGCAGTAGCTCTCGTATCTCCGGGCGTCGAGCCAGCCGTCGGCGACGGCGTTCTTGACGGCGCAGCCGGATTCGTGGGTGTGGGTGCAGTCAGGGAACACGCAGCGGCTGACATAGGGGCGGAGATCGCGGTAAAAACCGGCCACTTCTTCGGGCGATACGTCCCAAAGCTGAAATTGGCGGATGCCGGGCGTGTCGACCACATAGCCGCCGCCAACCAGCGGGAGCAGCCGGGCCGTGGTGGTCGTATGCCGCCCTTTTTGCGATTCCGCGCTCACGGTCGCCACCGCCAGGCCCAAGCCCGGCTGCACGGCGTTGAGCAGCGACGACTTTCCCACGCCGCTCTGGCCGGAGACGACACTTTGGCGTCCAGCGAGCAGACGTCGCAGGCGATCGATGCCAAAACCGGTCTGCGCGCTGACCAGCAGCACGCGATAACCCATCTGGCTATAGACTCCGACTAGAGGCTGCAAGCTCGCCGGGTCGACCAGGTCGACCTTGTTGATGCAGACGCAGGGACGCAGCCGCCCCTGTTCCGCGCTGATCAGGAAGCGGTCGATCAGGTTTGGCTTCAGGTAAGGCTCGGCGGCGCTGCCGACGATGATCAGTTGATCGACGTTGGCCACCAGCACGTGCTGCCGTCCGCGCGTGTCGCGGCTGAGGATGCCGTGCCGCGGTTCGATGCGCTCAATAATGCCTTCGCGGTTGTCGGCCGGGCGGAATAGCACCCGATCGCCCGCCGCTACGACATGACGCTGATCGGTCGCGAGGGTTTTCAGCAAACGGCGAACGGCGCAGCGATAGTGCTGGCCGCCTTCCGCTTCGACCACGCTGCTCAGGCCATGCACGGCCAGCACCCGGCCACGGAGGCACTGGCTCTCATCGACGTCGAGGCGGACGCCAAAGCCTTCATCGCCAGCGGCCGTCGATTCCACGCCGCGAACCGTGCGCTTGCGGGTCAGCTCCCCTTTGCCGCTGACGCGTTCGGCACGCGCGGCGTCGTCGCCTTCGGGCCCTTCTGCCCGGAATTTGCGGGTTAGATCCCCCTGCCGCGCACGAGAGGTGCGGTTCTTGCGAAAATCGGCGCGGAGCTGTTTTTTCTTTGGTTTCGCCAAGCGAAATGCTAGACCGGACGGTTCCTGTCCCGCAGACTGCCGGGTTCGTTGTTCGTGACGTCGTAGCGTTTCTTCGTGTCGCGCTGTTCTCGGTCGTCGCTGACTGGAACGTCTTTGCTCAGTCCGGCTCGTTCAAGCAACGACTTGCCGAAGATTTCGCCGATGGCCGCGCCCGTTTCGGCGGGCGGAGGCCCCACCGCTCCCAAATCGCTGGGAGAATAATGGACCTCGTAGTAGTGCTTGGCCACGGCCAACGTATCGCCCGGATCGAGGCGTTTTTCCGTGACGCGATTGTTGTTCACTTTCACGCCGTTGCGGCTTTGCAAGTCGCGGATGTACCAGTATCCGCCCATCAGCGTCAACTGGCAGTGATGGGCCGACACGTTCGGAAATCGCAGGACGATGTCGCAGCTTTCGCGGCGCCCTACGAGCAAACTCTTTTTCAACAAGGGAATCGTATCCCCCCCGCCGACAGGAACGAGCTCGCCGTACATCTTGCTCTATCTCTTGTTCCGAACCGGGTGACGTTCTAAGATCCGCTATCCGCTACGACTTAAAACCGAAAAGCCTGCGCGACGCCGACATTGAATCCAAAATTAGCCAACGCACGAGCCGCTTGCCAAGTGAATCGTTCCTGGCGGGCCGCTCCGCGACGCCGCGTAACGCGCCTGTGCGACCTCGCACGAACCGGAAAACACGCCGCGGCCAATTCCCTCTGAGTCTAGAACCGCACTGCCCTTACGTCAACGATTCTCACGCATGTCGCACGTCGAGCTGACAAATTGGCGGTCCGCCGGGCTCCGGTACTTCTCCTACAACTTCTATTTACGGCAAAAGTTTCAGGAGCGGGTCCAAAAAGTCAGCCTCGACGCCGGTTTCACATGTCCGAACGTTGATGGAACGGTGGCCAAGGGGGGGTGCGTATTTTGTGACAATCGCAGCTTCAGCCCCAGCCGGCGCGTGCCGCGAGCGGCCATTCGCGGCCAACTCGACGACGGCATTCGCCGGCTCAAATGGCGGTACAACGTCAATAAATTCCTGGCTTACTTTCAGCCCGCTACCAACACCTACGCTCCGGTCGAGCGGCTCAGGCCGCTCTACGAGCAGGCGCTCGAACACCCGCAGGTGGTCGGGCTGGCGATTGGCACCCGGCCTGACTGCGTGCCCGACGAAACGCTCGATCTGCTCGCCGAGTTGGCTGGCCGCACCTATCTCTCCGTCGAGTACGGCATGCAGACGATTCACGACCGTTCGCTCGATTGGATGAATCGCGGGCACCACCATGCGGCCTTCGTCGATGCCGTGGAGCGGAGCAGAAACCGGGGCTTCGAGATCTGCGCCACGTCATCCTCGGCCTGCCGGACGAGTCGCACGAGGACATGCTGGCCACGGCCCGGGAAGTCGCCCGGCTGCGCGTCGATTCGGTCAAGATCCACAACCTGTACGCCGTCAAGAACACGCCGTTGGCTGAATGGGTCGAGCGAGGCGAAGTGACGCTGATGCAGCGCGACGCCTACGTGCGGACGGTGGTGGACGTGCTCGAACTGTTGCCGCCCGAATGCCTGGTCGAGCGGGTCAGCGGCGACGCCCCGCCCAAATATCTGGTTGCGCCGGACTGGTGTCTCGACAAGCCAGGGCTGCGCGCCGCGTTGGAGACCGAGTTCCAGCGGCGCGACACGTGGCAAGGCCGGCTCTGGCAACCTTCGGGCGAAGTGACGTAAGGCCGGGCTGGCATTCGCTGGGCCGGGCAGCGAACAGCAGCGCCCGGCGTTTTGCCGCCGAGGGACGCGGCGTCAGGAGCTTGCGGAATCTGCCTCAGGACTGCGAACGCGCCAAGAGTTCCAGAGGACCGATGCCAGGGCGCCGCAGGAAGAGCCGGCGCAATCCGCGGCCCAGTCGAGCCATTCGAAATCACGACCGGTGATGGGTTGCGTGACTTCGTCAAACAGGCCGTAAGCGATAATGACGGCTACCACGCCGAGACTACGCCAACCGCTCACGCGGTCTCCGTTCTCGCCTGGAACCCAAGCCAAGACGAACACGCCGAGAAAAGCCAACACGGCATAAGCCGTGAAGTGGACGAGCTTGTCGGGATAATTCGGCGTGCCGCCCGGCGGATACGGATTCGGCCAGTGCGTCGCCAGAAATAGTATGCACCAATACGCCGCCAGAAGGCCGACGGGCCAACGCGGCCGGAGCCGTTCGGTCAGCGACGGCGGGGGATCCGCCTCGTGATCATTCATACTCTCCCCGACACATACAACGCTTGCTTCTCCGCTTTCGTGAGATTCGCTGGCCTTGGCCAGTTCGTCAGCCCATCGTACAAACCCGATGCGTCGGCGTGGTAGCGCAACGCGTTGATCTCGCTGACGCTTCGGGTTCGTTTCGAGCGCTTCGTCGACCAGTCTTTGGGGCCGGCGAATGAGTCGCGTCTGACGGCTCAGGCCGCCGACGCCAAATCGTCGCGGCCTGCGGCCGGGACTGTCAAGCACTCTTCGCCCGCCAATCGCAAGGCAAGACGCTGGACCTGTTCCGGATGCGCCGCCCAATGTCTACCGAATAACCTTAGCACATCCAGCAGCGACAGCCAGTTGAGCGGATGAGTTCCTCGGCCTTCGGGCAGCATGGCTCGCAGCCGGCACCACCCGCTGGCAGGCGAATCGCAGGCGGCCTCGAGAGTCCAGCGTTCGGCCATCGGCTGCAAACTGCGGGGAGATTCCCACTCGTGCCGGCCGTGCAGGCCGCGCGAATCACAGAACGTCAATTCCAATCGTTCGACCGCATGCAGCTCGAGTTCGGCGACGAAGCTTGCCCACGCCGTAGCAGGGTGTATCTGTTCCAGTTCCGCCAAAGTGGGCAGGCCGCGAGTAAAACGGCCGGACGAGAACCGGGCGAAGAGATTCAGCACGCTCCCGGCAAAAATCTGCCCGACCAGTTCGACCTCGTAATGGCCCACGCAGCGCGACCGCACCATGCCCGTTGCCAGCACCGCCAAACCGCCCCAGGCCAGCAACTCGCGGCCATGCACCGCCGCGGCAAAGGCGGCCGAACCGGAGAGCAGGCAAATGCCGGCCATGAGTTGCACGGTCTTCGGCGCCGTGAGTCCGCATTCCAATAAGCGGTGGTGAATGTGGGAGCGGTCGGCAAGCCAGAATTGCCGTCCGCTGAGAATGCGCCGCACGACGGCCAGACCAATATCGGCGATCGGCACGCTCAGCAAGGCGACCAACACCACCAGCCGCGTCCCTACGACCGGTTCTTGCGTGCCGGAAAGAGCCAGGGCAGCGAGCCAGAGGCCGATCACCATACTGCCGGCATCACCCAGATAGATCGTCGCCGGCTGCCAATTGTAAAAAATAAACCCGCTTAATCCGCCAGCCAGAACTGCGGAGAGCACGGCGACTTCCGCGTGCCCAAGATGGTGCGCAATCAAACCGGTCGTACACGC
The DNA here is from genome assembly GCA_963786255.1 of Pirellulales bacterium. Classification (GTDB taxonomy): domain Bacteria; phylum Planctomycetota; class Planctomycetia; order Pirellulales; family JAICIG01; genus JAICIG01. Next base: position 35,691 of record CAWAYY010000050.1, read on the forward strand.
CGCTGCCACGCCGATGGTCGACGCCAACCCGTCAACGCCGTCGACGAAGTTCAACGCGTTGGCGCCGGTGATGAGCCAACCGATCGACAGCGGGATGGCCCACCAGCCCAATTCGATCGCATAGCCGCCGATTTCCAGTTGCTCGAATCGGTGTCCGGCAAGCACCAGCGGCAGCGTTGCCGAAACTTGTCCGAGCAGCTTCCAGCGAACTCGCAAGCCTTGGAGATCGTCGCAGCAGCCGACCGCGCACATTAAGACCGCGGATGCCAGCAACGCCGCGGGCAACGAAAGGTACGGGGCGCCGGCTGCCATGCAAAGGCGTCCGCATTGCAAACCAGCGCGGTCACGGCGACCAGGGCGAACAGCAGGACCACTCCGCCGCCTAGGGGAATCGGCTGGGGATGCAGTTTTCGCTGGCCGTCAGCATGGTCGAGCAGTTGGAACCGCTCGGCCAGACGACGCATCAAAGGGGTGAGCGTCAACGCGAGGACTAACGTCGCGCCAAAAGCCATCACGAGTTGGGTCATAGCAGATCTCTGCAGAGTTCCTCGGCCGTTGCGGGCGGCGGAAGCACGTCATGATGATGTGAGGGTTAACGTACGACGACTCCGCGGTTCGCGAAAAGCTGATTGGAAACCTGTCTGGAACTCCGACGCGTCTGCAGCGCCTCCCAACGCACATCTCGTCGGCGCCTGCCTGAAACGCTCAATGATTCGAACTCGCCTGACTGGCTACTTCGAGTTCCGGTTCGTCGCCCGATCGTTGCATTACGAGGAGGTCGCTCCAATCAAAGCCCGACGGCAAGCGTGATTCGGCGACCGGCTCGAACCCCAGCGGACTGGCGGCCTGGCATAAGCCCTCGACCTGCTCGACAGACGCAGTTCGTCGCGAGGCGACCACGAACATCGGCCGCCAGTCAGCGAGCAACTGGGTGGCGGCGGCCTGGTCGGCCGGCAACTGCGCGGCAAGCGCTCCGGCATAATGGTCCACCAATTCCATCGAGCCTCGCCTGGCCAGCCGCGGTCGTGAGTTGCATTGTTGTTTCAGCCAGCGCCCCAACGCTGCGTCGCGTTGCCGGCCGGTATAGCGGTTGGTAAACGCTTCGCCGAGCCCGGCGCCGGCGGTCAGAATTACCACTGCGGCCAGCGCTGCTCGCGCTGGCACGCGACCTTGCATCGCGCGGTTCACCGTCCACCCAAGCGCCTGGCAAACTTTCAGCCAGCCGAGGGCGGCGCAGGTGCGCTGGCGAGTACGTCAATTGCCAGAAAGTAACGGCTGCTGGTGGCTTGGGCGTACCAAAGGTGAATCCAAATTCCGCCGCCGACGCCCAGCGCCGTCAGGAATAACACCAGGTGATCTCGCCGGAACCAGAACTGCCGCCATTGAAAGAACCCGATCAGCCACGAGATCCCGAACAGGGCGCCGACGCCGCGCCGCAGGGCGTTCAGGTAGACCAGCGCGGTTTTACCCGTCGACATCCGCGGCATTGTTACGTCGGCTCGCTCGTCCTGCGGCGCCGGCGCTTGCTCTGGTTCGGCCGACGGCGCCTCGGCCGCAACCTCAGAGGCTGCAGTCCCCTGCACAGCCGTCGTTCGCGGCGGATTGGCCTGCTTCGCGGAAACCGAGCTTTTGGCGATCGCCTGATACCACATGGCGACATACTCCAGCCGGTTGAAATTGCCCAGTTCCCATTTGGGATAGCTGTTCAGCAGGCTGAGGTTCACCAGCAGTAACATGGCCGGGCAAACGGCCAGCGCCACCAGAGTTCCCCAGGCGATTTTCCAGCGGCCTTCGACGAGCGACCAGCAACGGCAACCGGCCCACCAGGCAAGCGGAAGGTAGAGAAACCAACCCTCAAAGCGCGTGTGTACGGCGAGCGTAATGGCGGCGCCCGCGGCGGCGAACCAGGAAATACGGACTTCCGTTACGGCCCGCCACGTTGCATAGAGCGAGTAATTCCAGAAGAACCAAAACGTCGGGTCGCGAATGGCCTCGGGGCTCCATTCAATGAATTTGGGGTGGACGGCGTAGAGAAAGCACGCGGCGACGGCCACGCGATCGTCGAACTGACGCCGGACCCAGCCAAACAATGGCAGCACGGCCAACGAGGAGATCAACACGCCCCAACCTTCGGCCGCTTGTTCCCAGTCGAGGCCGCAGCGGTGCAACAGCGCGAGAATCGGCGGATAAGTATTGAGCCGCAGACGACCGAAGCCTGCTTCGACGTCGCCCTGTTCGAAGCCTTCCGCCAGTTGCACATAAAACACGCCGTCTTTGCACAGCGTATCAATCCTCCACGCTGCAACCGCGCGCGGGACCAGGCAAAGCAGCACCAACCCGGCCATCAGCCAGCCTGCAGGAGCAACGGCTTTTGCAAAAGCTGCCGGCAGCGCCAGCGCATTGGCATACTCGCTCGAAGGCGTAGCGGGGTCGGATGGCATGCAAACCACTGGGTCGAAGCGCCAAAGCAGCTCGATCGCTCGACGAACGCCGCCGAGTTGCATCGCGATCCATCGCTGCTCATCGCCCCTCCCGATTGGGGCGGCCCATTGAACCGCCTATACCGGGACGGGTCAATAGGAGTGAGCGGGGGGGAATCCGAGGCGCCCGTCCAACCTACTTTACGGCGTTTGACGTGCTTTCCTCTCCACCACCCGGCGCCAACCTCTTCCTCTTGGCTTGGCGGCAGCGTCCGGGTATTCTCCGCCGCCATGACCTCAATGATTTACCTGGCGCCGGTCGATTGGGCGTCGATCCGCCAACGTCCTCAACAGTTGGCGCTGCATTTCTCGCAGCGTTATGCGCTGAAGTACGTCAACGCGGTTGGCTTGAGGTCCGTGCGCCCGAGCGACTTGGGCCGGGTGCTGACGCGCATGCGAGGCGCGCACACAGAGCCGGCGCCCTTTCCGGTCGTTGATCCCCGCTATGCGCCGCTGCTGGGTTGGTCGCCGGTGGATCAAATCAACCGCCGCTGGCTGCGCTCGCAGTTTCGGCACGAACTGCCCGAGCGACGGGAGCCGTGGATCCTTTGGATCGGGGCGCCAAGCCTGCTGGCCGAGACGTTGCTCGAACGAAGTCGGCCGTCTCTGGTTGTTTACGACTGCATGGACCATTATGCGGCTTTTCACGGCGGACGCACGCGAGCGCGAATTGAACGCGCCGAACGAGCGATTGTCGAGCGAGCCGATCTGGTTTTCGCCACCTCACGAGGACTCGTGGAACGGCTCCGCCCGTTTTCGTCCGACGTCTATTTGGCGCCAAACGGCGCTGACGTAGAGCGATTTGCCATCGAGCGCACGCCGGCGTCGCCTGCCTGGCGCCGCTCGCTCCGCGGACCGGTCATCGGTTACCATGGCACGCTGGGAGATTGGCTCGATTTTTCGCTGCTCGAATGGCTCGCGGATGAGCGAGCGGACTGGACTTTTGTAATCATCGGGCCGAACCAGACGCGAAATTCGCGTAACTTCCTATCCCGCCCAAATGTCCAGTATTTGGGGCCGATCTCGCATGCCGACCTGCCGAGGCATACGACCTGGTTCGATGCCGGGATCGTTCCGTTCGCCTACAACGACTTGACGCGCTACGTCCACCCGATCAAGGCGCTCGAGTACCTGGCGGCCGGGCTGCCGACAGTCGCCTCCAAGCTGCCCGACCTGGCGGATTTGTCCGACTTCATCCAGTTTGCATCAACGCCACAGCAGTGGCTGGCAGCGTTGGAGGGCTGCCTGCATTCGTCACGGCGCACTGCCGCGCAAGTCGAGGCTCGCCGTCGAGCAGCGGGGCGGAACACCTGGCGGCAAGTTGCCGATTCCATTGTCGCAGAACTGGATGTCCGGTTGCCGCCCCAGCCCGTGACAGCGGCAGGCCCACTTCAGCCAGTGACAGCGTAAAAGGCGGACTGAATGACTTTGCACAACGCGGATGAAGCGTCGAAAAACGTTCCTGACGGAGCGGCCGCCGATCTGGACGTCGGCGTGATTTACACTCACGAACGTCACTACATTACGCCCTTGCTGCGGACAATGTCGCAGGCGGCCGGCGACTTGCGCGTCCGTCTGCTCCTGGTCGACAATGCCTCGACCGACGGTTACGAGCCGCCGCGCGATCGCTTCTGGCAAACCAGCATCCTTTCCAACGCCGCGCGGCTCGGTTATGGGGCGAACCTGAATCGGATCCTCGAGGCGTCGACTGCGCCTTACGTGTTGTTGATGAACACGGACATGCATTTCGATCCGGCTGAGCAGTGCCTGGCGAAAATGGTGCGGTTTATGGACGCTCATCCCGACTGCGGGGTGAGTGTTTGCCGTCTGTATCATCCCGACGGCAGCTACGGCTATCCGGCGCGGCGGTTTCAAACGCTGGGCGCCATTGCCGGCCGGCGGCTCGGTCTCGGCCAGGTATTTGCCGGTAGCGTGGACCGCTATCTCTACCGTCATCGCGACCGGCACTCAGTTTTTGACTGCGACTGGGTCTCCGGCTGCTTCATGTTTTTGCGCCGCGAAGCCGCTTTGCAAGCAGGCCGCTTCGATCGGCGTTTCGCCAAGTACTTTGAAGACGTCGACTACTGCGCACGACTGGCGCAGGCCGGTTGGCGCGTGATGTTCAACGGCGAGACCTACTGCTATCACCACGAGCAACGCGCCAGCCGCCAGGCCTTTTCGGCGGACGCGTGGCAGCATTTGCGATCGTATTTGCACTGGCTGGGCAAATGGGGCCTGACTGCGCCGAAAGCGGCGGCCGCGTAAACTGCACTTGAGGCGGTTGCGAGCGGGGGGCTATCATGACCCCGCGGCTAATCGGGATGATTCATCGGCCCAGCGCTTGTTTGACAAAACGCTTGGCATGGTCTGATGCATCATCCGCGGCTAAGGAGGGCCGATTCAGCAGATGTACGCCTCATTCTACCGATCTCTTTACCGCATTCGACGCGTTGAGGAAGAGATCGCCAAAGTTTACTCGACCGACAAGATCAAGAGTCCGGTCCATCTTTCCATCGGCCAGGAGGCCGTCTCGGTCGCCGTTTGCCAGGCATTGGCGCCCCAGGACGTCGTATTCGGCACCTACCGCGGTCATGCGCTGTACTTGGCCAAAGGAGGCGACCTGATGCAAATGATCGCCGAACTGTATGGCAAGGCCACCGGCTGCACCGGCGGTAAAGGAGGCTCGATGCACCTCATCGATCCCGCCGTGGGAATGATGGGGACCTCGGCCGTCGTCGGCACGACCATTGCCAACTCCGTCGGCTACGCGTATGCCTTGAAATGCCAGCGGATAGATGCGCTCGTGGCCAGTTTTTTTGGCGATGGGGCGACGGAAGAAGGCGTCTTCCACGAGAGTCTCAACTTTGCGGCGCTGAAGCGCTTGCCGATCATCTTCGTCTGCGAGAACAACGGCTACGCCATCCATACGCATCAGCGTCAGCGGCAGGTCCGAGCGAACATCGCCGAGCGGGCCGCGGCCTATGGCATGCGCGCCGAACGGATCGAGAGCAACGACGCCTGGCGACTGTATGAACGCGTGACGGAGGCGGTCCAGGCTTTAAGGTCGGGAGAGCCGGGGCCGTACTTCTTCGAATGCGATACGTATCGGTGGAAAGAGCACGTCGGGCCGAATGAAGATTTTCAGCTCGGCTACCGCGCTGCTGAAGAAGCGCAGCGGTGGATTGAAGACGACCAGGTCGACCGCTTCGCCGCGAAGATCGAACCGGGCGTGCGTCTTGAGATTGAGGCCGAGATCGAAGCCGAAATCCAGACGGCCTTCGCCTTTGCTGAAACCAGCCCCGCTCCGCCGCCCGAAGCGTTGTTGGCTGACGTCTTGGAGACCGCCTGATATGTCAACCGCCTTACTCGGCTCGCCGGCCGCCGCTGCCGGCGCCCACGTTCGCCGCATCAGCTATGTCGAAGCCGTGCGCGAAGCGACCGACCAGGAAATGGAGCGAGATCCGTCGGTGCTCTTGTTTGGCCTGGACGTAGACGACCCCAAGGCGATTCAAGGGACGACTCGCGGTCTGGCGGAAAAGTACGGACCGGAGCGCGTGTTCGGCACTCCGCTGGCCGAAGACGCCATGACCGGAGTCGCCATCGGCGCCGCCCTGGCGGGCATGAGGCCGATCCACGTGCATATCCGCATGGACTTTTTGATGCTGGCCATGAACCAGCTCATCAACGTGGCCGCCAAAAGCCGTTACATGTACGGCGGCCGCGCCGCCGTGCCGATGGTGGTTCGTTCCATGATCGGTAAAAGCTGGGGCCAAGGCGCGCAGCATTCGCAAGGCCTGTATTCTTTCTTCATGCATGTGCCGGGCCTGAAGGTCGCAGCGCCCGCCACGCCCTACGACGCCAAAGGCTGCCTGATCGCCGCCATTCGCGACAACGATCCGGTGATGTACGTCGAGCATCGCATGCTGCACTTCCAACGGGGCCACGTTCCCGAGCAGCCTTACTGCGTGAAGCCCGGCAAGGCCCGCGTGGCGGTTGAAGGCGAAGACGCGACGCTCGTCGGCATCTCCTGCATGCAGGTGGAATGCCTGCGCGCCGCGCGATATCTGGAACAGGTCGGCATTCGCGCCGAAGTGATCGATCCGATCTGGCTCAGCCCGCTCGATACGGAGACCATCGTCGACTCGGTGCGCAAAACGGGCCGGCTGTGCGTGGTCGACAATGGCTGGACGACGTGCGGCGCCGGGCGGAGATCGTCTCGCAGGTCATCGAGCGATTGCAGGGCGAACGCGACGTGCGCGTGCGGCGGTTGGGTTTTGCGCCGACGACCTGCCCGACGGCGCCCAACCTGGAAGCCGAGTTTTATCCCGATGCGAGGACCATCGCCGCGGCGGCCCACGACCTGGTGCGCGGAAGCCGCGGCGATTGGCTGCCAGCCGAGCGCGACGACCTGAAAGAAATTGAATTCAAAGGTCCCTTTTAAAATGACGACTGCTTTGCGACCCGCCACGCGCGGGCTCGATTGGCCCTTGATGCGCAATAACATTTCGCGGGCCGACCTGGACGCCGTAATTGCTCTGCTTCAGCAAGACGATCCAATTCTGACGCAGTCGAGCGAGGTTCGCGCTTTCGAACGCGAATGGTCCGATTGGCTCGGCGTACGCCACAGCGTGTTCGTCAACTCGGGTTCGTCGGCCAACCTGCTGACGATGGCCGCGCTGCGCGAAGTGTATGGCGAGGGCGAGGTCATCGTGCCGGCTCTCTCCTGGGTTTCCGACATCGCCTCGGTGATTCATAACCGGCTGGAGCCGGTCTTCGTCGACATCGACCCGCGCACGCTGGGCATGGATATGGAGCAGACGCTGAGCAAGTTGTCTTCGCGGACGCGAGCGGTGTTTATCACGCACGCCATGGGCTACAACGCGCTCACGCCGCGTTTGCTGGACGAGCTGAAGGTTCGGAACATTCCCCTGATTGAAGACGTTTGCGAGTCGCACGGGGCGACGTTCCAAGGACGCAAGCTCGGCACGATCGGCTTGATGTCGAACTTTTCCTTCTACTATGCCCACCACCTGACGACGATCGAGGGGGGCATGATCTCGACGGACGACGATTGCCTGTATGAGACGGTCCGCATGCTGCGCTCGCACGGCATGGTCCGCGAGCTGAGCCGGCCGGAACTGAAAGACTGGTACTACGAGCAGCACCCGGACTTGAATCCCGAGTTCTTGTTCGCCTTTCCCGGCTATAACGTGCGAAGCACGGAGATCAACGCCGTCCTGGGCCGCAGCCAACTCAAGCGGCTCGATCAGAACAACGACGTCCGCAGCGAGAACCTGGCCTTGTTTCTGACGAGCCTTGATCCGGAGAAGTACCAGACCGACTTCGCCGTCGAAGGGAGCTGCAATTACGCTTTCACGCTGATTCTCAAGCATGCCGACCCGGTCTTGTGCCAGCAGGTGCGGGAGCTATTGCAATCGCTGGGCGTTGAGTTCCGTCGAGGCACGGCCGGCGGCGGCAATCAGTTGCGGCAGCCCTACGTGCGCCGCTACCTGGGACGCGACGATTCGCATCTCTTTCCGTGCGTGGACCATGTGCATTTTTACGGGTTTTACATCGGCAATTACCCGGACTTGCCGAAGCAGAGCATCGAGACGCTCTGCTCGCTGTTGAATGCGCTGCCGGGAGAGTCGACGTCGTCGTCGCTCGCTCTACGAAAGAAACGTGAAGAGACAACCGTATCGTAGGCGTACTTGCTTGCTCGGAGTGCCCAAGGGTTGACGTTTGTGCTCCGTACCGCCGAACGATAGCCCGCTGGGACTTCACCTGAATTCAAATGTCCAGTCATCGCCAACTCGACGTCGTTTTGATCAATCCGGCCAGCCGGAAGCAGGTCTATCAGTCGCTCGGCGCGGCTGGCGGCGGTCGAAAACCCCGTGTGGGCGGGGCTGATCGCATCGTTCGCACGGCAACAGGGCGTCTCGGTAGAAGTGATCGACGCGGAAGCATCGGCGCTCTCGGCGGAAGAAGTCGCCGAACAGGTCCGGCAATTGAATCCCGTGCTGGCCGTAGTCGTCGTGTATGGGCATCAGCCATCGGCCTCGACGCAAATCATGCCCGCCGCAGGCCGAGTTTGCCAGGCTTTGAAGGCGGCGGCCCCGGATCGGCCAGTTTTGATGATCGGCGGTCACGTGGCCGCCTTGCCGGAACGAACGTTGGCCGAGGAGCCGACGGATTTCGTGGCGGCGGGCGAAGGCCTGCAAACGCTCGTCGAGCTGGTCGCGGCCTTACGGTCGACACAGCCGGAGCTGGACAAAGTCCGAGGGCTCTGGCGTCGCGAAGGCGCGACGGCCGTCTCCACCCCCGCGGCGCCGCTGATCAAAGAGCTTGACCGCGAAATCCCCGGTGTTGCTTGGGAATTGTTTCCGATGGACCGTTATCGGGCCCACAACTGGCATTGTTTCGGCGGCATCGACCGTCAGCCCTATGCGGCGCTCTATACGACGCTCGGCTGTCCCTATCGCTGCACGTTCTGCTGCATCCAGGCGCCCTTCAAGGCCGGGGAGCAGGCCGCCGGATTTCAGCCCGGCGCCAACAGTTACCGTTACTGGTCGGCTGAGACCGTACTGGCCCAGATCGACGTGCTCGTGAACCGCTACGGCGTGCGCAACATCAAGATCGCCGATGAAATGTTCGTGCTGAACCGCCGCCACGTGTCGGCGATTTGCGACGGAATCATCGAACGCGGCTACGATTTGAATCTCTGGGCTTACGCCCGGGTCGACACGGTCAAAGAAGGCATGTTGGACAAGCTTCGGGCGGCCGGCTTTCGCTGGCTGGCCTTCGGCATCGAAGCGGCCAGCGACGAGGTCCGCGGCGCCGTCGACAAGAGCTTCGATCAGGATTTGATCTACTCGACGCTGGACAAGGTTCGCCGGGCCGGGATCCACGTCATCGGCAACTACATCTTCGGCCTGCCCGACGACGACCTCGACAGCATGCACGCCACGCTCGATCTGGCGCTGGAATTGAACTGCGAATTCGCCAATTTCTACTCGACGATGGCCTACCCGGGGTCGCCGTTGTACGCGACCGCGCTGAAAGCAGCTTGGCCGCTGCCCGAGTCATGGTCGGGTTACTCGCAACACTCCGTCGATTCGCGCCCGCTGCCGACCAGGCGCCTTGCGGCCGAGGAAGTCTTGCAGTTCCGCGACGAGGCGTTCCAGCGGTATTTCGCCAATCCCGGATATTTAGACCGCATCGAGCAAGTATTCGGACTGGAGACCGTGCAGGAAATCCAGCAAATGACCTTACATAAGCTGCCCAGGCGGCCCATGTCATCGACCGCTCTTCTGGCGAGCGGATCGGGTTGAATTTTACGACAGCCACGGCCGAAGATCTTGCGGGAAAAGGCTGTCGCGAGGTTGTGCTCGCGAATGCCGAAAGCTATCGGGCGCCGCGCAAACTTGCGCGGTTCACCACGTACGCGGGGAGGGGGCGAAAGCGGGCAGGAGTTCTTGACTGGGAGATTTCTCCCCAGAAAAGCGGCGAAAATACCGCTATAAGCCGCACTTGTCCCAAACACGGGTATCGCTTAGATTGCCCCGCTCAAGGGTAGCGGCAGGAGGCCGCTTGGAGTTTCACGGAGGAGTTTTTTCATGCCGACGAAGGTTCTTGTAACAGGCGGAGCCGGTTACCTTGGCTCGATCTTGGCGCCGGCGCTGCTCGACGCGGGTTGCCGCGTTACCGTGCTCGATAATTTCATGTTCGGCCAGGACTCGTTGTTGGCCTGTTGCGCGAACCGCAATTTTTCCGTGCTCCGCGGCGATTGTCGCGACTCGGCGGTCGTTTCTCAGCGCTCAAAGACGCGGATGTGATTATCCCTTTGGCCGCGATCGTCGGCGCCCCTGCGTGTCAGGCGGATCAGACGGCCAGTCGCTCGACCAATCTCGAAGCGATCAAGCTGCTGCTGGAACTCCGGTCGCCGCAGCAGAAGGTCTTATATCCTACGACGAACAGCGGCTATGGCATCGGCGAGAAGGGTAAGTTTTGCACGGAAGAAACGCCACTGCGGCCGATTTCGCTCTACGGCGTAACCAAGGTGGAAGCCGAGAAGGCCGTGCTCGACGCCGGGAACTCGCTGACGTTCCGCCTGGCGACGGTGTTCGGCATGTCGCCCCGCATGCGAATCGATTTGCTGGTCAATGATTTTGTCTACCGCGCGGTCAATGATCGGACGGTCGTGGTCTTCGAAGGCCATGCCAAACGCAATTATATCCACGTACGCGACGTGGCTCGGGCGTTCCTGCACGGTTTGAACAATTTCTCGACCATGCAAGGCCAGCCATACAACGTCGGCTTGAGCGACGCCAACCTGTCGAAGCTGGAATTGTGCGCCACGATCAAAGAGCACGTTCCGGGCTTCGTCTATCTGGAAGCGCCCGTCGGGGAAGATCCCGACAAACGAGATTACATCGTTTCCAACGCCAAGATCGAACGAACGGGCTTCCGCCCGGCTCACTGCCTTGACGATGGAATTCAGGAACTCATGAAGGGCTACACCGTCATCCGTAATTGCCGGTACGGCAATGTGGGGTAACGCGTAGCGAGAAACCGCCAGCCGCGCCGTCTACTTGTCGTTACGCGCCGATGCGCTCCGGGAATCGCCGCCGAGGGCAAAGAAGCCAATGCCACGTTTCTTTCTTGCCGACCCATCGCTGATCTCGGCGTCAGGGCATTGCTGGTCCTATCTGCGCTCGCTTGGTACGCCCGTCAAGGAAGCGGGCTACGAGCCGGTCGTGCTCGGCAATCGTCGCATCTGCGCTGACTTGCAGGCGCAGGCGGATGCAACCGCGCTGTTTCAGCACTGGTGCGACGACCGCTTGGGTTCCCACGTCCGGACGGCGGCGCTGCATCGAAAGGCGATTCGCGCCGATCTGGCTCAAGCCACGCGGCAGTTCAGTATTGGCCCGGACGATATTGTGCTGCTCAACTCGCTCAGGCACTGGCCGTTGGCGGGCGTCGTCGATTGGCTTGAATGGTTGCCGTCTTCGCGACGCCCCTTTGTCGCGCTGGTGCTGCACTTTACCGCGTATCCGGATCCTCATGCGGCCAGCGACAGCGTCGACTTCTATCGCGACGCCTTTCGACGCATCGAAACCAGTCCCGCCCGGGACCGCCTGCTGCTGCTGGCGGACTCTCAGGAATTGATCGACGAATATCGGACGATCAACGACCGGTTGCACTACGAACTGGCCCCGATACCGCATTCCGCCGGACCGCTTCCCCAGTTCGAAAAATCCGATGGCGTCGTGCGTTTGGGCTGCGTCGGCGAGGCGCGTGAGAATAAGGGCTTTCATCTACTCCCTTACCTCGTACATCGCGTTCTCGACTCGGCCGGGTGCGAAAACGTGCAGTTCCACCTGCATGCGTTCACGCCCGATCGACAAGGCCCATTCTTTCGCCGGATCGAACCGAGACTGAATCGCCCCGGCGTGACGCTCTATCCGGAAATGCTTGACGACGAGCAATACGATCAGTTTCTGGCGCAACTCGACGTTGTGATTCTACCGTATACGCTGGCGAATTATCACTCGCAGACGTCGGGCGTTTTCGCCGAGGCCTTGGCTCAGAAAAAGGCCGTTGTCTGTCCGCGCGGAACCTGGATGGCGCGGCAAACTTTTGCCTTCGAAGCCGGCGCGGTCTTCGCTCCAGACGACGTCGAGGATTTAGTGCAGCAAACGCTCTTCGTGATCGGCGCCCTGCCCGGATTTCAAGCCTTGGCCGGAGAAACGCGCTCGCCGTTGGGCTGCGCCATTCACAATCCGCAACGCTTGCTGGCTCCCATCTTTGAAGCCGCTGGCGCGACGACGAACCCGGCGCACTGCCGTATCGAACCAGTAATGTCAGCGCGTCTGGCGCCCGCGACAAACGCCGCGCGGTTCGCCAGCCCATCGGAAATCAACTCGGTCGTTTGCCGGCATGAAGCAGCGGCAGACGAGGCAAAAAATGCGACGCGGCTCGCGTCCGCGTGAACAAGCAACTTGCAAATCGCCATGAGTCGTCCCCTTTCCCATCCTCCAATCGTTGGCATTCCGCTCTCGAAGCTCCCGCCTGCTCTCCGCGCGGCGTGGTCAGAGTAGCGCGTGCGATTGCCGAACAATGGGCCAGCAATCCGGCGTTGCGGCTGCTTGCGGTTTCTGATCCCGTCTTTGACCGGAACGAGATTCTGTTCGAAACGTGGGACATGAAAACATGGCTGGACGGTCATGGGATTGAAGTGTCCGAATCCTCGCCCGCCAGACGTTCCGGTCTGGACGCGGCGACGCAGCGAGGCGTCCGCCTGCTGAAGCAGGCGATCACTCGAGTCGGCCTGAAGGAGCCGGCTCGCGGTGCACTGCGTTTGACTTCGAGAGCGGCGCACCGGGTTTGCAAAAGCTTCGGCTCGCTGGGACCTCAGGTTGCCGTACCGCCCGGCACGGAATCGCGACCCATTGAAGTCGCGCTGGCGCTCGATTGCGCGAGTTCGACGCGATTGTCAGTTTCGAGTGTTACGACCCGATCTGGAACTGGCCGGTCGAAAACTACGGATGCCGCATGATCGGCGTCTTTCACGACGCGATTCCGCTTCGCATTCATGAAGGTCAGCATTGGAATCCGGCGGCCTTTTATAACGCCGCAGGCCTGATGGCCAACCGCGCAACGGCTATCGCCTGCGATTCGCAATCCAGCGAACGCGACCTGCATGCCTTTTTTCCCAGCGCACGGCACAAGACCCAAGTTGTCTACTTGGGCCATGACCGCCAAAGATTCCTGACATCGGCTGAGCAGCCCGGCAACAGCGGCGGCGCCGCGAAAATGAGCCGGCCGGCGGGCAAAAGGATCGCCATGATCGGCGAAATCGAGCCTCGCAAGAACCAGGCGGGCGTACTCCGGGCCTGCCGATATCTTCGGGCGGAACGTCCCGAAGAGCGAATTACGCTGGTTCTTATCGGCGACAAGGCGCCGCAGAACCCGTACGCGTTTCTCGAACGGATGGCTCAACAACACGTAAACATCGAACACCTGGGGTATGTTTCCGACTCCACGATTGGCGACGCACTCCGATCGTGCGACGCATTCCTTTACCCGTCGTTATGGGAAGGGTTCGGCATTCCGGTGCTGGAAGCCATGAGTGCCGGCGTGCCTGTGGTCTGTTCGGACGGGTCCTCGCTGCCCGAAGTCGGCGGGCCGCTCGCGTTTTATTGCGATCCGCATGATCCTTGCTCCATCGCCGCGGCCGTCCGCCGAGCGCTCGCCATGTCTTCGGACCGACGGAAAGAGTGGGTTCGCGAGGTGCGCGAACACGCTTCCAGGTTCACGTGGTCGGCCTCCGCGAGACAGTTGTTGGCACTCGTCGAGGATGCATCGGCGGTCCCAGGTCAGCGCCGTTTCGCCTTCCCAGTGGGAAGGGCTTCTCGCTACGGGTCGCGTGAGCGCCTTCCACCAGCGCCCTTGAACGTCAGGAAGCCCTTCATCGAAGAGAAGCAGGAAAACTTGACGGCCCTTCCAAACGAATACAATATCAGACTCTCAAAAGAACGTCATGAAGAAAAAAATGGTCATAGTCAACAACGGCCTGCGAGATCATTTGGGGCACTATTTCGAGACGTCCATTTCGCATGGCCGAAGCTGCACGTCGGGCGGGATTGCATCCGGTGCTGGCGACGCACGTGGATTGCCGCACCGATCTGCTGCCTATGTGGCTTGAAGCCTACCCATTTTTTGTACAGACATTGGATGGCGCAGCCCCCGGCTGAGCCGCCTGATTTGACGCGGCATTCCGCACTGATCCATACCGTCCGGACCAGGATGTTCCGCGGGTGGACGCGACGCGGACGTGACGGTGCGGCAATTCCTGGCCGGCCGACTCGAGAAGCTTGCCCCCGTCCAAACGCGTGACCGCCGGGGCCGCCAGACTGGCGGCTGGAAGCGATTCTCAGACGCGGCCGATGGGCGTGTCGGAAGGCAGTCTGGGCGGCGCGATCGGGCCGCCTATCTATTTCCTGCCGCCCTTTCTTTATGACAGTTCGCCCTTACCTGGCCAGAATGGCCTACCGCGGCTGTTTACCAAGAATACTGGTTCGTGAATCGCGATCGCATCCGCAGGCCGCGCGCTGCAGATCGCCCGGCGCCTGTTGAATGTTCGCTACGTCAGTTCTTATCGACCTTGCCGCTTGCACTCCCGAAGTCCGCCGCAGTCTTCAGCATCCAGATTGAGCGTCATCTTAGCTCAAACGTGCGCTTCTCGCCCTTGCTCCGCGAACTTGCAGCCAGACCTCGAATATTCGCTGATTTTCAAACGCGATCTCGAACGTCTCCTCGCCTTGGCCGATGGCGCGGGCGACCATGTACTGATGGGGACGGCACACGCACGAGAAGTATTGGCGGTCCAGCTGATCGGCAAGCGTTCGGGTGAGGACAGGATGCCGGACTTTCACCTCGAGTTTCGGCATCAGTTGTTCCACGGCGAGGCCGCAGGAGGAAATCAGCAACTCGCCCAACGTCAAAATGCAGGGGAGCTTCTTTTCGCTTTACGAATCCAACGGGCCATCCACGCACATCCATTTTTACACGGACACGGCGGAACTGTCGCAAGATTACGGCTTGCTGGGATTTGCCCTTCGGCGTGCTGCCTATTCCGTTCAGATCGGAACTCATAGAAGCGCCGAGAGGGCGGCGGCAGAACCGCTGCGTTTGGCCTTTCTTGGCGAGGCTCGCGACGAAAAGGGATTTCCATGGCTGCCTGACTTGATCGACGATCTCATGGACGAATATGTGAAGCCTCGCAAAGTGAGATTCCTGTTGCAGGCGAACGTCAGCGCTCCGCGATACAATCCTCGCAGCAGTGAAACGCTGGAACAGCTCAAACAATATCCGCGTGAACAGGTGGAATTATTCGGCGTGGACTCTTCGCTTTCGCCGCAGCAGTATTACGACCTCGTCTCCCAGGCGGACGTCGTTCTGTTCCCGTACGAGCGGAATCGCTACCGGGCCTGCAGTTCCGGAACGCTGGCAGAGGCAATCGCCGGCGGCCGACCGGCAATCGTACCTGCGAGAGTTGGATGTCCGCGCAGATTACCCCCGGGCGGCGGCGAAACGTTTCATGACTATGATTCGTTTGTTGAGGCCGTCAAGCGACGATCGATAACTACGACGAGTATCGAGCAGAAGCAGAGGCGTTCCGGTCGTCGTGGATTGCGCATCACACTCCGGACTGTTTGATTTCTCGTTTGATCGGCCGTGAACAGTTCAATGCCAAGCGTTGCGCCTCGCCGCCTAGTACTTCCGACGGAAAGTTCGCTCTACCCGTGAGTCGCCATCACGCCTGGCGTCCTTCACTAACTATTTGACGGACAACATGAAACAGAAGTTTGTCATTGTCGCTCATGACCTGAAGAACCACTGCAATCAAGACTTTGACGCAACGATTGCGATCGCCGAGGCGGTGCGCCGAGCGGGCCTGCACCCCGTGCTTGGCATACATATCGACGCTCGCACGGACCAGTTCCCTGCGTGGCTTGAGACGTACGCAACCTTCCGAACTCTCTCCGAAGCGGAGTGCAGCACTGCGGAAGTGCGCGATCGCCTTAAGCTGCGCGTCAATCGCGAGTCTCTCTCCGTGGCGCTGGAGGAGCGTTCGCTTGCTGCATGCGGCGCCTTGGCTGGCGCATCTGCACAAAGACGTGGTGGCTGTTCGAACGCGGCGTCTTTTACTTGCTGCCGCCGTTCGTGCATGACGGCGTTAAGCGAGCCTCTGCGGCCGTCCCGCTGCTTGTCGTACCGCGGATCCTGCGTCGCAAGGCTCGGCAGCGGGCGGCGTTTCGGCGCGGGAAATTCTGCATCGAAAACTGCACAACGACTTGCCGGCGCCGATCGACTTTTCGATGTTGGGGCCCGAATCGGCGCGAAGTATGGCCGACCAGGCGGAGGGACCGCTCACGACCGCCATTTTCAATTCGCTCGCAGCGTTGAACGAGGCGACCGAACTGGACCAGGCGCTGCATTTCAAGCGGGAACTTGCCGGGCTGCTTGCGCAGGTTGAGGTTGGACCAGGAGATCAGGTCTTGCTGTGCGCCTTGCACGCTCGTGAAAAGATCGCCGTGCAACTGGTTTCGATGCTGTTCGCGCCTGAACGGCGACCAGATTTTCATTTAATGTTCCGCGATGGCTTGCTGGCGCCAGGCGAAGCGGCGACGCGAGCCAGCGACGGAACCGCGGCCGTCCACAAGGATCGCGCGTTGTTGGCTCTGCGCGAACAGGACCAGGGCATGGACGCGGTCAAACTCTACGCGGACACCGAGGAGCTGGCGCGAGATTACAGCCGCGCTTCCGGATTGCGATTCGGAGTCCTGCCGCTTCCCGTTCGAGGCCCGTCCCCGGCGAAACTGCGAGGCGCCGACGCAAGCCCTGGAGCTTGCATTTCTAGGCGAAGCGCGCGATGAGAAGGGGTTTCACTGGCTGCCGCATCTGATCGATCGCTTGATGGACGAATATGTGCGGCCCGGCGCGTCCGCTTCCTCGTTCAGGCGACCGTGGGCGCTCCGCGGTCGAACCCCTTGAGCGTTTTGGCGCTGGCCAGGCTCAAGAACTATTCGCCTCACCATGTCGAAATCTTCGGCCTGACATCAACGCTGCCATCGCACGAGTACGACGCATTGGCCAGTCGCGCTGATATCGTACTGATGCCGTACGACCAAAAGCGCCGAGGCACCGGCAGTTCGAGGATCCTGGCGGACGCGATTGTACGAGGGCGCCCCGCAATTGTTCCCGCGAGCAGTTGGATGTCTTCGCAGATTCCACTTGGTGCAGGAGAGACGTTCCACGACTGCGAGTCGTTTGTGCAGGCGGTACGGCGCGTGATTGACGATTACGAGGCTTATCGCGCGGGAGCCGAGGCCAATCAGCCAGACTGGCTGGCCAGCCACTCTGCAGACGAGTTGGTCGCCGCCGTGACCTGCCGCCCGCGAGTGGAAGCCGTCAAACTGCAACTGGCCGCATGAAGGCGCTGGATCCGAGTCCTGCGAAACGCATCGGCACGGACGTCTGGGGCGTCCGCATCGCGGCGTCGGAAAGCCTTGCGTTGATTAAGCAGTAGCGCACGCCCTGACGCGGGTTTTGTGCGTGACCGGGGCCGAACGGCGTCGTTGCGGAAGCGGCGAGGCGTCGACCCCCTGCGGCGTTCACCGTGCCGCCCTATCAGGCGATGCTCAAGTTGCTCGAATTGGACAGGCTATCGATGCGATAGATCATGGCCCCCTGGAATTCGAACGTTGGGTCAGAAGTGCCGGCCAGGAAGCGGACGAAGAGGTTGACTGATTGCCGTCTCGGCAAATGCACGATCCAGTCTCGGTAGGAAGTCGAGAGAAAATTCGTGTGGGTGTGGTATCTGAAAATCACCTCGCCATCCGCCTCAACTCCCGCAATCGCTTCATTTGACACGCCCTGAGCGTTAAACTCAGTGCGGCACAGATATCTGCCGCTCGGAAGCTCCATGGGTTGCTGCAAATGCACGTCGCCATTTGCCGAAAAGGCAAAGTCTTCTCGCGTCAGCGTTCGAACGAGAGATCGCTCAATCGGCAGGCGGTAAGAGCTACTTGCAAGTTGGTCTCGATCGACGAACAGGACGTTCGCCAGTCCAACTCCCGGCGAGAAGTCGGCAGGAGATCGGATTAAGTCATACGTGGCCAGGTCAAGGGCTTCATAGCCCTGCTCCAGCAGGAAATCAAGACAGCGAGTGTCTTGGGGTTGCTGTTCTAGAATGATGACCGGACGGGCTTCGGCGATTGTTTGGCGGGCGCCTTGCAACGCGTCGTATTCCTGCGCCTTCAATATCCATCTTGATCAACTTGGGAGACAGCTTAAAATGCTTTGCAAAGTCGTCCAGTGCGATCGTTTCGACCTCATGGAAATCCTGCGAGTCAGCATGGTCCTGTACTACGGTGTCGTTGAGATGGCTTCCATGATAGATCCGAATCGCTTCGGCAGATCGGCGAAACACGGCTCGGTGGAAGAGCTGCGTGTTATGGCAGCCGTTAATTGCCAGGTTGTACTGACACTTGTCGACGATACGGCGGCTGGCTTCGAATGAGCACACGACTCCTCTGGGGCCGACAAGCCGTGACATCAGGATCGACAGAGCCCCGCAATTCGCTCCGACATCGAAGACGACGTCGCCGGGCCGACACCAGTCTGCGCATGGCGTGGACGACCGTCGGCTCGGTGAGATCACGGTCATACCAGAAGGCCGTGGGAAACGCTTTGCGGGGATCCTTCGAGAGCCCTTGCAGTGCCGTCTCCAGGTGGGCCAGACGCCGATCCAACTCGGGGGTGGTCGACGACTCGACGTCGCGGGTTTCAAACGCCGCCTCCAGGCGGACCAGTCGTGCTCCAGTTCGGGGATGCTCGATGACTCAATACCGTCGACGCGGTTGGCCAATCCTTGTACGCCGATCGCTTCTTTGATGACGGAACGAGTCTTTTGCGGAACCATGGATCGAATGAGCGACATGATAGCGGCCTTTCCTGGAGCTGCCAATGAATGAGCCAGTTCAACGCCTTGCAGATGCACGCGCTAGCGGCTAGATGAATCGCGCCGCCTTGCGTTGCCATGATGACGGGAGCGGCGGGGAAGTGCCGCGCGGTCCGCTGCGCCAGCGATTCGCCCGTATGTTACTACAGGATGGCGTGACGGCGAAAGACCAAGTTGCGTCAAACGCTCAGTCCCTCGTTAGAGCATTGACCTTGCCTTCGGCGACAGCGATTGGCTATTATCCGCGTCTTCGCCCAAGCTTTACCGTCATTTCAGGGGTGCCACGATGTCAGTGTGCAATATGACGAGCATTAACGACGCCCGGGACAAAGGGCAAGCTGGCTCGCTCTCTCTCAAAAAGGCGCCGCTCGACAGCCTGACCTCGCTGCGGTTTTTCGCGGTGCTCGCCATCGTCGTATATCATCTCAAGCCGGTGATGCCGGCGTTTTTTCAGCCGGTGCGAGCGCGCATCTGTATGACCGGCTGGCTTGCGGAGTGAGCTTTTTCTTTGTGTTATCCGGGTTCGTGCTGTATTACAACTACGGGCGGCAGGCAAATCTGGGTCTTAAGAGTTTCTACGTGAAGCGGTGGGCTCGAATTTACCCGTTACACCTGTTAACCTTCGCTGTCTGGTGCGCCTTTCTTCTATACGAGCTGGGGCATCCCCCGGACTGAGAAGTTGCTCAGTGGGCTGGCCAATCTCACACTGACTCAATCTCTCCTTCCCGGGTTCGTTTTTTCCCTGGGGTTTAACGCCGTCAGTTGGAGTCTTTCCAACGAGGCGTTCTTCTACGCCGTGTTTCCTTGGGTGCGGCGTACGGCCGTTTGCATGACGGCGCTTGCCGGCATTTCCGGATACCTGGTTCTGGCAGAGGCGATTGGCTTTCAGAAGAGCGTCAGCAACGTCTTCCCTAACATCGAATATTTTTTCGCGCCGCTCCGATTGGCCGAGTTTTGCGCGGGGATCCTCATCGCCAAGCTCTATTGCCAGAAGCCCGCTTGGCCGCACGCGACGTTCATCGAGGCGTCGGTGCTGGCGGTGGTGTTGTTCAATGTGTGTTTCCACAACGTCCACTACAGCCTGGGCCAGCTTTCCGCATTTGCCGGCGTTTGCCGCGATGATTTGGGTTTTCGCCCATCAGCAGGGCATTTCCCGGTTTCTGGCCAACCAGCGATTGCTCATTTTTCTTGGCGAGGCGTCGTTTTCGCTTTACATGTGGCACCACCTCATCATGAGATGGTGTAATTCGCACCTGCCGGCGACGACCGCGCCGTGGTTGGCGATCTCGGTCGCCGTGGGGGCCTCGCTGGCCATTTCCGCCGTCTCATTCAAGTGGTTCGAAGATCCGGTGCGCAAATCGCTCGCTCAGGCGTTGCTCGGCCGAACACGGAATTCGATGCCGGCGGATCAATCGCAGCAAGGAGAAGCACATCCGCGGGCTGCGGCCTGAATCGTTGCCAGGGCCGGAAACGGCGACAAGCGTGCCTTTTGTGCCGTTCTTTTACATTTTGCCGCGGCTTGGCCGCGCACGGCGACAAGCGCCGCTGCCTCCGCCCCGAGTTGATCGCTTTCGGAAGGATTTCGCGATGGAAGTGATGCTAGCTGACTTTGACCTGTTTGCTACGACTGGCGGCGGGCAGACGTTCTATCGGTCGATCATCGAAGCGAACCCCGAGATCCAGTTCAGCTATTTCAGCATTCACGAGCCATGGAACGCGAGGCGGCCGTCCAATGCTCACGCCATCGCGTACCGGCAATTCTATTCCGAGTCGAGCTGGGACGACTACGCCGACGTCTGCCCGCCTCGCGGATTCGTACCAGCGTTCGTGCGCCGAATAATGTAGCTGTTTCACTGATGGGTCGTGAGTTCGACGTCATTGACCTTCCCGACTACGAACTCTTCGGCGCCTTCCTGCGGCCGGCGCTCAGCTATCATGGCGTGCATTGCGATCGCATTGCCATCTCGCTTCACGGACGCATTTCAACGTCGATCAGTCTCAACTGGGGCTCCGTGGGGGAAATTCCTCGTGGCATCGAGGCGATCGAGAACCTGCAGTATCAGGCCGCCGACTTGCGTTACGGACTAAGTCATTCGTATCTGGACGAGTGGCGGGCGAAGTATGATCTGCCCTCGCACTACCTCTGTCCTTGGCGATTTATGCGGGCGCCGACCCCCTCAAGGACTCCGCGATGCGGCGAGCCGCCCAACCTGCAATTCATCGGCCGCACGGAGAAACGCAAGGGACCCGACTTGTTTGTCGAACTCGCGATGTGGCTGCCGCGCAGCAGTTACGCGAAAGCCTACATCATCGGGCCTCAGGATTGGAGTTACGGCGGGGTAAGTTCTGATCGTCACTTAAGCGCGATGATGATGAAACGCGGCTGCAAAGACATCGTCACGCTACTCCCTTCCGCCAATAGGAGAGACCTCGATCGGTTGTTCGGTGGCAGAGCCATCACGATCCTGCCTTCGAGATACGACACTTTCAACCTGGTGGCCGTGGAGTCCTTGCTTGCTGGCTGTCCGACGGCGGTGGGCAGCGGCGCGGGCGTGTGCCGTTTCCTGGAAGAACGGCTTCCCGGCGTGCCGTTCGTCAAAATCGACATGCAGCGGTGGCAGACGAGCATTCCGGAACTTGCGGAAATTCTCGACGATTACGACGCATATCGCGACCGTCTTGTGGACGCGCTCCAGGACTCAAGCTTTGAGCCCGATGGGCCGACGCTGGAGGAGATCTACGGAAGTCAGGCTGCATCGTTCAGTTCCGCGCGAGCCGATCTTGCCGACTGGTATGCGCGATTGGCCGGCCATCAATCGCTACTTGTATCGCCAACGGGAGAAACCGTCGGCGTGCAACAAATTCCAGACCGCCAGCGAACGTCGAGGAGCCGAAGTCTCGCGGCGAGGCTGAGCGACTTGGTGCGGCAAGGGCTTCGATCGGCGACGCAACACAACGTCGTTCAACCGGAAGCTGCGCACGGCCAGGCTGAGGCGTTCCGCGCCGACTACCGTCGAATCCATCACCTCCCTGAGCAGACCGACGCTCAGATAGCGGACAAAGCGTTGCAATACGGCAGTTTGATTTCGAAGTACCGTGCCGATCGGGCCAGGCTCTGGCGCGAATTGGCTCGCCTAGAGTCGCTGCGTCAGAACTCCCTCGTCGCTGCGACCTATCGTTTGCGCGATGCGTCTGGCGGGCGAGGACCGCTTTCATGATATCTCCCCCGTCAAAACCGCCCTGGAGCAGAATGGGTACGCGCGCGAGGCGGAAGTGGCCGACGCCATGTTCGGGGGACATCCCGATTCAGACGAGCGTTGCGCTCGTCTGCTTGAGGAAGCGTACCAGAGGCATCGTCGCGTTCAAGAACTGCCGTACGAACTAGTCGACGATCGGCGTGCTGACGGCGCGCAGTACCTGGCGTCCGTCATCGTCTCGTTGTATGACGCGGCCGACAAACTGCCGATGTTTTTACGCGCGTTGAGTCTGCAAACGATCCTGGCGGCGGGCAAGGCCGAAGTCATTCTGGTCGATAGCGGCTCGCCGGGAAATGAATACGCCGTGTTCCGGCAATTGGCCGAGGAGCTGAAGATTCCCTTGATCTATGCTCGATCGGCCCAGCGTGAAACGATACAGAGCGCTTGGAATCGGGGGATTGGGCTCTCGAGAGGGAAGTACCTCAGTTTCCTGGGCGTTGACGAAGCGATCTTGCCGACGACGCTGGAAACGCTCGCGAGAGAGCTCGAAGCCGATCCGGCTCTTGATTGGGTGCAAGCCGACAGCATTGTCACCAACGTCGATACGCAAGGGCAATGGCTGAGCGACGTGATGGTGTATGACCGCAGCGGTTATTGCCAGCAACTGGTTTATCTCGAGACGTGCTATCTGTCTTGGGTGGGCGCTCTGTACCGTCGAGATATTCATGAACGATTCGGCTATTACGACGCTTCGTTCGGGGCCGCCGGCGACACGGAATTCAAGGGCCGGGTGTTGCCGTTTATCAAGACGAAGCACCTGCCGCAAACCTTGGGGATCTTCTGGAATTATCCATCGGGACAAACGACGTGCAGCCCGCGAGCGGAAATCGAAGATCTTCGAGCCTGGTACCTCCACCGAACGTTGGCGGGCGTGCGATACGCGTTTGGCGGGCGCTCTTGCGCCGATGCCGAAGAATTGCTGTACGCCACGCTCCGCTACCGCAAGTCCTATTGCCGGCATTGGAGCACGGATGTCGAGTATGCCGTCAATCTGGCTCAGTTTCTCAAAGAACAACGACCCGACGCAGCGACGGAAGCAATGCACGCTGGGCTCGCGGACTTGCTTGGCGCCTATCGATCGCTCGATTTCCTGGCGAAAGCAAGCCCTGACTCGCTCGCCTGGTCGCTTTCCCGCGCAAGGCATGTATCGCGGCGCGTTGAGGGCGAGCACTTCCGGCTGAGCGGCGAGAGAATCCGCCCTGCCTACGAAGTGTTTAACGACAACCGGCACGAACAGCACGCCAACCTCTGGTCGAAGGCCGCGTAACTTTGGCAAGCAGGCAGGCTACCGGCATGAAAGTCTTGATTGCGGATTTCGATCTCTTTGCCGCGATGGGCGGCGGACAGACGTTCTATCGCTCCGTGATCGAGCCGCAACCCGGCGATCGATTTTTTCTATCTTTCGATTGCAGAGTCGCCAAAGGCCCGCCGTCCCGCCAACGCTCACCCGATTGCCTATCGCGAGCGATACCGTTGCGAGCAATTCGGCGGCGGCGATGCATCGCCGTCAGATCCGATGTCGGGCGCATTCATCAAGGCCAACAACGTGGCCTGCGCCGTCGAGGGGCGAAAGTTTGACGCCGTCGATCTGCCCGAGTACGAGCGCTCGGAATGTTCTTGCGTCCGGCGTTGTCCCGCCACCAGGTTCGCTGCGACCGCATCGCCTTGTCGCTTCACGGCCGCGTCTCGCTATCCACCGCTTTCAACTGGGATGCGTCGGAAGTGTTCGACGGCGAAACAGCCGACCTGGAAGACTTGCAGTATCAAGCGGTCGATTTGCGATATGGGGTGAGTCGCGCCTACCTCGAGGCATGCCGTGAGCGGTTCGAACTGCAGACGCATTGCTTCAGCCCGTTGCGTTTCTTGCGGCTTCCCCAACCAGTGCTTTCCTCGACCGGCGACTCGCCGCCGAATCTGCAATTCATCGGCCGCATGGAAAAGTGTAAGGGCCCCGACCTGTTCGTGGAAATGGCCTGGTGGCTGCCGCCTGAAAGCTACGGACAGGCTTTGATGGTCGGACCGCACGTTCGCGGGGTCCGAGGAGTCGGCTCGCGCCGTTGCCTTCAAGAGCTCGTCCAGCGCCGGCGACTACAGAACAGAGTCTCGCTGCTGCCTGCCGCGGACGGGACGGAGCTGAGACGCCTGTTCGCATCGCGCGCGCTGACCGTGCTCCCCTCGAGATTTGATAGCTTGAACTTTGTCGCGCTGGAGTCGCTGTTCTCGGGCTGCCCGACCGCCATCGGCAGCGGCGCCGGCGTCTGTCGGTTCCTGGAAGACGTTTTTCCCGACGTGCCGTTTATCAAGATCGACATCAACGACTGGGAATCGAGCCTGCAGAGAATCGAAGAGACGCTCGCGCACTACGATGAGTACCGCGGCCGCCTGGTCGAGGCGGTGCGGTCGGCCACGCCCGAGGTCGAAGGGCCCGAACTGGAAGAGATCTACCAAAGCGTCTCGACCAGCGTAGACTCTGTCTCCAGCGAGATGGACCAACGGTACTCGCGGTGGATGAACGGCCTTCGCACCGGCCGGTTGCCGGCGCGCGAGAGCTGCGCGCAGCCGGCAAGCGGATCATAAAAGCCCGCACGAGTCCGGAGATTCGTCAACGCTTTCGGGATCTGCACCCGAGCGCCGTAGCGACGAATGCCAAAGCTGGACTGCGAACTCAGCTCGGCAGTTCGCCGTGGCGCGGCCGCCTGCAAGCGGGCAGTGTGTTGAGCCGTTGCCCCTCGCTGCTGAATGAGTACCAGCGATTGGGGGGACTCGGCGAACGGACGGAGCGGGAATTGGAACTCAAGGCCGAGCGTTGCAGCGAGCTGCTGCGAGGCTTGCGAGCAGATCGCGTTCGGCTATGGCGAGAACTCGCTCGCATCGAGGCTCTCCGAGGCAACTCGCTGGTTGCCGTAACCTACCGCTTGCGCCATGCGTCTTGCCGGCGGCGATCCGTACGGCGACCTGCCAGACGTCATTGCCGCACTTGAGCAACACGGTTATGCCCAGGAGGCGGCGACCGCCGACGCGCTGTTTGGCCTGCATTCAAAGCGCGATGAACGCCAGCGACAATTGCTCCAGAGCACCTACGAGGCGCACCGTCACTGCCTCGAGCCGCCGTACGAGTTCGTAGACGACCGCCGCGCAAGCCGCGACGTCAAAGCGTCGGTTATCGTCTCTCTCTACAACGCCGCCGATAAACTGCCGAGGTTTTTGCGGGCCTTGTCGTTGCAGACTCTGTTTGCGGCCGGCAAGGCGGAACTGATTCTGATCGACAGCGGTTCGCCCGATGACGAATATGCCGTGTTCCGCCGGATGGCCGGCGAGCTGAAACTTCCCGTCGTTTATGCTCGCTCGGCGGAACGAGAGACCATCCAAAGCGCTGGAATCGCGGGATACGGCTGTCTCGCGGCGAGTATCTGTCATTCCTTGGCGTCGACGAGGGAGTGCGGCCGCAGGCGCTGGAACGTGCTCGCCCGCGAGTTGGATGCCGATCCTGGCCTTGATTGGGTGCAAGCCAACAGCCTGATGACCAGCGTCAACGCGCAAGGACAATGGCTCTCCGACGTGCTGAGCTACGACCGCAGCGGCTACCGTCAATCGCTGGTCTATCTGGATACATGCTACTTGTCCTGGGTCGGCGCCATGTATCGGCGGAGCATCCACGATCGTTGCGGCTACTACGACGCTAGTTTCGGCGCCGCGGGCGACACGGAATTCAAGTGCCGCGTGCTGCCGCATATCAAGACCAAGGTCGTCCCGGAAATGCTCGGCGTGTTCTGGAATTACCCTTCCGGCCAGACGACGTGCAGCCCCAGAGCCGAAATCGAAGACCTGCGCGCCTGGCATCTGCATCGCACGCTCGCCGGGGTGCGTTACGCCTTTGAGCACGGCCCTTGGCGGAAGTCGAAGAACTGCTCTACGCTGCGCTCTGGTTACCGCAAGTCGTACTGCCGGCGTCTCAGCACCGACGTCGAGTACGCGTGCAACCTGGCGGCGCATCTAAAGCAGCGGACTGACGGCTCCAGAGACAGGCGAACCGTTGATGCGAATCGACTCACTGCTCGGAGCTTATCGTTCGCTGGACTTGCTGCCGCAAGCGTCCGCCCAAGCCTTGGCGCGTTTGCTGTGGCGCGCCTGTTATCTGGCGGAGAAAACCGCGCACCAACATTACGGCCGCGGCCGCGAACGCATTCGCCCCGCTTGCCAGGTATTCAACGACAATCGTTACGAGCAGCACGTCGAAATCTGGCTGAAGGCCGCCTGATTCTGACGACCATCCTCTTGCATATGCGCAGTGCCTGCACCGCGGCCACTGAAGAAAACAAGATCGATTTCGCAATGCCTGACCTGATTAGAAACAAGTGCTGACCAATATCAGCCGGCGGGATCCGTCGTCGCTTCGTAGCGAACTGGGCTCCGATGAGTGCACCAAACGCAGAGTCGCCCAGCGCGGTTGCGGGCCCGCCTGCACGACAAACCGACTCATTGCCGCGCAACTTCGCTCCGGAAATGCCGCATCGGCTACCGCACGTTACGAGAGAGCATCAGCAGCGGCCTGGCACATTTCGGCGATCGTTCCGACTGCGAATTCTTCGACGATGTCCGCGGCCGGATAGTGAATGCGCGCACGATTTGCCGCGAGATTGAGTATTACCGGGCAAGTCCCTCGGACGCCGATTTAACATTCTCGCCTTGTTACAAAGGTCGGGCCAGGGACGCACTTCGCGCGACATGAGATCGGCGACTTATACGAATAGCTGCTTGACAACATCGCTTTCACGCGTATGACTGCGCGGCAAAGTGGGCGTCAGCGGGCAATAAGGGGCTGTCCTTTCTTCTCTCTGTGCAAGTTCAGTGTAAACCAGAAACACGCGATTGGCAGGCTAGTTTGTTTGCGCAAGGCGGCAGGTGCCGAAGTGCTGCGCGTAGGGCGTCGTCTGGGCACGGCCGTTTGGGTTTCACCAGATTAGCTGAGCCTTCGTGCCGTGGTGCTCATGGGGTTTCGCCGTCCCATGTTCGCAGACAGTGCTTGTCGAAAAGGAGGGTGTGCAATGTCGATTCTTCAACGCTTGCGAAGTCTTCGTTCTGGTCGTACCACCGCACGTCGGCGCGAAGCGACGCCGCCCTTGTTGAGAGCGGTCCGGCGCGGATTCGAACCGCTCGAGGAACGGTGGTTGCTTTCGATATCGGCTGGTGCCGCAGCGCCTGCTGAAATGATCGCTTCTCCTCAAAGCAGTGTGCAGCCCATCGGCGAGATAGGTTCCTCGCCGAGCGCGTCGCCCGGTTCTGCGGCAGTTAGCCCTCAGCAAATCCGGCATGCGTACGGTCTCGACCAGCTCTCGCAGAATGCGGGAGGCGTGATTGCAATCATAGTGGCGTACGACGATCCAAAAATAGTTAGCAGCACGAGTTCCGGCTTCTCTGCGAGCGACTTGCATCAATTTGACTTGGCATTTGGCCTTCCTGACCCTCCGAGTATAACCAAGATTGTGCAAGATGGCACGGCAAACTATCCGGCGCCTTCGCCTGTTTATCCGGCCCAAAACAGCTGGGCGTCTGAAACCTCGATGGATGTCGAGTGGATACACGCATTAGACCCGCAGGCGCACTTGCTGCTCGTCGAGGCTAATTCACCCAGCCGTACGGATTTGTACGCAGCCGTTGACCAGGCCAGAAACTGGTCCGGACTCTCCGGTGAAAGCGTGTCGGTCGTTTCCATGAGTTGGGGGGAGTCTGAGTTCAACGGCGAAACATCCTATGACAGCCATTTCACGACTCCTTCAGGCCATCAAGGCATCACATTTCTAGCAGCGACAGGAGATTACGGGTGGCCGGGCGAATATCCGGCGTACTCGCCAAACGTCGTCGCAGTGGGCGGAACGACACTGACCACCGACAGTAGCGGCGACTATATCAGCGAAATAACATGGAACGATACGCATCCTGGCCAAGGTCAGATCGAAGAAGCGACGGGCGGCGGCATCAGCCAATACGAAAGCCAGCCTAAGCTATCAGAGCAGCACGGTTTCGAACACGTCATATCGTACGATACCTGATGTCTCTTTTGCCTCAGACGAGATCGTCAACGGCGCGTTAACGGGCGCCTATGTTTACGACTCGTATGACTTTGGCTCAAATCCGTGGATTGGAGAGTGGGGCATCAGCTTTTCGGTGCTTGCCTGGTCGGCAATGACCGATATGGCAAATCAGAAGCGAGGACAAGCAGGGCTCTCGGCGCTTGATGGTCCAACGCAATGGCTACCGCAGATTTATGGGATGTCCCCTGGCGGTTTTCATGATATCACGACGGGTAATAATGCTGTTCCGCCACCAACAGGTCCGGGATTTGGGTATTCCGCACTTCTGGCTATGACTTTGCGACCGGCTTCGGAACGCCTTTGGCGAACTTGATCGTTCCGAGATCTTGCGCCCAGTCCCTTGACCCCCTCTTCGGCGCAGGTCACCGACGGTGCTCAGGTTGCGGAAGTGAGCGATATCGCAAATCCCAGCCTTCAGGATTTGTTCGTAGTCGGAGCCGATGGTCTAGTTCGAGAGGACCAGTTCAACGACTCAACGCACGTCGCTTCAGGACAAGCGGTGATTGATCGGAGCACCGTATTTGCGGCCGGTACCAAGATTATAGCTTATAACGATGGCACGTCGCTCAATCTATTCGCCGTTGGAACGGACCAGCAAGTTAAGTGGCGAACGGAAAAATGGCGGCCAATGGACAACATTTGCTACCATTGCTACGGACTTCTCATTCAAGCAGGGGCAGGAGCTTGTTGCTCAAGCTCAGTCAGGCGTATTCGACCTATTTGGCGTCGGGACCGATGGATACGTAAAGCAGTTGCAGTTCGTGTCGAGTTCTAGTCGTTGGTATGCGTACGGGTTTGGGACCAATTTGCAGTTCACCGCGGGAACTCCCCTCGCGGTTTTGTACTCGTCCAGTAACGGCATCATAGGCCTATATGGCGAATTGCCGAACGGAGATATTGGTCAATGGCAATATGTTCCTGGAAACGGTTGGTCGGCTGGCGAAATCGGTTCCGCCGGCGGAGTATCTGCCGCTGCCAGGGACGGGGCCGGGCGTGCCGCTCGCGATCGAACAAGGAGGCGGCTTGATCAACATTTTCGCAGTCAACCGTAATGGCGATGTTGGCCAGTTCACTGGTCGTACTCGCACGGTTGGCTCGCCGGTGCCATAGCCGCCAATAATGCTGGCTATGTCGTTGGCGAAGCGTTGAGCCTTTATTTGAATTCCAGCGGAGTATACACGCTCGAAGGTGCCAACAGTAATGGCAATTTAGGTGAAGTGCAATACTCCGGATCATGGCACTCAGAGCTCATCGTTCCAACCCTGGTTTTGTTCTCTCCTGGCTCTCAAGTGACAACGATCCCCTTGTCAAGCGGGGTTCTCGAAGGTACTTGGTTACGGAAGCAATGGGCAGCTTCTCGACGAGGAGCGGTACAACACCACGTGGACGGAGTACGACCTCAATTGAAGTTGAACGCCGTTTGCAATTGGGTTGACTGCGGCCTTGCCTATGCTCAAGGCTGAGATCGTTGAATTAAACGCTTTTAGATCGAAATAAGGGCTCGGCGAGGTCTGCTGTCGAGCATTCGGCCTGCTGGTTCGCAACTCACAAACGCGGCCAGGGCTAGCGCGGGCGTTTCGGAGGCGGTCGCCGGATAGTAGAGCTCGGTGGATTCTGTCGGGGGCGACTCCGGAATTTGCGTTCGCAGTTGCGGCGGGTGGATGAGGCGGAATTGGGCTTTTTGACCAAATTCGGCATTTCGTCTGCGGCCGTGATTTAAACCTCGTTGGGTCGAGCACGGTCGTACTTTCTGAGGTTATTCGAATTTGCCGAGAGTGTATGCCTGTATTCTCCAGGCAGCGCAGATTCACAGCGGTCAGGGTGTAAGATCCGGCGCGTTCACGTGTTGCCATACGGAAGCGAGGCAAGATGTGCAATTCATCTTACGTGGTTGCGTTGTGACGACGAAGGCTCTGGTCTTGTGTTGATTTCGCCCTTTCCGTAGATTCTGAGCGATACATAGTGGCATCGACTAAGGGCTGTTCGTCCGAGGCAAGTTGTGCCGCTAACGCCCCGTCATTATGCCACATTGCGACGTGAGTTTCTCACTAGGGTAGCATGTTCACATCTGGGCCCACGCAGCTTAATCGGGTACAACCACGACCGCTTCTTCTTTAATAAAGGCAATACGAAGATGATCTGTCGCGTTTGCGATTCAACGGAACTGGAACTGGCGGTCGACCTAGGGTCGCAGCCTTGGTGCAACCACTTCTTGCGGGAAGAAGAAGTCGGCTCCGAGCCGATGTATCCTCTGCGCGTGGTGTATTGCCGCCAGTGTGCGACCGTGCAGCTGGACTACACGGTCAAGAAGGAAATTATGTTCGGCGACCACACGTACCTCTCCGGCGTGACGCGGTCGCTGAGCGAACACTTCCGTAAGATCGCCTCCGAGGTCGATCAGCGCTTCGCCGATCCGGGCCAAAAGTCGAGGGCCGTGCTGGATATCGGCTCGAACGACGGTACGCAACTCAAGCATTTCCAGGCCCTGGGCTACGACGTGCTGGGGGTCGAATCGTCGAAACGCACCGCGCAAATCGCGAATGAAGCGGGCGTGACGACGTTGAATGAGTTCTTCAACCTCGAACTGGTCGAGCAGCCTGGACCGGAAGTTCGACGTGGTCAACGCCTCCGGCGTGTTCTTTCACCTTGAGGAATTGCACTCGGTTACCGACGGCATTCGCGAGTGCCTGGCGAACGACGGCGTGTTCGTCGTGCAGTTCTTGTATATGAAGCAGATCGTGGAGAACCTGGCCTTCGACCAGATTTATCACGAGCATTTGCTGTACTACAACCTCGCCACGATCGAAACGCTGCTCAACCGGCACGGGTTGACCATGTTCGACGCCTATGTGGCGCCGATCCACGGCGGATCGGTGATCGGTTTCGTCACCCATCAAGGGCGTCGAGAGCCGACGGAGCGACTGAACAAGTTGCGCACCGCCGAGCAGAAGAACTGCAGCAACGAACTGGCGACCTACCTGGAATTCGCCCGGCGGATCGAGCAGATGAAGGCGGAGAACGTCGCCTATCTCGAGGAAGCCAAGCGGCTGGGCAAGACAATCTACGGGATGGGCGCGCCGGTCAAAGGCAACACGCTGCTGAACTATTTCGGCATCGGTCGGCAGTATCTCGATTGTCTGGTCGAAAAGAACGAGTTGCGCCAAAGGCTTGTTCTCGCCAGGGCAGCATCTGCCGGTCGTGCTCGAACGCGAAATCACGACTCCGCCCGACGTCTACTACGTCCTGGCCTGGAACTTCAAGCAGGAGATCCTGGCCAACAACCGACCGCTGCTCGACCAGGGCGTCGAGTTCTTTTTCCCGGTTAATCCGAAGGAAGTGTACGCATGAAGATTCTCGTTACGGGAGCCACCGGATTCCTGGGAACCGCGCTGTCGACGCGATTGGAGACTGACGGCCATAGCGTGGTGCGGCTCGGCAGCCGCAATTGCGATCTGACCCGGGCGGACTCGTTGGCCCGGTTCAACGACGCGAAATACGATCAGGTTTATCACCTGGCCGCCTGGACTCAGGCGGGCGATTTTTGCCTGTACCATCCGGGCGAACAATGGATCGTCAATCAGCAGATCAACACGAACGTGCTGAACTGGTGGCGGGAATCGCAGCCGCAAGCCAAACTGATTGCGATGGGCACCAGTTGCTCCTATTCGCCCGACCTCGAACTGGTCGAGCAGAACTACCTCGACGGCGTGCCGATTGACAGCTTGTTCACCTACGCCATGACCAAGCGCATGCTGTACGCAGGGCTGTTGGCCTTTGCTCGGCAATTCGACTTGAAGCACCTGTGCCTCGTGCCTTCTACGTTATACGGCCCCGGCTACCATACGGACGGCCGGCAGATGCACTTCATCTTCGACCTGATCCGCAAGGTCATCCGCGGCAAGCTGTACGACGAGCCCGTCGTGCTGTGGGGCGACGGACGGCAGTCGCGCGAATTGGTTTACGTTGGCGATTTTGTCGACGCGGCGATTCGCCTCGCCGGGCAGGTCGATAACGAATTGATCAACATCGGCGCCGGCGAGGAACACAGCATCCGGCATTTCGCCGCACTGATCTGCCAGGAGGTCGGCTACGACTTCGACCGGATCCAGTTCGATACATCGCGGTATGTCGGCGCAAATCGAAGTGCCTGTCCGTCCAGAAGCTGTCGAGACTGCTGCCGGACTTCTCCCGGACGCCGCTCGACGCCGGATTGAAAACGACCATCGACTGGTTCTGGCAGCAGCGAGACAAGCTGTTCCCGGAAACGGAAGCAAAGGCGGCCTGAAGCGTATGCCGCGATTCGTTCTGATCGATCATTCGCTGATCGACTATTCGGGACATCACTACGAGTACGCGCAATCGGCACTTGCCGCGGCGGCCGCAGCGGGTTTTCAAGCGATCCTGGCCGCCAATCGGCGATTCTCCGCCAAAGCGGAGCTGCCGTGGCCCGTTTATCCGGCGTATAAGTACGGCGTCTGGTTTCACCAAGGCGCCCCGCGCTGGCAACAGAATCTGCGCCGGGCCGCCGTCTCAGTCGCCCGCGCCGCGCAGCGACGCCAGCGCGGCGAAGGCGAACTCGCCATCGCCAGCCGCCGAATCGGTTCCGGCGAGAGTGCGATGCGCTCGTGGGCCCGCCAGACGCGACTTCGCCGTTTTCTTCAGGACTCTTGCCGCTTCTTTGATCGAATTGGGCCGGCGCCTGACGACGTGGTCTTTTTACCCACCCTTTCCTTCGACGAGTTCCTACAACTCGACAGCGCGCGGCGACGCGGCGCCTTGCCGAGCCAGGGACAGTGGCATGTCGTGTTTCGCCGCGACGCCGCGATGGATTCGCCCATTGCCCTGCGAGCGATGGGAATGGCCTGCGAGCCGTTTGATGCGTCTGTTTCCCGGCGCGCGTGGCATTTCTGGACGGATAGCGAAGAACTGGCGATGCAGTACCAGCACGCCACAGGCCGCCATTTTGGCGTTTTGCCGATTCCGCATGCCGACACGACCGCGGCCGCTCCTGCGGCCGAAAGGCTCCGGATACTTTATTTGGGCGACGCCCGGCGAGAAAAGGGCTTTCACCATCTGCCTCGCGTCGTCGAAACGTTAACGGACCGTGCGCTCATCGTTTCGAGTTTTGTTTTCAGTCGCATCTTGCCATTCCGGGAGGCGAGCCTGAGGTCGTGGCAGCCAGGAAACAACTCGCTCGCATGACGGATCGCGGCGTACGTCTCCTCGACGAGCCCTTGGATTCCGCCGCCTATCGCAGACTATTGACCTCCGGACACTTAAGCCTGCTGCTCTACGACAGCCAGGCGTATGCCGCTCGCAGCTCGGGAGTCTTTGCAGAATCACGCGCGGCCGGAATTCCGACGATTGTCCCGGAGAACACCTGGATGGCCAGGCAATTGCCGCCCGATGCCGGCCTGGTGTGTCGAGACGCAAACGAGGCGGCGTCGCTGATCCAATGCATCGAAACCGATTACGAGCGTTTTGCCGCCGGCGCGCGAGCCCATGCCGCTCGCTGGCGCCAGCAGCACAATGCAAGCCGGTTGATCGCCTTGCTGGCAGATCGCTCTGCTCAGCAACTCCCGGAGCGCGAACGATCTCCCGGAGGCAGAACAACTCTGGTCTGACTGCATCAATGCTGTTAGTCCAGCGATGACCGCCATAAAGCAGATTTCCCAGGGCTTAGCCGCATGTCAGGCCGCGTGAATTCGGTAGTCGTCCGCCTGAGGAGCATTCCGAGCGACAAGAGAGCGCCATGAACACGCAAGCTTCCGCGATCATCCTTGCCGGCGGGCGAGGGACTCGAATCAGTCATCTTCGCCCGGGTTTGCCCAAACCCATGATACCCGTCGGCGGTCGCCCGTTTCTGGAGTGGGTAATCCGGCATTTCGCCTCGCAGGGCGTCCGCCAGTTCGTCGTTTCTCTCGGCCACCTGGCCGAAGTGGCCGAGAGCTACTTTGGCGAACGTCCGGCGGACGAATTGTCGATAAAGACCGTGCGAGAACCGGAACCGCTGGGGACCGGCGGAGGGATGCTCTTCGCACAACAGGCGGCCGCCGATGCCGATCCCTTGATCCTGGCCAACGGCGACTCCTTGGTGCTGGCGCCGCTGGCCGGGGCGTGGCGATTGCTCGAGGATCCCACCGTCGACGGCGTCGTGCTGGGGCTGGACGTCGAAGATGCAGGGCGTTACGGCGGTTTGGAAGTCGACGCCAGCGGTCGACTGCTGCGATTCCGCGAAAAGCAACCCGGACGAGGATTGATCAACGCAGGCGTATACTTTTTCAGGCGGCGGCTGCTAGCATCGTTTCCCGAAACACGGCCGCTCAGCATGGAACTTGACGTATTCCCGGAACTCTTGGGAAATGGGGCAAAGCTGATGACGCACCGCTGCTGTGCTCCCTTTCTCGACATCGGCACACCGGAAAGTCTGGCAGAGGCGGAGCCTTTTCTCGCCCGACACTGGCCTAGGCCGAATGCAAGCGTTGCCATAGAATAGGCCGCCGCGCCATCGGCCAGGCGCAGTTTACATCACAAGACCGAGCAGGAAGCGAAGTCGTGATCATCAGCAAGACGCCGTTCCGTGTCAGTTTCTTCGGAGGCGGCACGGACTATCCAGAGCATTTCACCAAGCACGGCGGAGCCGTGTTGGGCACCGCAGTCGATAAGTGCACGTACCTCGCAGCCACTCATTTCTATTCCCGGCTGTTCGACTACTCCATTCGCCTGGCCTACAGCCGGGTGGAATGCGTGCCCGACTTGGACAGCATCCAGCACGCGCCTTTGCGCGAATGCTTGCGGTGGACGGGCGTCACCCAGGATGTGGAACTCGACTGCATGGCGGAACTCCCTTCCTCGGTCGGGCTGGGCACTTCCTCCAGCTTCGTAGTCGGCGTGTTGAACACGCTTTACGCGTTTCAGGGCCGCGTGGTCCATCCGCTTGATCTGGCCTATCAGGCCATCGAAATCGAACGTGAGGTGCTCGGCGAGTCGGTAGGCTGCCAGGACCAGACGTTTGCCGCCATGGGCGGCTTCAACCTGATCGAATTCCACACCACGCAGAATATCGTGGTTCACCGTTTGCCGCTTTCGCCCGAGCGACAGGCGGAGTTCGAGCGACATTTGCTTGTGGTCTACACGGGCATTCGCCGCCGCGCCAGCCAGGTCGCGGCCCGGCAGATCAAACGCATCGGCAACAACACCGAACGGCTCATGCAAATGCGTCGGATGGTCGACCAGGGCTACGAGATTCTGGCCGGCGGCAAGAGTCTCGCCGAATTCGGCCGCCTGCTCGACAAGGGATGGCGACCTGAAAACGTCGCTGGATGATTCCGTCTCGAATTCCCAGATTAACGCCATCTACGAGCAAGGGCTGTCGGCCGGCGCTTTCGGCGGCAAGCTGCTGGGGGCCGGGGGCGGCGGGTTCATCCTGTTTTTCGTGCCGCCCGAAAGGCGCGAAAGCCTGATTGCCTCGCTGGGGAACCTGGAAACGATCTCCATCGGCGTCAGCGCCTCCCGGAACTCAGATCGTGCATGCTTCGCTGCGTCAGCGCCCCCTGCCGGAACAGCAGGAAGCTTTGACGGTGCGGGCCGCCTAGCTCCGCTGCGACGATTGCAGTTTGCGAGTGCGTATCTGTTTGGCAGCGAGAAGCTTTCCTCGAAAGATTTCTCAGCGGGCAGGAATGGAGTCGGATTGGCCGAAACCGCTGGATAATCAATCGGACCTGGTTGATTTTGGTACGTTTCCGAAGAGAGCTGCAGACCGGGGCGGGAGCAGGCATAGGAACGAGATAACCATAACGAAGGCCGTCACTTTGTGAGGAACGACGATGGCGTGCTCTATCGCAGTCAGTTGGCTCGCCGATAAAGTCCGTCGCTTGTTCAGAATCAACGAACTGATTCATTACCAAGGCTTGCACCACGAATGCCTGCAACGGCTCGTGACCTCGCCGAGCTTGCAAGTCTCCGCCGCCTCCCTTGAAGACCCGCATACGGAACTCAATCGATCGATCGAGTCCCTGATCGCCGCGCTTGGCAGGTTGGAAGCTCTGGGCCGTCAGTTGGAGGCCTTCCACAAGGCAGAGCCGCTGCAAGGCCCGCCGACGACTGCGCGAAGCGCTGACGTCGAGCCGTCCGCTCCACTGTTGGCGGAGGGAGTGGAGCTTGACGCCATTGGACTGATGGAACTCGAAAAGCAGGGGCTGTTCATTCTTGGTGGCGCCCGTTCCGGGACATCGGTCCTGACGACGTGCTTTAACCGGGCTCCCGAGATCTTCATGCTGGAGGAGCCAAATTCCTTCATGCACGAACACGTGCGAGATTTCGCCGGGTTCTTCAACGAAATGCACCCGAAGATGGGCAACCGTCCTTACAAAGGGACTTATGTGCCTCCGCCGGTGTTTCCGGAATACGGCCCGCTTGGTCTCTATCATCGCCTCCGGCGGCATTACCGGTACGTTGGGGAGAAGGTCGCAATTGGCCCCCACGCCTATCCCGTCAACTGGAAGCGGATGTATCTCGACTTTCAGGCCAGGTACTTTCTGCGATCGTTCTACTTTCTGACCATCCGGACGCCGAACAAAGCGCTCTGGTCGATGCACAAGCTGTTTCCCTCGGCGCCGGTACCCAAGCTCTTTACGGCATGGTTGGAAAGCCTGACTTTGGTGATCGACGTCTATCGGGTCTGCCCCAACTCGCATCTCCTGTTTTTCAACAACTTTGGTCCGGCAACGTTGGATCGACTGGCCGAAATTGTGGGCGTGAAGCTGCCCGTGCCCGCAAGCATGGTGGACGCCAAACATGTTCTTTCCAGTTTGAATGAACGAGAACTGCCGGGTCCGCTTGCCCCTTACGCCGATCTTTGCAGAGACTGCATCGAGCTGTTTCAGGAACTGCAAGCCAACGTTTGTCCGCAGGGCTTCCGCTACAGCGGCTCGATGCACGAAGGCACGTTCTTCGCCAGGCTCCACCACCGCATCCAGGCGCTCCTCGATCGCGCGGAAGCCGAGTCGAGCTCACAGCACGCCGCCGCCTGAACGCTGCGCCGCTCGATCGTGAGCGTTGCCTCCTGCCGCTCGCGAAAATCCGCCCAATCGCCTCGCAGCAAGGCCGGGTTGTACGGCCGGATAAGCCCCAAATGCCGTCCAACGGGGAACTCACCGGCCCGGTCGTTGTAGCCGCGAAGCAGGGCGTCGCTGCCCCGATGTCTTGACGGCGCCGCTATACTATAGCGCAGGGGGGGAAGGCAGGTTTCCCCCTGAATGCCTGAGTTGTACGGCGCCCCAGTCGTGCGGCCCAGGTCGTATGGTTCAGACGCTCGTTTCCCATCCGCATCGTCATTCCCGCACCGGCGCTCGCCGAACTGGCCCATTGACCGCATACGGCCCACGCCACGTCGATCCTAATTTCCGCCTTGGATTGCAGAAAGCTCCTGTTTGCAGCGTTTCTGGACTACCATGAACGCTCAGGCCGACTCGTGTCCTTCTATTACTTGTTCGTCTGTTTGTCAGCCTTTCGGAAGACCTCTTTGAAGGTTGGCGGAATTCCATGTCACGAATTATCGAATTGCCTCCCGCCGACGGATTGCGAGCTGACGGCTCAAAAGCCGGCGGATGGTGGCGCACCGAGAGCGACTCAGATCGGTTGATCTGCGAGTTGTGCCCGCGGGCCTGCGTGCTGCGCCGGGCGACCGCGGCTTCTGTTTCGTGCGAGAGAACCGCGCAGGCGAAATGGTGCTCTCCACGTACGGCCGCAGCACCGGGTTCTGCATCGATCCGATCGAAAAGAAACCGCTCAATCATTTCTATCCCGGCACGAGCGTGCTGTCGTTCGGCACGGCCGGCTGCAACCTGGGCTGCAAGTTCTGCCAGAACTGGTCGATCTCCAAGTCTCGCGAGATCGAACGACTGAGCGAAGCGGCGTCGCCCGAGGCGATCGCTCAGGCCGCTTTGCAGCTTGGCTGCCGCAGCGTCGCCTTCACATACAACGATCCGGTCGTATGGGCCGAGTACGCCATCGATACGGCCCGGGCCTGCCGCGCCGTCGGCATCAAGACCGTGGCCGTCACGGCGGGTTACATCTCGCCGGCGGCTCGGGCGCCCTTCTTTGAATACATGGACGCGGCCAATGTCGATCTGAAGGCCTTCACCGAGGACTTCTATCACCGCGTGACCTCGTCGCATCTCGAGCCGGTGCTCGAAACGCTGCAATGGTTGAAGCGGGAAACAGATGTCTGGTTCGAGATCACCAACCTGGTCATTCCGCAGGCAAACGACACGGAGGAAGAGATCCGGCAGATGTGCCACTGGATTCTCGACCGCCTGGGGCCTGACGTACCGCTCCATTTCACGGCGTTTCACCCCGACTTTCGCATGACCGATCGCGGCGGCACGCGGCCTGAAACGCTGCTTGCAGCGCGAGACATCGCCTTGTCGCTCGGCATGAACTATGTTTATCCTGGAAACATTCATGCGTCGCGAGAGCAAAGCACGTTTTGCCCCGAGTGCAAGCGGACGCTGATCGAACGCAACGGCTACGAACTGGCCGAATACGCGCTGGCGGGTTCGAACTGCAAGCATTGCGGCGCCCGCATCGCGGGCCGCTTCGACCCAACGCCCGGCTCATGGGGTTCGAGACGTCAGCCGGTACGGATTTCCGCTTTCACCTCCGAACAACCTTCGAAATCGCAGCTCCCCGTCCTGGAACCGCAGGTCCGCACCGTGAATCAACCTTCTGCTCCGTCCCATGCGACAACTTCCACTCCCCCTGGCCCGCTTGATCTTTCGGCTGTTCAACAGCAAGCCGTTTTACACGCCGCCGCGCGCGTGGTCGCTTCAACGGCTCATGGGAGCGGCCTGGATGAAGTCCAGCATTTGTTAAGCGAACTGCCGGCCGCCAGCGTGACGGGCGCCTTCGTTACGCTGAAGCGTACGGGTCGGTTGCGAAGCTGCTGCGGCACGCACGGAACGTCTCTGCCGCTGGCCCAAGCGCTTTCGCACGCCGCGACGCGAGCCGCCTGCGACGACCCGCGTTTTCCGCCCATCTCGCCCAGCGAGTTGGCGCACTTGGAATTGGAAGTTTCGCTGCTGCACGGCCCGCAACAGGTGGCCGAGCGGGGCGAGGCTCGGCGCAACGCCATCGTGGTCGGCAAGCACGGGTTGCAGATTGCTCGCGGCGAAGCGCGAGGCTTGCTGCTGCCTGTCGTGGCGATTGAACACAACCTCGACGCCGAAACGTTTCTGCAGCACGTCTGCTTGAAAGCCGGGCTGCCGCCGACGACGTGGAAAGAAGATGACGTCTCGCTGTGGACCTTCGAAGGCCAGGTTATGGGCGGCGCGTTCGCAGAGATCGTCGATTTGGAGGCTCATGGTTTCAATGGGGCGGAATCATCGGCCCCGTTGCTCAGCGAGACGGAGATTGCCGGCCTGGCGGACTTTTGCCGCGATAACCTGCTGGCAATTCTGCGAGGCGCCACGCCCAGCTATTACGCGTTCGGCATGCCCGACGCCAACGTCAACGGCGTGGTTGCTGCGGTGCGCGACGCCGAAGGCCGGTCGTTGCTGCAAGCCAGTAAGTGGTCGTTGCGGCAGCCCGTGCCGCTGCAGTCGACGCTGTACCATCTGGCTGAAGAAATGGCGCGTTCGCTCGGAGCGGCCGGCGCCGAGCGGCTGGGTGGTTGCCAACTCGAATTGTTGGTGCTGTTTGACCCAGCCGTTCATGGCTCGTTGGCCGAGCCTGACTTGAACGGCTTCGACCCGCGGCGTCGCGCCTTGCTGGCGATCGAAGGCGCCAAGAGCGCCGCCGTGTTCTCGCGTGAGTCGTCGGCGCAAGCCGTGCTGGACGAGGCGGCCAAGCTCGCGCAGTCGACCATGCCGGAGGCGACCATGTTGTTCAGCCTGGAGGCGATTTCGAATGCCGGCCGGTTGTCGGCCGCCAACGCTCCTCGACGCGCAACTTGGACCGGCCATTCGCCCGCCGGCCGTGGCCGGTACGTTCTATCCAGGCGAGGCTCAAGCGCTTTCCGACCTGGTCGACGAATTGTTGGCTGGCGAACCGTGCGCTCGCGAGTCGTGGCCGGCAGTCATGCTGCCGCACGCGGGCTTGCGCTACTCGGGGCGCGTTGCGGCGGAAACGCTGCGTCGCGTGGAGATTCCCGACAGCGTCATCGTGCTCGGTCCCAAGCACACTCCGCACGGCGTCGAGTGGGCCGTGGCGCCGCAGCAAGCCTGGTCGATCCCGGGCGCCACGATTGCTTCGGATCCCGATCTGGCTAAGCGGCTGGTTGAAGCAATACCCGGTTTGCAGCTTGATGCGGCCGCGCATCAGCAGGAACATGCCATCGAAGTAGAGTTGCCCTTTCTGGCGAAGCTGGCGCCCCACGCTCGCGTGACGGGCATTGCCATCGGCGGCGGCAATCTATCGCGGTGTCGCGAGTTCGCCGCCGGTCTGGTGAAGTGCCTGCAGGGCGAAGGCCGCCGGCCGCTGCTGATCGTCTCCAGCGACATGAACCACTTTGCCAGCGACGACGAGAACCGTCGCCTCGACGAGTTAGCGTTGGCCGCAATGGAGACCCTCGATCCCGAGCGTTTGTACGAGACGGTCAGAAAAAACCACATCAGCATGTGCGGCCTGCTGCCGGCGGTCATCGTGATGGAGACGCTGCGGCAGATGAATATGCTCAGCCGTTCTCAGCGCGTTGCTTACGCCACCAGCGCCGACGTTACCGGCGACGGCAGCCGCGTCGTCGGCTATGCCGGCATGCTGCTTGGCTGATTCGCCCGTCCAGCGGCTGCCGGGAACGGGCCAGCGGCAAAGTCTTCAGCAGCCGCGTGCTCATTAGCAAGCGCTACGGTCTTGATCGAAGAGCGATTCAAGTGAATACGCCGCCAAGATGAAGGCCTCGATCGCTTCCAAGCTGCCACGTCGGACTGCCGAGTAATGGCTGTTCGCTATCACCTTGACGAGCACATCGATCCGGCAGTGCAGCCGAGCTGAGAGGACGCGGTATCGACGTCCCCACGATGAACGAGGCGGGCTTGCTCGGCGCCGAAGACGAGGAGCACCTGCGTTTTGCCCTCGCTGAACGGCGGACAATCATGGCCCACGACGAGGGCTTTCTCGTTCTTCATTCTCAACGGAGGCCGCCCTACGGCATCGTGTTTTGCCGCACAGAATCGCGCACAATCGGACAGATTGTGCAGTCGCTCGTACTGATTGACGTGTGTCAAACCACCGACGAAATGCGCGATCACGTCGAATTCATCTAAGGCAGCGCCCCAGAAGGGGAGACAAAGAGCTGCGTCCCCTTTCCTTTCCCGGCGTGCCGCGTACGATCATTTCCTGCCGAAAGGCGTCTACCCGTTCAACTCCGTGAATTTCCGCAACCTGGCTCCAATGTGTCACGAGTGCAATTCCAGCTACAAGTTGCAACTGGACCCAACCCGGCACATCGACCGTGTCAAGCGGAAGAACACGGGTGCCCGACGAAGAGCGTTTTACACCTACGCTGCCGAAGGCCCGGCAATCACTGTTCAAATGGCACTCCGTACCGATGATGTAACCGCTCTGAGCCCAGACGTCATCGATCTGCAGCTGGATTCACCGGGCTGCAGTGAGGAGGTCGAGTCTTGGACAGATGTATTCGGAATCGAGGAACGTTACACGGCAAAATGCTGTGCTGAGTACGACGGAAAGGCCTGGCTTCAGCACGTGATCGAAGAATCGCAAAACGGAGAGCTCGTCTGTCGACCAGCTCATTCAACAAGTAAATCGCGCAGCAGACCGCGCTCCGTTTGACAATGCAAACTTCCTCAAACGAGCATTTCTGGAGGCGTGTAAGCAGGTTGGGATGATTCGGTAGTCATGGCCGGCAAATCACAAGGCGTTCCCGGGCTTGTGATGCACATGGGCGTTGCCCTGCGGGCCGGGCTGCTGCGGGCTTCGCTTTCGCTGCGTTTTGACGGCCGCAAGCAACCGTCAGACTGCTTCGCACCCCGAGCATGTTGGCAATCCGATTAGCGTGTTTCTTCCCGGCTTCCGGAATTCGTCGGTTGGCAGAAGCTGCAGGCGGCCTGCGCGTTGTGTCGCTGGATGCTGAATGGGAAGGCGTCAAGCTACGGCGCGGTCCGATTGAAATACTCATCGGAACCGGCGATGGCTGCGGCGACTTGCTCGTCGCGGGCGCCTTGCTTCATGTAGCCGAGCCAGAAATCGATGCTGCCGCTGCTGGTCGGGTGATTGAGCAGTTGCTGATAGAAGTCGCCAATCAGCCGTTGGCGGTATTCGTCGCTGTTGAGCAGGACGTTGGCGATCTGGCTGCGCGAGACGCCGCTTGAAAGCTGCCGGCCGAAATACGCCTGCGCTCGGGATCGGCAGGACGCTGCAAGACGTCTTGATACAAGGCGTTCAAGTAGTCGTCGTTGGCCCCGCCGCCGCGGTTCATGAAATACTCGCTGGAACCGATCAGGCTGGCGGCGACGCTTTCGACCGTGGCGCCGGCGGCAAGTTGAGCCACGAAGTAGGCCTGTCCGCCCGGATCGACCGAACGATGCAAATAGCGCTCGAACAGCGCCTGCACTTCTCGCCCTCGGTACTCGCCGCTGGCTTCAATTGCCGAAACGACGGCGTTCCGATTCACGCCTTGCGACAATTGCGAGTTCCAGTAGCTCAGCGCTCCGGGATCGGCCAGGCGCCCCAGGAAGTCGCCGTAGACTTCGTTGAGCCAGCGATCCGTAGGCGTTCCTCTCGTGCCGTTCCACAACAAGGCCTCTAGAATGGAGGCCGCCGCGTGAACGGTTGCATTTGAGCCTCCGGCTTCTGCAACCGAGACTGTGAAAGAGTAGTTTCCTTCGTCGCCATAAACATGCGTGCCGAGAACCTTGAGGCCGGCGCCATCGGCGGCGACTGTGCCGGTAGTCGTAGTCCCGTCTCCCCAGTCGATCGTCGCCGAGTAGGCTGACGGCGGCAGCGGCGTCCCTTGATCGATAAAGCCCGCCGTCTTGACGTCGACGAGCGCCGTGTCTTCATACCCGCTGAACGCGGTCGCCGTGGCCGACAGCGGAGCGTCTGCCACCAGGGCCAAACATTCGGCGGTGGCTGTGCCGCCTCCTTGCTCAGAGATCAACACCTTGGCGGCAAAGCCCGACGACATGGCGGCGTACGTATGCGAGCCGCTGACATGGAACGTTCCGGCGGCTGCGCTGATCACTCCCGTGCTGCTTGCGCCATCTCCCCACAGGATCATCGCGGTAAAACTGCCGGTGCTGGCTGACGGATTGGCGCTGGTGAAGAAGGCGACCTCGCCGGCGTACTGTTGACCTTCGACGGCGGAAAACGTGTAGCCCGTGGCGGTAATCGGCGCCGCGGCGACTTGAGCGGTTGCCGTCGCCGAGGCCGACGCCGTTCCCGGCGCGGGATCATTCACGACGACGTTCACGGCGTACTGGCCGCTATGCGCGTACGCATGCGAGCCGCTGACCGTGAATTGGCCATCGGCGCCGTTGATGACGCCCGAACTGGTCGAGCCGTCGCCCCAAGCGATCGTGGCCGTAAAATCGCCGGCATGCGCCGCAAGATTTGTATCAGAAAACGTGGCTGCCGCAGCGCTGAATGCCAGCCCTTCGGTCGCAGCAACTGCCAGCGAAGTTGCGCTCAATGTGTCGGCGTCGGCGATCGAGACAGTTCCCGTTGCCGTAATGTCGTCGCCGTCGCTATCGACGATGTATGTCTTTACGGAGAGGTTGGCTTCATCCGCGTAGGAATGCGACCCGGTCACGCTGAAATTGCCGCTGCCGTCGCCGGCGACGGTTCCTGCCGAGCTCGTTCCGTCGCCCCAATCGATCCAGGCCTGGTAGGCGTTGGCGGAGAGGTTGCCGTCGGCGTCGCTGAAGGTCGCCACAGTTCCGGAAAATGCCGAATCCTCCGTGGCGTCGATCGATGGCGCCCGTTGCCGTCAGCATGGGCGTCTTGACGTTGGCGACGGCCGAGGCGTAGGCCAGGTGCGACTGGGAATCTCGCACGGAGACCGTGATGCTTTGCAGCCCGAGCTGCGAATAGACGTGCGTGCCGGTCAGGTTGAACCGTCCGCCTCCCAAGGCGGTAACCGTACCCGTCGAACTGGCGCCGTCGCCC
Source organism: Pirellulales bacterium (assembly GCA_963786255.1). Lineage (GTDB taxonomy): Bacteria > Planctomycetota > Planctomycetia > Pirellulales > JAICIG01 > JAICIG01. Next base: position 80,173 of record CAWAYY010000050.1, read on the forward strand.
CAATAGATCGTCGTTGCGTAGCTTCCGGCGTCTGGCCGGCGCTGGCATTGGAAAACGTGGCCACGACGCCCTGAAAGGCGAGGCCTTGATATACGGTCGCGCTGACTCCGGCGGCAGTCAGATCCGCGAATTGCGCGCTCTTGATCGCGCCGAACAGGCCGTGCTCTGCGCCGCCGGGCGCGGCGGTGAAGTACAGCGAATTGTAATCGCCGGCGGTTTGCCCATTGCCAAACGACAGCCCGCGCAGTCCGTCGATGGTGATGGCGCCGCCGCCGGGCGTGGCCAGTGCGCCGTCCAACGCGCCCGTAGTCGTATTAAAAGCCAGAATGCGTCCGCTGCCTGAATTGCCGACCAGTAAATCGCCGCTGTACTCGCCGAAGCTTGCCGGCGCCAGGGCCATGCCCCAAGGACCATCGAGCCCGCCGGAGCCCAGATTCTTCAGCAGATTTCCCTGGTAATCGAAAACCGCCACAAGCCCGCCGCCGCCCGGCGCCGGATTGATCTGGCCGCCATTCTGCTTTGCGTAGCTCACGTACAGCCGGCCGCCCAAGTTGGCAACGTTGTACGGCGCATAGCCGGCGGGCACGGCGGCATCGACGAAGGCGCCGGTCACCGTCACCGGTGAAAAGTTGCGATCAAAGACGTCGACTGATCCTTGGGCGAAATTAGCGGCGTACAGCAAATTCTGGGCGCCGTCATAAGCGATGGTTAACCCTGTATACGCAGCCGCTGCGTTGACGACGGCCGATTGAGCCTGCGAGGAAGGCGCCGGCAAGGGGATGTTTTGATTCCAGCCCGAGAGCGTTCCGCTCCCGCCGGCCATTAAGAACGCCGCCGGTCCGGAAGCTGCGCCGAGACTTACCGTAAAGTCCGCAGTGCCGTTGGGGACTTCGCCGGTCGGGGCGCCGTCCGGCACGGAAACCACCAGCGGGTTGCGCGAAAGGCGTCCCGCTGACGTCGCCGGCATAGATGCTGGTCTTGCCGCTGCCATGGTCCGCCACCCAAAAGGCGCCGCCGCTTGGCGCCACGCCGATGCCCCACGGATCGACCAGGTTCAGATCGCGTATCAAGGCCGTACCGGCCTGATCCGAAACCAGATTTGTTTGCAGATAACCGCTCGAGAGCACGCAGCGCGTTTCAAGCGCTTGAAGGCGCGCCTTGCGAGTACAAGCTTTGCTCGCGCAAAGCGCGACACTTGCGGCCAGAACGAATTGCGTTGCACCAACGCGCCATGAGACCCCCTTCTCTCAGGCCAATTGCTGCGTCGCTTGCAGAATGCCGCTATGGCGGCGCACTGGCATCGCCGCGGTTCCTGAAGCAGCGTCTCTCTTCTCGGCGCCTACTATCTCAGCGCTATCTTCTCAGCGCAGACCAACTCCGCTTCGTCCCGCCACTGGCCTGGACGGGACGAAACGGAGACGCCTTGCGGCACTGGCCCGCACGCCCTGGGCAACTTGCCTGTGCCGCGGACGTTCCTACGCAAGGGTCCGGATAGAGCCGAACCGTTATTCCTTGTATTCCTTGGCCCCTAAAATACCCCTGCAACGGGTGGCAATGCAAGGAAAAAGTCGATTGGCCTGGCAATTCCTTTTCTTCAGGTCGTCGGGGCAATCCACATGGCGGACCGCCATGCTTATTGCCTTTCAATACCCGAGTCGACGAAAGCCTTTTGCCCGGTTGACAATCGGACCCGACTCCGGTTCGATTACGGCCGAGATGATACACTCTCATTGAATGATCAATTGCCGCCAGGCCAACCGCGGCCTGAGGATAGAAAGGGGTCGAACGTGACTCGCATTGGACTGGCATTCCGCGTTTTTTTTCGCATCCTGTCGGATGCCTCGCTGGTCGAGCCGGCGAATCGGTTGCTGAGCGGGCCGACGGCGCCCGCCAAGCCCGAACCCGCCGCCGCGCCGGCGCCCCGGAGAAGGAACCGCCAAAACGGGCCGGTCGCAGCGAAGCGCTGAGCCTGTTGGCCATGCTGCAGCGTGAAGCCCGGCTGGTCGACTTCCTGCAAGAGCCGATCGCCGCCTACAGCGATGAACAAATTGGCGCCGCGGTGCGGGATGTGCACCGCGATAGCGCCGCGGTGCTGGAACGGGTGTTCGGTCTCAAGCCGGTGGTGCCGGCGGAAGAAGGAGCCGCCGTCGACGTCCCGGACGACTTCGACGCGGCAAAGTATCGCTTGACCGGCAATGTCGCCGACCGTCCGCCTTTTCGCGGCGTGTTGATGCACCACGGCTGGGAAGCGACGCGAGCGGCGCTGCCGGCGTGGACGGGGGGCGCCAGCGGCGCGGAAGTGATTGCGCCGGCGGTCGTGGAGATTTCCTGAGATGACGGCCCAATATGCAATCGGCATCGATCTCGGCACGACGAACAACGCGCTGGCGTACGCCTCGCTGTCCGAGGAAACGCCGCAGGTGCAGTTGCTGGCGATTCCGCAGTTAACGGCGCCCGGCAACGTGGAAGAGCGGTCGCTGCTGCCGTCGTTTCTCTATCTCGGTACAGAGGCCGACGCCAAGGCCAAGAGTTTTGATTTGCCTTGGCAGCGAGGCCGCGAGTTTGCCGTCGGCGAGTTGGCACGTCGCCAGGCGGCCGAAGTGCCGACGCGCACGGTGGCGGCGGCCAAGTCATGGCTGGCGCACAGCCTCGTCGACCGGCGTCAGCCGATCTTGCCCTGGAACGCCCCGAGCGACGTGCCGAAGATTTCGCCGCTCGTGGCCTCTCAGCGTTATATCGAGCACGCGGTGGCGGCCTGGAATACTGCCTTTCGCGATGCTCCGCTAGCCGAACAGCACGTCGTGCTGACCGTGCCGGCCTCGTTCGACGCCGCGGCACGCGAGCTGACGCGCGAAGCGGCGCTGGCCGCCGGACTGCCGGATCATTTCGTGCTGCTGGAAGAACCGCAAGCGGCCGTCTATGCCTGGCTGGCTGACACCGGCGACCGCTGGCGGCGGCAATTGAAAGTGGGCGAAGTGCTATTGGTTTGCGACGTGGGGGGCGGCACCACCGACTTCACGTTGATTTCCGTCACGGAAGAGCAGGGCGAGTTGGCGCTGCGACGGATGGCCGTCGGCAATCATATCCTGGTCGGCGGCGACAATATGGATCTCACGCTGGCCCACTTTGTCGCCGGCGCAGTTTGCCGAGAAAGGCGTGCAGCTTGATCCTTGGCAATCGGTCGCGCTGTGGCACTCGTGCCGCGCGGCCAAAGAGGCGCTGCTGGCCCATGAAGGCCCGGCGAAACATCCCGTCGCCGTCCTCGGTCGCGGCAGCAAATTGATCAAGGGCACGATTTCGGTCGACGTCGAGCGCGATGCCGCATCGGAGCTGCTCTTGGAGGGTTTTTTCCCGTTCTGCGCCGCCACGGACGAACCGGCCCGACGGCGAGCCTCCGGCTTCAAGGAACTCGGCCTGCCGTTCGAAACCGATACGGCCATTACGCGCCACCTGGCCGGCTTTCTGCGGGCCCACGGCGACGAAGGCCGGCCGGTGCGGCCCACGCACGTGCTCTTCAATGGCGGCGTGTTCAAGTCGACCGCGCTGCGAGAGCGGCTGTTCGACGTCGTGGCCGGTTGGTTCGCCGGCGAAGCGCCGCCCCAAGGTCTGTCCGGCAACGAAGATCTGGACTATGCCGTGGCTCGCGGCGCCGCCTACTACGGGTTTGCCAAGCAAGGCAAAGGCATTCGCATCCGCGGCGGCACGGCTCGCTCTTATTATGTGGGGATTGAAACTGCGGGCCTGGCGATTCCCGGCGCGCCGCGGCCGCTGCGCGCCTTGTGCGTCGTGCCGATCGGCATGGAGGAAGGCACGGAGACCGCCGTTCCGAGCGACGAGATCGGCCTGGTCGTCGGCGAGCCGGCCCAGTTCCGTTTCTTCAGCTCCGCCGTCCGCAAAGACGATCAACCGGGCGTCTTGCTCAGTTCGTGGTCGGAAGACGAGCTCGCCGAGACCGATCCCTTGACCGCCAGCTTGCCGCCGACCGACAGCGCAGGAAGGTTACGTGCCCGTCCGCTTCCATGCGAAAATCACTGAGCTGGGCATGTTCGAGCTCTGGTGCCAGAGCGCGAACTCCGACGATCGCTGGAAGCTGGAGTTCAGCGTGCGGGAAGAGCCGAATAACGCACGTCAGGCATTCACGCCTTCCCGGATACGGACGGGGAGGACCGCTGATCTCCACTAATGAACACTGATGAGTGCAGATTAGCGTTGATTAGTGGTTTTCTCTCCGAAAGCGTTGAGTGACGCGGAGACATGGGAACTGGTGAAGTTTGCAGGACATTGAGAGAGCGTGTAGCAGGATAATCGCGCATGAGTGATAGTTCGTCGGAGACGCCCAGCCGCTACTCAGTCGGCATCGATCTGGGCACGACCAATTCCGCCGTGGCTTATGTGGATACGCTCGAGGCCGAGTGGACGGTCCGCGCGTTTCCGATACCTCAACTCGTGGCGCCGGGCGAGATCGAAGCCCGCGAGACGCTCCCCTCGTTCCACTACGAAGCGGCCGCGGGCGAATTCCCTGACGGCGCATTGGGCCTGCCGTGGGGCGGCAAAGAGCGGAACTATGCCGTGGGCTTTTTCGCCCGCGACCAGGGCACGGCTTCGCCCGGACGCTTGATCGCTTCGGCCAAGAGCTGGCTCTGTCATCCGGGCGTCGATCGGACGGCGGAGCTGCTGCCTTGGCACGGCGCGCCCGATGTCACTCGGCTCTCGCCCGTCGATGCCAGCAGCCGTTATCTGGCGCACATTCGAGAAGCCTGGGACTTTCGTTTTCCCGAGCATCCGCTGGCCGAGCAGGATGTGGTGCTCACGCTGCCCGCCTCGTTCGACGAAGTGGCGCGCGAACTGACCGTCAAGGCGGCCAGGCTCGCCGGGCTGCCGCGCGTGGTGCTGATCGAAGAGCCGCAAGCGGCCTTTTACGCTTGGATCCACGCCCAAGGCGATCAGTGGGAAAGCGTGGTGCAGCCCGGGCAGAAGATCCTGGTCTGCGACATCGGCGGCGGCACTTCCGACTTTACGCTGATCCGCGTGCGGCGCGGCGAAGGCGGCAAGGTGCAATTCCACCGCGTGGCGGTCGGCGAGCACCTGATTCTCGGCGGCGACAATCTCGATCTGGCGCTGGCGCATCACGTGGAACAACGAATTGCCGCTGGCGGAAAACTCGAGCCGCGGCAATGGGCCGTGCTGGTTCGCAGTTGCCGGCACGTGAAAGAAGCTTTGCTATCGGCCAATCCGCCTGAGCGGCTGACGGTCAATCTGCCGGGCGCCGGTTCGCGTTTGATCGGCGGCGGGCTGCAAGCTGAAGTCACGCGCGAAGAGGTGCAGCAACTCCTGCTCGAAGGCTTCTTGCCTCGCGCGGCCTTGGAAGACAAGCCCGTTGCGCGCCGTAGCGGCTTTCAGGAGTTCGGGCTCCCTTTCGCGCCCGACGCCGCCATGACGCGCTACCTGGCCGCCTTTCTCACGGCGCATCGGCACGTAGCCTTGGGGATGAGCCGCCGATGCCGGCCGGTCACGACCCCGCTCGGCCCGACCTGGTCCTGTTCAACGGCGGCCTGTTCGCTTCGCCCGTGCTGCGAACGCGATTGTTGGACGTGCTGGCTTCGTGGTTTCCCGCATCGCAAGGAGAGCCGTGGCGTCCGCACGAGTTGACCAACGACCGGCTCGACCTGGCGGTGGCGCGCGGAGCCGCCTATTACGGCATGGTGCGGCGCGGCGTCGGCGTGCGCATTGCCGCCGGACTGGCGCGCACCTATTACATCGGCGCCGAAACCGCTGGCGCCGAACCGACCGCGGTTTGTTTGTTGCCGGCCGAAATCGAAGCCGGGCAAGAGGTCGATCTCGCCGATCGGACCTTCGAGCTGTTGATTCGCCATCCGGTGGAATTTCCGCTGTACGTTTCGAGCACGCGGTTGACGGATCGGCCGGGGGAGTTGCTCTCCGTCGATCCCGAGCAAATGACCTCGCTGCCGCCGATCCGCACGGTGCTCGAGTCGCAGAAGAAAGGCCCGCGCGAATCTTTGGCCGTCAATCTGCACGCGCGGCTGACGGAGATCGGCACGCTCGATCTGTGGTGCAGCGAGGCGCAAGGCCCGCGCACCTGGCGCCTGCAATTCGACGTTCGCGCCGCCACGCAAACCGACCGCTCGGGGCACCTGGGCGCGGGCGAAGCCGAGGGCGTGGTCGACGAATCGCTGGTTGCTGATTGCCGCACGCTGATCCAGGCGGCTTTCTCGCCTTCCGCCGCTCAAGAGGCGATCAAACCGGAGAGCCTGGTCAAGCGATTGGAAGCGCGCACCGAGCTACGGCGCCGCGACTGGCCAATGTCGTTACTGCGCAGTTTCTGGGAAGCGCTGGTCGAAGTGGAGCCGGGCCGCCGCCGCAGCGCGGAACACGAGGCGCGCTGGCTCTACCTGTTCGGTTTCAGCCTGCGTCCCGGTTACGGGCTGGCGGTTGACGATTGGCGCGTTGCCCAGACTTGGCGGCTGCTGCAAGGCAAGCGCGCGCATCACACGCCGGCTTGCCGCGTGGAGTGGCTGATTCTCTGGCGCCGCATTGCCGGCGGCCTGGCGGCCGGCCAGCAGCGTTCGTTAGCCGAACCGCTGATCGCCCTGCTGCGGCCGGTGCTGGGCTCGAGCCAGCGGGCCAAATCGCGCAAGCCGGAGTTCGCCGCCGGTTCGCACGAGGCGGCGGAAGTCTGGCGGTTGCTCGGCTCGCTCGAATTGCTGAGCGTCTCTGGCAAGATCGAGCTGGCTGAAGCCTTGCTCTTGCTCGTCCGCCGCGAGAAGGTAAGCGCCGTGCGCGACGCCGGCATCTGGCGCTCGGCCGGCTGGTGCTCGCGTGCCGATGTACGGGCCGCTCAACGCCGTCGTGCCCGCCGAGCAGGCCGAGAAGTGGACGGCGGAATTGATCGATTCGAAATTGCCGCCCGACGCGCTGGCCTTCTCCATCGTGCAGATGACCCGGCGGACGGACGACCGCTACCGCGATATTTCCGCTTCGCGTCGCGACCGCGTGCTGGCCTGGCTCGACCGGCTCGGCGCCCCGGACCACTATCGCGAGCTGGTGGCCGAAGGCGGCCAGTTGCAGGAAGAAGAGCAAGGCCTGATGTTCGGCGAAAGCCTGCCCCGCGGTTTGCGGATCAGCATCCCGTAGGGTGGGCACTGCCCACCACCGAATTCATGGTGGGCAATGCCCACCCTACGGCTTTGTCTCTTTGCGATCACTCGCCGCTTTTCCGTTGCGGTCTCACTGCGTTATGCTAACGCCTAACTACATTCTGATTGGAGACCAAGCCGCGTATGACCGCCTCCTTCCCCATCCGCATTCAATTATCCATCGCCGCTGCGACGTTCGTCTGCTTGCTGTTGGCGCCGACTAACAACGCTCGCGGCCAGGGCTACGCACCGCAAGAGGCGTTGCAAAAGATGACGCTGGGCGAAGGCCTGGAGGCGAAGCTGTTCGCCTGCGAGCCGGAAATTCGCCAGCCGATCCTGGTCAAGTGCGACGATCGCGGCCGGCTGTGGGTGATTCAGTATCTGCAATACCCGAACCCGGCAGGCTTGAAGCGGGTGCAGGTCGATCGCTATTCGCGGACCGTCTACGATCGCATCCCGGCGCCGCCGCCGCGCGGGCCCAAAGGCGCCGATCGGATCACCATCTGCGAAGACACGGATGGCGACGGCCGGGCCGACTCGTACAAGGATTTCATTTCGGATTTGAACCTTTGCACGTCGCTCGAATTCGGCAACGGCGGCGTGTATGTGCTGCAGGCGCCGTATCTGCTGTTCTATGCGGACCGGGATGGCGACGATCGGCCCGACGGCGATCCGGAAGTGTTGCTCGAAGGGTTCGGTATGGAAGACGCCCAGTCGCTGGCCAACCATCTCACGTGGGGCCCCGACGGCTGGCTGTACGGTCTGAATGGCAGCACCACGACCTGCCGCATTCGCGGTCTTGAGTTCCAGCAGGGCGTGTGGCGTTATCACCCGCGGACCAAGGCCTTCGAACTGTTCTGCGAAGGAGGCGGCAACGGCTTCGGAATAACGTTCGACGCCGTCGGCCGGTTGATCTACAGTTCCAACGGCGGGCTGTGCTGGCACGGCGTGCAAGGCGGTTATTACGAAAAATCGTTCGGCAAGCATGGCCCGTTGCACAATCCTTACGCGTACGGCTGGTTCGGCAGCGTGCCGCACGTCGGTTTGACCGGCCGGCCCAACACGGGCGGCACGATCTACCTGGCCGACGCCTTTCCGGCTCAATACCGCGGCGCCTTCTTATGCGGCGATTTTCTTGGGCACACCTGTTCCTGGTGGAAGGTCGAGCCGCGCGGTTCGACGATCAAAATGTCGCTGGGCGGATTGTTGCTCGACTCGCACGACGCGTGGTTTGGCGCGACCGATCTGTGCCTTTCGCCCGATGGCGCCGTCTACCTTTGCGACTTCTGTGATAAGCGGACGGCCCATCCCGACCCTGATGCGAACTGGGACACGTCGAACGGTCGGGTTTACAAGCTGGCGCCGAATGGCTCAGACAAGCGCGCCGCCGCCGTCGACTTGCGGGAGATGAAAAGCTCGGAGTTGATCGAACTGCTCGACGATTCCAATCATTGGCGCCGCGACCGGGCACGACGGATTCTTTCCGAGCGACGAGACGCCTCGACATATCCCCGGCTGCGCGAGCAGGCCTTGCAGCCGCAAGACGGCGATCTGGCGCTGCAAAGCTTGTGGGCGTTGCACGTCAGCGGCGGGTTCGACGATGCCATTGCCGCGCAACTGCTGAACCACACAAGCGAGCATGTTCGGGCCTGGACGGTGCGACTGTTGGGAGATGCGCGGCGCGTGACGCCGCCGCTGGCCGAATCGCTGACAAAACTGGCGGCCAACGACCCGAGCGCGACGGTCCGCGCTCAACTGGCGTCGACCGCCAAGCGATTGCCCGGCGACGACGCCGCGCCGATCATCGAGGCACTGCTCCAGCGCGACGAAGACGAAAGCGATCCTTACATCCCTTGGCTATTGTGGTGGGCGATCGAAGATAAAGCTGTTTCCGCATTCGTCGTCTCATCGTTCCCCATGTTCGCCAGCGATCAGGCCTGGCGGCATCCCTCTTGCGAGCCAACGCACCGCGGCTGGTGCGGCGCTATGCGGCTGAGGCGAAGGCCGGCGCCTATGCCGCCTGCGTGAAACTGCTGTAAGCGGCGCCGAGCACTGAGCGGCCCGCCCTGTTCGCCGGTCTGGCCCAAGGCTTGAGCGAGCAGAGTGCCGAGCGCCGAGCCGATCTCGCCGCGGTTGAAACAAGTGATTGCCTCCGCGTGGCAGGCCTCGCCATCGACGCCCTTGTACTTGGAGTTGGCGCTGGTCGCCGGCGTCGAAGGCGCCCAGCGGCAATTGCTCTCGATCATCGGCGACCGGGCCGCCGGACAGGAAGAACTGATCGCGACGCTGGGCTTGTTGGCCCGCTTCGGATCGGCGGATAGCACGCCGGCCGCGCTTGAGCGGATCGATCCCAAGCAGCCGGCGGCCGTGGCGCACGCTGCGATTGCGGCGGCAAACCGCTTTGAGAACGCCCAAGTCACGGAACATTTGCTGAGCATCTATCCACAACTGCCGGCCGCCGTGCGCAGCGATGTGCGCGACGCCTTGCTCAGCCGGCCGGGTTCTGCGCTGGCGCTGCTGCGGCAAGTGGAAAGCGGCAAGGTCGATCCGCAAGAGTTCCCGCTCGACCAGTTGCGGCGGGCGGCGCTGCACGGCGACGAAGAGATCGACGCCCTGGTGCGCAAGCTATGGGGCGCTATTCAACCGGCCACGCCCGAAGCCAGGCTGGCCGACGTCCGCCGCTTTTCCAATGATTTGCGGGCCGCCGCGGGCGACAAGCGTGCGGGCAAGGCGATTTACATGAAGCACTGCGGCGTCTGTCATCGCCTGTTCGACGAAGGGAACCATGTCGGACCGGAGCTGACCAAGGCCAATCGTGGCGACCGCCAGGCGCTGCTGACCAATATCGTCGACCCGAGTTCGGTGATTCGCAAGGAATACGCCAGCTACGTGCTGACCACCGAAAGCGGGCAGGTGCTGACCGGCGTGCTGGCCGAGCAGAACGCCGCCAGCGTCACGCTGCTCGACGCCAAGAACCAGCGCACGCGCGTGCGCCGCGACGAGATCGACCAGCTTGAAGAATCGCCCGTCTCGTTGATGCCCGAAAAACTGCTGGAGCAACTCACGCCCCAGCAGTTGCGGGACTTGTTCGCTTATTTGCAGCAGTGAAGCCCGGCTGCTGCGGCGGCGAGCTCAGTCGCTGACGAGCCAACTGCGGGCTTCGTCGGCCTTCGTCTGATCGAAGTAGCGGATTTTAGCGGTGGTGAACGGCTTGCAGAACTGGCTCATCATCGCCTCCCACTTCGTCTCGCCGACCATGGCCAGCCGCTCGATGTGGTTGAAGTGCTTGAGGTCGAATTTGATGTCTTCCCACAACGCGCCCGCTTCCCAACCGTGGAAGTCGTGCATCTCGAGCATGATCCGCAGCTTGCCGTACTGCTTGATCAGCCGCTCCACCTCGGGGACGAAATGCTCGTAGTCGGCCTTGGTGAGCTTTCCGCTCACCCGCACGTCCAAGGTTTTACCGCCTTCTTCCTCTCGCAATTCCAGGGCCATCGCTCGTCTCCAGAGGTTGGTTCATTCGCTCGGATTATTCGTCTGGCCCCGAGACCGTTTGACAACGCGTTCGACACTATCCCGAAGCGTCAGCGAGGTAGAGCAATGCATGTACCTCGCTGACGCTTCGGGTTAGTGAGGGCTGACGAATAATCCGCAATCACGGGCTTGCATTGTAGCGGATCTTCTTCGGGGGGCCAGCGATCAAAACGAGTTGACCAGCGGCTTCTCCCGGGAGTTCATGTCGGCCGACATCCGGCGATGATGGTAGTGCATAGCGCATTTGATGAGATAAACGAACAAGATAGCGGGATCGGGGCGGCGCCGGAGCAGCCTTGCCAGTCGCTTGCGGTACTCGCGGCGTAACTTCGCGTCGGGAACGTCGCTCATCAAACGCACATAAACGTAGGCCGAGCGGAGCAGGTTGGCCGCTTGCGCTTTAAGACCGGCCCAAGGATGACGGCGCCAATAACGGCGTTGCGCATGACCAAATTTGAAGCGGTCGCGCAGATAAAGCGCTTCCAGCCGCTGGAAGTAGGTTTCCGGCTCGTAGAGCGCTTGCATGAGCTGAACGTAGCCGTCGCGCAGTTCTTCGCGGCTGATCTGCAGCGGAATGACGTTCGTGCCGAACTCGCTATGGTCCGCCGGATCGAGACGGCCTTCCGCGGCGAGGCGGTCGTAAAGCGGCGTTTTCGGAATCGCGTGCAGCATGCCGATCATGGCGTGCAGGATGCGAGTCTGCTCCAGAAACTCGCGCTGCGCGGCGAAGATTGCCGGAGTGTCGTGATCGAAGCCAAGGATCATGCCGCACCAGACTTCCAACCCGGCGTCCTGGATCCGGCGAACGCGCTCGGCCAGCGTGCCCGCGGGCCGCACGTTCTGAAATTTCTTGGTCTCTCGCAGCGACTCCTCGTTGGGGCTTTCGATGCCGACGAACACGCTCTGGATGTTGGCCTCGACCATCAACTGCATCAACTCGTCGTCTTCGGCCAGGTCGAGCGAGGCCTCGGTGAAGAACGTGAACGGGTAGCCGCGCCGCTGTTGCCAGTCGGCGACCTCTTGCAGCAGCGGTTTGACGTCGCGTTTGTTGCCGATCAGGTTGTCGTCGACGATCAGCGCAATCCGCGTGCGCTGGGCAAGCAGCGCTTCGAGTTCGGCGATCACCTGGTCCGAGCTTTTCAAGCGCGGCCGGCGGCCGAAGGTGACGATGATGTCGCAGAACTCGCACTGGAACGGGCAGCCGCGAGAGAACTGCAGGCTGCCGAACATATAATGCTGCATCGGCAGCAGATCGAACCGGGGCGTCGGAACCCGGGTCATGTCGGTCTTTTCTTCCTGCTCGTAGCGGCGGCGGTGACGACCGTCTTGCCACTCTCGCAAGAACAAAGGCCAGGTGTCCTCCGCTTCACCGACGAAGATCACCTCGGCGAGATCGCCGAAATAGTCTTCCGAAACGCTGACCCAGGGGCCGCCGACGACCGTGAACACGCCCCGGCGCCGCAGCTCTTGCAGGATCTCGCGCATCCGCGGCCCGCTGCACGCTCATGCCGGTCAGCCCGACGAGGTCCGCACGCTGGAGCCGGTCGAAGTCGATCGGCTCGACGTTCTCATCCAGCAGCGTGAGGGAGTGTTCCGGCGGCGTCAGGGCCGCCAGCAGCGGCAGGCAGGCCACCGGCAGGTTGGCGCGCTTGCCGAGCAACGGCAAGGCGTATTCCAGCCCCCAATACGAAACCTCAAACCGCGGATTGACGAGCACAATCTCGGCCATGAGTTACGACTCGCAAAAAGGGGACATTCTACTTTTTCTTGCCGCGGGGCCGATGATCTGATAGCTTCGAGCACTATGCCGCGAACTGCAAGGGCCTCAGTCGGCGGAATATGTTACCACGCCATCAACCGTGGTAACGCTGCGCGGCGACGTGTTCCACGACGACGGCGATTATGGAGCGTTCCTCCAACTTCTCGCGGCGGCGAATCGGCGGCTACCGATGCGCCTGCTTGGCTATTGCTTGATGCCGAATCATTTTCACCTGGTGCTTTGGCCTTATGGCGACGGCGACCTGGGTCGGTGGATGCAATGGTTGTTGACCAGCCACGTGCGGCGCTACCACCGCCATTATGAATCGAGCGGTCACGTCTGGCAGGGACGCTTCAAGGCCTTTCCGATCCAAGAGGACGAACACCTGCTGACGGTTTTGCGCTACGTGGAGCGGAACGCGCTGCGGGCGAACCTCGTGGCTGCCGCCGAGTTGTGGAACTGGTCAAGCCTGGCCTGGCGGCGCACGGGCGCGTCCCCAGATGCTGACCGACGGGCCGATCGCCTGCCCGCGTAACTGGCTGGCGCTGGTCAACCAGCCGCAAACCGAAACGGAGGAGACCGCATTGCGTCGGGCGATCGAGCGGGGCCATCCGTTTGGCGATGCAGAATGGGTGAAGCAGACCGCTCGGCAGCTTGGCTTGGAGTCGACGCTGCGTTCTCGCGGGCGTCCGCGACGGCGCGAAAAGTAGAATGTCCCCTTTTTTCGGGCTGCAACGTCGACAGAGCATTGGCAATTTGGTCGGGTGTTGGATTGTCTATTAGCGTGCGGTTTTCGAGTGACAGACGTAGATGCGGCATCGCGGCGATACGCGGTGGATACATGACGCACGGCCACTGCGGGTTGAAGCAAACCAGGTCATGCTTGGCCGCAAGTCCTTCGATAAGCGGCATAATTTCAGCGACACGCGAGAATGAGATGTATATCAGGAGGTACCGATCCGATTGGTCGAACGCGCCGCTCCACGGGCAGTTGTCAATATCGCTCTCATCCCAATCGTCGATCTGCGGGTATTGGGTCGTGAGCTCTGCTAGAAATGCGTTCGCGCCCTGATGCGGACCGACGGCCGAGAGCTCCTCTTCACCAAGACGCCGATAAATGTCACTCGCTTCTTGTGTCGTGATTGGTCGCGACGCGTGCCAGACCGCGAGATCGTAACTCATTGAAATCGTTTAGACCTATTGCATATCGTTCAAACTGCGTATCAGGATCGCAAAACAGAGCCGTGCTTGCCGGCAAGCGGCGTGGGCACTGGCGAGTCGTCCTTCCGTTGTCTACCATCCAGCCGGACGCAAAAAGGGGACATTCTGGTTTTCTCCGCAGGACATGGTTCGCGAAAGGGAGGGTATCGGCGCTCGCACGGCAGATGCCGAAGAACAGAAAACCAGAATGTCCCCTTTTTGCTTGCGCCGCGGCGCGGAGTGCGAACGGTCGTTCCGACGGTCAGCGTGGCGCAGCCGGGCATTACGCGGAGCTTGAGCCGCAACGAAACCACCAACGGCACGCGCCAGATTCGAATCACCAATTCGATTAACGCCCCGGTCCACGACCAAGATACTTCTTCGGAATCTCCGCCCCAGCTACGTAATTCAGTTTACCGAGCTTGCACATCTGGTAGACGTTGATGCGAAAGTCGGGACAGGCGGTCACCAGCGCGTAAGCGTCGACTTGCGAAAAGCCGTACTCGTCGACGAGCCAGTGCATCAGGTTCACGGTGGCCGTCTCGACGGCGACTTCCAAAGGCCGGAAGGCGTAGACCGAAACGATCGACTCCGGCTTTTCAATCCGCATCCAGCTCAGCTTCTCGGCTTTGATCACGTCCAGCTTGATGCGCACCGTGGCCTTGGTTTCGGCTGCCGTGCCGGTGAATTCGGTGTCGCCCTGGCTGGCGTGAACGTCGCCCAGATAGAACAGGCCGCCTGGGTGAAACACCGGCAAATAAATGCGATTACCCGGCGCCAGGTCGCGAATGTCGAGGTTGCCGCCCCATTCGCCTTGGCCGTCGATGCTGGTCGTCACCTCGCGATCCGGCGCCACGCCCAGCGTGCCGATGAACGGAGTGATGGGCCAGCTCAACGTGTCACTGAAGTGCAGCGTGCCGTCGCGCATCGTGCCGCTGGGGCCCGGCGTGTGCTTGAAAATCTTCGTGGTGTAATCACCCGAAAGTTCCGGCCAGCGGGTCGACTCGCCCAACGGCCCGCGACGCGGACCGATGGCCGTCCAGGAATAATCGTCGACCTCGATCTGTTCAATATCGACGACCAGCACGTCGCCGCGTTCGGCGCCTGCCAGCCACACCGGGCCGCCGATCGGGTTGGCCAGCGGCGGCATGCGGTCGAAGCCAGGCCGATTGCCGGGGATCGCCTTGTCCTCGGGCGATTTGAAAAAGCCCGTGCTGGCGTCGTACGTTTCGATCTCGAAGCTTTCGCCGCGTTCGACGCGCAGCAGCGGCTCGTCTCGCCAATCAAAAGCGTATTTGCGGGCTTGTTCTCGTTCGATCCGTTTCACGTCGATTCCTTGCGGCAAAAGCAAGTAGGGGGATTTGCGCTGTTGTCGCCCCGCCGCGAGCGTCCAGCATGATAAAGCGCCGCGGCGCGATCTGCACTGCAACGGTAGCGGAAGCGTGTGAAGATTCCGAGGAGCGGGTTCACGTGCCGGACTCCCTGGGTATTTTCGGAGCTGTGCTGAGCTGCCCGGAATTGTCACCAATTCCGCTACGTTTGCGTTGCGCAACGCTCGGGGGTGCGGTTAACGCTGGGGGAGCGGTGGCCAGGGTGAGAAGGCCCGGCTAAAATGGGGCGGCCGGCTCTCTGGCAGCGTGTTCGCCTGATGTGAACGCGAATTGCCTGGATGCCCATAACTGCATGGAAGCCAATGAGTTAAGCTCTCGTCGCTGAGGCGGGCGCGGAGCGTTCGCAGGAAACTCAAAAAGACATGAATCCTCGGCAGAAAATCAGGGTTGGCGCGGTCAACTACCTGAACACCAAACCGCTGATCTACGGCTTGAAAGAGCTGGCGCCGCAAGCGGAACTGATCCTCGATCTTCCGAGCCGGCTGGCCGACGGCCTGGCCCAGGGCCGCTTCGACGTGGCCTTGATTCCGTCGGTCGAATTCTTCCAGGAGCCGGCCTACACGATCGTGTCCGATGCCTGTATCGCCTGCCGCGGACCCGTGTTGTCGGTCAAGCTGCTCAGCCGAAAACCGGTCGCCGAAGTGCAGAGCGTGGCGCTCGATGAGGGGTCGCGGACCAGTGCCGCGCTGGTTCGCATTCTGCTTAAGGAACGCTTCGGCATCGAGCCGCGGCTGGGAGCCGTTGCCGATCGGGGCGTCGGCCGGAGATACGACGAGCGATGCCGTGCTGCTGATCGGCGATCGGGCGATGCACTCGCCGGGCGGGCCCTTCGCGGAAGTCTGGGACTTGGGCGACGAGTGGTGTCGCTGGGCCGAACTGCCGTTCGTGTTCGCCATGTGGGTTGCGCGGCCCGGCGTGGAACTGGCCGGACTCGATGAAGCCTTGTCTCAGGCGCACGGCCTGGGGCTGGCAAATCTAGAGAAGATCGCAGAGATCGAAGCGGCGCCGCTGGGCCTGACGCGGCCCGGGTGTCTGGCCTATCTGCGAGATAACTTGTACTTCCATCTCGGCCCGCGCGAACTGCGCGGGCTGGAGTTGTTTTATCGCCTCGCGCACAAGCTCGGGCTGGCGCCCTCAGGAGTCGAACTTGGTTGCTACGATTGCGAAAACGCTTGACAAGGCGGTCGCCGGCGAACGGCTCACGCCTGAAGAAGGCTTGGAACTGCTCCAATCGCACGACATGACCGCGCTGGCGCAAGCTGCCGACGCCGTCAGCCGTCGCCTGCATCCCGAGCCGTATCGCACGTACAATATCGACCGCAACATCAACTACACGAACGTCTGTTCGGCGGTCTGCGATTTCTGCGCTTTCTATCGCACTCCGAAAGATCCGGAAGGCTACGTGCTCGACCGCGAGACGTTGCTGGGAAAGATCCAGGAAACGGTCGATCTGGGCGGCGACCAGATCCTGATGCAAGGCGGCATGCACCCGGGCCTGAAGCTCGAGTGGTACGAGGAGCTGCTGCACGACATCAAGTCGCGCTTTCCGCAAGTCAACGTGCACGGCTTCAGCCCGCCGGAGATTTATCGCCTTCACCAAGGTCAACAAGCTGCCGCTGCGGACCGTGCTCGAGCGGCTCAAGGCGGCGGGCTTGGGCAGTTTGCCGGGCGGCGGCGCCGAGATCCTGGTCGATCGCGTCCGCGCCGAGATCACGCGCGGCAAAGTGATGACCGACGATTGGCTGGACGTCTGCCGCGTCTGGCACGAGTTGGGCGGCCGCGGCTCGGCCACCATGATGTTCGGCCACGTCGAGACGCTGGCCGAGCGGATCGAACACCTGGAGCGGTTGCGCCAATTGCAGGACGAAACGGGCGGATTTACCGCTTATATCTGTTGGACGTTTCAGCCGGAACATACGGACCTGGCTCATCTGCCGAAGGCGGGCGCGGCGGAATACCTCAAGACGCAGGCCGTCAGCCGCCTGTATCTGGACAATATCCCGAATATTCAATCGAGCTGGGTCACGCAAGGCCTGAAAGTCGGCCAAATCGCCCTGCTTTACGGCGCCAACGACATGGGCAGCCTGATGATCGAAGAAAACGTCGTCGCCTCGGCTGGCACGGTCCACTACCTCACGCTACAACAAATTCGGGATGCGATCAGCGAGCTGGGGTTCATCCCTCGCCAGCGGAACGTGTTCTACGAGCTGATCGACGCAGAGCCGGTCGGCGCGGCGGTCTCGTAGCGAAATTCGTGAGAATTCCGGGACATGACATTCGCGCCGTGGCCGAGGCGGTAAGCTAAGTTGAGGTATGGCCTTGTCGATGCGGCAGGCTGCAGGGCGCGAAACGCCGTAACGGGCTGCCCGGCCATTTCCGCGGCAGGGTTGCCGCCGGAGCCGCCCGAAGCGCGTCCCGTCGCCGGAGCGACGGTTCGACATCTGATCCGCACCTTTCACCGCAAGCGAACGACGGCGTTCGATGATCCACGTTCACGAACTCACCAAGCACTACGCCGATTTGCGACGCGGCAAACTGGTGGCGCTGGGCGGGATCAGCTTCGATGCTTATCCCGGACAAATCTACGGCTTGCTGGGGCCCAACGGCGCCGGCAAGACGACGGCCCTGCGGATCCTCAGCACCGTGCTGCGGCCCACCAGCGGCACGGCCACCGTCAACGGGGCGGACGTGGTCACGCAGCCGTCGCAAGTGCGGCGGCAGATCGGCTTCATGTCCGCCAACACGGCCGTCTACGACCGGATGACCGCCTGGGAGATGGTCGAATACTTCGGCCGGCTGCACGGCCTGGCCGAAGACGTCTCTGCGGTCGCGGATGGAAGAACTGTTCCAGCGGCTGCAAATGGACGAGATTCGCGACCTGCTCGGCGCCAAGATGTCGACCGGCATGAAGCAAAAGGTCTCCATCGCCCGGGCCCTGGTCCACGATCCGCCGGTGCTGATTTTCGACGAAGCGACTTCCGGGCTCGACGTGCTGGTGGCCCGGGCGCTGCTGAAGACCGTGGCGGAGCTGCGCGAGCACGGCAAGTGCGTGGTGTTCTCGACGCACATCATGCGCGAGGCCGAAAAGCTCTGCGATCGGATGGCGATCATGCACCGCGGCAAGATCCTGGCCGAAGGCGAACTGGACGAACTGCGAGATCGTTATGAGCAGCCGGACCTGGAGGAGCTTGTTTTTCCAATTGATCTCACAGCACGACGAACAGCAGAAGGCCCTGGCCGCCGGCGGCGCGGACGGATAGCGAGCCGCGAACGGGAGCGATATGAACTGGAGCAACGTCAAGCTGGTGCTGCATCGCGAAGTGCGCGACCAATTGCGCGATCGCCGCACGCTGTTCATGATCGCCGTGCTGCCGCTGCTGCTCTATCCCTTGCTGGGAATGAGCATGTTCCAGGTGCTGCAGTTCGTAAGCGAGCATGCGACCCGCGTCGAAGTCGTGGGCGCCGACCAACTGCCGGACTCGCCGCGCGCTGCTCGAAGGCAACCAGTTCGCCACCGGGCTGTTCAGCGAGCCGGGCAAGGCGAAACTGCTCGAGGTCACGGTCGTCGACCCCGAAAGCGAGCCGGCCGACTCAACCGCCGGGCAGGAACAGGGCGACGAGGGCAAGAGCTCGATCGAGCGGCGCGCTCGCCGCGCGGTGCAGCAAGGCGCCTGCGAGGCGGTCGTTTATTTCCCGCCCGATTTCGCCCAGCGTTTGCAGGCCTTCCGCGACAGCCTGGCCCGGCGCGACGACCAGACGCCGGCGCAAGACCTGGCCGTGCCCAGTCCGGAGATCTTTTTCAACACGGCCAACGAAAAGTCGCAGATTACGCATAGCCGGGTGACGGTGATTCTCGAACGTTGGCGGGAAGAGATCGGCCGATTGAATCTGGCCGCCAGCCATCTGCCGGAGTCGGCCGCCAAGCCGTTCAAACTTACCGAGCACGACGTGGCCGCCGAGCGGGGCCATCGCGACGCGGCGGTCTGGTCGAAGCTGCTGCCGTTTCTGCTGTTGATCTGGGCCCTGACCGGCGCCTTTTATCCGGCTATCGACTTGTGCGCCGGCGAGAAAGAACGCGGCACGCTGGAGACGCTGCTCAGCAGCCCTGCCGAGCGGAGCGAAATCGTGTGGGGCAAATTGCTGACGGTGATGTCGTTCAGCGTGGTCTCCGCGGTGCTCAACCTGATCAGCATGGGGGTCACCGGTTCGTTCGTGGTCGGCATGCTGACCAAGCAAGTCGGCCCGCCGCCGCTGCTCACGCCATTGTGGCTGCTGATTGCGCTGCTGCCGATCTCGGCGCTGTTCAGCGCGCTCTGCCTGGCGCTGGCCGCCTTTGCCCGCAGCAGCAAGGAAGGCCAGTATTACCTGATGCCGCTTGATGCTGATCACCATGCCGCTGGTGATCCTGCCGATGGCGCCGGGCGTGGAACTGACGCTGGGCAATAGCCTGATCCCGGTGACGGGCGTGGTGCTGCTGCTGCGGGCCATGCTCGAAGGCAATTATTGGCACGCTTTGCCGTTCGTGCCGCCGGTGGCCGCGGTGACGCTGATCTGCTGCCTGTGGGCCATCCGCTGGGCCGTCGATCAGTTCAATTCCGAAAGCGTGCTGTTCCGCGAAAGTGAACGCCTCGACATGGGCTTGTGGCTGAAGCACCTGATGCGCGACCGCAACGACACGCCCAGCGCGGCCATGGCCGTATTCTGCGGCGTGCTGATCCTGCTGGTGCAGTTCTTCATGAACTTTGCCATGAACTCCGCACTGCCCGACGCGGGAGGATTTCACGACCTGCTGGTGCTGGTGATGATCAGCCAACTGGTCGTCATTCTCACGCCGGCGCTGTTGATGACGGTCATGCTGACTCGCTCTGCGCAGCAAACGCTGCTGCTGCGGCGTCCGCCTTGGCTGGCGTTGCCCGCCGCCGCGCTGCTGGCCGTGACCATGCACCCTGCGGCGGCGCGATTCGGCGAGCTGGTTCAATACCTGTATCCGATTCGGGGCGAAATCTCCGAGCAGTTGAACAACCTGTTCTCGCAGGCGCCGGGGGTTTGGCAGTTGCTGTTGCTGATGGCCCTGACGCCGGCCATTTGCGAAGAACTGGCCTTCCGAGGCTTCATCCTTTCCGGTTTGCGGCACATCGGCCACAAGTGGTGGGCGATCGTGATCAGCAGCGTCTTCTTCGGCATCTTGCACGGCGTATTGCAGCAATCGATCGTGGCCTCGACCGTCGGATTGGTGATCGGATACCTGGCCGTTCAGAGCGGCAGTATCTTTCCGTGCATGCTGTTCCACCTGGTGCACAACTCGCTTACGGTGGTCTCCGCAGTCTTGAGCCCTGAGGAACTAGGTTACAATCCGCTGCCCGAGTGGATCGCCCGAGACGTCGGCGGGGCGTATGCGTTCTCCGTGCCGGCGGTGGTATTGAGCGGACTGCTATCGATCGGCATTCTGGCCTGGTTCCGCAGCCTGCCTTACGACCGCACGGCCGAAGAAACATTGCAAGACGCGCTGGAACATCAGACCTCTGCGGCGCATATTGCGGCGAGTTGAGGTCCGAGGGCGAACGGGCAGCGCGCATCGCCTGGCGGGAAACCGCCGTCTATCGCGAACCACGGATGCCACGGAAAAGGGTCACAGATAAGCGGGCGGCGGACGACGTGGTAGGTTGGGCGGCGGCTAAGTCAAAACGCAAAAAGCAAAACCGGAACGCATTCTCCCATTTTGCATTTGTGACTTGTTTTCGCTTTTATCCGATCGAGTGGCGTAACGGGCTCTTTTGTCCGGTTCGCTTGCCTGGCGGCGGGAAGTCAGGGTACAACAGAAAGCGGAGTTTTCAGCGGCGACGCGGGCGTCTTCGGCGCTCCGCCGCGAGAGAGCAGGCGCCTTGAGCGGTGCGCTGGATCGGCATCGAAAGCGGTGAACCATGTTGCAAAAATTCGGATGGCTGGCTCTGTTTCTTCCCGTCGGGCTGATGCTGCTTGCGGGCGAGTGTTTCGGGCCGGCGCCCGGCACGGCCTGGGCCGCAGCCAAACGTAAGGGGACGCACCGCACGGCGAAGCGGCCCGAGTTCGACCAACAGACGCTCGATGCCTTTTTCGCCGATGCCCGGGAGAAGCTTGGCCCCGGGCAGCCTGGCCGCGCGGTCGCGGCGGCGGCAACCCCGGCCGCCGGCGCGGCCGATCAGCCCGGAGAGTCGGGGGGCGGATTCGCCTGGTCGAAATTGATCTCGCCCAGCACGCTGGAAGACGGCATCAAGGGCGAAGTCAGTCCGCTGGCGGAGCAGACCAAGACGCCCAGCGCGTTCAACGGAGGCGGCAATCGCGAAGCCCGCAAGCTGTTCACCGAACTGGCCATGTTTTTCAGCGTGATCGCCGACTACGACAAGGACGTGCGCTGGAAGCGCGAGGCCGCCGACTTGCGGTCGCTGTTCGGCCGGGCCGCGGCCAACTGCAAAACCGGCGGCGCCAATTCTTTCCGCGTCGCTCAAACGCGAACCACGGACCTGACCGAGTTGGTCCGCGGCAGCAAGATCAACGTTCCCAAGGACGAGACCGACTTCAAGTGGGCCGAGGTCGTCAACCGCTCGCCGTTGATGACTCGGATGGGCAAGGAAGGCTACAGCGTCAAGCTCAAGAACTGGACGTCCGGCAAGAATGAGTTCTCCAAGAACCGCGCGGAGTTGCTGCAGGAAGCGGAGATCATGGCCGTGATCGGTCACGTGATCCAGGATGAGAGCTATGAATACGCCGATGACGAGTCGTATCTCGAGTTCGCCAAGATCTTGGAATCGCAAGGCCAGGAAATCGCCGAAGCCGCAAAGACCGACAACTTCGAGCGGGCCCAAACCGCCGCCGGGCTGATCAACAAAGCCTGCAGCGGCTGCCACGAAGGTTACCGCAGCTAGCCGAGCGGGCGATCTCGCTGCCGCGGCTTACAGACGGGCGCAGAACAAGGGGGCATTCTGGCTGCGCCGGCTTTTTGTTCTCTCCGAAACGGCCGTCAGGAGAACAGTCCGTCGATGATCTGGCCGGAGGAAATGGGAGTCGGCCGCGGCAGCCGCGGGAAGTGCGTGCGCTGCGGGTCGATGCCCAACGCATGGTAAATGGATGCGGCAAAGTCCTCAGGCGTGTAGGGACGAGTCCGTGGCTCGGCGCCTTTGCGGTCGGTAGCGCCGATCACGGCGCCGCGGGCAATTCCCGCGCCGGCCAACAACACGCTGCCTGCAGCCGGGTAGTGGTCGCGGCCGCCGTCTTTGTTGATCCTCGGCGTGCGGCCGAACTCGCCCATCGCCACCACGAGCGTCGAGTCCAACAACCCGCGGTCTTCCAGGTCGTCCAGCAATGTAGAGAGCGACATGTCCAATTGGGGCAAATTGCCGGGGCCCGCGTAGCTGTGCCACTTATAACCGCTCAATGAGTGCGGCGGTTCTGCGGCGAACGACATCATCGAGCGGAACAATAGGTGATGGTTGTCCCATGTTCCGTTCAAGGCGCCGTTTCCGAACAGGCCCCCTTGGACGGCGTGATTGATCGTCACGAACCGTGCCCCCGCTTCAATCAGCCGGCGGGCAAGCAGCACTCGCTGCCCGTAAATGTTGGCGCCGTAGCGTTCGCGCAGCTCGTCGGGTTCTTCATCCAAATGGGCGGCGCGACGCATCACGTCGGTGGTCAGCATGGCCAGCGCTTCTTCGGAAAACTTGTCGGTCGCCAGCAGGCTTCGATCGCGGGCTTCGGCCAACCGGCCAAGGTTGTTCAATTGCACTAGCATCGAACGCCGGTCTTCGAACCGCGGGCGCTCGACGTTCAGTTTCGCAAATGCGGAGCCGGCAGCGGCCGGGTCGCCCTTCAGATCGAAAGCCGCCTGCGAGGGGCCGAGATAGCCCGGCGGGTCGGTATATCTCGCGGCGAACGGAATGCCAAAATGCGGCGGAACGCCGGGAACCTGGCTCCCTTTTCAGCGCCGAAATCAGGCAACCGAAGTTCGGGAAATACTGGCCGCCGGTGGGAGGATACATGCCGCTGGCCACATGCTGTGAGCCGGTGGAGTGCGAGCCGCTCGTTCCTTTCCAGGAACGCACAATCGTCACTTTATCCATCCGCTGCGCCATCAGCGGCAATTTCTCGCAGATGAACGTACCGGGAACGTTGGTGCTGATGGGCTTCCAAATGCCGCGAATCTCAGCCGGGGCTTCGGGCTTGGGATCGAACGTTTCGAACTGGCTGGGACCGCCTGCGAGAAACAAGAAGATACACGAGACATCGCGGCGGCCGTTAACCGTTCCGCCGCGCGCAGAAATTGCGGCAGGCTGAGGCCGAACATTCCCACGCCGATTTGCAGAGCTTCGCGACGCGAAAGGCCGTAAGTCGTCCGGCAGGGCATACAAGATTCTCCGTCGACCATCCATCAGAGAAGATTGATGATCGATTGTAACACAATCGTCGGACTTTCGGTCAATTCACGCGGCCTTCCGCACTCCAGGGTTCAATCTGCCGCAGGTCTTTGGCCTTCAATTCCGCATAGCAGTCGGGTAGATCGAAGCGAGCCAGTACATTCGGCAGGAAGCTGGAGAGCGGCCAATTGTAGGTTTCGGATTCCGCGATGTCGGCGTAGGACGTCAGTGCGTTCTTCAGCGTCACCTGCTTGACGTACGGCGAGAGCAAGCCGGCGAACGTCGCAGGAATAGCGCCCCAGCCTTTGGCGACGAGATGGACGTCTGCATGTCCGACGCTCTTCAACCAGTCGAGGACGCGAAGCAAGTCGTGAGTCTTTTGGCCGACGTACGGACGATCGAGCATGAGAGAGTGGATGGCGTAAAAATAGTCGCAACCGTACGGCTCCAGGAACGTGTTCCGTCCGCACGTGTCAGGCTGCGAGTCGCCGATACCGCGAACGTCGCAGGCGAAGAAGACCGCCTGCTTGTCGCTTTCGAGCAGTTCCGCGATCAGCGGCTCTTCGCGGAGTTCCGCGTCGGCCGAATGATGCGAGACATAGAGCACGGCCCGCTGCTTGCCCCGGAACGGCCGCGAATAGATTTGCTCCTCCGAGAGCCGATAGACGATGGCCTGAATGCCCGGTTCGGTCTGGACGCCGTAGGTGATGGAATAGGGCGTCGGATACTTGCGCGAAGCGTGCGTGCGGAGGATGCGATATTCGGGGACATGTTCGGCCGGCTGTAGGTGAAGCATCTCCTGCACTGCTTTCTTCAACGCGTCGCCCTGGAGAGCTTCACGTTCTTTTGCCAGTTGCTGAGACTTCTCGCGGGTGAATTCGTAAATCGGCCGCGACTGCAAGGCGGCCGCCTGCCCGTTGGGCGTGCATTGCAACGTCTCATCTTTTTCGATGACGATTTCCGGTTCGGATTCGGCCGTGCCGGCATGCCGGTGGCGCGGTTGAACCAGCGGTACATCGCCTCGCGGTTTTCCTGCGAGTAGCCGTGATACGTGGGGCCGACGAACAGCGAAATGTTTTCTTCGGCGCCGAGCAGCGCGTAGAGCCGTTTGAGCCGGGCGTAGGCTTCTTCGGCGCCGCGGACGTCGAAGAAGTCGCGTTCCTTGGCGAGGATGATGACCGGCTTGGGGGCCATCGCCGCCAGGAAGTCGGCATGGTCGAGCCGCAGCGACAACGCGCGAGGCGGGCATTGTTCGGTGTCGGCGGGCAGCTCGTTTTCCATGTTGCGGCGAAACGTGGTGACAAAGCAACTGGGCGCGGCCATGGTCCAGCGGCGTTCGAGACCGCAGAGCCAGGTGGTCATCGTGCCGCCGCCGGAGTTGCCGGTGACGCCCACGTGCTGCGGATCGACTTCTTCGCGGGTCAGCAGATAGTCCAGCGCGCGGATGCCGTCCCAGGCCCGCCACATGCCGAGGAACTCGCCGACGAGGAACTGCTGGTTGCCGGCGTAGAGATGCTCGCCGACGCCGGGCCGAATCTTCGATTTGAGATTCGCGTCAGCGTACTGCAGCCGTTCGCCCTGACTGATCGGATCGTAGATCAGGCAGACGTACCCCTGCCGCGCCAGTCCCTGGGCGAACGACTGATACGCCTCGGCCGCCTTGCCGTTGGTGCGAATGTCCGCACGTGCCGACCACGCCCGGCGCCGGCAGCTTGCGCCCTTGCGGCAGGTACAGGTTGGCGGTGACCAGAAATCCGGGGCGGCTTTCGAAGATGAGCTTTTCGATGCGGTAGGCATCGCGCTCGACGACGCCGGTGATGCGGGGATTGAGCGGCGTCTTCTCCGGAAACGGGCCGAACGACTCGCGAATTCTCTCCTGCACGCCTTGGACATAGGCTTCGGCATCGGCTCGGGTTTTCAGCGCCGCCTGGGCCGCCGTCACGGCGTGCTCGGCTTCGCGGACCCGTTTGACGAAGTATTCCTGCACCATCCGCGGAAAGCGGTTGAGCGGTTCGAGTTTTTTTCCGTCTCTGCGGCAGCGGCGCGGCCGGAGATCGTCGCGTCCAGCAGCGACCAGCCGACGGCGCCGGCGCCGGCGCCGGCAAATTGCAGCATCTGGCGCCGAGAGACGAGTGCGTTCGTCATCAGAAAGCCCCTGTCAGCAAGACACGCTGACAGGGGCTTCAATGCGAAATCCGTTCCTGCTTTACACGCTGGCAGTTCCCTAAGCAACGATAGGTCATCGTTGCGTCGTGGCCAGCGCTTCGCAGAAAATGTCCGGCGAGGCCGCAGGGGTGGGAAAAACGTGCTTCCGCTCCCTAAGATGGCGGCGTCGCGTCAAGAACGATGGCGATCTTCAGGACGTGTGCTCCTTGTAGTACTCTGCGGATCCGGTGATGCCGGCGATCAGGTCTTCGTTCGTCTTGCCGGCGTCGAACTGGCCAAGCCAGTGATCGAGACCCGCCGGATCGACCGGTCGGCCGAGATAGTGGAGATAATCGGCGTTGATCAGACGCCCTTCATTCTCGGGGCTGTTGGCGATCGACAGGGCGACTCGTTCACGCGAAGCCGGAGTTCAATTGACCGCTCCAGTGCTGCTCGGCGCCGGCATCTGCGCTGCGGCCCAGTAGCAACGCGTACACGGCGTCGACCCAGTCAACGTCGGGGTCCGAGTCGGCGGCGCCGGCGTCGGCATCAAGCGAGGAATCGAAATTCTCCGCCTTGGAGTAAAACTCGTCGGACGCGACCAGGTGGGCTTCGAGCTGCTGATCGGTCAGCCCGTTCTGCATCTGCTTCGTCCAAAAGGTCACGCCCTTTGCGTCAGCCTGACGTCCCAGCAGTTTGAGAAAATCAGGCTTGATGACGAAATTGGCGTAATACTCGGCGCTGTGCGCGATCGACGCGGCGACCGAGCTGATCGGAGCGCCGTTATTGAGTTGATCGGTCCAGTGGTTCAGTCCTGCCGCATCGGGCGCACGGCCCAAGACGTCTTCGTAAACGGCTGTCACGTAAAGGCGATTGGCTGCATCGGTTTGCGTCTGGCCTGACGAGGCAGAGTTGGCGTTTAAGGTGAGCGTTGGGCCGTTGCCGTTCGTGCCGGCGCCTTCCGACCCGCCACCGGGCTGACCACCACCGGGCTGACCACCACCGGGCTGACCACCACCAGGCTGACCAGCCACCGGGCTGACACACCACCACCGGGCTGACCACCACCGGGCTGACCACCACCGGGCTGACCACCACCGGGCTGACCACCGCCAGGTTGCCCGCCGCCAGGTTGCCCGCCGCCAGGTTGCCCGCCGCCAGGTTGCCGCCGCCAGGTTGCCCGCCGCCAGGTTCCCGCCGCCAGGTTGACCACCACCGGGTTGACCGCCTTCAGGTTGGGTCACGAGCACGTTCACCGTCTCACTGCCGGACAGCGCGTTTTGCGAGGCGTCTGTCACGGTCAGCGTGTCGCTGCCTGATGCCGCAAACGTTACCTGAAATACGTGTGATCCGTAGTCGTCTTCGGTGAAGGTATAGCTGTCCGGCAGCAGGTCGCTGTTGCCGCTGCTGGCGAATTGGATGTTGCCGTCATAGAACGGCACCGGATGGTTCGAGTCGTCGAGCGCCACGACCCGCACCGGCGTCGGCTGCCCGGCCACCGCGGGCGCCAGGGCGACTACTTGAAAATGCGTTGCCTCGGGCGCCGGGATGGCGAGCGTCGTTGCGCTGCCCGTCACCGACGAGTCGTCCGCATTCGTTACCGTGAGCGTGTCGCTGCCGACGTCGGCGAACTGCACTTGAAATTGATGCGCGCCGTGGTCGTCGGCGGTGAACGTGTAACTGTCCGGCAAGGAGTCGTCGGCATTGCTGCTGGCGAACGACACCGTGCCGGTGAAGTTTGGGACGGGATGGTTCGACGCGTCCAGGGCGACGACGCAAACCGTGGTCGGCGCTCCGGCAAAGGAGACGTCGGGCGTCACGACGCCCAAGTGCGTCGCCTCCGGGGCCGGCGTTACGGCGACCGAAACCGTACCGTCAATGGAGGCTGCCGACGCGTCCGTGGCCGTCACGGTGTCTTTGCCCAGCACGTCCAGAGTCAACTTGAACATGTGGGCGCCGTGGTCATCGGCCGTGAATGTGTAACTGTCGGGCAGCGAAGCGTTGCCGTCGCTGCTGCTGAATTCGACCGTGCCGGCGTAATCGGCGACCGGGTGGTTTGCGGCATCGAGCGCCACGACCTGCAGTGATGTGGGGGCGCCGGAAAAGGCGGTAGGCGGCGTGATGAGCTCCAGGTGCGTCGCCGGGGGCGGCATCCGAGCGACGATGCGTCGAGCATCGCCCTTGCTTCGAGACTCTCCAGATGAATGCGGCGGCCAGTTCGACGACGCTTGGCTCCTCGTGACTTCGGTGAAAACAGCATGCTGCGAGCCTCCAGAAGAGAAACAGGAAATGAATCGGCCGAAGCGACGGAAGCCGTTCGCCGACGACGAGGGAGTGGTTGCCCGTGGAGATAGAAGGCGGCCGACGTTACGCCAGCGCGCCTCGCTGGCCACGAGCGCACACCGCCTTCTCGCCCTGGCCTGCAAGAGTTTGCCGGCAGGGGCGGTAAACCTCTCCGTTCCCTATTTGTTCTAGTGCCCGCCGGCTGGGAAAACCGCCGCATTTTTGCAATCGTTCCGACCGCGATGACCAGCGGCGCTGCAGACGAAAAGAACGGGTATGTCAGTGGATGCGCCCCCGCGGACGCGCTCCCGCGAATTTCCCGGCCTGACCGAGTTATCGCAAACTGGTCTGTTCGCAGGATTTGCGCCGCGTCGCTGCGCAGGGCGGCAGGCTCGCGAAAGCGGCGACCCGGAGTTGCGAGGAGATTAGGACGTTCCGTGCTCGTTGGCGCCGTGCTGAAGTCGGCGATCCGCAACCCGCTGAGGCTGGCGTCCAGACGGCATTTTTCTATGCAGGTCGTTGCAGATGCATGAATTGCGCGCTTCGTTGGCGTTAAAAGCGGCTTTGGAACGTGTCGAGAACCAATATTCGTTCCAGACATCTTGTTGTGCGCTCGATCAAGGGGCATCTTTGAGCGACGCTCTCGACGGTCTGTATCAGACCTAGGGACTGCTGACGAGTCCGACAGCCTCGGCCCAGCGAAATAGCGGCCCAGTTTCTTCCTCTATGCAGGCGTATGAGGCCATGACGAACCAGCACGTAGCAAACGCTCCAAGACAAACAGCGATCCGCGCATGCTTATATCCGCCAACGACGGCGACCAACGCCAGCATAATTGCCATCGGCGACAAGAATGAAAGCGTGACGGCGAGCGGCTCTAGCTGCTCGACGCCGACAGCCATGACGAGCGTAGAGACTGTCTCGCCGCAGAGCGAAAAAACGCCAAGACCGAGTGCCAAGGTCGAAATAGTCATCCGCTTTGTCTTCATCTTTCTCGCCGAAGCACTGCAATCTGCTCTCAGTGGCATCGCGAACCGAAGAGGCCGATAAGCAGGCAGTATTTGTTCCGCCGCTGCTTCTCATTCTTCATTCGCGTTCGCTCGGGCGGCGATCGATAACGGCCCGGGCTCGCAAGCCGCGGTCCTCGAAAGTCAGGCCGAAGCTGCCGCCGACGACGTCGCAGAGCGCAACGTTGTGCGGGCCGCGCTTGGGTTGAGCGGGATGCCCGTAAACGGTTGATTCCATCGTTTGCCACTCGTCGTTCCAGACGTAGTCGCCGCCGCCGGGACAAATCAGCCGCGCGTGCCAGAACTCCTCGTGCAACTTGACCGGATCGCGATCGGGCCAGCGGCGGCGCCATTCGTTGAGAATCGGCAGGTTGCCCCACGAAAAGCGCCTGCAACGCTTGTTGCGCTCGTCGCCCGCGAACAAGGAGATGAGGTCGACGAATTCCTTGTCGAATTGGAAGCCGATGCTCGTTCCGAGCCAAGCCCGGCCGGCGGCGGCAGGCGGAATCTCCGGCCTTTTTCTGCCGGCGACGCTCGACCAACCGGTCGATCGCCCGTTTCAGCACGTCTTGATTCCAGGCCAGGATCAAGCCGTCGGAAGAAAACGAATAGTAAAGACGCGGTCGGCCGACGCCGGGCGGCAAGTCTCCGACGGTTCGCTCCGACGGCGAAACCTCGACATAAGGCTCGCCGTTGTGCTCGAACGATTGCCAGAGCGTCGCGACGGGCGCAACTTGTTCGGCGAGCGCTCTCATGCCCATCAGAAACGTCGTGAGCTTGAGTCCGTCTCGCACGTCGATGTGAAACGCCAGCGGCGCTCGGTCCCACGCGACCCAGCCCAATTCCGCCTGGTCAACATCCTTTTGTTTCATCTTCTCGGCGAGTTTTTTCCAATACTCGGCGTCGTCGTCGACGTACATGCTCGCCCAATCGCCAAGCCAGTCGAAAGGATCGACGTTTACGGCTCCGGCCGCCAAATTGGCCCAACCGCCGGCTTGCCGCGCCTTGCGGTTCATGCCCCAGATGTAGTGGAAGATGGCATGGTGCGGGTCGCCGTCCGTTGGCGCAATTTCGACGTCGCGGACCATATCGATCATCCAGCGATAGCGGCTGCCCCAGATCAGCGGCATCACGGACAGATCGGTCGTCAATTGCGACTCTTTCACGGTCAAACGCAAGGCAATCGGGTCGAAGGCCCAACTCCAGTTCTCTTGATATCCGTCGCGCCAATTTGAGTACGCCTCCGACTCGGCCCTCGTGACGCGTTCAATCGGCAGTTCGACGATCGGCGTCTGGAACTCCAGCGTGTTCTGGGTGAAGGAGCGAATGCCGCGCGACGTCATCCACAGGTCGGCGACGCCGGCCAGCGCAAGGTCGGTGTGGATCGGGCCTTCCTTGACCTTGTCGTTCACGAGATCGTCCAAATAGCGGGCTTGCAATTCACTCATCACTGCGGCATCGTGCAGTCGGCGCGAGGCGGCGATGCGCCACCGCGGTCCGCACCAGCGGCGAATGGCGGCGTCGCTGAGAAAAATCAGCGCCGTTTCATCCGCGTCGCCTCGCGGGTAGCGGACGCGGAAAAACTTGTATTCGTCGAGCGACGCCGTGGAGGGTGACTTGTCCCGCTCGACCTGGACCAACTTTTCGAGCTGCGCCAGCGAGTTGGTCACGACCACCGCGCTGTCCATCGCGGCGATGTAGCACGATACGTGGCGGTTGTCGGAGAGAAAGCCCGACCAGGCGAGCCCGCCGGTTTCGCCGGAAATGGGGATGGCGAATTTCTCCTTCACGGCACACACGGCTGCCCGCTCGAGCAACAGCCTTTTGAGCGCGTCGGGCTGCTTGCTTTCCAAGAGAATGGCGACGTCCGTGCCGGTGAAGAAGTAAGAATAAGGGTCGGAACTGGTCAGGGCCGCGCTGCCGACGAGGTCGGGACCAAGCAGGGGAACGATTGCCGACAGCGGCAGGCACAATTGCCGCTCGTATCGCTGCTGTACTCGTTCGTCTTCGCTGCGCTGGTCGGCAAAGCGGCTCAGCGGCGCGCCTCGTTCGGCGATTTCGTCAACCAGGGCCACGGCCGCAGATAACGAGGGAAGGAAGACGGCGTACTGATCGGCGGGGATGCATTTCGCCAGCGGGTCGAGCGTCGGCTCGGCGCCGGCCAGCAGCGGCTTCCAGTCGATCTCGGCGACGGTGACGCCCGTGATGGAGGCGACGTCGACCATGACTTTTTCCTGTTTGTCATCCTCGGCGCTGCCCCACATCTCGCGGTCGAGTTGCAGGTTTTCCCGTAAGGCCCGGCCGCCGATGAAAAGATCGAAGTTCTCGTTGAAGTCGTTCGACATTCCCATCATGCCGCCCATCCCCATCCCGCCCATCTGCACAGTGAAGAAACCGCCGCCGCCCAACCCCATCCCGCCCATCGGTACGTTGAAGAAACCGCCGCCCCTCCCGCGGTTTGGATTGAGGCCCTGGGCGGTTCTCGCAAGCCGCACCTGATGCCGGAACCAGGCGCCGCCGGGCAACTCGCGCTCTAGCAATGCTTCATAGTGGCTCTCCTTGGCGTCATAGAATTCGTCGTTGTCCTCCAACGCCGCGGAGGCGTCGATGGCGAACCGCAACTTGACCATGCCGCTGTAGTCCGTCTTGGGCGCATAGAGCGAGCCCGTCACCTGGCGGCCTTTCGGCGCCGAACGGCGATGGCGCCTTCGTCGCGCAGCGACGAGGGCTGGCTCCAGAACCAGTAATACAGGGCGTTTTGAAACTCGACGTAAACTTCGCCTTCGCCATCGAGCACGGCCCTGGGGGGCATCGCCTGATGATGCTCTCGGGTCCGCCAATCGTAGTGATATTCAGGCGGTTCCGGGAACTTTCCTTCGGTCAGTTTGAGATCGGCCAACTGCAGGTAGTAGAAGGCGTCTTCGGCCGGCGCCGCGCCCGGCAGGGCCGCAAGGCAAAAGACCAGTGGAAACGCGTGGCGAGCAAGCATGGCAGTTCTCCCCAAGTTCCGGGCCTTGCGGCCTAACCGAGATCGTGATTTTTCAAGCGCCGCGCCGGCGATGCGACCAGCGGCTCGTGGCAAGACGAATGCGCTGTCGCCCTCTTCGGTTGACACAGTGCGGTTGAGACAGTGGACGGGTCGATATGCGTTGGTCCGCAAGCGCTTAATGGTCCAGAAACGCTTGCGACAAATCCGGCCTATTTTAAACCCGAGACTCGCGGCATTCTACCACCGACTTATTGCGAAGTGACCCGAGAACCTCATTTGTCGCTGAAGATTTGTCGCGCAAGGCGCGCCGCCTGCCTGCTGGTTCTCGGACAAGGCGCTAAACCCATCGAGTCGGAGCGTTTCGTTTTCCGACGCTCTTTCGTCCGTGTTCGATCGGCGTGTCATCCGTGGCTCAAGTCGGCTCGTCATACAGGGCATGCCTTTTGCGAAAGGGCATGCCTTTTGCGAAAGGAACCGCGGATGATTCGGATTTTCGTCTACAGCTCCCGGCATCGGACCAAGGACATGATCGCAAACGCGGTGCCGTACTGCTGATGGTAATTGTAGAGCGGAAAGTCCCACCAGGAGCCGTCTTTTTCCTGCAGTCGCAACAGCAGATCGGCCAGCATCGCCTGATACCGAGGCGCGTCGGACGTCGGCAGTTCCTCGATGCACAAGGCGGCGTAGTAGTGGCCGTAATAGAAAAAGTATCCGGCTACGTAAAACCACGACTCGTGCGGGATCGGACGCTTGCGGCCGATGTCGAGCCACAAATTGCGGGCGAACAACCGCTCCAGCCAGACCTTGAGCACCTCGTCGGTCACGCGCTCGTCGCCCCACCGTCGCAAGGCGAGATTGCAGGCCTGCGAGCGGCCCAGGCTGCCGCCCGGTCGGTTGACCGGGTGCATCGGCCGCCATTTGAGATATTCGCCGTAGAGATAGGAAAAGTCGGGCTTGCGCTGTCGCTCGATGGCGCGGATCGCCCGTTCGGTCATTTTTTCCGGCGGCGGAAAGCCGGCTTGCTTCGCTTCGTCGAAGGCGATCAGTACCGTGGCGTCGACAAAGCTGATCGACGAACTGCCGGGCTTTTTCGTGCCGGTGCGGAAGTCGTAATAGCCCCAGCCGCCGTCGACCGATTCGTATCGCGAAAGAAAATCGTATTGCGACTCGATCAACTCTGCGATCTTCGACTTGCGACTTGGCGTCGTCGGGCCGCCGCTTGAGCATTCTGATCAGGGCCTGAATCGCGTAGCCGTGCGTCCAGACGTTGTACATCGTGTCGGACGAAGCGCGGCGCACGCCGGGCAGGTTTTCGAACAGCCATGTCTCCCCCCGGTCGATCGCCTGCTCGACCTCCGGCCGGTCATCCTGCACTTCGAGCAGCGCGGAAACGCACAACGCCGTGACCGCTGCGCGGAAACCCAAGTGAGCGCCAGGAACCGGCGCATAAATATTGAGCCCCTTCGTGCGCTCGGCCGACCCCCAGGAGCCGTCTTCGTTCTGGTCGGCCAGCAGGTAATCGACGCCGCGGCGGATGGCGTCGGCAATCTTCTCCTCGCCCGGCGGCGCGACGTCCTTGGCCCGCGGGCCGCTTAGCTGCGGCGGATGGGCCGATGGGGACGGCTCTTCGCCTCGGGCGGGGCCATAGGGGCCGGCGGCCAGTAGAACGGCAATCAGCAGGCGTTTCATGACGTGACTCCTGCGAAGCATGTTGAGGCGACCTCCCCCGCCCGACGTAGCGTGGCGCCGGACGCATTTTTCCGGCGTGAAACCGAGCTTGCACTTTCCAGGGCCGTTGCCCGGGCAGGGCTCCCGGCCCTGCAACGATTATTCTCCGGCCGGCTTTTCGAGCAACAACTTGTCGCCTTCTAGCAAGCCTTGGGCGATCTCCACTTCTTTCTCGCTGCGCTGGCCCACGGTCACATTGGCTTTCTGATGGCCGCCATCGGCGCCGACGCGGTACACGTAATGCTTGCCGTCGCTCTCGTCCTCGAACACCGCCGATGCGGGCACGACCACGGCGTCGGGCTTGTCGTACGCGACAAGCTTGAGGTTGCAGGTCATGCCGGGCATCAGGGCCTTGGCCTCTTCGCCGGTTTCGATCGTGATCTTGGCGTCGAACTTACCGTCGGCCGTCGGAATGGCGGCCAGCGACGCGAGTTTGGCCGGCAGTTTCAGATTCGGGAAGGCGACGCTCTCGGCCTTGCCGGAGATGCCCGCTCGCAAATGTTGCAGGTCTTTCTCGGCAGCCGAGGCCCGCACGAACACGGGCCGTTCGACAACAATCGTCATGAACACCAGGTTCGGCGTCAGCGCGGCGCCGTGCACCAGCTTGCCGTCGGTCGTCTGCAGCTTGCCGGTCGTCCACTTGCCGTGCTCGCACTGCCCGTAATAGACGATGCCGTCTGCGGGCGACTTGACCAGCATCCGCTCGCGATCGGTCTTCAGCTTGGCCAGCTTCGCCGCACTTTGCCGGTGGCTGAGCTCGAGCTTCTCCAGATTCAGTCGGGCCTTCGTCGGCGCCAGCGGCAACGCGATTTTGGCCTTCTCCAACGCTACCACCTCGCGGCGAGCCGCTTCCTTCATCGCCGTTTCCTGCCGCGGCAGCGAAGTCTCCAAGGTTTCGGCCGTCCGAGACTTGGCCAGTTCCAGGTTGAATCGGGCCCGGTCGACGTCGTTGCGGGCCCGCTTGAGAATGATTTCCTCAGTCTCCTCGGTCAGGTCGTCGGCGTTGTACATCTTTTCGAGCTGCTTCAACTCTTCTGTCACGTATTCCAGGTTATGTTCCGACGACTTGAGCGAGAAGCGGGCATTCTTTCGCTCAGCGGCCGCTGCTCTTTCAGGAACCGTTTCAGATCTTCTTCGGCCGTTTGCTTGGCGCGTTCGGCCGCGGCCAGTTCCAGCGGCGTCATTTTCTCGAGCGATTTGAGTTCGGCGCGAGCCAAAGCCAGCGAGAGCTCGCTCACTTCTTGAGCGTTTTCCAGTTCGGCGATCGCCTCGTCGATGCCTTCCATGTCGAGCTTCAGCAGCGAATCGCCCTGCTTGACGCGGGCGCCGTGTTCGACCGCTTCGAGCACGGTCAACGACTTCCAGCTCTCCGCCTCGATGCTGACGGGCGTCATGTTTTCGGCCTCGATGACGCCGCTGAGCGAGACTTCGAGCTTGAATTCGCGTTTCTTGACCGTATGCACCGCAGGCGAGTTGTCGTCTTCGGCGGAAAGCGCCCGCGGGGGCGCCACCAAGGCCGCACCAACGCACGCCGCCGTCGCCAGCGGCCGGAGCAGAACGATAAACCGCGACATGAGATGGCTCCTTGGCAGAAGAACCTTAGTTGGCATCTTGAGGAACGGACGAAGCTTCACTTCGGCAATTATATTGGCCCTCAGCCAATCTTCCCCCGGGGGGGATTTGAAGGACGAAGTTATTCTTCGCCCGTTCCTTAATGGATGGTGTGCAGTTGCATGGATGGAGTCAACAGGCAAGCGATCAATGTTTAGTTTGTCGCGAAAATCCATTGGAGACAGTTTGCGTTTTTTGAAG
The DNA here is from genome assembly GCA_963786255.1 of Pirellulales bacterium. Classification (GTDB taxonomy): domain Bacteria; phylum Planctomycetota; class Planctomycetia; order Pirellulales; family JAICIG01; genus JAICIG01. The sequence goes on from CAWAYY010000050.1 coordinate 115,562, forward strand.
GTCGCGGGCCAGCGAGAGCGGATTCGAGCCGCAAGGAGGAATGTCGGCCGTCGCCCGATGCCCCTGAATCAAATCCTCCGTTGCGCACGGAGGTCGATGCCCTCCGGTTAGGAAAAACGAACAAATTTTGCGCCAACAAGTTCGGTCCGAGGCCCAAGTTGAGCAACCAACGCGGCCGCCGACCCGGATTCCATAGCTGCATCCTGGACGTTCGGCCGCCGTCACCGTTTTCCGAACCATAAGCCTTTTAACCTGTGCGGTTGCGCCAGGAGTAAGTTGGAGTCGCCCCGCGCTCCAACTCCGCCGGCAGTCGGCAAAGTTTTGAAACTAAAAAGGGGTCAGAACTATTTGCCAGGCTCTGCTTTGCGTGGTCGGCCGCGAGGGCGGATCGTGAGGTCGAGATTCAACCTTTTAGCCAGTTCCTGCACCCAGTTCTCGTCGCCGTAGGGCAGGCCGGTCGCGGAAGATCGACGAATCGCTGCAAGCCTCTGCTCCTCGATGGGCAGATGCACCTTCCTTTCCCAAACACGCCGACGAACGGCCGCGTAGGGCGATAGCTGCTCGTACACGCTCAGCGAGTCGAGCAACTCGTCGGCTTCGCCCAAGCCGTGCGCACGATAACTGCTCCAACGATACCGCTCCGCCCGACGGACCGTCTTGGCCCGCAGTGGATTCGCCTCGATGTAACGCAGGACCGTCAGAAGGTGCTCGTCGTTCTGAATGACGGGACTTTTGAACCGCCCCTGCCACACATGCCCGCCGGAGCGGTAGTGTTTGTGATAGCGCTGCGTGTGCGAGACCAGCAGGCTCTGCATGATACGACTGATGCTGGCGTCAAGCGGCCGGACGAGTAAATGAAAGTGGTTGTTCAACAGGCAGTAGCCATAGAGTTCAAACGGCTTCCGCTGTTTCAGCTCGCCGAGCGCCTTCAAGAACGCCTCGAAGTCGGCCTCTTTGCGAAAGACGTCTTGACGGTTGTTTCCACGGTTGATGACGTGGTAGATCAAGCCAGTGTCGACGGGGCGCAAAAGGTCGCGGCATTCCGGCAAGCTATCAAATCGCCCGACTCGCGTCAAGTAAATAGTTCTGACCCCTTTGCGTCGTCGCTTTGCGTCGTCCCCTTTGCGTCGTCCCCTTTGCGTCGGACCCTTTGCGTGCGTCCGACAAGTAAATGAAATGTTCTGACCACTATTCGTGCGTCCAAACGGCTTCCGCTGTTTCAACTCGCCGAGCGCCTTCAAGAACGCCTCGAAGTCGGCCTCTTTACGAAAGACGTCTTGACGGTTGTTTCCACGGTTGATGACGTGGTAGATCAAGCCAGTGTCGACGGGGCGCAAAAGGTCGCGGCATTCCGGCAAGCTATCAAATCGCCCGACTCGCGTCAAGTAAATAGTTCTGACCCCTTTGCGTCGTTCGACTCGCGTCAAATAAATGAGTTCTGACGATAAGCGTCCCTTTTCGTCGTACCCCTTTTCGTCGTCGTTCGTCCTCGGCCATCGTCAGGCGCCGGACGATTTTCCGCACGCACAGCTTGCCTGACAGAAAATGCGATCTGCGAAGCCTCGCTCCGCCCCTCTGCCAAGGAAAGAAAGCGATCGATCACCGACTGTGGCAAGGCGCAATGCCCCGATTCAGATGATCACATGCCAGCAAATCTCGCTAGTCTTTGCGCAGCGTGGGTCCGGTGCTCCCCATGAGGAAACTGCACGAAAGCCAGCCGCATGTTGCGGGCAAAGCCCCACAACGCTCATGGCATTAAGCAGGTTCGCTCAAAGACAACTTCCGGCAAATCCGCCCAAAACACAGGCGACGATGCACGGCCGCCCTCCATGGGTCGCAGACACGTGGGCTACTTTGTTGCGGCTTTCAAATGCCGGTCAAGGAACTCGTAGGCGCGCTGCCGAGCTTGCTGCGGAAAGCCATGCGGGCCGGGGTAATCAAAGGCCTCCAGCGTGGCGGGCCGCCCGTAAAGGCCATGGGCAGTTTGGGCCGCCTCGAGGCATTGCTTGACGCCGGCATTGTCAAAGTCGCTGTCGCCTTCGGCGGCGCAGGCCAGGAAGGGACGGGGAGCAAGCAGGCCGATCAACTCGGGAAAGTCGAACGGAATGCGACTCGCGTCGTTGCCGTAGACGGAGGCGATCCGGGGCAGGTACCGCGGGCCGGTCCAGCTTGGCACGTCGTCTTTCTGAAACGTGCAAAAGCCGCAGTTCGAAACGGTCGCCTTGATCCGCGGATCAAACGCCGCGGTGAAGATGGCATTGTGGCCGCCGAGCGAATGGCCGATGCAGCCGATTCGAGCTGCATCGACTTCGCTCAGCGTCTCCAGCAGGTCAATCGCCCGCATGTTGTCCCACACGGCTTTCATCGTGCCGCTGGCATAGCCATGTTCCGCATTGAAGTCGTAGGCGTGTTCGCCAAACGATGGATAGTCGGGCGCCAAGGTTGCATACCCGCGCTGGGCCAGTTCCAAGGCGTAATGCAAATTCGCATCGCCGGCCAGGCCGGCGGGCTCGTCCTTGCCGGCCGAGGTCGTCTGGTGCAGGCAGAGCACGGCCGGCAATTTGTGATCCTCGCGCTCCGGCGACTTGTCGCGCTCCGGCAAGAAGAGCCAGGCGGTTACGCGATCGTCCGAATCTGACTGATAGTTCAACTTGCGGCGCGTGAGCGAGCCCAGACGCGTTTCCTCCGTCACGCGAACGTCGAGCGGCGGACGCTGCAGAGGACCAGGCAAAACGCCGGCGACCTGCTGAAACGAGGCGAGGATGTGCTCGCGGCGACGCTGCCAATCCGCAAGCGAACGAATGGGGTGCTTGCGGCCGGAAACGTCGATGTAGCAGGTCAGGTCCAGATGGTCGTCGTACAAAGGCGGTTCGGGGGCGGGCTCGAAGCGGCCGACCGGAAAGCCTTCCGCATAGGAGATCACGAACTGGCCGCCTTGCGTACGGTAGCGGACTTCCTCGCGCCGGTCAAAATCGCTGGGGCCCTTGCGGCGCAGCGCTTTGGGGCCGGCGGGAGCGAGGTACTCGCCGGCTACGCGGAACACGATCTCGGTGCGATTGCCGAGCGCGTGACCGGTGCTGGAAAAAACGCGGCCGTCGAGATCTTGCTTGGCGATGAAATGCGGTTCGACGTCAAGTCCCGCTTTTTGAGCCGCGGCGACGAATTCTTTGGCATCGGCGAACGGGCAGGTCGTATCGTCGACGCCATGCACGGTGACAATCTTGGCGCTGGCGGGAAACGAGGCCATCGCCTGCAAGTGTTGGGGATGAGCGAGCCAGCGCAGCTCTTGGGCATCTCGGCTGAGATAGTTGCGATCGGCCGGGTTGCGGCGATAGCGAGCATTCAATCCGCTGCCGCCGGGCAGCCCGAAGGCGATATCGTCGCTGAGTTTCTTCATGCCGCACATATCGACGACGCAGGCGAATGTCCGCGGCGCCAGCTTGTTCGCCATCAGCGTGACGTTGCCGCCACCGGAACCGCCCGCGGCAAACAAGCGGTCTGCGGCAAAAGGCGTCTTGGCGGACTGCAAGCCGGCGTAGGCCCAATGCAAGGCCCGCAGCGCGTCGAGGGCCTGCAGGTAGCCGAAGTTGTACGGCTCCGGACCATCAATGGAATCTCGCTTGCCGCTTTGCAGATAGTTGACGCAGATCGCCACGACATTCAAACGGTTGGCCAGCGTCTGGGGATGCGCCGTGCCGACGCAATCCACGCCGCCCCAATTGTGCAGCGTAAGTATCAGCCCGGTCTCGGGACCGACCTGGCTGAGCTTTCCGCCCGGATAATGAATCAGCGCCTCGATCGTCCGCGGACCGGGGCGCAACGGCCACTCCTGGGCCGGAAGCACAACCCGCGAGTCGGTCTGCGGCAGGGCGGGCCATTCGTCGACAGCTTCGGCGGCCGGCAGTATTTTCGTCGCTGTTGCCACAAGCGCAAAGGCCAGCCAAAGGCAAGCCACGCGGCGCAGGAACGCAGTTCGGGCGAGCGGAGAGATCATCAAGAATGTCTCGGCGAGAGTCGTGTTGTTGCGCTCAATCGCAGGCGCTGGCAAAAGCACTCTGATTAGACCATCCGATTAGAGCAGATGAACGGAGATCAGTGGGCCATTTCCTGGGGACGCTGTCAAACCGATTTGGGGCCGCGCGCCGGAAGCTTCACAGCTTCCGCTACTTCCGTTTAGCCGCGGCGCGAAGCTACGAACTCTTTGCGCCTGACTTCAAGGCCTGCTGGCGCGGTCAACCTCGAACGATTAAAGGGTCGGGAGTCGGTCCGCCGGCCCTTCGCCACACCGGCGTTCGTCAGCATCCGACGAGTGCGGCGGTCAGAATTCGGGTATGGACGAAGGCAACCCCACGCGCATGAAAGAGCGAGCGAACGCTTGTGAGAAATGCTCCAGGAACGGCGAACGCAATCGCCAACGGTCGCCGACTTGCGCTGCGTGACGGGCCAAATAGGCGACGGGAAGGCTGTAGATTGCGCGAAAGTCGACCACCAACGCCGAGCGTGCGTCAGTCGGGTTCGTTGGCGAGGAGAGTAAATGCAGACTGGATGAACGACCTTTGCGCACGTTATTCCAGTAGTCGCGCCAGGCCTTTGTCGAGCTACTGCGGCCAAAGGCCGCTTGGGCCGCTTCAAACGCGGGTATGGACCAAACGGGACACATCGCCACGAGCGACAACCCGCCATGCTCGAGGTCGCAACTTTGCGTGATGACGATCAAGTCGGCCTGATCGACCTGAACGACCAGCGCTGCCTTCTCGGCTACGGCGAAGTCGGGCGGAAACTCGGGAATTGAGCATCCGGGAAGAAGATCGCCCTGCCGAAGCACCGCTTCGTTGATGGGGGTCCAGAATGATTCCATGGCCGATTACGCGTCGCCAAGGTCGTGCGCCATTGGGATCAGTTTGCCACGCTGCTCGATCTGAATCGTCACCCGTCCGGACGGGCTCGGTGGAACGGAACGATAGTCAAGTTCCTCCCAGTTCAGATCGCTCTCGTGGAGATCCGCTGAGGACGTGACCGGCTTGAGGAGCCATTGCCCGTTCACTTCCTCCAACGCGAGTTCGTCCCCAGGCTTCACTCCCAATTGGGTTTGCACAAGGTGAGGCAGCAGGATTCGTCCGGCTCCGTCGAGTGAAGTTTTCATGGCAGCAGGCTCCTTATTAGCTGATTCGTATACAGGCGTCGCACAAGGCCGTTTCAATTAATTGTAGCTCTCCCCGACCTCAATCGGCACTCCAAAAATGCAGCACAAGTATGAGTCCGGTTTCGGGGCCCACCTCGCTGAGCTTTCCGCCATGATAGTGAATCAGCATTTCGATCGTCCGCGGTCCGGGGTAGGGCGGACAACGCGGCGTTGGCTTCGGCGGCTAGCATTACCTTCGGAGCTTTAGTCGTCAGCGCACGCGCCAGGCAGGCGGCGCGGGAACATAACTCGGGCGAGCGGCGTGATCATTGATAACCCCTCAGCCGGAGTCGTGTCATTGCGCTCTCAATCGCAGGCGCTGGCAAAAGCACTCCTATTAGAGCAGATCAGCGGAGATCAGCGGTCCGTTTCCTGGTAGAGGCGGACTGCGTGAGGCCGCCGCGATCGGCTCCTCGGAAGCTTCACAGCTTCCGCTACTTCCGTTTAGCCGCGGCGCGAAGCTACGAACTCTTTTCGCCTGACTTCAACGCCTGCCGGGCGCGGTCGACCTCGGCCTGGGCCCAGGGCTTGCCGTCGTAGAGCTCGATGACGGCGCGGCGGATTCTTTCGGCGCGTTTCGGATTTTTCTTGCCGATCTTGTCGGCGTGGTCGAGCTGCCGCTCAATGAGTTTCAGGTGGTCGTCGGCGTACTGGCGGACGCGCTCTCGCAACTCTTTCAACTTGCGGCGGGCCAGTTCCAGGCACTGCCGCGTGATGGCGGAGTCGTCGTCCCCTTCGTCGCCGTACAGGTCGACCAGGGCTTGCACGCGTTTCATGCCCGCCTCGGGATCCAGCTCGACCTGCTTGAGCGCTTCGGCGTAGTCGCGCTCGATGGGGGTCAGCGAGTTCGCCTTGCCGCGGCCGCGGATCAAACGCTCGATCTTCCGGCTCAGGTGTTCGGTCTCGATGCGATCTCGAAGCTGCTCCAATTCGGCGCCTCGCGGATCGCTTGCCGAGCAGCGGCTCAGAAACGCGACGATGTCGGACTCGGCGCCGGCCAACTCGCCGCGGTCTTCGGCCTGCATCACGCGCTGGTAGAGTTGATCGAGCGTTGGCGGCCGAAAGACGTACCAGAACCCCGCGCCGACGGCGATGACGCAGGCCAGCAGGATCCAGGTTTGCAGCGAGATCCAGACGCTTGCTTCTTCTTCGGGCTCCTCATAACGCCGATGGTCGTCGGCGCCTACGGTGGTGAACTTCGGCCCGGTAGGAGGAGCGACCGTCAGGCCCTCTCGCTGGGTTTCGCGCTCCGCCCGTCGACGGCCTGACCGCAGGCGCCGGCGAGGCCGCCGCTGTGGCGTCGGGCGTCCAATCGACCTCGGAACGCATGGCCTTGTGGAGATTGGGAGCGGTTGCGGCCGGATCGTCGTCGACCAACCGGTATTCGTCGCTGCCGGGCGCCCGAAAGGCGTCGGGCGATAAATCCTCGGCCGCCGCCGTCGGCGCGCTGGCGATGTAGGCGCTGCGTTCGGGATCGTCCACGGTGGGCGGTCCCATGTCTTCGGGCGAGACGGGCGTTGAATCAGAAATCTCAGGCGGCGTCGGGCTGTCCAGGTCTGCTTCGGTCGCCCGCACGGACAGGCCGTGACGCATGGCTTCCAGTCGGCGCGAAAGGACCATGGCCGTCGGAATGCGCTTCTCCGGCTCTTTTTCCAGCAGCAGCGAGATGATCGTATCCAGTTCGGCCGGTATGTCCGAATTGAACCGCCGCACGGGCTCCGGCTCGGCGAACCGCTGGAGCTGCAGCATTTCCAGCAGCGACGTGGCCCGGAAGGGCGGCCGCCGGGCCAGCAGGGCATACATCACGCCGCCCAGGCTGTACAAGTCGCAGCGATGGCTCACCGGCCGGCCGTCGGCCTGCTCCGGCGCCATGTACTCGGCGGTGCCCAGCACGCCGCCGTCGGCCGTCATGCCGGTGTTGCCGAACAGTTTGGCGATGCCGAAATCGGAGAGTTTGAGCGTGCCGTCGTTGGCCAGCAGCAGGTTGGCCGGTTTAATGTCGCGATGGATCACGCCGCGGTCGTGGGCGTGCTTTAGCGCGCGGCAGGCCTGAATGGTCAGTTCGGTCGTTTCGCGCCAGTCGAAGACGCGGCCCGATTGCAACTCTTCTTCCAGACTATGGCCTTCGACCAGCTCCATGGCATAGAAGAGATGGCCGTCCTGTTCGCCGAAGCCGAACAACCGCACGATATTTGGATGGTTGAGCTTGCGCAAGCTCTCGATTTCAGCCTCGAAACGCTCGCGAAACCCTTCTTCGCGAGCCATCGCTGCCGAAAGGACTTTGATCGCGGCGGGTTCGCCGCTTTCCAAGGCAATGCCGGCATAAACGGTGCCCATGCCGCCACGGCCAACCCTGCGGCCAATTTTGTAAGGGCCGAGCTGTTCGAGTTGCATAGAGTTTCATCGTAACCGCTTAGTACAACGGCATCCAGGGGCTATGATGGGAGCCCCGATAAAAGCCCTGACAGGAGAATGGGATGGCCGAGAACGACGTCTTTTTGCCCCGCACCGAGAACCAGGCCCGCGGCTTGGGCCAATACGCGATCGACTTCCTCGCCGGTCGGCTGGGCCGGCCCGACGCGGACGTGCTAGAGCGGGTCGAACGATTCCATCTCGACAGCATCGCCTGCGGCGTTTCGGCCTTGGCTTGCGGCACGAATGCGCCGACCGTGCTGCGGCGCGAGGCATTGGAATACGTCGCTTCCGATCCCGCAGCAGGCGCGACGTGCCTGGGTTCAACGGTTCGGGTGGCGCCCGAAAAGGCCGTGCTGGCGAACAGTTCGGCCGTCCGCGAATGGGACTCCAACGGCACGAACTTCGGCTATAACCCGGCGCGCGGCGCGACCAAGGGCGAATTCGGCCACAACGATTTCTATCCCGTCGCGGTGGCCGCGGCCCAGTTGCGCGGGCTCGACGGCCGTGCGACGCTGCTGGCGATGCTGGCCCTCGACGAAATCCGCGGCCGGCTGGCCGAGGTGTTTTCGCTCAAGGATCACAAGATCGACCACGTCGTTCACGGCGCCATCGCCTCGGCGGCGGTTTACGGCGCCGTGTTGGGGGCGACGGTCGACCAGATCGAGTCGGCCATTGGCCAGGTCGTGGCTCATTATATTCCGTTCCGCGCCATCCGCGCCGGCAAGCAGCTTTCGGACTCGAAGGGCGCCTCGGCGGCCGTCAGCGCCGAAGCGGCGGTGCTCAGCATGCGGCGGGCAATGCGCGGCTTCGTCGGCCCGGCCGATATCTTCCGCAACCCCGAGGCCATCTTCTGCCTGTTCGAACCGCCGGCGGAGAAGAACGCCAGCCCGTTCGATCTGCACCTGGCGGCCGGCGGCAATGATTTCGCCGTGATGGGCATGCACTTCAAGCTGGGCTTGTACGAGCACCAATCGGCCGGGGCCATCCAGGGGCTGATCGACCTGCTCGACAAGCATCCCGAGCTGGTCGCCGACGAAAACGCCTTGCGGCAAGTGCGCATCGCCATCTACCAGCCTGCCTTCGGCATCATTGGCGATCCGGCCAAGCGCGACCCGCGCACGCGGCAAAGCGCCGACCACTCGATGGTCTACATCATCGCCACGTTGCTGCGCAAGGCGATCGAGTCGAAGCGCACGAGCTGGAAAGACTTGATGCTCGAACCGGCCGATTACGACCAGCAGAGTTTGTTCCACCCGCTCACGCGACGCTTGATGGACAAGATCGAGTTCCGGCACGGCGGCCCCGAGTACGATCAGAAGTATCCCGACGGCATTCCGACCTCGCTTGAGATCGAGCATGCGGACGCTGGGCGCCGTATCGAGCGGGCTGGTGATGTATCCGACCGGTCACGCACGCAACACGAAGGCTGACCTGGACGGGTTGCTGGAGCACAAGTTCCGCCTGCTCGGCTCGCTGGGCGTGGCGGACGTCGGCGCTCTCTATCAACGATTTACGAACCTGGCGGAAAAGTCGCCGAGCGAGATCGGCGAGTTGTACGACTTCGAGATTCTCAGCCGGGGCGGGTTTTGAGCGAGATGAGCGCAAGCAACCGCCCGAGTTCCGAATCGCTTTCGGGCATCATCAATCTTAATAAGCCCAGCGGCATTACTTCGCGTCAGGCGGTCGACGTGGTCAAGCGGCTGGTCCGGCCCGCCAAGACGGGGCACGCCGGCACGCTTGATCCGTTGGCCTGTGGCGTACTGGTCGTCTGCGTTGGCGCCGCGACGCGGCTGATCGAATACGTGCAGCAGGCGCCCAAGAGCTACACCGGCACGTTCCTGCTCGGCCGGAGCAGCCCGACGGAAGATATCGAAGGGGAAGTCACGGAGTGGGTCGCGGCGCCGGAGCCCAGCCACGCCGAAATCGTCGCGGCGGCGCGGCAAATGATCGGAGAAATCCTGCAGCGGCCGCCGGCTTTCTCGGCGTTGAAAGTTGCAGGGCGCCGCGCCTACGATCTGGCCCGGGCCGGGCACGAAGTCGAATTGCAGCCGCGCCCGATCACGATCCACCGCATCGAGGTAGTGCGGTATGAGTATCCCGAACTGGTGCTGGATATCGAGTGCGGCTCGGGCACTTACGTTCGCTCGCTGGGCCGCGACTTGGCCGAATCGCTGGGCACGTCGGCCGTCATGTCAGGGCTGGTCCGCACGGCGATCGGCCGTTTTCGGCTGGAAGACGCTTGCCGGCCCGATGAGCTGACGGGCGAAAGCCTGCAGCAGTGGCTGTTGCCCGCGGATCAGGCCGTCGAAACGCTGCCGCGCGTCGAGCTGACGGATGAGCAGGCGCGGCGAATCGTCAATGGACTTGCCATTGCGTCGAGTCCGTCTGAGGCGGATGCTGCGGCGGGCGCCGAGTTCGCGGCTTTTGGCCCCGATGGCAAATTGATTGGCATTATGGCCAAGCGGCCGGACGGCAGTTTGCGAGCGATTCGGAATCTGCCGACGGGATAGAGCCAGTAAGTGGTAGCCAGGTAACACGCGATTTACGCGCAGCCTGCCGGAAGCCGTGGAACTTTCGTGTCGCAGTCGTGTTTCACGCCAAGCCGGAAGAAGGGTTAAATGTACGGTATCCAGCGACTGGAAGGGCTCGCACCCATGGGCGCCACGCCAAGGAAGCAGTGGGAAATGGCGAACCTTGCGCCGGCGCTGTCGTAGAGGGGCGCAGTCCGGAGCTGTGGAAATGCCGCTTACCCGAAAGGGCTGCAAAGCGCTAAGACTTGCTAAGGTTTTAGGCGCCAACCAGAGGGGGCAGGTTTGGCCGAACGTAGTGGAATCGGTGACGATTCCGGGCCTTGCGATGCTGGCTACGGAACTCTCACGAGTTCCGCTACAGGAGAGACACTAGGAATCGGCTACGGCGACAGGTACGCTGTTAGGGAAGCCGAGTTTGATGCGTCGCCGGCAGCCGGGAACATGGCTGCGCGGATCGGCCGGAAAGAAAACGAGTGGTTCGCCTTGCCCGCCCCATGACTTGCCCGGGTGCGCCCCAGTTCACTGCGGCCGTCGCCGTGCGATGCACGAGAGGGCCGTGTTCCTGCGAGAAAGGATTGTTCATGCAAGTCCGTCGATTCGGCCTCCTTGGCGCCTTGGCCCTGTTGCTGGTTTCACCCTGCGTCGTCAAGGCCGAAGAACCGGCTTCGGCCGCTGCAGTCGTAGAAAAGGAACAGCAGGCGGGCCACTCGCATCACGGCGAGGCGTTCAACGAAGGGCCGCGGCAAAAGGCCTACCTGATGGGCACGACGGGCAACGTCTCGCTGAAGGTCACGACGAAATCGCCGGAGGCCCAGGAGTTCTTCAACCAAGGCGTCGGTCAACTGCACGGCTTCTGGTACTTCGAGGCGGAACGGTCGTTCCGGCAGGTTGCCGCCCTCGATCCCGACTGCGCCATGGCCTATTGGGGCATGGCGATGGCGAATGTGGAGAACGAGAAGCGGGGCAGGGGCTTTATCGAAGAAGCCGTCAAACGCAAGGCGTCGGCCAGTCCGCGAGAACAACTCTGGATCGACGGTCTGGCGGCGTTTTACAAGGCCGGCGAAGACAAGAAGAACCGCGACGAAGAACGGCGTCGCCGAGAATACCTGCGCGCCTTGGAAAAGATCATCCATGAGTATCCGGATGAAGTCGAGGCCAAGGCATTTTTGGCCGTGCGGATCTGGCAGTACGATCGCTACCTGCCCATCGGCAGCCACGAGGCGGTCGATGCGCTGCTGCGCGAGATCCACGCCGTCAATCCGATGCATCCGGCTCACCATTACCGGATTCATCTCTGGGACCACGAGAAGCCCGAACGTGCGTCTGAAATCGGCCTCGCTGTGCGGCCAATCGGCGCCGGGCATCGCCCACATGTGGCACATGCCCGGCCACACGTATACCGAAGTCAAACGCTACGCCGACGCCGCCTGGCAGCAAGAGGCCTCGGCCCGCGTCGATCACGCCCACATGATGCGCGACCGCGTGATGCCCGACCAGATTCACAATTACGCCCATAACAACGACTGGCTCGTCGAGAACCTGGCATACATCGGCCGCGTGCGAGACTCGATCGACCTGGCGAAGAACCTCGTCGAATTGCCTCGCCATCCGCGCTACAACACGTTGGACAGCCGAGGCAGTGGAAAGCTGGGGCGCGAGCGGCTGTTCGAGTTCCTTCCGCAGTACGAACTGTGGGACGAACTGATCGCCCTGTGCCACACGCCTTACCTGGAGCCGACCGATAATGAAGACGACCAGGTCAAGCGTTTGCGGGCCTTGGGCGCCGCGTACCTGGCCAAGGGGAACGTGGAGCAGGGGCGGCGCAGATTATCGCGCTGAGCGAAATATTGAACAAGCGCAAGGCCGAACAGGAGGCGGCCGGCAAAGAGGCGGAAGCCAAAGCCCGCGAGCAGAAAAAGACCGACGAGCAGATCACGAAAGCCAAGGAGAACGCCGCCGGCCGTTTCGACTCGGCGGATCAAGAATATCGAGTCGGCGTTGAACGAACTGCAAGGCCGTTGGGCCCTGGCGGCTCATGACCATGCGGCGGCACTGGAACATTTTGCCAAGGCGGAAGGCATGGGCAAAGAGGCTCTTTCGCGAGCCTGCCTGGAAGCCGGCGACAAAGCCAAGGCCGAGCAAACCGCGCGTGAGGCGGTCGAGCAGGGCGTCAACCGAGTCTATCCGCTGGCGAACCAGGTGGAAGTCCTGCATCAACTCGGCAAGACTGCGGAAGCGACCGAGGCCCTCAAGAAATTGCAGGGTATTTCCGGCTCCGTCGATATGGCGGCGCCCATCTTTCAGCGTCTGACGGCGTTGGCGCCCAAGCTGGGACTGCCGAGCGACTGGCGCCAGCCATTCAAGCCGGCGGATGACGTCGGCGTGCGGCCTGAGCTCGATCAGCTCGGACCGTTCCGCTGGTCGCCGTCGCCCGCGGCCGAATGGAGCCTGGCCGACGCGAACGGCAAACCGATGTCGCTGACGCAGTTTCGCGGCAAGCCGGTGGTGGTGATCTTTTATTTGGGCTTCGGCTGCCTGCACTGCGTCGAGCAATTGCACGCCTTCGCTCCGATGTATAAAGAGTACGCCGACGCCGGCATTTCCGTGATTGCGATCAGTTCGGAGTCGCCCGAAGAGTTGAAGGAAGGCCTGGCCAAGCGCGAGCGCAACGGCGAGCCGGCGTTGTCGATTCCCCTGCTGCCTGACGACAAGTTGGCCGTTTTCAAAGCGTATCGTTGCTTCGACGACTTCGAGAACCTGGCGCTGCACGGCACGTTTTTGATCGACGGCGAAGGACAGGTCCGTTGGCAGGACATCAGCTACGATCCGTTCACCGACGCCAAGTTTCTGCTGGGCGAGGCCAAGCGGTTGCTGCACGGCAAGTAGTATGCTCGATACGTCCATCCGGGTTCTCTACGAATCGGGCCCTTGCCTTGCCGTATTGAAGCCTGCCGGGTTGGCCACGCAGGCGCCGCCCGGCATCGACAGCATGGAGCTGCGCATCAAGGCCGCCTTGGCGCGAGAGCGGCCCGAGCATGAGTCGATCTATCTGGCGGTGCCGCACCGGCTCGACCGCCCGGTCTCGGGCGCCATGGTATTCGCCACGAAACGCCGCGCGGCTCATAAGATCTCGCAGCAATTCGAACGGCGCGAGGTGAAGAAGATTCTACTGGGCCTGCGTTGAGGGCGAGGTCTCGCCGGCCGAGGGGACGTGGACCGATTACGTGCGCAAAGTTTACGGTCATCCCACGGCGGAGCTTGTGCCGGCCGATCACCCGGAAGGGCGAATCGCCATTTTGCACTATCGCACGCTGGGCTCGACCGCTTGGGGCTCCTGGCTGGAGATCGAATTGGAAACCGGCCGCACGCACCAGATTCGTATTCAGGCCTCCTCTCGCGGGCATCCGGTGTTAGGCGATGCCTTCTACGGCGGCAGCGTGCCGTTTGGCGTGCAGCACGCCGACGAGCGGCTGCGCGCCATTGCGCTGCACGGACGGAGCATGTCCTTTCGCGATCCGACGACGAAGGAGGCGGTTACCGTCGAGGCGCCGCTCTCTGACGACTGGCTGCCGCTCGGGCTGGAAGAGGGACGGTAGGAAGTAAAAGGGAGGAGGGAGGGGTGAGGGGTGAGGGGTGAGATGCTTTCCGAGTTCGCGCCCTCAGCGCATGCCGAGCTTGGCGGCATCGAGGCTCAATAGAAAGTCCAACAGCCAGGGATGGGTCCAAGGGTTCCAGGTTGGATAGGTGACGGAGAGCACCGAGGCGCCGAGCAGCAGATAGCCCAGGCCGCGTGACCAGCCGCGGGTCGATGCGGCGTCGGCGGCGGGCAGCATGGCGGTCAGCCATAAGGGCGCGAACCAGAACACCCAGCGGAAGCCGCTGTTCATGCCGCCGTAATTGCGGTCTTCCAGCGGACGCATCAAGTAGAACGCAAGGCAAACCGCCGAGACGGCGCCGATCAGCAGGCCCAAGGCGCGAATCCGGCTCGCGCCGAAAGCAAAGCATGGCTGCGCCGACGAGGGCGAACAGCCAGACCGGCGTAAGCGAGAAGATGCCGTGATGGCCGACAAGTACGTGCAGCGCATAGATCGCTCGGTCGGGCTCGCCCTGGTCGATCGGGCTGCGCTTTTCGAGACGGGACCAGTAGCTGTCGCGGACCTTGCCGTCGCGGACGAACTGATAGTCGTACCAGTTGCCGCCGGCCTTGTCGGCGCTGCGATGCGCATAGGCCGGCTGCCAGGAATGATGCGCCAGGTAATTCGTGCCCATCGAAGCGGCGGCCACCAGCAGCGCCGCCGGCAGATACGCCAGCAGCGTCCCGCGGGGCGATTTCCACAACAGCCCGACGGTGACGGCAGCGAAAAACGCGAGAGCAGGCAGCTCGTTCGCCGCGGTAAACGCCGCAAACAGCCCGGCCAGCGCATGCCAGCGCAGCCGCGTCTCGCCGCCATACCAGATAACCAGGGCCGCGTGCAGCGCGATGGCCGCGCTGACGGCGGCGATCAGGTGATTATTGATCGAGACGGCGAACGTACTCAAGAACGTGGCGAAGGTTGCGCAGCCGAAGACAAATAAGCGGCCCCAATCGGTCAGGCCGAAGCGCTCGACGAGCTTTGACAGGACCAGAAAGTAAACCAACATCGGCACGACGTTGATGGTCAGGATCATCGCCCGTCCGATCGCGTAAGGATGCTCGCCGAGCGTGGCGCCGGTGGCCTTGTGGATCAACCAGTATTCGCCGGCCATCAGCGTTGGCAAGAGCGTGGGCTTGCTCGAGTAGAGATGGCCTTCTTCGGGCTCGGGCGCCGCGTTGCCGAATTCGTCGTGCTTGACCATGTCGATCGTGTCCCAGTTCGGCTGGTTAACGATCTCGTCGATGGCGTACGTGCCGTGTTCGACCAGAGCCCGCACGGTACACCAGCGGCTGCGGTCGTTTCCGCTCAGGAAAGGACGCTGTTTTTGCCAGTCGGAGCGTCCTTTGTCTTTGAGGAACTTTTCCAGCCGCACGGTATCGACCGCGTTGACGGCCAGTACGCCGCCCTGCCATGCCGCCGATGCTGATGGCGATCAAGATCCAGTAGACGCTGCGGCGCAGGTCGCGGCGAGGGTCGTCAGGCGGAGTGCTCATGCTGGTCCTGGTCGGCGTGGTGGCCGAGTTCGTGCGGGGGCGTTTCTTCGGCGATGGAGTACGTGTCGCTGTCGCGGCCCTGATAGGCGATGATCAACTCGGCCAGAAAGCCGATCGACATCAACTGTCCGCCCAACAGCAAAGCGCCGACGGAATAGATCAGCGCGGGCGCTGGTGCAGCGGCTTCAGTTCCAGACCCGGATTCATCTGTCCGACGAGCCAGTAGATGGACAGGTAAACCAGGCCGGCGATGCCCAGCATGAAGAAGCCCAACCCGCAGGCGCCTAAGGCGTGTTGCGGCCGTTGGCCGAACCCGGTCAGGAACTTGACGGTCAGCAGATCGAGAAAGCCTTTGATGAACCGCGCGCACGCCGTATTTTGAATGCCCGAATTTTCGCGGCCGATGCTGGATGGCGATTTCGCCGACGCGAAAGCCGCGCGCGTCGGCCAGCACCGGCACGAAGCGATGCAACTCGCCGTACAGCCGCACCTCGCGAAAGATCTCGCGGCGGTAGCACTTCATGCCGCAGTTGTGGTCGTGCAGATGAACGCCGGTGAGCCGGCTCACCATCCAATTGAAGACTCGAGAGGGCCAGACTTTATGCCAAGGGTCGTGCCGGATCTGTTTCCAGCCGCTGACGACGTCCAGATTCTGAGCCATCGCGGCCAGAAAGCGAGGGATCTCGTGCGGGTCGTCCTGCAGATCTGCATCGAGCGTCATGACCAGCTCGCCGCGCGCGCTGCCGAAGCCGGCGCTCAAGGCTGCGGCTTTGCCGAAATTGCGGCGGAAGCGGAAGCCGCTGCACGCGCGGGTCGGCTTCGGCCAGCCGACGGACGACATCCCACGAGCCGTCCGTGGAACCATCGTCGACGAAAATCAAATCAAGCGGATAGCCTTCATTCCGCGCCACCTCATCCAATTCCCGGTACAGCGCCTCCAGGCTCTCGACTTCGTTGTAGACCGGAATGACCGTAGAAAGCATGCGAGCCTTTTTAAGGGGGAGCAGAAGGCCGGGCGGGCCGCAAAGGATATAGGATACCCGAAATTGACAGCTCGGCCACCAGGCAGACCAGACGCGACAAGACGGCCGAAACGAGCGCTCCTCCTCGCCGAACCAGGGGGCCAACAGTTCCAAGAGCACGCCCTCTCGGACCACGAGTCCGCCGGGTATGAACGATAAAAAGCCGGCCGCCGTAGCGATGGCAATCGTCGCGATGCATACGGCGATTTGATCGATTATGCCAAGTTCGCTGGCATAGCCGCCGGCCTGAAGCGTGGCCCACAAGCTGAGACCCTGCAGCAGCCAGGACCAGGGCAGCATCAGCCAGGCCAGGCCGAGCAAGCGATAATCGAGTCGAGCTGCTTGTTCGGCGACGGCAGGATTCAAGCGGCCGACGCGGGTGAATTGCACCATCCGCCGAAAGACCGGCGGCAGCGTCGGCAGGCCAATCACGCAGGCCATGCCGCAGGAGATCAGGATCAGCCAGGCATGTTGCGAGAAACGCAGCGCCAGGATCAACGCGGCCAGGCAGGCGCCTAGCGCCAAGGTTGACAGCGTTTCGTAGAACACGCCCAAGGTCGCCGCGGTGGCGCTGGTAGAGCTGCCGCGGAGCAGCCCGGCGCGGATCAAGATCACCGTCGCCTTGCCGGGCACATATTTTCCCAAGTGGCCGATCAGATAGGCCCGCAGGGCCTGGAACCAGGGCGGTTTGGGCCCTAATTCCGCCAGGGTTTCCTGCCAGAACCAGCCGGGGAAGACCTGACCGGCGGCGTACAGCAAGGCGGCGGCCAGCAGCCAGGCCGGCTTCAGCGCCGCGGGGCTCCAATGCCGCTCGCGAAGTCCTCCCAGGCGGACAACGCCGTGCGGTGCAGGAACCAGGCGACGGCCGCCACCAAGGCCAGTTTGGCCAAGGCGATCAGCCGTTTTCTTCCGGAACGGGAGGGCTGGGGATCAGGCATGAGCAAGAATCAGGCAGCGGCGGGCGAATACACAAACGGCCATTGTGCCGCTGGAACCGCCGCCGTACAACGGGGGCTTCTTATCTCTCGCTCGACGGAGTCGGCGTATGTCTCGCATGGTCTCATTGATCACGCTCGCGGCGATCTTGCTGGCGATTGCGGCGCTGTTCCTGCGCGTGATGGCCAGTTTTCTGCTGCCGCTGTTCCTTTCGGTGCTGCTGGTGGTCGTCTTCCGCCCGCTGCATCTCTGGTTTGTCGGCCGTTGCGGCTCGCGGCCCCGGCTGGCCGCCGGGTTGACGACCCTGGCGATCCTGGCGATCGTCCTGCTGCCGATGTTTCTCGTGCTGTTGCAGGCCGGGTTCGAAGCGAAAACGCTCGTCGGCGATTGGGACTCGCAAGCCGTCAAACAAAAGATTTCGGCCATGCGAGAAAAGATCGGCCTCGAGTTGCCGCCGGCCGAAGTCCAAGACCGCATGGACCAGATGCGCGAGCTGCTACGCGCTCCGCAGGGCGGCATGGATGCCGACGAGATCGCCAGGCGACGGCAAGCGCTGCTCAAAACGGCGCATCTGCTCGAAGAAGATCTGGCTCGGGCCGTGCCCGCTGGAGAGACCGAACCGGCAAGCTGGGTCACCAATCGCAACGCCACGCAGGTGCGAGTACACGCCGAAACGCTGCACCAGACCGTGCACGAATTGGAAGAAACGCCTTTCGACAGCGACGACTTTCCCGCCGCAGTCAGCGCCGTTTATGCGGCGCTCGACGTGCTGCAAGCCGATCTGTTGGGCGGTTCGTTCAAGGGATGGCTGAAACGCCAGGCGAATCCCAGCTCGGAACAACTCGCCGCGTTGCGTTCGAAGGTGCAAGAATTCGCCGATTCGCTGGCTCGCGGCGGCGTGCAGTACGCCGGCGGCGTGTTGGCCGACTTGCTGGTCGGTCTCGGCGTGCTGGTGATCTCGCTGTATTACTTTCTGGCCGATGGGCCCGCCATGATCAAGGCCGTCATGCGACTGTCTCCGCTTGACGATCGTTACGAAGACCAGTTGCTGAAGGAGTTCGTCACCATCAGCCGCGCGGTGGTCGTGGCCACGCTGCTATCGGCCCTGGTGCAAGGCCTGCTCGCTGGAGTCGGGTACTTCTTCGCCGGGCTCGATTCGGTGTCGCTGCTGACCATGCTGACCATGCTCTTCGCCTTGATCCCGTTTGTCGGCGGCACGGCGGTCTGGCTCCCCTGCTGCCTGTGGCTGCTTGTCGAAGGTCGGACCACGGCTGCGATCGTGCTGGCCGCGTACTGCGTTGTCTTCGTTTCGCTGTCCGACAATGTCGTCAAGCCGCTGGTGTTGCAAGGCCAGTCCAACTTGCATCCCTTACTTGCGTTGCTCAGCGTGTTGGGCGGCGTCAAGGCCTTGGGGCCGATCGGCATTGTCGTTGGCCCGATGGCGGTGGCGTTCCTGCAAACCTTGCTGCAGATGTTTCAGATGGAGATCGAGTCATACAGCGAGGCAGAAGGGGAGCCGCGCGGAGCGGCCGGCTGAGGTAGTGAGGCGGTCGGGCTTCCACATTCGAGGTTGCAAAATGCCCGATCAAAGCTTTGGCGATGGTGAACGACCTTGGTTCTCCGCTGGCGGTTCCGCCAGGCCCTGTGCCATCTTGACCAACTCGATGAACTCGGCGCGGTAGCCTTCCTGGTCGCTGTCCCGGCTGGCTGCGGCGAGTTCCAAGACGGCGGCGTAGGTCAAGTTCCCTTTGTAAGGGCTGTCGCGAAGCAGCATGCCGAATGCGGCCACGGCCGCGGCGAATTGAAAATCGTGATCGGCCGTCGCAAAGCTCGTTCCGGCGTCTTTGACGACCTCCTCGATCAGCTTGCTCTTCTCCCCTTCGGGCTGCTTGTAGCGAAGCTTGAGCGTCAGGGTTTCGCCGTCCTGAGCGGCAGCGGTCGGTTCGACGCGCTTCTGATACTTGAGCGGATCGACCGAGGCCGCGGGCGACTCGGCGCCGGCGGGCACGAGCTCGTAGAAGGCCGTCACCGTGTGTCCGGCTCCGATCTCGCCGGCGTCTTTCGTGTCGTCGTTGAAGTCTTCGCTTCGCAACAGACGGTTTTCATAGCCGATCAACCGGTAGGCGGCCACTTGCCGCGGATTGAACTCCAATTGCAGCTTGACGTCCTTGGCGATGGTCACCAGCGTGCCGCCGGCCTGCTCGACGAGCGTCTTGCGGGCTTCGTTCAGATTGTCGATGTAGGCATAGTTGCCGTTGCCGTGGTCGGCCAACTTCTCCATCGTCGAGTCCTGGTAATTGCCCGTGCCGAAGCCGAGCACGCTCAGGAACACGCCGCTCTTGGCCTGCTCTTCGATCAGCCGCGTGAGCGAGCCTTGGTCGGTAATGCCGACATTAAAGTCGCCGTCGGTGCAGAGAATCACGCGGTTGGTTCCGCCGCGAATGAAATGCTGCCGCGCCGTGTCGTAGGCCAGTTGAATGCCTGAGGCGCCGTTGGTCGAACCGCCGGCATGCAATTGTTCGAGCGCCGAAGCGATGACCGCCTGGCGATCTCCCGTCGTCGAAGGCAACACGAGTCCCGACGAACCGGCATACACGACCATCGCCACGCGATCGTTCTCGCCCAGGCGGTCGATCAGCAGCCGCAGCGCCTCTTTCAAGAGCGGCAGCTTGTTGGGCTCTTCCATCGAGCCCGAAACGTCGATCAGGAAGACCAGGTTGCTGGCCGGGCGGTTGTTGAAATCAATCTCATGTCCCTTCAAGGCCACTCGCAACAGCCGGTGCTTCGGCTCCCACGGGCAGCCGGCGACTGCCGCGTGTACGGCAAACGGTTTGTCGTCTGCCGGCGGGGCATAATGATATTTGAAATAATTGACCAGTTCTTCGATACGCACGGCATCCTTCGGCGGCAACGAGCCCTGGTTCAAGAACCTCCGCACGTTGGCGTACGAGGCGGTGTCGACGTCGATCGAGAAAGTCGACAGCGGGTTCTGACGCACGTCCAGGAAGGGATTGTCGTTGATGCGGTCATAAGCTTCGCGTTGGAAGTCCTTTTGGTCGGTCGGCTGCAGGCGCGTCAGCGAATTGTTATCATCCGTCAAACCGTATCCGCGAGCCATCTTCGCCCGCGATTCGCCTTCCGCTTCCACTTGCGCCCCCGGGAGCGGCTTCGGGTCCAGCACATATGGATGAGCAGCAGATGGCGTGCGGGTCCGATAGGCGCCCTGGCTCGCCTTCGTTTCGCCTTGGGCTTGGCCCGCTCCTCCTTCCCCTGGTTTTGGTACGGCTCGTGTTAAACCTCCCGGTTTCGTTGCGGGAGGCGTTTCTGCCGTAACGAATTCCGAGATCGCCTGCGGCGGCGTTGCGGCGCGGCCCGATTCTTTCGCACGACGCGCTGCCAGAAAATCTTCTCGCGGCGTCCTTCCATTACTTATCGCGCCTTCGTCCTGGCGGGCTGACAGATCGAAAATGCCTTCCGTGCTCGCGACCTGATGAGCGCCTTTAGGAAGAACGGCGAAGCCAATCAAAGCCAGCACCAGGCTGGCCGCCAAGGCCAGGGCGACGGGCCGGCGAATTCTAAACAGCAGCGAACGGGGCGAACGCATCGCTAACGATTCCTCGGCGCCGTCTTGCACAGAGTCGATCTTGCCATCGATTTGCTCTCTCGCGTCACGCGACAAAACGCCCGCCGGTTCTGCCGCCAATGCGGCGGTCATCAGTTCCGCGGATTGGCGAATACCGTCGAGCGTCGCCCGCAGCGCTTCCGAGCCAGCCAGTTCAGCCTCGACGGCCGCTCGCTCCGCTTCATCGAGTTCCCCCAATGCGTAGGCGGTCAGACGAGCTTCGCGAGCGTCGTTGTCGGAGATTGCGGGCACATTAGTCTCCGACGATGCCGCGGCGCCATCCCGGCGTTTTTCGTTTGGAATCTCGCGAGTCATGATTTTTCTCCTTCTTTTCCGACGGCGCCAATGCGGACTTGCAGTCGTTGACGAACGGTTTTCAAGGCCACGTGCAGCAGGTAGCCGACGTTGGAGACGCTCAAGCCGGTAACGTCGCCGATTTCGCGGTAGCTCAGGCCGCTTTGAAACTTCAACCGCACGACTTCCTGCTGGTTCTCCGGAAGTTCCGCCAGCAAATCGAGCGCGGCCTGGTGCAGTTCGCGGGTTTCCGTCTTTTCCGCCGAGCCGACGCCATTGTCGGAACATTCGGCGAGTCGAGTCGATTCGGTCGCGTGCATGCGATGCTCCTTTCTGCGGACATCCAGCGCTCGGCGACGGCAGACCGTATACAGCCAGGGCGCCAGGCGGCCGTCAAGCTCCGCCCGGTCCTGCTCGCACAATCGCAGGAACGTGTCTTGGACCACGTCGCGGGCGCGCTCCAGGTCGCCCGTGATGCGCGTGGCATAGCGCACCAGCGGCCCTTCGTAGCGGGCCACCGCGGCTCGCAGCCAGCGGCTCAGGTTGTCGTGGTCGCTGTCATTCATGCGGTATCCGGTCAGCGTTGCAGACGCTGCTACCCGTTCAACGCACGGCGGGATGATTTCTTAGGCTGCGTTTCAAGATTTTTCAGAATCAGGCTCGACACGCGCAGAGTCGAGTATACTTGCGTAGTCATGTTCTTCCGCAAACGCCACCCCTGCGAACCGGTCGGCGGGACCGAAACGCCCGAAAAAGTCGCCCTTGGGCGGCGGCGCTTGCTCATGGCCGGAGCGGCAGGCGTTGGCGTCGTAGCCGCCGGGGGATACCTGGGCTGGCGCTGGTTCCGCGGCTCGGACCAGGAAGTGATCGAGCGCGGTGCGCCGCTGCCACAGGCGAACGAGAAACTTGCCAAGTACTTCCCGGCGCAGCGCGACGCCCGTTTCGACTACGGTCGAGCCGAAACCCTGGAGTCGGATGCGGCGCGATATACGAATTTTTATGAGTTCTCGCGTTTCAAATGGTCGTGGCGGCTGGTCGACGGTTTCCAGACCGATCCTTGGAAGATCACCGTCGATGGGCTTTGTCGGCGGCCCTTCACGCTGGACGTCGAACAGTTCCTGGCCCGCTATGCGGATGAACTGGTCGAGCGGCAGTACCGCCACCGCTGCGTCGAGACGTGGGCGATGGCCATTCCCTGGAGCGGCGTGCCGCTCGCCCGCGTGCTCAAAGACGCCGATCCGCTCGCTCAGGCGACGCACGTGCGGTTCGTCTCCTTCAATCGTCCCGGCGAGGCGCCGGGCATTCAGGAGCTTGCCGAGGCGCCGTGGCCGTATGTTGAAGGCTTAACGCTTGCGGAAGCAGCCAACGACCTGACGTTGCTGGCCGTCGGCATGTACGGTCATCCGCTGCTCAAGCAACACGGCGCGCCGATTCGGTTGGTCGTGCCCTGGAAATACGGCTTCAAATCGATCAAGTCCATCGAGCGGATCGAACTGGTCGGCCGCGAGCCGGCGACGTTCTGGAGCACGCTCAATCCGCAGGCCTATCCATTCCAGGCGAATGTCGAGCCCGACGTGCCCCGGCCTTGGCCGCAAGCGACCGAACGGATGCTCGGCACGGGAGAGGAGTTCCCCACGCGGCTTTTCAATGGATACGAAGAATCCGTCGCGCAGCTCTACCGGCAGCGCAGGCTAGCTGGTCTCGCCCAAAACAAAAGCGGGCCGGACAGACGCCCTTGAAGTGACTAGCGCGGCAAGTTCCTGCGCTGCTCGGCAAGATCCAGCAGTTCCTCTACTCGGGCCATCAGCGACACGCTATCTTCGGGCAGTTCCGGTTGCGGGGCCGTGCCATCGGTAGCCAGGAACGGACCACGACAATGCTGGCATACGACGCGCTTGCCCAAGAACTCAACGCGGACGTGCAAGCTGCGCCCGCACGTCGGACACTCCCGAACGAAGTAGGTGCATTCCGCCATGTTCGGTATCTCCTTCTACCGTCTCTGCCTCTTTAAACCTCGGCAAAGTGTACGAAATGCAGGCGGCCAATTCAATAAAAGGCCGCCTGTTTTCGGCCGATGCCGCGAAACGTCGCGCCACACTTCGTGGCCGGCATGAATGGGTAAAGTGGGTTGCGTGGGGTGTTTGTATTGATTTGCATGCCCATGCGTAACTGGCGCGGAAGGACGCCGGCCCGCAGAAAACGAGGCAGGCCATTCTGGGCAACCCCGAATCAGCCCCCGGCGGATTGCAGGCGAATCCGCTCAACCTGGTTCTGCAGCATCCATTCCAGCCAGGCCTCGTGCTCTTCGCTCAGCTCGACCTCGGTTTGGTGCTGGCTGTCGAGCGGCGAGACGAGCGAGATCACGCCACAGTCCAACCAGTCGCGTGCGCTGTCCTGGCTGACCCAGTATTCCCCCTCATTAAGGGGCGGTACGCCTGCCGTGCCCGGCACGCTCATGAAATACGCAATCTCGTGACGGAACCGATCCGACACTGAGAAAGGGGGCAAGTCGGGTGCAAGACGGCATAGACCAAGGTCGACATGGACCTAAGCTAGCAAATCACGGGACGTTTGCCATGGCGGTCGGTCGGCTTTTTTACAACTCGACGTCGTGGAAGGGCAGGCCCGGCAAGCCAGGATAACGTAGGGTTTCGATAGCGTTCTTGGGGCGGATGATGCAGCGCCAGCACGAGAGGTAGTCTTCATGACCCGCGCGTCCAGCCGATTTGCCGTTTGTAGCGATTCTCCGGCGCTTATCCGAGCGCACCTGCGGCGCGCCGCCATTTTGACAATCATCGCGGCCCTGGGCGCAATTGTTATCGCCGGAGAAATCACCGCGGCCCAGGCGCCCGCCCGCGTCGCCGTCAAGCAGCCTGCCAAGCCGCTGCCCTCGTTCAAACTCGTAGAAAAGACGGTTGAAGCGCACCTGGCCTCAATCCCCAAGTACCGCAACGGCGACCTTCTGTCGCAAAGTTACGTGGAACCCATCTTCGGCCAACTGGCGAAGCACGGCTGGAAGGTGGCGGATCAGGCCGCGATTCTCAAGCTCGTGCCGGGCGATCGGGAGATGATGATCACCAAGCTCAGAAGCGATCCGAATCGCGAGTTCATGCGCGGCGTCCGACGGTATCCGGACGGCTATGATCGCGTCGATCACCTGTCCCGACTGTCAGATGCCAACACGCTGCTGTGGCGTCTGGTGGCCGGGCCCGACGGCTACAAGATGGTTCAGTATCTCACGACCTCGCCCTACGGCGCCAACATGGGCGCCTATCTCAGCCAGGCGCCGCACGGCAAGGGCTTCAACAAGTCCACCGGTCGCATCTATACCGAGGCGCAGTTGATCAAGAGGCTCAAGCACAGCTATCTGCATGCGGAAAAGTTGCAGAAGAAACGCTCATGAGCCGTTGGCGACCGCTTGATTTTCTCTTGGCGTTCAGCGATTCGGACGGCAAGCTTGTAAAAATTGTCGGACCGAAGAGACGACGGCCGAGCGCCCGCGCGAGCGCGGCGTTTCACGCCTTCGCGGCGAAATACAGGCCCGCGTAGAGTTTGGGATCGATCAGCAAGCCGGCGGCGGTCTGCTGGTCGAGCCAGTTATCGATGCCCTCCAGCGGAACGGCGTGTACGACGATCTCTTCGGAATCATCGCCGCCGCCGTCGTGAACCTTGATTAACTCGCGTGCTCGGAAGAAGGCGACGATCTCGCTCGCCATGCCGGCCGAGGGCGGCCCGATGGTCAGCAACTCCAGCTTGTGCGCCTGGTAACCGGTTTCTTCGAGCAGTTCTCGTTCCGCCGCCGTCGCCAGTTCCTCTTCTTCTTCGCCTTCAATATCGCCAACCAGACCGGCCGGCAGTTCGATGACGCTCCGGTTGACCGGAATGCGGAATTGCTCGGTCAGCAGCAACCGGCGGTCATCCGTCACCGCCGCCACCACCACGGCGCCGTGCGCCCGCGTTCGATCTGCGTATTCCCAATGTCCTTGGCGTACGAGACGCAGATGACGGCCCGTCGCCAGTGTGCTGGGTTGCTGGGAATCGTTCACGCAGAGCCTCGTTTGCCGGGCAAACCGTCAGGAAGAGTCAATCAGGGCCAATCCGCATCGTAATGGCTTGGCGTCCGGGTGAGAATACCATAGGAAAACCCAATGAAACCTGCGAAAAGAGCAGCAGGAAACATCCGGCGACCTTGGCTGGGTTTGCCGATGCGAAATCCGGCGCCGCGGACGACATCGTCAGAATTCGCCGATTGCCTCATGGCCGTTGCGACTGCCCAGGGCTTGCCAAATGGTGAGATTGATGGTCTGCAAGGCTACGAGCATGCCGAGGATGGCGATCACCACCAATAATTCGATCAGCGTGAATCCGCGTCTCGCGGCGGCGTGCATGGCGCGGTCCCTATTTCAGCGGGGCGACTCGGAGCGGCATAGGCAGCCCGTGATATAGTATTGGATATAGCGGTCGTCAAGCTGCGGGCGGAATCTGGCCGCGCGGCGGGTTAGCCATGCCGGTAAGCGATACCGCCTCGGCCGGCGACGTTCTGCCGGCAATCTTCCAGCCGCGAGTCGCAAACGGCGGCCTAGCACTGCTTCGCGCGTAAGGGCGGGGCAGTCCGGCACGCTGCGTTCATGCCCCCGGGCTGCCGCTTCGGCTTCCCGGCCCGGCGACTCCTCAGAGAAAAACGAGTGATAAATCGCAGAATTTCCTTGCCTGTCGGGCGGGCGACCATCACAATGCGGTCAACCGGGCTCGCCGCGCGGGGCTGCAGTGCGAATGGCGATCAATCGCACCTTGCTGCCCACGGGCAAAAATTTTGGTATTTCGCTATGGAAACGCCTGGCGAAAAAGAGTAATTTCCAAGTCAAGGCCGCCGCTAGGAAGCGGGGGCTTTTCTCACAGTAGCGAGCATTTTCGCCGGTTTTCGATCTCTCCCGCTCATGCTCGCCTCTTCTCTGCCAGCGTTCGCACCGTGGAGTTCTTCTACGGATCTTTTCTTCTTTGTTGGTTCAGTTTTCGCATGTGAAGGGTCGTTCTGATGAAGATGTACGTTGGTAACCTGGCTTGGGGCGTCACCAAGACTGACCTTGAGTCGCTGTTTGGCGGCTACGGCGCCGTCCGCGCGGTGGAAGTGATCATGGACCGCGAAACCGGTCGCTCACGCGGTTTCGGTTTCGTCGAAATGGAGAGCCAGGATGCCGCACAACAGGCGATGCAAGCCCTCAATGGAAGCGATTTCCAGGGCCGCAGCCTGACGGTGAATGAAGCCCGCGAGCGTTCGCCCCGTCCGGGCGGCGGCGGCGGCGGTGGAGGTGGAGGCCGCGGCGGTTACGGCGGCGGCCGTGGCGGTCATGGCGGCGGCTACGGCGGCGGTCGCGGACGCGACTGAGCGTCGACTCTGCAACTCGCCGAGTTGCAGCTTATCCAGTTAAAACTCAGGACGGTCCCTGTAAACGACCCAGCGGCATGCCGATTCTGGCAAGCGTCCTCAGTCGGCATGTCCGGCTGCCGCACGGTTACTCGACTCGTCGTTTTCCTTGGGAAATGAAAGCGGCGGGCGACTTTGCGTCGCCAGGCCTTCGTGGTTTATTTTCCTTGCCGCCGGCTGACGCGAGTCAGCCGTAAGGGCGTTTTCGTTTTCCGCGCGTAGCAAACGGCCGATGAAGGTCGATCTGCTTTCGCGGCTCGCTGATTCTCTCGACATGCCCAAGGCGAAACGCTAGGAACGGCCGCCTTCGCCGATCATAATGCCGCTAACGGCGAGCTGCGCGTCTTGATTTCCCATCGGCAGAGAACGCGTCGCAGCACGCCGTTGCTGCGCGGCAATTCGGATCCACTCAAGGCGCCTTCTCTCATGTCCAACGTCAGTCCGGTTGCCAAAAAAATCATTGGCAACGTTGAAAAGGTCATCCTGGGCAAGCGGCAAGAAGTGCTGCTGGCTCTGGTTTCCTACTTTTGCGAAGGGCACATTCTGCTCGAAGACGTCCCCGGCGTGGCCAAGACCATGCTGGCCCGGGCGCTGGCTCGCAGCGTCGATTGCTCGTTCAAACGCGTCCAATGCACGCCCGACCTGCTCCCTTCGGACATCACGGGCGCCTCGATCTTCAATCAGAAGCTGACCGAGTTCGTCTTCCGTCGCGGGCCGATTTTCGCCCAGATCGTGCTGGCCGACGAAATCAACCGCGCCACGCCGCGCACGCAAGCCGCCTTGCTGGAAGCCATGGCGGAAGGTCGCGTGACGGTCGACGGCGAGACCTATCCGCTGGAGCGGCCGTTTCTCGTCATCGCCACCCAAAACCCGGTCGATCACGAAGGCACGTTTCCGCTGCCGGAGGCTCAGTTGGACCGCTTTCTGGTGCGGCTCAGCTTGGGTTATCCGAGCATCGAAGAAGAAGCGAAAATGCTGGACCGGCTGCAGCATGGCCATCCGATCGACAGCCTGGAGCCGGTCGTTACGGCTGCGGACGTAATTGCGTGCCAGCGCGCCATCCGCGAGGTCTACGTCGACGAGAAGGTGCGAAACTATATTCTCGAGATCGTGCATGCCACGCGGCTCCACGATGACATTGCGCCTGGGCGGCAGTCCCCGGGCGTCGCTGGCGCTGTACCGCACGGCGCAAGCCGTGGCGGCCATGCGCGGCAATAACTTCGTGCTGCCCGACGACGTCAAACGCATGGCGGCGCCCGTGCTGACGCACCGCCTGATCTTGCGGCCCGAAAGCCGGTTGCGGAAGGTGACCGCCGCCCATGTCGTGGAAGAAGCTCTCAATGAGGTCCCGGTTCCGACGACGTCGCGAGGGGCGGCCGCCTCATGAGATGGTATCTCGGCGCCATCGTGATCTTGTTGGCGGCCCTGATATTTCAATTGGGACTGCTGGCCTACGCCATGTACGTCTTGCTGGGCGTAATGCTCGTCAGCCGCTTCCTGGCACGGCACTGGATCGACAATCTCTCGGCCACGCGCGAGTGCAACCGGCTGAGTGCGGAAATCGGCGACAAACTGGCTGTGGTTGTCACGGTGCGAAACCGGGGTCGATTGCCCGTCGCGTGGACGCTGGTCGAGGACAGCCTGCCGCGAGGCCCCTTGGTGCAGCGTCCGCCGCGGATTCGCGTCATCGGCCGGCGGCTGCTGATTGCCATGCTTCGGCCTGGCGGCCGGAAGACGCTGATGTACCAGGTCGAGTTCCTGATGCGCGGCTACTACCAGATCGGGCCGGTGATCCTGGAGACGGGCGACCTGTTCGGGCTGCACCGCCGCTATCGCGTGGCGACCGAGCCGCACTTCGTGCTGGTCTATCCCAAACTGGTGCCGCTGGAAGGTTACGACCTGGCCTCGCGCCGCCCGGTCGGCGAGATCCGCTTGACTCACCGGCTCTACGAAGACCCGACGCGGATCGCCGGCGTGCGGCTGTATCAGCCCGGCGATGCGCTCAGTCGCGTCAATTGGCGAGCGACCGCCCGCACCGGCACGCTGCACAGCAAGATTTACGAGCCCTCGACGATTGCCGGTGCGACGATCGTGTTGGCCTTTCACGAACAGGAGTATCCCAAACGCAATGAGCCGATCCGCTCGGAATTGGCCGTGACGGCGGCCGCCTCGCTGGCCAACGAGGTATACCTGATGGGCCAGCAAGTCGGGCTGACGACCAACGGCCGCGACGCCGCCGACCGCATTCGCCAGGAAGGCTGGGCCCACGACTTCCGCAGCCGCTCGGCGGCGCAGAAGAACGTCAACATGACCGAACGCAGCGAACGGCTGCAGCCGTTGACCGTGCCGACGCGCCGAGGCCCGGAGCAGCTCTGGCGGATCCTCGAGACGCTGGCTCGGGTGGAGTTGACCGACGGATTGACATTCTCCCAATTGATCGGCGAAGCAGCCAGCCATCTGCCGCGGGACGCAACGGTGGTGGCCGTGTTGCCCGACGCTTCCGCGGAAACGGCGTTCGCCCTGGGGAGCCTGAAACGCCGCGGTTATGCCGTCGTGGCCGTATTGATCACGTTCGAAGAGTTCGAGTATCAGGACGCCGCCGGCCGGCTACTGGCGCAAGGAATCGAAGCCCGGCAAGTCCGCGATGAAGCCAGCCTGTCGGCGCTTTGCGGTCAGCATGTGCTGCGCTGAGGGATCGGATATCAAGCATGCGACGCGCCCGATGCAAAGGACCGGACGACACAACTCCGCGGACGGGAACTGCAGCAATCTGCGTGCATAACGTGCTAGGATAAAGGCCATGGCCCGCTCTCGACCGCAAATGACGAACATCGATTACGTCGTGATCGCGCTCAGTCCGGCGCTGATCATGATGCTGGTCGGCAGTTTGTGCTTCTTCCTGCTCGAAGTTTTTTACCGCGGCCAGTACGAATCGCGGCTGACCTGGATCATGTTCTGGTTCGTGCTGGGGACCGTGCTGATCGCGCGGATCTCGATGGAGGAGGGCGCCGAACGAGCCAGCATTTACGGCCTCGCGCTGGCCGGCGCCGTGGCGCTGGCGATGATGCGGTTCGTCGATTCGCCGTTCATCGCCTGGGGCTTGATGGCCCTGGTCTGGTGGTGTGCCCACAAACTCACCTGGGACTGTACGCTGATCGACGACTCGCAGGACGCATCGGGCGAAGGCCTGCTGCAGATTGCCGGTTTGGACGAGAGCGAAGCGGGAAAGGAGCAGCAGGGCAAAGACCAGGCGACGCTGGAATCGGCTGAGGAGCAGACGCCGGACGGCAAACGGCGAAAGAAAAAGAAGAACTGGTGGGAGCGCTTGCTCGAAGATCCCGAAGAGCGCCGCCGCCGCCCCCACGCGCCGGGCTTGTGGGTGGTCTATTTCTCGTTGGCCGCGCTGCCTTTATTCGGCTTGGGGCAGGCTTCCGTGCCGGCGAGCGATCTCGGTCGACGGCGGTATGTCTTCTGGCTGCTAATGGCCTACGTGGCCAGCGGATTGGGGTTGTTATTGACGACCAGCTTTCTGGGCCTGCGGCGATATCTGCGGCAGCGAAAGTTGGAAATGCCGCTGACCATGACCGGCGCCTGGCTGAGCGTCGGGGCGGCGCTGATCGTCGCCTTGCTGCTCGCGACGTTGTTGATTCCGCGGCCGAGTCCTGAGTATCCGGTCGAAGAGTTAATTGCGGGCGCGCTCGGTTCGCCCACGCGCGGCGCCTCGCAACATGCCATGCTGAACGACAGTCCGGGCGAAGGCCAGGGGCAGCGCAGCGGTAAAGCCGACCGACCAGTCGCCGCCGCCCCCCGACGCTCCGCCTGGACAGCAAGGCGCTGCCCAGCAAGGCCAATCTTCTCAGGGGCAATCCTCGCAGGGGCAGCCGCAGCAAGGCGACAGTCAATCTTCGAGCAGCCAGCAATCCGGCGCACAACAGTCGGGGGAACAAGCTTCCTCATCACAGAATCAGCCGTCTTCCGAGCAACACCAAGGTCAATCGGGCCAGAGCCAAGAAGGCGCCAACCAGCAGAGTTCCAGTCAGCAGAATTCCAGCCAGCAAGGTCAAGGCGCCAGCCAAAACGCGCAAGGCGAACAAAGCCAGGCCCAGGCGCCGCAGAATCAACAACGGCAACAGGGACAAGGCCGGCAGGGACAAAACAATCAGGGACAAGCGTCCGGCGAGCGACAAGGGGACTCGTCGCAGAATCAAAACCCAACCGAAAGCTCGCCGGATCGTCCGCCAAACGAGATGAAGCCGGAAGAGCGGCATGACGACTCGGCCGAGTCCAACGCCGACTCGTCTGCTCAACAGCAAGGTCAGAACCAGCCGCCGCAACAAGGCCAGAGTTCTTCGGGCGGCGCCCGCGGCGCCGACCAATCTCAAGCGCACGAGCAACAGCACGAGCAACCGCCTGCTTCCGATTCGCAGCAGGAGAGTCAGGATGCGCCGGAGGCGTCGAGCGAATCGCCGTCTCGCAGGCTGCCCCAGTTGCCGCGATTGAGCGAGATATCGATGGCTTCCTGGATCCGCTGGCTGATGTATGCCGCGATGGCCGCGGCTGCGCTCTACGGGTTTCTAAGATATCGCCGGCAAGTATTGGAGTTTTTGCGCAACTTGTGGGAAGAGCTCAAGGCGATTTTCAGCGGTTTGTTCGGCCGCAAGCCGGTCCCAAAGGCTGCAGAGCAGGCTGAAGCGCCGCCGCCGCCGCGTCCGTTCGCGGCGTTTCAAGATCCCTTCGCCTCAGGCGCCGCGGCGCGTTCATCGCCGGATCAGCTTGTCCGCTATACGTTCGAAGCCTTGCAAGCCTGGGCCTTCGAACGC
This sequence comes from Pirellulales bacterium, assembly GCA_963786255.1. GTDB lineage: Bacteria > Planctomycetota > Planctomycetia > Pirellulales > JAICIG01 > JAICIG01. Next base: position 146,937 of record CAWAYY010000050.1, read on the forward strand.
GACGCCGCGCGGCGACCGGATGAAACGCCGATCGAGTTCGCCTCGCACTTGGGCGCCGCGGCGCCGCACGTTGCCGCCGACGTCCGCGAACTTGCCCGGCTCTATTCCCAAATCACCTACGCACGCGGAACCCTTTCGCCCGACTGCTTGCCCGCCTTGCGCCGGCTTTGGCAGCAAATGCGCCGCCCCGCGAGCGACCGCCGCTTCCGCTCCTTGACGCCGCAGCCCCTTCCACTTCTGGCAAGCTGCGGAGGGACCGAACGGCGGGTTGCAAGCCTGGTCACATTTGCGCCGAAGGCTTCTAGGGTGGGGCCCGCATGGAGGCAAATCGTCTGGCTTCTCCAAACGATTGCTTGACAGCGAAACTCAGTCGAATGATGCTTGCCGTTTTGAACCTGCCGCGCCAGCCGGATCGCCGGAGATTCACCTGACCGACCCGATTCCTTGCGCGGAAACCTTCAGTTATCCAGTTAGAACGCCCCATGACGCGAAACGTGATTTGGATCGTCGGTTTTCTTTCTCTGCTGCCCAGCGGCGCCAGCAATGCTCAAACCAAGCTGCTGCGGTTTCCGGACATCCATGAGGACCAGGTGGTTTTCTGCCATGCCGGCGATCTTTGGCGGGCATCGACTTCGGGCGGGGCGGCGGTGCGATTAACGGCTCATGGAGGGCAGGAAGTCTTTCCCAAGTTTTCTCCCGACGGGAAGTGGATCGCGTTCACCGGGCAATACGACGGTGATGAACAGGTCTACGTCATCTCCTCGATCGGCGGCGAACCGAAACAACTGACATTCTATCCAGCGCACGGGCCCCTGGCGCCGCGCCACGGTTACGATAACCAGGTTTACGGCTGGACGCAGGACGGCGGCGCGGTCTTGTTTCGCTCGCTGCGCGATGCCGACGGCGCCGCTGTCGAGTCGGCGCTGTACACCGTGCCTCTGGACGGCGGCTTGCCCACGAAGCTGCCGATGCCCACATCCGGCGCCGGCGACTTTTCCCCAGACGGCCGGAAGATCGTGTATTCGCCGCTGTTCCGCGATTTCCGCACCTGGAAGCGCTATGAAGGAGGTTGGGCTCAGGATCTTTACGTCTTCGATTTGCAGTCGAACGATGTTCGCCCGATTGCAGCGAGCAAACGGACCGAACGCGACCCCATGTGGATCGGCGACAACATCTATTTTGTCTCCGATCGCGACGGGACGCTTAACTTGTTTGCCTTCGATCTCGCGACGGGCGAAACCACGCAGCTCACGCACTCCAAGCAGTGGGATACGCGCTGGGCCAGTTCGGATAACAAGCGCTGGATCATCTTTGAGCGGAACGGCGAATTGGTGATCTTCGACACCCATTCCCGCGACGAGAAACCCATCTCCATCCAGGTTCCGAACGATGGCCTGGCCAGGCGACCGTCGCGGTACTCTGCGGAGAAAGACATTGAGGAATTCGATTTAAGCCCCAAGGGAGAACGCGCACTGTTCGTTGCCCGCGGCGACGTCTTCACGGCGCCGATCGACAAGGGCCTGACGCGCAATCTGACCCGATCCTCCAAGGCCCACGATCGAGCCGCGACCTGGTCGCCCGACGGTTCACAAGTTGCGTTTATTTCGGACCTGACGGGGGAAGAGCAGGTCTATCTGATCAATCAGGATGGATCCGGAACTCCGCAGCCGTTGACCGACAAGTTCGAGAGCATGCTCTTTGGCCTGCGCTGGTCGCCGGACGGGAAGCGGCTCGCCTTCTCCGACAAGTACGGCAAGCTCTACGTACTCACCGTGGCCGACAAATTACTGCAAGAAGTCGCCGATGAACGTCGGGGGCTATTGCGCGATTTCTCCTGGTCGCCGTGCGGCCAGCATCTGGCGCTTGTGCTATTCGAACCGAATGAATTCGGCTCCATTCACGTCTGGAGCGTTGCCGACAGGCAGTTGCGCCGTGTGACGGGAGAAATGACCGATGATTCCGAACCATCGTGGGATCCGCAGGGAGACTATCTGTTCTTCCTGTCGCGCCGCCGAATTCGCGCCCCAGATCAGCTCGGTCGAATGGAATTTTGCCGGCAATCGCGATGTCGGCATCTTTGGCCTCGCGCTGCGCAAAGATGTGAAGAATCTGTTTCCGCCGCAAAACGACGAGGTCACCGTCACAAAGCCAGGCGAGCAGCAAAAGCCGAAACGAGACGCAGGGGAAAAGGAGCCGCAGGAAGCAGAGAAGAGAACCGCTGACGATCAGCAACCCGCGGCCCAGGGAAGCGGCCAGAACGACGACTCCGGCGACAAGCCCGCCGCGGCTTCCGCTGAAGAATCGGCGACGAAGATCGATTTTGAGGGACTCGCCAACCGTGTCGTGCGCAGTCCCGATTGAAGCGGACAACCTGAGCGGTCTGGTTGCCGTCAATGGCCATCTGCTCTACTCCGTGCGCAGCGCACCGTTTTATGGCCGCAACAGTGCGCAAAAGACGACGCTCCAAATCTTCGACCTGACCAAGCGCGAAGCCTCAACACTGGCCGACGACCTGAGCGGTTATGCGGTCTCATCCGACGGCTCGAAAGTGCTCATCCGCAGCAAATCCGGCTTCAGCCTGAAGGACGTGAAACCGAAAGCCGCAGAGCAGAAGGCCGTCGCGACGAAAGACCTGATGGTCGATCGCGTTCCGGCCGAGGAATGGGCCGAGATCTTTGAAGAGGTGTGGCGGCGCTACCGCGACTTTTTCTACGTGCGCAACATGCACGGCTACGATTGGAAAGCGATTGGCGAGCAGTATCGCGCACTTCTGCCGCATGTCGGCCACCGTTCCGACCTGACTTATATCTTGAGCGAGATGGTCTCCGAACTGAGCGCCGGGCACTGCTATATCCAAGGAGGCGATTTCGAGGTCCCGACCCGCCCGCAAGTCGGCTTGCCGGGCGCACGCTTCGAACTCGACGCAAAGGCCGGCCGCTACCGCATCGCCAGGATCTTTCCCGGGAGCAACGAAGAGGACAAATACCGTTCGCCGCTCACCGAAGTTGGAGTGGATGTCTCCGTTGGCGAATACGTACTTGCGATCGACGGCGAAGAATTGACTGCGAAGGAAAACCCGTACCGCCTGCTGCAACACAAGACGCAGCTCGTGACGCTGACCATCAACAAGCAACCCACGTTCGACGGGGCTCGCCAGGTCGCCTATCGCCCGATCTCGTCTGAAGAACCGCTGATGTACCTCGACTGGGTCAGAACGAATCGCGAAAAGGTCGCCGCCGCGTCCGCTGGGCGAGTCGGCTACCTGCACATTCCTGACATGGGCGCCGACGGGATCTATGAGTTCATCAAGTGGTATTACCCGCAAATCCGCAAAGCAGGGCTGGTGATCGACGTGCGTTCCAACGGCGGCGGAAACGTCTCGCAGTGGATCATCGAGCGGCTGGATTCCAAGCTGCTCGGCACTCGCTTCGGCAGCATGAGCGACGATCCGGGCACCTATCCGGCAACCGTCTTCCACGGCCACATGGCCTGCCTGATCAACGAGGTCTCAGCGTCGGATGGCGACATCTTTCCCTACCGTTTTCGCCAATCGGGCCTCGGACCGCTGATCGGCAAGCGCACCTGGGGCGGCGTCGTCGGCATTACCAGCTTGGGCCCGCTCCTCGATGGCGGTCAGGTGTTCGTACCGCTTCAGGCGACCAATTCGCCCGCCGGCGAATACATCATCGAAGGACACGGCGTGGACCCCGACATTGAAATCACGAACGCTCCGAAAGACATCATCGCCGGAGGCGATCCACAGCTCGAACGAGCCATCGCGGAGGTGCTCAAGCGGATCGAGTCCGATCCGAAACGTCTGCCGTCACGGCCTGCTGACCCTGTGAAAACGCCCTGAGAATTGTCCCGGCGGCGCCTGCAATTGAACCGCCCGATGACACTAAGCGCCCGAGGGCGATTCGAGACACCCATCCTTTTCCGATCAAGGGCGCGATCGGGGAATGCGCAGACTTGCAATCGATATGCGGTCGATGGCCGCTACGGACGCGCAGCGAGTCTTCCGCTCGGCGCTGCACAGGCCGTCGCGTCGCGCTAGACTGTGGGTGTCTGTCCTCCCGTCTTCTGTCCTCCCGTCTTCTGTCCTCCCGTCTGTCCTCCCGGTTGAAGTTGAGCCAAAAAGGCGAAGACCGCAAGAGCGTCGTTCATGGTCGTGCGGGCCAAAACGGTTGCTGTTGGCCAAATGAGGGGTCCGAATCACATCGTGCTGGTTCTCGCCTTTGCCGACAATCGGTAAAATCATTGTCAGGCCGCCCCCGGCCTGCCAAGACGAAAATGAAAGGAGTCTGTCGCCATGAACCCGACTGATCTGATTCGAAGTCACCGTGATGCGCTATCGGCCGCACAGCGTCATGAAATTATCTCTCGCTACCAACGCTTGCGGACGGCCGGTCGGGCTCTCAATAACAGGTTGGTGGAACGGCTTTCCAAGGATGTTCTCAACGAGGGCGGAAGAAAGTTGGGAATTCTTCAAGGCGGCGTCTTGGTGTTCAATACTGAGGATGAAGCCTCGGTATTGATGGACTACTGCCTTTACGATGTACGGCGAAACGGACGCAATGCCGTCGAGCAATACCTGATCGACTCTCTGCCCGATCCAGAATCGGATGAGATGACTTGCCTTCGAGCCATGCAACACGCGATCTACTCGCTGTTCGTCGTGGAATCCGTTGAGCGTGGTCTGGGCGTGATCGTGCGTGACTTGCTGACCCAGGAAGCCTTGCTTGTAGTGGATATGGGCTTTGGCAGTAGCGCTGAACCGGGATTGGTCTTGGCGTCGCGGTTGTTGCACCACGAAGGGTTCTCAATGACAGGAGGAGCGGCGCTGCCTGCGGGCGTGCTTCCGGCAAATCAACGTGATGCCTTGACGAAGAAATTGTCCGCGGCAATCACGCCTGACAGTGACGGCTACTTTGATCCTGCCCCGCTGATTCGTGCGTGCCTGAGCGGAGGCTCCTCATCGCACGTTCAGTACCAAGAGCAGTCCGAGCAGGCAATCGGACAACAGCGCCTTGCGAACGACACTCGTTCCCCCCAAATTGGGCGAAACTCGCCGTGCCCATGTGGGAGCGGCAAGAAGTTTAAACAGTGCTGCATGCAACGTCGTTGACTGCACGCCCTGCATTTCTGGGCGAGTCCGTCTGCGGTCGTCGCATTCGTTGCCGTGACTGCCGAAGCTGGCACAATCGTACGGGGCGCTGGACGCGTTGTCGACGGGGCCGGAAACCCAATTGAAACTGTTGCATTCACGGCTCAGGACGTTCGCTCATGTACTTGCAAGCGCTATGCGGTTTCGGCGCCAGTTCGGTTGTTCGCCGGCGGTCCGAGAGAGGCATGCCTTCGGTGCGTTACGACCGCAGGGACCACCTTTGCACGATGAAGTCGTAAACGGTCGTCAGCACATGGCCGTCGGCGTCGACGCCGACCCGACGAGATAGCGCGGGTATCGATAAGAGCGGCTCGCCCGTGGCGAGGTCCCAAAGCCAGATCTCGTATTCATGCTTGGCAACCAGGAGCTTGTCGTTCGCAGTCAACAATAACTTCGTGCAATGCCAATTGGCCGGACCGTCGAGAATCTGGTCGCACTTTCCGGTGCTGGAGTTCCAGATGCGGATCGTTTTGTCTTGCGAACTGGAAATGATGTGCCGCCCATCGGCGGTCATCGCCACGCTCGTAATCTCCTCGCTATGCCCCTGGAAGATCTTCAGGCACTGGGCATTCTTCCAGTCCCACAGACGGACGGAGTTGTCGCAGGAGCCCGAAAGCAATCGCTGCCCGTCGCGGGAGAAGGCCAGGCAGGTAACCGGTCCGGCGTGTCCCGTGAAAGACGTAATTTGGGCGCCCGTCGAGGCATCCCAGACGCAAATCGACTTGTCGTAGTCGCCGGTTGCTAAAAAGTGCGCATCATCGCTGAAGGCCATTGTTCTGAGTCGCGCCGTGGACATCGGAAGATGGGCCCGTCGCGTTTGCGTGGACGACTCCCAGATGGCAACAGACTGTGCGTCGCAGCAGACGGCAATCAGGCTTCCATCGCACGATACGATTGGTCGATGTTGGGGAACATCGAAACCGGTTGTCTCCACCAACGCGACGCGCTTCCGCGTGCTCAGGTCCCACAGGCGAACCGTCTGATCGAATTGGACTGCCGGGCGGCTCCCCGCCTCATCGTCCGCCTGGACAGTGCGCAAGCGGTCCCAACACCACGTGGCAAGCCAGCGACCGTTTGGCGACAGGTCCATGTAAGCCACGCGCGGTCCCCAGCGCTCGCCCAACTCGGCGATCGTCTTGCCAGTCGCCATGTCGCAAAGTCGCAACGTGTTGCAATCGGCAAGCAGAATTCGCGAGTCATCGGTCACCGCGATGCATCCGCGCAGCTTGCTCAGCTCCTGGTTTTGCCCCTTTAGCGCCGTGATCTCCTTGTTAGTCGAGGCGTCCCAAATCCGGGCAATGTCAATGTCCTCGCCGTTGCTTTTGGCCGCGGCCGACACGATGCGTGAACCGTCGTCGGTCACCGCCATGTCGTAAAGACAGCCTTCGGGCGTTTGGATCACGCCCGCGCACTCCCAATTGTCGACATTCCACACTCGGATGGATCCGTCGGAATCGCCGGAGACGAGCGTGCGACCCTCACGCGGCCACGACAGAGTAGTGACCCGCCTGGCGTGTCCCTCCAGCTTTGCGAAACACTCTTGCGCGCAAGATTCCAAAGCTCGACAATCTCCCCGCCCACTCCTATCAGCCCGCCCTTGGGATTGGCGACAATCGCCATGCCGGCGCCGCCGATGGCCAACCATTTGCCCTCAGGGCTCCAGACCAGGGCGCCGGCATCCTTCAGCGGCAGCGTCAGCGACTCGCGGCCCGTATTCAGGTCCCAGAGACTCACGTGGCGATTGCCGGCTACGGCGAGTTGGGTCTCGTCGGGGCTGAGCGCAAACACGCCTCCGGCTCCAAGTTCGAAGATCTGCTCCCCGGTTCGTCCGTCGAACATGCGAACCGTGCCATCGGTGGTAAAGATCCGACCGCCGTCCTTGGTGATGGCCGCCTGACGAATATTCTCCCAATGATGCGGAAGTACGCACACGGACCGCTGATCGCAAACATGGATCACGCATCGTCCGGCGACGGCATACGTCCCGTCGGGCGTGATCGCAACCGGCCGCGCCGTTGACCAGCTCAGAGGAAAAGCGGGTTCCAGCAGTTCTGCTTGCGGCGGCTGATGGCGCTTCCGTTTGCGGGGACGGACGATCGTCTTGTGGGGCCCCGCCTTACCGCCGGTCGGCAGGTACTCCGCCGTTACCGGAATGCTCGCGCGGCTGCCATCCGCCAGATCGGCCTGAATCGCCGCGACGGCGGCATCCCAGGCAAGGAATTTGACCGTCTGCTGCAGTTCGCCGAGACGCACGGTGTCACCGGTCTCAACGTCGGTCAGCAGGATCTTGCCCGTCGGCGTAGAAAAGGCAAAGCGATGCTCGTCTACGGCGACCGGGACGGGCTCCCAATCTGGCAGATCAGACGTTCGAACCTCGATGAAGTCGTCATCCACCTGGGATAAGACTTCGATCCATGTATCCGCTCGATCGGAGAACACGGCGAGCCAACAGAGCCGCGCGGACACGGGAAGCGGAGCCGCAGCCTCTGCGGCGCCGGCCTGCGGCGGGCGATCTTCAGGCCCCAACAAGATACTATCCAGTGAAAACACCGCGACCACGTCGCCGCTCTTCGGACGCAGGCAAATCCCCGCCGCGCCGAGCAGGTCGCCGGCGCCGCGAGGGCGCCCGCTTCCTACCGGGCGCCGACTTTTTAGCGTGAACTTCCGGCATGGCTTATCCAGCCGATAACGATACAGCGCCGCTTCATCGTAGTAGCAGCACAGCACGGAGAGCATGCGACGCTCGGCATCGAATGCGAACCCGTGTCGACACAACGTCTCTCCGTCAACCGCGTCCGCTGCGTCCGGGGAGTCGACTTCCGCCGTGCGGCACGTTTCCTGCATCTTTTCTATGTCGACGCAGACGACCGAATTGCGAATGCCGACCAGCACGTGTCGATCGGATGCTCGTGCCAGCCCGGCGATGTGCAGCGGATGCCACGCGTTCAGCCGGCAGGTTTGGCGATTGCCGGTTACTCGGTCAGTTTTTACAAGTTCCGCGATTTCGCCCTGGTCGGCATCCTGCCGCACAACAGCAATCAGCTCGTTCGTATCGTCCCACACAAGTCGCAGGATGTTCGTTGGTTCGCAGAACTCGCTGCTCATTTGTGGGTGCTCCTAGAAAATGCTCAGTCCGAACGGCAACCGCATGATGTCCTCGTGCGATGCGGAACTGGCGCCGGAACCGATCGCTACAAAAGCGACGAACAGCCAGAACAGCACGTTCAGGACCGGCCCGGCAAGCAGGCGGATCCGCCCCCGGCCTCCGAACTCGGCCGCGCGAATGCGCCAATAAGATGTAGTAGCTCAACACGCCGCAACCAAGCATCAGCCAGGCCGGCGATGAGAGCCGCAGGCTGCAGTTCCAACCTGTCGAATGTTGGTTTTCGGCTATGAACCAAGGCGCCGGCGCTCCGACGGTGTGGACGTACTCCGGAACGCCCCCATGCCGGCCGGTGGCCTCCGTACCGCCAACGGAAAAGAATCGCCACAAGCAAAACAGGTATGCGCTGAACAACACGAGCTTCAGCGAGCGCACCGCCCAGCGACGGCACTCGGCGGCCCACTGCGGCCAAGGGGATATATGAGTCGCGGCCGCGGGCTGTTCAAAAACCTGCGGCGAGCGGAATCTCGCTCGGATCGCCGTCAGCCAGGCCCTTACGCGAGCCGTGGTCGGGGCCGCAAGCTTCTTGATCAGCACGACCACCGCGGCGATTTCGACGAGCACGCGCCGCAGCAGGCGGCTGCGCGTCAGGCGGTTGGCCCAGCGAAAGACGTAAGAGTCGGGCGCCGGGGCGTTGATGCCGTCGACGTCGGTCTTAATGTCGCTGGCCTGCTGGTAGCGGCGAGCCGGCTCTTTCTCCAGCGTCTTATTGACGACGTCGTCCAGCCGCGCATCGACGTCTCCCTTGGCCGATGGCGGCAGAAATCGGCCGATCGGCAGCTCGCCCGTCAGCATTTCGTAGAACACCACGCCGAGCGATAGATATCGGCCCGATGGTCGACCGTTGCGGGTTCTCGATCTGCTCGGGCGCCATGTAGTGCGGCGTGCCCATCGACCTGCCGGCTGCCGGTCAGCGTGAGCTCGCTCGGGGCCTGGCCCAGCAGCTTGGCCAGGCCGAAGTCGGCGATCTTCACCTGCCCTGGCGATTCGAGCAGGATGTTCTCGGGCTTGATGTCGCGGTGCACGACGCCGTGCGTCGTGGGCGTATTGCAGCGCGTCGCAGATCTGCGGCACGATGGCCAGTGCTTGCCTGCGGCGTCAGGCTGGCCGGCGCGCATGGCTTGCCGCAGATTCACGCCGTCGACGTACTCCATGACGAAGTAGCAGCACGTCGCCGACCTGGCCGAAATCGTAGACGGCCACGATGTGCGGGTGATACAGCCGGGCCAGTGTGCGGGCTTCGCGCGTGAAACGCTCGGCGAAGGCCGGGTCGCGGGCCGAGTCCGGCGGCAGGATCTTCAGCGCCACCAGGCGATCGAGCTGCCTCTGCCGCGCCTTGTAGACCGCCCCCATGCCGCCGCGGCCGACCAGCTCCAGAATTTCCAATTGTGGAAACAGCCTGGCAAGCTCTTCGAGCGCGGGCGGCTCAAATGCGGCGCGGTGCAGCGCCTCCGTCGAAGCGGCGCCGGAGCCGATCCCCGACTGGCTGGCCAGGCCGGTCGCCAACAGGCACTTGGGACAGATGCCCTGCGGCGAGTCGGCCGGCAACTCGCAATGGCATTGCGGGCAGACGCGTGGTGGCTCCATCGGCTTGAACTCCAGAGACGGTTTCAGCATGTCAAAGGCTCTCTAGAGAGTTCAAACCGGTTCGCCCCGAAAGGTTACTGCAAAAACTTCAACCCAGGGCCAGAAACAACGATCGCAGCTCCTCTTCGAGTTCGTCGGGGCTCGCCACAGTTTGTGCAACTTCGCGGCGCAGCAACTCGCGGTAGCGGCGGCGCAGGCGGTGAACGGCGACTTTGACGGCGCCCTCGCTCAAATCCAGATCCCCGGCGGTCTCGGCGTAAGAAACCTTCTCGCGGTCAGCCGTCAGAAACTCCTTCAGGCGTTCGAACAACGCCGCCTTGCCGGACTTTTTGTACTCGCCCTGCAGACGCTGAAGCGTTTGTTCCAGCAGGGCCAGCGCCCAGCGACGCTCAAAGAGTTTTTCCGGCGTGAATCGGTCGACCGGCTCCTGGTTGTACCGTTGTTCGGCGGCGGCGAAATCGAGCGGCAGCAGCCCGCCGCTCGGGCGCCGCTTTCGGCGCACTCGTCGCGGCGGAAGTTGGCAAGATGGTTCTTCAGCGAAGCCAGCAGGAACGCGCGAAACCGCCCTTTGTTGCTATTCACCTTCTCCAGCGACTGCTTTTCCAGCAGTCGGGCAAAGAAATCCTGGGTCACGTCTTGCGCCTCGGCAGCCTGAAAACCGCGACGCCGGACATAGGCGTAAAGCGGGCTCCAATAGGCCGCGCACAGCGCCGCCAGCGCCTCTCGCGAACCGGGCGTCGAAAGACGCCGAGCCGCCAGCACCAGGCTCCAACGCGTGGTGGCGAAGTCTCGCCGTCCGTACGGCGAATGATTCGGAGACAATTCGTGCGCAGGCATGTCCGCCATCTTAACCGTCCCGATGGCGAATGAGTACACCCCAGCTTTTGGGCGAAACTAAGCGGGATGATCACCGACTCGGAGCACCGCGATTGCTCCGCTCCCCCAAACCATTGCCGAGCGATCGTGTTATCTCCGGACGATTCAAGACACGCATCCATCTCCCGTTCGCGGTGCAATCCGGGAAGGTGTAGATTTGCAGTCGACATTCGGTCGATGCCCGCTGCGGAGCGCAGCCGTTTTCCGCTCGGCGTTGGACGGGTGGTCGCGTGGCAATACAAACTGTGGGTGTCAAAGAGACTCTAACCCAACCCAAAGCGTTCCGGAAAACGAAGCAATTTCAGGGGTTAAGCTTTTTCGTCTCTTAAGTTCCCGTCTGCCGGTGACAGTTGCCCGACGCATCTTATGCGGGTGAGTTCCGTGTGCGCGTTCCGGCGCCCGACGTATTCCAGCAACCGGTGAGACGCTGCCGCGCCCTGGAGCTCCGCGGGCGGCATCCAGCTAATGCGGCGCCTTGGCCGTACGCTCCTGGCTGTCAGTCGTCGGTCTCGTGAAAACGCCGCCTGACGCGGCCGGTCTTGGAGCTGCGGGTCTGATATCCCAGCAGTCCATCCGTCAGGATCGAGTCGCCCGACGGGCCGGCAATGAGCAGATTCTTGGAAAAAAACGAGAGCCCAACCGACAGACGCGCTGGTTTCCTCGCCGCTGGCGGGATTCCACTGGCGCACAGCCGTGTCGTCGCCAAGCGTCAATACGAGACCGCTGGGGGCGAAGCACGCGACTCGAATCTTCCCAGAATCGCCCGGATAAAGCAGGTGCAAATGCTTGCCGCTGCGGGCGTCCCAGATGCGAGCCACATCATCGGCGCCCACTGTCAGGATGTACTCCCGCCGGGCAAGAACTGCGCGGAGAGGGCGTCGCGCTCGTCGGCCCGAATACGCAGCCGTTGGCGGCCTGTTTCCGTATCCCAAACGCGGACGTAGCCTCGCTCATCGGCCGCCACGACCTGTCGACCATCGGGAGAAAAGGCCGCCGTATTGATCTCCGGAAACATCGTGTTCGTGTATCTGACGGTCGGTCCGCAAAACTGCCGTCGCTGCCTGCCGCTGCTGGTCTCCCAAAGGCGGACCGAGCCGTCGTATTGTCCGCTGAGCAGGTATCGTCCGTCGGGTGAGAAAACGACGAATGCACCTGAGAAAGTCTTCGGCGGAGCGGCTCGACAAAGGCCTGGTCGAGAGCCTCGCCGATTCCGGCGGCAATGCCCTCTCCCAGATTCTGAAGGGCGGCAGCGGGCGATACGGCGCCATGGGCGCAGGCGCTCGCTGGGGATGCTCAGGCGGCGAAATCTGACGGGCGAGCTTGCCGTCGGCAACCTTCCAAATGCGGATCGAGTTGTCTTCTCCGCACGTCGCCAGCAGCCGGCCGGTGGGAGAAAACGCGATGCCGCGGATGCGTTGCTCGTGTCCCTGAAGGCGGCGAACAAGTTCTCCGCTGCTCACATCGAACAGCAGCGCTGCTTATCATCGCTCGCAATCACCGCGACGTATTTGCCGTCGGGTGAAAACGCGGCGGTCGCGGCTCGCGTCGCCGACGCGGGATGACGCCAGACGGCCTGAGCGTTGGCTTCGTCTATGAAATCGTCGAGCGTCAGCTCAAGCTCGACGCCGGCACGAATACGGATGAGAAGCTCTCCCAGGCCGCCGTTCGGCGTGGTTATCTGCAGCTTCGCCTGGTACGCCTTGCCTTGCTCCAACTTTTCGAAGGTCAGCTTTCGCGAGGTTCCATAGTCCCGCTTGTCGACTGTGACTTTCGTTTCGGGCGGCAATTCCAAGCGAACGACGCAGGAGTCGGATTGTTTGTCGTTGCTCTCGGCCGCCTTGGCTGGATTGTTCCCGGCGAACAGGACAGCTAAGACAAGGACGAGCAACGGCGGCACGGTCGACCTTACGGTGAGATCGACCTTGCCGATTGATGGTCATTCGTTGCTCCATGGGACGGCTCTCCCTTAAGCCCTCGATCGCGCTTTCACGCTCCTCCTGTTTTGACGACTTTCAAGGCAAGTCGCAAGCACCATCGGAAGCCAGGCGATGCTCGCGCACCAGCCTCAATAGCGCGGCGATCGCCTTAACGGATTCGCCCCTTTTCCCGCGAGGCCGGGGATTTAGCGCTGAGCTGATGCAGCTCACAAATCGCAAGCCGCGTGCCGCAGTGAGCTCCGCGGTTAATCTCAACGGCGTTTTATCGGTTATGGCCGGGTGACGCCACGGTCAAATGCTTTACGTTAGGGCGCTGGATGTACCACCGCACCCTGGCCGCTCTCCGTTGTAGTGCCTCCTGCGTCGCCGTGATCGCGTGCGTCGGCTTCGGGTGCGGCGTGCTGATGGCGGTTGTAGACGCAATTGGCGCCGAGAAAACTCCCGCGCTGCTGTCGGCTGGCCTCTCATTTCGCTCAGTTTGGGGTTCTGATCGTTTGGCTTGCCGACGGCGATAGTCAGCGGTATCGTCGTCTGGGCTCACGCATACGAGCCCGGACGCCTAGCCTCGCGCAGTGCAGCGGGCCCGTGCCGCTGTTTTCGATATCTGGCATCCGCGTCAGTTAGGATAGCCTTGATGCCTGCTCCAAGTCAGCCTGCGAGCATACCCCAAGTTCTTCGGAGTCAATGCCGTGCAAAGTGAATCTGCCGAAACACTGATAAACGAAATCATGGCGGGATTTAACGAACTCGACGAGGCCTTCGGAAAGGTCGTCGACCAGACAACGGCGACCGCACAGGCGACGATCATTGTCGCTGCTTGCAAGCGTCTGGCCGAGATTGCCCAGAAGCTTGACGGGGAGATACCGCCCGATGAAATGGCGTGGCTCCATAGCATGTTAGCGTCAATGGGAGAACGAGCACAAGCAGAAATGACACGGCTCAGCGAGTGCGGGCAAACGGACGTGCTGAGTAACGCCGTGATGAAGGCGTGGTACGATGGCTAATCGAGAGCGAGCGTAATGTCAGGACGGTGATGAATACCGGCAGTTATCCTTTTCCGGTTGGCCTGCCTGGCGATAAAGGAGATGTGCGTATTTGCAATCGACATGCGGGTGCGTAGCCAGTTCTCCGCTCGGCGTTGGTCGGGCGGGCGCGTTGTGCTGAACTGTGGGCCTCTAGGGTCATGGCTCGAATCCAATTGCTACGTTTCGCGAGCAGCCACAGCCAAAGCGACGGCTGTGCGAATTGGCGACTGGATCCGAAACGACGAGTCGTCTATCAATGAAATTAGCTGACTGTCTGCTACTGGACTGGCTACTGCTGGCTGGATCACCAGACACTCGTCCTGAAAAAATGAACTGCTCCATGCTGCGATTCCGCCCGCATGACTAACCTATCTTGCTTGCCTTGCTCGCTGCGTCTGCTGTTTCGCTTTACGGCCTGCTGGCGATTTGGCTTGGGCTGGGCGCAGCGCCGGTGCATTTTTTTGCCTGCGCGGTGGCGGTCGCGGCGTCAGTCGGCGCCTTTATTCCCGTGCCTGCCTTCGACTTGGCGGTTGTGTTCCTCACTCAAACGCTGACCGCAGCCGCGCCGCTCTGGACGCGGCGAGTCGGACCCGCTCGATGAAGACAAGCAAACGGCGAGCTGCGCTTGCCGTTGCCGGCGGCGGCGAAGAGCACCGGACCGAGCTGCAGGCATTGCTTTTCGCTGCTCGACCTATTCCTGATCACGCTTGCGTCGGCGGCGATTTCCTGCCTCGCGGTCTACTTGCCCGAAAAGCATCACGAATTGTGGCCGAGCTACCTGATAGCGGGCGCCGGTCTTGGCATGCTCAGCCTTGCAGCGACGGGGGCGGCGTTGGGACGCCGCTTGCACTGGTTGCGATGGAGCGTACTGCTCGCCGTTACAGTGGGCGTCAGCTTCGTCGTGCGAGCGATCGAGGCGCCTGACGAACTGAGAGAAGAGTTGTTTGCCGCCGATACCCTGCTGGGCGTTCCGGCGCCGCCAGCGTGGTTTGTTCCAGCCGTGATTGGCTCATCGGCAGTACTGATCGTTTTGTGGCTGCGGCTGCTGCAGTCGAGCGGCTGCTGCAGTCGAGCGGCTGGCTGCAAGGAGTGCTGCAATTGCCTGTTGCAGCGTCTTTGGCTCCGAGATCGGCGGGCTCTAGCAAGCGCCATCGGTATCAACTTGCAGCGTCCGCGGCGTTGGCGCCCTCACTACTGCTGCCGTTGAAGGCCTATCTTGAAATCCTCTTTCCGCCGTCAGCCCCCGCCCATGAAATGCCGGCGCCCAATGGTTACGACATTTTGGCGAGGCTGGGGGGCGAACTCAAGCAAACAGCCACGCTACCAAGCGAGACCGCCACCGAGGACGAATTGCGCGCGTTCGTCAATGCCAATCGCAAACTCCTGGATGCGGCTCGTGCGGCGCTCGGACTGCCCCATATTGTTCCGGTCGATTATGAAGCGAACGACTTAGGCGTGAAGCAATTCAGCGACCTGCGGCAGTTGTCCCGAGCATTCGTCCTCGAAGGCGACCTTAACGCGCTCGACAAAAAAACTGAGGCTGCAGCACAGTGCTACCTGGATACGATCCGCCTGGCCCGAGTTATCGACGAAGGCGGCTTGCTCATTCACATGCTTATCGGCGCTGCCGTTGAGCACCATGGCGACTTCAAGTTAAGTACTGTGAGAAGTTCTCTCTCGGCGGAAACGACTCGCCGGGTCTTGGCCGAGCTGCAACGACTCGATGCCGAACGGGATAGCCTGCAGGAAGTGCAGACGCGAGAGGACATCTGGCAACGGCGCGTGAACGGCTGGCCGGGGCGGCTCTCCTGCCGAGCGCAAGGCGACTACCTGCAAGCAGCAGCCAACGTTCCGAAGACCGCTTCCAGCAAGCTGCGTCTGCTGATTTACGCGCTGGCGGTGCGGCTTTATGAGGCGGGACGAGGCCAGCCGCCCGAACGTTTGGAGCAACTCGCTCCGGAGTTGCTCCGCCGCCTACCCAACGATCCTTACAGCGGCGGCTCGCCCAAGTATGAGCGCGTGGGCGCCGGCTATCGGCTCTACAGCATTGGCCCCGATCTGGACGACGACGACGGCCGGCCGATTCCCGGCGGCCTGCTCTACGGCGATGGCGATTTTGTCCTCGAGCAAGAACGAGCGGACGAGACGATGGCGGAGCAGGGCCAGGGAATCGAGCCTAAGGCCGTCTCCATTGACCTATCTTCTCCAGCTTGGTTTGGTGGAGGCGACACTCGCAGCCGCTACTTTTCAACCGCGCTTGCTTGCTGCGGTTGGCCCGCTGGCCGGGCTGGGCCGTCGAGCTTGATGGCGGTTACGGCGCCCAGGTGCAGCTTGGAGAGATAGCCGCCGATCGAGAAGCGCTGGTTGGAGGTCAGCGGATCCGGGTCGCGGTAATCGATCAGCGTGCGTCCGTCGATGGCCACCTGGATGCGGTTCTGACGCTTGGTAATCGAGAGCCGGAACGGCTTGGCCTGCTCGTTTCCTTCGGACACGGTCTTGATCAGCTTGCCATTTTTGAACAGCGCCAGGAGCTTGTGGCCGAACTGCACCTGATAGCCCTTGCGTTCCCAAATGGGCGAAGAAGTGTCGGCGGTGTTGAACCGCACATACAGGTTGCGCAGGCTCGTCTTGTGGCTGACGTCGATGGACTGCGAACCCTGCAAGTATTCCAGTGCGCAGGGAATGACCAATTGAAAATCCGCAGGCAGCGGCTGACGGCTGGTCACCCAGTAGGGACCGCCGTGCCCGTCGAGCGCAAGTTCGCCTTTCTTCTCTTGCGGTCTGCCGGCGTCCACGTGCCAGGCGGCTGCGATCGGATGAATCGTGGTCGGCAATCGCAGATCGCTGAGTTGGATCGGTCCGGGACGCACTTCGAGCGCGGCGATCTTGGGCGCGGCCGCGGCAATGGCGGCGCTTGCTTCTTTGAGATACAAGGCAAAGCCAATGTTCTCGGCGTTCACTTCCTTCAGCGTGATGATGCCGACGGCCTCGCCGCGCTCGTTCAGCAGCGGGCCGCCCGAGTTGCCATGGTTGACGGCGGCGTCGGTTTGATAATAGGTGCGGCCGCTGAAATGCACGCGGGTCGCCGAGATGCTCCCCTTGTTGAAAGACAGCACGGCTTCGTTTTCGCGAATGTACGGGTAGCCGATGACCGCAACGTCGGCGCCGAGCTCGAGCTTGTCCAGCGACAACGGCAGGGCAGAAAACGGCGCATAGTCCTTGCTGCGCCGCGATCTTGAGAATGGCGAAATCGAGTTTGTCGTCGTCAGGGCGATAGGCGACCGCCGCTTTGAACCAATCGAGGTCGTCCGGGTCGGCGGCGGAAGGCACGCCGACCAGGATCAGCGTCCCTTGGGCCGTGCGGTCGGTCGACTCGATCACGTGGCGGCTGGTATAGATCAGGCCGTCGGACGAGACCAGAAAGCCGGATCCCAACGCCGTTTCTCGGCCGGGCGTGATGCGGCGAATGAAGACCACGCTCTTGCGAGCCTGAGCGACGTTGAAATTGGCGGCTTGCAGCGCCTGCGCGCCGGCCGCCAGGCAAATGCATGCCAGCACTGCGGTACGCACGACAGCGGATCGTTGCGGCATCGATCGCTCCCCTCGGAATCTCACGGTCTGAGTCGGCCCGTTCGCCGAAATCTCTACGCCATTATACAACTTTGCGCCGGGGGCGTAGCCTGAGCGACCCGAATGCATTGCGCCGGCTTGGAAGTTGTTGGCGAGCAAGCATGTATGCTCGCTCGACGCTTGCGGCGGTTTCTGCGGGTGCGGCCCCCTTGAAGGGCGGAGTGGCGCCGCCGTACTTCCTGGCAGAGGACGTGAAATCCAGGCGGATCAAGCGTGCCGTTTGGCGCCTGGCTCGGCTTTTGCCCCACCGGACATGGGAACGGTCTGCGACCCGGCCGCGTCGAGGTAGCGGATGGTGAGATCGCGCTGCGGGAAGGGGATTTCGATGCCTTCCGCCTGGAACGCGTTATGAATTTGGGAGTGGAGTTCGTGAATCACTTCCAGGCGGTGTTCCAGGCTCGTCAGATAGCATCTCAGCACGAAGTTCAGCGAACTGTCGCCAAAGCCTTCGAAACCGGCCATGGGAGCGGGATCCGTCATGATCAATTCATGCTTGCGTGCGATTGTGAGAAGCAGGTCTCGCACCTTGGCGACGTCGGAGCCGTAAGCCACGCCGACGTTGACGACGATGCGGTTCATCTGGTCCGACAGCGTCCAGTTAAGCACGCGGCCGGTGATGAACTCCTTGTTCGGCACGATCAGCTCCTTGCGGTCCCAATCGACGATCATCGTGGCGCGCATGCGAATTCGCGAGACCACGCCGCTGACGTCGCCCACCGTAACGATGTCGCCGACGCGAATCGGGTGCTCAAACAAAATGATCAGACCCGAGACAAAATTCGCGAAGATTTCCTGCAATCCGAAGCCGAGACCGACGCTGACCGCCGCGATCAGCCAGTGAACCTTCTCCCAGGTGATGCCCAACACGCCGCAGATGGCGATTACGCCCAACACCGTGATGGCATAGCGAGACAACGTGGTAATGGCATACCGCGTGGCCGGTTCCAGCGGCAGCCGTTGCAGCAAAGAGATTTCGAGCAAGCCGGGGATATTGCGGCCGGCAATGACCATGACGACGAAGGAAATGCAAGCCAGCAGCACGTGCGAGACTTTGATCCATTTCGTCCCGTCGCCATCGGTGACGGACCATAACTCCCAGTTCAAGATCGACGAGGCAGGCAGGACGTCGGCCCAGATGCCCCACAATCCGACGAGCAAGGCGGCCACGACCGCCGTTTCCACGATGCGCCTCGTCTGGGCGTTGACGACCGTGAGATCGAGCGTTTCCTCGGCGAGGGCGGGCGGCGCCGGCAGGTCGCTTGATTCCGCCGCTTGCGCTGCGGCCTGCGCCGCGGCCCGCCGTAGCCGGGCCTGACTGATCGCCAGCCGCCGCCGCGACACCAACACCCAGCGCATGGCCAACGAGCCGGCGATCAACAGCGCCACCAGCAGCCAGGCTGTGACCTGCAGCCGCGCGGCCAGTTGTTCCGCGGTGTAGTAATAGCCGATCGTCGCCAGCCCGGCCAGCAACAAGGGCAAGACGATCAACGGCGGCAGTAAAAGGTAGTGCGTGCGGCGGCGTGAGACTTCGCGGCTGCCCAGAAACGCTTGCAGGATGCCGCCGAAGGGATCGAAGATGCGCTGAATGAAGACCGCCAGCAGCAGCATGGCGCCGATAAACAACATGCGCCCGAGAGAATCTTTCCAGCGCTCGTTATCGAGCGTGTGGGTGGCGGCCGCGGCCAGCGTCAGCGGCAACCCGATCAGCATGAACCAGCGCAGGCGCCGGCGGATCGCTTTCAAGCCGGCTTCCGGCCAGCCGAAATGGTCTTGCCCCAGGCCGTGACCTCGACAGACGTGCCGAATCAGTTCCAGCGGCAGCAGCACGATGCCCGTCACTTTCAAGCCCCAGGCCAGCGCCAGCGAGAGTTCCGTCTGGCTCATGGCGGAATCCAACCGCCAGCCCAGGCAGAGCAGAAAGACGGACCAGGGGAGCTACTAGGGGCCCGAGCCCGCGGCCGGGCGTGCCGCGCTCGCCAGCTCGGCCGCCCGCTCCACGTTCTCGATCACCAGCAGGCCGGCCGGGTCGGGGGTCGCGGAGAGGGTCGGGTTGAGGGTCAGCCGGAGCCGGCCGGGGTCGTCCGCCGCCACCAGGTCGGAGGCCAGGTGGTTGCGGGTGAGGCTCACGTCGCGAGTGGTCGCTCGGTCGCGCAGAGGGTCGTCTCCTCCGGGTTGGTCGAGAAGGCGAGGTGGCGCTCGGACGCGGCGGAGGCGGCCAGGGTGTAGGCCACGCCCGCGAAGTCGCCGGTGCCGGTGAAGCCGAGGTTGACGCCGGTGCCGCCACCCCCAACCGGCGCGGTCGCGGCGAGGCGGTCGAGCAGGCCGGCAAGCCGGCCGGCGTCGCACGCCACCTGGGCTGCAGTCAGGGTGCCCGGCGGTGGCGGAGGGGGCGGCGGCTCGGAGGTCGTCACGCTCACCGGCGCGGTGTAGGCCGAATAGCCGGCCAGGTCTGCGCGCGGACCCGGAAGAGGTAGGTCCGCCCGCTCTCGAGACCGGTGAAGGTGGTTTCGGAGGTGCCCGCCGGCACCACCCTCGCCTCGGTGAAGGCGGCGCCGGTCTTGACCTCGACGTGGACCGACGCGGTGCCGCTCGACCGATCGGTCCAGGAGAGGACGACGGTCGTGGCCGTGCTGGCCTCGGCGTGGAGATCGCCCGGTGCCGCGGGCGGCGTGGGCGCCGGAGGTGGAGACGGCGGCGGCGGGCTCGGGGGTGGTGGATCGTCCGGCGGAGGTGGTGGTGGCGGAGGTGGTGGCGGCGGAGGTGGTGGCGGCGGCGGAGGTGGCGGCTCCTCGACGGGCGTCCCGTAGAGGTAGCCGATGGCCGCCCGGTCGTCGCTCCCGAGGCGGGCGCCGCGCCCGTCGCTGTGGGCGAAGGCCCGCATCAGGGCGTCGTTGAGCGTCGGGTCTCCGCAGGAGGGCGACGCGCTGTCGCCGCAGGCGTGGCCGAGCCCGAGGGCGTGGCCGATCTCGTGCGCGAAGATCAGCTCGCCGTTCTTGCCGCCGTTGCCGCCGAAGTAGCAGCCGGCCCGTCCTGGGTCACCACCTCGCCCTCGACGATCGCCAGAGGTCTTGCCGCCGAAGGTCGCGGTGCCGGCCACGCCGCTGAAGCCGCCGATCGCCAGGACCCCACCCGAGGTGCAACTGAAGCTGCCGGTGATCTCCCCGTTGGGGTCGTCGAAGAGGACGACGTTGGTGCCGTCGTTGGCGCGGAAGCCGCTCGCGCGGGTGGTGGTGCCGCCGTAGGCCAGCGACAGGTTCGAGCCCGGGTCGGCGTTCCACGCGGCCAGGGCGGCCTGGACCTCCGCGAACCCGCCGCCCGCCATGCCGCTCTGCCCCGACTGGTAGGCGTACCAGGTGCCGCCCCCGTTGAACCAGCGGAAGTTCTGCCCGAAGAGCCGAGCAGGGTGTACCGGGGAGCGAGGCGATCCTCGCCCCCCGGCGACACCGTGACGAGATATGGCGCGTCCTTCGTCGCCGGGCTCGAGCCCGACGTCCCGGTGATCGATCCCCGATCCGCCAGCCAGTCCGCGAAGGCGCGGAAGTCGCGGGCCTTCTCCGGCGGGACGAACGCCGCCGGAGCGCCGTCGGAGCGACGGCCCGCGCCTCCGCGAGGTCCCGCACCGCGAGGGCACGCCCGTCGCGCACCTCCTCGCGGAAGACCCCCAGCATGAGCTGCTCGAACGCCCGCGGCCATCGCCCCGTGGCCCGAGGAAGAGGATCGCCCTCTCCCCACCCGGAGCTCCGGAGCTCCCCCAACCCGGAAGACCGCGCCCTCCGCCGTCCGGCCGCCCGGAACGCGGACGGTCAGCGGCGTCGCCTGGGGTGTGCCCTTGAGCGAACGAACGACCTCGACCGTGTAGTCCGTCTCCGGCCGGCCCGTGACCGGCGCCTGGTCGACGGCGAGCACCCGGCCCTCGACCACCAGCGGCGTCTGCGCCAGGAGGTCGGAGTCGGCCATCGGCACGTACGTCGTGCCCGCGGCCGGGCCGGCACTGCAAACCAGGATGAGGACGGAGAGGACGAGACGTCGAGCGGGCGTACTTCGACTGCACCAGGCACACAGGGTCCGGGTCATGGGAAACCTCCTACGGATCGGTTTCAGATCACCGGGACCAGGACGCACAACCTTCGGATCGAGAAGCGACTACCAAGTCAAGAGATATGCGCCAACGGCGCTATGTCTATGGGAATAGCAGATTCCGTGCCGGCCTGGAGTCGACCCGGCTCGGGCGCCGTAAAGAACTGTAAACAGGTCGCTTCGGTCCGAGGCTCCCCAGTTCGGGACGGCCTGCCGGAGACCCTCGGAGGTCGACAAAAAGTGGCAACCGGGCTGCAAGATCGCGTCAACGACCCGGGCTCGGCGAGGCGAATTCGGAAGACTTGCGAGATCGGCGCACCGTTTGTCGTCCTAGCAGGGTGTGATGCTGGCAAGAGCGACCTCTGCAACCCCGTGGGGCATCGAGGCCTGCCCCGTCGACGTCGAGGTGGACGCTCACTACGGTGAGCTCCCCTCGCTGCGGATCGTCGGCCTCCCCGACGCCGCCGTTCGCGAGAGCCGCGAGCGCGTGCGCCGGGCGATCCGCAACTGCGGTTTCCGCATCCCTCCGACGTGATCGTGGTCAACCTCGCGCCCGCGGACCTGCGCAAGGAGGGCAACCACCTGGACCTCGCCATCGCCCTCGCCCTGCTCGTCGCCCACGGCGAGCTCCCCCAGGAGGCGCTGGACGCGCCGCCTGCTCGCCGGCGAGCTCGGCCTCGACGGCACCGTCCGGCCGGTCCGCGGGGGGCTCGCGATCGCCGAGCTCGCCGCCCGCCGGCGCTCCGCGAGGTCTGCTGCCGAGCGCCAACGCCGGCGAGGCGGCCGCCCTGGGGACGGTCCCCGTGGTGCCGGCGGCGAGCCTGGCCGAGGTGGTCGACCACCTGCTCGACCGCCGGCGGCTCACCGCCGCCCCGCTGCCCGGCGCCTCCCGCGAGGCCGGCGAGCCCGGCCCGGACCTCGCCGAGGTGCGCGGGCCAGGAGGCGGCCAAACGGGCACTCGAGGTCGCCGCGGCGGGCGGCCACAACCTGCTCCTGATCGGCCCTCCCGGGCTCGGGCAAGACCATGCTCGCCCGCCGCCTGCCCGGCCTCCTGCCTCCGCTCACGCGGACCGAGGCGATCGCCGTCACCAAGGTCCACTCGCTGGCCGCACCGGTGCCGCCGCAGGGGCTGGTCGGCCGGCGCCCGTTCCGTAGCCCGCATTCCGGGATCAGCACCGCGGCCCTGATCGGCGGCGGCTCTATGCCGCGCCCCGGGGAGGTCAGCCTCGCCCACTGCGGGGTGCTCTTCCTCGACGAGCTGCCCGAGTTCCGGCGCGACAGCCTGGAGGCCCTGCGCCAGCCGTGAGGAGGGCGTGGTCGCCGTGGTCCGCGCCCGGGCCCGCCTGCGCTTCCCGGCCCGCTTCGCGCTGGTGGCGGCGATGAACCCCTGCCCCTGCGGCCACCGCGGGGACCGGCGCCACGACTGCCGCTGCACGCCGCCGATGGTCGAGCGCTACCGCGGGCGGATCTCGGGACCGCTGCTCGACCGCATCGACCTCCACGTCGAGGTGCCGGCGGTCGAGCTGCGGGAGCTCCGCGCGCCCCCGGGCGAGCGCACCGCCCGGGTCGCCGAGCGGGTCGCGCGGCCCGCGAGCGCCAGCGCGCCCGCTTCGCGCCGGCTGCACGACGCCGGTCAACGCCGCCATGGACCCCGCGAGCTGACCCGGCACGCGGAGCCGGACGAGGCCGGCCGACGCGCTCCTCGACGCCGCCTTCGAGCGCCTGGGCCTCTCCGCCCGCGCCGTCCACCGCGTCCTCAAGGTCGCCCGCACCATCGCCGACCTGGCCGGCAGCGACGGCATGCGCGCGCCCCACGTCGCCGAGGCGATCCAGTACCGGAGCCTCGACCGCCGGGTCGAGCCGTGACCTCTTCCACCCGAGCCACGAAAGGAAGGGGAATAACCCTTGAACTTAGTTCAGTCGATAGTCTACAATCCGACCACCATGAAGCGCTTGAACGTCCACGAGGCGAAGACCCACCTCTCCCGTCACCTGGTGGCCCTCAAGGAGGAGGGCGAGGTGATCGTCCTGTGCCGCCGCAACGTCCCCATCGCGGAGATCCGCCCGTTGCCCCGCCGGCTCAAAGGGCCCCGACCCGTCGGCCTCGCCAAGGGCACGGTGGAGGTGCCGCCGGAGTTCTTCCAGCCGCTCCCCGACGAGCTGCTGCGGGGCTTCGAAGGCGAGGTGTGAACCTCCTCCTCGACACCTGCACCTTCCTCTGGATCGCGCAGGGGCGCCGCAGGTGTCGCGGACCGCGCTGGACCTGTTTCGCTCGCCCGACAACCGGGTCTTCCTCAGCTCGGTCTCGGCCTGGGAGATCGCGGTCAAGCACGGCCTCGGGCGGCTGTCGCTGTCGGACCCGCCCGACCTGTGGGTCCCGCGCGAGAGGGAGCGCCACGCGATCGAACCCCTCCCCGTGGACGAGGAGGCGGTGCTCCAGCTCCCCCGCCTCCCCGACCTCCATCGGGACCCTTTCGACCGCATGCTCGTGTGCCAGGCGATCGCCGGCGGGCTCGTCCTCCTCACCCCGGACCAAGACCTCCCCCAATACCCGGTCCGTTGCCGCTGGTAAGCAGGGCCTACGGGAAGCCGAGCGGTCGCGGCGCGGTTGCTATACTTCGACGCGCCCCGGCCGGACCTCCGGCGGGGCAAAATTTTTTGGCGTGGCGGGGGACCCTCCTGATGAGCGATGCACGCGAAAGCCTCGAGAACTACCACCGCGTGGTGATCATCGGATCGGGCCGGCGGGGCTGACCGCCGCGCTCTACGCGGCGCGCGCCAACCTGGCGCCGCTCGTGTTCGAGGGGCTCCAGCCCGGCGGCCAGCTCACCATCACGACCGAGGTCGAGAACTACCCCGGCTTCCCCGAGGGCATCCTGGGCCCGGAGCTGATGGACCTGATGCGCGAGCAGGCCGAGCGCTTCGGCGCCAGTCGTGTTCGACGACGTCGACCGAGGTCGACCTCGTCCGAGCGGCCGTTCACGGTCGCGCACCGGCGCGACCAGGCCTACCACGCGGACGCGCTGATCATCGCGACCGGCGCTCGGCGCAAGCTGGCTCGGCCTCGAGTCCGAGAGGCACCTGATGGGCTGCGGCGTCTCGGCCTGCGCCACCTGTGACGGCTTCTTCTTCCGCGACAAGGAGATCGTCGTCGTCGGCGGCGGCGACACCGCGATGGAGGAGGCGAACTTCCTCACCCGCTTCGCCCGAAGGTCACGATCGTCCACCGGCGCGACGCGTTGCGCGCCTCGAAGATCATGCAGGAGCGCGCCTTCGCCAACCCGAAGATCGCTTTCGCTCTGGAACAGCCGAGGTCGATCGAGGTCCTCGGCCGAGGAGGGCGGGGTGGCGGCGTGCGGCTCGAGACACGCAGAGACGGCGAGGAGCCGAGATCCCCATCGAGGGCGTGTTCGTCGCCATCGGCCACAAGCCGAACACCGAGCTTTCCGACGGCCAGCTCGACATGGACGAGCACGGCTACATCCAGGTCGACGAGCCGCACCGCCGACCAACGTCGAGGGCGTCTTCGCCTGCGGCGACGTCATGGACCCCAGCTACCGCCAGGCGATCACGGCCGGCGGGCACCGGCTGCATGGCCGCCATCGACGCCGAGCGGTGGCTCGAGACCCAGAACTGATGCGCCGAGCCGCTCCCCCGGACCCTGGGCGAGCTGCGCGCCAGCGGCTATCGCCCCCGCTCGGTGCGGGAGGAGATCCGCGCGAACCTGAGCGCAAGCTCGCCGCGCGCGAACGCTCTTCCCCGGCGTCCTCGGCTACGAACGCACGGTGATCCCCGGCGTCGTCAACGCGCTGTTGGCGGGGCACGACTTCATCCTGCTCGGCCTGCGCGGCCAGGCGAAGACCCGCATCCTGCG
>CAWAYY010000051.1:0-173098 GCA_963786255.1 Pirellulales bacterium
GACATCAAGAGCGTCAACTCGAGCACCCGCAACGTGGGCGTCATGTTGTCGACGTTGCGCGCGAGCCGCCTGCTCGCCCAACTCGCGGATTCTGGCGCGCATCTTTCCCTGGGCGGCCCACAGGGCGCCGAGCAAGCCCCCCAACCCGACGAGCAGGAATGAGTGCCTGGCAAAGTCGGCGGCCAGAATTCGGCCGACAGTCGCCCACTGCGTGGGGCTCGCGAACCATTTCACGCACTCCACGGCCGCCGCCAGGTCCGCCGGACCGAGCGCCGAGGCGCTGCGCAGCCCACAAGATGCGCTCGTCGATATAGTTCGCCTGCAGAGCGAGCTCTTTGTCCAGGTCGCTCTCGACCTCGCGCAGTTCGCCCGACAGTTTGCCAAAGTAGCGGTTGTATGCCGCGATCAGCGAATCGAGAATGTCGCAGCGATTGCGAAGCAGTTCGCGCAGTTCATAGTCGAGCGCTTCGCGCGAAGGCGGGTGCGGCCCCGAGAGATCGAGCGTGCCCATGATCTCTTTGGCTCGGGCCGTAACATCGTTGAGCTTTCTTCGATCCTCGTTCAGCTTGGTCGACTCGAGGTCCACTTGCACGATGGTCGAGTCGGCGACGCGCACCTGGTCGAGATGCTGACGCTGGCGGCGCAACTCCGCGCGGTATTGCAGCAATAGGGGCCCGATCTCGGGCGTGGCCTCGAAGGTGTTGTAGCGAGACTTCAAAGCGGCATAGTTGCGCTTGCAGATCCGCCAGGACATTCTTGAACTCGTTGCTCTGCTGCTCGGCTACCGCAATGCTATCATTGATCGTTTTGACTCGTTTGGCGAGTTCTTCGTTCTCCGCGGCGATTCCCTGCAATTCAGGGCTCGTTTGCTTCTTTTCGCGGACGGCTTGCTGCACTTTCCGCGTCGCGTCTTTGGCGCGACGGACTTGGATGATGGTCTGCCACGCTTCGACTTCCGCCTTTTTCAAGGCCACGTTTCGGGTCGCCAGGTCTCGTTGCTTGGGCAGCAACTCGTCCTCGGCGTTGTAACACTCGCGTTCGCTTTTCAGCGCGGCGATCTCGTTTTCCCGGGCGATCTTTCGCGCAGACAGCAGCGTCCGTCGCGCCGCTCTCAATGGTTCGGGGTCGCCTTCAGCGGGCGGCGCCTGAAGCGACTTGAGCACTTCGGCGAGTTGGCTGCCTGCTTGCTCCGATTCCTTGGGAATGCTCGTCAGGCGGCGCTCTGCGCGGCGTTTGGGTTCCGCCTCGAGCCGCGTCAGACGCTCTTGGGCGCCGGCCAGTTCCGCTTTCTTCTGAGTCAAGTCCGATTCCAACTCTGCCAGCGACGAGTTGGCGGGCAACTCCAGCTTCAGCGTGGCCGCCGGCTGTTCCAGTTCCTTGCGTGCGTGTTGTAACTCGACGGGCGCATTCTTGGTCCGCAGATCGAAGTCGGCCGCCAGCTTGGCGCATTCGTCGGCGCGATCGAGTTCTTTAAGCGCCTTCTGATAGGCTTCGACCACGGCGGCCTTTTGCGGGTCGTCCAGTTCCGGCAGGGTCTTGCTTTGCTCCAGCCGCTGCTGGATTTCATCCCGTTTTGGCTTGGGCTCCGGCGGTTTGCCGTCGGGGGGCAACGCGGTGGTAGCAGGCGTCGCAGACGGCGAAGTATCCGGGGCGGCCAGTTGTGCTGAAACCGGAGAAGGATGCGTCAGACCGAGCGCCAGGCAGCCTACGATGCACCAGGCGCGCGACGCTCGGCGAATGCCTACCGGCGGCCGGAGAAAAGCAACAGGATGGCGCCGCACGCTATTGAACTGATTCATCAAACTCCGCTCCTGCTGGTCCGCGGCAAGAAAATGCCCTTCGCCGCCTCGTTCTGCCCCCGACTTTTACGCCGATCGATCGATCTTTACAAGGCTCGTTTGGGGTTGCAGGGCGTCAAGGCGGGTTCGGAACATGTCCGGGGGGGAAGCGGCGGTGGCGGCGCGCAAAGGCGCCGTCAAACGCGGCGCTGGCGCTTGGGCGGAGAAGCCGCCGGCTCGGGATTGCGAGTGCTGGCGCGCTTTTAGGGGCCGGCCAGCAGCGGCTCGTCGGAGTCGCTCTCTTCCTCCGGCGCCGACGGCTCCGGATGCCGGCGCACGGGAGCGAGCAGATAGAGCACGGGCAGAATGAACAAGGTCATCAGCGTGCTGCTGACCACGCCGCCGATGACCACCGTGGCCAGCGGCCGCTGAACCTCGGCCCCCATGCCGGTGCTGACGGCCATGGGGATGAAGCCGACGCTGGCGACCATCGAAGTCATCAACACGGTGCGGAGGCAGCTTTGCGCCGCTTGCACGATCGATTCCTCGCGCGACATGCCCTCCGCTTGATTGGCGCACAAACGGGATACAACCACCATGCTGCTGAGCACCGAAACGCCCGAGAGCGTGATGAAGCCCACGGCGGCCGAAATCGACAACGGCAGGTTCCGAACCCACATGGCCAGCACGCCGCCGACGCAGGCGAACGGCACGCTGCCGAACACGAACGCGGTGTCGATCGCGTTGCGATAGGTCGAGTAGAGCAGGACCACGATCAAGCCCAGCGCCAAGGGGACCACCACCGTCAGGCGACGCTGGGCGCGCTGCAGGTTCTCGAATTGCCCGCCCCATTCCAGCCAGTAATCGTCCGACGGCAGCTCGACCTGCTCGGCGACCTTCTGTTGGGCCTCGGCGACGAAGCCCCCCATGTCGCGGCCGCGCACGTTGCAGGTCACGGAGATGCGGCGTTGTCCCCATTCTCGCATCACGCGTTTGGGGCCTTTGACCAGCTTGACGTCGGCCAGTCTCGAGAGCGGGAATGCGCTCGCCCGAGGCGGCGACCACCGTCAATGCGGCGACGGCCTTGGGGGCGGACCGCAAATTGTCCGGCAACCGAATCACGAGCGGAAAACGCAACTCGCCTTCAATCACCTCGCCTAAAGTTTTGCCGCCCACCGATTCGACCAGGTTCAGAACCTCTTCGGCCGGAACCCCGTAGCGGGCGATCTCGTCTTGATTGATCTTGATGCTCAAGATCGGCATGTCCGAAATCTGTTCGATCGCCAGATCGACGCAACCGGGAATGGGCCGCAGCACCTGGGCCAGTTCCTGCGACTTGGCCAGCAGCACGTCGAATTCGTCGCCGAACAGTTTCAACGCCACGTCCGCCTTCACGCCGGAGATCATTTCGTTGATGCGCTGCTCAATCGGCTGGGTAAACCAGATCGTCTGGCCGGGAATGTCCTGCACTTCCCGGTACATCAACTCGACCAACGCCTCCTGCGTGTCGGCGCGGGTCCAATCGTATCGCGGATTGAGCGATACGAAGATGTCGGTGTCTTCGATGCTGCCGGCGTCGGTGGCCACCGCCGGAGCGCCGACGCGGCTCCAGATGTGCGCAATTTCGTCGGGAAACGCCTTCAGCAGCACTCGTTCCATCTGCGTGTTGACGCGGATCGATTCTTTAAGACTCGTTCCCGGCGGACGCATGACGCCGATCACGACGTCCCCTTCCGAAAGGCGCGGAACAAACTCCGTGCCGAAGCCGAGCGCCAGCATCGCCGCGAACGTCAGCAGCCCGGCGCCAAGGCCGAGCAGGGCAAAGCGATTGGCCATCGCCAACCGCAGCAGCGGCCGGTAGAGCCACTGTGCGATCCGCACCGGCAGCACTTCGCGCTCTTCGAGCCGCTTGGGCAGCACGAGGCTGGCGAGGACGGGAATGAACGTCAACGACAACACCAGCGAACCGATCAGCACGAAGACGACCGTCAGCGCCATCGGGCCGGAACATTTTTCCCTCGACCCCTTCCAGCGTCAGGATCGGGATATAGACGATCATGATGATCACCTGGCCGAACACGGTCGGCGTGCGAACGGCAACGGCGGCCTGGCGGATAATCTCCAACCGTTTGGCGCTGCTCACCGGCCCGTGATGCGCCAACTGGCTGACGATGTTTTCCAGGACCACGACGGAGCTGTCGACGACGATGCCGAAATCGATCGCCCCCAGGCTGAGCAACGTGCCGGCGATGCCGGCCTGCAGCATGCCGGAAAAGGCGCCGAGCATGGCCAGCGGGATGGCCGCCGCGCAGATCAGGCCGGCCCGCAGATTGCCGAGAAAGATGAACAGGATGGCGATCACCAGCAAGGCGCCGTCGAACAGGTTGCTGCGGACCGTGTCGATGACCCGGTCGACGAGCACGGTCCGGTCGTAGACCGGTTCGGCTTCCAGTTCGTCAGGAAGCTTGGGCGTGATTTCCTTGAATTTCTCGCCCATCCGCTCGGTGACGGCGTAGCTGTTCTCGCCCATCAACATGAAGCCGAGGCCCAGCACGACTTCGCCTCGGCCGTTGGCCGTGACCGCGCCGCGGCGGATCTCATGGCTGACGACGACCTCGGCCAGGTCTCGCACCAGGATCGGCACGCCGTGCTGCGCCGCCACGACGATATTCTGGATCTGCTCCACGCTGACCGTGCGGCCGACGCCGTGCACCAGCACCATGTCGCCCGCCTCGTCGATGTTGCCGCCGCCGACGTTGAGATTGTTGCTGCGCACGGCGCGCATCACCTCATCCAGTGAAATCTCGTATTTCACCAACTGCAGCGGATCGATGCGGATTTGGTACTGTTTCTTCAAGCCGCCCCAGGAATTGATTTCGGCCGTGCCCGGCACGGCCCGCATCAGGGGCTTGATCTCCCAGTCCTGGATCGTGCGCATCTCGGTCAGATCGGCGTCGCGGCTGGCGAGCGTATAGTGGAACACCTCGCCCAGACCGGTTGAGACCGGTCCCATCTCGGGCCGCCGAGCTCCGGCGGGCAACTCGACGGCGCCCAGCCGCTCATTGATCATCTGCCGCGCGCGATAGATGTCGACCCCGTCTTCGAACGTGACAGTCACCTGCGACAGGCCGAACTGCGAGATGGAGCGGTGCTCCTTCAGTCCGGGCATGCCGCTCATGGCCAGTTCGACGGGAAACGTGATCAACCGCTCGATCTCGTCCGGCACCAGGGCCGGAGAGACCGTGTTGATCTGCACCTGGACGGGCGTCGTATCGGGGAACGCGTCGATGTTCAACGCGCGCAGCGACAGAATGCCGGCCAGCGCCACCGCGGCCGCTGCGCCCAGCACGACGGCTCGATGGCGCAACGACCAGGAGATGATCGCTTCCAGCATCGCTTACAGCCCGCCCGTGGCCAGCCGAGTCTTGAGAATTTCCGCCTTCAAGACATGGCTGCCTGCCGCGGCCACCATTTCGCCCTGGGAAATGCCGCTGAGAATCTCGGTAAAGTCCTCGTCCGTCATGCCCAACTCGACGACGCGGGGCTGGAACGTCTGCTTCGACGTGTTGACGAACACGACGAACAAGGCGCCGTCTCGCTGGACCGCCGAATTGGGAATTGCCAATGCCTCAGGCTTGGCGTGGATCTGGATCCTCGCCGTGCCGAACATGTTGGCGCGCAGCAGTCGCTGCCCTTCCGGGCCGGTGTCGGAATTGCGCACCAGGGGATTCTCGACCTCCAGCCGAGCTTGCACCGTGCGAGTGCGGCTGTCGACCTCGGTGCTGATCCACGAGATCTCGCTGCGGATCTCGCCCGGCATGCCGTCGACCGTGAAGATGACCTCCTGGCCGCGGCGGATTTTGGAAGAGTCTTCCTTCCGGACGTCGAGTTCGATCCACATGTGCGTGACGTCCGCCACGACAATCTGGGCGCCGCTCGACGGGTCGACCAACTCGCCCGTCACGATCTCGCGGCCGATGACGACGCCGTCGAACGGCGCCAGCAGCGGAATCAGATTGGCCGTCGTCGTTTCGGGATCGAGTTTCTTGACGACCGAGTCGGGCAGCCCGAGGAAATGGACGCGCCGGACCAGTTCCTCGTCGTGCAGGTTGGCGACGTCTTCCAAGCGGATGGGCAGACCCAAATTCACCAGCGTCTGTTGCGAGTTGAACAGCCGGATGCGAGCCTCGCGCTCGTCGGCTTCCGCTTCGCGGATGCGGCGTTCGGACATGGCATTCGGCACGCTCTCCATCCGTTCGAGCGTGAGTGTCTTGAGTTCGGCGTCGACGACGGCTTGCAGAAACTCCGCCTTGACCTGGCCGACTTCGCGAGCCTCGATGATCGCCAGCAACTCGTTCTTCTTGATCGGCTGGCCGACGTTCTTCTGCACGCTCCATACGGTGCCGCTGACGCGCAACGAGAGTTGCGCCAGCCGGGTCTGATCGTAAGTGACCATGCCCAGGGCGACCACTTCTTGAGTCATGGGCCGCTTTTCCACGGCAGCCAATTCAATGCCCGACTTGGCGACCGCTTCCTGCGATGCCAAATGGACGGCGGCTAACATGGGCGGTTGCGCCGCCAGGTCGTTAACGGGAGGCGGGGCGGAAGCGCCGCCGTCATGAGCGGGCTGCTGCGACTTTTCCGAATCCGCGCGATGCAGCAACGCGGAGAACTTCGGGGCTTTCCAGTGGGTCAGATGCCCCCAGGCCAACAGGCCGACAAGCACCGCCAAGACGGCGAGATTTGCGACCTGGCTCAATGCTGACTTAAACAAGGTGCTCCAGCGACGTTGCATCGAACAGCTTCCTCTGGCTTGCCATATTTTTGCTGCTAAGTGTGCCAACCTCCTGATGACGTTTGGCCGCTTCTCTGAGGAGCCAGCGCCGCCGGCTTTTGACGCGCCTTAAGCGACAACTTGTTCGCCGCACAAGGTCCGCCGCGGTCTGGTCAGCGGCAACGGATCCATCCTGTTTTCAAGCGGAATTTATGCTCCCCCCGTGGCAGCAACCTGTGTCGTGCCCGTGCTACGCTGCGATGGCGGCAGCCGGGAACAATGGCGGGCGTTCCCAATGGTTGTGAGCGGACCGCTTTAAATCCCGCTCGGTAGAGCCATTGCCGTCCCGGGTGCGCATACAGTGGAACAGCATAAAATCTACGCTTTTAATTTTAGGGCTGCCCACAGTGCATGCAACCCGCGAAATGCCTTCGCGCAGGAATCACTCCAGCACAGGGTGAATCGCCGTCTCTGTCGCCGATGCCGCAAATCGCCTCTATCACCGTATTTCCGTCGTTGCACTGGCGCGCATTTCGCCAATGGTCGGCAATCGGATTATTGAAGGAATAATGCGAGATTTTTCGATTGCAACGGAAACGGGGTCCGCTCACTGCGCCGCCGGGGGGCACATCGTGTGCCTTGCCCCGCACGGCAAGCGATGGTTCGGGCGACGTCGAGAGGCTCCGCCTGCGCGAGCCGAGAACAAAATCGTCTCACGCAGATGCACTAAAACTCGGCCCCGATCGCTTCATTGCCATGGACGGAGATCAGCGCCGCAGCACCGCCGGAGAGATGTCGTCTGACAGGAATTGCGTGTGGCCGTCTGCAAATACGACGGTTGCGCCGCCAGGATGTTGGCTGGAGACGCTCGGAGCGGCCGGAGCATTGAGGCGAAAGCTCATTCGATCCAGCGGCAAGTCGCGCGGTTCATTCCAGTAGATGTCCGTAGGGGTCATTTCCACCACCGCAAGCGTGTTGGACGTTCCGTCGCCGGTCGAAATCTCTTTCAGGAGTCTCGCCTGCGAACCGTCTGAAATCGCTCCGGCGCCGACGGGCATCACGAAGTTCGTAAAAGCCAGAGGCTGAGCCGCCGCGCACTGGGGCAGCGAAACGCCGCTGCCCGAGCGGCGAATTCGTCGGCTAACTGCCGATTGACAGCGCTGTCCCAAGGCTTTTGCAGGCGATAACGGCCGTAAAGCGTCTGCTCCTCGAGCATCGGCAAGAGCTGGACGCGCCAACTCGCGGCCGGCTTGGCGTTATACAGCGAATAGGCCGCAGGAAACCAACCGCCGCTGGCTGCGTAGTTTTGCAATCCCAGCCCGATCTGCGTCAGCCGGCAACTGCACGTGCTCCGGCGCACGGCTTCTCTCGCGAGTTCAACCGCGCTCCAAACGCTCCACCCCAAGACGATCAGGACGCCGACAGCGAGCCCGCCATAGGTCAGGTGCGAGCCGAACCGCTTGATCAACGGCGTACGGGGAGCGTGGTCTATTTCGACGTTCATGGGGGCCTCGCGAATTGAGCTGGATGCGAACGTGGAAATGTGCGCTCGCGTGCGAAGCGTTGTCGCCGCGTCGAGCTGTGATCCATTATGCCGCGCGGCGGCAATGAAAGCGACGCTGCATCTCTTTTTTGCACATCGGTCCCCTGCTACGATGGCAGCAATGCGGGCATGCTCACCGTTTCGAGTCGGCCGCGTCGTTTGAGGAAGCCGGATGAACCGTCGCCGGTTACTTTTCTTGCTGCTGCTCGCGGCCTTGTTGATAGGGGCCTGGCGGTTGCTTGACGGGCTGTCAACGAAACGCCTCGCGTCGCCCTTGTCGTCGCCTCCCCTGTCTGCGACTCCGTTCGAAAACGCGACGGCAGATGCCGGCTACGTCGGACTGCAGGCCTGCGCCGATTGCCATGGTGAACAGTACCAGTCTTTCCTGAGAACGGCGCACAGCAACGCGCTGGCCGAAGCCGACCCGGCCAAGGAACCGCCGGATGCGGAATTCGAGCACGCGCTTTCGGGCCGTTCGTATCGCGTCTATCGAGCGGACGGCCTCATGCGTCACCGGGAATGGCTCGCCATCTCAGGCCTGGAGCCGCTGGTGCAGGACTACCCGGTCAAGTACCTGATCGGCTCCGGCCGACATACGCGGAGCTACCTGGTCGAAGACGCGGGCTTCTATACGGAATCTCCGCTGACCTGGTACGAGTCTCGCAAGGCCTGGGCCCTGTCGCCCGGTTTTGACCGCCCGCAACACATGGGATTCGAGCGCGGCGGGCCTGGGGTGCGTCACGTGCCATGTCGGTCGTGCGGAAGGCGACGGCCTGCATGGCATTGTCATACATGAGCAGGCCATCGGCTGCGAAACGTGTCATGGCCCCGGCTCTTTGCACGCGAAGCGTCGGCGAGCGGAACTGGAAAAAACCGGCGCGTCAGAGCGCGAGGATGTTGACCGGACGATCGTCAACCCGCGAAACTTATCCCGTGAACTGGGCGAAGCGATTTGCGCCCAATGCCACTTGCGCAGCAACGCCAGCATCTTCGTTCGCGGCCGCAAGCTGACCGATTTCCGCCGGGCTGCCGCTGACGGACTTTCGCATTGACTATCAGCTCGACAAGCGGAACGCTCGGATGAAGGTCGTGGGGCACGTGGAGCAGTTGCGGCTGAGTCGATGTTACCAGGCGTCGGAAACGCTGAGCTGCACCAGTTGCCACGATCCGCATCACGCTCCCAAGCCCGCGGCGGCGTCGGAGCATTATCGTAATGCGTGTTTGCAGTGTCATGCCGAGTCGGCTTGCGGACTTGACCGCGAGGAACGCACGAAGAGTCCCAAGGGCGATAACTGCGCCGCTTGCCACATGCCGCAAGTCGCCACGGACATCCCGCACGTCGCCTTCACGCACCATCGGATCGGGATTCATTCCGAAACGGCCGCAGAAGAAGACGACGGCGAACTGGCGGACCTGGTTCCGTTGGAAGACGCGTCGCACTTGCCGGAACTGGATCGCGACCGCTGCCTTGGTTTGGCCTATCTCGAGTTCGCCTCGACGCAACGGGACAACCAGGCTTTCAAACACTACATGCGGCGGGCCGCAGAGTTTGCTGGAGCCGCTCGCCGCCGTGGCCTTCAGGACGCGTTCGTCGACGCCGGCTTGGCGCGAGTCTACTGGTCCGACGCTCCGGGGCGCACCGTGGAGATGGCGCAGGCGGCGATTCGCACGAGGACGCGCCGCCAAGCGAGCGGGTCAACGCGCGCTGTTCGTGATCGCAGATACGGCCTTCAAGCGCCAGCAATGGGCCCTGGCCCGGGAAGCGCTGCAGCAACTGATTTTGCTGCGGCGGCACAGCGTGGATTGGACCTTGCTCGGGCTCTGCGAATCGGCCCTGGGAAACGACGCAGAAGCCGTCGAAGGCGCTGCGTCGGGCCGCCGAAATCAATCCCTATCGAACCGACGTCCACCAGCAGCTTGCGCGGCTCTACGAGAAGACGGGCGATGCGGAGCAAGCCGCGCCATCGCCAATGGGCGGAAGCGCTCGCCGCCGCAGACCGCCGCCGCGCCGGTCCGCGGCAATAGCCGCTTCACTCGGCTTTCGGCTGCGAGTCTTTCGACGCGTCTTGAGATCGGCGGTCGGCCACGGCTTCGTGGTAGGGCTTGCCGTCCTTGTAAAGCGCCAGGCGCTGTTCGTTCTCGCGCTGATCTCGCCGTTCGGCCGGTTGCGACATTTCCATGGCCTTGGTTTGCCAGTCAATGGCCGACTCGAAATCGCCCGCTTCGGCATGAGCGGCGGCCAGCGTGGCCAGGCAGATCCATTCGCTCCAATCGGAAAGCTCGCAAGCTTTTTTAGCGGTTTGCACCGCTTTCTTGCCGTCGCGCAAGTGATAGGCGAAGTCGGGCGCCGTAGCCAATATTCTGGCCCGGCCGTTGTAGGCCGGCCAGTCGTGCGGCGCCACGGCGATCGCCTTGTCGTAATCGGCCATCGCTTCAGGATAGTCGCCGAGCTTCATGTACACGCGGCCGCGATTGGCATAGGCGAAGCTCTGCTTCGGATCGAGCTTGATCGAGCGGTCCAGGTCGGCGAGCGCCTTGTCGTAGTCGTCCTGCTTGAACCAGTTCGTGCCGCGATTGGCGAAAGCCAGGGCGTTGGTCGGCGCGGCGGAGAACTTCATTGAACTGCTGAAACGCCTTGGGATATTCCCCTTTGGCGCTCCACGTCGTTCCCCGGTCGTTGTAGGCCACCAGGTTGCCCGGATCCAGGCGGATCGCTTCGGTGAAATCGGCCAGCGCCGCATCGTAGAGGTGTTTGCCGTAATAGGCTTTGCCGCGCATCGTAAAGAACGAAGAATTGTTCGGCGCCAGCCGAATGACTTCGCTCAGGTCTTTGATGGCGTTGTCGTATTCCCGCTTGGCCAACCAGGCCACTCCCCGCAGCGCATAACCGACCAGGCGGCTGGCGGCGTCGCCCCGGCCGATCAATTGCGAATAATAATCCGGCGCGTCGTCAAGCAGCACGACCTGGTCCTGCTTGACCCAGGCCGAGCCGAGCCAGAGCCACTCGCCGTTGACCTTGGCGACGGCGGCCGGCATCGGCACAGCGCTCCACTCGAGCTTGCCAGCGCCGACCTGCGGGGCCGCGTTCTCCTTGAGCATCACGCGCTGCCCGACCCACTCGAAATCGGCGTCCGGCGCGGCGCCAACCGTCGCCGCCAGCAGAGCCCAGACCGACAGCGTCAGCGCGTGGGGCATGTTCCGACAAGTTTCTCGAGGTTTAGTTGGCCAGCAACAGGCGACCCGGAACTTGCAGGAAGTTCTTCACTTCGTTCAGGAAGCGAGCCGCCGCGGCGCCGTCGATCAGGCGATGGTCGTAGGACAGGCTGAGCGGCATCATCAGTCGCGCCTTGATCTCGTCGTCGTCGCCGACCACCGGCAATTTCCGCGAGCGGCCGACGAGCAGAATCGCCACTTCGGGCGGATTGATGATCGGCGTCGAGTACGTCCCGCCGATGGCGCCCAGGTTGCTGATCGTGAACGTTCCGCCGCGCATGTCGTCCAGCCCGAACTGGTTGTTCGCGCGCCTTGACGGAAATCTCGGCCAGGGATTGGGCGATCTGCGGAATCGTCATGCGGTTCACGTCGCGCAGCACCGGCACCACCAGTCCGCGGTCGGTGTCGACGGCGACGCCCAGGTTCACGTAATCCTTGTAGATCACCTGGTCGTTTTCCATGTCCAACGTGGCGTTGACGACCGGGTGCAGTTGCAAGGCATGCGCCACGGCCTTCATCACGAACGGGAGCATGGTCAACTTGACGTCGGCGCCGACCGAACTGGCCATGCCGCCTTTGCGAATGACTTCCAACTCGGTGATGTCGACGTCGTCGAAATTGGTGACGTGCGGAATGGTCGATGACGAGCGGGCCATGTTGACCGCGATCGTCTTGCGAATTCGCGACAGCCGCTGAATCTGCAGCGGACCCCAAGCGTCTTGACCGGGCGTCGCATTCGGAACCGTGACCGACTTTTTCGCGGCGGGCGCGAAGGCCGTCGATTCGCGGACCGCCTTCTTGACGTCTTCT
Organism: Pirellulales bacterium; assembly: GCA_963786255.1. Lineage (GTDB taxonomy): Bacteria > Planctomycetota > Planctomycetia > Pirellulales > JAICIG01 > JAICIG01. Next base: position 12,119 of record CAWAYY010000051.1, read on the forward strand.
TCCGTGATCCGACCGCCGGAGCCGGTGCCGTTGACGCGGGCCAGGTCGACGCCCAGTTCTCGCGCCAATCGTCGCGTCGCCGGACCGGCTGGGGCCGTTACGGCCGGAGCTTCCATGACGGCCGTCCCGGCGGATGCCTGGCCGCCGCCATTGGAGGAAACAGGCGCGGGGGCCGGAGCGGGCGGCTCAGGAGCCGGCTTGGCGCGGCTGCCTTGGCCGGCGCAGCCGCGGGCTTGGCTTCTGCAGGCGCCGCCGGCTTGGCGGCCGGTTTGGCCGGCGCTGCTTCGGCCGCCGCCGCGTCGAGCGACAACAGCACCTCGCCGACCGGCACGCTCTGGCCTTGCTTCACGTGGATCTTGGTGATCTTGCCCGCGTGCGGACAGGGCAACTCGACCGTCGCCTTGCCGGTTTCCACCTCGAACACATTCTGGTTGGCTTGGATCACGTCCCCTTCTTGAACCAGAACGCTGACGATATCGCCCGCGTCGATGTTTTCGCCTAAAGAGGGGAGTTTGAAGTCGATCGCCATCGTGGCCGTTTCCCTTTCGCACTAAGCAATCATCGGGTCAATTTTGTCAGGGTCGATTCCCAAATCTTTGATGACGTTGGCGAGCTGTTTCTTGTCGAACTGGTCTCGCTGCGCCAGTTGCTGCAAGGCCGTCAGCGCGATGCACTCGGCGTCGACCTCGAAATGCCGCCGCAGCCGCTTTCGCGTGTCGCTGCGGCCCAGGCCGTCGGTTCCCAGCACGGTCAGGCCGCCGGGCGTCCACGCGGAGATCTGCTCGGAGACCGCCCGCACGTAGTCGGAGCTGGCGATGAACGGCCCTTGTTCGCCGGCCAGGATTTGCTGCAGGTACGGCTGCTTCGGCGTTTCACTCGGGTGCAGCCGGTTCCAGCGCTCGCAGGCTTGGGCGTCGCGGTGCAGTTCCGTATAGCTCGTCACGCTCCAGGCCTGGCTCGAAACCTGGTAGCGTTCGGCCAGGATCTGCTGGGCCCGCAGCGCTTCGCGGAGAATGGCGCCGCTGCCGAGCAACTGGACCTGGGGCCGCTTGGCGCCGGCGTTGACGGACGAGACCTTGTACATGCCGCGTACGATGCCTTCCTCGGCGCCTTCCGGCATGGCCGGCATCTGGTAGTTCTCGTTGTGCAGCGTGATGTAGTACATGCAGTCTTCGCACTCTTCATACATCCGCCGCAGGCCGTCCGTCACGATCACGGCCGTCTCGTAAGCATAGGCCGGATCGTAAGAGCGGACGGTCGGGTAGGCCATCGAGAACAGATGGCTGTGCCCGTCTTCGTGCTGCAGGCCTTCGCCGTTGAGCGTGGTTCGCCCCGCCGTGCCGCCCAGCAGGAAGCCGCGGCACCGCGTATCGGCGGCGGCCCAGATCAAGTCGCCGATCCGCTGGAAGCCGAACATCGAGTAATAGATGAAGAACGGAATCATGTTGATTCCGTGCGTGGCATAGGCCGTGCCGGCGGCAATGAACGAGGCCATCGAGCCGGCTTCGGTGATCCCTTCTTCCAGGATCTGGCCGTCCTTTGCTTCGCGATAGTAAAGGAACTGCTCGGAATCGACCGGTTCATACAACTGGCCGGTGTGCGCGTAAATGCCGCATTGCCGGAACAGCGGATCCATGCCGAAGGTGCGCGACTCGTCCGGAACGATCGGCACGATGTACTTGCCGATATTCTTGTCCTTGAGCAGCCGTCCGAAATGCTTGACGAAGGCCATCGTGGTCGACACTTCGCGATCGCCGCTGCTGGTCAACGAGTCGGGGAACCCTCGATCCGCGGCGTCTTGATCGGCGTGTGCTTGCTGATGCGCGTGGGGACATACCCGCCCAGCTCCTTGCGGCGCTGCTGCAGGTACTGCATCTCCGGACTGTCGGCGGCCGGGCGGTAGAACGGCGCCTTGGAGACTTCTTCGTCGGAAATCGGAATGCCGAACCGGCTGCGGAATTCGCGGTATTCGTCTTCGTTGAGCTTTTTCTGCTGGTGCGTGATGTTGCGGCCTTCGCCCGCCTCGCCCAGCCCGTAGCCCTTGATCGTTTTGGCAAGAATCACCGTCGGCTTGCCGTTCGATTCGACCGCCGCCTTGTAAGCGGCGTAAACCTTTTCCGGGTCGTGGCCGCCGCGGCGCAAGGTGCGGAGCTTTTCGTCGGAGAGATGGCTGACCAGCTCTTCCAGTTCTGGGTACTTGCCGAAGAAGTGCTCGCGGATATAGCTGCCGGGCATGACGGTGTACTTCTGGTACTCGCCGTCAACGACCTCGTTCATCCGCTGGACGAGCAGGCCGCCCTTGTCGCGGTCGAGTAGCGGATCCCAGTCGTCGCCCCAGATGACTTTGATCACATTCCAGCCGGCGCCGCGGAAACGCCCCTTCCAGTTCCTGGATGATCTTGCCGTTGCCGCGCACCGGCCCGTCGAGCCGTTGCAGGTTGCAATTGATCACGAAGATCAAGTTGTCGAGCTTCTCGCGCGCGGCCAGCGTAATGGCGCCCAGCGATTCGGGCTCGTCGCACTCGCCGTCGCCCAGAAATGCCCAGATCTTGCGTCCGTTCGTGTCCTTGATGCCGCGATCCGAGAGGTACTTGGCGAACCTCGCTTGATAGATGGCCATGATCGGCCCCAGGCCCATCGACACGGTCGGGAATTCCCAGAAGTCGGGCATCAGCCACGGGTGCGGATAACTCGATAGCCCGCCCCCTTCGGCCAGTTCCTGGCGGAAGTTGATCAACTGCTCTTCGTTGAGCCGGCCTTCCACGAAGGCCCGGGCGTAAATGCCGGGGGCTGCGTGCCCCTGGAAGTAGACGATGTCGCCCGAGTAATCCTCGCCCTTGCCGCGGAAGAAGTGGTTGAAGGCCACTTCGTACAACGTGGCGGCCGAGGCATAGGTCGAAATATGCCCGCCCAGGCTGGAATCGTTGTGATTGGCCCGCGAGACCATCGCCATCGCGTTCCAACGGATGATGCTCTTGATCCGTCGCTCGATCTCGCGATTGCCCGGATAGACGGGCTGCTGCTCGGCGGAAATGGTGTTGACGTAAGGAGTATTGATGGCAAACGGCAGCTCGACCCCTTGACGGCTGGCGACTTCGTCGAGCACGGAGAGCAGATATTTGACCCGCTCAGGGCCTTTTGCTTCCAGGACATATTGAAGCGATTGCAACCATTCCGCAGTTTCGGCGGGATCAAGATCGTTGCCTACCGGGACGGTTTCGGCCTGAGCCATGGGATGAACTCCCTCAGTTTTGAATCGATCGTCAATCTTGCAAGGCCCCCGGTGAGGAAACCTAAGGAGCGGACAAACAACAACTTCCGCACTTTGAGCGGCCTTCGGCAAACCTTGCCCTGCCGGCAAGGGGAAGACGAAGGAGGGCGTCGTTTTCTTTTCGTCCGTTCTTCAAGCAGGCGGCCTGCTTGCGTCGGGGGAGATACTCAGCATTATTTCGCAATCCCTACGGGCCGTAAAGTCCAACGCCGCCGGGCCGTTAATCCCTTCGTTTGGGGCGGTAGATCTCCGTGGCGAACCCTAAATAGGCCTCGCCCGCGAACGCTACCGACTCGCTCAACGTCGGGTGCGGGTGAATCGTGTCGGCCAGGTCCCGCGGCGTGCAGCCCATCTCGATGGCCAGCACCCCCTCGGAGATCAAATCGCCGGCGTCCGGACCGACGATGCCGCACGCCGAGAAGCGGTCCGGTCTCAGGGTCGACGACCACTTGGTGGCGCCTTCGGTGCGGCCCAGCGACTGGGCTCGGCCGCTGGCCGCCCAGGGGTATTGGGCGACTTCGACGGTCCGCCCTTCGCGCTTGGCTTGTTCTTCGGTCAGCCCGGCCCAGGCGATTTCCGGATCGGTAAACACGACCGCCGGAATGGCCAGCGGCTCGAATTCGGCCGGTGCCGCCGTGCAGGACCTCGACGGCCACCTTGCCTTCGTGCGACGCCTTGTGGGCCAGCATCGGTTCGCCCGCCACGTCGCCAATGGCCAGAATATGCGGGTCGGCCGTCTGCTGGTGATCGGTCGATTTCCACAAAGCCGCGCTCGTCGACTTTGACCTGCGTGTTTTCCAGCCCAAGCCCGCACTCAGCGGTTTGCGGCCGACCGAGACCAGCACGCGGCTCGAATCGCTCGCTGCGGGTTTTGCCATCGGCGCCTTCGAACGTGACTTCGACTGGCATCGCCCCGGTCGGCCAGCGAGTCGACCTTGGTGTTCAGATAGAATGCCGGCGAACATGCTTCTCCAGCCGCTTGTGCAGCGGTTTGACCAGATCGCGATCGGCGCCGGGCAGCAAGCCGTCGGTCAATTCGACGACGCTGACCTTGCGTGCCCAGCGCGGCGTAGACCGTGCCCATCTCCAGGCCGATGTAGCCGCCGCCGACGACCAGCAGCGCTCTCGGGCACGTCGGGCAGTTCCAACGCGCCGGTCGAATCCATCACCCGGTCGGTCGGAAGATCGAAGGCCGGAATCTTGGTCGGCACGAGCCCGGTGGCCAGGATGCAGTGGTCGAACGTCAGTTCGTCATCGTCGCGAGTCGACGGGTCGCCCCCTTCGAGCCGGAGCGTGGTGGAGTTCTCGAAGACGCCTTTGGCATGAATGACGTGGACCTTGCGTTGCTTGGCCAGTTGCTTGAGCCCGCCGGTCAGCGTGCTGATGACCTTTTCCTTGCGAGCCCGCAAGGCGTCGATCTTGATCCGGGCCGGGCGAAATCGACGCCCCATTCGGCCATTTCGCTGCGCTTCGCTGATCACCCTGGCCACGTGCAGCAGGGCCTTCGAGGGGATGCAGCCCCGCAGCAGGCACGTGCCGCCCAAGCGAGTATCGGCCTCGACCAGGGTGACTTCCATGCCCAGATCGGCGGCCAGAAATGCGGCGGCGTATCCGCCGGGACCGCCGCCGAGAACGACTAATTGAGTGTGCATAGAGCGGTGAACCAGGTGTTGCCAGGGCAGCCATTGGCCAACTCCCCAGAGGCGGGGCATGCCGGCGGCAGAGCAGACGTCACGCGGCCGCCGTGCGGGCGAACCGAAGCGGCTATCTTAGCCACCGGCCGACGGCGTGAAAACCGGGGGCCGGCGATTGCCCCCCTCCTATAATCGTCTCAACGCGTACAGAGTCTCGTCGCGCGTTAAATCTCTCGCCCTTTGCGCACGATTCTGGCCCACACTTGTATCGCTGCGCCCTCGCGTGGCTGCCGCGGCGAACCTAGAATTGACGCCGTCGCGGAATCCGTGATGCGGGCGGGAATTCACTACTTGGGAGAGTGCATCGTTGGATCGCAGGCGTTGGATGATGTTGCTCATGGGCCCCGTGCCGATCGTCACCGGCTGGCTGGCGCTGGCGGCGTGGCTGGAGCCGAGCGAGGCCCCGCCCTTGACGTCCAACCACGTCGTCGAGCACGTCGTGCGGTTCGCGGACAAGGATCGGGAGCCAGAGGATCGGGATCCGGAGTCCGAAACGGGGGCTCTCACAACGACGGCAGAGGCGACTCTCTCGCAGCCAGAAACCCGCGCCGAAGTGGATCTGGCGGCCGACTGCCGAAAAACGGCCGAGCAGGTCTCGGCTCAATTGGGCGAGCACTGCGAAGTCATCGTCAGCAGCCCGTTTGTCGTCGGGGGCAACCTGACGCGGCAGGAATTGAACGATTGGGTGCAGCGGACGATCGGCCCGGCGTCTCGCGCCATGGCGAACTGCTACTTTGACAAGCCGCCGACTCGGCCGATCACGGTGCTGCTGTTCCGCGACGAGGATAGTTACAACCACTATGCCAGCGCAATCTTCGGCGACGAGGGGCTCTCGGTCTATGGCTATTACAAGCCGAATCTGCGCACGCTGGTGATGAACATCGGCACGGGGGGCGGAACGCTGGTACACGAGTTGACGCACGCCCTGATCGACTTCGATTTTCCCGACGTTCCTGACTGGTTCAACGAGGGCCTGGCCTCGCTGCACGAGCAGTGCAACATTCTTACCGACGAGTCGGGAATCGAAGGGCTGGAGAACTGGCGCCTGGCGGGGCTCCAGAAAACCATTCGCGACGGCCGTCTCCGCTCGCTGGAGACTTTGGTTCACGACGACGACTTTCGCGGCGCCGAAGTCGGCTTGAATTATGCCCAGGCTCGCTACTTCTGCCTTTACCTGCAGCGAGACGGAAACCCTCGCGGCCAGAACGTTTTGCCCGAGTTCTATCGCCGGCTGCGCGAAGGGCGCGAGGCCGATCCTCGCGGCGCCGCCGCGGTGCGGGAAGCATTCCCAGACCTTTCCTGGGCGGAGCTCGATCACGACTTTCAGCGCTGGGCGCTGGAGTTGCAGGCGCCTTGATCTGGCGCCAGAAACGGGGCCTTCGCTTTTTGATGATGGGTAACGGCCCATTGTAGGCCCGGACGCAATAGGCCGGCCCGGGTGCCTGGGGCTGAGCCTAGGCGAAGCCCCAGAATGAGTTGGTTCTTGGCCGCCCATCGCCCTGACCACGCGACCACCATTCGAATTGAATGAGCAAAAGCCCCGGCCCCCAGCAGGCAGCCGCTCGCTTGCCAGCGTCGAGTTTCTTATACTGGCCCCGAAGCGAATTGCCAGTTCCTCCCCGTCTCGATCGAAAGGATGCGAAACGTGCCTGAAGTCCATGCCGAACAGATTCTGGTCGTCCCCACGGCGCTCTTCCATCGGCTTGGGCATTTCCAAGGCTTGCTCGCCACCGGCGTCGACCGCTACCTGGCGGAACTGCTCGACCCGGCCAACACCAGCCTGCGGCTGCGCGGCGAGATGGAGCAGGACCCGAGCTTCAAGCAGTTGATTCCCTACTGCATCTTTCGCCATCGCGATGCTGAAGGCCGCGAGACGGTCTTTCAGTACACGCGCGGCAAGGGGCAGGGCGAAAGCCGGCTGCACAGCAAGCGCAGCGTCGGCATCGGCGGCCACATCTCGGCGGAAGACGTCGGCGACGGCCTGGACAACCCTTATCGCGAAGGTCTCAAACGCGAGTTGGAAGAAGAAGTCTTTATCGATTCGCCCTTCCGCGAGCAGTGCGTCGGGTTGCTCAACGACGACCTGACCGAGGTCGGCAAAGTCCACTTGGGCGTCGTGCACCTGTACGACTTGGAGACGCCCGACATTCGCCCGCGCGAGAGCGAACTGGTCGAATGCGGCTTCCGCCCGGTCGAAGAGTTGCTCGCCGATCTCTCGCAGTTCGAAACCTGGTCGCAGATCTGCCTGGAGGCGCTGTTTGGCGGCGTTCGTTCCGAGGCGTCGCGTTCATAGAAGGGCTCTTGATCGCTGTATATCTCGTGGCGGCTTTCTTGAGAGGCCTCCCAATTGCCGGGCGGAGTTTCACTGTGGCTGGTTCGGCGGTCGCGCAAACCGTGAAGGACGCGTGAATCTCAAACCGCGGCTCAGACTTTGAATAACCTCACTCGCTCCGCTTGACGATAATTGACCGGAATTTGCGGGACTCCAACGCGAACGTCAGCCCCGTCTGCTCCTCCAGGTGATCCAGCACCGAGCGTGCATCGCGATCTTCGCGCAGCGTCTTGTCGTCGAACCTTGTGCGGACGTTGCGGTGCCAGGAGATCTTCCCGCTGGGAGGATTCTCCACTTCGCTCATGACGCGTCGGCTCGGTTCGATAAACCGGCCGACATCTTCCAGGAATTCCTGGTACGTGCCCTGGTCCTTCTCGCCTATGCACGGTTGCAGCGTGGCAGCGTAGAGTTCGAGCGTGCAATTGGACTTGAGCACAAACGGCGGTTTGATCTTGCCGCGAACGGCGACGGTCAACTGTTCAATTTCGCGCAGTTCCAACTTGACCGGCAGGCCGCACTCGCGGTTCATGATTTGTCCCAAGGCGGCGACGACCTTGTCCGTCGGAGCGTCGGCATTCACGACATAATCCCCGACGACCGGTTTGTCCAATAACAGGCGTTCCGGATCCTCAATGTCTCGATACGGGACGTCGCTGATTACGGAAACGAGTGAACCGGCGCCATACCCCGGTGGCCCGGGCTGAGTCGAGTATGCAAAAAACGGCGCGTCGTTTTCGAGCTTCCCATTGCGTTCCCGATAGACCAAAACCTTTAAGTTCGCTTCCTTGTAAAAGCCGTCGGACAACACATTGAATTCGGGAATCCATTTGTCGAGGTCGTACAGCCGCCCTCTGGGAAGCGGGGGCTTGATGCGTTTAATGACCCGGCCCTGTTCCAAGTGATAGACCTTGCGAAACTCGGTCAACAGTTTCTCGATGTCTGCCGCGGACTCCTTTTGATCCGCATGGACGGCGCTGGCTCCCTTTGGTTCGTCGGCGCGTGCAGATCGCAACGCTGCCTGGCCGTGGAACACAACCAATCCCGAGGCCCCAAGCTCGCCAAAGGCCATCGCTGTCCCCAATGCGATGGCGCGACCCGCGACGTGCGCAATTCGAAGCCCCCCGGTTGCGCTCGTTTAACATCGTATCGCTCCGTTCGAAAAGCCGCCCATGAAAGAACGGTCACTTGCTGCGCTTAACATAAATGGTTGGAAATTTGCGGGACTCGAGCGTGAATTTCAGCCCCGTCTGCTGCTCCAGGTGATCGAGCGCCGCGCGGGCGTCCGTTTCTCCCAGTGCCGCGTTGTTGGTCTTCTCAGCGCCGGGAGTCCGGCGCCACGAGATCTCTGCTTGCCGATGCGGAGAATTCTCGACTTCGTTGACAATGCGGCGCTGGGGATCAATAAACCGGCCGACAGCCTGTAGAAAGTCGCCAAAGGTTCCCTGTTCGTTTTCTCCCTGGCCGGGTTGAGGCTCCTTAGTGTAGAGTTCAACAACAGTTTTAGGCTCAATGGCAAACGGCGGACTGATCTTGCCGCTAATGGCGATGACCGGGTGCTCGACGTCGCGCAGTTCCAATGTGCCCGCGATACCACACTCGCTCTTGAGCAATTGTCCCAATGCGGCGACGACCTTGGCCGGGGCGCATCCGCGCGAATGACAAAGTCTCCCTCCACCATGGGTTCTAGCACCTTGTCCGGGTCTTCGACTTCGCGCAACGAAAGCTTAAGTGCCGCTCCCACCGCATTCAGCAATTCGCTGGCGGGGATTCCGGCCTGATCGACGCCGGTCGTGAATCTAAAACCGGGCTGGCCGAGTTGGCCGTTTCGCTCGGGATAGACCATGGGGAGGAAAGTTCCCGACGTCTCATAGAGCGATGGCGATTGCGAAAAGGCATCGGCCCACCAGTTTTTCAAGTTGACCATGCGACCCGGCAAATACGGCGGCTTGACGCGCCTCACCAATTGGTCCGGATCGAGGTGATAGACTTTCTCGAATTCGGTCAGGGCCTGCCGCTCTTGACCGAGGATGGCGGCGGGGGAAGTTGGAGCCAGCACGAACAAGTCATCCGGCAGCACGTCATTGATCTGCAATTTGGTGACTTTCTCGTTCCAGACCTGTTCGCCGCGGTCGTCCGTCCGCTGCACGTAGCGGGCTCGCCCCGGGAACCACCGGTTGGCTCCCGTCGCTCCGTCGCGGACCTGCTGGAACTCGTCCACTTCGTAGGCGAACTGCCACAGTGGATTGGCGACGCTGTGGAAGGCGATCGACCGGGGGAGGTAACCGTGCTCACGGTCCAACACGATCGTAACATCCAGGAGAGATTGGCTCGCTGGTTGGGCGTAGTTCTTGACTTCGATCTTCGGCCCGGGGGCGCCATCCGCCGTTGCCGCTTTCACGAGCGTGGCCTGCGGCGCCCGTAACACACCCACGATCGATTCTCGCTGACCAAGAAAATGCAACCAGCCCAGCAACGCGTTACCTCTGAGTGATTCGTGGAATGTGGGACTCAGTTCATCCTCGACATAAGCCCTTACGGGCTTGTCGCCCTGAAAGGCGCCAATATAGGTCTGCTTGCCGTCGAAAGAGCTGGCATAGGGGACGATGGACTTGCCGGGCATATCGCATTTGAACATCTTGAATCCCTGTTCCGCCCAGACATGGTCATGCGATTTGCCCTCGAATTCTGCCGGATCAGTGCGGGAGTAAGCTACATACAGCGACCGGATCGATCTGATCTGGTCGACGACGAGCGGCCGCAATTCATCCAGCGTGAGCGGCTGCTTGTGTGGCTTTGCCTCGGCCCCAGGAGCCTTGCCCCTGTCGGCGACTTTATCCCGTTTGCCGACCGCTTGACCTGGTTCACTCGCATGCAGCGTTTGCGTCTCGCCGGACGGCATTCGCACGCCAGCGATGGCGATCCCAAGCAAGGCCGTCGCTGCAACAAAAGTCGCCATTTGGGGGCGCGTCCAGGAAACATGGTGAAGCGATTCATTCTCGCTTAACAGTTCGATTCTCCTCAAAACTGCGCTACGATTCGGAAGGAACGGACGAGCGGCCCAGGCAACTGGCGGAGTATGGCGCTGGAGCATCATTCGCGTCAGCGTGACGAGATACAACGCGCGGCCGCCGGCCAGTTCGGCGCCGAGGATGTCAGCCGCCAATTCCTGCTCCAACCGCAGGCGCGCGCGAGCCAATGGACGAGCGGATGGTAGAAGTGCAGCGCGAGGCTGGCTTGGGCCAGCAGCCAAACCGCGTAGTCCCTACGGACGATGTGCGAGATCTCGTGCGCCAGGACGACCCGCCGTTCCTCGCCGCTCCAGTCTTTCCAATTCGGCGGCAGCAGCACGAGCGGTCGCCGCCAGCCGATGGTCGCCGGGGCGCCAAGTCGCCGCGTTTCCCGGACTTCGATGGGATGGCCGAAATTCATATCCTTGGCAATCTGTCGAACCTGTTCTTCCAGCAGCGGGTCAATAATGCCCTCGCTGCACACGCGGTATCGATGCACTTCCCAAAGCCCCAGAAGAAAGCGGAGCAGCGCGATGCTCGCAGCGCCAACGAAGACTAGTCCGGCGACTCCGGACCAGCGCCAGGTCGAGGCGCCGTCTGCCTGACGAGCCCGATCAGGCTGCATTTCATCCAGCAACGCGTCCCAAGAGTGCCCCTGATGGTCGGCGACTGATGCGCCAGTCGACGTCCCAGACATTGGCGGCGCGATGACATCCGCTTGACCGACGGATCGTACGCCGGTTTCCGAGAACTCCGCGCTTTCCACGGGCAACGCCGAAGAGCCCGCGGCTTCCGTGGCGGCGGCTTCCTCTCGTGGGATTGACCTGCGAACCGGGCCGGCCAATGTCCACCAGTGAGGCCACGGGCTAAGCGTCAGAATTGAGACTCCGGCAAGGACGACGAGCGTGGTGGAAGCGCTTAGGGCGCCGGTCGCGGGGCCTCGTCGCCGTGCGATGAAATAGACGATGAGGCCGGCCAACGAAAATAACGTCGCCTGGATGCTCCACCAGACCAACTCAAGGCCGAGAGTATTCATTGTCGAGGCTCCTGATTGCCGTGATAGCGTTTGAGGATCGCTTCGAGTGCAAGTCGATCTTTGGTCGTCAGCTTCTCCTCTTCTGCGAGCCTTATGAGCAATTGTGCCCACGAACCGCGGAATACGCTGTGGACCAGGCCTCTCAGGAGCTTTCCGGACACATCCTCGTAGGTCCGGGCGGGGGCAAAGATGAAAGGCCGCTCGGCGTTCACCTGCTTCAAGAATCCCTTGTCAGCCAGGATCCTCACCATGGTGCCGACCGTGGTATACGCGAGCTTCAAACCGGTTCTTTTGAGCGCCGTCTGGGCTCCGGCCACCGACAGTTCGCCCCGATCCCAGAAGACCTGCATGACCTCGAGTTCGCGTTCCGTAAGTTCTTTGGCAGGACGCCGCGCCATGGTCGCCTCGAATACGGCCTGAGTCTAACTTCTGTTTCTTTAGTTCTGGTTTTATAGTTCTGATGCGTCGTCGTCAAGCATGCGTTGCTGTAAACTTTGGCGACGTGAACTCCCCAGGCAGGCGCGGTCGATGCGCCAGCGTGCGTGCTTGTGTGCTGCTTTAAGGCAACCAGGCAGCACGTGCGGAACGAAATGGAAGACCACTCTGACGCTCACCGCGCCGCGGAAACCGTCGACAGGTTGACCACGCTGCCAGAAAAGGATCGCGGGGGCAGGGGACGGGTCCAATTCCTCTAGGACGGCGGGCTAATCGGTAAACGTGTCATCCGCAATTGGACCTGTCCCCTGCCCCTCCAGGGCGAAACAGCCCGGGATGCACGTCACCCTTCCCAGGATCCGGCGGCGGATGGCCGAACTGCCGAGGGCGTCATCCAGGTGCTGCTGACGGTTCTGCCCGATTCGTTTTGAAGAAGTCGTGGGTCTTCTGGCCGAGATACCAGGTCAGCCCTTTGTTCGTCGAAAAGCCGACCATGGCTCCGACTCCAAAGGGTATCGCTTTCACGACGGCCTTTCTTGTGAAGGTCACGCCGACCGTCTTGAAGATCGCCTTGACAGTGGCCACGGTGGCGCCCGACAGACGCTGGTTCACCATCCGGGAGAACGTCTTGGCGGTGATTTTCTTGGCGCCCCCCTTGGCGGCCGTACTGGTCAGGCCCACGCCGGCGACGATGAAGCACATGTGTTGCGCTTCCTCGGTCTCCACGTCGTGGCCATAAAGCGTTGCCAGGGCCATCGTCATCTCGACTTGGAACTTGACGCACATGGCGGTATCGGCCGTTGCGCCGCCGAACGTCGAGATGATCGTCCCCAAGCCGGGAACCACTCCCGTTAAAGCGGTCGCTCCGCCGCTGCAAGCAGCCAGATAGCTGTACTTGTGAATGATTCTCCTGGCGACCATCTCACGGATGTCGTCCGCGTCCAGCTTTTCGCCATGCCGGCAGTGATACTTCCCGTGCAGCGAATGAGCCGCCGCCTTGATCCGCGACGGGTGGGAAATGATCAGCTCTACGGCCCGCAGAATCGCCGGCTTGCCGTCGCTGCCGCCCGGTTCAGGACCGTGCTGGCCATCTCGATCGGCATTCAGCTCGACGACATTCGTTGACATCTGGACTTCTCACCGGACAACGTGACTCAAAGGAGCCGTTCTGAGCCGCCGTAGGAATGATAGCTCACAGGAGACTTGTCCGAGCCCATGCCATTTTTCCGCGGTGATTTCGCTCCGTCAAGAAAGGCGGGAGGGTCGGCCGTGGCCAAAGCCAGACATCCAAGGTTTGCGCGGCCGTGCGGGGCGAGCGAATGCCGATTGCGATTCCGCACATTCTCGGATTGCGCAACACATTCGAAAAGGTTGGGTGCGCAAGGGCATGAACCACGGATCACACCAATGTCACGGATTGGGAGGTCACAGAATCCGTGGCATCCGTGCCGTCCATGGTTCGTGTTCGCAGCACCGTATCGCTCCGACCTGCCTGCAGCACCGAAGGTGCAAGATTCATCAGCCCATGGGCGAAGCCCTGGGTAACGAGGACGCGCTCAAAATCATCTCAAAGCCCCAACGGGGCGCCACAAAGAATGCGCATGCAACAGTGCCGCGGCCCAGGGGCAGAAACCACGGCGAAGCGCACCGCCTTTTTGTTTCACCCCGTTGGGGTGAACGACGATGGCATGGCGGCATGGTAACCAGGGCTTCGCCCTGGCCTGGTGAATTTGACCCCGTTGGGGTCGGGATCGCGTTTCCTTCACCGTCGCTCGCCGCTGGCCGCAGACGCTGCCTTCGTCGGCGGGACGCGAAACCAGCCGCCCACAGTTTACATCGTTGTAGGGCCGCGATCTCCGCCCAGCCGGCAGCACCGAAGGCGCCGATTCATCAGCCCAAGGGCGAAGCCCCAGGCCATTCGGCGGCAGAATCTTCAGGCGTGGCAGAAGATGATACCCGTAGGGCTCAATGAAAATGAAAGTGCCGTGCCCTGTTCCAAGCCAGGGAAGGCTGGAGAGACCCAGGGCGATGGCGCCAATGGCCAGCAGCCATTGTTCAGATTTGGAGAGATTCTTCACGACTGCTCCGCTCCGCTGGACAGCGAGCTTCCTTGCCTTCTTCCCAACCGCCCTTCCGCATTCAATGCTGTGCCTGTTGGATCGTCTGATAATGGCGATCCTCGCCGACTGGCAGAGGAACATCCGGCTTCCGGTATGTCAGTTCACGTTTTCGTTGTCGGCATCGTCCAGCATACCAGGCAATGTGAGCGATCCGAAATGACATTCCCAATTCAGTATCTCGATCTGCTCGCCACGCGCTTGGCTACGGTTCGCCTTGAGTTTCGCCCGCCATAGTTCCGCCGGCTTCCGCGTCCATTTCATCCCAACGTTGGACCGCCTTTTCGACCTTCACGACTTCCTGTTTTCGAAGCTCACGATCGGCGAGGCGTGCCCGCCAGATCGCCACGCCCAACAGCAAGCCCATCCAACCGAAAAGCACGGCAGGCCCTGCAATGTCGGCTTGCGCCTTCGGCAAGCCGAGGACATCGAAAAGAAAAACTCCGGCTATTCCCAACACGCCCCATAGTAAGACGCCGAGCAAAAACCGCATCACCTCGGGATTTCTTTCGATTCGAGTTTCTGCGTGTCCGACTTTCGGCGTCGTAAAACGCAAGCACAGCCAAAGCAGGATCGGAATGAGGGGGGCGGCCAGCATCCTTGGCTGCTGAAGGGCCAAAAACAGGACCAGCCCGATCAAGGCGAACACAAGGATGAAGGGGATGAAGTACCAATCCCAGCGTCTGCGGGTGATCAATATTTTGTCGGCAGGAAGTTGTCGGGGCGCCGGCGGTTCTGGTTCGCGCAGCGGTAGCGCCACAGTAAGGCAGAACCGCCCCCAATCATGCTGAATGGAATCCGGCAGCCGGCTGCGAAAGAACTGGATCAGCCAAATGCGTTCCTCGGGCTCGAAAAGGTCGAAGTCAATGGTCAGGCGGGCCTTCGGCGTAAACAGCCGCAGACTGCCTTTGTGCATGCTCTTCCAGCGAGCCGCTGTTATGTCGTGAATGCCGATCTCTCTGAGAAAAAACGCTCCCTGCCAAATGAGATTGTCACCCCAGACGTGCAGGTACGATCGATAGGAGGCCAAGAGCATCCACGCTGCCGCAATTGCCCACGCACCCCAGAACGTCGAGAAGATCATGACGCCAAGAAAACGGCGGTCTTTCGGCGCCTCGACCCAGGCCGATCCAGCGGAGGCAGCGCCGACTGCGAGAAAGAGCAGCAAGTAGAGGAGCGCGGCTGTGCGATAGAGCTTTCTCGGAAAGAACGAGTTCATCGTTTTAAGCCGCAATCGCCTAGCGACGTGTGTTTGGCTCGGAGGGCGACATTACCCGGCAGATTTGCCCGGACGTCCCCCGATCCAACGTCAATTATTGCATTGGTCAGCGCCTCCACTAAAGCTATTCGTCAACGGCTTCCGTCCCTTGGGCGGGAAGCGTTTTTGGGCAGCCAAGGGCGACTGCCGTTAGAATGACAAGACCGTTCCCGCTTCAGGCTCAGATTGCAGGATGCCCTGATGCCAATAAGAATCAAGATTCTGCTCGTCTTGCAGCTCCTGGCAGTGCCCATCGGCGCCTACGCTGCCTCTGAGTTCGATGGGACGGCTCCCCATCCGCTTGGAGTTGTCGTCATATCGCTGGCTTTAGCGGACGCCGGGCTGTTTGGTTTGTGGGGCGGCCTGGGAGAAACACGATGGTGGCTCCGCTTTGGTTGCATTGTCTTTTTGCTGCTCTGTTTATGCCCGCTCTCTTCATGGCGGACATTGGGCGCTGCGAGCTGGATCTCGACTACCTTATCGTCGTCGCTTCGCCGGCGATCGTCATCAGTTTCCTCCTTCTCCTGCTGAGGCGAAAGGGGAGGCTGCTCCTGACCCGATCTGCGCTACCGTTGGAACCTTCCAATGATTCGCAGTTCTCGCTCGCCCACATGCTCTTGGCGACGGCCATCATCGCAGCCGGATTTGCAATCCGAGGAGGCTTACAAGAATTCAACTACGACATCACGATTCTTGCCGTCGTAGCGTGTTCGACCCTGGTCAGTTTGGCCATGTTTTGGAGCGCTCTTGGACCACGACGCCCGCTCCTTCGGCTGCTGATCGCCGTGCCAGCGGCCGCCTTGCTGGGGCTGATCTTCCCGATTCTCTCGTCGAGCAACTCCTCCGACGTTCTCACTGTGACGGATGAAAATGTGCTTTGGTTGGCCATACTCGGTTGCCAAGCATTGTTCACGTCGGCAACCTTGCTCGTCTTTCGATCCTGCGGTTGGCGGCTTTGCGGAATAGCAGGCGGCGGCCAGGCAGCGCCGCTTGAAGACGCCCGTTCCAGCGAAGCTTCCCAGACCGCCGCTCTTGCTGATCGTTGAAGGGAATTCGGGGAACTCGCTTCTATTGCCGCTGATAAAGCTCCACCGCTCGTCCATCGGGATCGCGCACCACGGCTCTGGCGCCCATCGCGTTTCCTTGGGCTCGCTGATAATCGGCGTGCCGGCTGAGCGAAGCGATTCGACCGTCTCCGCCAAATTCGCCATTTCGAAACCAAGCCGGGTGGCCGAGTCGACGGATTCCACGGCGGCCGCAGGATAAATCTCAAAGACCATGGCGCCGATCGTTGCTGAATAGTGGACTGGACCCTTGCCATGTTGCTCCTCGACGAAACGGAAGCCCAAGGTCTGGTAAAAGGCTAGCAGCCGATCCACTTCGAGAGTCTTGAGAACGAGCAGCGTCGGGACGGGAGCGTTGGTCTCAGTTTGCGGGTCGGCGCCCTGATCGAGCGCCATTCGTTGAATGTCGGCCCATAGTCCGGGAGCAACATCATGCGGTCCGCCTGAGGCAATCTGGCGCAGGACCTCATCTGCCTCCTGGCGGCGAACGATGGATAAGGCGGCCGCCGCGACCGCCACGGATCGGCTCATGCCAGCGCTACAGGCGACGAGGACGGGAATCTTCGCCTGGATGAACTCGGCGGTCATCGACACGGCAAGTCGAAGAATCGCTGGATCGTTTCCCGCCCCGTCATTCAGAGGGCATCTGCAATAGGCAACATCCCGTGGGAACTGGATGGCCGGCTCATTCGCCGCCAAATCAACCACCGCCTGAACGCCGAGCGACAAAACTGCCCGAACGTCTCGTGCATCACGAGCGTTTCCGATGAACAACAAGTCTGGGATGATTGATCGCATGGGCTTCCGAGAGTTGGTCGCTGACGGCCTTTGATGGCTCGATATCTATAATACGATGGCCCCGCATTCGCCGCCCGAATCGAATGAGCACGGCGCGCCTCCTTTTGTTTCACCCCGTTGGGGTGAACGACGATGGCATGGCGGCAAGGTAACCAGGGCTTCGCCCTGGCCTGGTGAATTTGACCCCGTTGGGGTCGGGAACACGGTTCCTTACCGACGCGCGGTGCTGGCCGAAGACGCTCCCCGTCGTCGGCAGGAAGCGACACGAGGCGCCCGCAGTTTGCGTCCTTGTGGGGCCGCGAGCTACGCCGGCCGACAAACGCGATATAGGGTCGCATCACAGGCCGGAGCGAATATCGGTTGCAATTCAGCATGTTTGCGGATCGCGCAATTCAGCGCGAAAGGGTGGTTGTCTGGAAACGTCGGCTGCCCTTCGACTCGTGCTGCGAACGCATGCTTCGCGACGTGCAAAGGGACGGATGTCTTGTACCACGTGGCGTTGCGGCCCCCTTTCTGTTTCCTTGCGCTTCGCAGTTCTGACGCGTTTCCCACGCCGTTACAGAACAAACATGACGGGCATCCGGGTTCGGAGTGCATCGTCTACTAGGCCATACAGAGATTCTGCAAAAACGACAATTGCCACTCCGCCTTTCGCCCGAAATGGGGCAATAGCTTGGAGCACCTGCGGAAGCTTCTGAACGGAAACGAGGTATTCTTCGTACTCGCTGAACTCTTCACCACACGCCGCCACCCCCACCGCGTCGAACAGTCCGGACTGCCAGAGCATGAAATAATGCGAATCACCGAGAATCGGCAACCATTCACAACGTATCGAGTCGCTTACATGCATGGTGACAAGTTGGTCCCTTGCTCGTTCATCCAATGGACGCACTATTCCCATCCTGAACAAACTTACAACCTGTACGCTCATTTAACGCGTTCCTGAATGCAGAAGTTCAATAGGTCGAAGGCGACGTCCCGCAAGCAGGGGCGGGCCCTCCAGTCCGGAAGGATTGACGTCCGCGAAGCTGCCTTGCGGTTTCCACGCGGCCAGGTCATTTTTGAACCAATTCTTCGCTGCCGTCGTTCTTCCGCAGGAAAACCGGGTGATTCAACGCCGCTCCGAGGTTCTTGGCAGCGGCTATTGCGACCTCTTCGCTTTCTCGGATGAACTCGTGCCTAATCGCCCTCGCTTCGTCTTGCAAGGTGATAATCCATTGTCGGCGGCCCTGAAGGTCGTGCCACACGGTGATCTTCGCATTGCTCATAGCAGCACCACATTCAACTGGGACTACGGAGCATGGGAATGTTCTTTTCCGGCGCCCGGATGGCCGTGACTTTCGGTCTTGCTCGCTCCCAGCCGCCGCCTTACCTCGCTGCTCCCTTCATCGACGTCGGGCATCAGCAGCGCAGCAATAACGAGCAGGACACAAGCGATGACGAACCATTCAAGGAAGCTCGTCGGCAATTGAAAGAACGCTTTCCAGCCTTTCATCGACCGGTCGTTGGCGGATTGCGGATTGGCGGCGGCGTCGTCCATACCGGACATTCTAACCGCGGTCGCCACGCCGGCCACAACTTTGCAACCATCGGCCGGAGTTACGGCTTATCCTGCCGCGCGGCGACTTGATCGATCCCGTTCTGGTGCAAGATCAGCCGCTCCGCCTTGCCGCTTTTGCCGGTGACGAACGTGAGCTGGGCGTTAACGACCTTGTAGAAGAATTTCTTCTCCGATTCGGGATAGACCTGGAACTTCTGCTGGCCGGTGGCTTGCACCATCAATTTGCCTTTTTCCAGCGTCACGGTCAGGGCGAATTGCGGCGAGATTGCATACACGCCCTGGTACGACTTGAGCACTTCCGGCGCGACCTTCACAGTACGCGGGGCCGGCGACGGCTCGACTTTTTCTCCGGCGGCGATCCGCGTGATTTTCTCGCCGAACTCCGTGATCTGCGTGGCGGCGGTATTGGAGAGCACCACGACGCCCAACTTGCGAGCAGGAATCACCGACACCCAGGCCGCATATCCGCCCGACATGCCGTTGTGCCAGCGCGTGACGCCATCGCGTGCGATGTGCCAGCCCAGGCCGATTGCCTGGCCGCCCGGTATCGCCTGACGCTTCTCGTGCGAAAGCCGGAAGGCTTGGGTTAACGGCTGATCGTCAGCGGCCAGATTGGCTTGGATAAACTTGAGCATGTCGCGGGTCGTGGAGCGAATTGCCCCGGCGCCGGCGACGGCAGGCAGGTCCCAGTTCTTCGCCGGCTGCAGAGCGGCGTCGTAGGGCGGCGCCAGCCGCTGGCGCTGCTGTTCGGAAAGCGTGATGCGCGTATCGTCCATGCCGCACGGTTTCGCAATCCGCTCGACCAGCAGCTCTTCGTACGATTTCTTTTCTCGCCGGGCCAAGAGCACGCCTAACAGCCCCACGCCAAGGTTCGAGTATTCATACTCGCCCGGCGGCCGGCGCAGCTTGTGTTCCTTCAGGAAGGCGAACATCTGCTGAAACGTGTAGTCCGCGTACGGATTTGCGATGTCGGCCGGTCGCATATTGTCGGGCAATCGCGGCAGGCCCGAGACGTGCGTGGCGAGCTGCTCGAATGTGATGTGGGTCGGATTTTTCAGGTCGGCCTTCGCCGCTGCGGGCAGATACTTTTGATAAGGATCGTCGAGCTTCACCCGGCCTCGCAGCACCAGATCGGCGAGCAACACGCCCGTGAATGCCTTGCTGACCGAACCGATTTCATAGATCGTATCGCCGTCGGGCGCCGCGCTTTGCCCTTTTCCGTTTCGCCGTAGGGAATGACCTGCTCTTCGCCGTCTTTGTAGATGCCGACGACGAAGCCGACGGCCACTTCATCGGCCAGCAGTTGCTGAGCGAGCGGATCGATCTCCGCTTGGAGATCGAGGGCGTTTCCCGTCGATGGGCTTACAAGAAAGAGAGCCGAGACCACCAGAAATGCCGTTCTCACGGCCGATGAGAATGTTGACATGAGCATGCTCCGTTCGGTTACTGTTTTGCGCTGGCTTTCACGATCTCCCACGCGGCGGCTTCGGCCTGCTCCATGTCGCCGTCGTTCGACGTGACGGCGATCGCCATCTTTGTCTCAGGGATGAACACGACCAGCGCGTACCAAAGCGTGTTCGACCCATTGTGCCAGTAATTCGCGTGGGGGATATCGTTATTTGGCTGCTTCAGCAACCAGCCGCAGGCATAGCCGTCAAGCTCCGGCGCGTGCAACCGCTTGTAGGTTGCGGCCGAGAGCAGCTTGCCCTCGCCCAACTCGCCGCGCAGATGTTCCGTGGCGTAAGTGCAAAGATCGCCGAGCGACATGTGAATGATGCCGGCGGGCCCCATGATGAACGTGTTATCCGCCTGGTCATCCACCGGCATTTTCCCGGCCAGGAAGATTCGGTGGCCGCGCGGCTGTTCGAGCGAGTCGTCCGCGCTCTTGGGCGGGCCAAATCCTGCATCCGCGAGTCCTAAAGGCTCGAACACCTCTCGTTTGACAAGCTCTTCCCAGGCGGCGCCGGTCGCCTTCTCAGCCATCGCCCCCGCAATCGTGTAGCCGACATTCGAGTAAGCGTATTTTGTGCCCGGCGGGTAGGCCGGCTTTTGGCCGATCACGTTCAGCACCGCATCCCGCCGCGTTTGCGTGCATTCGGGACCGAGCGCCGGCCGTTGGCGTAAGACCTCCACGGGGAAGCTTGGCGGGGCGCCCGCCGTATCCGTCAGGAGCTGCCGCAGCGTGACCGGCTTCCAGTCTTCGTGTACCGAGTCGTCAGGGAACGCCTCGCCGATCGTGTCCGACCATTGCATCCGACCCGATTCGATCAACCGGGCGATCATCGTCGCCGTGATCGATTTCGTGATTCCGCCGAGATGCCAGCGATCGCCGATCTCCAGCGGCACGCCGCTGCCTCTCTTCCGCTCGCCGTGGGCGGCAGCGGCCTCGACTTGCCCATCGACCATCACCATCGCGGCGAGGCCGACGAGATTCTTCTCTTTGCGCTGTCGGACGACCGATTTCGCCAGCGAATCGCCGCTTGGGCCGCTGCTGCGAGCAGGCTGATCGCCGCCGGAATCGAACAGCCTGCTGGCCAGGAGGAAAACCACGAACAGCGCGATGCTCACGACCGCGACGATACGCCACCGTCGAAAAACTTTTGGAGTTTCATCCTCCAGTTCAGGGGCCGTCGCGGCAACCTCGCCGGCCGATTCATCGCCGAGACTGGCCAGCAGCCCGAGCAGTTCCTGCCGTCGAGGCCCAAGGTGCGAACGTACGGCGCGTTGATTCAGCCAATCGATGAAGCAGTAGATCGCCGCCAGAAACAGGAACATGGGCGTCGCGACGGCGAACGCTCCGATCGCCTCGGGCCAACTGCGGGCCAGCCGACAGGCAATGTGGGCGAAGAAGGTATCGATGGAAATCGTCACCGGCAGCAAATACCACCAGAAGACATGGCGCAAGAGCCAGATTTGATGCTCTACCTCAGCGAGAGAGGTCTTCACGGTCGCCAGCAGCGGTTCGTCTGGCGCACTCGGCGTCTGACGGTGACGCATGCGATCGACCAGAAAGAAGCCGATGATCCACAGCAGAGCCGGCACGGTGAGATACCACGTCCAGGGCGAGGAACTCTTGGCGCCCAGATAGAACCAGACGGGGATCATGATCAGTGCGGTCACGATCTCGCGAAAATCTCGAAAGAAGATCGTCGCCCGGAAAGCGAGTTGGTTGCGCCGCACCTCCTTGAGCAGCAAGTCGGCGTCGACCGTGACTCGCGTCTGCGACGCCTGCGCCTGCCATGCCTGCTGATAATTGTCAGGGGCCATTGGATTTCCCGTTCATCAGCGCGCTTAAGGCCTTCTTCGCGCGATTCAATTTCACGCCCACGTTGCTTTCCGAGATGCCCAGCACTTCGGCCATCTCGCGGTAGCTCAACTCGTCCAGGTAGAGCAGGACCAGCGCCGCGTCGGCTTTCGGCAACTGGCGGATCGCTGCGTAAAGCCGCTCGACGGTCTCGCGCTGTTGAGCTTGTTCGGCGCCGTCGATCCCGGCCGGCGCCACGGCCTGCACTTCGAGCAACGGTTGCTGCCTGGATCGGCGCGGCTTGTCGTTGCGCCGCCAATTCATGGCGGTGTGCAGCGCCACGCGATAAAACCACGTCGCCGGGCTGGCCTTGCCTTGGAAGTTCGGCAAAGACCGCCAGGCCTGGAGCAGAATTTCCTGGGCGAGATCCTGGCACTCGTCGCCGCCGACCGTATAGGCGCGCGCCACCTTCATGACTGAAGAGCCATGCTCGTCCAGCCAGGCCAGAAACAGCGATTTCCGATCCTCGTCCAGCAATGCAAACCCTCTTTTCAGAGGTATTGGTAACTCGAAGAGGCGCGGACTTACAGGAAAATGTGAGAAATGTGCTTTTGCGGGCCGTTGGAAAATCAGCCCCGGCGCCGGGCAGTTGCAGCGCGGGCGAATTCAGACCAGCATTGCAGCACGCCGAGCTTGGCGCAGTTCAAGCGGCCGCGAACATCCAGGGTTTGCGCGGCGGTGCGGGGCGAGCGAATGCCGATTGCAACTCCGCACCTTTGCGGATTAGGCAACACATCGGGAAAGGTTGGGTGGCTGCAAAATCGCGCAAACTCGTGAACCACGGATCACACCGATGGCACGGATTGGGAAGTCAGAGAATCCGTGTCATCCGTAGTTCCTGTTCGCCGCGCCGCTCGCTCCTCCCTGCTGGCAGCACCGAAGGTGCAAGATTCATCAGCCCACGGGCGAAGCCCTGGGTAACGAGTACGCGCTCAAAATCATCCAGCAAGCCCCAACGGGGCGCTACAAAAGGGGCGCACGCAAAAGCGCCGCGGTCGGGCCGCAGAAACCGCTGCGCAGTGCGATGCCCTTTGTTTCACCCCGTTGGGGTGTACGACGATGGCGTGGCGGCACGGTAACCAGGGCTTCGCCCTGGCCTGGTGAATTTGACCCCCTTGGGGTCGGGAAAAGAACGCACAAAGGGGAGGAAAAGGTTGTTGGCGAGCCGCGGTTTCTAGCTAGTCAATCGGCGCTCCACCGAGACAAGCTCGGCGGTGGCGGAGCGGAGCAAAAACCGGTGTGAAATGAATGGCCCTGAGAACGGAGAGCCTCTCCTTTCTTCGCAGTCCCTACGGAATGTCGAATCTAACGTCGCGGAACCCGTGAGGATTCCAAACGCTTGAGCGGGACGACGGAATCTTCACGCGTTTCCGGTACGCAACCGCGGCGGCGAAAGGCCGGGATCGCTCACGCGCCAAGCCAGCCGGCGCGTAGATTCAGCGGAAACCCTGCCTGGTGAAGGCGGCGTGTTTCACTAGATCGGGCGTCGTGGAGATGCCCGCAGCGCCGCTTTCCTCAGCCAGAATGCCAGCCGAAGGGAAGAATCATGTCGCGAAGAAAACGTAACTCGCACGTAACGAACAAGTTGCAGCCGAAGGCACCGGCGCTGGTCAAGGAGCAGCGGCCGGAAATGAACGCCGGCGCCGAGCCGGAAACGCTGTCGAAGCGGTGGATCTCGATCAGCGGAGAAAATGGGGCGAAGGGCCGCTCGCAGCAGGTGTACGCGGAACCGGCGGAGGAAATTGCGGCGGCGGAGGTCCAGTGGCTGGCCGATGCCCGGGCGCCGCAAGGGGCGCTGTGCGTGGTGGCCGGAGAGCCGGGGACGTGCAAAAGCCTGCTTGCGACCGAGTGGGCGGCACGCGTCAGCAAGGGCTGCGGCCAACGCGATGCCGCGCTCATCGCCCACGCGGCCGATCTGCCCGCGCCGATCTTGAGGGCCCGGCTCGATGCGGCGGGCGCCACGATCAAGCGCGTCGCCATGGCCACGCTGCGTTGGCCCGAACCGGGCGACGATGCGTCGCTGGCGGAACTTGACCGCCGCGTCGCCGCCCTGGCTTGCGGCATTGACGAGGGAAACGACGCCCGGCTGATCGTCGTCGATAATCTCGAAGCCTGGGCCGGCGGGATCGATGCAGTCGCCTTGCCGCGCGCGAATTCATTACCTGCTGAACAAGCTGTCGGAGCTGGCCGTCAGGACGAAGACGGCCGTCGTCGTGCTGGCCCGCTTGAACGGCCCGGCGGGCGGCCGCGTGGCCACGCGCGAACTGGCCGAGCTGTCGGCCATCGCGCCGGTGGTCTACCTGGCGGCCCGCGATGCGGAACAGCCCAAGCGGCGGTTGTTGCTGCCGATCAAGAACAGTCTGGGCCCGGAATCGCCGGCCGCCGCGTTCCGGATTGAAGCCGGCCGCGTTGCTTGGGAGCCGGTGCCGGTCGAGCTCTCGGACACGATCGTCACGCCGCCGACTGCCCGACAAGCGGCCGAGCAACAGGATCGCGAAGACGCAGCCGAGTGGCTGCTACTCGCCTTGAGCGACGGACCGGTCGAGTCGACCGACTTGTTCCGTCAGGCCCGCAGTTGCGGGATCTCCGCCAAGACCCTGCGGCGGGCCGGCAAGGCGTTGGGATTGAAGCCGGCGAAGACGACGTTCGACGGGCCGTGGGAGTGGGGCCAGGTCGGAATTCGGAAGTCGGAAGTCGGAACGGAGAGGGGCGAGCGCGGAACGGAGAGTGGGGAGCGAGAGCGGGCGATGCGTGCCAAGATGGCCAACTGGGAGTGGAAAAGTATGGCGGCCGGCCGGGAGAGGCGGGACCTGGAACCTGGCGAAGCGAATGAGGCGTATGAGTTTTCGGCGTGTCCGGCCTCGATTGGGGCAGCGGGCGTTTGAAATTGGATCGCCGCAGCAAGTGCGAGTCGAAGATGGCCAACTTGCGCAGGAGATCTTCGGAAAGTTGGCGCCGAGGGGACGGAGTGTCGTCGCAGGTCGCAGCGACACAGAGCGGCGAACGGCGGGCGCCGGAATATGGCGGATGGTGAAGCCCAGCCTGGATTGCACACCGAAGGGTCGAGGCGAAGCGCAGACTTTTGATGTTGCGCGAGTCGGACCCCGTCCGCCTTGCGCGGATGGTGAACAAGATGAGGAGCTAGACATGATTGCCCCGAACTCATGAAAAAGGCCCCATCCAGCTTGGCTGGATGGTGAATCAGATACGAACGGCTTGCGGCGTAATGATCTCCTTCACCGTCCAGGCAAGCTGGACGGGGTCGACGACGAAATTCCTCAGAGCGCTGCTAGCTCTCCATCTGCTTCACCAGCGAGGCAAGCTCGCTGGGGTCGAATGTGCAGCATCAAAAAACGCGAGCGAAGACTTTCGACGCGATGTGCCTGGCATTCCCTCGCTGGCGCGTCGGGTTGGTATTGGCCGAGCGCAATTCGGTTTAGCGTGCGAGCGAGACCGAATTCGGCCCGCTACGCCGCCGCCGACGGCGCGGCGGAAGCTGCGGCTCTAGCCTGCGGCAAGGCGGCGCAACGGCTGATGGAGGCGTTCGATCCGCCCAATAAGCAGGGAATGCCCGCCAGGCCGGGCAGCAGGTAACGCAGCGCGGTCAACAGCCCGACGGCCGTCATGGCCGAGGCGGAAGCGATATCGGAAAACATCCAGACCAGCGCCGAGTCGCGGGCGCCGACGCCCCAGAACGAAATGGGCGCCAGCCCGGCGAAGATGGCCGCCGGCACGCGCGAGGTCGCTTCGGACCAATTGACGAACACGCCGGCGGCTTTCAGGAAGAAATCAATCTGCAGCAAATGCAACGACCAGAGGCCAAGCGTGGCGACGGCCGTGGCGTAAGCACGCGAGGCGGCAAGTGGCGTCGAACGAGCTAGTGCTGCCAGCGCGAACAGGACCAGCGACAGCGAGATCCCGTCGACGCCGAGCCAGCCCGCGGCCCACAAGGCGGCCAAGGCGGCGACGTCGGCGCCTTTTTCAAACAACGTCAAACCGCCGGCGCGAGCGCGGGCCGTTGCATCGGAGACAGGCAGCATGGCGGCCTTGGACAGATCGCCGAGCTTGGAGGGGACGACCAGGTTTAAGGCCGATGCCGCCAGCGTCTGCCGCAGCGCTTCGGCGTAGCTGATCTTAGCCAGCGGCGCCGCCAGCCGGCGCCAGCGCCAGGCTGACAAGAGCGTTTGCGGAACGAACAGCAGCAGCGCTGCAACGAGCGGCGCCGGCTCGAGCGAGACGAGCGCTTCGCCGACTTTGCTCCAATCGGCCGCCGTGTACAGGCCAGCCAGCAGCGCCATCGCCACGGCGATCTTCAATAACCGAAGCAGGAGCGCTTTGTTCAGCCCGGATTGCGCACGCCCGACACCAACCCAAGCGCAAGCGAGGGAATGATAAGGAGGTCGCGTCGAAAGCCCTCGCTCGCGCTTGGGTTGGTGTGTTTTTCAGCAACTGATTGCCGCCGTTATGCTTGCGTTTCGTCTCGACCATTCAGTGCGAATCCGGGTTAGCCGGTATTCAAAAGGTCCTCGTAATCGTGACTTCGCGCCGCACGTTCAATTCGTCGACGTACGCTTGCAAATCGATCCACGGATGCAGCGAAGAGGGCTGATAGACATTGGCCGCGGCTACATAGGCGGCTTGCAAATCGCTGGCAAAGCTCATTCGCTCGACGCGCAACGAGTGATTGAGCAGCTCGATCCGATCGGTCACCCGCAAGCTGCCATCCGAGAACACGAAGCTACGGGTCAATCGGATCGGGCACTTCCGCCGGCCGGTAATCAGGCGCCGCTGCAGTGCGCGGCGCACCAGCGTGCGGCACCAGCGGCCGACGGTCGCCATTCCGAGGTGCAATACGGCCTGTTTGAGCGGCGTGACCGTTTCGAAACGGACCCAGTTGAGCGGGGCTTGAACGGAGAGACAATCCGGATCGTCGTCGGAATCGGAAACGGGCGGAAGCTGATCGAAACGCTGGCCGCGATCGTGGCTCTGTGAGATGGCGATGCCGGCATCGGTCTCGAGGATCAATCCGGCGTCGGCCGCCGCAAGCGTGCCTGCGGCGAAGTGCTTGAACACGCCGCCGCGAGCCGCCGAGATCACGGTGTGGCTTTGTGCAGTGCGGCGAACGAACAGTCCGGCGCTCCGCAACGAGACTTGCGTTTCATGGGCAGGTTCGGCGGCCGGCGCCTCCGCTTGCCAATCGAGATAGGCTTCGATCAGGTTGCCGAGGCGGTGGACGTACATCCGGTCATCCGTAAAATGGGCGTGCGTGCCGGCGCCCAGGCTGCGCAAGAAACCGTCGGCCAATCGCGCCGCGTCGGCATGTTGGGCGGCCAGCAACTCGAAGCCATGTGGGTAAAAGTGGCACGTGCCGCGGCTGCCGTACTCTCCGCCGTAGCTGTCATCGGGGTGCTGGAACAACGCTGCGAATTGCACCGCTCGACGCAGCGGCTCTTCGAGCCAGTCGGCCTGCCACTGCCGCTGGAGCTTGGCCAGGCAATCGATCGTGACGGTTTGATAGCCCGGGTCGGCGCCGCCATATTCTTCGAACCAGCCTTCGCTCGATTGCCACGAGAGCACGCTCCTGGCGCGCTGCTCCGCCGCCTGGCGATAGGCTTTGCGTCCGGTGATTTCCGCTACCCGAGCCAGGCCCAGCGCGGCCAGCGCATGATGATTGGCCAGCCGGCCCGACTCGTCGTTGCGAATCACCCATTGAGCCCGGCGCTCCAGCCAGTCGGCGATTTCGTGCGAGTCGAGTTTCAGCAACTGATACGCTTTGGCGGCCGCTTGCAGCGAGAAGACCGCGGCGCCCAGCGCACGCTCGAACGGGTAGTAGTCGTCGCACGAACCGTCGGTGCGGCAACTGCGAGCTGAGAACCGAAGGGCTGCAATGGCGAGCTCGCGGACGCGCGAATCGCCGTGCCAGCGATTGCCGGGCAGGTCGCAGGCGTAAACCAGCGCCAACGGCAATACGCCCTCCTGGTACATCTCGCTGGGAAAGCTGCTCGTGCGGTAATGCCAGTATTCGCGATCGAAACAGCCGTACGTCGGGCGATAGGGATTGCGGTCGATCGCGCCGAGCAAGCGCGGAATGGCGGCCAGCGCCGCCGTCAGGTACCGTCGTCGCAGAGCGGAGTCGCGCGGTGCAAACGTCGCGGCCTGATCCTCGCGTCGCTGCGAACCGGCGGTATGCGAACACAATAGCAGGGCGTCGTCTGGCATGGCGCCTCAATCGATTCGGAAGTTTGCGGCGAAGGGGCCGGTCATTGCCGTCCCCCGTCTCATCGGCGATGGTGGGCGACGATCACTTCGGCCAGCAGTCCGAGCATGCAGGTCATAAAGCCGGCGGTCATGACCACGATGTCCGACTCCTGCATGCTGCCGGTCGCCGTCCAGCTCCAAACGCTCTTGGCAATGCCGGCGGCAATCAACAGCCCGGAGAGGGGCAAGAAGACTTTCAGCGGCCGGAAGTAGAGCACAATCCGCAACACGGTGCTCAGGTACGCCGCCGTGTCTTTGATCGGGTGGAACTTGCTGCGGCCGATCCGCGAGCGGTACGGCGTGGGGACGTACTTCACCGCGTAGCCGTTGGTCAGAAAGGCGAGCGTCATGGTCGTAACGCAACTGAAGCCGTCCGGCACAACCCACAGCCACGGCAACATGGCCTCGCGTTTGAAGGCCTTCAGGCCCGTGTTCAGGTCGGGGATGTTGTGGCCGGTCAGGTAACAGGCCAGCTTGCGGATGAACCACTTGGTCGGCCGCCGCAGCCAGGGGAGCGTGCCTTGTTCGCTGGTGCGAGCGCCGTTGACCTGATCGTATGCCGGGAAGAAGCGGAGCAGCTCGCGGATCGAAGCGGCCGGATAGGTGCCGTCGGCATCGAGCATGACGACGATCTCGCCGCGCGCGGCTCGCACGCCGATCTTGCGGGCGGCGCCGGCGCCTCGGTTGATGTCGCAACGGATCACGCGCACCGGGCAGTGCCAGCACTCGGCGGCGAATTGTTCCGCCAACTCGGCGGTGCGGTCGGTCGAAGCATCGTCGACGACCAGGATCTCGTAACCGCCCGATTCTTCGGCCAGGGCCTCGACGATCTCGCCGAGCACGCGGCCGATGGCCAGTTCCTCGTTATAGGCGGGCAGCAGCACCGTCAGGCGCAAGTGCTGGCTCTGCTCCGTCGCCGGAACCGCCGCCAATTGGGTCTGCCAACCTTCCATGGTTGGTCTCCAGAAGCGTTCAGATCTGTGCGCCCAAGCATCGATTCGCGCAGGGGATCGTGCGGGCGACCGCTTGCGCGAAAGGCCTTATAGCACAGAGCGTTAAGTCCGACCAAGGTCAGTTCGGAGATGTCTACCGCAGCGCCACCAGCCGGTAACGCCGCACCGCGCCGTCGGGATCTTTGAACTGGTAGTCGATCAGTACGTCGAGCGAGTTTTTAGCAGCGGATGCCAACGATGCGTCGGCCAGCCCGCTCAGCGTGGTGTTGTAGCGGATGCCGCGGTCGTTGAGCGATTCGGCCAACAGTACGTGCGTAAAGCCCGCGGCTTTCAAATGGAGGGCCAGTTCGCCGGGCGACGAGATCTGGCGGGCGTAGTCGGTCCGTCTGCGGTAGATATTCTCGCGAGTGACGGGGGCATTGAAGTAATACGCGCGGTGGTCCTGACTCAGGATGCGTACTTCCGGCGCCGTCAAGGCATTGGCCCAACTCGCCGCTTCGAAGGTAGGTTCATGGCGTTGCAAGTACTTCTGGCGACCTTCCCAGCCAACGGCCACCGGAACTTTGGACGGCGCCCGAGCGGCGGCTGCCACCGCGCCGCAACCGGCCGCGGCGAACATGACGGCGAGGAACATCAGGCCCGGCAGCAGCGGCAACCGCCTGGCTTCAATCCAAACCCACAGCACGGGCACGCACAGCAGGGGGACCAGCGGCAACAAGAACCGCACGTTCTGACGCAGCAAAAACCAACCTCCGAAGTATGTCGCTGCAATGGCCAGCAGAGTACCGGCGCCGCGCAGCCTCCGGCAGAACAGCAGACCGGGTAGAGCGGCGAGAAACGTGAGGCCAAGCTGATGGCCTCGGCCGCCGAAGCGTTCGGGATGCATGGTGACTTGCCACGGCGCCGAAGCCAAGGCAAGCAGACCCCGGCCCAACGGCGCCTTGTCGGCGGGCAACGTTGGACGACCTTCTCCGGCAATTTGCCGTTGAAAGAACGGATAGACCGGGTTGCCGTGCTCGCGCGCCGCCCGCAGATACCAGATTCCGCTCACGCTGACGGCAACCACGCCCATGGCGGCGGCTCCGAGCAGCAACCGCCGTCTCCGCAGCGGTTGACGCCACGCGTGCCAGGCGGCCACTGGCGCCGACGCGGCGACAAACAGCAGCGCCAAGTGCTTGATGCTCAGCGCGCCGCCCAACATCCAGCCCGCCATGACGAACCAGCGCGAGTCTTCATCGTCCAGCGCCGCCTGCCGCCAGGCGGCGAGAGCCAACGTGGTGAACACGGCCAGCCCGATATCGTTCAACGGCGCAGTCATCTGGTTGTTGACGCCGGGCACGAGCAGCACCAGACAACCGCCGCACACGGCCCAGGAACGGCCCAGGATGGGCGTTGCCAGAACGACCGTGGCCAGGGCCAACAGCAGGCCCAAGCCCCAATGCACCAGTTGGGCCGCCACGCCGCCATCGAGAGCCAAAGCCCAGAGGAACCACATTTCGACCAGCAGCGGATACGTGGAGTTTTCGTGATCGGGCAGAACGGCGAGCGAATGCTGCATCAAGAACCGCTTGGGCAGTTCCAGGTGATAGCATAAGGCATCGCCTGCCGTGGGCGGCGCCAACGCGACGATCAGCGAGCCGCCAGCGGCCACGGCGGCCAACGCCAGCAATCCGTGCTCGATCCAGCGTGGCGGCTGGCTCCAGCGCGGGCCGGTTGCGGGCAGCGGGGGCGAAGGGTTCAGTTGGGCTCGCTCGCGGCGTTCGAGATAGGCCCGGGAGAATTCGCCAATGCCCCAAGCGCCGGCCGCCAACGTCAGAACGCCGATCACGGCCTTGGAGAGCAGCCCTGCAAGTCCCAAGGCGATGAGGACCAGCCCCGCGCCGACCAGTCCCGCAGCCACGCTCCAAACGCCGATCGCCAGCGGATCATCCTCTCCGCCGAGCAGGGCGCAGGACCAGCGGGCGGCCGATTCCGTACGCCGCCACCGCAATGCTGGCCAGCGCCAGCAGCGACATCAGCGATTCAAGCATCGGCACTTCCTCGACGTTTGGCGACGAAACTCAACTCAGCTTGATGCCGAGCATCGACAGACCGTAGGCAATGGCGGTCAGCGCTAACCAACCGGCCAGCGCCAGGCTTTCCAGGCTGGAACTCGGGGCGCGCAGTCGGTGTCGGTATTGCGCGGCAACAACGCCGCGGCGACGATGCGGCGAGCGATTCTCAAGGGTTCGTTTTGAACGCCTGGCCCCGACCTGGGCGGCTCTCTCAACGGAGCAATCATGCCGGTCCCTCCTCGCCTGCCCTTACCGCAGGCGCCGCAGCGACGGCTTCGTGCGGCGCGGGTTCGAGCCGCTCGTCAGGGTGGGCGAGCGTTGCGACCGACTGGCTCTGAGGCAGTCGATGCATGACGTCATGCGGCGTTATACCGGACATGCAGGGATGATCGGCCCAGGGACAGATCTGCCGGTGGCATGGCGAGCAGGCGACCTCATTTCGCAGCACGTCGACTTGGGCGCCCCAAGGGCGCCACTGGGCCACTCGATTGGTGCCGCTGAACAGCACCACCGCCGGAGTGCCGACGGCCGCGGCCAGATGTGCGGGGCCCGAATCGGCGCCAATGAACAGTTCAGCCTGGCCGATCAGGGCGGCCGTTTCCAATAACGATAACTGTCCGGTCCAATCGATCACGTTCGGCCAAGGCAGCCGGCCGGTGACCGCTTGGGCAACCTCGCGCTCTTCACCGACCCCGATCAACACGACCGTCGCATCGCGCTCGACAATTACTCGTCCGAGTAGTTCTCGCCAATGTTCGGCGGGCCAGCGCTTGGCTTGCGTGCCGGCGCTGATGTGCAGCACGTACAACGGGCGTTCCGCTTCAGCATCCGAAAGCCCTTGACCTTGCAGCCGTTCTCGCACCCGGGTGCGTGCGGCCGTTCCGGGCTCGAACCAGGGCCGCTTGTTGCGAATGGCTTCGTCGGCCTTGATGCCCACGAGAGCCAGTAGCGCCAGCCGCGACTCGATCTCCGGCCGGCCCGCGACGAAGCGTGCGCGATCGGTCAGCAGGAAGTCGCCGCCGCCGCAGTCCCAGCCCAAACGCCGCCGGGCGCCGGAGAGCCAGAGGATGAGTGCGTGCGGAAATTCGCCGCGAACGTCGATCGCCAGATCGAAGTTCCGCTTCCGCAGCCGCCAGCCCCACCACCACGTAGAAAGGAGCCAACGGTAGCGAACTTCGCGAGCGAAACGATTCACGCGCGAGACATGCACGCGATCGACCTCGGGACAGGCTGCGAATAGTTCCCGGTTCCACTCCGCCGCCAAGACTTCCAGCCGGGCGCGAGGAAAACGGCGCCGCAAGGCGGGCAGCACGGCGGCCGTCAGCACGGCGTCTCCCAGGTGATCGAGCTGAACCAGCAGGATGGAACGCGGGTCGACCAGCGGCGCCGTCGGGCGCATTCCCAGCTTTGAGAGCAGCCAACGGCACGCCGTCAGTACGGCCCAACCGACGCAATCAATGGCCGCAAACAGCACTCGCCAGCGCATTCGCACGTAGCGGTAACGACCGGTCGGCGGCGGCTTTCTCAGGCGGCGTTGAGCGCGACGTCCGGCGCATTCAAAGGACTTTTTCATAAGCCTCCCGCGTGGCGTGCGCCGCTGCGCGCAGGAAAAGTTCTGTCGCACTCGGGCGGCCAGTTGCAGGCTTCGCCCGCGGTTCAAGGCCGCCAGCGTGGCATCGCGAATGCCTTTCAGATCGCCTGGCGAGACGTAACGGGCCTGTTTGCCGAAATACTCCTGCGCGCAGCCGCCGCGAGGCAGCACCAGCGGCAGGCCCGACATGCCCGCTTCCAAGGCCGCGAGGCTGGGCGTTTCATACCAACTGGCCAGCACCAGGCATCCGGCTGCGGCGTAGGCGCTGGCCAGCAGCGGATCGTCGTGTTCCAGGCGTTCGACGAACGTCACGTAGCGGTTGGCCGCATGGCGGCAGCGCGGCGTAATAGGCCTCGTGCCCGGGCACGGCGTCGCCGAGAATCACGACCGGCGCGGTCGTCTCTCGCATGGCGAGCAGGAAGTTGAGCTGGTTCTTGCGCGGCTCGATCCGTCCGGGATACAGCGCAAAGCCGCGGCCGCCGACGCGCCTGGCAAACGGCTCCGAGTCTCCGCGAGAGAATCGCCGGTCGGCGCCATTGGGCGTCACGTGAATCCGCTCCGCCGGCACGCCGAAATAACGCGTCAATTGCGCGGCCTCGGCTTTTGAATTAGGCAACACCAAGTCGACGGCGTGGTATAAGTCGCGGCGCCACGACTTCAACCAAGGGGCGGCCGCGCGAGCGCAAATTTACCGCAGGCCGTCAAACGCTTCGCCAGCGGCCACGGCTCTCGCCAGCACGAGGCCAGGTCGAACCAGGCGATGGTCGAGAGCACGACGGGGATGTTTTGGCGCCGCGCCTCGCGAGCCAGCGTCAGATGTTCCGGCTCGCTGCCGAACAAGTGCAGGCAATGGAATTCGGAAAGCGGTACTTCCCACGGCCGCCACAGGCTGGCATCGACTCCTGCTTCGCCCAGGGTTCGGGCCAGCGCGGCCATTTGGATCTCGCCCCCGCCAGGCGCCGCCCAGGCGGTCAACTTGCCCGCCAAAGCGACTTTCGGCGTCGACCGGCCGGCGAGCGCCGCCATGACGGCGGGCAGCTTGCTCCGGCGATGGTAACGCTCGGCCGCGGCATGTCGGTCGTGGAGCCTGAAGTTGGCGGGCATGGCTTTCACAGGGGCAGTGCGTGCGAGGGAATGGTTACCGCTGAGGTCAGGTTTTGATGCGGCGGAGCGTCCGTTTCGCCCAGCCTCGCCAGGTGCGAACATTGATTTCTTCGATCGGCGTGACCCGTTCCCAGTCGAGATACCGCCGCAGCGAAACCCGGAATGCTTCCGGCTGATCGGTGGGAGTCGGGTAGAGACGCGGCATCGCCACGCGAGTCTTGATGCTTGCGGAGTCGGGACAAAACTGAATGCCGCTGCCTTCTACCGGCAGCGCTATCATCTGCTCGCCGCGACAAAGCTCGAGCGCAAAGCGATGACCGGGCGGTGCGTGCTGCACGCGTGCCGCAAACCCGCCTGCTTGTTGTGAGACTTCCACGGTCAACTCGCTGCGAGCCCGCCACCAGTAGGCGAACTCGGCCAGGCTGGCGCCCCAGACGTCGGCGTGTCGCGCCGCGGCGTTCAGAGTCGCGCGCAGCAGGTGAGGAAAGCGGCCCAGTCGTCCTTCCGGATGCCCGTAGAGAAAGATCGGTTCGCCGGCGAGCCTCTTTTCGTCGATCATTCGCTCAAAATGCGAGAGCGCAAGCTGGGCGGCGTCGGCCGGAGTCCATGGCGGACACGTCGCCTCGTTGTGCGCCTCGAGAAACACGCCGAGGCAGATCGGATGCACCGGAATCTGCAGCACGCGGCCTTCATAGGGAAAGAAAGGCAAGTCGTCGTAGGCCAGGCCGAACTCGGAGCTGTGCGAGACGCCGAGCGACTCGAGCGCCGCATGCAGCCCGCCATTGAAGCGTCCGTGCGGGGCGGCAAACCCAACCGGCTCGATGCCTGCCGCCCGCAAGGCTTCGATGCCGCGGCCGATATTCCGCAGGTTTTCGTCCGCGGTCCGGTAGGTGTGGTGCCAGTAGCCGTGCGAACCGACGTGACAACCAGCCAGCCGCGCCAGGCTTTCAGCGTGCGGTGCGTGCGTCGACGCGCAGACGTAATGGCTGACGGCATGCTCATGGCCGGTCGTCGCGGCGAGCGTGGCGGCGAAGTCGCCGGGAATGAAGTCGTCGTGGTCGATGCGGAAGTTGAATGCGCTGACGGTAAGGGTACGGAAAGGCGCCAACGCGCAGCCAGATTCCGCCCGAGGTTTCCACTCGCTTTCGCAAGTCGGCCAGCAGGCGTTCTCGCACGAGGCGTTTATCGACGCGGGCGACCGTTTCGCTCGGCGCCAAGGGGCCAATCTGCCAGGCTCTCCGCAGCGTGCGCTCGTCGTCCAACGCTTCGAACGGATCTTCACGCCAGCCGGCTCGCAGAACGTTCACGTCGATCGGCGTTTGCCCCGGCACGGCGTGGGCGCCGGTTGAAATCGTCGAATCGAACAGCACGAACTTTCCAGCCGCCGGCGCAATCGCCTGTTCGACGCATGGCACGCCCTCTTGCGCAGCGCGCGCCGCAAGGCTCTCGGCACGCGAGCCAATACCAGCGGCAGCAGCGGAAGCGGGAACTCATTCATCAATGTCCGACGCTCCTGCGCGTGGCCCAAAGCTGGCGATGCTTGTCGGCCAAGACCCATTCCGACAACCCGCTGAGCAGGCAGAAAGCCCAACCTTCAGGTCCGTCCCACAGGCCTTGTTTCCAAACCAGGCGGCGAAAGACTTCTCGCGGCGGGGCCAGCCAGGCGTCGCGACGTCGCGGGGGCTGCATGGCGTCGACGCGAGCTTCAGCCGCCAGCGTCGTATAGCGGTGCATCTTCATCAGAAACGCCTGGAAATCGGGGAGCGGATCGTGATCGAGCCAACTGTGCAATTGACCGACGAGCCCGTCCGTCTCCAGCGTTTCGTGAACCTCGCCCGTCCAGTGGGCCTTTCCCCGCCGCACAAGCCGCACCTGGCGATCATCCTGCGTGCCGGAGAAGCGAAAACGCCGGCCGAAGATGGAGCTGCGCACCCGGACGCGATAGGCGGCGTATCGATCATCCAACACGGCGCTGCGGAGCTCGCGGACCATGGCCGGCGTCGGCCGCTCGTCGGCGTCCAGCGAAATGATCCAGTCGCCGCGGGCCAGCGAGAGAGCATAGTTCTGCTGCCGGGCGAAATTGTCGAACGGTCGCTCGAAGACCTTGACGCCGAAAGAGCGGGCGATGTCGCGAGTCGCGTCGGTCGAGCCGCCGTCGACTAGCACGATCTCATCGAGTCCAGTCAAGCGCGCGAAGCAAGCCCGGCAGGTTGCGCTCTTCGTTCTGAGCGATGATGATCACGCTGATCGTCGGCGCCGGCTTCACGAGTGCGGACCTCCTACCGAAGCCAGAAGCTCATGGCTTTCGACGCTTGCTTCAGGAAGCGATCGGGCGGGCGCGGTTGAAAGAGGCGCGGCGGGCAGGCGGTTCGACGCCAGGCGAGCGGCGGAAAAATCGTGGAAGTAAGCGCGTTCGGCAATTAATGAGCGTCGAGGAGGGCAAGGGCTGCGCCAGCAGCGGCCGGCTCGGGCCAACGCGGCGGCAAACGCGCGGCTGAATGCCCAGCGAGATGCTTTCGTCGTGACAGGGGCCCGAAGGCAATCCACAGCAAACCGGGCGGGTAGCGCCGCCAGGTGACGCAACACGTGCAGCGGGCGCCGCAAGTTCTTCCATTGAAACAGCAGCGTGTTACGCAGCGCCAACGCATCGGAACCGTTGCGGCCGAAGGCGGCGTTGAAGCTGACCTGGCCCTTGTGATAGGCCACGGCCTGGGGCACGTAGCGGGCCTGATATCCGGCCATGTAACCGCGGAAGGCGAAATCAAGGTCTTCCAGCCGGCCGGGCAGGTAGAGCGGATCGAAGCCGCCCAGCTCGAGGAAACGCCGGCGATCGACGGCCATCACGGGACCGGCGGCGGCGGTTAAGCCAGGGCGAAGACTCGCTTGCTCGTAACCAGGAAAGTAAGCCGTCGCTTCAACCAGGCCCCAACGCCAGCGGACGGCCGCCTGCAAGCCTTCGTGCGTGACGCCGTCGAACAGCCGGCACAACGGCGCGGTCATGAAACAGGCTGAACCGCCGGGGTTGTCATCCGCCAGTAGCGGTTCCACCAGCGGATCGATGCTGCCTTCAGCCAGCTTGATGTCGTTGTTCAGCAAAACGGCGATGCGTCCGGGCAGTTTGGTCAGCACGTCGTTGTAAGAACAGAGCCCGCGATTGGGCTGCTCGAACACGCGAATCGACGGGAAGACCACGCGCAGGTAATCGACCGAGTTGTCGATCGAGCCGTTGTCGATGACGACGAGCTCGCAATGCCGGCGCGAGCATTTCGCGGCGCGCAGCAGCGACGGCAGGCATTCGGCCAGCAACTTTCGGCCGTTATAGTTCAGCACGACGAGGTGAACGGTCATCATGACCCAGGTTTGACAACACTCTTCCTTGAGTACCTTGGCCGCCAAGTATGGCGATCTACGCAACTCGGTCAAGGCGAACAGCAAGCGGCGGTCCCCCAGCCGGCGATTGGGCAAAGAGCCGTAGAGTGGTAGAAGTGCGTGATGTGCGTAATCTGGCACAGGCGCCGACTTACGGATCACGCGTCACCGGGCGTGTAAACGCCAATTCCCTATCCCGGCATGGACGTTCAGAGGCGACGCGCTATAATGACCGGCTCGGAAAGAACGCCTCTGGTTCATGCAAAAAGAGTTCCTACTCAAGGAGTTGCGCAATTGGCTGAGAAGGTCATCATCATCGGCAGCGGACCTGCCGCCTGGGCGGCCGCCATCTATACCGCCCGAGCGGAACTGAAACCGCTGGTGTTCGAAGGCGCCATCACCGAAGAGAACCGGCTGGCCGGCACCTTGCCCTTGGGCCAGCTGTCGCTGACGACCGAAGTGGAAAACTACCCCGGCTTTCCGCCGGCGATCTGGCAGTCCTACCTCGACGATTCCATCGCCAAAGAGAAGCGG
The DNA here is from genome assembly GCA_963786255.1 of Pirellulales bacterium. Classification (GTDB taxonomy): domain Bacteria; phylum Planctomycetota; class Planctomycetia; order Pirellulales; family JAICIG01; genus JAICIG01. Next base: position 49,860 of record CAWAYY010000051.1, read on the forward strand.
CGGCATCATGGCGCCGCACCACGAAGGCAGGGGTCAGCGGCCCCGAGCTGATGGAACTCGATGCGCCAGCAGGCCGCGAACTTCGGCACGCGGATCGTTACCGACGACATCGTCGACGTCGATTTCAGCGACCGGCCGTTCAAGCTCACCGCGTCCGACGGCTCGGTCACCGAGGCGGAGGCCGTGATCGTGGCCACCGGCGCCCGGGCGAACTACCTCGGCCTGCCGTCGGAAGAGGCGTACAAGAACCGCGGCGTCAGCGCTGCGCCGTCTGCGACGGGGCCTTGCCGCGTTTCCGCAACAAGCCGCTGGTCGTGGTCGGCGGCGGCGACTCGGCCGTCGAAGAGGCCGACTACCTGACCAAGTTCGCCAGCACGGTCTACATGGTCCACCGCCGCGACGAGTTGCGGGCCTCGAAGATCATGGCCGAGCGGGCGCTGAATGCAACCCGAAGATCGACATCCTCTGGAACAGCGTGCTGGACGAAGTGCTGGGCAACGACAAGCGACGGCGTGACCGGCGTGCGGCTGCGAGAGCACGGCCGGCGAGCGAGCGACAGGAATGGACGCCACCGGCGTGTTCCTGGCCATCGGCCACACGCCCAACACGGCCTTCCTCGAAGGCAAGCTGGAGCTGACCGAGAAGAAATACATCCGGTGGACCACGCCCTTCCGCACCTACACCAGCGTCGAAGGCGTGTTCGCCGCCGGCGACGTGGCCGACGACTACTATCGCCAGGCCATCACCGCCGCCGGCAGCGGCTGCATGGCCGCCCTGGACGCCGAACGCTGGCTGCGCCTGCGCAGGGAATAGCGACCGGCTGCAAGGCCGACGTACGATCGATCGCGAGAAGGTCATGGACAAGCTCGCCGTTGCCGAAGCCGCCGCGAGCGGTCGGTCGCGAGGTCCAATTGCAAGGTTGGGTCCGCACGCGGCGCGACTCAAGGCGGCTTCAGCTTCCTGGAACTCAACGACGGCTCCTCGCATTGGCAACATCCAGGTCGATCGCCGACGGATCGCTGGCCAACTACGAGAGCGAGATCAAGCGGCTCACCGCCGGCTGCAGCGTCACCGTGGAAGGCCTTGTGAAGGAGTCGCCCGGCCAAAGGGCAGGCAGACCGAAGTGCAGGCCACGCGAGATCACCGTACACGGCATGGGCCGACGCCGAGACCTACCCGCTGCAAAAGAAGCGGCACTCGTTCGAGTTTCTGCGACGATCGCCCACCTGCGCCTGCGCACCAACACCTTCGGGGCCGTCGCCCGGGTGCGGAACTGCGTCTGCCGTTCGATCCACGACTTCTTCCAGGAGGAGGGCTTTCTCTACATCCACACGCCGATCATCACGGCCAGCGACTGCGAAGGCGCCGGCGAGATGTTCCGGGTCACCACGCTCGACTTGGAGCAGGTCCCCAAGCAAGAGGCCGCAAAGTCGACTACACCAGGACTTCTTCGACCGGCCGGCCTATCTGACCGTCAGCGGCCAGTTGGAGGCGGAGATCTTCGCCTGCTCGCTGGGCAAGGTCTACACCTTCGGCCCCACGTTCCGCGCGGAGAACTCCAACACCTCGCGGCACCTGGCCGAGTTCTGGATGGTCGAGCCGGAGATGGCGTTCTGCGACCTGGCCGACAACATGGACCTGGCCGAAGCGCTTCCTGAAGCGCATTTTCGGCGACGTGCTGGCCGCAGTGCCGCCGAGGACATGGAGTTCTTCAACCAGCGGATCGACGACACGGTGCATCGGCCACGCTGGAAGGCATCGTCGACAGCGAGTTCGTGCGGCTGTCCTACACCGAGGCCGTCGAGCATCCTGGAGAAGTCCGGCCGAGCAGTTCGAGTTTCCGGTCGCATGGGGACACGATCTGCAAGCCGAGCACGAACGCTATCTGACCGAGCAGCATCTTCAAAGGCCCGGTGATCCTGTACGACTACCCGCGCACGATCAAGCCGTTCTACATGCGCGTCAACGACGACGGCCGCACGGTGCGGGCGATGGACGTGCTGGTGCCCAAGGTCGGCGAGATCATCGGCGGCAGCCAGCGCGAAGAGCGGCTCGACGTGCTCGAAGAGCGGATGAGCGAGCAGGAGCTCGACGCCGAAAGCTACTGGTGGTACCTCGACCTGCGGCGCTACGGCACGGTGCCGCACTCGGGCTTCGGGCTGGGCCTGGAGCGGGTCGTGCAGTTCATCACCGGCATGACCAACATCCGCGACGTGATTCCCTTCCCCCGCACGCCGGGCAACGCCGATTTCTGAGACGCGTTACTCACGCCTTAATCGCCCGGGGGCGTGGCCGCTTCGACCGTCACGCTGGCCTGCTTGGCATTGCGGCCCTGGTGCGTGACTAACTCGTACTTCAGCTCGGTCTTTTCGCCCGGCATGAGGTCGCCGAGTACTCGACCGTTTGATAGTCGTGGTTCTTGGCCTGCAATGCGCTGCGGAACACGGCGTGACCGGCGAACGAGCGGCGAATTTCGACGTCGATTTGCTTGTTCGTATAGTTGCGGATGCGCTGGGCGAACAGGTTGTGGTCGTCCCAGCCGGCAATCTGGCCTCGCTCGTTCAATTGAACCGGGCCGTCGGGTACGCGTCGAAACTTGTCGCTCCCCGTGATCTTCAGCCACAGATTGTCTCGCCACGAGCGGCGAGCTTGACCAGCTCGAAGATCACTTCGGGGTCGACGCCCAGATTGATCTCGATCTTGTCGCCGATCGGCACGTACTTGATCGGCTGCGCGGCAAGAAAACTCAGCCCGTTGCGGCCGTTGTCGCGGAAGACGCGGACCATGCCGTCCGGGCAGCGGCGTCGTACCGAGCTGCGACGCTTCGTCGTTGGTCATCAGAAACATCCGCACCAGCCGATCGCCGTACTGGCCTGCGGACGATAGCGATACTGGATCTGCAACGGCACGGTTCTGCCCTCGAAGCAGCGCATCCGCTTCGACCAGCCGTTGGGAATCGTCTCCGTCCCTTCGATCGTGTAGATGAAGTACTCGCTCAGGCCCTCCTTGATGATCTCCTTCGGCTTTGGCGCGGGCGCCGCAGTTCTCGGCCTGCAGGCGCGGCCTTCCGACCGGCAATCGCCAATCGCGATTTCCTGCAACTCCTCGCGTCGTTCCTTGTCGAGCTTGAGCCACTTCGCTCATCGGAAGCCGGGCCAGTTGGGCGATCTTCTCGACCAGGTTGATCGTGCCCACGACCAGCCGGACCTGGGCGTCGTCATAATCCTCGCCCGAGTTGTTGTGTCACGCGGACGAAGCCCTCAAAGCCAAGCTCCGTCTCGTCTGTGGTCGGCGATGCCACGTAGTCGGCCGACCAGGAGATGCCGCTGGTAAAGTAGCTGATCTCGACGGTCGCCTCGCCGTCCATCTCGCTCTGCACGTTCCAGTACAGCATCTGCGGCTTGTCGTGCGGGAACGTGGTGTCCAGCACGCTCGAACTTGTCGGGGTGGGTGAGGAAGCGCAGTTCGACGACGGTGGGATCGATCAGCGTGTCGGCCCAACTGAACTGCAGCGGATTGATGCCCGGCTTGAAGCTGACCTTGCCGCGTTTCGCGGACGAGCGTCAGGTCTTCGGAATTGTAGATCGTCAACTGCACCGTTTCGCGGTCGGGTACGGTCGAGAGATCGATATTCTCGCTCCGTCCGGACCGCGGGGCGAACAGCAAAGCGCCAATGCCGCCGCGCCGAGCCGCCGCCCCAGGCTGCGATTGTCCATGGATTGATCTCCACTGTCACTCCTTACTTGACGGCGGCCTGCTCGATGGTGACGTTGTCCTGCTTGCTGTTGCGGCCCTGATGCGTCGACCACCTCGTACTGCAGGTCGGCCTTGTCGCCCGGTTTGACCGTCGCTGCGTACTCGACCGTCTGGAAGTCGTGGTTCTTGGCGCCAGTCGCTGCGGAAGACGACGTGACCGCCGAACGCGGCGGACTTCGACGTCGATCGGCTTGGCCGTGTAGTTGCGAATCCGCTGGGCGTAGAGCTGTGCTCGTCCCAGCCGGCGACCGAGCTGTCGACTCGATCTTGACGTCGCTCGTCGCCTGCACTGTCGGAACATGTTCGTGCCGTGGATCTGCATCCAGATGTTGTCGCGCGATGACCGCAGCTTGACCAGCTCGAAGACCACTTCCGGGTCGGCGCCCGAGGTTCAGTTCGATCTTGTCGCCGATCGGGATGTACTTGATCGTCTGCGGCGCAGGTAGCACAGGCCGTCGCGCCCGTTGTCGCGGAAGACGCGGACCATGCCGTCGGGCAGCGGCGTGGTGCCCAGCTTCGACTTCTCGTCGTTGGTCAGCAGGTACATCCGCACGAGCTGGTCGCCGTACTCCGGCGGGCCGATAGCGGTACTGGATCTTGAACGGGCACGTCTTTCGCCTGCGAAGCTCCGCATCCGCTTGGACCAGCCGTTGGGGATCGTCTCCGTGCCTTCGACGGTGTAGATGAAGTATTCGCTGAGGCCTTCCTTGATGATCTGCTTGGCTTCGTGCATGCCAGCTCCGCCGCCGGAGCCGGCCGTCATCGGCGCCGCGGCGTCCATGACCTCCAGCACGGCTTGCCGTGCGCGAAACCGTCGAGCTTCTCACTTTCCCAGTCCTTCGACTTCGCGCCATCGGGATCTGCGCCAGTTGAGCGATCTTCTCGACCAGGTTGATCGTGCCCACGACCAGCCGCACCTGGGCGTTCTCGTATTCCTCGCCGGAGTGGTTCGTACACCCGCACGAAGCCCTCGAGCTCATCTTGCTTTTCGTCCGCGTCGGCGATGCCGACGTAGTCGGCCGACCAGGTGATGCCGCTGGTGAAGTAGGTGATCTCGACGTCGCTTCGCCGTCCATTTCGCTCTGACGTTCCAGTAGAGCATCTGCGGCTTGTCGTGCGGAAAGGTCGTGTCGAGCACCTCGAGCTTGTCGGGATGCGTGAGGAACGCAGCTCGACCGACGGTCGGGTCGATCAGCGTGTTGGCCCAGGAGAACTGCAGCGGGTTGACGCCCTTCTTGAAGGTGACCTTGCGCGTCTCGCGGACCAGCGTCAGGTCTTCGCTGTTGTAGATCGTCAGCTGCACCGTGTCGCGGTCGGGCACCGTCGAGAGATCGACGTTCTCCGCCCGGACAGCTGCACGATCGTCATGCCAGCCGAATAAGGGCGCACGACGTCAAGCAAGGCGTCGGCGATGAAGTTCAGCAAGACGGCGCATGATTCACCATTCGTTCTTCAAGATGAGGTGCAGCTTGTGAACGATCTTCTCGGCCTTGCCGTCGGCGCCGCGCGGCGGGCAGTCGACGTGGAACACGACCTGTTCGAAGGTGCTCTGCTCCGGATCCGGTCCGCCCTCGAACGTCGTTTCGTTGCCCAGTTCCCACTCGACGTCGCGGCCCGTGTCGCCGCGGACTTCGTTGCGGACGTAGCGGAGGTTCTCCACGACGTCGAGCGTGACCGGCTGGTCCTTGAAGTTCTCGATCTCGTACTTGAGCGATCACGTCGTGGTCGTACAGGTTGCCGGCGACCCGCTTGGACTTCGTTCTTGTCGATGGTGCGCTTGACGACGATGTCCTGGGCCACGCCCAGATAGAGCCGCATCTCGTCGTCTTTGCGGCGTGAACTTGCCCCAGTCCTCGCCGAGAAAGGCGGTCGAGCCTGTCGGCCGTCCTTCCTGGAAGATCCGCACCTTGCCGAACGGCAGCGCCGCTTCGCCCAGCTGGTGTGCCTGGTCGTTCTTCAGCACGTAGTGCATCGGCACGCGGAGCTTGTTCTGAGCGCGGTCGAGGTAGTCGAATTCCTGCGGGTTGCAGGTGTAGGTTTTTTGATCGGCACTCCTCGTACTTGCCGACGAGCATTTCTTTGGTCTCGTTGATGCCGATCGGCTTCGAGAAACGCTGGACCGAAGCCGGCCCACAGCCCGTGTCGAGCCGAACGACTCGTTGGCGAAGTTCTGCAGCCGCATGTACTGCGGACAGCACGAGCGTCTGTCTCGTCGTGCGAGGCGACGGCCCGGTAGTTGAAGCTCTTGTTGAGGTTGCCCAGCAGGTAGCTGATCCGCACCCGCGCCGAGCCGGAACCGCTCGCAGCCGACCGTCCAGACAGTGCCGCTTCGTTCGGCGGATAGCTGACCGAGAGGACCTTCACGTCGATCGCTTCGCCCGATCGGCTGGTTGGTTGTCGCCGCCTTGTTCGGCAGCGCGTCTTTCCCCGCCGGGCCGAGCACGCGGAAGACGATCGTGTTCGGATCGATCTGCGTATTGGCCCAGGAGAAGTCGACCTGGTTCACGCCCTTGACCAGCGGCACGATCCGCTCCTCCTCGACGAGCGTGGCGTCCGGGTTGTCGAGCTGGATCTCCACCCGTTCGCGGACCGGCAGCGTGATCAGCTTGATTCGCGCCAACGCCATGGACGGCCAGGCGGCCGCCCATCCGCCTGCGCATAGGCATAGAATTCCCGCCAGACGCCTCATGGAAATGCTCCTTAAATCTCGGGAAGTGCGCGGTTCAGCCCGCGTTGCAGATAGAGACGCAGCGAGCGCTGGATTTCGTTCCACAAAAAATCCGACGGTCGCCGCAGAGCGGGCGTGGGCCGCCGGCGGGTGCTACCGGACCGCCGCGCAGCGGCAAGCCAAATTAACCGCAGGGGGCATGGAACATCGCGGCGCCGCATACCATCGCAACAGAACTCTCACGAGTTCTGCTACAGCTGTGCCGCGATTCCGGCATGGCGGAGATCAGGCGTTACTAATGAATCCAGCCGCTGGGAGAAAGAGGGACTGCGGCCGCCCTTGCGGCGTCGAATTGCCACAGACCCGGCTCGGCGACGAACTCGCCGATGGCCGTCAGCGGCACGCCGAGCGGCTGGTCTTGCAGCATCCGCCGTGCTTCGTCGGGGGCGACGGCCAGGATCAGCTCAAAATCTTCGCCGTCGCCGAGCGCATGTTCCAAGGCGCTGCGGCGGTCCCGGCCCTGTTTCGCCAGCAGCTTCGGCGGCGCTCGAAGACGGGGACCGAGTCAAGCTGATTGCCGCGCCGCAGCCACTGGCGGCTGCCAGACGCGAAACGTCGAGCGATAAACCGTCGCTTACGTCCATGCCCGCGTGCAGCTCGTAACGCTCGTTGAGCAGCAACGCCTCTTCCACCCTTGGGTCGAAGTCAAAGTGCCGTCCGAGAATGCTGCCGCCGAAGTCGCCGGTGACCAGCAGCCAGTCGCCGGGTCGGGCGCCGTCGCGGCGCAAAGGGCCGCGGCGGAAACGCCGCCCAGCAGCGTAACGGAAATCGCCAGCGGACCGTCCCAACAGTTGGTGTCTCCGCCGGCGATCGCCACGTGATAGCGCTGGGCCAAGGGCAGCATGCCCAGGTAGATTTGTTTCGCGAGTTCCAAGGCGCCGGCGCGAGGCAGGGCCAGCGCAATCACGGCGGCCAGCGGCCGGCCGGCCATGGCCGCGATATCGCTCAGATTGACCGCCAGCGCCTTGCGGCCGATGCTCGCGGGATCGGCCTGATCGAGGTGAAAGTCGACCTGGTCCGTAATCATGTCGACGGTGATCAGGCACTCCGTGCCGCCCAGGTTGAGCAGAGCCGTGTCATCGCCCGCTCCCAATTTCAAGCAAGGGTGCGGCGGCAATTGCTCGCGCAGCCAGGCGATAAACTCAGTTTCCATGCGAAGCTCGGAGCAAGTTGCAAGGCAGAGGCTGCGCGGCGTTTGCCGCCGGCAATCTTGACGATCGGCGCCCTATTATGCTCCGTCAGGGGCAAAGCTCGCAATGCGCTGCCGCCAGCGAAAGTTGCCGCACGCTCTTTGGCTGCGTTGCGGAACAGGTCGGATCTCGGCGACTGAAGCATCCTTCAACGCCGCGGGATCTGCCTGCCCGCTAGCGGCGCTGATGGGATACGGTCAGAAAGCCGTAGAGCGTCTGCGGTTCGTTCTCCCGCAGAATGTAGAACTTCAGCGGTTCGAGACTCGCGAAGTCGGGGCGGTTCAGCACGTAGCGGACGTTCTCCAGCGAGATCGTTTCCCAAATGTGCATGCCCACCAGCACGTCGCCCGGGCGAATGCCCTGTTCGTCGGCGGGGCTCTCGGGCCGCACGGCGGTGACCGTCAGGCCGCCGCGATAGCGCGTGCTGATACTGGCGTTGAAACTCCTCGCTCGGAATCGGCTGCAGTTCGCAACCCCAGCACCTCCCAGACCGGTGTCGGCCGGCTCCTGCTGCAGTTGAGGCCGGCGGCCAGCACCAGGTCCATCGCCAGCGGCTTCGTCGTTCGGCCGAATGTCGATTTCGACCTCATCGCCCGCGTTGCGGTCCATCAGCGCCCGTTCCAAATCGAGGGCGCGTGCCACGGGCTGTTCGTCGACGCTCGGTGATCACGTCGCCCGGCTTGAAGCCGGCCTCGGCGGCCGGGCTGTCGGGGTCGACCGAGTCGACGACCAACTCCCTGGGCGCCGGCGTCGCCGGCCTGGCCACCACGCCGTGCCAGGTGTGCTTCAGCGGCGAATGCTGAGCAGATCGGCGACGGTGACCATCGCCTTGTCGATGGGAATGGCAAAGCCGATGCCCTGGCGCCGGCCCGCACCGCCACGTTGATGCCGATCATCTCGCCGTCGATGTTCAGCAGCGGCCCGCCCGAGTTGCCCGGGTTGATGCTGGCGTCGGTCTGGATCAGGTCGTCGTAGATCTGGGCGTCGCTGACTTGCACCGTGCGGTGCAGGGCGCTGATGATGCCCCGGGTGACGGTGTGCTCGTAGCCGTAGGCGTTGCCCACGGCGATCACGGTCTCGCCCGGCATCAGGTCGGGCGACGTGCCGATCGTGATCACCGGCAGTTCCTCGCGGGCGTCGATCTTGATGATGGCCAGGTCGGTCTTGGCGATCGTGGGCGACCAATCGGCGACGTAGCTGTCTGTCCGTCGGCCAGTGGTGACCTGAATCTCGCGCACGCCGTCGACGACGTGGTAGTTGGTGACGATGTAGCCGCGCGGGTCGATGATCACGCCGGTGCCCATGCCGTTGACGCGGCGGGCGACGTCGCCGCCTCCGGCGGTCTTACCGTCGGCCGTCGACCGTCTTCTCGCCGTGGATGTTGACGATTGCCGGCCGGGCGCGCTGAACGGCCACGACGATGGGACTGCGGCGATGCTCGATTTCGCCGCCCGGTGCGCTCTGCGGTTGCCAAACCATGCAGAGCATGCCAGACAGCCGGCAATGACATGACACGAGCGCAGAGTCAGACGGGCAGATCGAGTGCTCATGAAATTTGATCGCCGTAGGTGAAACAAGCTCTCATGCCGGACGCTCTGTTCGCCCCCCAGTCGTTGGCGTGCCAACATCCAGAGCGATAGCAGCGAGGCTGGGAGAAACATCGGCCCTGGGCCGGAAGTGCCTTAAAAGCGCGTCAGGCCGGCCGCAAATATCACCCAGCTTTCCACGTTCGTCGCTTGTTCCAGTGACTGCGAGGGGTATGCTAAGGCGCGGTCGTTTTGCGAGCTTTCCCGAATCTCCCGAGGCGCCTGCGATCGCTGTGCGAGCAGCTTCTTCCGCAGGCCATGCAGCTTGCCTGGTTTCTCGTCCCAAGCATCTTTGCGGCAAGGTACATCGATGTCTGCCAAGGCTGCCTCAGAACCCCAGCTTGTTCGGATTACGATCTATCCGATTAAATCGCTCGAGGGCGTCGTGGTCGATCAAGCGACGTTGTTGCCCCGGGGGCCGCTGGAGCACGATCGCCGGTACGCCTTGCGCATGCAGCGGGAAGTCTGCTCAACGGCAAACGCACGGAGGCCGTACACCGCTCGCGCTTGGACATGGAGCTTGCCGGCGGCGACTTGGCGTTGACGGCGGGCGACGAACGGCGCGGCGACGGGCCCCGGCGGTTTCACATCGATACCGATCGGGCGGAAGCTAGCGCAGTGGGCTGCAAGATTACTTCGCTCTGGAAGAGCCGCTGGAGATTATCGAGAACGCCACGACTGGGTTCCCTGACGATGAGGAGGCGCCGGGACCAACCGTCGTCAGCACCGCCACCCTCGAAACGGTGGCGAGCTGGTTTCCCGGTCTTTCACTTGACGAAGTACGGCGCCGCTTTCGGGCAAATCTGGAGATTGGCGGCGTCGAGCCGTTCTGGGAAGACCGGCTTTACGGTGAGGCCGGCCAGGCGGTGCGGTTTCAACTGGGCGGGTTGCTGCTGGAAGGGGTGAATCCTTGTCAGCGCTGCGTCGTTCCCAGTCGCGATTCGTTGACGGGCGCGTTCACGCCTCAGTTCGCCAAACGCTTTGCCGAGCATCGCCGGCAATGCTTGCCTTCCTGGGCCGCCGTCTCGCGGTTCGACCATTACTACCGGCTCGCGGTGAATACGCGTCCCGTGGACTCAGCAGGCGGTTGCATTCGGCTGGGAGATCCAGTTCGCGTATTGGAAACCTTTCCGAAATAGCCGCCGCTGCAACGCTTGTGCTGCAGCGCGCGTGCGCGGCACGACCTGCAACTCGTCGCGGCGCAGCTCGATGTCTTGCGTGCCGTGTGGACCGTCAAGCGTGCCGCGTTCGGCATAGTATTGTTTGAGCTTCTCCAACTTGGCTTTCGTGCTGGCCTCGTCGCGGCTGGCTGCGGGCCCCAAAAGATGCGCGTGCCGGAACGCGTCACGATCTGATATTCGTTTCCGCCGCTGCCCGGGTTGGGCATCAACTCGAGATAGTGCAGTCCCAACTGTTCCCAGGCGTCTTTCAAGGCCGCAGCCAGACGCGCGGCGCCCAACACGCGAATGTCCTGCCAGACCACGCCTGCGGGCGGTTCGGTCGGCAGAGAAGCGTTGGAGAACCGCGGAAGACGCGCCGCTTCGTGAGGAGAAAAATCGGCCGTCGGCAACAACACGCCTTCCACGTCGACCGGGAACAAACCGCCGGCCACCTGCACCATGCAGACCGGCTTGCGATAAACCAACGCCACCTCCAACCGCGCGGGCGGCAGTTTCGCCACGCTCAGCACTTCAGCCACCCACGGATGGGCCGAGAAAGCCTGGTGTATGCGCTTGACCAGATCTTCTTCCAGCACCGAGAGCGAACCGTCAATTTCCGCGTCGCGAATCGCTTCGCCCTTGATATCCGCGCGAATCCATTCCGGCGGCGGAGTGATCGCGACGTTGTCCGGCGTGATTTGGTAGTGCGGGGCGTGCAGCACATGCGAGCGAACCGATTGCCAGACCGCATAACTCCCGGCCGCCAGGCCGCCGCCGATGATCGCCAGCAGCAACAGCCGCCGCGATGCGGTGCGGGTTGTCGAGGCAGGCCGAATCGGCGCGTGGCGCGGCGCGGCATTTGACCGGGTGGGAGGGTCGGGGCTCATCGGCTGGTCTCCAGAAGAACGTGCCTGATTTGCGACGCCTTGCGCAGCGCGTCTTGGAGCATCCAATGGCAAAGGGCGGGAAATTCGATCCCCTCTCGAGCCGCCGCCATCGGCGCCAGGCTGTGCGAGGTCAAGCCTGGCACGGAGTTCACTTCCAAGACCCACGGCCGTTCATTGCGGTCTAACATCAGATCGACCCGGACCAGACCGTCCGTTCCCAAAGCGGCCGCCGCCGCCACGGCAATTGCTTGCAAGCGGGCGACGGTCGTTCCAGGCAGCCCGGTTTCGAAGCGATACTCGGTCGCATCGCTCTCGTACTTGGCCTGATAGTCGAACCAACCGCGCGGCGTGGCGATTTCCAACAGCGGGAGCGGTTGCCGGCCCATTACGGCTACGGTGAACTCTCGCCCCTCAATCCAGGGTTCAATGAGCAGTTGGGGATCGTAACGACCGGCCTCGGCGATGCACGCCGCCAACTCTGCGACGTTCGCGGCGAATCCGACTCCCAGGCTCGAGCCCTGGCTATCCGGCTTGACGACGAGCGGATAGCCGAGCGGCGCCGCGCGCGGCGACCTCGCCGATCGATTCGTTCCGCGAAACAAGCAGGGAGGGCAAGGTTGGCGCGTTTGCGCGATTAAAGCGTTCTTTCGCCGCCGATTTGCTCATCGCCAGACGCGAGGCCGCCGGATTGCTGCCGGTGTAGGGCACGCCGAGCGCTTCAAGTTCCGCCTGCACGCGGCCGTCTTCGCCGGCGCCGCCATGCAAGGCGATGAAGCAGGCATCATAGCGCCGCCAATCGATAGCCGGCATTTCGATTTCCGCGGGGTCAAACCGCGCAACGCGATGGCCGAGCGAGGCCAGCGCCTTCGCGGCTTCTCCGCCGCTTGCCACGCTGACGTTGCGTTCCCGCCGAATCTCCGCCGGCCAGCAGCGCGACGTGCAGTTCGCCCTTTGCGTTTCGGCTCATTGCCATCCTCCTTGATGGCGGGTGAGGAAAGGCCTCACCACACTTGAATTTCCGTCTCCAATTCGATTCCAAGCCGGTCGGCGACGCGGCTGCGAACGAGTTCGATCAAACGCGAGACGTCCTGGCTCGAGGCGCCGGTTTCGGCGATGATGAAGTTAGCGTGCCGGTCGCTGACTTCAGCGCCGCCGATCCGCGTGCCTTTCAAGCCTGCCTGGTCGATAAGCATGCCGGCGCTCATGCCGCGCGGATTCTTGAAGATGCAGCCCGCGCTTTGGTGCCCCAGCGGCTGGCTGGCCTTCTTGACAATCCACTGCTGCTGCATGCGCTTGGTGAGCTGTTCGGGATCCTCTTCGTCGAGCTGAAACTCGGCCGAGAGAATCGCCAATTCGTCCAGGCTGCTTTGTCGGTAAGCGAACACGAGCTCCTCGCGAGGCGCTCGATGATTTCGCCCGTGCGAGTCATGACCGTCGCCCGGCTGGTCCATTGACCGATATCGCCGCCGCGGCTGCCCGAGTTACCGTGCAGAGCGCCGCCGACGGTTCCGGGTATGCCGACCAAGGTCTCTAACCCTGCAAGTCCTTCGCGCACCGTCGAGGAGATTACGTGGCCCAACTTGGCGGCGCCGCCGGCCGTGACGCGACCTTTTTCGACCTTGATCTGCGCAAAGCCGGGTTCGGTGAGTCGAATCACCACGCCCGGCACGCCCTCGTCGCGCACCAGCACGTTGGAGCCGCCGCCCAGCAGCCGCACGGGCAGTTCTTCCTCCAGGCAGCGGACGATCAAGCCTCGCAACTCGTCGATGTTCGTCGGCTCGGCGAAGTATTCCGCCGGTCCGCCTAAATGAAACCAGGTGTGCGGCGCCAAAGGCTCAGCCTGCCGCACGATATGTTCGAAGCCGGTCAACAAAGACATCGCCAACTTTCCGGATATCTCCCGCTCCCATGGTCACGACCACGTCGCCGGGGAGCAGGTTCTGATAGACTTGTTCAATAATCTCGTTGGCGTCATGCACGCCCAACACGTTGCCGCCGCGGGCCGTTACCCGGCTCGCCAGGTCGGCGGCCGTCACTTCGGCGTCATCGCCCGGAGCTTCTCGCGCCGGTAAATCTCGGCCACGGCGACACGATCGGCATTGTGCAGACTGGAAGCGAATTCGTCCAGAAGGAACCGCGTACGCGACGCCTGATGCGGCTGAAAAATACACCAAATCCGCCGCCGCGGATAGCTTGCTCGCACGCTGGCCAGAGCTGCCGCAATTTCCGTCGGGTGGTGGGCGTAGTCGTCCAGCAGTACGATCTCTTGCCAACTTCCCAGGGTTTCCAGCCGGCGACGCAACCCCCGGAAGTTGCCTAGAGCCCGCGAAATCGTCTTGCCATCGGCTCCCAATTCGCCCGCCAACGCCGCCGCGGCCAGGGCATTCAATACATTATGCCTGCCGGGAATCGCCAATTTCACTTCCGCGACGCGTCTCCGCCGGTGCATCAGCCAAAACGAGTACCTGCCTCGCGACGCATGCAGTGCTTCCGCTCGCCAATCCGCCGAAGTGGAAAAGCCGAAGCTGATGACGCGGGGATGTTCCTCACGAGCGATGCGAAGCGATGCCGGGCAGCCGGCGTGAGCCAACACAAACCCGTCGCGCGAAGTCTGCCGCAGCAACTTTGCGAACGCCGTTTCCACGTCTGCCAGCGTGGCAAAGCAGTCGAAATGATCGTGTTCGATGCCCAACAGCAGCGCCGCATGAGGCCGCAGATGCAGGAAGTTCGCCTGATACTCGCAGGCTTCGACGACCGCCAGCCGGCCGTTGCCATACCGCCCGCACGAATTGCCGACCAACGGCGCGGCGCCGGCGACGACGGTTGGCGAGAGCCGGGCCTCAGTCAGAATTTCGCCCGCCAGCGCCGTCGTCGTGCTTTTGCCGTGCGTGCCCGCGACCGCCACTCCCGTGCGGCCGCCCAGCAATTCGCCGAGCATGGCGGGATAACTCAACTGGCGCGTGCCCTGCTCGGCGGCGGCTAGCCGCTCAGGATTATCGGCGGGCACCGCAGCGCTGTAAACGACCAGCTCTGCGTTGGCCGGAAGCTGATCGGGATGATGTCCGGAAAAGACACGGACGCCGGCCGATTTGAGCCAGGCAGGCGTTTCCGCCGCAGCGTCGGAACCGCTTAAACGCCAGCCTTGGGCCAGCATCACTTCAGCCAGCGACTGCATGCCGGCGCCGGCGATGCCGATCAGGTGGGCATGACGGATCGTGGGCGTCGCCAGTCGGGGATAACCGAACCGCGTTGCTTGAAGTGCCAGGTTCACTGTTTATCCGGATACGGAGCGATCGTGGTCGGGCACTATGGAAAGTTCGCCGTTTGCTTGCGCCGCGCCTGACTTGCGCCGAACGGATCATCCGAAGTTGCGGCGCGAGCGGATGATACGTCGGCGTTGCTTTTCGAGTCAATGCAGACCCGTCGCGGACGACCAGTGCCGATAGCAGAGCTGCGGAACCGCGAGCGGATTCGCAGCACGAAGGCGCAAACGCCGCATAAGCCGGCGCGCTGTGCCGGTAGATTATCTCAGGCCGCAGCGGTAAATTGTAGAGACGAAGACTTGAATTCCCGCCTCATTGCCCCGTTATGGCCCCCCCGCATGTCTGATCCGAAGCATCCTCGCGCCGTCGTCTTTGATCTCGACGGTCTGTTGTTCAACACCGAAGAACTTTATCAAGACGTGGGGAGCGAGCTGTTGCGGCGTCGCGGGCACGTGTTCGAGCACGATCTGCTCAACGCCATGATGGGCCGGCCGTCGCGGGTGGCGTTGCAGATGATGATCGATCATCACAAGCTGGACGACACCGTCGAGACGTTGGCGGCCGAGACGGCCGAGATCTTTCCGGCGATTCTCGACGCCCGGCTGGCGTTGATGCCCGGCGCCGAAGCGTTGCTGGAAGCCCTGGAACGGGCGGACATTCCCAAGGCGATCGGCACCAGCAGCGGACGGCGGTTTGTGACCGGAGTGCTGGGACGGTTTCACCTCGAGCCGCGGTTCGAGTTCATCCTGACGGCCGAGGACGTCGTAGAGGGCAAACCGGCTCCGGAGATTTACTTGAAGGCCGCCGAACGTTTCGGCATGGCGGCCGCCGACATGGCGGTCTTTGAGGACAGCCAGAACGGTTGCCGTGCGGCGGTCGCCTCCGGCGCCAAGGCCGTGGCCGTTCCGGGCGGCCACAGCGTCACGCATCGTTTCGAGGGCGCGGCCTTGATTGCAGAATCGCTGGCCGACGCCGCGCATCTACGAGCTGCTGGGGTTGCCGCAGCAGCAATGATTTCAGCGCCGTCGCTGCAGCGTCGAAAGTGAAGCTCCGCGAGCCCGAAGAGCAAACCAAGCAGCGCCAGCGACAAGGCGCGCTCGTTCACGCGGCGGCGCTGTGCACGGCGGTCCAAACGGCGTTGCCGTCGAGTTTTTCGCGGTAGCCATCGGCGGCTTGCGTCACGAAGCGGGCCAGTCCTTCGCGCAACAACGGCAAGGGGGTTCCGAGTTGCCGCCGGACGAGCTGCGTATTTAGCGAAGTCTCGTCGACGTTGCCTCGGCGCGGCTCGTCGTCGCTCACGCGGACTTGCCGACCTGCAAATCCGCCCGCCGTGGCCAGCGCGGCCGCAAAGCGGAACGGGCTGGTGCGTTCGGCCCCGGTCATGTGAATCCTGCCTCGCAAGGGCAGCGGCAGAGCCTTGTAGATCAGTTCCGCCAGATCGCTGGCAAGAATCGGCGTCGCGTGCCGTTCGGCGTCGCCTTGGCAAGGTTCGCCGCGGCTGAGCGCGTTCCAGAGCCGTTCCGCGAAGTTCACTTCGGCTCCGGTGGGGCTCCAACCGTACGCGTGCGTACGGATGACCAGCGCCGAACTGTTGAACAGCGCCTGTTCAAGGGCCAAGGCGGCGTCTCGGACGCGGCCAGAAGCGGCCGGCCGAGCCTCTTCCGCATGGAACATTCGCGGCCCGGCGAACAGGCCGTCGGTCGAAACGACGAGCAATCGGGCGTCGATTTGTTCCGCGGCCTCGACCATTTGCAGGGCCAAACGGACTTCGTAGTCGACGTCTGCCAGCGGGGAGTCCGCCAGGTCCCAAGCGGACCGGGACAGCGGGCCGCAATGAATGACATATCGCGGCGCCTCCGTTTCAATATGCCTCGCTACGTCGCTCGGGTCGTCGGCGTCGCAGTCGAGCAGGCGGCAGTCGGCCGGGGCCGTGCCGCGACGCGAGATCGCTACAATCTCGCAACGATCCGCCAACGTCCAGGCGACGTTCGCGCCGACAAGTTCATCCACGCCGGTAACCAGCACTTTATCCACAGCAGGCCTCCATGCCTTTCAACTCGATCGCCGTTGAGGTTCGATCATCCCTGAATTCGAGCTTGGCCATGCCAGCCGACGCACGAGCTGCATCATGACTCGCACATCCTGACTGGCCGTCGATTCGTCGCCCCTGCGTCGTCTCATCGTGAGGCGTCGCGAGAGGGCGGATTTTACCTGCGGCATCGTCCGCGTCCAAGGCGAGTTCTGCAATTGGTTCGTGTTTGCCGTGCCGGGGCGGGGGGAGAGCGATGCCCAAGATTTCAAGTCGACACGCCGCGACGCAGTCGCTAATCGCCGGCCCCTAGCCGATTTGCGTATCAACCGCCTCGAACTTTTCGAGCTGACCGGCCACTATCTGCAGGCTTTGGCGCCAGAACTCGGGCCGCGTGATATCAATGCCGAAGCGGGCCGCGAGCGGAGCGGCGTAGTCCTGCCCCGTGGCCCGCAGCAACTCTTTGTATCGCGGCACGAAGCCGGCGCCTTCCTGGCGATAGACGGCGTACAGGCCGAGCCCGAACAGGTGGCCGAAGGCGTAGGGGAAATTGTAGAAGTTGTGTTCGTGGCTGTAATAGTGCGGCTTCCAGAGCCACATGTAGCGATGGTAAGTCGCCGGATCGATGCCGTCGCCGTAAGTTTCTCCTTGCGCGGCGAGCATCAGATCGCAAAACTCCTCGGGGCTTAGCTCACTTTCTTCGCGCCGTGCGAACACGGCCGATTCGAACAGGAACCGCGAACTGATATCGAGGCAGACCTGGGTTGCGCCGGCCAACTGGGCTTCCAGGATCATCAGTTGCTCTTCAGGTCCGGCTTCATCCAACGCCGCCTCGGCGATCAAGGTTTCGCAGAAGATGCTGGCGGTTTCGGCCAGCGTCGAGGGAGTTCCTCGCAACAGCGGCGCCAGGCCGCGTTGGCAATCGTTATGATAGCCGTGCCCCAACTCATGACGCCAGCGTGCTGACCTGCTCGAAACTGCCGTCGAAGTTGGCCAGAATCCGGCTTTCATCGACGCCGACGACCGGCATGCAGAAGGCGCCGCCCCGCTCGCCGTTGCGCGGGGCGCCGTTGATCCAGTTACGATCGAAAGCCAGCGCGGCGTATTCGCCCAACTCGGCATGGAACGTGCCGAACTTTTCTACGATAAAATCGCTGCCTGCCGCCACGAGAACGACGCGTGCGAAGCGCCTAGCGGCGCGAACAAATCCCACCAGGCCAACTGCTGCTTGCCGAGCTTGCGAGCCTTGGCGGAAAGATAACGCCGAAACATGGGAAACGCTTCGCGGATGGCGCCCAACAGCGCGTCGAGCGTCGGGCGGTCAATGCGGTTCTGGTCCAACGCCGCATGCAGCACGCTGGGCCGCTGGCGGCGCCGGTTGAGCGTGAGCGCCGTTCCCTTGACGCCGTTCAGGCAGGCGGCGACCGTCGTGCGGATGGAATGCCAGCCTTGCAGTTCGGCTTCGTACGCACGGCGCCGGATTTCCGGATCGGGATCGTAGGACAGGTTGCGAATCACGGTAATCGGCAGCAGATCGTTCCGCCCTTCGCGCTCGAAAGCAACTTTCAATTGGCTGGTCGCGTTGCCTTGCAGCTTGCCGAAGGCGCTGCCGGCATCGAGACATAGCTCGGCGGCCAACGCTTCCTGCTCTTCGCTCATCAGGTAGCGGCTTTGCCGGGCCGTGTCGTGCAGAAAGAAGGCGTGCCGCTCGAGCGTTTCCTTGCCGGCGATCAGTTCCGGCAGCAGCGATTCGAGCCGCCGAGCCAGCCTTGCAGCCGCACATGCAACTGTTTGCGGCGAGTCTCGACCAGCTCCAGCTTCGAGGCCTCGCGAGCGGCCAAGGCATTGTAGCTGTCGGTGGACACGAAGGCGTGAATGAACGAATCGAGCGTTTCGGCCAGCACGGCCGCGGCATTCGCGCGTTCTACGGCTTCAGTCAGCGTTTCCGCCGAGTGCTTCGTTGCGGCGGGCGGCTCGTTCACGCGGCGGATCTGCCGCTCGTCGCAAAAAGCCTGCAAAGTCGCTGAGTTGCTGTTCCAACTCGGCGAACGCGGCGGCATAGTCGTCGCCTTCGAGTCCGGAGTAGACGTTCGACAGATCCCAACGCGTTGGTTGGTCGTGAGCTTCGGCGGTCACAGCAGAGGCCTTTCTTGCGCTTCGATTCCACGCGGAGAAAAGCGTACTGTAATGCTAAGCGAGCAGGCTCCACAACAGGTAGGTCGTAATCGCGACGAACCCGAACAACGGATAGCCTTCCAGCAACATGCTGTTCCAGGAATAATTCCCCTCGTTGCGCATGGCCGAATTCGCTCCTGCAACGGACCCGCTCGTTGCGAGCGCACGCCCCGCATTCGGCAGAGCGTGCCGGCGGAACCATGCTGCCTGGCGGCCCCCCGCCGCTCGCAAATCCTGTTCGAGAAGTATCGGTGATAACTGCCTTGCCGGTTGAATCGACTTCCACGCCAGGCAACGGCCGGCGTGAAACGCTGAGACGGTCGCGGTGAACAGCCTGTTGAGCATGGAAGTTTCGCCAAGGGAGAATGGGTGTGAGGAAATGGCTGCAAGCGGAAATAGAAGGGGATTTGCGGCCCGTCGCGCGGTTCAAAGCTTCAGGATGTGCACGCGGAGCCCGGAGCCTTCACAGATTTCGCCATAGCTGAACTCTAGCTCCAAAAACCGGAGGTATTGCCACTTTCTCAATTTCTCGAAGTTTCCCAATCTTCCTCAAAGGCCAATTAGGCCTGGCGAGCGGGACAAATTGGAGAAAGCGAGGCGAACTCTCGCCGCCGCCGGGGAGATCAGCTTGCGGCGCCCCCGGAGCGAGGGCGCCGTTTCGGACGAGTTACGGCTTAACGCCGATGCAGTACAAGGCCCGATTCGATCGCAACAGCAGTTGGCCGCGGCTGATGGCGGGCGTGGCGTTGAAGACGCTTGTGTCGTGCGCAAAACGATTGACGGCGAGCTGTTTGAACTTCGGTCCCGTTGCCAGCACGTACGTGCCGTGCTCGCGCGACACCGCGTACAACTTTCCGTCGGCGATTACGGGAGAGGCGTAAAACGTGCCGCCCGACGGAGAGAGCCGTTCGCGATAGGCGACTTCGCCGCTGGCGGCATCGACGCAGCCGACGATGCCGCGCTCATCGACGGTGTAGATATAACCTTGATGAAACACGGGCGAGGTAATGCCTGAGCCGACGCCCGGGTGCGCCACGCGACATGCGTTTCCGTTACGTCGCCGCGCCCGCCGGGGCGGACCGCCAGCAGCACGTTCGGCTTTCCGCCGAAAGCGTAGACCAGCCCGTCGTGCAGGATCGGACTCGGCGAGGCGTATGCCTGTTTCGTCTGGCACGTCCAGAGCCGCTCGCCCGTTTCCGGATCGAGTCCCAACAGCCGAGACTTGATGCTGACGACCAACTCTCGCCGTCCGTCGGGCAGGTCGATCGCGATAGGCGTGCTCCAGGAACTGATCAGCCGTTTCGCTCGCCAGAGTTCCTTGCCGCTGCGCTTGTCCAAGGCGATGAAGGCGTCGCTTTCGACTGCGGCGTTGACCAGCAGCCGGTCGCCGTCGACCACGAGCGATCCGCCCGTACCCCAGTTGTGCGCATACTGGCCGACCGATGCGTGCCAGAGCGGTTGGCCTTCCAGGTCATAGGCCCGCACGCCCGACGTGCCGAAGAAGACATAGACTCGTTCGCCATCGCAAGTCGGCGTGCTGGTGGCATAGCCGTGTTGGGGCAGAAAGTCGACGTAGTTCGTTTCCTTCCCTGCGGCGGCGACCTCGCGACGCCACAGCGTTTTGCCCGTCTCGCGTTTCAGACACAACAGATGACGCTTGAGATTCTTGATATCGCCCGGGTGCTCCGCGTCGAGCCCGTAGCCGCTATAGCAGGTGATGAACAGGCGGTCGCCGACCACGATCGGACTGGAAGTGCCGTAGCCCGGCAACGCGAGCTGCCAGGCGATGTTTTCGTCGCTGCTCCAAGCGGCGGGCAAACCGCGGTCTTCGCTGCTCGCCGCTCCGCCGAGCCCGCGGAATTGAGGCCAATCCGCGGCGCGGCTGCCGTTGTGAAGCAACGTGCAGCAGAGCATCAGGCCCAAGAACGTCGGAAGGGCGTAAACCGTCAAGATGGCTTTCCTGCTATTTCTTTTTCACGGCTTTTCAAGACGGTTTCCTGGCAGGCGGTGATCGCTTCTCCTCACTCGGCGTCGCACGCGGCGAACGGAAACGCCCGACGAAGGTCCGCCTAAAAACAGATCGTAACCGACCGGTTGCTGGATGCAATCGCCGCCGATGTCGCCGCCGTCCCGCGAGACGGGCTTTGCGACGCTTAAACGAGTCAAGCGAGAATGGACGCAAAGCGCTTTTTTCTCTGCTGCGGCTGGCTCCGCGCCGCAAAACAGCTAGGCTAAGGGCCTTGTCCCCGCGCTTGGCGGGGCCGCGAGCCTGGCTGCTCGTCGACGCACGCCTGCCGGCGTCTGGAGCACGGCGCCAGGGGCCTCGCGCATGCATTGAATCAACCACCTGGCTAGGAACCATTCAGCCCATGTTGCACCGCTTCGCCCTCTCCTGCCTGCTTGTCTCCGCCCTGGTCTCGACGGCGAGCTCCGATTTGCACGCCAAGGAGCCCATCGCACCCAAGGAAACGATTCAGCTTTTTAATGGCCGCGACTTGTCCGGCTGGTACACGTGGTTGAAAGACACGAAATACGAAGATCCGCGGAAGGTCTTCACCGTCCACGACGGCATGGTTCACATTTCGGGCGACGGACTCGGCTGCATTACGACCAAAGAAGCATATCGCGACTACCATTTGGTGACCGAGTGGAAGTGGGGCGAACGGACCTGGGGCGCCCGCAAGCAGGCGACGAAAGACTCGGGCATTCTGGTCCATTGCACCGGCCGCGATGGTGGCTACAGCGGCATTTGGATGGCGTCGATCGAGGCGCAGATCATTCAAGGGGGCTGCGGTGATTTTATCGTCGTCGCCGGCAACAACGAGGACGGCTCGCCCGTTCCGTTGAGCATCACGGCCGAAGTCGTCAAAGACCGCGATGGCGAGTCCGTGTGGCACAAAGGGGGCGAACCGCAAAAGTTTACCCGCGGCAGGGTCAACTGGTTCGGCCGCGACCCGGACTGGAAGGACACGCTTGGTTTTCGCGGTCCCCAAGAGGTCGAAAAGCCGGATGGCGAGTGGAACCGGATGGAGGTGATCTGCGACGGCGGCCGGATCACGAACATTGTTAACGGCGTGGTCGTCAACGAGGCGTATGACGTGGTTCCCCAAGCGGGAAAGATCATTATCCAGACGGAACTGGCGGAGATTTACTTCCGCAAGATCGACTTGCAGCCGCTCAAGAAGAAATAGCGGTCATCTTTCGAGTCATTTATCCCGGCGCACCGCAAAAACTCAGAACATGGGAACCTTATGAAGTGCTTCCTTTCGCTGGCGCTGGCGGCATGGATCGCCGGTTCGGCGGCTGGCGCGGAACCGGGGCCGAAGGCGGAGACGCTCAGCGTTCGGAAGATCTGGGATCGGGCTCCGCATAACGCCTTTACGGACCTGATTCGCTATCAGGACCGCTGGTACTGCGTGTTTCGCGAAGGCCAGGCGCACGTCTCGCCCGACGGCGCGCTGCGGGTCATTGTTTCTCCGGATGGCGAAACATGGGAGAGCGCCGCGCTATTGACCTCCGAGACGGCGGACCTGCGAGATGCGAAGATTTCCGTCACGCCCGACGGCCGGCTCATGCTGCTTGGCGCCGGCGCCTGGCACAAACCGAAGCCCGCCACGCACCAGTCGCTGGTTTGGTTTTCTGAAGACGGAAGAAAGTGGAGCGAGGCGGTCGAAATCGGCGAGCCCGATATGTGGCTGTGGCGGGCGACCTGGCACAAGGGCAAGGCCTACGGCATCGGTTACGGCACGAACAAGTCGCAGCGGCTCGTGCGGCTATACCAGAGCAACGACGGCCGCGATTGGGAAACGCTCGTTCCTGATTTGTTCGACCAGGGATACCCCAACGAGTCGTCGCTGCTTTTTGATGACCAGGATCGCTGCCTGTGCCTGCTGCGCCGAGACGGCGGCTCTCGTACGGCGCAACTCGGCAGTTCGCAGCCGCCATATACCGAGTGGCGCTGGAAAGACCTGGGCGCTGCCGCGGGCGGCCCTCAGATGATCCGCCTGCCAAACGGCCGGATCGTCGCCGCCACGCGGCTGTACGACGGCAAAGTCCGCACCTCGCTCAGTTGGATCGATCCCGAGGCCGGCGCGATGCAGGAATTTCTGGCGCTTCCTTCGGGCGGCGACACCAGCTACGCGGGACTCGTCTGGCACGAGGATCTGCTGTGGGTCAGCTATTATTCGTCTCACGAAGGCAAGACCAGCATCTACCTGGCCAAGGTCAAGTTCAGCGACTGAACGGCTCGCGCGAAGCGAGGCCAGGACGGCCGCGGGTTTCCGGCGCTCATGCTTTATCGCGCTGAATGGTTTGCCACGTTTGCTGCTCGGCCGACGCGAGAATGGCCAGGTTGACGCGGAGCGTCTGCAGGCCCTCCTGGATGGTGCACAGAGGGGGGGCGCTGCCTTCGACGGCATCTAGAAACGCCTCGGCCTGGCGGACGAATAGGGCATCGCGCTCCAGCGGCGGGCTCGACTCGTCATGCCATTCGGCCCCCGGTTCCACCGCCCAGCGCCAACGATTGGCGTGGTACTCGAACCGGACGATGCCGCCGCGGCAAACCACGCTGATGGTTGATTCATTGGCCGCCTGGTGCTGATTCAGGCTGTAGGAAGCCATGACTTGTCCGTGGCGGGCCAGCACGTGGACGGTGTCTTCCACGGTCACGCCTTCGAGAGCCAGGTGGTCGATATCGGCCACGAGCCGATCCGCCGGGCCAATCAGCCATTCCGACGCGTTGATGACGTGGGTCAGTGCATCTTGCACCGCGCCGCCGCCGGTGGCGCGGTCCTTGTAGTAAATCTCCCGATAAGCCGGCCGGTAGAATGGAAAGTGCTGTCCGCCATTGGCGACGAGCTGCAGCGGCTCGCCAAACCGTCCGCTCTGCACCGCGTCGCGCATGGCCGTCAGCACTGGATGGGCGCGATAGACATACGCCACGCCGGCCGTCACCTTTCCGCTTTCGAGCTGGCGTACGAGGGCTTCAACTCCGTCTAGCCGGGTGCTCAGCGGTTTCTCGATGAGCAGATGCACGCCGGCTTGCGCGGCGGCCTGGGCGATGGGAATATGCAGGTGCGCGGGCGTACAGATGATTGCGGCGTCTGGCGCCTCGGCCAGCGCCGGCTGGAGCTCGTCGAACGTCTGTTTGATGGCATAACGCTCTGCGACCGTACGGCGCAGGTCGGGGTTCAATTCGCATATCGACACGTCAGCGCGACCCGTCGCCAGGAAACAGCGAGCGTGTCGCTCGCCGATGGAACCGACTCCGATTACCAGAACGCGTTTTCGAGAATTCATGCTCAAGGTTTCCTTTCCCAGTTTCGCCAGGCTCTCCCAGTACTCTGCCCTGGCGAGTGACGCGGCAAATTGCTCGGCGCACCAATGGCAACGCAGCGGCTGGCCCCACGCCGCCCGAGCGGAGCCTCTTCCGGCTCTGAAGCTAATGATCGGGCGTATTGATAGCAACCCTGGCCGGAGCAGGGACTTTGGCCGTGGTACTGCCGGCCGGCGTCGATCAAATCTGCTGCTTGCGTCTGCTCAGAGGGCGACACCCCCGGTCTCGGCCAAAAGGGTGGCATGATCTCGGCGATTTACAATTTTCCCTGAATTTCCCATTTTTCGCTGTAACTTGGGCGCAGATTTGCTACCTTGTGTTTGCGGGTGATGCTGCGCAACCATGAGGGCACGCAAGTTCGCTCCATCCCCCGCGTGCAGCGGTTTGGCTCCAACTTCGCTGCCAGGCGACAACGGAATCGCCCCGATGTCACGCACATTCAATTCTGACGAATACAAGGTCCAAGTTTCTTGGCTCGCCCGAGGCAGGCGGTGTTTTGCTTGCCAAGCTGCGCAATGCACTCGCTCTTCTTCGCCACGCTTGCCGGAGTCGCCAGGCGCCGCCTGGGGCCTCTTCGAAAGCAAACGATGGTTCTCGCGGTCGGTGGTCAGGCGTGTTCCGTCGGCAAGTTCCTGGCACCTCCAAGTTCCGGCGCACTGGCAGAGCGCCGCCTCGCTTTTTTACCTGGTTCCGGTCATTTAGCGATTGCTAGTCGTTCGTGCTTCCATGGAGAACAGAGATGGGACGCATTCTAACGCTTGTTTCTTTTTCGGCGACAGCCGCACTCGCCGCGCGCTCATGGCCGCTCCGGGCGGCGAGTTGACGCGTCGGGCTCGGCCTTCATCAGACGTCAAGCAAGACTTGATCCTGTCTGAGCGGAAGTCGACGCCCAGCGAGCGGGCCAACGGCGCCAAGACGAACCTGTCGCGCCCGTCTCCCTTCGCGCCGGCGCCTGCCGGAGCGGCCTTGCCCGCCGCGCCGGCCAAGAAAGCCGCCCCGCGGAAGCCGGTGGAAATCGAGTTGACAGAGGGAGTCGATCCGGAGCAGGTCTGGAACGATTATTTCGTCAAACATCAAGGCGACAACGCGCCGGATACTGCTTCGGTGCGTGATAAAGCTCGCGAGTTGATGAAAGATCGCAAATTCGCGCACGTCATTGCCATGCTCAACGCCGCCTTGCGGAACCAGCAAGGGCAGCCTTGGATGTTCGAAGCGTTGGCGCTGGCGATGCAAGCCGATCAGCGCTCGCGGGCCGACGTGGAACGCGCCTTGATGTCGGCCCTGGACTTCGTCAAAACCACGACCGACATGATGTACCTGGCGCAATACCTCGCTCGGGCCGGTTTCGAGCAACGGGCGCTGCAATTGTTCCGCCAGGCAAGCGAGTTGGACCCCACCTCGTCGGAACCGTATGCAGCCGGATTGCGGCTGGCACAACGGCTGGATGATCTACCGGGCATTCAATGGGCCGTCGCCGGCATTCTTAGTCAGGCCTGGCCGAACGATCAAAAAGAGATCTGGGATACGGCCTATCGCGTGGCCTCGTCCACGCTGGATCGCTTGCAATCAGAACACAAAAAGAAGGAAGCCAAGGCCTTCAGAGCGGCCCTCGACCAGGCCTTGGTGCGCGACTGCGTGGTGATCGTTTCCTGGACCGGCGACGCCGACGTTGACCTGATGGTCGAAGAACCTTCGGGCACAATCTGCTCGTTCCGCTTTCCGCGGACCACCGCGGGCGGGTTGATGCTCGGCGACGCCGCGCCGAAGACGGGCGAGCGCAAGACGGACGGCGCCTCCGAAGTCTATGTCTGCCCGAAAGGCTTTGACGGGACCTATCGCGTTATGATTCGCCGCGTGTGGGGAAAACTGGCCGCCAACAAAGTGACGCTCGACATTTACTGGCACTACTACTCCAAGGCTGAAAAGAAACAGACCAAGCAAATCGAACTGACGGACGACGTCGCCGTCGCCACGTTCGATCTGGCCGACGGTCGCCGCAAGGAGCCTTTGGATGAGCACCAGGTGGCGCTGGCTGCGGCGGGGCAAATGATGGTCGGGGGCGTTTTGCTGGCCCAGCAGCTCAACGCGCTGAACGATCCCCAGGCGTTGGGCAACTTCCTTACCGGCACGTCGATGGCCAACGCGGCCGAGACAGGGTTCAATCCCAACAACCCGTTCATGCCCTTTGGGCCGACGAGCGCCTTGGGCTATCAGCCGGTGATTTCCACGCTGCCCAAGGGCGCCATGATGATGACCTCGGCCGTGGTTTCCGCGGACCGTCGTTACGTGCGAGTTTCGCCCTCGCCGTTGTTTTCCGGCGTCACCGAGGTCAACACGTTCAACTACGTGACCGGATCCAGCGGCACCAGCAACGGCGCCGGCGGCGGCGGATTTGGCGCCGGCGGCGGCGCCGGCGGCTTTTAGTCCCACAGTTTGCAATCAACAGCCGAAGAACGCCAAAGTTTATCACGATTGACAAAAAGACGGAATTGATTTGGCCACAGAGAGCACCGAGGGCACAGAGAAGAGAAGGGGTGGGTCTGTAATCTGCCCACCGTATCTCCGGTCAGGAGTGGTTTTAGTCCATCTCCTCTGTGTTCTCTGTGGCTAAAAACTTGCCTTCATGGGACGTCCTTTGCGAATTGTGGGACTAGAGTTGTAGCGGAAAAGCGTGAGAGTTCTGGGCACTGGCACAGGACGCCACCCTGTCCGCCAGCCAATCGAACCCCGGCGCTCGACCCGCGCCGCTCTATTTCGCTTGGAGCGGTTTCGCCGGCCCGTTGCTGCCCGGAATGAGACTGGAGAGGATCGCGGCCAAGAATCGAAGGGCGCCCAGTGCCTCTCGATATGCTTGACCACCCGTTCCGTTCCGCGGGCGTGACTGGCCTAACTTTGGCGCCTAACTTTGGCGCCTAACTTTGGCGCCTAACTTTGGCGCCTAACTTTGGCGATTGCTCGGCCGTGATATCGAGCGGCGCTTCATCAATCGTCGCTCGATTTCCCGCGGTTGTCGTGCACGGCGGCCGCCGCTCACTTCCCTATCTGCCATTGCTCATCAAAGAACCCGGCGGCGGCGATGCGGCCGGGCTGGCGATTGTCAGGCGGTTGCGAAAGATCAATGACGGCCCAGTCCGGCAGCTTGGGGATCTGCTGCGAGTTGGTGCTGTCGTGCGCTTCGCGGAAGGTGAGCCCGCTGTTGACGACCAGGTAACGCTTGGGATTCAAGGGATTCGGGTAGATCATCGCCGGCACATGCCCGGCGGCGTCGTAGGTTTTGCCTGCGACTTCGAGCGACTGTTGCGTCCAGGCGAGCGGCAAGCGATCGAGGGCCTTGGCCAACAGCGAGTTCGACTGCGGATCGCCCCAGACGACGATGTGATACTGTTCCAGGTCCTTTGCCGTGACTTGATCGTCTGTTTTGATCCGCACTTCGCCGCGGAACAATCGTTTCCAGCGGTCTTGGAAATGAGCCAACTCGGCGGCGACCCATTGCTCGACATGCGGATGGGCCGCTTGCTTGCTCGGAGTCACGACCAGGAAGGGCTCGAAGAAAACATCGTCGATCGGACCCTGCAAGCCGGGCGTTTTTCGCAGTCCTGCGTGTTCGGCGAACATCGGGCGGAAGGCCCACCGGCCGGCCTGTTTTTCAAAGGAAAGCTTGTCGCCGAGAGGCTGCCCGCCCGCAAGCCGAACCGCTTGCCCGTCGATCGTGACGCTCGTCGGTTCCGGAAACTGCGATACGCCTTTCCAAGGAACCGAAAGTTGCAGCGCCGCGACGTTCGTGGTCGTCAACTTGACCGCTCGGCCTTCGCCTAAGGCGGCGTCCACTCGCGCGTCCTGCCAGTGCTTGTCCAGCAGCAGAATGCGGACCCAGTCGTAGCCGGGATAACGCAAGGTGCGCGTCTGCAGCGTGATCTTGCGCGGAAAGCGATCGCGCCCGTTGGCGGCCAGTTTCTGAAGGCGTCGCTGTAAGTCGGCCAGCACGTCGGGATGGTACTTGTGACCCATGCCCGGGCCGATCAGGTGCGTCAGCGTCTGACCCTCTTGCTGATAGGCTTCTTCCATCACTTGGGCGGCCTGGATTTGCTTGTCATTCTCGCCGCTGTAGGCGATCACCGGCACGTTGAACAGCGTGCGCACGTAGTCGGGCGCGTCGTACAGACCCCACAGCGTCTGTTCGTAGACGGGCGGATACTTGTCCGGCGTGAGCTTGACGTAACGCCGCGTTTCGGCGAAGCCGGCGCCGGGACTCACCGCGACCCAGTGCTCCGCGTAATGCGCGCCAGTGCCAGGCGCCGGCGCCCCCCATCGAAAAGCCCGCCAGCACGATCCGATCGGTATCAATGCGGTAGTGGCGTTCGACCGCCGCGATCGCTTCGAACACGTCGGTCTCGCCTGCGAACTTGAAGGCGTTGCAGTAGCGGCCAAACGGATGCAGCACGATGGCGTCATCCGGAACGACCTGTCCCGCGTTGTTCATTCTTTGGCGGATGAAGTTCAGTTCCGTCATCTTGTCGCCGCGCCCGTGCAGCCAGACGTACAGCGGACACGGTTTCGACAAATCGAGCGACTCAGGGATCACCAGCCCCAAGGGCTGAACTGAGCCATCGATCTGCGAGCGATACCCTCGCACGACGAGCTTTTTGGCTTTCGTCCATGGCGCCTTGCCGGCAGTCAATTGCTTCAGGCGCTCGTTGCCGGCGGCGAGCTGTTCATCCGCCCATTTCACCTCGCCGGGCGCAAAGAACTCGCCGTTGCTGACGGCATAGTCGACCGACTTGAGGAAGATCTCGACGTCGGGCAGCAAGGCGGCCTGCTGCTTGTCTTGTAAGTTGCTCGCGGCGGCCTGGAGGCGTTTGGCGAACTGTCCGACGCCGGCCTGCAAGCGTTCTCGCTCGCCGGCGGCAAGTTCGATGCCGGCGGGCGGAATCGTGCGTGGAATCGGTTTCGGTTCGGCGGCTGGCGCCGGGCCGGACGCGTTCAGAGCACAGGAGAGGGCAATGCCAAGCAGCAAGTGGATCATGAATCGCATGGTTTCTTCCTATCGCGGGCTTGCGGACGCAGCCAGGTCGCAAGCGTAAAGCATGCGACCTCGCTTGCTCGCGGGGGCGACAAGCGTCTGTTCCACAAGCCAGGATGCTCGTGCGACAAGCGCCTTGCCGCCGCAACGAGATGCACGGCGCAAGGCTACAATCAGTTCGTGGCGGGGATGGTCATCCGCGGCATTATCGTCTGCCACGCAGCCGGGAACAACTTGGCCGTCGCACTTTTTGCGCCCGGTAGCGGAATCTGTGAAGTCTCCGTGACAGCGGCGTTCGCGTTTAGAGGCCGCGTTGATGTGTCGAGACGCGCAGAGGATGAAGGCGGCTTTGCGGTTCACCGGATCCCCGACGGGCGACAACTCTATTTCGACGGCTCGGCGGCCACGCGAGGCCCCAGGCAGATGCGGAAGCCGTCGCGGGAGTCGGAGTAAGTCACGCTCCGGATTCCCAGTCGCACGGCGCAGCGCGCATTGCCCGGTACATCGAAGTAGTTCCCGCCCCGGCACACGGGTCGCGACACGGTCCGCAGCTCTGCGTTCTCGTAATAGACCTCCTCATGCCCGCCCTTCGGATCAAAGTGATCCAGGACGAACTCCCACACGCCGCCACACATGTCAGCGAGGCCAAAACCGTTGCGGCCCTGTTCGCCGTAATGGTCCACCGGCGAGACGAAAGGAAAACCGTCGCTCCACGGCGCCTTGGCCAGCGGCCATGCCTTGGTCCGTCCCGGCAGGAAATCCAGGGCGGAGAGGTTCAGCCGGCCTTCGCCCTCCTCAAGCTCGTTTCCCCACCAGAAATAGCGGCTCTCCTTGCTGCCGCCGCGGCAGCCATACTCCCACTCCGCCTCGGTGGGCAGCCGGTATTCCAAGTCCGCGGGCAGCCGGCCGGCTTTGCGTTCGCGGTCCGTCAGCCAGCGGCAGAAGGCCAGCATGTCGTTGTAGCTCACACACACGACCGGAAAGACATCGCGGTTGGGGAACGCCCAATTCGGGTCGCGCCAACTCCTGCCCGCCATGGACTTCCAGGGGTGCACCACGTTCGTCGTCAGGTGATAGCCATCCCATTCGGGATCAAAGACCTGCGTCTCTCCGCCGGGCTTTTCGGCATCGGTGATAAAGCCGGTCTCTTCCACGAACCGCTGGAACTGGCCCACGCTCA
The DNA here is from genome assembly GCA_963786255.1 of Pirellulales bacterium. GTDB lineage: Bacteria > Planctomycetota > Planctomycetia > Pirellulales > JAICIG01 > JAICIG01. Next base: position 80,169 of record CAWAYY010000051.1, read on the forward strand.
CCTCGGTGCGGCCCAGCCAGAAACCGTGCTGCACGCGCACCAATCGCGGTTGTTCCCCCTCGAACGACTCGCGCAGTCGTCCCCGGCGTCGCGCCGCCTTCGATGCCCGTGGCCCACAGCTTCTCCTCCGGCGTGCTGCCCATCATGAACTCGCCGGGCGGAATAGAGACGACCTCCAGCGTCACGCCGCCGCCCAAGTCAACGCGCTGGGTTGCGTCTTTCGCCGGCTCGTCAGCGTGGCAGGGCGCAACGCCGCACAGCGCGGCAATCGCGACGACCCATGTCGATTGGAACTTCATCGGGAATCCTCCTCGGTCAGCGGTCAGGCGACCAACTGCGGATGTTTTGTCAGGTAGTAAGTCTCCAACCAGGCGCCCCACCTATAAGTCGTTGGCTGAAGCCTGTCAACCTGCGCCGTGATTTGAGTCCTCGGCGCCGTACTGGCATCTCGCCTCAACTCGCATATTCGTCGAGTGGCGACGGATTGGGGGAAAGTCGGGCCAACGGTCGCCAAGACGTCAGTTGTCACCGAGGGAAGTAAATCCTTGGCGCCCTCGAATGCCAGGCGACGGGCTCACGTGCATGCCAGATTTTGCAACAACAGTAGGCAACGACCGTCAGCGAGCCGCCTGTGATTGATGCTTCCAGCTAAGGAGTGGATTTTCAATCAAACGAGCGATTACGATCGACTCGGATCGATGCGGATCGCTCGATTCGTCATGGCCATGAACAACCGTGAAGACCGTCTTAATTTTCAGGAGATCGACATGCGTTCGATGCAATCGGCGCTGCTTGCGGCAACCGGGATCTACGGTCTCGCCTTTGCGCCTTCACTCTCGTCGGCGGCCGAAGTCTGCGAAATGACGGGAGTCATCACGCTTGACGGCCAGCCATTGGCGAGCGGAAAGATCACTCTCCATCGAGAGAACGGTCAGTTCGTCGGGTCTAAAATCAAGGACGGCAAATACGCCATCAATCTCGCGCCCGCCGAAAGACTGCGAGTGACGTTCGAAGGAGATGGAATCCCCGCCAGATATGCGTCCGATGAAACGACCGAACTTGTCGTGATGCTCGTTTCCGGCAACAAGAACGCCATGGACTTCGACCTAAAGAAGTAGCTCTTCCGCTAAGTCTGTGGGTAGCCTCACTTTCCGTGGCGGGGCGCGTCGAACTCCACGGTCATAAGCCGCGCGCCTTGCCGCCACGTCACACCGTAAAAGCTTGCGCGACCTCCCTTTTTTCAAAGTCTGCCAGTTCCTGCGGAGGCGGCATCGACCTCTCCGCGCAAGAGGTCCAAAAAAGGGGTCAGAACTATTTACTTGACGCGAGTCGGGCGATTTGATAGCTTGCCGGAATGCCACGACCTTTGCGACCGATCGACGACGGGCCTGATCTACCACGTCATCAACCGCGGCAACAACCGTCAGGACGTCTTTCACAAGCCGCAAGATTCGAGGCGTTTCTGCAGGCGCTGGCCGACTTGAAACAGCGCAAGCCGTTTGAACTCTACGGCTACTGCCTGATGAGCAACCACTTTCATTTGCTCGTCCGGCCCGCCGACGCCAGCGATCAGCCGCATCGTGCAGAGCCTGCTGGTGTCGCATACGCAGCGCTATCACAAACACTACCGCTCGGGCGGCCACGTCTGGCAGGGGCGGTTCAAGAGCCCGGTGATCCAGAACGACGACCACCTGCTCACGGTGTTGCGGTACATCGAGGCCAATCCACTGCGGGCCAAGCGGTCCGCCGGGCCGAGCGCGTATCCCTGGAGCAGCTATCGGGTTCACGGGCTGGGCGAGCCCGACGAGCTCGTCGACCGGCTGAGCGACGTACGAGGAGCTATCGCCGCAGCCCAAGACGCGTCGGCGCCGGTGGGCCGCGAAGGTCAGCGCCGCATGGAGGAACACAGACTCGAACGAATTCGCCGACTCAAGCGACCGTGGCCTTCCCTACGGCGACGAGACATGGGTGCAACGATTGGCTAAGAAGCTCGAACCTCGACCTCACGATCCGCCCCCGCGGCCGACCACCCAAAACAGACCCTGGATAAATAGTTCTGACCCCGTTTTCTGCTTGTCGTTTTTTTGCTCGTTTTCTGCTTTGCTCGTTTTCTGCTTTGCTCGTTTTCTGCTTTGCTCGTTTTCTGCTTTGCTCGTTTTCTGCTTTGCTCGTTTTCTGCTTTGCTCGTTTTCTGCTGACCCCGTTTTCTGCTCTGACCCCGTTTTCTGCTCGTTTTCTGCTCAGAGTTCTTGATCGGCCGCTCGCCGTCGGGTACATTTCGTGCGTATACACACGGTTGTGATTCCGGGTATTGCCGTCTCCTAGGGCGCACTTGATGGAAACGAAGACTCGACTGCCGCTTGAGCTAAGGGCCGCCTATCTGCTCCTGCATCGCTGCTCGGACGTGCAGTTTGGAAAACTCGGCGTAACCGCCGATCAGTTCGTGCTGTTGGCGACGCTCGCGCGAGGCCACGCGCTCACTCAGCGCGAATTGGCCGCTCGCATGCCCTCCGATCCCAGCACCGTGCGAGCGATGCTGGTCCTGCTGGAACGACGCGGCCTCGTCTCGCGCAACGCTCATCCGACGGATGGACGCGCAGAACGGTCGCTCTGACGGAATCGGGTCAGCGGAAGTTCCGGCAGGTCTTCAAGGCGGGCCAGGCCATCAGGGACCAGATGGCGAGTTCTTTGAGTGCTGCAGAGACGAGATTACTCGTCAGACTTCTGCGCCGCGTCTCCAAGTCACTTGCGGACGCCACGACGGTTGTGGCGGCCAAGTCTACCGCGAACAAGAACTAAAGGACCTTCAGATGCAAAAGCTTATCACCATGTGCGGGCTGCTTCTTTGCACGGTCGCGGCGCTGCCGGCGCAGGAGCGGGAGGACGGCGACCGCAACTCCCAGACCCAGCAGCCGGGCAATGGCGCGCAGTCCGCAACAACCCGATCGCCCGCCACGCCGTGGCGGCTTCGGCGGGCCCATTGAGCTTGGTCCGGACGACAAGCAAACCTACGCCGATCCTCCGGACAGCATCGTTGCCAGTGCGAGAAGATATCCCGCACGGCAAACTGGAGATGGTCGAGTACGACTCAAAGACCGTCGGCACGACTCGCAAGATGAATGTCTACACGCCACCGGGATACTCGAAGGAGAAGAAGTATCCGGTGCTCTATTTGCTGCACGGAATCGGCGGTGACGAGACTGAATGGCAGCGATTCGCCACTCCCGACAGGCTGTTCGACAATCTGATCGCGGAGGGCAAAGCCGTGCCGATGATTGTCGTCATGCCCAACGGTCGCGCGCAAAAAGACGATCGGGCTGGAGGCGACGCTTTTCAGTCGGCGCCGGCATTCGCGGTTTTCGAGCGCGACTTGTTGGATGATGTCATTCCGGCGATTGAAGCTCGTTTCTCCGTCCAGGCGGATCGCGAACATCGGGCTTTGGCGGGGCTGTCGATGGGCGGCGGCCAGTCGCTTAACTTCGGCCTGACGCATTTGGATACCTTCGCTTGGATCGGCGGTTTTTCTTCCGCCCCGAATTCCAAGGCGCCCGAGGAACTGATTACCGAGCCAGCAAAGACTCGGGAGCAACTCAAGTTGCTGTGGCTCTCCTGCGGCAACAAAGATGGCCTGATCCGCATCAGTCAGCGCATGCAGCGCTACCTGAAGCAGAATGACATTCCGCATATCTGGAATGTGGATGCAAACGGACACGACCCAACCCATTGGAGAAACAATCTCTATCACTTCGCCCAACTGCTGTTTAACGACGACGCCGCGAAGGCCGCTCTGACTCAGGCGACTCGTACGGGAGAAACTCCACCCGCGGCGGAAGCGAGCCGCCCATCGACCGCACTACCGGAGGGAATCACCGACGACTTCAAGCCCGCATCGACGAATCAGCCTGGGCGCGAGTATCCGCAGGTCAATTCGCAGGGACGCGTGAAGTTCCGGATCGTGGCGCCGGAAGCGAAGAGCGTCGGCGTGACGTTCCGCGATAGTACGGAGTTCGTGAAGGGGGAAGATGGCGCCTGGATTGGATACACGCGCCCGCTCGACGAAGGGTTTCACTATTACGCCATCAAGATTGATGGCGCCGAAGTTCCCGACCCCAACAGCATGATGTTCTTTGGGGCCAATCGCTGGGGCAGTGGCGTGGAAGTGCCCGCTCACGATCGCGACTTCTACGCGGTCAAGGCGGTTCCCCATGGCCAGATGCGAGAAGTCCTGTTCCCCTCCAAGAGCACCGACACGCACCGCCGCGCATTCGTGTACACGCCGCCCGGTTACGACGAAGAAACCGACAAGCGGTACCCGGTTCTCTATCTGCAACACGGCTACGGCGAGAACGAGTACGGGTGGAGCGTTCAGGGACATGCCGGACTGATCATGGACAATCTGATCGCCGAGAAGAAAGCCAGGCCATTCATCATCGTGATGACCTACGGCATGACGAACGACATCCGTTTCGGCGGGTTGCGCGACTTCGACATCCGCCCGTTCCAGACGGTGCTCTGCGACGAGTTGATCCCGTACATCGACGCTCACTTCCGCACGCTTGCCGATCAACCCAACCGTGCGATGGCCGGGCTGTCCATGGGAGGCATGGAAACGAAGACCATCACCCTCAAGAAGCTCGATACGTTTTCTCACATCGGTTTGTTCAGCGGCGGCAGCATTGCACCGGGTGACATTGAGGATCTGGAGGCCTTCAAGAAAAACAACCGTCTGGTCTTCGTCAGCTATGGCGGCCACGAACTGGGGAGCGGCGGCCCGCGCCGCGGCGGTGATCCACGGTCCGCCGTCGAAGCGTTGAAGGGCGCCGGCATCAATGCCCAGTTCTACGTCTCGCCAAAGACCGGCCACGAATGGCAGTCGTGGCGTCGCAGCCTGCGCGAGTTCGCCCCGCTGCTGTTTCAAGAGTTAGCAGGACAGTGGCACGCTCAGTTCGAAACCGCCATTGGCGTGCAAACCTATCATTTCGACTTCATCGCCAAAGATGGCGCGTGGTCGGCAACCGCGGTGGCGGAATCGGGTGATGAGAAACGCGACGTCCGTTTTTCCGATGTGAAGGTCGACGGCGACTCGATCTCGTTCGTGGAGCAACGAAAGTTTCAGGACCGCGAAATCCGCATCGAGTACAGCGGTAAGTTGGCGGGCGAGCAAATCAAGCTGGATGCGCAAGGTGGCGGATTTTGGCAGCTCGGAAGCAACAGCGAGGCGCCAACTTTTCAAGCAGCCGCCGGCCCCCGAGCCTCAAGCGGATTCTGCGTCGGCTATCGAGGTGAAGATCGACCGCGTGGTCAAGGATGCTTTCCATGATGCGTTCCGCGTTGGAATGGCGGGTGACGTCCCTGCCGGGTACTCCGACGAGGAATTGCTCCTGGCGGCCAAGCACTTCAGCGCGGTCACTCCCGAGAATTGCATGAAGCCCGAGCCGGTTCATCCCGAAAATCCTCGACGCCAGAGGCCAGCCAAAGCCCGCGTACGCCGCCATTTTTAACGGAGTTGGGCAGCGTCCGAGGCAAGACGCCGACTAACGGAGACGCGACGCGCTAGTGACATTAGTCACATCGCCCGAGGCAGTGCGATGGCGCACTCTGCAGATGCGGCTTTCCCCGCCGGCCATTCCGGCCGACTGCTCCTTGCGCCGGTTTGTCCAACCGGCTGCACTTGCTGGCCGTGCGAACTGACAGCGGGCGATCTTGCCGAGGCATGTTGAGGGCGCACTGCTGACGCCAACCGCGCCACGGCGCTGCACGGGGCGAAATCATTGCGAGCGGGCGATTTACTTGATTGCACCTGGGGCAGCGCCGGCTCAAAATCAGAGGGCATCGCTTCCAGCACCAGGAGATCATCGCGTGAAAAGTCGGCTTCTGCTCGTTGGCCTCTGGCTCGCCGCCGCTCCGGCTGCGGCGGACGAAATTCTTGACGTCGCGGGCCTGCAGGCGCCCGTGGAGATCCTCACGGACCGCTGGGGCGTGGCCCATATCTATGCGCAGAACGAGCATGATCTGTTCTTTGCACAAGGCTACAACGCAGCCCGGGATCGACTCTTCCAGTTCGAACTCTGGCGCCGCCAGGCAACCGGGACCGTCGCCGAGATCCTGGGACGCAGTGAACTGGATCGGGACGTCGGCGCCAGGCTGCACCTGTTTCGCAAGGATCTGCGGCAGGAACTCAATCACTACCACCCGCGCGGCGAGGCGATCATCGGCGCCTATGTCGACGGAGTCAACGCCTACATCGCGGCGACGGAGAATAACCGGGAGCTGCTCCCCATTGAGTTCAAGTTACTCGGCATCACCCCCGGCAAGTGGACGCCGGCCGTGGTGATTTCGCGTCACCAGGGGCTCCTCTCGAACCTCACGATCGAACTTCAATTGGGAAGAGCCGTGGCTGCGATCGGAGCCGCCAAAGTCAAGGAGCTGGATTGGTTCCGTCCGGGCGATCCGCTGCTCGAGCTGGATGCGGCCATCGACGGGGCGCTGCTGGATGACAAGATCCTCCGTTTCTACAAGGCCTTTCGCAGCCCTTTGGCCTTCAAGCCGGAACACGTCGTTCTCGCTCATCGCAACGCCGCGGCGGCCGATCCGTTGGACCGCCGCGTCTCCGCCATCCCGCGCGGCGACGGCGCCGACGAGATTGGCTCCAACAACTGGGTGGTGGGCGGCCGTTTCACGCAGTCTGGATTTCCCTACATCGTCAATGACCCGCATCGGTCGCTGGCCGCGCCGTCGCTGCGCTATTTTGTTCACTTGAAGGCGCCGGGATGGAACGTCATCGGCGGAGGCGAGCCCGTCTTGCCGGGCGTGTCCATCGGCCACAACGAGCACGGCGGTTGGGGGCTGACGATCTTCGGCCAGGACAACGAAGATCTGTACGTGTATGACGTGAATCCACAGAACCCTCGCCAGTACCGCTATCTCGGCGGCTGGGAGGAGATGCGCATCCTTCGCGAGACGATTGCCATCAAGGGCGAGCCCTCGGAAGAGGTGGAGCTCAAGTACACGCGGCACGGTCCGGTGTTGTACGAAGATCGCGAGCATCACAAAGCGTATGCCCTGCGCGCTGCCTGGATGGAAATCGGCGGCTCTCCGTACCTGGCCAGCTTGCGGATGAATCAGGCCCGGAGCTTGGGACGAGTTTGTCGAAGCGTGCTCGTACAGCCGCATCCCCGCCGAGAACATGATTTGGGGAGATGTGAACAAGAATATCGGCTACCAGGCCGTCGGCATCTCGCCCATTCGCCCCAATTGGAGCGGATTGGTTCCCGTGCCGGGCGATGGGCGTTACGAGTGGGACGGCTATCTGCCGATCACCGCCTTGCCGCACGTCCACAACCCCGCTCGGGGTTACTGGGCCACGGCAAACAACTATCAGGCGCCCGACCGCTACCCGTATCCGACGGCGCTGCACTATACGTGGGGCGACGAGATGCGCGGCCTTCGCGTCGACGAACTGTTGTCGTCGGGCCGGCGGTTCACGATCGTCGACATGATGCAGTTTCAGCACGACGAACTCTCGATCCCGGCTCGGAATCTGACGCCCCTGCTGGCGGCCATTGAGTTTACGGATCCGCGGAGCAAAGATGCCGCCGAGCGGCTGTTGCATTGGGACTACGTGCTTGACAAGCAGTCGATCTCGGCCGCCATTTACGTGACCTTCGAGCGGAAGCTGCTGGAGAACGTTCGGCAGCTTGTCGTTCCCGAAGCCGCCCGGTCCATCTTGACTCGACTCAACAAGAAGCGCGTGATCGACTGGCTGGTTGTGCCCGACGGAAGGTTCGGCGAGCAGCCGATCGCGGGTCGCGACGAAATCTTGCAGCGGAGTCTCTCGCAGGCCGTGCAGGAACTGACCGAACGCTTCGGTCCTTCGCCTACCGACTGGCGCTACGGCCAAGAGAAATTCAAGCACGTGCAGATCCGGCATCCGCTCAGTGCGGCGGTCGATGAGGAGACTCGCGCGAAACTCGACGTCGGACCCGCGCCGCGCGGCGGCTACGATTCAACGTTGAACAACACCTCGAGTTCTGACAACCAAGATCTCGGGAGCGACGTTTCGGGTGATCATGGACGCGGCCGATTGGGACAATTCCGTGGCTACCAGCGCTCCCTGGTCAGTCGGGTGATCCGGACCGTCCCCACTATCGGGATTCGTTCTGCGCTGTGGGCCAAGCATCAGTATTTCCCGCTCTTCTTTAGCCGAGAGAAGATCGAGTCGGTCACGGAGAGTCGTGCGGTGCTCCAGCCGCGAACCACGACGAGAGCCGCCGATTGAGAGCAGCAACCCCCGCCAGTTAGCTTGAACTCATCGAACAATGAAGCCGTCCGATGTCCCAAACTTAGTCACGGCTGTTTGCGGTTGCCCGCGCCTCAGCGGACGGCCTGGGCGGAAACCGGATCCTCGGCGTCGGCGAGCACGCGGAAGCCGACGTCTTCGCGCCGCAACGTTCCGGCATGCCAGTAACGCTGAGCGGAACGGAGGCCCGGGGGCGACGAGGCGAACGAGCCGCCCCGAACAATGTAAGCGCCTCCTCCATAAGCATCTTCGCACCATTCGCAGACGTTGCCGGCCATGTCGCCGAGTTCCCAGGCATTGGCGCGAAAACTTCCCGCCGGAGCCGTGCCTGCGAAGCCGTCGTCCCAGCCGGCTGGGCGCCACGGCGTGGTCACGAATGGCTCTTCAGAGGGCCCGACGCGGTATCGCTGCAGGAACATGATATCCGCAAGGTTCGCAGCGCCTTGCAGGCTGAATTCGCCGTCGCCGCACCAATAGGCCATCTCCGTCCCAGCGCGACAGCAGTATTCCCATTCCTTCTCGGTCGGCAGTCGATACCGTCGGCCTTCCTGACGGGTGAGCCACTCGCAAAATGCCTGGGCGTCATCCCTACTGACGTTGACCACCGGAATCTGTCGAAACTCTTCCTTCAACCCGCCCTTGCCGAAATGAGGATTCTCGCCGTATTGTTTGCTGCCCGTCGCATTGACAAACGTCAGGAACTCGGCCAGCGTCACCTCGTACTGACCGAGGAAAAAGGGATTCAGCACGCTCATGGTCTGGGCGCGCCGTTGTGAGTTGTTGGGCGGGTCTTCCCAGCCCATGCGGAACTTGCCGGGCTGAATATAGACGAGCTTCATGCCGATCGAATTGGTCACGACGCGGCCGACTTCGATGTCGAACGTCTCGGTAGTCGCTCGAGTGCGCCTTGCCCGTCGTCGGTTATGCGAACGGAGACTTTCCGCCGCGTTCCATAGCACTCCGGCGGCGGCCGCCAGACGAGCGTCTGGCTGACGTCGTCGATCGTGGCGCCGGGCGGCGCCGGATCGAGCAAGCTGAGCTTGAGCCGATTCTTCGGGATATCGGGATCCGAAGCCTGCAGAGAAATGGCCGCCAGTTCGTACAGCTCGATTTTGCGATCGCCGATCTGCGCTAGCCGCGGCGGTCGATTCACTTCGCGTACGACCAGTTTGAAGCGTTGCACGTCGGCGCCAGGCGGCGAGGCGTCGTCACTGACGCGCACGCCGATCATGAATTCGCCGGGCCCTTGGTCTTCAGCAGGCGTCCAGGACAATCTCCCCGTCGCGGCGTCTATCTGCATGCCGGCGGGAGCGCCGGGTTCTAAAGCAAACGTCAGCCGATTTGCCGGCCGATCTTCATCGTTCGCCTGCAATTCAACTTCGAAAAGTTGCTGTTCATCGATCGTCGCGTCTTGGACGGCGTTCAAATGCGGCGGAGAATTGACTTCGCGGACCTCGACGTCGAACGCCGTTTCCAGTTCCGGCTGATTCGGACAACTCGCGGCGATGGCGACGCGGCGCTCAGCCGGGCCCTGGTTTTCATCGGGCGTCCAGGAAAATACGCCGGTGCGAGCATCAATGCGGGCGCCCTCGGGAGCATCCGCCCGCAAACGGAACGTCCAACTTTCCGAGCCTGCAGCCAGATGTTCGACCGTTGCCTGTAACTCGAGGCGTCTGTCCTTCGTCGACGGTCTGATCCGCAATCGGCGCCAGCCGGACGTTCGGCAAAGAACCCGGCGACCGATCGCCCGGAGATGACGCGGAACGGCTTGCCACCAATCCGATCCCCAAGACAATGGCGCCGGCCAAAGCCGCGGTTGCGGGCCAGGGGAGCCTCGGAACGATGCTTGTTCGCTCGTTTGCCGCTTCGTCCGTATCGACAGGGTCCGGCGGGCTCGCTGCGGGGACGGCTGCGGCGGGGGCGCCACGTTCCGGCTTGGACCGGCCGCGAGCGATGCGGCCGATTCGATCTGCGCCGGTTCGCGAGCGGTCGAAGCCTCTGGATTGATGGATACCGCCGACGCGGCTGTCTGAGCCGACTGGCGAAGTTGACGATCGTAAGTTGCTTTGCGTTCCGGCGTCGACAAACAGTCAAACGCGCCGGCTAGTTCTCCAAGCAGCCGGATCGCTTCGCTGCCGTGCTGCCCAAGCTGGAAATTGCGGACATGCGCAATGCAGCTCCATCCCCGCGGCGTGTATTCGATCCGGATCGCTCTCGAATAGCGGCAGCCCTAACAGCTCATAGTGATTCGGCGGTTGCCGCCGCGGCGAGATGTTCAGCCACTGATCGTAGGGGTCGAAAGTCATCCGATCCGTTCGCCTGCCGCTTTGCCAGCAACGCCATGAACTGGCGGGCCGTTCGCTCTCGATGGGAGTCACTTGCGCGTTCGTGCCCCGCCGCTTTGTAGATCGCCCTGCGCCGACGACATCCATGCTCCCACGGTGAATGCACGTTCCAGTATAGGCGTGTTCCCCGCGTTCGGGTAGTCGGCAAGCGCGTCTCCGCCGCCGGAAGGGCCGGCGGCAAGCGAGCCGCGACTTGAAAAGTCATCGCGCGGCGGTTACCGTCCAAACGTAACGACGCGACCGGGCGGTATGTCCCGAACACCCTATGAGATGCACCATGCGACGACTTGCGAGTTCCTCCTTCCTGCTGCTGTTCTGTTCCCTGGCCTTCGCGGACGGCCCCGCGGACAACGTGCCGGGCGAGATTCGCCGTATCCCGAAGCTGGGCATCGAAGTTCCGGCGGACGTCCGGCAGAAGCTCGAAGGACAACTGGCGGCGCTCGACAAGAAGATCGCCGATCTAACGCAGCGAAACGACAAACGCACGGCCGAACTGCTGCCAGACGTGCTGATTTACTCAAAGGCCGTCGGCGACGCTTTGCGCTACCAGGAGTTCTTTGCCCCCAGGGAATTGCCGGTCGCCGAAGAGTTGCTGAAAGCAGGGCTGGAGCGCGCCGACCAACTGGCCGCCGGCGAAGCTCCCTGGACGACGGCGAAGGGGCTGGTGGTGCGCGGTTACATCTCCAAGATCGACGGTTCCGTGCAGCCGTACGGACTGGTCGTGCCCGAGTCGTACTCGGCCGCCGCGAAGCACCGTCTCGACGTCTGGTTTCACGGCCGCGGCGAAACGTTGAGCGAATTGAACTTCGTGCAGGGCCGACGCAAGCAAGTCGGCCAATTCGCGCCGAACGACACCATCGTGCTGCATCCCTACGGACGGTACTCGAATGCCTTCAAGTTTGCCGGCGAGGTCGACGTCCTCGAAGCGATCGAGGCGGTCAAGCAGCCACTATCGCATCGACGACGACCGCGTCGCCGTGCGCGGGTTTTCCATGGGCGGCGCCGCCTGCTGGCAGTTTGCGGTTCATTACTCCGACCGCTGGTTTGCCGCCAACCCGGGCGCCGGCTTTGCCGAAACGCCCGAGTTCTTGAAGATCTTCCAGAAAGAAACGCTGGCCCCGACCTGGTACGAGCGCAAGTTATGGCACTGGTACGACTGCACCGATTGGGCTCAGAACCTGTACCAGTGTCCCACGGTCGCCTACAGCGGCGAGCTCGACTCGCAGAAGCAGGCGGCCGACATCATGGAGCAGGCGTTGGCCGAGGCGGGGATCGATCTGGTCCACGTGATCGGTCCGCAGACTCGCCATAGTTATCACCCATTGGCCGCCGCTGAAGTCGCGGGGCGACTGGACAGCCTGGCCGAATTGGGGCGCGAGCGCGTGCCGCCGGTCGTCCGATTCAATACCTACACGCTCAAGTACAACCGGCAGGCCTGGGTCACGATCGATGCCATGGAAGAACATTGGGAGCGGGCGGAAGTTCACGCCGCGCTCGTCGATTCGGCGCGGTCGAAGTGGAGACCAGCAACGTCCGCGAATTGACGCTGGAGATGGCGCCGGGCTGGTGCCCGCTGGAAGTCGATGCGCCGGTCGAACTGATCATCGACGAACAGCAGCTCGAATGCGCCGCAGCCTCGATCCGACCGCTCCTGGAAGGTCCAACTCTACCTTGACGACGACGAGTGGCGTCTCGGCGTTCCCAAGCGAGCGGGCCTGCGCAAACGTCACGGTCTGCAAGGACCGATCGACGATGCCTTCATGGACTCGTTCATCTTCGTCCGCCCGACCGGCAAGGCGGCTCACGAAGACGTCGGAAAATGGGCGGCGGCCGAATTGGAACATGCGATCGAGCATTGGCGTCGCCATTTCCGCGGCGAAGCGCGCGTGAAAGACGACAAGCATATCACTGACGAAGACATTGCCGGCGCCAATCTGGTGTTGTGGGGCGACCCGTCCAGCAACGACGTGTTGGCGAAAATCGCCGAAAAGTTGCCGATTTCCTGGCAGGCGGAAAAAATCACCGCCGGCGACCGGGAATTCCCTGCCGAGGATCACGCCCTGATCGCGATCTACCCCGAACCCGCTCAATCCGCAGCGGTACGTCGTGCTCAACAGCAGCTTCACTTTCCGGGAGTTCGCCTATCTCAACAACGCCCGGCAAGTCGCCAAGCTGCCGGACTGGGCCGTGATCGACGTAAGTACGCCTCCCGACGGGCTCTGGCCCGGCAAGGTCGTCGACGCCGATTTCTTCGACGAAGGCTGGCACTTGAAGCCGCCGCACAAAGAAAAGAAGTAGCGGAATTCGTGAGAATTCCGGGCCCTCTGCACGGCTCTCCAAACGCGTACGGCGCCGCGCGCGAATGCCGTCGCCCGGAAGCTTCACCGTCTTCCGCTGCGGTGGAAGAATCATCGCCGGCGGCTACCGCGCCAAGCCGCACTGGAACCAGGTCACGGCGGGCGGCGGCGTAATGCGCTCTGCGCAGCCCAGACCGGGCTGCCGCAGGCGCCGCAGTAATGGAGTTCCTGATCGTCGCGTCCCGGCAGTTCTTCGCCGTAGGCATCCGCCGGCGCTATGTCGCGATGACCCTGAAAAAAGCACTTCAGGCGTTCGACTCCTCGTCGACAAATCGTCATTACAATCGCTCCTTTCCTCATCTTCAGCCCCGAAGGGCGTTGTCTGCCCGTTAGAGCGTCATGAGCAGCAAATCCGGCGCCCTCGAGAGGAATTGGGAGCCGCAGCGCCACCGTATGCACTGGTTCGCAGCAGCTCTCTGACGCGCCATGCCAGATTCCGTCACGTATCTTGAAACGCTCTAAACCTTGGAGGCAAGAACGATGTCCCGTGCGACCAACAAACGTAAGGATCGAAAGCGCCAAGCGTCCGAGAATCGCAACCCGGGCGAAGCGGCGCAGCAACCGGCTGGCGGCAACAAGGACCAGGCCCTCGACGAGAAGCTGCGGCAGCGCAAGGACGAAGTCCAGGAAAGCTCTGAGGAATCGTTTCCCGCCAGCGATCCCCCTTCCTGGACGCGCACCACCGCAACCCGGAAGTAGGCTGCGTTAACTCGATTCCGCGGCATCGGCCGCCAGCGACAACGCGTCGGAGGCGCTTTGCGCCTCCGACGCGGGCTGTTTGCCGTCCAACAGGCAGCTAATGTTCATGTCGCCCATCACGTTGATGGCCGTGCGGCAGCGGTCGAGAAACCAATCGACGGTGAGCAAGATGGGGATGTATTCCGTCGGCAATCGCACGGCGGTAAAGACCATAGTCATGGTCACCAGGCCGGCTTGCGGAATGCCGGCCGCGCCGACCGAAGCGACGACGGAAGTCACCACCACGAGCAACTGATCGGCCAGCCCGAGTTGCTGGCCGATCATCTGCGAGATGAACAACGCCGCCATCGCTTCATAAAGTGCGGTTCCGTCGTTGTTGAAATTCGCTCCGACCAGCACCCCGAGGCTGGCCGACTCTTCTCGCAAACCCACGCGGTCCTTGAGGCAGGCGAACGTCACGGGCATGCTGATCGTCGAACTGGCCGTGGAGAAGGCCATCACCAACGCATCGCGGCAGCCGCGAATCAAATCACGCGGCTTGACCCAGGAGCCGGCGCGAACGCGAAGCAGATAGTAGGTCGCTTGCAGCAGCAATGCCGCCATCACGGCGATGACGAAGGCCCCCAGCGCAAGAAAGTCGGAGAAGCCGTTTTCGCCCACGATCCGGGCCACAATGCCGAACACGGCCAGCGGGATGATTTCGACCAGCCAACCGAGCACGACCAGCAGCACCGCCAAGCCCAACTCCAGTAAATCTTCGGCCAGGTGCTTGCGAGGGTGCTGTACTTGCCGCAGCGCAACGCCGATGGCAACGGCCAGGAAAATGACCCCGATCACCTTGCCGCCGTCGCCCAGCGGGCCGAGCACGCTGCGCGGGATGTTGTCGAGAAACTGCGTCAGCGGATTGACGCCCGCTTCCGTCACGGCAGCCTCTGGGGTCGCCGAGCGGCTGGCATCAATCTCCGCCCAGCGTCCTGGCTGAATGACGTTGGCCACCAGCAGCCCAATGGAAATGGCCACCAGCGTGTTGAGGAGCAGCAGGCTTACCAGGCGCACGCGCACGCGTCCGGGGATTTCCGCTTTCAGCAGCGTATGGATCACGGCCAGCAGGATCAGCGGAGGCGCCAAGGCGCCTAGCAGCCGCATGATCAGATCGCCCGGCGTGCCCAGCACGATGGCCACGTCCGCTACGTGGCGGGCCGCCAGTTTGGCCTCCTCGACGTTGGGCCGTCGCCAAGACTTGTAGCCTTGCAGGAAACTGCCGACGACCAACCCCAAGGCCAGGGCCCAGAGAATGCGCAAATAGAGCGGCCTGCTTACCCACCATCCCAACCAGCCATGGGGCGGTTGGTCGCTCGGCGCCATGCCGGCAGCTCCATCGCTCATTCAAACATCTTTCGCTTGGGCCGATCCGTGGCTTCAGGCAAACGCTTGCCGCAACTGGTCGATGTATCGCGGGCAGGCCTGGCGAGGATCTTCCGGTTCCTCGAATTCCAATACGATATAGCCGCGGTAACCTGAGTCGGAGAGAATCTTCGCCAGCCGTTTGAAATCGGCCGGCTCCTTCTTTCCGCCCGCGGGCTGCATCGAGACTTTAATCTGCACGTTCATGGCATACGGCGCCAGTTGGGCCAGGTCCGCATAAGGGTCGGAGCTGCGGAAATTGCCGCTGTCCAAGTTGACGGCGAACCAGGGGCTTTTCACGTCGTGGACCAGCGACAACAGCCCGTCGATGGTCGTCGTCAGCCCGCCGTGATTCTCGAGCGCCAAAACCACCCCATGCTTGCCGGCATAATCGCAGCACTCTTCGATAGCGGCGATGGCCAGCTTGCGGGCCTCGGCCTCGCTTTGCCCTTTCCTGGCATGACCGGAGAAGATGCGGATGACTGGCGCGTTGAGGATTTCCGCCTTGTCGACCCACGTCTTGACGAGCTGGATTTGATTGTCGCGCTCGGCGCCGTGCGGGTGGCAGAAATCGTTGCCGACGGCCGTACCCGAAATATCGAGACCCAAGCGGAAGGCCTGCAGCTTCAGTTCACGCAAGTATTCGTCGGTCACGTCCTTGGGAAAGTAGTAGGACGTCAGCTCCGTCCCCTCCAGTTGCATCTTGGCGCAATCGTCGATGAAGTCGGCCATCGTCAAACGCGGTTGCTTGCCGCTGAGCAACTCGCGATAGCTATAGGCGGCCAGGCTGAATTTGAATTTCGGCTTTCCGGGACGTTCGATCGGCTCGATCGCCGCGGCGAAACTCGGCGCCATGCCGGCTGAAAGCCCGGCGCCGGCCGCCAGGGCCGCCTGCCTGAAGAATCCGCGACGCGTTGTGTGGCAAGACATAGCTGCAATCTCCGTTGGCGCCCTCGCTCGAATGTTCTTCCGCATCCCCGCTGCGTTCGCCGCTTGGGGCCGCCGCCAGAGCCGAGGGCGGCGGGCGCCCCGCGACGACCGCAAGAGCGGGAAACTGCCGCCCATTGTGCGTCGCGGTTGCCGACGGAACAAGAGCCGCAGCGAGTTTTGCCCGTCTCTTTTGTCGCGCCGAGGGATCTCCGCGAGGGTTGTTTTCAGGCGAGTCGCCGTTACTTTTCTTTAACCGGGCGGAAGCCGCAACGGCGGAAGCAACGCCGCGCAGCGGGAGAGGCGAAGAATTCGGAAAGCGCCGCGCTTCGACCGCCGCTATGCGCATAACGGGGAACGGCCGCCGCACATTCCGCCGAGGCCTGGGCTGCAGTCGCTTGAAACAACGTTACGCACTGGCCTGCCTTGGCGGCGTCGCTGGCGAATGCCAGACCCGCCTCGGCGGCGCCCGACTGCACGGCCGCCAGCACGCCGCGTGAATTGCCCGCATAGATCGCCTTCGGGCGGATCGCTTGCTTCCAGGTCGATCGACTGCAGGTACGCCTGGGTGAGTTTTCCCAGCGGGCAGGCCGGGTCGGCCAGGGCGACGTGCTTGATTTCGTCGGATAACAAATCGCGAGCTTTACGGGCGCAGGTCGTGCCGCTGGGCGGCCCGATCGCCGCCAGCCCGTTCAAAGCCAGCGTGCGGCGATCGCCCGGTTCGAGCAGTCCGCTTGCTTCCAAGCGGTCGAGAT
Source organism: Pirellulales bacterium (assembly GCA_963786255.1). Classification (GTDB taxonomy): domain Bacteria; phylum Planctomycetota; class Planctomycetia; order Pirellulales; family JAICIG01; genus JAICIG01. Next base: position 96,955 of record CAWAYY010000051.1, read on the forward strand.
GGGTCGGGTCGGCGGAAATGAAGAGGTCGCAAGGGGCGCCGGCCAGCAGGTGGTCGGCCAATTCGTTCGAGGAGCCGAAGACCGCCCGGACCAGGACCAGCGGTTGGCGGAGCGCGTATTCCGTCAGCACCTGTCCGACCACTTCCTGCAAACTGATGGCCGCGGCCAGGTGCAAGGTTTGGGACTCGGTATGCGGCGGGAGCGACAATCCGCCGCAACACCGCGGCGCCTTTCGGTCGGAGCTCGCCACGGAGCTGTTCCAGCACATCCACCGCGTATCGGCCTTGTTCGGTCAATTGGGCGCCGCCCCCTCGCACGCCGCCGACTGCGGCTTCCACCAGCGGCGAGCCGGCCGCGGCATTGACCTCTTGGACCATCAGCCAAGCGTGGCGGTAGGAAATGCCGATACTTCTTGCGGCAGCGCTGATGCTGTGGGTCCGGCCGATCGCGCCCAGCAACTCGGCATGTCCCTCGCTCATCATCGCGCGGCCCGCACGCTCGATCCAGACTCGCATGCCGACGGTCCAATCGTCTCCCCAGTTGGCGGGTTGCGGGACCTGATCCGCAGGTGACATGGCATGCTCCGATTCGGCAGTAAAATCTTCACGAGATCTTTGGCCCCTTTGCGGGTTTGATGTTATAACAAAAACTACAGGGGCGGCGGGACTGGGGATCGACGCACTTCTGCCCATCTTCGAGTCAGATATGACGTATCCAAGGCGAAGCAGGCCATGGCCGGCCTGCGTGGTCTTCATTGCGGTCGTGACGGCGCTGGTTTTGTGGCACGGCGGGCGCCCTGACGCGGGCCGTCTGGTTCAGGCGGCCGGGCCCAAGGCGCCGGACCTTTCGACGTCGAAGGCCAAGCTCAAGGCGCTGGAATATTTCCGTCGCAAACGGGCCCGTGGAAGACGATCAAGCACAACAGCACCCTGACGTCGAAAGATCTCGATAAGGCGCTGGAGCGGGAAAACAAGCTGCCGGATGACCGCTACGCCCCGTTGGCCGACGACGCTTCGTTTCTGCGTCGCGCGTCGTTCGACCTGACCGGCCGACCGCCTGAGCCGGACCAGGTGCGCGAGTTCGTGGCGGATACCGATCCCGGCAAACGCGCCAAGCTGATCGACCGCTTGTTGGAGACCGACGAGTTCGCCCATCGGTGGGCTCACTTCTGGCGGAACGTCATCTTCTACAATGCCACGGCCAATGTCAGGCAGTTGAACTACGACGCGTTTGAGGATTGGCTGGCGGGCAAGTTCAAAGAGCATGCCAGTTGGGACCGCATCACCGCGGAGATCCTGGCCGCCGACGGCAAAGACAAGGACATTGGTCCCGATAACTTCATGCTGGCCTGCGAGAAAAAGCCGACCCAACTGGCTTCCGAAACCGCCCGCATCTTTATGGGCGTCAGCATTCAATGCGCCGAGTGCCACGACCATCCGTTCGATCGCTGGAAGCGCGAGCAGTTCCACGAGCTGGCCGCGTTTTTCGCTCCCGGCAGGTACTATATGCCCAACCTGCAAGAGCCGGAGAAAAAGACGGAGATGCCCGCGCGCTTTCTGCTCGGCGAGAACCCGCCGCCCAAGCTCCAGGCCGACGCGCGTCGCGTGGCGGTGGCGGCTTACCTGGTCTACAACCCGAACAATTATTGGTTCGCTCGCGCGTATGTAAATCGCGTTTGGAGTGAATTGGTCGGCGACGGCTTCTATTCCGTCGATAGTCTGGGGCCGGACGAAGAGGTCGTGCACAAGCTGGTGATCAATCGCATGGCGTACGTCTTCCGCAACCAGCAGTTCGATGCCCGCTGGCCGTTTCGCATGATCATGAACACGCGCGTCTACCAGCGGCAGATTCGTCCCCTGAAATCTTCTCAAGACTTGTTCACCGCCGTCCGTTCCACTCGACTTCGAGCCGATCAAGTCGCCAAGGCGCTCGAGCGAATCGTCGGCGGCGACAAGCTGACCGAACAAGTGGAGCGGATTTTCGCCGTCGACCCCTCGATCCCGCTTTCCGATGTCGAAGGGGCCATCCAGCAGTCGTTGTTCCTGATGAACAATCCGGGCTTGCAGGCGGCCATCAAGAACGGCCCGGTGACCAGTCGGCTGGCGGCGATCAAGTCGCCGGAGCAACTGGCGAACGAACTGTACGTCGATATTCTCTCCGCCAGCCGAGTGCGGCGGAGCGCCGTCGAGTCGTCGAATACTTGCAGCAGGTCTCCGATCGCAGCGAGGCGGTGACCGACCTGGTGTGGATTTTGATCAATTCAGCCGAATTTGTCGCCAAACGTTGAGCGAGCCCAAAACATGAATAGCTTTTCGTCGGAACCCTGTCTGCACGTCAATTTCGCCGCGGACGGTCGCATGTCGCGGCGGCGCCTGCTGCAGTTGAGCGGGTCGGCCTTGGCCGCGTCCAGCCTGTTGGGGCGGATCAGCGCTCAGGCGGCCGAGTTGAAGCGCCAGCAGCGGTCCTGCATTCTGGTCTGGTTGGGCGGCGGACCAAGCCAGATGGAGACCTGGGATCCGAAGCCGGGCACGCCCAACGGCGGCGAAACCAAGGGCATCAGTACGGCCGTGTCCGGCGTGCAGATCGCCGAGTATTGGCCCAAGATCGCGCAAGGGCTGAAGAACTGGGCCGTGATTCGCTCCATGACGAACAAGGAGGGGAGTCACGAGCGAGCTACGTACCAACTGCACACCGGGCGAAGGCCGACCGGCGCCTTGAAGTTTCCGAACATCGGCTCTGTGGTTGCCGAGCAGCTAGGCGACCGCGAGGCCGAACTGCCGAATTTCGTCAGCGTCGGCCAGACCATCGGCTCAGGCTTTCTTGGCGTTCATTCGCAACCATTCATCGTCAATCGGCCGGGCTCTTTGCCGGACAACGTGGCCAGCGCGGTCCCGCCTGAGCGGCTCAAACGCCGCCTGGCGGAACTGGAGCGGCAGAACGCAAGTTTCGCGGAGTTGGGAGCCACGCACGTCGTCGGCGAGCAGCAAGGCCTCTATGCCCAGGGCACGCGAATGATGCTCTCGCCCAAGCTCAAGGCGTTTCAACTCGAAGACGAGGCCGACAAAACTCGCGACGCTTACGGGCGTTCGAGTTTCGGGCAGGGCCTGCTCGTCGCCCGCCGGCTGGTCGAAACCGGCGTGCCGTTCGTCGAAGTCCATCGGGGCGGCTGGGACAACCATCGAAACATTTTCAAATCCGTTTCCAACCTCGCAGGCGAAGTGGACCAGGGATTGGACGCCTTGGTCAATGATCTCTCGCAGCGCGGCTTGCTGGAGCGCAACCTGGTCGTCTGCATGGGAGAATTCGGCCGCACGCCGAAGGTCAACGCCAATACCGGCCGCGATCACTGGCCGAAAACGTTCAGCCTGCTGCTGGCCGGCGCCGGCATTCGCGGCGGCCGGGTGATCGGCAAGACCACCGCCGACGGTACGGAGGTCGATCAAGATCCGACCAGCGTGGAAGACCTGTTCCAGACGGTCTGTCATGCCATCGGACTCAACCCGTCCGACGAATTGATCTCGCCCAGCGGTCGCCCGTTGAAGATCGTCGACGGCGGCCAGTTGATTACCGGGCTCTTCAGCTAAACGGGCCATCATTTTGCAACGGTAACGCAAGGCGAGGGCGAGCCTTCATCGGGGATTGGTCGCGCCGAGCGTGGCTCGTCAGACGGCCTGAAGAAGCTGCGCTTGCCTGGTCGATACATCCGTAATATGATCCCAGGGAAGGGATCATTTGGGGTTCGAGGGACGTCACAAGTGCTTTGCGGCCGTTTTCAATGCGTCATGAGAGTTGCCGTGTCGGCGGGATTGCTGACTATGGCGTTGACGCCTCCGGCCGTGCGTCACGTGCATGCGGGCGGCGAGCGGCAGCATAAGCATCCACTGGAAAACGCTCGCTCAGCGCCGGGCATTGCCCATTCTCATACTGATTCAGGAACTCATTCTCACCACCATCCCCATCACCGTGCGATTGTGCGTCGTGAGCGGCAGTATTCATGGGGGGGCGTGGATCACTGTCATTTCGCTTGGCTAGGTTTCGAGTTCGTTCTGCCGACGCCAACGTCGCCTGCCCCATCACAGGGCGACGAAGACCGTGTTGCTCAGGAAATCGTTCCCGTGTTTGTGGCGAACGATTTTGTCGACGGACCGCAGCATGCTCGGGCAATCGCCGCCGCGCCATTGGTCGCACTGGCGCTGCCGAGCATCGACGGCTTGCCTGCCGAAGCCGCGCCTTGGATCGCCCCAGCCGGCGCGATTTCAAACCTTCTGTGTGACACTGTGCGCCACGGCGCTCAGGCGTGCAGTTGATTTGATCCTTTCTCGGCAACGTCTCTCGTTGCCGCTCGGCCTCTCGTAGCCGTTCTGTCTTAACGTTCGTATGCGCTTCCGTCGTGGCTTCATAGGGCATGCGCGATCCGTTGCAAAGACCTCTTTCTTTCGCAAGGCCTAAAACAAGGACCAAGATGATGAAATCCCCCTTCTACTTGCGTGCAGCTCTCGTTCTGAGTTTCGGTTCGCCCCTGCTGTCGGGTTGCGGTGCAAACGAGCCTGCCTCGCAGCCTGCCGCAGAATCGACCCCGCCAGCCGCGGAAAGCGCACCGTCCGATCCCGATGACGTACCGATTACCGAAGCCGACGTGGAGATGCCGGCGAACTACGACGCGGCGCTGGAGCGGATCAAAGAGTATCGCGAATCTATCCGCACTGCCGTCGAAGGGGGCACGCCCTCCAAAGCGCACCGTCCATTGGACGAGCTCGACATCGTGCTCAACAAACTGCCGTCGATCGCCCGAGACAGCGGCGTTCCCAAAGAAAACTGGGAGGAAGTGAACACGACGGCTCGAGAACTGCGTGATTCGTTCAACCAAGTCCACTCGGCCATCGATGGGAAGCGCGAGCCCGATTATGGCGCAGTCGCCGAACCGATCAAGCAAGCGATCAACCGACTCGAAGACATCCGCGCCGTTGAATAGCCGCGGTGGTACCGTCGTCGGCTGCCTCATCCTCTGAATCAGGAGCAATCCATGAGACGCGTCTTATTCGCCGCCGCGGCCGCGTGGTTGGCGCATTCGTCCGGGGCAGCGGTCTTGGCGCACGAAGGCCATAAGCCGCTGCCCACGACGGGAGCGACCATCGATGGGGATTTTCTGCTGCTTTCCAAGGCCGCGTCGAAAGCCATCGGCGTGGAAACGGAAAAAGTTGCGTTAGTCGAACTCAAACGTACGGTGACGGCGAATGCAACCGTTGCGCTGTTGACCGATCGGCAGGCGTTCGCCACCACGATGGCCTCCGGTCGCATCGTCAGAGTCCTGGCGCAGCCAGGCGACCGGGTAAGCGCAGGACAGGAGCTGGCCCGGGTCGAAAGCGCTGAAATCGTGGCGCTTCAACAGGAGATGCTCCGAGCATCTTCCGAACTCTCCCTCGCCGAGCAACTGCTTAAACAGCGGAAAAAACTCGGTCCGGCCCTGATTACCGGCAAGCTCCTCCTGGAAACGCAGACGACGCGGGACTCGAAGGCGTTGGAACTCGGAATCGTCCGGCGGAAACTGCACACGATCGGCGTGACGACGGAGCAGTTAGACGAAGTGCTGGCCAGCGGTCGGCCGCTGGTCAGCCTTGCGATTCGTAGTCCGATCGCAGGGATTGTTTCCGAGGCTGACGTGCGAGTCGGCCAGATGGTCGAACCGACCGAGCACTTGTATCACGTCGTCGATGCTTCTCGCGTGTGGGTCGTCGCAGACGTGCTGGAAACTGACAGCGCGGCGGTGAAAGAAGGCGCGCTTGCCGCGGTAACGTTCAATGCGGTCCCGGAACAGACGTTTCAAGGGCGGATCGCCGACATTGCCATCAAGATGGATCCGCGACGGCATGTCGAGCAAGTCCGCGTCCTGCTGGAAAATCGCGACGGTCGTTTACAGCCGGGCATGTTCGGGCAAATGCGAATCTTCGCGATGAGCCAGGAGCAAGCCATCGTCTGTCCGACGGAGGCTCTCATCCGAGACGGGGGGCGATTTGTCGTGCTCCGCGCCGAAGGCCCCGGCAAATTTCGCCGCCAGTCCGTGCAGATCGGCATGCGAAGGCCGGGCCAAACGGAAATCCTCGACGGTCTCTTTCCTGGCGACTATGTGGTCACCGTCGGCAGCCAGGAGTTGGCGACGGTGTTTGGCGGCGCGGCCGGGAGACCGACCTCGCCCCGGTTGTCTGAATTGAAGTCGCCGTCGCACAGCAACGAGGCGATGTCTTCGGCGTCGTCCGCGGCCGTTCTGGACCTGCAAGCAGAAGTGGAGCTGCCCGTCGGTTATAAGTCTTTCGCAGCACCGACCATTCGAGGCAAGATTTCGCGGGTTCTGGTGGAGCGCGGCGAACGAGTAAGAGCTGGCCAGGTGCTGGCTGAGGCTGACAGCATTGAATTGCGAAATCTTTGTCTCGAATTCCTGCAAATGCGAGTGCAACTGGCCTTCACCAAGACGGCGCTGGAGCGTCTTGAGCTGCTCCGCAAGCAGGCGGCCGTCCCCGTGCAGGAAATCTGGAGCATGAGGTCGAAGCACGATACCTACCACCACGCCATGCAGAGCGCCAAACAGCGGCTCGAACTGGCCGGTCTTGCGGCGAAGGAAATCGAGAGGCTGGAAAGGATCGAGTTGAGGGATTTGGAAACAGACAGCATTGTCGACGTCGTGTTGCCGATTCGCGCCCCGGCCGATGGCTGGGTCGCCGATTTCCATTTGGCGATCGGACAGGTTGTAGCGGCTAACGAGCAGCTCTTCGAGATCCAGGACCTTTCGCAAGTCTGGATCAAAGCGTTCGCCTTCGAACGCGACTTGCCGCGCATCAGGCTCGGCGAAACGCTGCAGGTGAGGATCGTCGCCGATTCAACTTTTGAAGCGTCGGCCACGGTCTCGCGGCTCAGCCCCGTGCTCGCGTCGACTGGTCGCGTCTTGTACTTCTGGGCGGAACTCGCGAATCCGGACCATCGGCTCAAGGAAGGGATGTTGGCGACGGCGACGGTCAATGCCGTCGCTTCCGAGGGGGGCGCCGTGGCTCGCCGCTCGGCGCGCCCCCGCGACAGCAAACAATAAAGGAGCTGGCGGAGCTTGCGCCGCCAGAAAGGTCGCCTATGCTCAATGGCATCATCGCCGCCTCGTTGAAGAACCGCCTGTTGGTGCTCGCCGCCGCGGGCGTGCTGGTGCTTTACGGCGGCTACCAGGCCACGCGGCTGCCGATTGACGTGTTTCCCGACCTGAATCGCCCGACCGTCACGATCATGACCGAAGCGCACGGCCTGGCGCCGGAAGAGGTCGAGACGCTGGTCACGCTGCCGATCGAGTCGGCGATGAACGGCGCCACCAACGTGCTGCGCGTCCGCTCCGCCTCGGGGATCGGCATTTCGATCGTGTGGGTCGAATTCGCCTGGGGAACCGACATCTACGTCGACCGGCAAATCGTGGCGGAGAAGCTGCAACTCGTTCGCGACCGCCTGCCCAAAGATACCAACTCGGTCATGACGCCCATCAGTTCGATCATGGGCGAAATCATGCTCGTTGGCCTGCAAGCTTCGGGCAAGACCAGCCCGATCGAGCTTCGCACCATTGCCGATTGGATCATCCGGCGCCGCTTGCTGGCGCTCGGCGGGGTTTCGCAGGTCACCGTCATGGGCGGCGAATTGAAGCAATACCAGGTGCTGACTTCGCCCGCGCGGCTGGCTCATTACAACGTCACGCTCGACGAGCTGACGCGGGCAGTCGGCAAATCGAACGTCGTCAGCGGCGGCGGCTTCCTGCTCAGCAAAAAGGAAGAATCACTGATCAGGATCGTTGGCCGGGCGACCAGTCTCGACGACATGGCGAACACCGTGGTTCGCAAGGAGCAGCCGCTGCCGGTGACGGTGCGTCAGGTGGCCGACGTGCGGTTCGGCGGGCCGGTGCGCCGCGGAAACGGCAGCGTCAACGCCGAACCAGCCGTGATGCTGTCCATCCAGAAGCAGCCTAGGGCCGATACGCTCGACTTGGATCGCCGCATCGAGCGGACGTTGAACGAGATTCAGGCCACGCTTCCCGCCGACGTGAAGATTCAGAAAGACATTTTCCGCCAGGCGAATTTCATTCATATCGCCATCGGAAACGTCCAGGAAGCGATTCGCGACGGCGCGGTCTGGGTCGTGCTTATTCTGTTCCTCTTTCTCTGGAACCTGCGCACCAGCCTCATCACGCTCTCAGCCATTCCGCTCTCGATCATCGTGACCGTGCTGGTGTTTCAATACTTTGGAATCTCTATCAACACCATGACCTTGGGCGGGTTGGCCGTGGCCATCGGCGAGTTGGTGGACGATTCCATCGTCGATATCGAAAACATCTATCGCCGGCTGCGCGAAAATCGGCAACGGGCCAATCCGGAACATCCGCTCCGAGTGATCTTCCTGGCATCGAGCGAGGTGCGAAACAGCATCGTCTACGCCACGCTGATCGTGGTGCTCGTCGTATTTCCGCTGTTTTCGCTCCCTGGGCTCGAAGGCCGACTATTCGCTCCGCTCGGCCTGTCATACGTCGTTACCCTGGTTGCCTCGCTGGCGGTCTCATTGACGATCACGCCCGTGCTGGCGTCGTTCCTCCTGCCAAACGCCTCGTTCATGAACGAACAAGGCGATCCGTTCTTGCTGCGGTGGTTGAAACGTTGGGACGAAAAACTGCTGCGGCTTTCGTTGCGGCACGCGCGTCTGGTGCTCGTCGCGGTGGCGGCGCTCGTCGTGCTGTCAACGTCGAGCCTGTTGTGGATGGGAGGCGAGTTTCTGCCCCCGTTCAATGAGGGCACATTGACCCTTGCGGTGCAAGCCCCGCCTTCGACCAGCCTGCAGGAATCGGACCGGCTGGGCGTGAGAATCGAAAAGGCCCTATTGGAGATTCCCGAAGTCACGCACGTCTCGCGGCGCACGGGGCGAGCCGAACTGGATGAGCACGCAGAAAACGTGAATTTCTCCGAAATCGACGTAGGACTCGTCGAGCCGGAACGTCCGCGCCCAGGTTTTGCGTTCGCCATTCTGCGGGCCATCCCGGGACTACACCGTTTCGGCGTGGAGGAAGCCGGCCGGCCCCGAGAGATCGTATTGCAGGAAGTTCGCGACAGGCTCGGGGAAATGCCGGGCCTGCTTTGCAATATCGGCCAGCCCATTTCGCACCGACTGGATCACATCATGTCGGGCATCCGGGCGCAAGTGGCCGTCAAGCTGTTCGGCCCGGAACTGCCGGTCTTGCGAGCCGAGGCGGAAAAGATCCGCAGCTTGATGGCGAAAGTCCCGGGCGTCGTCGACCTGCAAATCGAGCCGCAAGTGGAAGTGCCGCAGATTCGCATGACCGTGCGTCGCGAGGAAGCCATCCGTTACGGCCTGGCGCCGGCGGACGTGGCGCATGCCCTGGAGACCGCTTTCCAAGGGACCGTCGTATCGCAGGTCCTGGAGGGACAGAGGACCTTTGACCTGGTCGTGTGGTTCGACGAACAGGCCCGCAACGACGTCGACTTGATCCGTTCTACGTTGATTAGTTCCCCTGACGGCCCGATCGCTTTGGGGAGCGTCGCCGAGATCGCCGAAACCACCGGACCCAACACGATCAACCGCGAAAACGTCGTCCGCCGTATCGTCGTCATGGCGAATGTCGCCGGCCGCGATCTGCAGAGCGTTGTCGAAGACATTCAAGCCGCAGTCAACAAGGACGTCGTTCCTGCGTTGCCGCAGGGGTACTTTGTCGAGTACGGCGGACAATTCGAGGCTCAACAGCAAGCGAACCTGCGGCTGCTCGTGCTGGGCTCTTTCTCCGTGGCCGGGATCTTCTTGTTGCTGATCAAGGGCCTCGGGTCGTGGCAAGCGGCGCTGCAGGTCATGGTGAACATTCCGCTCGCGGCGATCGGCTCCGTCATCGCCCTGTTGCTGGCGAACTGGCCGAGCGCCGACGCGCTGCAGGCGGCGACGGTTTGGGATTGGCCGAAAATCTGGATTCAAGCGACCAGCCTTTCCGTCGCCCACTGGGTGGGCTTCATCACGCTGGTGGGAATCGTCTGCCGCAACGGCATCATGATGATTTCGCACTACATCCACCTGATGCAGTACGAAGGGGAGGAATTCAACGAGCACATGATCATTCGAGGCAGCTTGGAGCGGCTCGCTCCCGTGCTCATGACCGCGTTGACCGCCATCATCGGTCTGGTGCCGCTTGCCCTGGGGGCGGGCCAAACCGGCAAGGAAATCTTGCATCCGCTCGCCATCGTCGTCATCGGCGGTCTGCTCAGTTCGACGATTCTCGATCAGGTGGTGACCCCCGCCTTGTTCTTCACATTCGGACGACGAGTCTATCAGGATCGTGTTGCGACGGACCCAGGCATGGCGGGCGACAACCTCTTTCGTCCAGCGGAGCGAGTCGATCAGACTCAGGGAAGGGACCAACGGGGAGCGTGAAAAGCCCAACCCTCTTGCTCTGCGTCGCTGCTGCGGAACTTGCGGTGTTCCAGAATCAAGCGGTCCCCCGATAATGCTCTCGCGTTTTCGACGCCGAAGAGCGGCATTGCGGCCGAGCCGCATCGGCGTTCAGAGACTGAATCGGCGTGCTCTGAGTTTTCACGAGGCCCGACGCCGCGATGCATCGCAATTCTGTCGTCGGCGCTTCAGCTAAGCATCGTCAGCGGATTCTGCCGGTTTTCCAAGGGGAGCTTGACCGGGCGCCCCTGGCGGTGCGATTCGAAAATGGCGACGATCATCTCGATGGCGCCGCGGGCTTCATACATGTTGCACTGCGGCTGCGAGTCGTTTTCGATGGCATCGAGCAGGTCGCGCACCGCGATCAGGTGCCGGGCGCGGTAGTCGGGCGTGTCGAGCGGTTCCGGCTGGCCGATGCCGGCGGATGAAACGTCTTGCCACTGCGCCTTGCTGCGGGCGGGCGACCAGCCGGGATCTCGCAGGTACTTGAGCGATGGCAAAACGCCTTCCAGCAATTCAAATTCGCCGCCCGAGCCGAAAATCTGCAGGCCGTAGCGAGACGGTTTGCCGGCGGCGTTCCTGACCGACTGGAAGTAGGCGGTGGAGCCATCGGGCATGCCGTACATGGCCCGCACGGCGTCGCCGGCCAGCGGTCCGATTCCTTCGGCGCCTTCGACGACGTCGGCCTTGGTTACCGGCCGGCCTTCCTTGGTGACTTCAGCGAAACACCAGGTCGGATGTCCGCCCAGGTTGCGGATCATGTCCATCACGTGCGAGCCGAGCACCCACAGGTCTTCGCCGCCGCCGCGCCGATCCTCTTTGCCTCGACCGCGATATTCCAGCACGCGTCCGATGGCGCCTTCGGCGATCAGCCGCTTGAGCGTCTGGATTTTAGGGCTGTAACGCGTGGGATGAGCCACTGCCAGTCGGGCGTGCGTCTTTTCGCAGGCGGCTACGATCTCGTCGGCTTCGGCCAGAGTGCGGCAGAACGGCTTTTCCATGTAGATGTGAATGCCTCGTTCCGCCGCGGCCACGCACATGGCTCGGTGCTGGTCGAGCCAGCGGGGGCAAATCGCCACGATGTCAGGCCGGACCTTGTCGAGCATCTGCCGGTAGTCGGCAAATGTCTGCTCCGTCCGCAGCCGCCTGGCGGCGGCGGCCAGACCGGCCTTGTCGTCGTCGGCGACGGCCACGATCTGCGCTTGCGGCAGGTCCAAAAAGACCTCGTCGACGCCATGTCCGTAATCGCCGCGGCCGGTCCGGCCGATCACGGCTACTCGATAAGTTTTGGCCATCGCAATCAACGCCTCCTGAAGACGCATGAACGGGCGTTTCGCACGCGTCCCGCTGCATTGCGGGCGCTCGGTGCGACAAGTCGCCTTATCGTCTCGTCTGGCGGCGCCGAATTCAAGTATTTTCGCCGTGCGCCGCTCCTTCCCGGCCAGCGCCGCCGGGCAAGACGGCAACAAAAAATGGCGGAAGTGCATGGGAATCGAACCCACCTGCGCTGCGGTTCACGCAGCGCACAGCGGTTTTGAAGACCGTGGCCGCCACCAGGCGAGCAGGCACTTCCGCAGAGCGTGGGCGGCTAAGCCCATTCAAGCCCGGTCTCGCGTTTGACCCGGGTGGCGAAATCCCCCAGTAAGCCGCCGATAACATCCCAGCGATCGACGCGACGCAACTCGACGTCGCCCTGCAGGTTGACCCGCACCAGGCTGTCATCGACGACGCCCAATTGACGCAATTGTTCTTCCGGCAATTCCTGTTCTTCCACGATCCGCAGCAGAGTTTTGCCTGACATTTCGATGAATTGCATTCAGCCTGACCTTCTTTCCATCCGTTCCCGTTTTGATTTGCAGCGCCGAACCGCAGCCTCTGGCAGGCCCCGTGATCAGATCGAACGCTCGTAGATGCGATAGGTTTTATAACGTTGGCCGCCGACGGCCAAGATCGTGCGATTAATCAACTCGTTATCTTCCAGCGTCCAACCCAGTTCGGCGCCGGTGTAATGCGCGACGTTCTTGCCGTAGTCAAGCGTGTGTAAGATCAATAGTTCCGTGATGCCGCGGCGCCGAAAGCCTTCCAGCACGCCGAGCGTCAGCAGCCGCGCCGTGCGAATGCGGCGTTGATTGCGGAACAGGCGGAACAGTCCGATCGGCAAGCCCCAGCGAAACAGTTTCCCGTCCAGCGGCCGGATGGCCTCGTTCAAGTCGGGCAAGGTCATCGAAAACGCGACCGGTTGCCCGTCAACCTCGGCGAGCAGCAGCATTTCCGGCTGCGCCAACTGCCGCAAATGCTTCGCCATGTAGGCGAACTCTTCGTCGGTCATTTTGACGAAGCCCCAATTGCGTTCCCAGGCGGCGTTGTAGACGGTCTTGCAGCGTTGAATCTCCGCGTCGAAATCATCGAGCCGAAAGGGGCGAACCACGATGTGACCGCGGGCCGCCAAACGTTCGGCCTTGGCGCGCCAAGCGGCAAGCACGTCGCACGAGTCGTTAAACCACCAACTGTACAGATCCTTCGCCTTGGTCAGCCCCCACGATTCCAACAACCCGGAGTAGTAAGACGGGTTATGGTTCATCATGATCCGCGGCGGCGTATCAAAGCCATCGACCAGCAGCCCGCAGGCATAGTTGGTCGAGTAGTCGATCGGTCCCATGATTTGCGTGCGGCCTCGCTCGCGGAGCCAGTCGGCTGCGGCTTTCAGCAAGGCGGCCGCCGTTTCTTCGTCGTCAAGCGACTTCAAACAGACCGAAACAGCCGACGTTGGCGCTATGCTCGGCGTTATAATGGGGGTCGTCGCTGGCCTGGATGCGTCCTACCAGCTCGCCGTCTCGATAGGCAAGGAACTGGGCGGCCGAACCGTGCTTGTAAAACGGGTGTAACTTCTTGTTGATAAAGTCTTTGCGCTCGATCAACAACGGCGGCACCCAGTGCGGGTCGTCCTGGTAGATACGCCAGGCGAATCGCACGAAGGCGTCGCGCTCGCGCGCGTGCGCACCAGGCAGACCTGAATGCCGGAACTCGAAGTCTCTGCGGCCATCCCGCTAGGCAATCGTGCCAATTTGCTATCCATACACGGCCTGCATGATCGGAATCCGGAGAGAGGCGGCCCGGCGTCGGCACGCTGAAAATCCTTACATGGTTTAGCATAAGGCACCGCCGGGAACCAGCAAGAGGCTGCCAAATCTCTGCGGCCCGCGCGTCTGCCCGCCTTTTGGGCGGGAGGGCGAAGGCGCCGGCCGCCCGGTTCGCCGCAGCTCCTATTGCATCGTCCGGGCCGGAATCTAGAATGAATGAGGCTGCAATGGTGAAGCGAGTCGAACCGTGAAGGTGAAAAATTGCTGACTGAACAAGAAGTGTCGCGAACCTGGCGCAAGTTGTTTACCCACCCCGTTCTTAACGAGGATGTCTTCACCAAGGCCGAGGCCTTGATCGAAGAACTGCGTCCGGAAAGCCCGTTGCGCCACCGGCTCGGAACCGAGCTGGAGGAACTCCGCCAACGAGCCGAAGCAAGCGACGCCGTTTGAGTCGCTCCGCCGAGGTTTGCCGGCGGAGCCCATTCTCAAAGCCTGGTGCCGACGCTTCACGCCGTGCCAGCTTGTCTGGCCGGCGGAAGAAGCTGCGACCGCGCTTGCCTGCCGCGGTCAGGTGCGTATGCTGTAAGGCAACAGCCCGACCGTCGGAGGAAGCGTATGGGTATTGCGTCGCCATGTTGTTTGGACCGTCGCCGTTTTCTCGGCGCCGCGTGCGCTCTTTACTTAGGCGGTCGCCGCGACCGCCTGTTGGCAGAGCCGCCCCCCGAGCCGGTGCAACCGCGCGCCACATCCGGTGATGACGCGGTCGAGCCGAACTGGAAGGAAAAACTGACGCTGACCGTCGGGCCTGAAAAGGCCGATTTGGTCGGCGAGGGCGATCGCGCGCTGCAAGCCGCCGTCGATTACGTCGCTCGCCTGGGAGGCGGGACCGTCCGCGTGTTGCCGGGCGAGTATCTGTTGCGCAACGCCGTGTACCTGCAATCCAACGTGCGCCTGCTAGGCAGCGGCGAAGACAGCGTGCTGCGCAAGGCGCCTTCGGTCAAAACGCCCCTGGCCGCCGATTCGGACTGGTACGATCAGGAGATTACCCTGGCCGACGCGACCGGGTTTCGCGTGGGGGACGGCATCTGCTTGCGTACCCGAAATCCGCACAACGGCGGAACCGAAATCGTCAAGCGAACGTTGGTCGCGCGCGACGGCGACCGGTTCAAGCTCGATCGGGCGCTGCGCAAGAACTTCTGGTTGATGGGCGAGGCGACCGCGTCGACGCTGTTTCCGATCCTCAGCGGCGAAGAGATCTCGGGCGTCGTCATCGAAAATCTTGTGCTCGACGGAGACCGCGATCACAACGACAACCTCGACGGCAACTACGCCGGGTGTATCTTTCTGCAAGATTGCCGGCGAATTGCCATCCGCGGCGTCACGGCCCGCAATTACAACGGCGACGGCATCAGTTGGCAGATCTGCCACGACGTGGTCGTCGAGAATTGCCGCAGCCGCGACAACGCCGGTTTGGGCCTGCATCCCGGCTCGGGTTCGCAACGTCCGGTCATCCGCGGCAATCGCCTGGAGAATAACGATATTGGACTGTTCTTCTGCTGGGGCGTGAAGTACGGCCTGGCCGAAAAGAACGTCATTCGCGATAACCGTCGGTTCGGCGTGTCGATCGGTCACCGCGACACCAACAACCTGATCTGCGACAACGAAATTATCGGCAGCGGCGAGACGGGCGTGCTGTTCCGGCCCGAACGCGGCAAGGACTTCGCTCCGCACCGCAATCGGCTGGAGCGAAATCGCATTCTGGATAGCGGCGGCCAGCGCGGCGTCGGCGTCGACGTGCAAGGGCAGACCGAGCAGGTGGCGATTGCCGGCAACGAAATTCGCGAAACGCGGCAACCGCTCGAGCGAATCGGCATTCGCGTCGGCAAAGATACGCGCCAGATCACGCTTTCGAACAACCGCATCGAAGGGTTTTCGCAGTCGATCGAGGGCCCTGCTTAAGCGCCGATTGGTTCTTGCGGCATTACGAACCGGTCGATTCGAAAGCGTAGCCTTCGGTCTTTTTGTCCTCGACCGTCACGGTCAACTCGGTTCGCTCGAAGCGGCTGTCACGCTCCGGCAGGTGCTCTCCGGCGCCCCTGCCAGGCGAGTTGCTAGGGGGCCGTGCCTTGTTCGGCGCTGGCGCCGTTAGCCGCCGCCGTCCGGCGGATCGAGAGCTTATAGGGGCCGGGGGCCGCTCCGGGACTCCCGCGAGAGACAAATTCGAATTTACTCTCGGCGACCTTCCTGGCCAGGCTGGTCGAGTCGCCTGGCGCGGCTGGCCGGTGGAGTAAAACGCGACGAGCGTTAGAACTCGCCGATGCTGTGGTGATCGGCCACGCGATTCATCCATTGGAAGACATTGATATAGTCCACCGCGTCCGAGATGAACCGGGCCGGGCGCCCGCGGCTTCAGCAGGCTTGCTTAAAGCCCATGCACTTTATGCCCGATTGCCTGACAAGCGGTTCGCGCGCCTGTCGGTAAATTCTTTTGCAAACGGTCGCTTACCTCGCGCAAGCCCCGACGTGCGGGATAAGACCGACGAATGCGGAGGCCGGCGTCGAGCGTCTCGCTCGCCAAAGGCCGGCCCCGATGCGATGCGGCGAGGAGCGGGTCAGGGCTTCTTTGCTAGAAACTGCCGAGGCTGACGCCGTCTTTGATGCGGTTGAGCCAGACGAAGACGTTCATGTAATCGACGTCGTCGGAAAAAAATCGCGTGGAGCCGTCGCACATGACGAACTGAGCGCCGCCCGGGTGATAGCTGCCGAATTGCCAGGAGTACTGCTGGCCGGCGTTGTGGCCCGAGAGGTCCGCGTTGATGACTCCGTAAAGCCGCCAATAGTAGCCCACGATGCCGTTGACGCTCGTCAAAAACGGCAAGCGGGTGGTGCGGCCGTGGCAACAGGTGTGGATGCCGGCGCCCCAGAAGGGGCCGTAACCTTCGTAGATCTTTCCCCTGGCGCCTTGTTTCGACTCGCCGATCGCAATCGTATTGCTCGTGCCGTCGCTGATATCGCGGATCGAGGCGGCGCCTTCGTTGCCGAAGGCGCCCAGCCCTGTCTTGTCGGTAATGTTGTAGCAATAAGGAAAGCTGGTATCGCTATACTCGCCCGAAGCGAACAAGTAGTTGCTCCTGGCGGCGTTGTTTGCCTCGTAATAGTTAGGGCTGGGATCTGTGTTCAGATAAGTTCCCGCCAGATACTGGTCGCTCGGACACGTGAAGACAGGCAGGGGAGTGCTGTAGATCGGCTGGTTCACGCTATCCGTCGACGATGCCAACGGGATCGACGGAAACGGCTGGTTGACGCTCGACGGAAGGTTGAAGTTGTACCGGGAGTGGATCGCCTGCTGCTCCAACTGAGACGTCAGGAGCATAAAACCGGTGGTGTTTGTCGCTAAGAACCCCGACGGGATGTACTTGGCGTCTCCGGCGGATAACCGAGAACTACCGAGAATTGCCGGTGGGAACGTTCGATGGAGGTCATGGTAATTCTGCAGCGCAATTCCCATTTGCCGCAGGTTGTTCAGACACTGGGCTCGGCGGGCCGCCTCGCGCGCCGCCTGGACCGCCGGCAGCAGCAAGCCGACCAAGACTCCGATGACGGCGATCACCACCAACAATTCCACCAGGGTGAAGCCGCGCTGCCCGCGGGCCCACGGCAGGAGCCGCATGTCTCTTCTCCCGGAATACAGACGAACCACACCACTTTCCAGTCATAACCTGCAATGCCGCCAGGAACAAGCAGTCCCCCCGAGGTGAGGGGTGTGCGTTCCCGTTACGCGAGGGCGAGTCCGCTCCGGCAATTACCGGCGCGCCAGGGCCTGACAAACCCACGCCGGCTGTCCGGCGCGGCGCTCGCTCGGGCTCGCGGAAGCGTGTGACTCGTCGTATCCGCGGCGCCGCAACGAGCGACCAGACCGCGCAGCAGATGCGGTCCCTTTCCTGCTGAGTCGCTTGCCGCCGCCGCAGCAGCGAGCGCGCAGCCGAAACGGCGTTTTCAGGCGGCGAGGTTCGAAGCGCCGATGCGCATGCGGCGCATCGGCGCCTTGGTCAATCCTGGCAGGCGAAAACTCGCATCGGCGGCTTTCTAGAAGTCGCCGACGCTCACGCCGTCTTTGATGCGGTTGAGCCAGAGGAAAACGTTGAAGTAATCGACGCTGTCGGAAATGAACCGGGTCGAGCCGTCGCACATCACAAACTGCGCTCCGCCAGGGTGGTAGCTGCCGAACTGCCAGGCGTACTGCTGCTTCTTTTGGCCGGTTCCCGAGACGTCAAAATTGATGGAACCGTAAATCAGCCCCGACAGGTCGGTAACGCCGGACACGGTGGTGATTGTCGTGGAACGCGACGTCTGGCCGTGGCAGCAGGTATGGCTTCCGCAACCCCAGAAGGGGCCGTAGACGCTGGAGGTTTTGCCCCCGACGGCCTGTTTGGATTCTCCCATGGCAATCGTGTTGCTTGCCCCATCCTTGATATCGCTGAATTTCGCCGCCCCATCGTTTCCGAACGCCCCGATGTCCAACACATTGCTGGAATTAGCGGACCACGGCGACGCGTAATCGGTGTAGCTACCGGCGGCAAACAGGTAATTGCTCTCGGCAGCGACGTTTATCTCGTACGCGGTGATCGTGTTGGCTTGATAGGCGGGCCGGATATACGCCGGACTGGTATCGGAAGGGCAGGTAAAGACGGGCAGCGGCGTCGAAAACACAGGTTGGTTGATCGTGCTCGTGGTGGCGCCGCCGGCAATCGGCTGGGCGTAACCGCTGCTCAAACTCGACGGAAAGTTGAAATTGTACCGTTGATAGAGCGGCAACTGCTCGAGCTGAGGTAGCATCAGGACGAAGCCGGTCGTGTTGATCACGGTGAAGCCGGACGGATACCCGCCCGACATCATGCCGGAACCGAGCTTGGCGGGCGGAAAAATTCGGTGCAGATCGTGGTAGTTCTGCAGAGCCAGTCCCATCTGCTTGAGATTATTGACGCACTGCGAGCGACGTGCCGCTTCGCGTGCGGCTTGGACGGCCGGCAACAGCAGGGCGATCAGGATCCCGATGATGGCGATCACCACCAGCAGTTCCACGAGCGTAAAACCGCGCCGTCCCCGGACGGCGCAGCGAAACGGAAAGCATGGTCGTTCTCCAGAACGAGAGAAATTGAGAAAAGCACTGAGACAAAACGCGGACCAGCCTCGGCGGCGCGCAACCCCGCTTGCGCGACGATAGGGCACTTGACCAGGCAGGCGCCGGCAGGCCGTTGAGCTGGAACTTTGGTAACTTACGGATGGCCTGACGAGGGCGCCGCTTGCGTCAGCGTGCGGTTCGCCGGCATGGCCCCTTCGCACTGAATCCGCACGACCGCTTTGCGAGCGGCGACGATTCAGAGCTTCAGATTCCCGCCAGGAGATTTCCTGGCACTACGCCCCGGAGGCAATGTGTTCGATAGGGGGGGACTGGTGGGGGTGACGCCTCCGCTGGTGAGCTGACTTGTTCCTGAAAATGACGGACGTCGGAGTTCGAGCCGGACCGCTCCACCGCGTCCTCAAGCAGTAGTGTACTGAACGGCCGGAAAGGTTTCTCGCGACAAAGAAAGAATTTAGAAGAACGATGGAAAACACTTCTGGCCGGCGCAAGCCAGGTCGGGTATTCAATGGCGGCTGCCGGCCGTTTATGGCAGCACCGTTTATGGCAGCGCAGCTTCGGCCGCTGCTGCCGGCGCGTTCGGGACCATAAGGTCGAGAGGGGCACGCGCCGTCCCTTCCTCGCCGGTTGAACCTCTTCACGAACAGGCCTGTTGCCGTTCGGGCCGAGCGCGTCTCATCGCCTCATCGCCCAGCCCGCGCCTAGAGCGAAAAGTCATAGCCGTCGGTTTTTCCTTCTTCGACGGTCGCCGTCAGCTCGGTCTTTTCAAGATCGCTGTACGCAGGCGGGATCGTTTCTTTGGCTTGACCCGTCATCTTGAGTTGCTCAAGGTCCATGCCTTCTTGCTCGACGATCGGCCCGCCCTTGGCGTCTCGGAAGCGGCTTACGGTCACCTTGTAGCTACCCGGCACGGCCCCTTTGGCCACGCCGGCTTGGAGTTCATACTTGCCTTGGGCGTCTGTCTTACCGACGCTGCCGTGATAGCCTTTGGGGCTTTGTCCTTGCAGGTAGAAGGCCACGTCGGCGTCGGCCAACGGCTTGCCGTCAAGCGTGACGGCGCCTGAAACGGGCGTCAGGTCAAAGGTCGGTTGATTGCTGCCGCTGCAACCCGCGAAAAGACAGCTCGCGACCGCCGTAAAGCATCCCAGCGTGAAACTCGAACGAGTTCCTCGTCGCTGCATACCCATTACCTCGCTCCCTCGACTCGGGTCCGAAACGGTGAAGAGAAGGACGTCTGCCGCAACGACCAAGAGAGTAAGCCTGATCTTGCTGCGGCAAAACACCCAGAGTTTATCCGCCAGTTTTCGTTTGTACAGGTTTTTGGCGCTGGGGAATACGAAATTTCCAGCATCTTTCTGCGATTTTAGCGTATTTGAAAAATGCGAATGACTGGCTCATAAATAATAAAAAAATGGCACAATAAGGCGAGCGCTAGTTCCTGGCCGTTGGACGGATGGGAAGGTTGTTCCGGAACACGAGGCCGCTCGATAATGCGAATCGTAATGCATGCCGCACGTCGTCTGAGAATTCGTCTTTCGAGCGGGAACTGTTGGAGCGCATTGCTTCGCTCGGCGGCGCCGGTGCGCCGAGTTGCTGTTGCCGAGTCGCTGTGCGCATTGCGATGCCGAAATGGCGAGCCAGGTGGATGCGTGCCTGGTCTGCGCCGCGTGCCGGAGCCTGTTGTCCTGCGGCGGTACGCCGCGTTGCCCGCGTTGCGCCGAACCATTGGCCGGCGAGCAACTCGCAGCTTGCCGTTCGTGCCGCGATCGCCAGCCGCCTTTCGAAAGAGCTTGGACGCTGGGCGACTATTCCGGCGAACTGCGGACGGCGGTACTCAAAATCAAGCAGCCGAGCGGCGAGCCTTTGGCGGCGGCCCTGGCCGACTTGTTGCATCACGCATGGGGCGATGCGCTCCGCGAGTGGCGCCCCGATGCGATCCTGCCCGTGCCGATGCATTGGTTTCGTCGGCTGAGGCGCGGCGCGAACAGCGCTGAAACGTTGTCCGGCGTGTTGGCGAAGCGGCTGGGCGCGTCCCATGCCGCCGGTTGCATTCTCCGCCGGCGACGCACGCGGCCTCAAAGCGGCCTGGCCGCCGGGGAGCGGTTCCGGAACGTGCGGGGAGCGTTCCGCTTGCGCGGCGGAGTCGACTGGCAGGGGGGCGCGGATCCTGGTGGTCGACGATATCCTCACAACCGGCGCCACCTGCGGCGAGATTGCCCGGATTCTGCTTGCGGCGGGCGCCTCGGCGACGGCGGCGGTCGTCGCGGCGAGAGCGTCGGATGTTGGGCCCCGTTGATTCGTGTGCGCCGGATTCGATTGCCCTATAATGAAGCGCGGCCGTGCTCGGGAGCACGGCGCGGTCGACGCGCCCGCATGGCCGCCTTGGTCCGCAAGACGGCGGGCTTTCCTTGGCTGCGCGAGGCTTGGCGGACGCCTTCGCCCAGGCCTCGAACTCACTGCGGCGATCGAGTACGACGAGCAGGAACCGAGGAGCGTTATGTCATCACCCCGGATTGTTTCCCAGCGACGCTCGACGCGGCCGCGGCCATTTCGCCAGGCCGTGCTGCGCGGCTGGGAATTGTGCTGCCACCGCTGTTAACCGTCGCCATTTTTCTCTGGGTGGCCGGCACCATCCAGCAATACGCGCTGCAGCCGGTGATGATCGGCGCACGCAACGTGCTGGCGCTGTATTGGGCCAGGCAGGACGACCAGAAACTGGCCGCCGCAAACGTTCAGGCGAAAATTGCGCAGCAGGCCGAGGCGATCTCCCTGCCTTCGGGCGAAAGCTACGAGAGAACGCCGCGCGGGCTCTACCTGCCCAGTCGCGTCGTGGAAGCGGTGGCCGAGGAGAACCCCAACGGCGTCATCCGCGATGCCAGCCGCCAGGCGATTTACCAGCGCTATGCCGAATTGGAGTACTTGCAGCCGCAACGGGTGATTCCCCTGTTCCTGGGCGTTTTCGTCCTGTTGCTGTACCTGCTGGGCCGGTTCCTGGCGGCCGGCATCGGCCGTGTGTTCTGGAACCTCTTCGAAGGCGGCATCCACCGGCTGCCCGTCGTGCGCAACGTCTACGATTCCGTCAAACAGGTTACGGACTTCATGTTCGACGACCGAGAAATCGAGTACACTCGAGTCGTAGCCGTCGAGTACCCGCGCAGGGATCTGGTCCGTTGGGTTTGTGACGGGCGAAAGCTTGCCGGATATCCGTGCGGTCACGGGCGAGCCGATGCTGTCGTTGATGATTCCCACTCGCCGATGTCGGTGACGGGTTATACCATCACCGTCCCCAAGAGTGAAACGATCGACCTTAACATGACGATGGACCAGGCATTGCAGTTCGTCATCAGTTGCGGGGTGGTCATTCCGGCTCAAGGGACTGTTCATAACGTCGAGGCCGCCAGCTAAGAATTTCCGTTTTCATGAGTGCTTCTCGAATTCTGCGTTTGGGCACGCGCACAGCGCGTTGGCGCGCTGGCAAGCCGATTGGGTGGCCGCCCGGCTGTCGGCGTTTGGGGTCGCCGTCGAACTGACGCCCGTGTCCACGCGCGGCGACCGAGAACAAACCGGTCCCATCGGCGCCATGGGGGGCCAGGGCGTGTTCACCAAGGAGTTGCAGCGGGCCTTGCTCGACGGCGAAGTGGACCTGGCGGTCCATAGCCTGAAAGACTTGCCGACGGACGCCGTCGCGGGGTTGACGCTGGCGGCGACGCCGCCGCGCGGTCCGGTCGGCGACGCGCTCGTTAGTCGCAAGGCGGCCGCCTGGGAAGAATTGCCTGAAGGCGCCGTGATCGGCACCGGCAGCCTGCGTCGCAGAACGCAACTCTGGCATGCCCGGCCCGAT
Organism: Pirellulales bacterium; assembly: GCA_963786255.1. Taxonomy (GTDB): domain Bacteria; phylum Planctomycetota; class Planctomycetia; order Pirellulales; family JAICIG01; genus JAICIG01. The sequence continues at coordinate 119,477 of CAWAYY010000051.1, forward strand.
TTAAGCATGCAGGACGTTCGCGGCAATGTCGACACGAGGCTGCGCAAGCTATCCGAGGGGCAGTATGACGCCTTGATCCTGGCCGAAGCCGGATTAGAACGCCTCGGACTGGCCGGTGAAATCACGCAGGTCTTGCCCAAGTCGCTCATGCTGCCGGCCGTCGGGCAAGGCGCGTTGGGGCTGGAAGCCCGCGCCGACGACGAACAGGTGCTCGCGGCTTTGGCTCCGCTCAACCATCCGGAGACGCATGCCGCGGTACGGGCGGAGCGCGTCTTTCTGGCCGCGATGCGCGGCGGCTGCCTGGCGCCGATCGGCGCCTTCGGACGGATTGAGTCGGGACGACTGCGGCTGAGCGGAGTGGTGCTCAGCACCGATGGCGCCAAGCGACTGCTGGCGGAAGCCGAGGGAGAATTGGGCGATGCGGGCGAGGTCGGACTGGCGGTTGCCGCTGACTTGCTTGCCCAAGGCGGCGGTGAACTGATCGAAACCGCCCGCAGTCCGCGCACTTCTTGATCGAGCAAGCGACTCCCTTGGTTTGCACGTTCCCGTATTCCGCAAGGTTGCGGTTGCATCTTTTTGCGGCGGTTGGGGCTTCTCGCGCGCTAAGGTAGCGTGCGGCTCGCCCCAGGGCCCGCCTTCCTCGGGATCCTGGAAATAGGTAAGCCGGCGCCGGAATTTCAAGATGGCGAAACTGGCCTGACTGCGGCGAGTCTGCGGGTCGTCGGAGATTGTTCATATTTTCCGCTTCCGAAGGGTCGATCGCTTAGGAAGAAAGTAGATCGCCCCCCAGCCGCAAATTCGCATTTTCCACGGTGCGCTGCGTTTCGCCTGGAGAATGCCTTTGCCCAAAGCGGACTGGCCTCGCGCCTTGCCGTAAGAAGGGAACGCCGATGAAATGCTTGATCAGCGCCATGGCAACCATCCTATTCGCTCTCGGACTCCCGGCCGTGCACGCCAAGGACCGAACGCCTGCCCCCGCGTTGCGCTTTGCCGCCAGGCGCCGGCGCCGTCAGCTCCGGTCGTCCAATCCGTACCAGGCGTGCAGCAGCCGCCCGAGGCGGAAACCTTGCCCTCAGAAACGCTTCGCCAGGCAACGGAAACGGCCGCTTCCGACGATCCTTTGCAGAGCGAACAGATGCTGCGTGGCAGCGGAATACCGAATTCGCCTTACCCTGCCGGGCTCTCGTACATGATGACGCCCCAGGCGTTCCGCGTTCCGTATCCGGATCGGATTTATTATCCGCCGCGGCATTACGTCCATCTGTGCCCTTATTACCCGAGCGGCGCATATCTGGGCGCCGACTGGTACAAGCGATTGTTGGGGCACAACCCTTGGTTGATTCACGGCTGCAAGCGGTTCAATCCGTACTTGACCGCGGCCAAACAGCGTCACTATGCCAAGCGGCATGCAGACGCTCAGGCGCCCATGCATGGCGCCGCGCCGTGTCCGGATTGCGAGTCGATGGAGACGTTCGCCGCTGGCGATCCGCTGGCGCAAACGACCGCTGCGACACTCCGTACGCCTGAGGCGGAGGAAACTCCGCCGCTGCCGCGCATGGAACTGATTGCGCAGCCCGAGCAGCGCGGCAATTCGGCCGGACAGACCTCTGTGGGTTCTTCGGCGCCTCCTCGGACGTCCTCGATTCGGATCAAACCGACAAGAACGGCCAACGGCGCTCTGCCCCCGTGGCAACGTCCGCCCGCCGTGCGACGCTAGGCGTTCGCTATTGGACGACGTCTATAAACCGGCCGCCGCTGATATACCAGCCTTCGCCGCAGTCTTTGCACCACATGATTTGGGTGCGCAAGGCGACCGGTTCCTGCCCTTCCTCGCCGCGGATTGTGACGACGACTTCGCCGCGTTCCAGCGGCATGATATGCAGCAAACCGACCCCCAAGTGGGAAATATCTCGCGAAGGCGGAAAACTGGGGGAACGATTCCTGATCGAGCCTGATAGTAACGGGCCCGAAAAAGGGCCAGCGCGGATCTCCGCGGCGCTCGTCCTCATCGGTGGGATGGGAGCTGGCTAGAATGCGATTGACGGCGTCGCGTACGCGTTTTTCGCCACCGGGCGCCATCAACCATGATCGGGCAAAGGACGGTTCGGCCATCGTACGGCCCTCAACGAACAGGAGCATGAACCAGGATGAGCGGAAGCGAGCTTTGCGCAGGCGCGACTGCGCTTTTCCCGCCGCAAATATGCTTCCGCAATAGGAACTATAGGTCGAAAAACGCCGGAGGCGGGTTTCTTTTTTCGGTTTCCGATGTTCGTTGTGCGGCAACGCCTTAGGATGCTTGTTTTCAGCCGACCACGATTCGCGGGCGGCGGTCGGGGCATTTTTCCGCTTTGCGGACCAGGGCTTTGACCATCCACGGCACATTGCCTTTGCCGAACAGCAGGAAATTCAAGTTCGCGGCGATCGGCGTTTCCTCGGACCAGCCGAAGATGATCTCGGGCGGCCGCCCGACTCGGCAAAATTCCAGGCCGATGGCCGCCAACACGTGCGCCACCGAAACGGCATGCGAGACGCGAATCACCTCCAACTCCCCATCGCGTTCGATCTTCATCAACGGCACGTGTTGGAAGTCGCTGGGGTCGCCGAGCTGAACTTCGATGAACAGCAAGTGAGCGTCCGCGGGCAGCCGGTGAATGCGACGCACTTCCTGGTCCTTTTCGGCCAGCGGGTAAACGCCCGGCCGGTGTGGCACGAGCACTTGAAATTCGAATTTCAGGATTTGCCGCCAGCACTGCTGCGTTGGCTGGTCCGCGAAGGAAAAGCCATGGAACCGCGAGCTCAGTGCTGCGCAGGCCAGCGCAGACCGCCGAACTCGAAAGAATCACGGCCACAAACGATAAGGCGATCGCCAGGCCCGAGCGGTTCACGACGATGGTCAACGCCGCCATGCTGATCAAGAACGCAAACACCGCGGCGAAAGGCGAGGCGACCAGAATTTGCAGGCGAGAGCCTCGCCAGCGCTGGGCGAGGTCGACGGCGGCGGCCGCGCGGCCCCGGCAAGCAACACCAGCACGCTGGTCGCATAGGCCCCTTGTTGCGATGCAACATCGGCGCGGAACGCTATCGTTACGACGAGAATTACGGCGTTGAACAGGTGCATCATGACGCCGAACCGCAGCGCCAATCCATTTCCATGCCCAGCCGATAAAGATACTGCGGCACCAGATCCCGCAAGGCGATGATTCCGCTCGCGCCGGCCAGGCACAGCACGATCACCGTCGATGCATCGTAGACGCTGCCGAAGCCCGGACCGAACCAGGGATTCAACGCCGAGGCCGTGCGGCCGTCGCTCAAGAGTTCGCCGTGAGCCAGATAGGCCAGCGCTCGGTGCTGCGCAGCGCCGCCCGGTCCGATCGCGCAGCCGGGGACCAGCAGCGTGGTTGTCAGCACCGCGCCGAGCACGTAAACCGCCATGATCAAAGCTGCGGTAAAGATCAGTTTGCGCGTATTGCGAATCCGGCCGCGCGGTCGGCGAGGATCGTCGCCCGGCTGGCCTTGGACCAGCGGCGCCGCCGTCATGCTCAGTTCGAACCCGCTGATCGCTAGCGCCAACTGCGGAAATGCGCCGATGGCCAGCACCGCCAACTGCCAGAACGCGACGCCGCCCGTCCGGCGGCCGCCGCACTCGGTCAGGACTTCGCGTCGCCAGCTTTCGAGCAAGTCGGGATGCAGGTACAAATACTTGAGGCCGCTGTAGATCACGATGCCGGTCAGCAGCATGTAGACGCCAGTCGCAATGGCCGCCAGCCGCAGCACCTTCCGCGTAAATCCGCCTTGCAATAGCCACAGGAAGGCGAAGGCTAAAATCGACAGTCCGATGGTTAGCGCCATCTGGCGGGTCCAGTGCGGTTCAATCCACTGCCAGATTTCTGCCGCCAGGCTACTGCGGACGTCGTCGTCGCGCGGGGCAAGCTGTTGGACGGCCTGGCGCCAGTGCGGATTGTGCAAGATGTGGGTCGAGGCGTCGGCTACGGACAAGCTGCGCGTGACGACGAAGTCGGCCGCTACAAACCCCATCAAGGCCAGCACCAGCAACTTGCCTCCCCAGCCGTGCAACGTTTGTTCCAGCAAACCGGCGGCGCCCTGGCCCGCCGGAGAACGACCGATGACGTACGCGTAGACCGGAGCCGCCATCAGCAGCGTGACCAGCACCAGCAGGATGGCCGCCAACGGCGCGAGGTTGCCGGCGGCCTCAACCATGATGGTTGGCAGGTAAGCCAGCGTGCTGAAATAGTCCAAGCCGACCAGGCCCAGCACCAGCCACCATGGACTGGCGTGAGTCGCTCGATCACCGTGAGCAGGAGTCGTCATCGGAATCGTTCGTCCCCTTGCAGGCGCCTGAAAAGCAGCCGGCAAGCATGCGTCTGCCGAGCCGTTGCGGCGACAACGCCATCGGGCGTTGTCTCGGAACCGATCGGCGGCGAGCGTCTTTCTTGGCAAGTGATTCGTCGCCGGCGCTCGGAGCTTGCGTATAATGCCCTGAGAGGAGGGGCGGAAGCAAGGGCTGCTTTTCGTCACAAGACGCTGATCATGCAACGAGTTGCACGCTGTTTACGAATTCTTTGGGCCGCCCCTTGGTCGGCGTTAGGGCTGATCGTTGGCCTGGCGGCCTTGGCCAGCGGCGGCAAGGTGCGCCGCGTCGGCCTGGTGCTTGAGATCCACGGCGGCGCGGCAAGTTGGCTGCTGGAGCGATTCCCCGCCGAGCCGTTCGCCATGACGCTGGGCCACACCGTGCTGGGTCGCACGCACGCGGCGCTTGATATTTGCCGCGCGCACGAGCTGGTTCACGTGCGCCAGTACGAACGCTGGGGACCGCTGTTCATTCCGGCGTACCTCGGTTGCTCGCTGCTGCTATGGCTGCGCGGATGCGATCCGTATCGCGATAATCCCTTCGAGGTCGAAGCGTATCGCGAGGCGCCGTGAGCGGTAAGCCGACGTCGGCGTTCGCCCCTTGGTTTGCGCGGCGGACGCCAAGATCGGCGCAGGAAACGCGAATTGAATAACGACAACCTCTCAGGCTTATGTTGAACCGACAGAACCGTGTCCGCGGCCAAGGTAGCGAGACTCGCCATGGAATCTGCAGCAGCTAACGCCTCCAGCACTCCGCTCGACCCGCGCCAGATTACCCGCCCGGCGCCGGCGCTGATGAGTTATTACCTGATCGTATCGCTGCTCTTTGGGCCCGGATTTGTTCTGGCAATTTTGCCGCTATGGTTCAAGTATGAAACGCTCCGCTATCGGTTCGACGACGAAGGCATCTCCATCAGTTGGGGACTGCTGTTTCGCCGCGAAATTTACCTCACGTATCGCCGCATCCAGGACATCCACCTGACGCGCAACTTGTTACAGCGCTGGATGGGCCTGGCCACGGTTTCCGTGCAGACCGCTTCCGGCAATGCCACGCCCGAAGCGAACATCGACGGCATTCTCGCCGCCGACGAACTGCGCGACTTTTTGTACGCCAAGATGCGCGGCGTGCGCGAGCACCTGCCGGCTGCGACCGGCGAGGGCGAAAGCGAAGCCGCCGACGAGCCTTTGGAGTTGCTGCGAGAGATTCGCGATGCATTGCGACGTTTGGCTTCGAACCAGGAACCGCCGAAATGACGCAGAACGCTCGGCCAGAAAGCGTCCGCAGCGCCAGTCGCTGGATTTACCGGGGCGTGTGGGGCGTCCTGGTGCGCTGGTTCCGCGTGCCGGAGCATCCGCCGGAGCTGCCCTGTCTTCCGGGAGACTCGCTGGAATCGTTTCGTCCGGCCGAAGGTTTCCTGCGCTATCTGAAGCTTCAATTCTGGTTGGGGTTTGCCGTGTTGGGCGGGGTCGCGTGCTTCGTGTGGTTTGCCGTCTTGGTGGCATCGCCGGTGGCGGGAGTTGTCGCCGCCTTCCCGCTGGCGACGCTGATCGCGACGTTGTCGGCGTCCTTTTATCTGGCAATCCACCTTCGCTTTGACACGACCTGGTACGTGATGACCGGGCGCAGCCTGCGGATTCGTCGCGGGATCTGGGTCATTCACGAGACGACGATCACGTTTGAAAACGTACAGAACGTCGAGATCGACCAGGGACCCTTGCAGCGCTGGTTCGGCATTGCGGATATTCGCGTCGATACGGCGGGCGGCAGCCAGCCTCAGCCGGGCAACCAGGCCGGTGCGGCCGCGGCGGGACATCGCGGGTTGATTGAAGGCGTGCGCGATGCGGCCCGCATCCGCGATCTGATTCTCATTCGGCTCCGTCGTTCGCGCACGGCGGGACTCGGCGATGAGCACGGAACCGATCCGGTCGCGAATTCCGGCTGGACGTCGGCGCAGCTCGCCGCGTTGCGCGAGATTCGCGATGCGGCGCTGGCGCTGTTGCGCCGCCGCCTTCCGCCGATGCGGCGCCCGCGGAAACATGATCGCCGCAACCGACGGCGAGGACGGTTTGACTCGCGTACGGCGCAGCGTCTACGATCTTTGCGGTGCGCCATCACCCGCATTCCCCGTCAGTTCAAGCAGGGCCGCGTCATGTCGAGTTCTCCATTTGGTCCTCCCGAGCAAAACCCGTATCGGTCGCCGTCGGCACGCGAGCCAGGCAGACCAACGGTCTCCGAATCGCAGGGCCATATCGCGACGCCGCGAGCGATTGAGATGCTGACGCAGACCCGTCCCTGGGTTCGTTTTCTCAGCGTGTTGGGGTTCATTGCCACCGCTTTGTTGGCAGCCGCTGGATTGCTGGGCGGGATGTTGGGTCTAACAGGTGCGGGCGGAGGTACGCTTGCCGATCTCGTATTTGGTTGTCTGCTGCTGGGCCTGCTTCATTTCTTTCCGTCGTTGTTTTTGTGGCGCTACGCCGATCGAATCAACTCGCTGCAGATTACCGAAGCCGCCGCCGACATGGAACTTGCGCTTGCAGCTCAGAGATCGTTTTGGCGGGTTGTCGGCATCGCAATCGCCCTCATGCTGACGATGTCTGTCTTATTGCTTCCCTTGGCGCTCTTATCCTCGATGATGCTCCCGGACCAGCAGTAGGCAAGCAAGCTCAACGCAACCCGCATAACCGTTGGAATCGTAGCCGTCGCTGGCTGGTTCTCTGTTGTCGCCTGCCAACGCCGAGCTTCGTCGCGACGTAGGTTATTAACGACGCAAGCCTTGTAACTGCGTCCAGATGTAGCTGCGTCAAGACGCCCATACTATGTCTTCTCGCTCGTGCCGTGGCCGTCCCGCCGCACGCCGCGCGTTTAGAAACCTCATGGCTTTCGCCGTTCGTCCGCAGATTTCACAGTGAACGCTCCGTGCTTCCGCCGCAACGCCGTCAGCATGGCCGCCGTCTGGCTGGCGTTGCCGTCGCTGTTGGCGCTGGTCGGCGTCTCACTGGCGACCGACCACCCGGTCGACTTCTGGCTGCACGTCAATACGGGCCGGCTGATGTGTGAAACCGGCACGCTGGCCGGTCGGGACCAATTCACCTGTACGATCGCCGGCAGCCAAGTGGTGAATCAGAACTGGTTGGCCGAACTGGCGACCTACGCCCTGTACCGGATCGGCGGGTTCGAACTGTGTCAGTTCGCCGCGGCGGCCTGCTATGCGGCGGCGCTCGGTTTATCGGTGTTGCTCGCCTGGCGGCGCAGCGGAAACGCCCATGCCGCGGCCTGGGCCGGTCTGGCCGGTTGGGCGCTGGCGGTCTCGAATTTCGGCATTCGCCCACAAGCGGTCTCGGCGCTGTTGTTCGCCACGGAACTGTTCGTTCTGTGGCGCGGCGCCGGTCGCTGGGGAACGATTGTTTGCGTTGCCGTCATTCAAGTAATTTGGGCGAATTCGCACGGGGCCTTCGTGCTGGGAGTGATCTTACCCGGCATCTTTCTGGCGGCGGCCGCCGGCGCACATGGCAGTTCCGCGGACTGGCGAGCCGCGCTGGCGGATCGCAAAGTGCAGCTCTACCTGGCCAGCACGCTCATCGCCGCACTGGCGATGTTTGTCAATCCGCAACCGTCGCACACGCTGGACTACGTGTTTAATACCTCGTCCCTTTCGCTCGATCGCGGCATTGAAGAGTGGTTGCCGACGAGCTTCGCCACGTTGACCGGAAAGGCGTACTTTGCGTCGATCGCCGGCATGCTGGTTTTGTTCGGCGCAAGCCGCCGCCGACTGGCGGCGGTGGAATGGCTGCTGCTGGCGGCGTTTCTGCTGCTGGGCGCCAAGGCGCAACGCATGGTGATCTGGTGGGCGCTGGTCGTGCCGCCGATCGCCGCTCCGAAGCTGGCGGAGTTGTTGGCGCACCGCCGCAAGCCGGAAACGCTGAACGACGAGCCCGATCTTGCCCCGTGGTTTATCGTGGCAGGGCTGGCGTTCATCGTGTTGGCGACCCTTCCCTGGACTCGCAGTTTCAATCCGCTGCTGCCCGCAGAGCGACGCGCCGCCCGCGGCATCCATGAACCGTCCGGCGCCGTAGCTTATTTGCGCAATCGCGGCTATCGAGGCAACGTCTTCGCTCCGGTCTCCTGGGGCGCAGTACCTGACGTGTTTCTTGTATCCGGACGTGAAGGTGTTCAACGACAGTCGTATTGAGTCGTTCCCGGAACAAGTCTGGAGCGATTATCTCCGGATCGGCGCCGCCGAAGGCGATTGGAACGCGGCCTTGGAGAAGTACCAGATTGACCTGGTGGTCTGGTCCGATCGCCTTTCCGGCGAGTTGCTTGCCGCGCTTCGGCATTCGCCCATCTGGCGGGAAGTCTACGATGACGCCGAGTGCGCTATTTTTCGCCGCCGGGATTCGAGCTCGGGCGAGCCGGCATGCCCGCCGCCGCTGGATGCAGCCGCGGCGTCCGCTCGGCGTTATCGAGCGTCAAAGTAAACAGATTGACGGCCCATTCGCCGACTTCTATACAAGCGTTTGCATGTTTCTATGCGCAGATTTCTCGACGGCGTGCAAAGGGAGCGGCGGCATGACGAAGCGAGCCCAGGCGAAGCGGATCAAACGCCGTGGTTTTCTGCAAATCGGCGCGCTGGGCGGCGCCGGGCTATCGCTTGCTCAGTTGTTGCGACAGGAAGCCCGGGGAGCGAGCGCCGCTGGCGCGAGTCGCGAGAACTCCGTCATCATTCTTTGGATGCGCGGCGGGCCGAGCCATATCGACATGTGGGATCCGAAACCCGAGGCGCCGGTCGAATACCGCGGCGAGTTCGGCGTCAGTTCGACCAGCGTTCCCGGCATTCAGCTGTCGGACATGCTGCCGATGTGCGGCCGCGTGATGGACAAATGGTCGATCATTCGCAGCCTGCACCACGGCGACGCCGGCCACTCGGCCGCCGACCAGATCTGCTTCACCGGCTATCCGCCCGGCCCCAAGCCGGATGAGAATGTAAGCCCAAGTTGCGGTTCGATCGTGGCCGAGCAGATGGCCCGCAGCCGGCCCGATCTGCCGGCTTACGTGATGATTCCGCGAATGGTTCCCGGCACGGGCGCCGCCTACCTGGGCGTGGCCAACAAACCGTTCGAGACGCGGCGCCGACCCCGCCTATCCCGGGCCGTTTCGCGTGCCGAACTTTTCCTTGGCCGACGGCTTGAGCTACGACCGGCTCGGTCTCGCCGCGAGTTGCTCGGCGGTTTCGATCGGCTTGAATGCGAACTGGATGCCAGCGGGCAGATGGCGGCCATGGATCGATTTCAGCGGCAGGCGTGGAGCATTCTCAGTTCGCCGGCCGCTAAAGCGGCATTCGATCTCGACGCCGAGCCTGCGCCGCTGCGCGAGCGGTACGGCTTCATGCCGGCGTTCGATCCCGGCGCCTCGAACCGTTGCGGCGCCCCGGCCTGGAGCCAGCGAATCTTGCTGGCCCGGCGGCTTGTGGAAGCGGGCGTGCGGCTGGTCACCGTCGATCTGCGTTGGTGGGACACGCACGTTCAAGGCTTTGACTCGCTGCGGCGCGGGTTCCTGCCCCGCTTCGACCAGGCGTATTCAGCTCTCATCGAAGATCTCGACCAGCGCGGTCTGCTGCGGAGCACGCTGGTGGTGGCCTGGGGCGAATTCGGCCGCACGCCGCGCGTCAACAAAGACGCCGGCCGCGACCACTACCCGAACGTGTTCAGCGCCGCGGTGGCGGGCGGTCCGATTCAAGGCGGCCGCGTGCTGGGCGAATCGGACCAGCACGGCGCGTTCCCCAAGGCGAATCCCAAAACGCCGCAGGACGTGCTGGCCACGATGTATAGCCATCTCGGCATCGACGTGGAGCAGCAGTATCTCAACTCCGCCGGCCGGCCGATCACCGTGTTGCCCAGCGGCTCGCCGATCCGCGAGCTTTCGTAGTGCGGGCGTTGCGCTGGCACGGTGACAAGCCCGGGTATCCGAGTCGTGGCGACGTCGCAATTGGCACAAGGCAGCACAATGACGTTGATCGTCCTGTCTCCTGCGGAGTTGGAATCCGCACTTCACGCTGGCGTTTCCAAGTGGGCCGAATCGGCGCCCGCGTTGAGCCCGGACCCAAACAAACCCTCAATCCTCTCCCGCCGAAAATCAAAGATCTTGCCCAGCGTGCGCCGCACGAACAGCGCGTGGGCCAGCGAACCGAGCGGGCCAAGCGGCAAGGCGTAATCGACCCGGTCGAGCATCTGCGTGCCGCCGGGCGCGTCGCGGAACTCGTGCAGGTGGCGCCAAACTCGGTAAGGCCCGCGCAGTTGTACGTCGACGAACTGCTCGCCCGGTTCGAACGCTTCGATTTGCGATTGCCAGCGCAAGGGAATGCCGAACAGCTTGAGCCGATAGTCGATCAGCATGCCTGCACGTACGCCCGTCGCCCCTTCGTTAAGTACGCGGAACTGCAGGAACGCAGGCGTGATCTGCTCCAGGTTGCGAGCGTCGGAGAAGAATGCGAACACCTCGTCGCGCGGGCGAGGAACGAATTGCGTACGCTCCAAACGATAGCTGTCGCTCATCGAGATTCTACCGGTTCATGCATCCGCCCGGCGCCCGTGCTCGACGACTTGGCATGCAGGATTGCCTGCAAGGCGTCGGCCAGCTCAGGGTATTGAAACACGTAGCCCGTCTGTTCGGCCACTCGCGGCACGACGCGCTGCGAAGCCAGCAGCACCTCGGCGAACTCGCCGAGGGCCAACTTGAGCGCCGCCGCGGGGGCGGGAAAGATCGCCGGCCGGTGCAATGCCGACGCCAGCGTGCGGGTGAAGTCGCGGTTGATCACTGGCTCGGGCGCCGCCGCGTTCATCGGTCCGACCACTTCCTGGTGCGAGGCCGCGTGCAAGAACAATCCGAGCAGGTCGTCGAGATGAATCCAAGGCATCCATTGTTTGCCGCTGGCCAGCCGTCCGCCGAGGCCCAGCTTGAACGGCAACAGCATCTTGCCCGGCGCTCCGCCGCCCGAGCCCAGTACGATCCCGATCCGCGGATTGACGACCCGCATGCCGAAGGCGGCGGCCTGCTGCGAGGCCTGTTCCCAGGCAATGCAAACCTCGGCCAGAAAGTCATGCGCCGGCGGCGCCGACTCGTCCAGGACTTCCTCGCCCCGCGACCCGTAATAGCCGACCGCCGAGGCCGAGACGAGCACCGGCGGCCGCTCGGAAAGCTGCTCCAGTCCCCTTACCAGGTTCGTCGTGCCGATCTTGCGGCTGTCCATGATCCGCCGCTTTTTGTCGGCGTTCCAGCGTCCTTCCGCCACCGGCTCGCCCGCCAGGTGAAACACCGCCTCCACGCCGCGAAAAGCCTCAGCCGGCGGCGGACCGGCCATCAAATCCCACGCATGGACTTCGACGTCGCCGAGCTTTTGGCGGGCGGCGTCCGCATGACGCGAAAGCACGACCGGCTCGTCGATGCGTTCGAGGAGTCGCTGTCCGATAAACCCGGTCGCTCCGGTGATCAAGGCTCGCATGGCAGATTCCTCGTATTTGTGTGGTTGTATTGGTTAACGGCCAACGTTCCGGCACTGCCAAGCCGGCCGTTTCGGCAGGATTCGTCGTGCCGCGGCAGCCGAAGGCGGCTTGCCATTGGCAGGCAATTATATATACGGTGTGCACGCCCCGTGCCGTTGGCCCTTGGCCTTGCAGGCTTTCACGGTTCCGGCGCCGGCGGGGCCGCGTCACTTTTTTCAATCTCCTTGCGCAGCCGACGCTCGGGCTGATTTGACGGCAAGCCAAGCATTTGGGGACAATGGCTGAGTATGAGTTCTCCTCGCGAAAACGATTTTGGCTTGAGCCCGAGCTGCCGCCGTGAGTCAAACTCCAGAGCGCCGATCCGTTGTCCGCGCTAAGACTTGCTAAGGTTTTGCGCACCCGACGGAGGGGTGCAAAGCAAACCGAGCCGCCAACGCTACAAGCCGAGATTCTGGTAGATAGCTAAATCAGCGACCGCCATTTTGCGACATTCGAGACTACGGGAAGCAAGATTGAACAGTCGGAAACTGGCGCGGAGCCAATAGCCCCTTCGAGCGTAAAAGTTCCTCATTTTGCGCACCACAGCCCCAGGCTCCTGGCGGCCTGGGCACGTGACGCAAAATTGCGTGCCGCTTGGCCTTCAGGCTACAATATCGACTTCCTCTACCTGACTTGACCGTATTCTCCTTCCGGTGTTAACGCATGAGATTTCGCTCCCTGACGCGTTGGTTGTTGGTTGTTATTCTTCTGGCGGGGGGCGTCTCGTCCGCACAGGCGCAAAAATCGGCGGAAGAGGAATTGCAGGCTCTCAAGGAGCCAGCCGGGATGAATCTCTCGGTCTTCGCCTCAGAGCCGATGATTACCAACCCGACGGCGATCGACATCGACACGCAGGGCCGCGTCTGGGTGGCGGAAATCGAGTTCTATCGTTCGAAGGCCAAAAATCCCCCGAGCGAGAAGATCAAGGTTCTGGAAGATACGGACGGCGACGGCAAGGCGGACAAGGTTACGGTCTTTGCTGACGACGTGTTCGCTCCCATGAGCATCTGCGTGGCGGGGGACAAGGTCTATGTGGCCACCAGTCCCGACTTGTGGGTCTACGAGGACAAAGATGGCGATCTCAAGGCCGATGGCCCGCCCAAGAAGTTGCTGACCGGTTTCGGCGGAACGAACCACGATCACGGCGCCCATAGCCTGGTGCTCGGCCCGGATCATAAATGGTGGATGAGCCACGGCGACACGGGCTTCAATGTGACCGGAACGGACGGCTCGCAGATCAAGTTTCAGTGGGGCGGCATGCTGCGGGGCGAACTCGACGGCAGCAAGCTGGAGACCGTAGCGGTCAACTTTCGCAACCCGTACGAGATTTGCGTCAGTTCGTTCGGCGAGCCGTACTGCAGCGACAACGATAACGACGGCAATTTCAGCGTCCGCATCTGCTGGATCATGGAAGGGGGCGATTACGGCTGGTTCGGCCGGCCGCCTCAGAAGGTTCCGCCCGGTACTCCTTTCGGCGAGCATTGGCATTTCCGCGGCCACATTCCCGGCTTCGTGCCTGCGACGCTGGTTACCGGCTTCGGTTCCCCCTGCGGCATTTGTTACTACGAGGGAGACGCGTTCGGTCCGGAATACAAAAACGTTCCTCTGCACGCCGACGCCGGTCCGCGCGAGGTGCGGATGTATCCGCACCAGAATGCCGGCTATGGCCAGCAGGCGACCAGCCGGGTTTTGATCTCCAGCGAAGGGGACAATTATTTCCGTCCCGACGACATCTGCGCCGCTCCCGACGGCAGTTTGTATCTGTCGGACTGGTACGACGGCGGCGTCGGCGGCCATGCCTACAATAATCCCAACCAGGGCCGTATTTTCCTGCTGCGGCCTGCCGGCAAAGAGCTGACGCGGATCGGCAAGCCGGGGCCCTATCAAAACATTCCCGACGCTATTGAGGGCCTGAAGAACCCGAACCTGTCCACGCAATACCTGGCTCGCGAGCGTTTGCTGGCCGAGGGACAAGCGAGCGTGCCGGCGTTGGAGGCTCTACTGCAAGCTGACGAGCCGAATTACCGGGCTCGCGCTTTGTGGGTCTTGGATCGCCTTGGCGGAAAGGCTCGCAATGCGGTGGTCGAAGTACTGGACAGCCCCGACGCCTCGCTCCGTGCGTTGGCCGTGCGGATCCTGCGTCGCCATGCCGGCGACCACGCCGAAGCGATTCTTGCTCGTACCGACGATGCTTCGCCCGAAGTGCGCCGCGAAGTGCTGCTGGCCCTGCGCAACCTGACCGGTTCGCAGGCCGACGCCGCGCTCGTCAAACTCGCTTCGGCCTACGACGGCTCGGATCGCTATCAATTGGAAGCGATCAACATTGCGGCGGGCGAGCGGAGAGAGATGCTTTTCGCGGAACTCGACAAGGCCGGCAAGGCGACGATCGATCGCATCCAATTGCTGCAAGCGCTCAACCCGCAGGCGGCCGCCGAACTGGTGCTGAAGACGCTTTCCAGCGCCGGGCTTGACGACGCCGGACGGGCCAAATTGCTCGCCCACCTGGGCGGCATTCCGTCGATGGAAGCGGCGCAGGCCGTGCTCAAACTGGCTGGCGACGCTCACGCCGGGATGGAGTTGCGGCAAACGGCGCTCAAGCTGGTCGCCGCCAACCTGGCCGGCACGTGGAAAGATTTGAAAGACAAACCAGAATTAACGGCCGGATTGAAAACGCTCTTGGCCGATCCCGATTTGCAAACCGCGGCCCTGGCGGCCATTGCAGATAACCAGCTTGGCAGTCTGGGCGGCGATGTGTTGGCGCTGGCCGCTGCGGATCAACAATCATCCGAGGCGAGATGCAAGGCGATCGCGGCGGCGGCCCAACTGCGAGTCGGCGGCGCCTCGGCAGCGCTCGAACAATTGACGACCGCGAAGGATGCGTTGGTGCGCAAGGCGGCCGCGGCGGCGCTGGTCGAACTGCAGGACTGGGCTGCGGTCAAAAAGTTGCTGGATAAAAGTTCATCCGCCGCCGACGTGCAAGCGGAAGCCGTGCAGAGGTTGATGTCCTCGACCGCTGGTGCGCTGGTGATGTTGCGGGCGATCGACGAGAAATCGGTTCCCGAGGCGGCGGCCAAGAGCGCCATTGCTCTGGCGACCCGGCACCCTGATTCGAACATTCGCGTCCTTTTCGAGAAGTTCATTCCCGAGGCCGATCGCCCGCAGCGGCTCGGCACGGCCATTCAGCCGGCCGAACTGCTGGCCATGCAGGGAGATGGCAAGCGGGGCCAGCAGATCTTCTTTCAGAGTTCGGCGGCCCAGTGCAAGAACTGCCACCGCGTGCGCGGCGTCGGCAATACGATCGGCCCCGACCTGAGCCAGATCGGCAAGAAGTACGAACGGGCCACGCTCCTGGAGACGATCCTCGATCCGTCAAAAGCCGTGGCGCCGGAATACGTAGCGTATGTGCTCGAGACCGAATCGGGGCAGGTCTACGTCGGCTTTCTCGTGGAAAAGACGGACAACCGCGTCGTGCTCAAGGACGCTCAGGGCAAACTCATCAGCGTAAAAGCCAGTGAGATTGAAACGCTCGAGCCGCAGCAGAAGTCGCTCATGCCCGAGTTGGTATTGCGAGACGTCACGGCCCAGGACGCCGCCGACTTGCTGGCCTTCCTGTCGTCGTTGAATGAAGCGGTGCAGCCGGTCACGCAGTTCCGCGTGCTCGGTCCGTTCGCCAGCCCTGACCTCAAAGGGATCGACAAGGATTACGGCGTCGAGCAGCAGCTTGACTCGCCCAACTTGAACGTCGCCCTGCCCGGCGTCGGCAACAAGCCGGTGCGATGGGAACTCGTTGAGACCGATCCCTCGCTCGGCTTTGCGGGCGTAGATCAGGTGAAGTACGCCCGCAAGCGGCGCGTGCGGGCCGAGGCCGTGACGAACTATTTCCTTGTCTATGCCGACAGTGCGGCCGATCAGGAGGCGTCGCTGCTGTTGGGCAGCGACGATAGTTGCAAGGTCTGGGTCAATGGCCGCGAAGTACACGCCTATCGAGGCGACCGGGCGCTAGAGCCTGGTTCCGATCAATTCAAGGCGCCGCTCAAGAGCGGCCGTAACGCGATTGTGATCAAGGTCGAGAATCATCAGGGGCCCGGCGGCGTGAGTCTCTCGATCGGCAGCCAGGCCAACGTACAGTTGCGGACGGAGTAAGCGGAGGTTAGCTGGGCAGCGTTTCGAATTCGCGGCAGCAGGAATTGGCGACCTATGACGATGAGTATTCTCGCGCGGCGCGTCACTTTCATTGCAGCATGTTGGAGCCTGGCGGCGATTGCCGGCGGCTGCGGCGCCGCTGCCTCGCCGGAGCAGCCCGTGATCACGGCGGTCGAGCAATTGGGCGGCAGCGTGCGCCGCGACAAGGGCCTGGTCGTCAAAGTCGACCTGCACAACAGCCGTGCGACCGAGGCGGACCTGGACCAGCTTAAAAAGCTTGCGCGTCTGGACCGGCTTTACCTGCCGCCGGCGGCCGACGACGCCTGGCTGCTGCATCTGCAAGGCTTGAACGAGCTGACCAGACTCGACCTGCAATACACGAAAGTCACCGATGCCGGGCTCATGAACTTGCAGAACTTACCGAAGCTCGCGCAGTTGTACGTCAACGGCAGCCAGGTCACGCCCGCCGGCATCGAGCAACTGCAAAAGGCCCGGCCGCAGTTGACGATTGAAACGTTTCCGATTGAACGGCCCTGACGGCGCGGGGCGGCTTGCTGCGCATAAGAAAAGGCGGAATGATGCGGCAATGCGTCTGTGACTCTAGCTAGCGTTGTACCTGGTTGGCTCTTGCGATCGTCGCCGCGTCACATGCCGCCCAGGCGGCCGAACCCGCCGAAGACCGCGTAGGTCAGGGCGTGCTGCCGCAGGACGATCAAGGCCGGCCGCTCAACCTGGACTTCGAAGGTGGCGCGCTGAACGATTGGACGGCGGAGGGAGAAGCGTTCGCCGGTCAGCCGATCGGGGGGAGTTGATACGACTCATCTGGCGGCTTCGACATACGATTGCGCACAATGCAGGGCTGGTGACGTCCTCAGACGCCCTCAAGTTCCGGCTACTGACCAAGCAGCCGGTCGATTCACCCCGACTACTTTGGCCGTCAAAGGGCGACGCGTGGTACGTCAAACTGTTCTAGGACGAGACCGTGGAAAACATTAACCGTGAGGTTGCATTGCGTCTTTCGGAGTTGCTTTCAATCGTCCATGCTAGCGATCCGACGTTATTCTCGGCTGCTGGCAAAGCGCAAAGCTTGACAGATGTGTTTAGAATCACCGTAAGCATTACGGACTCGGCCCAGGTTGCCCGGTAATTCTACGGCGAATCGGCGAATGCCGAAGACGCGTTGTTCGACAAATCAGAGATGCGATGAACGGTTTGGTCCATCTTCAATACGACTTTTTCGCCCCACAGCAAATCGTCTTTGGCTGGGGCCGCCGCCGTGAATTGGGCGGCTTTGCGGCTCGCCTGGGGCGCCGCGCGTTCGTCGTCGAGGGCTCGCGTACGCTGGCGGCTAATGGCACGCTGGCGGAAATCGCCGATGTGTTGCTGCGCCGCGGGCATCGAACCGGTCACGCTGGCCTCCATTTCCCACGAACCGACGGTCGCCGACGTCGACGGAGCGACGAATCGCTTGCGAGAACTGGACGCCGGCGAAGGAGATTTTCTCCTGGCCGTCGGCGGCGGCTCGGCGATTGACCTGGCCAAGGCGGCCGGCGCCATGGCGACCAATCGCGAAAGCGAAACGGTCAAGGACTTCCTGGAAGGCGTCGGCCGCGGTTTGAAGATCAATCGTGAGCCCTTGCCGCTGGCCGCTCTGCCCACGACCGGCGGCACGGGCGCCGAGGCGACCAAGAACGCCGTCATCTCCTCGCACGAACCGGCGTTCAAGAAGAGCTTGCGCTCCGAACGCATGGTCCCCAAGCTGGTGCTGGTGGATCCGGAACTGAGCGTTGACGTTCCGCCGACCACAACCGCCTGGACGGGGATGGACGCGATCACCCAGCTCATTGAGAGCTACATTTCGCGCTTCGCGAGGCCGATTCCCCAGGCCTTGGCCATCGACGGATTGCGGCTGCGCATTGCCGGCCCTGGCCGAGGCGGTGCGCGACGGATCGTCGCGGCGTGCGAGAGAAAGCATGGCCCATGCGGCGCTACTCTCGGGCATCGCGTTGGCGAATTCCGGATTGGGAATGGCGCATGGCGTGGCGGCCGCCCTGGGCATTGCGCTGCACGTGCCTCACGGACTGGCCTGCGCCGTCATGTTGCCGACGGCTCTGCGCGTGAATTGTGAAACGAGCCAGGCGTCGCTCGCAGAATTGGCGAGGTCGGTGCTCCGCGGTTCCTGGTCGAACGACGCGACGGCTGCGGCCGCGTTCATCGAGCGAATCGAACAGTTGACCGACGAGGTCGGCGTACCCAAGCGGTTGCGCGACGTGGGCGTCGAGCGCACGCAAATTGCCCAACTGGTCGCTAGTTCGCGCGGCAACAGCATGAACGGCAATCCGCGCCAGCTCAGCGACGAGGAACTGACGCAAATCCTGGAGGAACTGCTGTGATCGTCGCCGCCGGCCTCACGCCTGCCTGGCAGCAGATTCTTCAATTCGATGCCTTGCGCCTCGGCGAAGTCAACCGGGCGTCGCAGGCGCATTGGTGCTCTTCCGGCAAGGTATTCAACGTCGGGATTGCGCGAGGGCGCCTGGGCGCCGAGTGCGTGGCGGTCAGTCCCGTCGGCACGGACGTGGCGGACCGCGTACGTCAGGAATTTGCGGAATTGCGCGTCGAGGCGAGACTGATCGAGCAGGGACCGACGACCCGCGTCTGTACGACGCTGCTCGACGCGAGCGACGGCACGGTCACCGAGTTAGTGGAAAACGCCCGGCCGCTGCCGGCTGAGGTTCTCTCGGCATTCCAGCAGGAGTTCGGCCGGCTTTCGTCAGCCCAGATCGTCGTATTAAGCGGTTCGCTGCCGGCGGAAACTCCGAGTGCATTTTATCGCCAATTGCTGGAGCGAACGTCCGCTCTCGCGGTGCTGGATGCCCGCGGAGAAGAATTGCTTTCTGCCCTGGAGAGGCGGCCGTTCTTCGTCAAGCCGAATCGAGAGGAACTCGTTCGCACGCTGGGCCGCGACCTTGAGGACGACGGAGCACTGCTTGGCGGCATGCGCGAATTGAACGAACGCGGCGCCGAGTGGGTTGTCATTACCGAAGGCTCAAAAGCCGTGTGGGTCAGCTCGCGCAGCGAAGCGTTTCGCCTGCAGCCCTTGAAGCTGCCCAAGGTCGTCAACCCGATCGGCTGCGGAGACTGCTTGGCAGCGGGCTTGGCCTGGGGTTTGTCGCTGGGACGAGAGCCGCTCGATTGCGTTCGCATCGGCATTGCGTCGGCCGCGCAGAACGCCGCGGCGCTGCTGCCCGGCCGGTTGAATCCGGAACAGGCCTTGAAAGAAGCGGAGCGGGTCGTCGTAGAATCGATCGATTGAGTCTTCCGATCAGGCCTCGGGCGAGACGCCGATCGCCTCCAACTCCGTTTTTGTCGACATCCGAGCGGGCCAACCGCTTGCGGCGAGCGTAAGCGTGAACGTGCTGCCCACGCCTGGCGTGCTCTTGACGGCCAACTCGCCGCCCAGCAACTGCGCCAGCCGGCGGCTGATAGCCAGGCCTAATCCCGTTCCGCCGTACCGCCGCGACACCGAAGCGTCTCCTTGCGAGTACGGCCGGAAGATCGCATCGAGTCGGTCGGGCTCGATGCCGATGCCGGTGTCGGCGACGTCGATCTGTAGAGTGCCTTCGGGCGTTTCCGCGGCCCGTGCGCTGAGGGAGACGTTGATCTCGCCTCGTTCCGTGAATTTGATGGCGTTGCCGATCAGATTAACCAGGATTTGCCGCAGCCGTAGCGGATCGCTCTGGATCAGTACGGGCAGCGGCGTTTCGCAGCGAACCTCGAGCGAAAGCTCTTTGGCCTTAGCCCGCAGGCTCATCAGGGAAACGACGTCGTTGACGATCGCTCGCGGCGAACAGGGAGCGGACTCGATCGTGAACCGGCCCGCTTCCATCTTCGAAAGATCCAGCAGTTCGTTGATCAGATCCAGCAGCAATTCGCCGTTGCGTTTGATGGTATCGAGCGATTCCAGGTCTTCGCTCGCTTGCGCCTTGCTGCGCAACAGATCGGCATAACCCAGGATCGCCGTCATAGGGGTGCGGATTTCGTGGCTGATATTGGCCAGCAGTTCGCTCTTGGCGACATTGGCCGCCTCGGCTTCGCGCCGGGCTGCATCGAGCTCGCGGTTCGCGTGGCGAATCAGATCGAACAAGGTCTTCGAGCGCAATGCGGCCCGCAACCGCGCTGCCAGCACGCGGCGGTCGCAGCAGCGACTGACGTAGTCGTCGGCGCCGGAGTCGAGCCCGGCGATGATATGTTCGTGAGAATCGAGTCCGGTAATCAAAATCACCGGAATGGACTTCAGACGTTCGTCCGCCTTGAGACGCTGGCAGACTTCGAGGCCGTCCATGCCGGGCATGACCACGTCGAGCAGGATGGCGTCTGACGGCTCCTGTGCCAGGAGCTCGAGCGCCTCGAACCCGCTCTGCGCCACAGCCACTTCGTAACCTTGTCGCTGCAATTCCAGTCCTAGCAGGCGTGCGTAGTCTGGCACATCGTCCACCACCAGCACCTTCGGCATTAAACCGCTCCTGGTTGACGTCTCGCGTCAAGCCGTACCGCCGGCGCCCGAATGCCCGGCTATCGAACTCGCATGATTGTGATATTCACAAACATACCCCACGTTTTCCCCACCCGCGTAGGGCAAGCTGCATTTTTGCACACGGGCTCCGTCGGCATGACCGGCAGAATTTAGGGCAAGTTTGTTTGTTTTTCTTACGTGGAAAAGATCCGGCATCGAGGGCGACAAGCTGGTCCTCACGCCGTGCAAATAAAAAAACGCCGGCGGCTCCCCAGGAAGCCGCCGGCGCGTTAATCGATAACGCTGTTTAAAGTCCCGATCCTCACGCGAGCGGGGCTTTGATTTGCAGAAGGTCAGGCAAACAAGCCGGGCACCAGACTACCTTCCCGCACGATCATCACGGGCCGCCCGGTGCTGGTGTGGTACTCCTTCTCGTAGTCGATGCCCAGGCTGTGATAGAACGAGGCGGCGACCTGGTCGGGCGTGATCGGCTCGGCGGCCGGGCCCATGGCGTTGTCGTCGCTGGCGCCGATCACCTGGCCGCCGCGGATGCCGCCGCCGGCCAGCAGGCAGAACATGGCCCGCGGATAGTGGTCGCGACCGGCGTTCTTGTTGATCTTCGGCGTGCGGCCGAACTCGCCGGTCACGAATACGGTCGTCGTGTCGAGCAAGCCGCGTTCGGCCAGCGAAGCGAACAGCGCCGACAGTCCTTGATCCAACTGCGGCAGATTCGTGTCTTTCAGTTTCGGGAAGTTCTGCTGGTGGGTGTCCCACCCGCCGAAATTGATCGTGGCGAAGCGCACGCCGGCTTCGACCAACCGCGTGGCCAGCATGCAACTCTGGCCAAAGGCGTGTTCGCCGAACTGCTGCGACGTTTCGGGCCGCTCCTTGCTGATGTCGAAGGCTTCGCGCGCCCGGGCAGAACTGATGATTTCATGAGCCTGCTCATCGAACTTGTCGAGACCGTCGACAAGGTTGCTGTCGGCTTCGACGGCTTTGAAGGTCGTGTCGAGCTTCTCCAGCAGGTTCTGGCGTCGCTCAAGATGCGTCATCGTCAAGCCACGGTCCAAGGACACGCCGCGCACACGGAACGGCTGTCCCGGTTTGGGCGTGGCGTTCGTCGACATGGCGGCGTATCGTACGCCCAGATAGCCGGCGCGCTGCGGCGTGTCGGGAATGGCCACGAACGAGGGCAGATCCGTCCGGCCAGCCAATTCCTTGCTGACCACGGCGCCAAAGCCGGGAAATTGCAGCGAAGGGAGCGGGCGGTTTCCGGTATTCAGGTACTGGCTGCCCAGGTCGTGAGCCGCCAACGTATGGCTCACGCCGCGCAAGATTACGAACTTGTCGGCCGTCTGGGCCAGCTTGGGCAGATGCTCGCAGATCTGCACGCCCGGCACGTTGGTGTCGATGGGATTGAACTCGCCGCGATATTCGCTCGGCGCGTTTGGCTTCAAGTCGAACGTGTCCATGTGCGTCGGGCCGCCGGCCAGATTGATGAAGATCGCCGATCTGGCAGGTCCCTTGCTCACTTCTCCTGCCTGGGCCAGCCGCAGGTAACCGGCCAGGCTCAAACCGCCGGCGCCCAAGACTCCTGCACGCAGAAAGTCACGCCGCCGAACTCCGTCACAATAACGATGGCTGCTCATCGCGAAGTCCTTTTGCTTTAACGATTGACGATGAATTCTTTGGTATTCAATAACGCCCACAGTAAATCTTTCATGCCCGCGACCGTGCTTTCGGAATCGGCCAGGTATTTCCGTGCGACGGCCTGTTCCTCGGCTTGCGGCAGCCGAGATAAGGTTCGCAGATAGGCCTGGCGGATCAGCTCATCCGCAGACAGCGACATCGGAGATTTCTCGTTGGCCGCTTGTTCGCGTTTGAGCTGGTTCTGGGTTTTTTTCAGACGTTGGCGCTGGCGTTCCAGATCCGCGGCCAGGGAGTCGGCTTGCTTGTCCTTGCCTTGTTTCTCAAACTGCTTGCGCCGCTTCTCGAGCCGATCGATCTGTGCGGTCAGCTTGTCGACGCTGCTCTCGAGCTGCGCCGCCCGATTGCCGGCCGGCGATGTCATTTGTCGCAGCCAACTGTCATTGGCGTTCCAGCAGGCCCAGCATTGTCTGGTCGTTGCGGAGAAAGATGGTTTGCAGCAAGCTGGGTTCGTTCGACCGTTCGCAATCGCAATTGGTCGAGCGGGCCGGCTTGCCGAACAGCGTCAACACGTAGTCGCCGCCTCGGCGTCCGTCGCCGCCGCTGCTGGGACCAATCGCGCGCTGCTCGTAATCGTGACAGACGGCCTGCAATTTATCGTCGGCCGCGGTGGCCAGCACCAAGGCATCGTAAGCCACTTCGGCCGGCAGGCGCCGAATGACGGCATGGCTGAAATTGCGGTTGTCGAGCCGGTTGGTCTCGTTGGCCCGCCAACTGCGCTGGTAAGCGTGGCTATTAGCAATTTCACGGTGCAGCCACTTCATGTCGTAGCCGTGCGCGACGAACTGCTCGGTCAGGTAGTCGAGCAGGGCTTCGTTGCTGGGCGGGTTCGCCAGGTTCATATCGTCGGGCGGTTCGACGATGCCGACGTTGAAGTAATTGGCCCACACCCGGTTGACGAACGAGCGGGCGAAGTAGGGATTGTCCTCGCTGCGCATCCAGTCCATCAGCGCTTGCGCGGATCGGAGTATTGCTCGGCGAGAACTTCTTCGCCGCCCAACAGCTTGGGAGTCACCACGCGGCCGGTCGGCTGCTTGTTGTTTTTGCCTTTGCGTCGCTTCACGTTGCCTTTGCCCTGAGCGACATAGACCTCTCGCCACGGCACCGCCTTGCCCTCTTCCAGCAACTCGTTAATCCGCTGGCGGCGCGTCCTTATTATTCTTTTTCTTGCCCAGCCCAAGTTCCTCGGTCATCTCCTGGGCTCGCTTTCGAGCGTCGGGACCATAGTTGAAAGCAACTCCGTTAAAGAATGCCGTGAATTGCTCGAAATCCTGCTTCGTCCACTGATCGAACGGATGCTTGTGGCACTCGGCGCACTGCAGCCGCACGCCCAAGAACGTGTAGGAGAAGCCCAGGGCCTTGTCTTTCGGCTGATTGAACTGGCGCGCGCGACCAGTAGTACGGCATGGTCTCGCGGTAGGCGAAATCAGCCGGATTGTCGGGCCGGAAGTAAGAGGACATTTCGGCCGAGTACTCATCAAAGCTCTGGCCGGGCCGGCGGCTGGTGGCCAGCACGATGCCGGCCGCCAACTCGTCGTAGGGCGTGTTCTCCGAAACGCGGCGGTAGATCCATTGATACCATTGCTGGCTCATCTCCCGGCGAAACTGCTGATCGTTGATGTTCCGGGCGTTGTTGCCGGTTACGTCGCAGAGCTTGGTAGCCCACCACGCGGCATACGTCGGCCGAGAGAGCAACTCGTCGATCTTCCTGGCTCGCTTGTCGGGCGCTGAGTCGGCCGTGAATTCTGTAATCTCGCTGGGCAGCGGCAGCGTGCCCGTCATGTCGAGACTGACGCGTCGCAGGAATTCCT
This sequence comes from Pirellulales bacterium, assembly GCA_963786255.1. Classification (GTDB taxonomy): domain Bacteria; phylum Planctomycetota; class Planctomycetia; order Pirellulales; family JAICIG01; genus JAICIG01. The sequence continues at coordinate 143,555 of CAWAYY010000051.1, forward strand.
CTTCGCTGCACAGTTCGGAGGGGACGACGCCCAGCTTGCGCAGCTTCTGCACGACCAGTTCATCGATTTTCGTGGGAGCGGCCACCTGGGGATAGTTGGGACCGACCAGCTCGGAAACGGGCCGCAGCACGGGCACGTTGGAGACGCCGTTGTCGTAGAACACGACGACGTCCGTATCGCCCTTGCCGACGACTGTGACCAGGCCGCTTTCGTCGATGGTGGCGATCGCCTCGTCGTTCGTGCGGAATCGGCACAGCGGCGTCACGTCTTCTCGATCGCCGTTGGACCAGACCGCGACGCCCCGCAATTGTGCTTGCTCGCCGTCGGCTTGAAAAACCAACTCGCGCGGTTCGACCTCGAGTGAGACGATCTCCGCCTCATCTTCGGCAATTCCCTTGGCCCCGCCCGCGACCCAGCGGCGGAAGACATGGTACTGCCAGCTATCGTCGTCCAGCCGGCGGCCGCCTTCATGGTCCATCGCCAGTGTCGGCTTTTGGAGAATCAGGCTGACGGCGGGAGCCTCCAAATCGACGCGAGGCTCTTCACCGGCGGTCAAGGCTTCGTGATCCGCCTTGAAGTCGTAACCAAACAGCGACAGCCGGAAGCCGCCGCGTCCCTGGAACGAACCGTGGCACGCACGGCCGTTGCAGCCCAACCGGCCCATCAAGGGGAGCAAATGCCGGCGAAAGCTGGGAACCTCTTCGCCTTCCGCCGCGGTGAACCGCTGACTTGCCCGCGGAAGAACGTCGCTGGCCTGCAACGCAGCCGGCCAGAGTAATGCCATCAGTCCAGTGCGGAAGATCCATTTCGTCATGGCAATCGCCCTTGCGGGTTCCTTTCTCTCGTGCCGGCCCGAGCATCCGGGCGCACATGGTCAAGACTTCCTGGGTCGGTGAACTTCTTTATTGCGTCGTGATCAGACTGCCAGCCTCATCCCGCCGCCTGCATGGGGCATGGCCGCCTCTCGGCTCAGTCATTGGCCGCGGGCTGCTTTGACTCGGTTTCGTTTTCGGGCGACTTGCTTTTCGCCGCCTGCCTGGCCGCTTTCGCTCTTTTGGCTTTCGATCCCGATTTCAGTCGCCGCATCAATTGATCGAAGGCCCGGTCGGAAAGCTTCTCCCGTCTTTCACGGAGCCGGGTCAACTGACCGTCCAGTTTTTCCAGCCGTTCGGCTGCTCGCTCTCGATCCAAGCTGAGCAGCTCGATCCGAACGTCTTCTCGCTCCAGCAACGAGGCTTTGAGCTTTTCCTCCAACTCCGGCCGCGTTTCCATGGTCAGCTTGGCCGCCAACAGCCGGACCCGCGAGTCAATCCGCCAGGCTTTCAGCTCGAGCTCATAGCGCTGCGGATCCTTTTCCTTGGCTTGCGCCAACCGCTGGCTGGCGCGAAACAATTCAGACACCGCCTGCCGATACTGCTCGGGATTGTCGGCTTTGAGCTGTTCCAGCAACTCGCTCAGCTCCGGGTGGTGATTGCGAACCAGCGTCAACGCGGCCGTTTCTTGCTCTTCCGCCGAAGCGCGGCCTTTCTTCTCCGCTCTCTTGTTCTCCGCCTGCTTGACGTGCTTTGCGATCTTCTCGCCCGCGGCCTTTTGGTCTGCTTTGCCGCTTCGCTCAGCCGCATCGCTCTTCTTACCCGGTTCGCCAAGGACGGCCGCCGACAAGCAGCAGAAGCCCAGCATGGCGACGGCAAGACCGATGGCAAATTGTTTCAATCTGTGCGGCATGGATCAGCCCTCTCGATGCCCCGACTTGGATGCGGCGGCTCGCTCTGCGGAAATCGCCTCGAACAACCAATCGGAGATAATCAGCTCGCCGTCGACAGCTTCCCAATCGGCGTCGAGCGCGGTTTCGTCGGAATCGACGGCGAACAACTCGCCAATCAGATCCTCGGGCAGCAAGGCGTATTCGGCTTCCGGAGGTGGCGCGCCGGCGTCGAAGAGGGCGTCGTCTTCGTCAATTCGCCAACGGGCTGCCGCCCAAGCATCGGCCAGCCGGGAATCTGGCTGCCGGGCATTGAACTGTGCGAGGGGGCTTGAGTTCGGAGCGGCCGGAAGGGAATCGGAACGACGTTCGAGCCAGTAGGTCGTCAATGCCAAGGCGACGCAAGCGGCGGTCCCCAATGCAAGCCAAACCGCCCGCGAGCTCCAGAGCCGCGAACTCGACCAATCCCGCGACGCGGGCGATAGTTCCGCCGGTCGCAAGTACGACGTACCTGCCGACGGCAAGGGCGACATTCCCATGGCCGACTCCGCCATCCGTCTGTTGTCGGCTGAGTTGGCTGAAAGACAGACCGCCAAGCCCAGTTTCGCGGCCTCGGCGACCGCTTCGCGAGCCGCCTGCTCGTTTTCCAGCCGCAGCTCAAATTGGGCGGCATCTTCCGGAGCAAGCTCGCCTTCGACGTAGCGGAATGCGAGCCAGAACAGCTCAGATTCAGAACCATCGTGCACTGGGTCGGACTCGTTCACAGTTCTTCTTCCCTCAGCCGTTGACGCAGCTTTTCCACTGCCAACTTCATTCGCGTCAGCACAGTGCCGAGCGGCAGACCCAATTCCTTGGCGATCGCCGCGAACTTCTGTTGGCCGTAAATCCGCATATTCACCACTTTCCGCTGTTCGTCGGGGAGCTGCTCTAAGGCTCTGCGGACGCGCTCGACGGTTTCGCTGCGGCAAATGGTTTCTTCAGGCCCCTGGGAGACGCCCGCCGAAATCCACGCCAGCCGTTCCAACGCTCTTCCATCGATTCCCTGTCGGCGCCGCACCGCCATGGCTTCGTGAAACGCAACGCGGAACAGCCAACCCTTGAACGTTTCCGCCCGCACCGTATGGCCTGTTTCGACCGCTTTCGAAAAGGTGTTTTGCAGCACATCGGCGGTCAGGTCGTGGTCTCTGAGCACGCCCAGCACAAAATGCCGCAACTCGCCAGCATGCTCGTGGTACAGCGCCGCGATAACGACAGAATCGATTTTGCGGTCATCCGCCAAGGGCAATCTTCAGGCTCCTGCCGCCCGTATTCATCTCGCGGCTTGTATATTAAGGATGCGCCGCAGCGATTGATTATTTTCCGCGGCGGAAAAAAACGCTGGCGCCGGCTGGTTCTCGTCGGCCGTCGCGCAAGAGAAGACCCGCGCCTGCAATGACTTAGGACAGCCTAGACGCCGCGGCGACGGCTTGCCAGAGGCGCCAGAGGGCTGCCGGGGCGGATCGGGCGGTTTCCAGCTCTCGCTTGCCTTGGGCGCCGGCCAATCCGGCCCTCAGGCGGCAGTCGGGGCGGCCTGCAACGTGCAGCAGCGAGGCAGCCAGCCTCGCACGACCTCAGGCGGGACGAAGGCCAGGCTGGCGACGACCATCATCAGCGAGAACGGGATCAGTCCGGTGATTGGCGCCAGCGAACCCCAGACGACGATGCCTAGCGCCAATAGCAGCGGGCGGGCCATCCGGTTCCAGATAAGCACCGGGAACGCCAGTTGATAAGCTACGATCGCGTGCGTCCAGATGTAGACCAGCATTGGGAACCGGTGCAGCCAGGTTAGGTCGGCCAGCCGAGCTTCGGGCCGCGCCAGGAGCCACCAGATGGCCAGCCCATCCCACCAGACCTCGCTGGAGAGTTTGCCGATCGCCATTAACGCATAGAGTAGCGCCAAATGCATTTGGATTAACCGGATCGAAACCGTGGCGGCGCTGCTGAGCGGGGCGCCGTTGGGGCCAAGCGGTTGGGTGAGCGGAGTTGGAGAGAGTTGAACGGGTTGTGCGGCGGCGCGGCGGGCGCGCAAGAGGCGATCAATTGACCATTCGGCTCCCGCCGGTCCCAGGCACAAGTATGCCATTACGAAGGCCAGTACCGGCTCGACATGACCCGTGAGCAGCGGACCGCGATGGATGTAGGACAGCACGACCAGCAGCGCTGATACGCTGGTCACGCGCGTGAGCAGACCGGCAGTGAATAACAGGAGCACAGCGACGCCGCCGAAGTGGACCGCATAGAGCATGTTCGGCGAGTCGATGTAATTGAAATACGAAAAGGCGTATTGACGAGGCATCGCCTCTCGGATCTGGTGGCTGATGACCTGACGCTGTCCGTCTCGCGTCGCTTGTTCGAGATTGGCGAGGCTTTCGGGGGAGACAATTCCCCCGGGGCCGAAGAAGGCTTTCAGATCGGGCGTATATGTCAGCACCACGTACAAGGCGATCAAGCCGGTAGCGATGCGCAGCAAGCTCAAGGTCGCCGGGTCGCTCGGTGCGAACCAGAAGCGATTCCAGCCGTCGCCAAAGCTATCGACAAGTTCCGCCAGATACTTCTGAATCGCAGTCATTATTTGCCTTGCTTATCCGCGTTCTGATTGCTTCCCGCGCTGCTCGAGGCCGCCGGCGCGACGTCTCGCGACCTCCTCGACTTTCAGCAACTGAACCCGGCCGCCGGCCAGTAACACGTGCGCTTCGTACAGCTTGCGAAAATACGTCTCGCTGCGCGGATCGCGTTCGTTGGGCAGGCTCGACTCGACGGCTTCGATCGGCTGCAACAGCAACCGGCGCACGCGAATGTCGCCGCTACGAATCTTCTTACCTTCAGCGTTTGCTTTTTCCGCCAGATGCGCTGCGATGGCCTGGGGCACGATGCTTTGCAGATCCTGGTTTTCAGACAGGTCGGCGGCCGTCTCAGCCAACCGGGCGTAATGTTGACGACGCTGACGGGGCCAAAGACCGGCCGGAGGATAGATGGCATGTTCTTCCGTGCCGTCCCTGAATTTCAAATCAATTTCGACGACCGCATCGGTGTCCTCGGGCAGTCCGTCGTGCAGGTTGAACAGGCCGATGTACGACTGATCCATGTCGAGAAACTGCAGGTACTGAAGCAGCAAGGGGACTCTTCGCAGACGCAAGGCCAACGGGGATGGGCTCCAGTTGGACGCCACAGCCACCGCCAGCGCGAAAAATGCACGAAGAGCAAGAAGCTGACGACGGTCCGCGTCATTTGTCCGGGTAGCGCGGCCTCGGCAGGCGTGGGGAACGAACTGGAAGATGTCATCAGGCGGGAAGTGAGTTTCAGGTCAAGCGTTAAGGGCAATCCGGCGGGGCAGCACTGAGCGGTCTTCTAGCTTAACTCGCAGAATGGCAAACGCGAAAAAAAAGCCGGATCTCTCCAGGAGAGATCCGGCCTCATCTACTTGCTCGTTCGGCGCCGTCACAACAGGGCCTGGACGGCGTCGTTAGAGCGATCGAATCAAGATCACCAACCGCAAGGCTTAGTTGCGGAAGCTGACCGTGCGGAAGCCGAAGCTGCGCTTCAGGCTGGCCGAGGGGGCCGGAGCCGGAGCGGCGGGAGCTTCAGGAGCTTCGGGGGCAGCCGGCGGGGCCACATCGACCGGAGCGTCGGTGCCGCAGCAGGCCGGCGGGCAGGTCACCGGGCCGCAGCACGGCGTGCCACAGCAGACGTTGCCGCAGCAGCGGTTACGACGGTGGTGACGACGGTGGTGACGACGGCCGTGGCAGCCACAGCAATCGACCGGACCGCAGCAGGCCGGGGCGGCGCAGCCGCAATCGCAGCCGTAGCAACCCGAGCAGGCGCAGCCATTGCAGCCGTGACCTGCCAAGACCTTGTTCTCACCGCCGATCAGGGCGATGCCGACCACCGCGAAGAAAATCGCGATGCCAAAGACCAGAGCACGATTCATCCTAAATTCCTCCAACAAAACAGGTACCGTACCGTAAGAGACTAGAAAACCCCAGTTGGCCGTCACCGACGAACCATTTCCCCCCTCGTGACGGCCGTCCAAAGGGAGGGACCTTCGGTCAAGTGCCTCGCACCCAGTTGCGCCGCGGCTGCCCTGTCAGTAGCCTGTTACGGTTACGCGTTTGGACACAAATGCACAGGTTAGGATGCTTAAGGTATCATTGGCGATTGCGTTGTCAAGCATCAGATGCTTGACTCTAGGCAATGCAAAATCCAGGTTGTTTGGATAGCTTGGGGAATTCTGTCTTAGCCTACGGCCGAAATCAACCCACTGCGAGGAAAAAATGCGCAAAAAAAACGCCTCCGTGAATTCACGGAGGCGGAAAGGCGCTATCGCAACCTAGCGGACGGCAGCCAGCCGGCTCATCAGAACCAGCTAACCAATGGAACAACGGGGATTTACTCGCGCGTCGTGTCCGTCCGTGGCTGCTTGCGTTGAGCTTGCCGGGTCGGACTGCGCGCCGGCTGCGTCGGTGGATTTGTTCGCTTCACTGACGCCTTCGGCTGCCGCCGCGTTCAATTCGGCCCGCATTCGCCGCTGCATTTCCTGCTCAGCAAGCTGTTGCTTTCGCTGCATGTCTTTGGGGTTCTCGAAGTCCAGCAACAAGGGCGGCTCGCCTTCGAAGATTCTGGTGGCCATGCCGGCGATGCGCCACCCTTCGGGTTCTTTTCGCAGCATCCAGATGATTTCGTCCGTGTGCGGCTGTCCGTCATCGCCGACGTCGGTCCAGGTCGAAGCGACATGGGCGCCCTGTTCGTTATCCTGAGACAGCAGTTCGACCTCGCCTACCTTGAACGTCGCAGTGTCGCTGCCGGGAGGAGCGACAACCATGTCCAGCTTGGCGGTTTCCTCGCGCGCCATGGTTGTCAGCATATTGTTGGCTTCTTCATCTTTTCCGTCGCGGACAGCCTGCAGGAAGGCGTTTACGGCCTCGGCGGGCCCCGGACCGGATTCCGCGTCCGTGGCGTGAGACGTCGTGGAAGCGGCTGCGGCGGCATCGGGGGCGGGGGATTCGCTTCCCGACTGCGAGCACCCTGCTATCACGCTGGCAACGAATGCCGCCAAGATTGTCCAACTACCGCATCGCATTGGCTGCGCCTCCTGATTGATTGAGATCCGTCTCTCCGCGAGCAATTGTCCGTGCCGCGGCGTCGGCGCGCCGCAAGCGTTGCTGCTCGCGTCTCGCCGTTGGGAAAGAGCGGGGCGGAGTCTCTCAGGAACGCCATTTCAGGTCAATAGTGAACTCAGGCCTGCGCTGGTCAGGCATTTCAATTGGTCTTGACGCCAGATGGCCGATTTTCTACCGTCTTCTCGCTGGGGCCACAGACTCAGGACGAGCCTGCTCGTCAAAGCGCCCTGTTTCTTAGCCGTCGGGCGGCCTGACTCTTTCACGCCCGATCTCGCTGACGGCCGGAGCTTTCGAGCCCCCGCCCACCGCATCTTTGCGGCCAAGGATGGTTTCATCGCGGGGGCCCGCAGCATGACAATGCACCGGCGCCTGGATTGCGATCCGGCAAGGCCCGAGCCTGGTCGGACGAAGTCGTTCTTCTTTTCCGCTGCCTGGCTCGCACTTCGCTGTCTGCCGCGAGCCTGTGCTGCATCAGGCGGCCGCTCTCCCAAAGTGCGGGCTTCCGCGCTGATCGGGCTGCTGCTCGGCGTTTGCTGTCTTTATGGCTCGAGCGTCTCGCAGGGCGCCGGCCGAGGAGCCGCCGCGCGGAAATCCGGTTGGCCAATCTGGTTCGCCGGTTGGGAAGTGACGTTTATTCCGAGCGAGATGCGGCCGAAGAGCAATTGGCAGAAGTCAGGAGCCGCTGCGCGCGAACATCTGCTTGCCGCCGTCGAAAGCCCCGATCCCGAGATTCGCCTGCGGGCGAAAAAGCTGCTGCGAGGCCTGAGGATCAACGAACTCTGGGCTCCGACGCAAGTTCAGCATCCGGCGGATCAAACGGCTGCGTCGGCCGCTCTCATGACCATCGGCCGGCAAACCGGGAATCGGGTGCTGGCCGGCGATCAATACGGCACGTTTCACGATCGAATCGTGACGATGGAGCGCCTGGAAGGCACCTTCTGGGAGATGATCGACCAGTTGTGCCGCAGCAGCGGAAACCGGGTGCGGCCGCACTACGATACGCGTCGCCCGGGACTGGTGCTGGCGAGCGGGCAGGCCGGGTAAAAACCCAGTCGCGTACTCGGGGCCCATTCGCATGCAAATGGTTCGCGCTGCGTTGCGCGTTCAGCGAGGAGTTTGACTACGAACGCCTGAGTGGCGAGCTGAGCCACGCATTCCAGTTTGAATTGCAGGCGATGTGGGAGGATCGTTTTCGCTTGATCGCCTATCGCTCGCACCCGGAACTGGTCGAGGCCGTGACGGATACCGGCGTCAGGCTGGCGGCGGCTCAGTCTGCGGCCAGCGGATGGAACGTCGCCGGCGCCGGCACGCGTCAGCTCTCCATGAACTTGCGAATCCAGCCGCCTGCCACGGCCGCGCAGGAACTGGAAACGCTGACACTGAAGTGGGGGCTGGTCGCCATTGGCGATCAGGCCCATCTCGATATCCGAGATTTCTCGTCGACGGAGCCCCATTTTCAGGACGATGTCGAAGTCGTCGTACAGAGTTTCGAGCAAGGGCCTGGCTCGCGCTGCGAGGCCCGGCTGCTGATCGTGCCGCGAGTTGGTCATTCCCGAGCCGCAGGAACTGCTGTTTGAAGAAATCGACGTGCAGCTCTACGACGATCAAGGCCGCGCCTTCCACCGGCAGGGGCAGTCCAACTCACTGACGGAAGACGGCGCCGCGATCAAGCTGGTCTTCGTCGGCGAAAGTCAAGACGCCGCCCCTCGGCTGCTGCGGCTGGCCTATCCCCGCATCCGCACGCAACGAGATCTGGAGATCGTCTTCCGCCACGTTCCCTTGCCCTGTGCAAGGCCGGAGTAAGCTGAACTCGGAATTCGGAACCCGGAGTGCGGAGCGATAAGAGGTCGTATCTTCTACGCTCCGCGATCGGCGTTCCGCGTTCCGCGTTCGATCAGTCTGGCCTGGATTTCCCGCACAATCTCTCGCGAGACTTCCTCCTTACTTCCGCGGAACGCGGCGACCGCCTGACCTTGCTTGTCGATGATTTCGACTTCCGTGTCGAGCGAGTGCATGGCCTGCGGGCCGTTGAGGACCATCAGGTCGCAGCTCTTCTTTTCGAGCTTGGCCAGCGCCCGCAGCCGCTGATCGTCGGTCTCCAGGGCAAAGCCCACCAGCCACTGGCCGGCTGCTTTTCGGCGCCGAGCGTGGCCACGACGTCGGGAGTTTCGATCAGGTGCAGTTCGAGCGGCTGCCCGTCTTGCTGGATCTTGCCTTCCGCGATCCGCACGGGCCGATAGTCGCAAGGCGCCGCCACGCCGATCAGCCCGTCGCAGCTCGGGAAAATCCTCCGGCAGGCCGCCAGCATGTCCTCGGTCGACACGACGCGGACGACTTCGGCCTGGGCAGGATAGTCGATGTCGACCGGACCGCTGACGATCACCACGGAATGGCCGGCCTCGAGCATGGCTGCGGCCAGCGCCCGGCCCATCCGGCCGCTGGAGGCGTTGGTCAAGTAGCGAACCGGATCGAGATACTGCCGGGTCGGGCCGGAGGTAATCAGACATGCGCGCCACGCGCACGACCTCCTCGATCTATTTGAGCTGCTCAGCTCGACGATCGCCAGGATCTGTCTCGGGCGAGGCCATGCGGCCGGCGCCCTGCCGGCGGCAACTGAGCCAGCCTTCCTCGGGGTCGACGATCACGAAGCCGTCGCGGCGCAACTGCTCGACGTTGCGCTGCACGGCGGGCTTGGCCCACATCTCGCAGTTCATCGCCGGCGCCACGACGACCTGGCCGGCGAACGACAGCGTGAGCGTCGAAAGCAGATCGTCGGCCAGCCCGTGCGCCGCCTTGGCCAGGTAGTTGGCGGTGGCCGGGGCGACGCAGAGCAACTCGGCGCGCTCGGCCAGCTCGATGTGGGCGCCGAGCGGATGGCCCGACTCGTGAAATACGCTCGGTGCGCACCGGCCGGCCGGTGAGCGCTTCGAACGTGGCCGCGCCGATGAACTCGCGGCCGAGTCGGTCATGATCACCGACACGCCCGCCCCGGCCTGGACGAGCTGGCTCGACCAGCGCCGCCGTTTTATAGGCGGCGATTCCGCCGGTCACGCCGATCAGCAGCTCGCGACCTTTCATCGAACTATCGCGGGGCCTAGAGGTCGGTCAGATCCAACTCGGGCGGTCCGCCCCCTTCTTCCGCTTCTCCGGCGATGCGAACGTTCGACGAGGCGTCGAGATAGATCTTGTCCTGCATGATCTCCTCGATCACGATTTGCATCTTGTCCGTGCTGTTCGATGTCGATCAGCGGGCCGGCTGCCGGCGTTCAGCGCCACCAGCCGCTTCTGGATCAGCGTCGACAACTTGAACCGGCCGCCCACCTTGTTGACGATCGCTTCTTCGCGCAGCTCGTCGATCATTTCGCTCAATCTCCACTCTGGGTCAGGATCTCGCACAACTCTTGCACCGCCTGGTCGATGTCGTCGTTGACGACCTGATAGCGGTAGCGGTCGATAAAAGACAACTCGCGGCGGGCCACGTCCAGGCGGCGCTCGATGGCGGCTTCGCTTTCGGTGCCGCGCTGGCGCAACCGCCGTTCCAGTTCCTCGACCGAACGCGGCCGCACAAAGATGGTCAGTGCGTCAGGGTAATGCTCCAACACGGCTAACGTGCCCTGCACGTCAATCTCTAAGACTACCCATTTTCCGGCCTCCAGGCTAGGGGCCACCTCGCTCTTGAGCGTGCCGTACCAGTCGCCCCGCTGGTAAACCTCGAAGCACTCCAGGAACTCGCCGGCCTCGCGGCGGCGGGCGAAATCCTCGCGGCTGAGGAAATGGTAGTCGACGCCGTCCGTCTCGCCGGGCCGCGGCGGCCGCGTCGTGGCCGACACGCTGGCGGTCAGCGGTCGCGGACAGTTCGCGTACAGACGCTTCAACAGCGTTGTTTTGCCCGCCCCCGAGGGACCGGAAATGACGACTAACTTGCCGGGGGCGGAAGTTTCCATGGCGGGCGCTCCGCCAAACCGAGGAGCGAATCCATGTCGGCTGGGCAACCTCACTCGTTGTTCTGGCTCACTCGATGTTCTGGATCATTTCCCGGATCCGCTCGATCGACGACTTGATTTCGATCACGTGCCGGGCGATCTGCACGTCGTTGGCCTTCGAGCCGATCGTGTTGGTCTCGCGGAACATTTCCTGCGTCAGGAACTCTAGCTTGCGGCCCGAGCTTTCGGGCAGATCCATGATGGCGTCGAACTGTTCCAGGTGGCTGCGCAGCCGCACGATTTCCTCGGAAATATCGCTCCGCTCGGCAAAAATGCTGACTTCCTTGATCATGTCGCCGGGAGAGAGCGTGACTGCGTATTCGGCCAGAATGGGCTGCAGCCGCTCGGCCAGGCGGGTCCGATAGCCTTCCGCCACGTGCGGCGCCCGCTGCGGCAATGCCGTCGAGCTCGCTGGCCACCGTCTGGCAATTGGCCTTCAGGTCGGACGGCCATGGCGCGACCCTCCTCGCTGCGCATCTGGGCCAGGTTGGCCAGCGCCTCTTCCAGCGTTTCGCGAACGAGCGGCCACTCCTCTTCCGCCATGGCGGGCGTGGTGGGGTTTTCGACGACCACGCCGGGTAAGGAGAGCAACGAGGCGAACGGCACGTCGGCGGGCAGGTTGTACTGGCGATGCAGTTCGCTCAGTTGCTGGTGGTAGCTGAGCAGAACATCCGGGTTGAGGCGAAAGTCTTCGCCGCCTCGGAGGCGATCGACCCGCAACGAGACCTGCACCGTGCCCCGGCGGATTTGCTGGCGGACGACGTTTTCAATTTCGTGCTCGAGCAGTCCGTAGCCTTCGCCGCACTTCAGCGCGAGCTTGAAGTAGCGGTTATTGACGGTGCGAACCTCGACGACGACCGCCACGCCGTCAGCCCTGCGATGCGCCTCTCCCAGGCCTGTCATGCTCAGCAACAAGGCGTGTTCACTCCGCAACGGGCACGCTGCCGTTGGACTGATGAGTTGTTACGGACAATACCGGCAGGAATGGTCCTGAAACGCCCCGCCTGGAATAACGCCAGAAAAGTCCCGAAGAAAATTCTTGCTGCGCGGCGGAAAACCAGAAACTAACTATTGGTCGGCCTTGTCGGACGATTCGCGGCTGCTGGACGACTCGCCGCCGGTCGCCGCTTCGCCGCCGGTAGGTTGCGGCGCGGGCGAGGCCTTTTCGCCTTTGCCAGGCGCTCTGCCGGCGGGCGACTTGCTCGGCTTCGTCTCGCCGCCCGGCTGTGATTCGACCGATTCTTCCGATTGGGTCGCATTGGCGCCGGCCGATTGGTCGAACAGGTTTTCGCTGCTGGACATGTATTTGACGGCGCCGACGCAGAGCAGGATCCAGATGATCGCGCAAAACGACGTGATCTTGGTAAATACGTCGCCGGCTTTGGTGCCAAAGGCGCTCTGTCCGCCCATGCCGCCCAACGCGCCGGCCAGACCTCCGCCGCGGCCGCGCTGCAGCAGGATCAAGATGATCAAGAACAGCGCCGTAATGAACATCAAGAACTTGAACAGGATGACCATGACCTAATTCTTTCTCCCAGCGCAGAGTCGCTTGGCCGGTAAACGTCGCGGCTCAGCCAGCGCGCCACGGAAGCAACGAGGCTGCTCCGTTTCGCCCGATGCCGCCTTGCCTTATTCGCCTTAACTTACAGCTTCTTGGTTCCGGCGACGATTCCGAGGAAGTCGTCGGCCTTCAGGCTGGCGCCGCCGACCAGCGCTCCGTCGACGTCGGGCTGGCCCAGCAACTCGGCGGCATTGCCGGGCTTGACGCTGCCGCCGTACTGAATGCGGACTTGCTGCGCCAAGGCGGCATTGTAACGCTCGGTCATGATTTTGCGAAGGTCTAGATGGACTTCTTCCGCTTGTTCCGGGGTGGCGACCTTGCCGGTGCCGATGGCCCAGACCGGCTCGTAGGCGATCACGACGGCGTCCATCTGTTCGGCCGACAGGCCGGCCAGCGAGCCGTCGAATTGCCGCTGGATGACTTGCGAGGTCTGGCCCGCCTCGCGTTCGGCCAGCAGTTCGCCGACGCAAACGATCGGCGTCAACCCGGCTTCGAGCGCCGCCAGGACCTTGCGATTGACGTCAACGTCGGTCTCGCCCAGGACATGCCGCCGCTCGCTATGGCCGAGAATCACGTAGCGGCAGCCCAGGTCGACCAGCATGGCCGCGCTGATCTCGCCGGTGAAGGCGCCCGAGGCCTCGTGGTACATGTTCTGGGCGCCCAGGCCGACTTTGCTGCCTTCCAACGCCTCGCCGACCGCTTCCAGGTACACGCTCGGCGGGCAGACGGCCAGCTCCACGCCTTCCACGCCGGCAGACTTCTCGGCCACGGCCTGGGCCAACGCCACGGCCTCGGCGCGGTTGAGATTCATTTTCCAATTGCCGGCGATGAAAGGGAGTCGCATGGTGAGTTCAGCTTCCAAGTTTCGAGTTCCAGGCGTGACGGCGAGCCGGAGGCATCAGCCTCCGGGTACGTTGCGTCAGGTTTCACGTAGATGTTCGCCAAGGCGTTTTCGTGCGCGAAGGCATCGACGGCTTTCTCAAGGGGATACGGGGGTGAGGAGGAGATGCTGGGAAGATAGAAGAGCGGGTCGAAAATCCAACCCATCTCCCTATCTCCTCTTTATCCCCACATCCCCTCAAAAAACGTTGACGATCTTCTCTTTATCCTTATTCACGATCCTTATTCACGCACCTGCATCCTTATCCAGGCGTCTGCGGACGCTGTGAAATCGTCTTGCCAAACAGCTCCGCCAGTTTCTTGATCTGAGCGGCGAGTTCGGCGTATTGGTGCGGCAGCAGCGCCTGAGGGCCGTCGGAAAGCGCTTCCTCCGGGCAGTTGTGCACTTCAATGTGTACGCCGTCGGCGCCGGCGGCGACTCCCGCCAGGGCGCAAGGCGGAATCAGGTCGGGCCGACCGGTGGCGTGGCTCGGGTCGACGATGATCGGCAGGTGCGAAAGGGCCTTGGCCGCGGGCACGGCCGCCACGTCGTACAGGTTGCGCGTCGAGGAATCGAAGCTCTTGATGCCGCGTTCGCACAGTACCACGCTCGAGTTGCCTTCCGACAGGATGTATTCGGCGCTCATCAGCAGATCTTTGATCGTGGCGCTCATGCCGCGTTTCAGCAGCACGGGCTTTCGCGTCTGGCCGACCTCAGTCAGCAGCGTGAAATTCTGCATGTTGCGGGCGCCGATCTGGAACATGTCGGTGTAACGATCCACCAGTTCCACGCGCCGAGGGTCCATCACTTCGGTCACGATCGGCAGGCCGTACGTGTCCCCCGCATCGCGGAGAATCTTCAGCCCTTCTTCGCCCATGCCTTGATAGGCGTAAGGGCTGGTCCGCGGTTTGAACGCGCCGCCGCGAAGCAGGTTGGCGCCGGCCTCCTTAATGGACCTGGCAATGGAGTCCATCCGCTCGGCGCTTTCCACGGCGCAGGGGCCGGCGATCATCCCCAGATGCCCGCCGCCGATTTTCACGCCCGCCACCTCGACAACGCTCGGTTCGGGGTGCGCCTCGTTGCTGGCCAGCTTGTAGGGCGGCAGGATCGGCACCACGCTATCGACGCCCGGAATTGCTTCCAACGGCGACGCTTGCAGCTTTTCCTCGTCGCCGATGACGCCAATGATGGTTCGGAACGTGCCTTTACTCAGGTGGGCTCGCAGACCCAGCGCTTCCACGCGCTCGACAACGTGTTGAACCTGTTCGTCGGTGGCGTGCGATTTTAAGACGATGATCACGGGAGGAGGAATGGGTCTGGGGTGTGTGGGACGTTAGTTACGTGAGGGAACTGCCGAGGGCTCTGGCAGCCGAGGAGCTCCAGCGGGCCCGCCCTGCGAAAAGCCAAGTAGGCTAGTGTAGCAGTTTGCCGTGTGGAAAACATGGGGCCGAACAATGCCCAGGACCTTACGCTTCTTCAATTGAATACCAGAATCTCGGCTTGCGTCGTTGGCTTGCACCCCCTCTGTTGGGTGCGCAAAACCTTAGCAAGTCTAGCGCGGGCAACTCATCGGGCGCTCCCAAGTTTGGATCGCGTAGTAACTCGGGCTGAAACCAATGCGAGAAATTACGGCGCCTGGCGCTCCTCGACGGTTTCCGGCGCCGCCTTGTAAAAGCCATCGCCTCCCCCTCTGTTGGTTTTGCAAAGTCTCAGCCGCCAAGCCGGCAAAGTAGCATGCGCTGTAGCAGAACAGCGTGAGACTTCTGGGCGCCTCGCACGGGCGGTCAACCGCCAACGCATCTTGGCGATCCAACCATGCGAAGCTTGTTTTGAATCCCTTCGCGCGGCGTCGGGTAGCGAATCGGCCCCTCGACCACCGTCGCGTCGTGATCGCCGCCGATGCCGTTATTATCGATGCCATTGGCTTGGAGCGCCGGCTGCGAATCAATCGCGGCAACGCCCGCCCCGGCAGGCTTGCCCTCAATTTGCCGGCTGGCTGCGGGGGTAGGCGCCCAGCACTTCCAGCCGCACGGCCTTGCGTTCCAGGGCGGTCAGGGCCTTTTTTACCCGCGTTTCGTTTTCGTGGCCGTCCAGCTCGACGAAAAACAGATAGTGGCCTTCGGTCTGCGGGATCGGGAAGGATTCAATCCAGGTCAGGTTCAAGCGGCAGCGCTTGAAAATGGCGATGGCATCGGCCAGGGAGCCAGGGCGGTGGGCCACTTCGAACATCAGCGAGGTTTTGTCGTGCCCCGTCCGAGGCGCTGATTCGTCGCCGATGACCGCGAAACGCGTGACATTTGACGGGTTGTCTTCGATGTTTTCCGCCAACACGTCGAGACCGTAATGCACGCCGGCCTGCGAGCTGGCAATGGCCGCGGCCCCCTGCTTGTCTCGGGCCAACTGGGCGGCGGTGGCCGTGCTGGTCACCTCGATGGTTCGGGCGCCGGGCAGGTGCTTCAGCAGCCAATTGCGACACTGCGACAACGCTTGCGGGCGGCTGTAGACTTCGGTCACGTCGCTCGCGGGCACTTGCCCAGCAGGCAATGATGGATGCGTAGTTGCACTTCGCCGCAGATGCGCACTCGGCAGGCGGCGTGAACATGTCGAGCGTGTCGGCGATCCGGCCGTCGGTGGAATTCTCGATCGGCACCACGCCGAACGTTGCGTGACCGCGATTCACCTCCTCGAAGACGGCGGAAATGCTCCCGACCGGCACAAATTCGACCGCGGAGCCGAAGCGGGCCAGGGCCGCCAGGTGGCTGTAGCTGTAGGCCGGGCCAAGAACCGCCACGCGGCACGACCGCGTCGAAGCACTGGCGCCGCTGAGCAGTTCTCGAAAGATGGCCCGCAGCGCTTCCGTGGAAATCGGCCCTTTATTGTGGGTCAGCGCCTTGGCGATTTCCTCGGGTTCCGGTTCCGGGGGGGCATGGTCGCTCGCTACCGCTGAACGAAGCTTGTTGAGTTGCCCGGCGAGCTTTGTCCGCTGGTTGATCAGCTTGACCAGATCGCGGTCGAGCCGCTCCAACTGCCCGCGCAGCGCAACGTCGCTTTCGCCGCGCACAGAGCCTTTCTTGGCATTTCGCGGGGTTGGTTCCTTGGCCATTGAATTGATCTCAACGTCTGTCCCGACAACGACCTGCGCCACGGCATCGCCTGCCCCTTGTACAGGCCCGTCCAGCGGGTGTCAAGCGCCTGCTGTCATTTTGGCAGTGCGAGCGATTTCGCACAGGTCGACTAGCCAAAAATGGCAGCCTTGTGAGCGGCTTTGACGCAGCGGAGATTGTTGGCGGTTGGTGGTTTGGATGCAAGTTATTTATTAGCAATTGGTTGCGTGCTGTTTTCGGGTTCGGGGGGCGGGTGGCATGGTGTTTGCTTTCTGGATCGTTCATACATCTGTTGATTCTACAAATAAGACAGCAAGGGCAAGGTGACTGGCGGGGCGAGCAGCGTCTGGCAGTCGTACCAGCCGATCCTGGCACAAAAGGAGTGAGTAGACATGGCACAAGGCGAAAAAATCATCGGCATCGACCTGGGCACGACCAACTCGGTCGTCGCCGTGATGGAAGGCAGAGAAGCGAAGGTGATCCCCAATCGCCGAAGGCAACCGGCTCACGCCCAGCGTCGTCGCGTTCACCGACAAGGGCGAGACGTCCTGGTCGGCGAGCCGGCCCGGCGGCAGGCCGTCACCAACCCCACGCGGACGGTCTATTCGATCAAGCGGTTCATGGGCCGCCGGCACAACGAAGTCGCCAGCGAAGAGAAGATCGTCCCCTACGAGGTCGTCGGCGGCCGGAGGACTACGTCAAGGTCAAGGTCGGCGACAAGGAATACACGCCGCCGGAGATCTCGGCCAAGATTCTGCGCAAGCTGAAGGAGTCGGCCGAGGCCTACCTGGGCCACAAGGTCAACAAGGCCGTGATCACCGTGCCGGCCTACTTCAACGACGCCCAGCGCCAGGCCACCAAGGACGCCGGCCAGATCGCCGGCCTGGAGGTCGCCCGGATCATCAACGAGCCGACCGCCGCCGTCGCTGGCCTACGGCCTGGACAAGAAGAAGGACGAGAAGATCGTCGTCTTCGACCTCGGCGGCGGCACGTTCGACGTCTCGATGCTGCGAAGTGGCCGACGGCGTGTTCCGCGTGATCAGCACCAACGGCGACACGCACCTCGGCGGCGACGACTTCGACGAGGTGCTGATCAACTACGTCGCCGACGAGTTCAAGAAGGAGCAGGGCATCGACCTGCGCAAGGACACGATGGCCCTGCAGCGGCTGCAGGAAGCCTGCGAGAAGGCCAAGAAGGAGCTCAGCTCGCGCGCAGTCGACCGACATCAACCTGCCGTTCATCACGGCCGATGCCAGCGGTCCGAAGCACTTGCAGATGACCATCACGCGGGCGAAGTTCGAGAAGCTGGTCGATCAGCTGATCGAGCGCTGCCGCGGGCCGGTGCTGCAGGCGCATGAAAGACGCCAAGCTGCGACCCGAGCGACATCGACGAAGTGGTGCTGGTCGGCGGTTCGACCCGCATCCCCAAGGTGCAGGAGCTGGTCAAGGAGATCTTCGGCAAGGAGCCGCACAAGGGCGTCAACCCGGACGAAGTCGTGGCCGTCGGCGCCGCCATCCAGGGCGGCGTGCTGGCCGGCGACGTGCAAGGACGTGCTGCTGCTGGACGTGACGCCGCTGTCGCTGGGCATCGAAACCCTGGGCGGCGTGATGACCAAGCTGGTCGAACGCAACACCACGATTCCCGACCGAGCAGAAGCAGGTCTTCAGCACGGCCGACGACAACCAGACGGCCGTGACGGTGCGGGTCTTCCAGGGCGAACGCGAGATGGCCGCCGACAACCGGCTGCTGGGCCAGTTCAACCTGGAAGGCATTCCGCCGGCGCCGCGCGGCATGCCGCAGATCGAAGTCAAGTTCGACATCGACGCCAACGGCATCCTCAACGTCTCGGCCAAGGACCTCGGCACCGGCAAGGAGCAGACGGTCCGGATCGAGCAGTCGAGCGGCCTGTCCGAGGACGAGATCGAACAGATGCGCAAGGACGCCGAGTCGCACGCCGAGGAGGACAAGCAGAAGCGCGAACTGGCCGAGCTGCGCAACCAGGCCGACTCGATGTGCTTCCAGCTCGAGAAGCTGATCAAGGAGCACGACGACAAGCTGCAGCGATGCCGACAAGGACGCCGCTCGAAGCAGGCGATCGAGAAGACCCGCGAGGCGGCCAAGGGCGACGACGCTCGAGGCCATCAAGTCGGCCGATCAGCGAATTGGAGCAGGCCTCGCACGCGTTGAGCAAGACGCTCTACGAGGCGCGGCGGCGCCGGCGCGGCGGCGGCAGGCCCGGAGGCGCCGGCCGACGACGCCGGCGGCGACACGCCGGTCGGACGACGACGCGATCGACGCCGAGTTCGAAGTGAAGGATTCGCAGTAATCGCTCGCACGATAGATGCGAGATGCTGCCAGGATTGCCATGACCGAGACGCGGAGCTGTTGCCGCCACGGATGTAGCATGGACTCACAGTGAACTGCGAGCATCTGGTTTGACGTGAATCCGTGCCGCTAATCCGCCTCTGCGGCTCAGTGGCCAGAACAATGCGTCTCGTAGCTACACCAATGCGCTCACGGCCGCAGAGGAAGCATTATCATGGCATTTCGATTCGACAAACTCACGATCAAGGCCCAGGAAGCGGTGCCAGCGTGCGCAGGAACTGGCGGCCGAGCGGCAATCCGCAGATCGAGCCGCTGCACCTGCTGGCCGCGCTGCTGGCCGAGAGCGACGGCATCGTCGGCCCGATGCTCGACAAGATCGGCGCCAACGCGGCCAGCTCGATGAGATCGTCGCAGTCCGAACTGGGGCATCTGCCCAAGGTCTCCGGCGGCGCCACGCCGCAGCCCGAGCCGGCGTTGCAGCAAGGTGCTCGAAGCGGCTCAGCGCGAAGCCGACGCGATGAAGGACGAGTTCGTCTCGACCGAGCACCTGCTGCTGGCGCTGGCCAAGGTCGACTCCAAGGCCAAGAACGTCCTGAAGCTGAACGCCATCACCGAAAGGACATCCTGCAGGCGCTGCAGACGGTGCGCGGCAGCGCGCGCGTGACCGACCAGAACCCCGAGGACAAGTTCCAGGCCCTGGAGCAATACGGCATCGACCTGGTCGAGCGGGCCACGCAGGGCAAGCTCGACCCGGTGATCGGCCGCGACCAGGAAATCCGCCGCGTGATCCAGGTCCTCTCGCGGCGCACGAAGAACAACCCCGTGCTGATCGGCGAGCCGGGCGTCGGCAAGACGGCCATCGCCGAAGGGCTGGCCCTGCGGATCGTCGCAGGGCGACGTGCCGCAAAGCCTGAAGAACAAGCGCGTCGATCGCGCTCGACATGGGCGCGCTGGTCGCCGGCACCAAGTTCCGCGGCGAATTCGAGGAGCGGCTCAAGGCGGTGCTGCGCGAAGTCGAAGACGCCGGCGGCAACGTGATCCTGTTCATCGACGAGCTGCACACGGTCGTCGGCGCCGGCGCGGCCGAAGGGCGGCAGCGACGCGGCCAACCTGCTCAAGCCGGCCCTGGCCCGCGGCGAGCTGCGCTGCATCGGCGCCACGACGCTCGACGAGTATCGCAAGTACATCGAGAAGGACGCCGCCCTGGAGCGGCGCTTCCAGCCGGTCTACGTCGGCGAGCCGATCGTCGAAGACACGATCGCCATCCTGCGCGGGCTGAAGCCGCGCTACGAGGCCCATCACAAGGGCGTGAAGATCAAGGACTCGGCGCTGGTGGCCGCGGCCGAAGCTCTCGCACCGCTACATCGCCGACCGCTTCCTGCCCGACAAGGCGATCGACCTGATGGACGAAGCGGCCAGCCGCCTGGCGATGGAGCTGGAAAGCGTGCCGACCGAGATCGACCAGGTGCAGCGGCGGCTGATGCAGCTGGAACTGGCCGCCCGGCAGCTGGCCGAAGAGACCGAAGAGCACGCCCAGCGAGCGGCTGGCCGAGATCGAAGAGGAGATGGCCGAGCTGCAGCCGCAAGCTGGCCAGCCTGCGCGAGCAGTGGGAAGCGGAAAAGCTGGGCCTGGGCGACGTGCAGCAGACTCGCGCAGCGAGCTCGACCGAGGCCGAGCTGCAATACGACCAGCTGCGACGCCGCGATCAAGGAGAAGCAGGCGGCCGGCATGCCGGTCGACGAAGCCGACTACCAGCAGCTCTACGAGCTCGACGTCGCAGCGCAAGAAACTGGCCGAGCACATCGAAGCCGGAGCCGACGCGAAGCAGCGAGCCGCGAAGCCGAAGACGCAGCCCGCAGCGGACGGCGGCTGCTGCGCCAGGAAGTCGGCCCGAGACGAAATCGCCGAAGTCGTCAGCGCCTGGACCGGCATCCCCGTCACGCCGCATGATGGAGACCGAACGGGCCAAGCTGCTGGTGCTGGAAGAGCGACTGCACCAGCGCGTGGTCGGCCAGGACGAGGCGGTCGAGGCCGTGGCCAACGCCGTCCGCCGCAGCCGCAGCGGCCTGCAGGATCCGCAACCGGCCGATCGGCTCGTTCATCTTCCTGGGCCCGACCGGCGTCGGCAAGACCGAGCTCTGCAAGGCGCTGGCCGAAGTGCTGTTCGACGACGAGAACGCCATGGTCCGGCTCGACATGAGCGAGTTCATGGAGCGGCACACCGTCAGCCGGCTGATCGGCGCCCCTCCGGGCTACGTCGGCTACGAAGAAGGCGGCAAGCTGACCGAAGCCGTCCGCCGCCGGCCCTACTCGCGTGGTCCTGCTGGACGAAATCGAGAAGGCCCACCGCGACGTGTTCAACATCCTGCTGCAGGTGCTCGACGACGGCCGCCTGACCGACAACCACGGCCACACGGTCGACTTCACCAACACGATCATCGTGATGACCATCGAACATCGGCAGCCAGATGATCCAGGAGATTGCCGCGCGAAGGCGGCAGCGACGACGAGATGCGCGAGGCGGTGATCGAAGTCGCTCTGCGAGCACGCTTCCTGCCCGAGTTCCTCAACCGCATCGACGAAACGATCATCTTCCACCCGCTGGATCGCGAAGCAGATTCGCCAGATCGTCGACCTGCAGATCGAACGGCTGCGAAAGCAGTTGGAGCAGCACGATCTGAGCCTGGACGTGACCGACGGCGGCCCTCGACGAGATCGCCACCGAGGGCTACGACCCGACCTACGGCGCCCGGCCGCTGAAGCGGGTGATCCAGCAGCAGATCCAGAACCCGCTGGCCACCGAACTGCTCAAGGGCGAGCTGACGCCCGAAACCGGCGTTCGCGTCGATTTCCGCGACGGCGAGTTCGTCTTCGAGCGGATCGAACAGGCCGAGCCGGTCGAGACGGGCGGCTGAGCGGCCGGCCGTGGCGCCCGTAGCGATGGCCGCCTTGGTCAGGTAGTGTCCTAAGATGACCGGCGCATTCTTGGGTTTGGCACACGGGAAAGATGGACGTCGGCTTCATTCGGCCGGGAACACGATGTTGCCTGGCTTCGGGTCGAGATAATAAATCTGATAGCTCTCCAATTCGCTCATGAGCGCTTTGACTTTTGGCCAGTTGCGCCAAACTGCTCGCGACCATCGATCTCGTGTTGCCGCAAAACGTCTTCAGAGAAGTCTGGCGGCCTGTCGATCCTCACTTTGGCAAAATCGATGATGTAGGGCGGGTTCTGCATGAAGTCCATCTCGATAACCATCAGCCCATCGTCGCAGTCAATCATTGCGGGGATCCAGAAGCCAGCTATTCGTTCGGTGACCGAAAACTCGGCAAGCCTCTCGTACGAATCCCGTTCATTGGCATAGCCGCGCAGGGAGTGGTACGCCTTGACCGCCGTGCGGTGGCCTGAGGTCCAGACGGCGCCATCGGTCCCGTCGCCAAGAAAACGAAAGCTATTTACATCGCCTTCGGTCAGGATAAGATACTGGCGAGCTCGACTCTCTAAATCGGCGTTTCTCATGGGAACTTTTCGCAAAGACGGCTATTCTGCAGAGGTGGCGGGTTTTTTCGTCACGTCCAGAACGCGAATTCGCCTGGCTAAAACGAACGGCTGCACATTTACGGTGGCCGAATCCTGTGAATTCTCCCCAGGGACTGAGGGGGATTTGCTCACGATCGTCGATGGGGTTGAAGACTCGCAGCGAGTCACCCTGCCAGACGGGGTTTATGTTGGGCAAACCCTTGTCAAGTACCTGGTTGCGGCGCCATTCTGAGGTTAACTGATCTTCCGGGGCGTCTTCGCCAGATTGTGCCGCCCGCAGGATTTTTTTTGTCGTCTATCAATCCAGCAGTCAGGCGAGGCGGCATCGCCAGAGCAACACGGCCACGCTGGCCCAGTAATAGGCGGAGAACTCCACCAGCGTGAGAGTCGCCTGCAACAGCAAGGCGAGCGAGGGCTTGTGCGTTCTCGCCGAGAGCCAGCGCCGCAAGCAGGCGATCGGCGTCGCCGCGGCAAAGCCGCATAGAAACGCCCATTCGGTCACCAGGCTGAGTTGCCGGCAGAGCAGGTAGTAGCCCGCACAGCCCGCGAGAAACGCCAGCAGCGCGACCCCTGCCGGCCAGCTTTGGGGACCTGCCTCTCCCGCGCCGGCGCAGTTCTTCGTAGCGGCGCCTGGTCGAACAGCGCTTGGAACAGCACGAACAAGCAGACGGGCCAGGTGAACGTGAAGTCGCCCCGCCATAAGCTCAGCACCGTCGTGCCGGCGGCGCCAAGTACGAGCGCCAGCCCTTGAGCAATGAGTCTCGCTGCGGCGACGTTCAATGCTCGGCCGCGAATCGCCTGTGCCGAAATGGAAAGCAGCACTGTCGCCAGCCAGGCGATGCCCAACAGCACCAGTCCGGCCAGATGCCAGTCTCTCAGCCACTTCTGCCCCGGCACGTCGAAGGCGAATTCCGGCTCGATGCCCAACAGCGGAGTCAGGTCGCGAAAGCCGCCCCGCTGAATATCTTGCGCGGCAAGCGGCCGAGCGCGCGCCGTTTCTCTCCAGCAGATTCCGGACGGCCAAGGTAGACGCAAACCGCCCGCGACTGATTGCGCACGTACAGCCGGCCGCGGTGCAAGGCGGCGCGGTCCAATTGATTTCATCGCCCAGCAGCGAGACTCGCGCCAGTTCCTCGTAGCGCTGCGTATTGACGCGGGCCAGGATCAATTCGCCCCGGTCGTCGAACAGGATCAACTTGCCGTCGGCCACAAGGACGTTGGCCTGTCCGACCCGGTCGGTCGACCAGCGCTGGGCGCCCGAGACGAAGTCGAGGCAGCGAAACTCGCCTCGCGAAGGCCGGTGCAGTTTGGCCTGCGCATCGCGGAGGTCGAAGCCGAACAGGCAGCCGTCGGCCAGCGCGCTGGAGCAGACGTCGTTGGAGAGCAGCTTGGTCTGCCAAACCGGCCGCACTTGCGGCGCCTCGCCGCCTGTGAGTTCCAGCAGTTGCGAACCCGAGCGAAAGGGGCCGGAGAGCCACAGGTACGGTTCGCGATAGACGGGCCAGGCGGCGTGTTCGTTGTAGCCGCGCAAAAGCGCCCGGCGCCATAGCGGCCGGCCGGCGGCAAGGTCGTATGAGACGATTGCGTTTTCGAGGAAGCCGACGACCTGTTCGCGGCCCTCGAACTCGATCGGCATGGCCGGCACGTAGCTTGCCGGATCGTCGCCTGCTTGCCAGACCGTGGCGCCGGTGCGGGCGTCGAGCGCCGCCATCGAAGCTCCCGGGCCGCCGACGCATAACAGCACCCGTCCGCGCCGCACGACCGGCGTGCCTGCGAATCCAAAGCCCGTCCCGCGGCCGGCGAATTTCTCGACCAAGTTGACGGACCACAGCAACTCGCCTGCGGTCGACAGGCAACCGACCAGACCGGAGGGGGCGGCGAAATAGACGCGGCCTTCGGCCAGCGTGGGTGTGGCGCGGGGGCCCGGGTAGAGGCCCATCGATTCGTAGGCCCATTCGTAGCGATATTCCCAGATCGCCCGGCCCGTTTCGGCATCGAGACAGACGACGAACTGCCCTGCCAGCGTCTGGTACTGGGTGTAAAGCCGGCCTTCGGAGGCGACGAAACCCGAATAGCCTTGGCCGAGGGCTCGCGACCAGAGCACGGGCGGCCCGCTTTCCGGCCGCCGGGCGAGCGCCGTCGGCGGCTGAGAATCTCCGCCAGGGCTTGCTCGTCGCCAGTGCGGCGGCGAGGGCGACAACCGCCAGAACGCTTGCAGCGAAATACTTGCGCATCGGCTCAGGCCCCGCCCAAGGGCAAGCTCGCCCCTTGCCGGTTCGCGGCAAGGCAGCGTTGGTGCGCAACAGCCGCCGTGCAGATTTTCGAAGGCGACGACGGCCCTGCGAGCTAGCGGTCTTGGTCGACGAGTTGCCAGTTTTGAATGATGACTTCGCAGCCCGGCGTCATATTGCGAAGCTTCTCGGCGATCATCATCTTTTCCGAGACGGTCGCCTTCTGGAGTTTTTTGGACAAATGGTTGAGTTTCTTGCGGCGTTGACGGCGCCGCTTGATTTCCTTGTGGCGTTCGCTGATTCCACCCACGTTCGGGCTGCCTTTCTAGTAGCCGCTCTTGAAGCGGTCTCGCATGAATCTGAGTTTGTGTCGACCGGCGGCCCTCCGCCAGCCTTTTCGAGCCATGTTTTCTAGCACGAACGGCTTTCGCGGTCAACGCAGCGCGCGGCCGGGTAGTGGGCTAAAGCTGTGTTGCTGACTCAAAATGGTAGCGGACTGCGAGCGGGTTGGAGTTTTCGGCTAACACAATATCGCCAGAAGTGTGGCGGCTACGATCCAAAACAGGAGCGGCAGCATCAAAACGATCAACGCCGCGCAGCGCCAGAAGGAATCGAGCATGGGGTGACGGCTCGGCTCATTCTGACTGGAGCTGCCGGGAGCATCCGGCGCCTTGTACGGGTTCTCGTCCATGCCATCGATTCTAACCGCCAGCGCACTGAAAAAGCCCGGCTCGAAATACCGCCCCGAGCCGGGCTTTACTTTATTATTAGGCGTCAAAGCCAGGATCGAGCTTCTTGGGCCTCGTTCCAAGTGCTTTTGCCAGCTTCTTTATGGTGACGTGTGTTGGTGTGTGTTTCCCGCATTCCAGCCGCGATACATGGCTTTGCGGAATGCCGGCTAACTCAGCCAACTCCTGTTGGCTTAAGCCTTTCTTTCGCCGTCGCTTGCGAATTTCTTGGCCGACCCTCCGGTGATATTCGTCCACACGTTCGCGAACTTCGCTCGGCACGCCTATATTGGGATCGCCGACTTCGGCTATGCCCTCTGGGTAGACGATTTCCAGGAAGGCGTTCAAGATTTCCTTTCGTTCATGTTCGTCGTCCGAGCCTTGGTATAGCTCAGCCAACTCCTGAACATGCTCCTTTTGCTCTGGCGTGAGGCTTAGCCAAACGGCGGCGAGCAACTAAAGGGGACAGGTCCAATTCATGGTTCAGGCGGATGCGCATTCTTCGGTCGGCCGCGAGGACGGAGCGTTGACTCGAGGCCGAGGCGAGCGGCGGTGGAACGAACCCAGGCCTCTCCGCCGAACGGCTGCCCGCGTTGGACGCTGCGGCGAATGGCGTCCAATTCGGCCTCGCTCTGCGGCTGATTCACGTAGCGGACCCACGACCGGGGGCGCGGCAACGGCCAATCGCTCAACAGGCGTCGCGACGCGGCATTGCCATTCACGCGGCGCCAGAGGCTCGAAAACCGCCACGCGTCCGCGCGGCGGACAAGGTTCGCCCGCAGGGCGTTGCGTTCGACATAGCGAGCGACCTGGTAGAAGTGCTCGTCGCCGACGAATCGGGAACGACTTGTAGCGCCCTTGGTAGAGATGGCCGTAGCCTACGCGGCGCCGATAGATCTGCCAGTTGCGCATGCGTGATCGTGAGCTTTTGCATGAAAGCCCCCAGGTCGCCGTCATGCTCGGGCCACAATACGAAGTGCCAATGGTTGGGCAACAGGCAATAGGAGAGGATCCGCATGGGACGGCTTTCCGCCGTCTTTTCCAGGATCTGCTCGAACGCTTCGAAATCGGCGTCCTTCAGGAACAGCCGCATCCTTCCCACGCCGCGATTCAAGACGTGAAACAGCATTCCGCCAGGCGCTGAGACGTGCGGTTCTCGGCATGACTCAAGCCTACCGATCGTGCTCTTCTTGTCAACAATTGGACCCGACCCCTTTTTATGCCCAAGTCTACCAATCGCGTTCTTTTTGTCAACAATTGGACCTGTCCCCTTTTTATGCCCCGGCCGTCGTGAACCGCAAAGTCTGAGGCGGCAACCGCACATGGTCGGGCAGCCGGCTCGCAGGGCGTTTTGACATCCGTCCTGCGCACTTGCGAGCAACGCGCGCAAACGCCTTACGACTTCCTACTCATGGCCCTCTGCCGTCCGGAACCCCAACCCCTTCCGGCGTGACGCGGTAATCAATGACCGCCAATCTTTCATCAGGATCCTCCCCGCCCCTCGGGGCCTTTCTCAAGGGGAGGATCTTCTCATAACCACGCCGGAAATGGCAGAGCTTGCTCAGCTATCACCGCCAGAGGCGGTGGATTACGTATGATTTAGCATAGCGAGCGATCATCTAACTCAGGTCCCTTTGCGTCCAGCCGCCAGAATACTCCATGTCGATTATATCGCCGTTGACTCCGAGCCCGAAGGCTTGCATCACCAGCGGGAGCAATTAAAGGGGACAGGTCCAATTTACGGTTCAAGCGGAAGCGCATTCTTCGGTCGGCCGCGAGGACGGAGCGTTGACTCAAGGCCGAGGCGAGCGGCGGTGGAACGAACCCAGGCCTCTCCGCCGAACGGCTGCCCGCGTTGGACGCTGCGGCGAATGGCGTCCAATTCGGCCTCGGTCTGCGGCTGATTCACGTACCGGACCCACGACCGGGGACGCAGCAACGGCCAATCGCTCAACAGGCGTCGCGACGCGGCATTGCCGTTCACGCGCCGCCAGAGGCTCGAAAACCGCCATTCCTCCGCGCGGCGGACAAGCTTCGCCCGCAGGGCGTTGCGTTCGACATAGCGCGCGACCTGGTAGAAGTGTTCGTCGCCTTCGAGTCGGAAACGACTTGTAGCGCCCTTGGTAGAGATGGCCGTATCCCACGCGGCGCCGATAGATCTGCCAGTTGCGCATGCGTGATCGTGAGCTTTTGCATGAAAGCCCCG
The DNA here is from genome assembly GCA_963786255.1 of Pirellulales bacterium. Lineage (GTDB taxonomy): Bacteria > Planctomycetota > Planctomycetia > Pirellulales > JAICIG01 > JAICIG01. Next base: position 170,972 of record CAWAYY010000051.1, read on the forward strand.
AGGTCGCCGTCATGTTCGGGCCACAACACGAAGTGCCAATGGTTGGGCAACAGGCAATAGGAGAGGATCCGCATCGGACGGCTGTCCAGCGTCCTTTCCAGGATCTGCTCGAACGCCTCGAAGTCGGCGTCCTTCAGGAACAGCCGCATCCTTCCCACGCCGCGGTTCAAAACGTGAAACAGCATTCCGCCAGGCGCTAGACGTGCGGTTCTCGGCATGACCCAAGTCTACCCATCGTGTTCTTCTTGTCAACAATTGGACCTGTCCCCTTTAGCTGCCCCTTTAGCTGCCCCGGACGTGCTCCAAGGCCGACGGCACAATTGAGCCACATGATAAAACGTCATCGAAACGCTCAACACGAGTGCAGCCAGAATGCCCAACGAAAGGACTACGATAACTGCCCAGGCAGCCACGACCGCTAGTGCCGCAACCCGCTCTTCGGGCCCTGGTACTCCCAAAAATGCGAAGAATGCTGCGGCACTCATGATGCCGAAGACGGCCCTCAGCCCGAATTGAAAAGGCGACCTCGCCATACCGTTTAGATTATCACCTGGCGGAAGACGCGGGCAAGAGATTCCTGGAGCGGCTTATAGCGGAGTTGGAATGGCGGGCGAGTGATACCGTTTTTCGCTTTTTGGGCGGCGTGCATGGAAAGCGGGCGGCGGCCCAATCCTGCGGCGTCGGCTACCTGCTGGTCCACCATTCCCTGATAATGGCCCATCCGGTTCTCGCTTTGCCCTCTCTTATCAGCCGGCTCACCCGAGCCGCGTAGGCGACATAGCCGAGCCCAATCAAGATCGTAAATGCGACCACCATCCTGAGCACCGCTGGCATCGGATCCATCTTGACCCAGGCGAGACAAAGGCCAGCCACGACGAGCATCAGCCAGAACAGGGTTCGGATGGAGAATTGAGGGCGGGGCATGGGGCTATTGGGGCAAGTTCTCGGCTGCGTTTTTCGCTGCTTAAAGCTGCTCCTGGGCCGAATCAATTGCCTGCTGCACTTGCTTTATCTCCCGGTTCAATTCTCTGAGCCGATGCCTCAGCACGCAGGAAAGACCGACAACGGGAATATAGGCGAACAACAGGAATGCAATAAGAAACTGCGGGACCGTAATCCAAACCGCAAGCACGACAGCGGCTCCCGCAGTCAACTTGAACATGCCTTTCAGCCCGAATTGAAAAGGCGGCTTCTCCATGCCGTTCAGGTTATCGCCTTTTGGGTTTTGGAGAAAGAAGATTCTCCCGGGGCGGGCGGCTCCCCCCTCGCTCTCTCAAATGGGCTCGGCTGGCGTGGTGCTGGTCGAGTCGTTTTTGTTTTTGGAGACGAGAAGAAAGGTTTGAAGCGGGCGAAGCGGGACCACAACCTAGAACAGCGTCCGTCGTCTGTGAGCGTATCGTTGCGGGCAATCGGCGGGCGGCACGAAAGCGAAGGCTTCACGAGCAAAGGCGGAAACGGTTGGAAGGCCGAAACCATCAAGCACATTCTTGCGAGGAGCCAAAGTGTCCAAGTCGCTTGCAGACCAGTTGCGTAAGGCTATTAAGGAAAGCGGGTTGTCGATGTATAGGATGTCAGCCGAGACGGGAATGAATGGGCCGACTCTGATTCGATTCATGAACGGAGACCGGGATTTGACCTTGGGCAGGGCGGATTTGCTTTGCGATTACTTCGGCGTTGAGTTTTCCAAACCGAAATATCCGAAAGGACGGACCCATGGAGATTGACCTTCTGTTTTTGGACGGCGAGAACGACGACCCTCCCTTCTGCAATACGGTAATTGACTTTGTTGGGGGTCGATTGGACGGCGGACAACTCAGGGGCAAGGAGGCCTTAGATGCCCTGTTTGCGGCGTCATGGAATGAGGGCAGGTTTGACGGGTATGTCTTCTACGGAAAAGGCGTTGTGGAGAGCAAAGTGCTCTACTTGCGGGCTCTAATCCCCAACCATTGATCTTTTCTGCCACTTCTTGCCTGCGGCAATCGGACTCGGCGGGCTCTCCTCGCTTTCTCAAATGGGCTCTGCTGGGGTGGTGCTGGTTGGGCCGGCTGTGCCTTTTGAGAACGGAAGCTTTCAGGGGCGGGTGAGGCGGGGCGATCGGCGAAGCCGCTATGGGGAATACAGAGCAAC
>CAWAYY010000052.1:0-169756 GCA_963786255.1 Pirellulales bacterium
GATGCGGCCTCGTACGGAAGCGGCGAAGAGTATTTCCAGCGCTGGTCCGTGACTTGGCGCGTGTGGTTGAAACTCGCTGGGCATTCATTGCGCAGTTCATCAACTCCCGAGCCCCACATCAAGGCCCGTACTATCGCCTTCTGGAACAAGGACCACTTCGCTGACAATTTCGAGTGGACTTTGGCGGGCACGCCGTGTGAAGACGTGGTTCATGGGAAGCTGTGCCACCACTCTTCGGGTGTGCGGCAGAAATTTCCGGACGACCCATACCCGCGCGCGTGGGGAATCGAAAGTTTCTTGGGAGTTCCGCTGTGCGACACGGAAGGAAGGGTTGTCGGCCATCTCGCCGCTTTTGACGACCGTCCGATGCCGGATGATCCGCGGAAGGTACTCACCTTTCGCATCTTCGCGAAGCACGCGGCCGCTGAACTGACGCGGCAGCACCTCGAAGAACAACTCCGCGTAAGCGAGAAGCGCTCGATGATTTGTACGAGGAGGCGCCGATCGCCTACGTCTTGGAAGATGATGAGTCGAGGTTTATCCGCGCCAAACCAGCCGCGAGGCGAATTCTGGGGATCAAGCCGGAAGAGGTTTCCGAGATCGTGGGGCTGTCGCTCGTGCCAGACAGGCCTGACGCCCAGCACGCCGCCCACGAGCAGTTCGCCTTGCAGGTCCGCGGTTTGGAGACGAGGGGCGCCGTTGTCGAGCTTCGCCGCAAAGATAACGGCAATCCAGTTTGGATTGAGATCTGGGCGAAGCCGGAAGCCAGCGGCAAATACACGCGAACCATGTTTCTGGACGTTACCAACCGTGTCTTGATGGAACGGGAGCAGGCACGCCTCGCCGCTGAAAACGTTTACCTGCAGGAAGAAATCAAATCGGTCCACAACTTCGAAGAGATCATTGGCCAAAGCCCAACGCTAATGGACGTGCTGGGAAAAGTAAGTCGCGTCGCCAAGACAGATGCGACTGTCCTCGTCAGTGGAGAGACAGGAACCGGCAAGGAGCTGATCGCGCGGGCCATTCACTCCGCCAGCCACAGGCGTGATAAGCCGTTGATCAAAGTGAACTGCGCTGCGCTGCCTAGCGCACTAATCGAGTCCGAATTGTTCGGCCACGAGAAGGGGGCATTCTCGGGGGCAATTAGTCGTCGGGCAGGTCGGTTTGAGCTAGCTCACGGTGGAACCATCTTCCTCGACGAAATCGGTGAAATCCCGATCGACGTTCAAGCGAAACTCCTCCGCGTGCTGCAAGAGCGCGAATTCGAACGCGTCGGAGGCACAGATGCAATCAAAGTGGATGTCCGCGTCATTGCGGCTACGAATCGAGAGCCCGTGAAGGCCATTTTGGAGAGCAAGTTTCGTCAAGACCTCTATTATCGGCTGAATGTCTTTCCGATAACGCTGCCGCCGCTACGGGAGCGTCCGGACGATGTGCCACTGCTCGTGCAATACTTGGTGGCGAGTTTTCTGCTCGCATCGGCGTGCGAATAGAGTCGATCTCGAAGGCAACAATGGAGCGACTCTCACACTATACATGGCCTGGAAACGTTCGCGAGTTAGAAAACATTTTGGAACGGGCTGTGATCTTGTCGAACGGCCCGACGCTGGAAATTGACCAATCCGTGTTTGCCTCAGCAACGGCAGCGCTCCAACCCTTGATCGACTTAGCGAAGGACCAGACAAGCGACGTGAACGGGAACTCGGCCAGACTCAAATCGGGCCCACCGCCCGAGACGCTGGAATCCAGTACGCGGAGCCACATCCTGGCCACGCTTGAGAAGTCTGGTTGGGTCATCGATGGACCGCACGGTCCGCAGCAAAGATTCTCGCCGTCCATCCCAACACGCTTCGCAGCCGGATGAAGAAGCTTGGCATCGTGCGAGCGGGCAACGAAATCCAGCAGTCGTAATCAATCGCCGACGGTCTGGCCTGGCGATCAGTCGCCGCGCGGGGGAGGATCCCGCGAAGCGAGAGAGCACTTGCGGAAGTCAACTCGCTGCCGAGATGTAATCGAACACCCGCTCACGGTCCACTTCGATCCCTGCCTCCGGCGTGACGAAGGCGTTCTACTCGGCAATTGGGCGCCGCACATGCGCCTGCATTTTTGGTGGCGTTACGCCTATCACTGCCGCATGAGCAACGGCCGCCGTGCATTACGCAATCCGAGGCCGACAATCGCTTTCAGCCGACGAATCGAGCAGTTGAGTCAATCGGGGCGACAGGAAATCGACCTGCAGTCCGCATCGCATCAAGTCATTGCAGGTAAACGACTTAAGCAAACACAGGTCGGGGCGACAGGATTTGAACCTGCGACCTCTTACCCCCAGTCACCGCGGTATTACAGAAAACCCGCGAAAAAGCGGCATTCCGTGGTTCCACGCTTTCCATATTCTCCACGTTTTTGCACCACTTTCAAGCCATTTGGTGCAATTTGGTGCAAGTCGCAAGCCGCCGAACTCGCTAGCGATAAGGCCTCGTGACTCGTGACAAGATTTCGATAGCGCCTGACTAGCGGTTAGACCGGCAAGAAACGCCGCGATAATATTCGCGCTGCCATCAAGGGGAAGCCCGGCGCCAATCTCTGGTGGTTTGCGTCGACCAACGATTCTTGCGCCTGAAACGTTCCTCACGGCGCCCGTCTGGTACGTCTGCGGCGATGACGTGCTCACTCGATCATCCGGAAGCTGGAGGGATGACGACGATGTTCCAGCGCCGTCCCCCCTAGGACACCGCCGTCCGGCGACCATGCTGCGCATAACTGCTGAATACGGGCCAGCTTCGGGCTGCCACGGGCACTCGTCGCATTGCTCCTCGTCCCCTGGCCCTTTGGGTGCCTTGGTTCACCCGCTCGCTAACGCTCGCGACCTGCCATCCGGGTCGATCCGGCTCGTTTCCGCCCAAAGGGCCAGGGGCTCCGCCCCGGCACCCCGGCGAGCTGACGCTCGCTCCGCTGGCGCGGAAAGCTGGCCCTTCACGATTTTCAAGCATCCATCCCATGCGAACGGTCGTCGTCATCAGGGTGGCGACGACTTTTGCATGGATGGGTTTTACCCCTTTACCGCTTTTGAATATGGAAACCGCAAAAGCTGCATCGGGTTCTCGAAGCCCGCTCCGTCTGGCATACGCACAGCCAGAGCCGAGAACATGGCGGCGTCGGCAGGAGCCCCTTCCGGGGCCGCTGTTCGACATCACCGTCATCGGGCTGTTTGTCGTGCTCGGGATGGCCTACATCCTCTGAGCACCTTCTATTTCCTTCCTTTTTTCGTTATGGAGAACAAAAGAAGAATGCCTTGCCCCAGGCCGCTTCGCAAGAGGCAAAACAGGGTCCGGTGAAGACTTTCACGGCCGATGATGTGTCAGCCGCGATTTTCCGTCACGACTACAACGGGCGAACGTTCTACAGCGTGACGTTCACTCGCTGGTATCGCGACAAGAACGGTCAGAACCGGTACGTCAATTCCTTCGGACTGGATGATCTCGGAAAAATCGTGACGGTTGCCCAGCAATCGGACGAGTACATCCGAGCGCTTCCGCAAGAGTGATAGACGAGGGCTGCCCTGACAGCCCCCGCTTTCATGCGTGCCAGAGCTGATCGACCAACGGTCGGCTCGGTTCCCTTGAAAGACCTCTCTTTCTAAACGGCAGGGCATCCAGCTCTTGGATGCTCCTGCCCTCTCGTGCAGGCTCGCGTAGGTTGCACGGCCCCGCTCGCTTGCAAGGAGCTTCCGCCCGGACTCCTCCTTGCCGCTCGCGCTTGGCCGTGCCGCAGGGGCGTCGCCTGCACAGGCGGGCGGTTTGTATCTCCTTCCCAAAAACATGAATGGCTGAACACAACGTGGAACGATCAACGCGTGGGAATGCCAAGCGGGCGTTCTGGTGCGATTGCGAGAACGGATCCGACGATCCGTTCTACTCCCCCGACAGCTGGTGCCAGTGCGGCATTGAGAAGCATCACTGGCATTGCCAGCGGTGCAAAGGGGTCGCGCAAATCGGGTGACGCTCATGATATCTCTCTTTAATCCCTTCCTCTGTTTCCACATGGAGAGCATTTTCGCATCAGCGGCCCATACGGCCGGGCCATGGACGCCCAACGGCTTTGAGTTCGGCGGCGAGATTGTCGAGTAACCCATTTCATTAAAGGAGAACCCATGATTTCAATCACTCAGTTCGGCGACGGAAAATGTATCTGGTGCTGCCAGCAGAGCGAGGGCGTGCACCGGCGACGGGCGCTCTCGCCCTGGGAAGTTGCCAAGCTGGTCGAATCCGCCCGTTCGAGCAGCGTCAAAATTCAGTGTTTCGACGGCGAGCAACGGGCCAGGATTTACATCTTGTCGTACATGACTGGGCTGCGGCGGAAGGAAATTGCGAGCCTCACTCCCAGGAGCTTCAGCCTCGACGACGAACCGGCGATCGTCCGGGTCGAGGCGGCTTGTTCCAAACATCGCAAAATGGACGTGCTGCCTCTGCAGCAATTCCCGCTGACAATAGGTGGTTTGCAAGGGTTGCGGCGGCACGGCACAGCAGGAAATTCAATGAAAACCTCGGAAAAACAGGGGTACGCATGTAGGACACCGCCTTGCGTCCGATCTGGCTGATGTCGCTACGATCCGCGAACGCGAGGTCGACATAACCCTTTATTTCACGGGATTTTATGCCGCCGGGAATTGCTGCTGCCTCTGCACGCCCAACTCGTCGCCATGCTGCGTGAGTGGCTGGTCGGCGTGGGGCCGGATCAACTCCTGTTTCCGAAGCTCGCCAGGCGTCGCACCTGGCTTATGGTGAAAAAAGACTTGGAGCGAATCGGCATCCCCTACGAAACGGCGGAAGGCATCGCTGACTTCCACGCCGCCGGCCGACACTCCCACATCACTGGTTTGGTCCGCAACGGCGCTTCGCTCCCCGAAGCGCAAAAGCTGGCCCGACATGCGGACATCAAGATGACGATGCGCTATACCCACATCGGCATGGATGACCAGGCCAGGGCGATCCAGCTTCTCGGCTGGCAGCGGATTGGCAGCGGAAACGACGGCTCTGAACAGCAATCGGTGTCGCCGGATGACGCGGCAATGGCCGCAGATTGCGAAGCCCCTAAAAGCGAAAACCCCTGCGAGAGCAGGGGTTGTGACGCTGATCGTCGTTCGCTGTCGCCGGATGGCTTACCCGGCGAAAAGTGGAGGCGGCGGGAATCGAACCCGCGTCCCGTAACATTTCCACGCCAGCTTCTACGTGCGTAGTCGGATGATTTCCGCATTTCGCCCGCCGAGCCCCAACCGACGGGGTCTCTGGAAGGCAAGTCGGGTACGTTTTTTAGTCCCGGGCGTTCCCAACGTTGACCCAGGACGATTCGGATTTAGTGGCCGACTTTTGGACCTCTCCGACTAAGGTCCGCAGCCGGGGTTGCCTTTAGTTAGGCAGCCAAAGCGTAGGTATCTTCGGCAATTGAAGATATTTGGTCAGCTTTTTACGTGGCCAACTGACCAACCACGGCACGCCACTTGCGCTTCAGGCTGTCCGGTCGAACCCTGTTCGCCCCCTAAAAGCACAAAGTGCAAGGTCTCTTATCGGTTGATTGTACGCGGCAAGTAAAGCCCTGGCGAGGGGGATGGGGCCAGCTCGGAACGCGGAATGCGGAGTGCGGAACGCAGAATTGTGAACTCCAGGGCCAATGACGGAATTCGCCCCACCAACAGAATCTCGGCGGGATCTCGACATGGGCAGGAAAAGTCGGCGGCAACTGCTCGAACGATATCATCGCGCTAGTTGGCGGGTTAAAATGTGCGGCTTCGGGGAAATCGAGCGTCCTCCGAATCCCTGCCTGGCTCGGACCGACCCGCCCGTGGTATTGCCGTCAGCGGCTTTGACGGATCTGCCAAGGCCGCCTCGATGGCTTTCAAGGAGCAAACTCGCCCATGCACGATGCCTCGAAAGCGGCGTTCGTCGCTCTGACGCTGACGGTTGCCTTGCAGGCTGCCGGCTCGTCCCGGCACGCGCTCGCTCAAACGGCGCCGTCGCCTGACGATGCGCTCAAGAGCATCCGCGTGACCGAGGGACTCGAACTGCAGCTCTTTGCGGCCGAGCCGATGGTCGAGCAGCCGGTGAGCATGAGCTTCGACGACCGAGGCCGGCTGTGGGTGCTGCAATACAGGCAATATCCGATCCCCAATGGCTTGAAACCGACGGCCGTCGACGAGTACTTGCGGACCAAGTACGACCGCGTGCCGGAACCGCCGCCGCACGGTCCGAAAGGCAACGACCGGATCGCGATCTTGGAGGACGTCGACGGCGACGGCCGCGCCGATCGCTCGAAGACCTTCCTGGAGGGCCTGAACCTGGCCTCGGGTTTCGCGCTCGGTTACGACGGCGTGTTCGTGCGCAGCCCCCTTACCTGCTGTTCTATCCCGACCGTAATCACGACGACGTTCCCGACGGCGATCCCGAAGTGCTGCTCAAAGGCTTTGGCATGGAAGACGCCCACGCGTTTGCCAATTCGCTCACCTGGGGACCGGACGGCTGGCTCTACGGCGCCCAAGGCAGCACGGTGACGGCCAACATCCGCGGCATCGAGTTCCAGCAGGGGATCTGGCGGTATCACGTCGCGACGAAGCGGTTCGAACTGTTCGCCGAAGGGGGCGGCAATACGTGGGGCATCGATTTCGATCGCCGAGGGGCAGCTCTTTGTCGGCGGCAATACGACCGAGCCCCTCTGCCATCACGTGCAGGGGGCTTATTACATCAAAGGTTTCGGCAAGCACGGCCCGCTGCATAATCCGTTCGCGCTGGGGTATTTCAGGCCCGTCAAGCATAACGGCTTTTTAGGCAGTGCGCTCACCGGCGGTTGCGTGATCTATCAAGGCGGCCTGTTTCCCGAGCGGCTGGCCAACCGCTGCATTTATCCGAACCTGCGAGCCAACGCCATGCGCGTGGCCCGGCTGGACCGCGACGGCTCGACGTTCACCACGAACTTCCAGGAAGATTTCGCGCTCTCATCCGACGTCTGGTTCCGGCCCGTCGACTGCCTGGTCGGGCCCGACGGCGCGCTGTATGCGGCCGATTGGTGCGATGTGAACATCAGCCACACCAGTCCCAAAGACCGCAGCCAATGGTATCCGCCCAGCCGTAGCGACGGCCGCATCTGGCGTTTTGCGCCGACGGGAACGAACCCTCGGCCGCAGACGCCGCTGGGACTGGAAAAGCTCCCCAGCGCCGAACTCGTGAAGCTGCTGACGCACGCTAACGCCTGGTATTCTCGCGAGGCGCGGTGCATTTTGGGCGAGCGGCGCGACGCCTCGGCGCTGGAAACTCTGAAGTCGATGGCGCTCGCCGCGAGCGATGAAAAGACCTCGCTCGAAGGGCTCTGGGCGACTTACGTCAGCGGGGGCTTTGACGAGGCGCTGGCCGCACGGTTGTTGGTGCATCCGTCTCCGGCCGTGCGCATGTGGACCGTGCGGTTGATCGGCGACGAATGCGAAGCGCCCGCCGCATTGCTCGCCATCTTCCTGAGGCTTGCCAGCGAAGAAGCGAGTCCGAACGTCCGCAGCCAACTGGCCTGCACGGCGAAGCGCTTGCCCGGCGGGCAGGCCCTGCCGATCATCGAGCGCATGCTCCAGCGAGACGCCGACGCGGCCGATCCGCATCTGCCGCTCTTGCTCTGGTGGGCGGTGGAAGACAAAGCCGTTTCGGACCGCTCGCAGGTGCTGGCCATGCTGCAAGCGCCGGCGGCCTGGCAGCGACCGTTGATCCGCGACACGATCGTCGAGCGGCTGGCACGGCGCTACGCGGGCGAAGCCTCCGCCGAAGGTTGGGCCGCCTGCACGAAGTTGATCAAATTGGCCCCGGAAACTGGGCTGCGCAATCGCCTGATCGGCGCCGTCGACGCCCAGTTGGCCGTGAGCCGCTTGCAGACGCCGCCAGCGGAACTGAGCCAAATGCTGGACGCGATGCTCTCCGAGCCGCACGTCGATCCGGCCGTGTTGCGACTGGCCTTGCGCTTCGAATTGCCGGCGGCGCTACCGAAGGCGTTGGATGCCGTCGCAAACCCAGACATTGCGGAAGCGGATCGCACCGGCCTGCTGGAAACGCTCGGCGCCGCGTCTCACCCAGAGTGCGTCGAGCGACTGCTGGCCTTGCTGGCTGAGGACGTATCGCCCGCCGTTCAAGCCGCTGCACTGGCGGCGTTGCAGCCCTACGAAGACGGCGCGATTGCCGATGCGCTCTTGCAGCGTTACTCGCAATGGCCGCCGCAACTCAAGCCTCGCGTCAGCGGCCTGCTGGTCAGCCTGCGCCAACTGGTCTCAAGCGCTGGTCGATTCCGTACGAGAGGGCAAGCTGGCGGCGGCCGAGGTGGGACTGGATCAGGTGCGTCAGATGCTGCTCCACAATCGGCCCGAACTGACGGCGCAGATTGAAAAATTGTGGGGCAAGCTGCAGCCCTCGACCTCGCGCGAGAAGCAGGGCCGGATCAAGGCGGTCGGGCAGATTCTGGCCAAGGGACAGGGAGACGCGCAGCGCGGCAAGGCCTTGATGATCAAGCATTGCGGCGTATGCCACCAACTGTTCGGCGAAGGCAATAAGATCGGACCCGACCTGACGGGCGTCGACCGCAAGAATCTCTCCGTGCTGCTGTCGAACGTCGTCGATCCGACGTCCGTGATCCGTCCGGAATTCGTGGTTTACACGGCCCAAACGGACGACGGCCGAGTGATCAACGGCTTACTGGCCGACTCCACGCCTGAGACGGTTACGCTGCTCGACGGCCGGAATACTCGCACCACGCTGGCGAGGGACGAGATCGATGCCCTGCAGCCGATGACAATCTCCCTCATGCCCGAGCGCATTCTCGATCCGCTGACGGATCAGGAACTGCGCGACCTGTTCGCCTATTTGCGCTCCGACCAGCGACCCTGACCGAGCATGGAGCGGCCGAGGGTCTTGATTCGCCCCGCCGGCACGCCATCCTTAAACTTGATGCAACGCGGGCCGATAAGCGACTTTCTCATTTTTCTCCTGCTGTCTTCCACTGACGACCTTAACGACGAGAACTCGATGAGCCGTAAAACCAATCGCCGACAATTCGTGAAGACCGCGGCCGCCGCCGGCGGCGGGCTTGAGCCTGGCAATTTCGACGGCAGCACGGCGCGGATGTTAGGGGCCAACGAACGGCTGAACATCGGCGTGATCGGCGTCGGAGGCCGCGGCGCGGCCGACTTGGCGGGCGTGGCCGCCGAGAACATCGTGGCCTTGTGCGACGTCGACGAAGCCGGCTGGACCAGGCCGCCGAGAAATACCCCGACGCCAAAAAATACGTCGACTATCGCAAGTTACTCGAACAACACGAGCTCGAGGCGGTGGTCGTGGCCACGCCGGACCATCACCACGCCCCGGCCAGCGATCCGCGCCTTGCGGCGGGCTTGCACGTCTATTGCGAGAAGCCGCTGACGCACACCGTTCACGAGGCCCGGTTGATGACCGAAACTGGCGGCCAAGAAGAAGTTGGCCACGCAGATGGGGACGCAGAACCATGAGCATCCCGGCTACCTGCGGCTGGTCGAACTATTGCAATCGGGCGCGATCGGTCACGTGAGCGAAGTGCACGTCATCACCGATCGTCCCGGCAAGTTCGTGGCAGCAAGGGCTCGATCGGCCGACGGACAAGCCGCCGGTGCCCGGCAACCTGCATTGGGATCTGTGGCTCGGCCCGGCGGCCGAGCGCGCCTATCATCCGGCGTACGTCCCTTTCAAGCTGGCGCGGCTGGTGGGATTTTGGCTGCGGCGCCATCGGCGACATGGCGATTCACCTGATGGACCCGGCCTTCTGGGCGCTGAAGTTGGGCGGCACGGTCAAGGTGACCTCGAAGGGGCCTCGCGCCGCACCCGTACAGCGGCCCGACGTGGATGGAAACGCAGTTTGAGTTCGGCGAGCGCGGCGAGCTGCCGCCCGGCAAAGTCTACTGGTACGAAGGCGAACCGCCAAACCGCGTCCGAGATCGCCGAGCAGCTGCCCGATGAACGGCTCGTTGTTCATCGGCGACCAAGGGACAGATCGCCATCCAGCACGGCGGCGACCCGGTACTTGCTGCCCAGAGGAGAAATTCGCAGACTTCAAGTCGCCGGATCCCTTCCTGCCTCGCTCGCCCGGCCACCATCAACAGTGGATCGAGGCCTGCAAAACGGGCAGCCGGACCGGCAGCAACTTCCAGTACGCCGGACCCTTTACCGAGATCGTACTGCTGGGCAACGTGGCCTATCGGGTTGGCCAGACGATCAGTTCGATCCGAAGGCGATGCGAATCACCGACGTTCCCGACGCCAATCAACTGCTGAGCAAAGAGTATCGCAAAGGGTGGGGAGTCTGAACCGCCGATGTCGCGGAACTCGTGAGAGTTCCGCTACGCGCCGTCAGTAGTAGATCTCGATGCTTTTCAAGCAGTTGCCGCCCGCAACCTGGGCGGGCATAGAGACAGTGCTCGGCGCGGTGGCGAGCGCTTGGGGGGCGAAGTTGCGCGGCGGCACGGCGACGGTGCAGGCCGCCACGCTGATGGTAGGGAAAACGTCCGTGGCGCCGTGCGCCCTGGTCTCGCATTTGACGCAACAACTCGTTTCCTGCTTCGACCGCGGCCCGCCGGTCGCAATCGGGCAGAATCAGCGCCAGACGCCCTTCGCGGACCTGCAGCCAATTGGCGCCCGGGTACTCCAGCGATCGGCAAGCTTCTTCCAGCCGCCGCCACGCCTCCTGCGCCCTGGCGACTCCCAGCGAGAAGACGAGCTCTTCAAATCGATCCAACTCGATCAGCAGCAGGGTCAGGTCGCAACGTGCGCGGCGGCAGGCCGTCGCAGCGACCGTCAAGCGGCCCAACAGGCCGGGGTCGATTTCGCCGGACCGCTCGGCGGTCACGGCCGAGCCTTTGGCCGGCTGCGCCGGCGCCTGTGCGCTTCGGCTCAGCGACAGCGGCGCGAGCAGCGCGCGACGGCGTCGTTCGGCGCGGCTTCGGATTCAACGCGTTTAGGCGCCGAAGGCTCGGCCGCATCTCTCCGCGTGACGGAAAAGTTCGCCGCGGCGGTCGAGAGCGTTTTTACTTCTTCGCTGAGCATCAGGCTGTCGAGCCGTGCGGCCAGCGTTTCGCTGTGCGCCGCGACCAGGTCGCCGGCGGCCTCGGCGGCGGCGAGCGACAACTGCTGATAGGCCCGCGAAGAACTTCCGAGTAGACCAATCCGCCAGACAGCTCTAACGAGAGCACGTCGGCCAGTTGGCTTACCGTTTCTTCAATGCCCGCGGTCAAAGCCGAAAGCTGCTGCTCGGTGAGCTTGTGGTCTCGCTGGCCGGCCGCCAGAATTTCGGGCAGCACGTCCGTTTGTTCGTCGGCCAGCAACTGCGCCAGCAGCTCCGCCAGTTTGAGAACCTGCGGCGTGGCTTGCGCGCTGGGCGGCAGCGCATCGATCTCGGTTAGCGCATCGGGGCCGGCGATGGCTTCGATCAGCGAAGCCGGCAGTCCCCAATGGGTCAACACCCCGGCCGTCAACTGCACGTGGTCGAAGCCCAGCGAGCGGCGTTCCAGCGTCCGTAGTGCGCAACTGCTCGCCATAGCCTTGCGGAGGAACTCGACGTAGGGCTGCCCCAGCCCCTGGATCAGCACCAGCCGTCCCAGGTCTTTCAGCAAACCGGCTATGAACACTTCGTCGCCGGAAAGTTTCCAGACTCGCTCGCTGATCTCTCTCGCGGCGACGGCGCGGGTCAGCGTGTGCTTCCAGTACTGGCTCAGCACGTCGCCGGCTATGTCCGCGAACAACGGTTCGGGCAGGCTGAAACCGAGCACCAGCAGCTTGAGCGGTTTGGCGCCCAGCAGCGCCAGCGCCTGGTTCAAGTCGGATACGCGGCGGCTCAGGCCGAACAGGGAACTGTTCACGACCTTCAGCACCTTGGCGGTCAAGGCGGGATCGCATTCGATGCACGTCTTGAGCTGGCCTGCATCGACCTGAGGATTGTTGGTCAGTTCCAGGACCTGAATCGCTACGCCGGGCAAACTGTAGAGCTGGCAGGATTGTTGCAGCAGTCGTTCTAGCGCATCTGCGCGTCCGTCATGGTCGAGCATCCAAGGCATTCGCATCCAAGCGGGCCGCCCGCTCGCCGCGGACGAAGATAGCTGGTTTGCGCGGTACATGAAACGTTCGAACGTTGCAGTGCGCGGGAACGACGGTAGCTGTCTCGGTCGCTTCCCTCTTCCTGTCCGCCGCAGTCGTCGAAAACAGAACCACCCGTGCTAAGTTTACCCCACGGTTACGCGGCAGGCGGCCGTCGGCGCCGAAAAAGCCGAACGAAACAGATGCCAAGCGCCGCCCATGCGGGCGCGGGCGACGATTATGCAACCTGTAGCGGAATCGGCGACGATTCCGGGAAGTGCGATTGGCGTTCGAGAATCCCTACAAATCGCCCGGAAGTCTCACGACTTCCGCTACGGTTTATCGCAGGATCTCGCTGACCACGCGGCCGTGTACGTCGGTCAGACGGAAGTCGCGGCCTTGAAAGCGATAGGTCAACCGCGTGTGGTCGAGCCCAAGCAGTGCAGCATGGTGGCGTTCAGGTCGTGAACGTGGACCGGGTCGCGGACGATGTTGTAGCAGAAATCGTCGGTCTCTCCGTGAACCATGCCGGGCCGGATCCCGCCGCCGGCCAGCCACATGGTAAAGCAGCGCGGGTGATGGTCGCGGCCGTAGTTGGTCGCGCTCCAGCTTGCCTTGGCTGTAGATGGTGCGGCCGAACTCGCCGCCCCAGATCACCAGCGTCTCGTCGAGCAGGCCGCGCTGCTTGAGATCGCGGATCAACGCCGCCGCCGGCTGGTCGACGTCGCTGCACTGCAATCGCAGGTCGCTGGGCAGGTTGCAGTGCTGGTCCCAGCCGCGATGGTAAGAGCTGCACGAAGCGCACGCCCCGTTCGGCCATCCGCCGGGCCAGCAGGCAGTTGGCCGCAAACGTGCCCGGCGTACGAGCGACATCGGCCGTACAGCGTCGAGCGTCTGCTCGCGTCTCGTGCGCTCAAGTCGGTCAGTTCGGGGACGGAAGTCTGCATGCGAAACGCCATTTCGTACTGGGCGATGCGCGTGCTGGATTTCCGGATCGCCGACCAGATCGGCCTGCTTGCGGTTCAAGGCGCCCAATGCGTCGAGCATCGCGGCGGCGCGCGGCGCCGTCGACGCCGGGCGGGTTGGAGAGATACAGCACCGGATCGCCGTCGGAACGGAAACTGACGCCCTGATGGTTCGACGGCAGAAAGCCGGAGCCCCACAGTCGCGCATAGAGCGGATCGTCCGGTCGGGCGGCGCTGCCGCGCGAGAGCAGCACCACGAACGCCGGCAGGTCTTCGCTCTCGCTGCCCAGGCCGTAGCTGAGCCAGGCTCCCCATGCTCGGCCGCCCGGCCAGTTGATGCCCGGTCTGCAGGAAGGTGACGGCCGGGTCGTGGTTGATCGCCTCGGTGTGCATCGAGCGGACGAAGCAGAGTTCGTCGGCGACCTGCGCCCAAGTGCGGCAGCAGTTCGCTGACCCACGTGCCCGACGGTCGCCATGCTGCGAGAACTTGAACAGCGGCGACACGACCGGGAAAGACTTCTGGCCCGAGGTCATGCCGGTCAGACGCTGATCTGCCGCGGACCGAGGCGGGCAGTTCCTGGCCATGCCGCTCTTTGAGTTGCGGCTTGTAGTCGAACAGGTCCATCTGCGACGGGCCGCCGTGCATGAACAGGTAGATCACGCGCTTGGCCCGCGGCGCAAAGTGCGGCTGAAGCGAGAATGCCGCCCCGAGCGGCGGCGGGAGTCGCCAAGGCGTCGCCGGGCAGCAGCGAAGCCAGCGCCGCGGTGCCGCAATGCGACCGACGAGCGGCTGAAGAACTGGCGGCGGGTCCATTCGGCGGCGACGTTGGGGCTGACTGGCATGGCCGATTTCTCCGCGTCAGGGCCGGTGACCGTTTCATCCAGGTTGAGCAACACGCACATCACGTTCGTCCAGGCGGCATGGTCGAGCGGATCGAGTGAATCGATCGCGCGGCCATTCGCCGACCGCCAGCAACGCGTCGGCCGCTTGTCGGGACGTTCAGCGAACGCGGCTCGTTCCTGTTTGAACAGTTCGAGCAGCCTCGCGGTTTCATCGGCGTCCGGCCAGCGGCACGTCGTCCGGCGGAAAGCGTACCGCAGACGCTGTTCATCGCCCGGCAGCGTGCAACATGGCTCGCTGCGCCAGCACGCGCGCGGCTTCGATGTAGGTCGTGTCGTTCAACAGCACCAGCGCCTGCAGCGGCGTGTTGGTGCGCGAACGCTGAACCACGCACGTTTCGCGAGTCGGCGCATCGAATGCCAGCAGCGCCGGCGGCGGGCTCTGACGTTTCCAGTACGTATACAGGCTGCGGCGGTAGAGATCCGAGCCATGATCTTGCTCATAGCTGTAGTCGCCATTGTACGAGACGGCCTCCCACAGCCCTTCGGGCTGATACGGCTTCACGCTCGGTCCGCCGATCTTGTCCGTCAGCAGTCCGCTGACGGCCAGCGCCTGGTCGCGAATCAGCTCGGCCGGCAACCGAAACCGCGGCCCGCGAGCCAGCAGCCGGTTTTCGGGATCGCGCTGCGACCAGTTCCGCCGTGCGCGCGAACTCTGGCGATAAGCGGCGCACATCACGATCCGTTTCTGCAGCGCTTTCACGTTCCAGCCCGAGCGGACGAACTCGATCGCCAGCCAGTCGAGCAATTCCGGATGGCTCGGCGCCTCGCCCTGCGAGCCGAAGTCGTTCACGGTCTTCACCAGGCCAACGCCGAAGAACTGCTGCCACAATCGATTGACCGCCACCCGTGCCGTGAGCGGATGGCCGGCATCGACCAGCCACAGCGCCAGACCGAGACGGTTGCGAGGGGCGCCGGCGGCTAGCGACGGCAGACAAGCAGGCACATCGCTCGTGACCGTCTCGCCTGGCTGGTCGTACTGTCCGCGAACGAGCACGTGCGTTTCGCGCGGCGTGCTCATCTCCTGCATCACCATCGTGGTTTCGATGCCGGCGAGCAACTCGGCTTGCTGCTTTTTGAGCGCCGTCCAACGCTGGTACGCACTCAGGTCGTCGGCCGAGGCGGCGCGGCGTAGATAATACTCGATCAATTGCTGCTTTTGCCGCGGCGATCGCTTGTCTGCCGGCGCGGCCAGGGCGCCGCCGACAAGCTGCGATAAATAGACGCCCGACAATTCTTCGCGGCGCAGTTCGCGAGGAACGATCTGGACTTCGTCGATCAGCCCGTCGAAGCCCATCGTTTCGTCTTTGCGGCCAATCCGCCAAGGCTCGTCGTTGACGATCGGTCCGGACAAGTCGTCCCGCTCGGTCTTCGCGGCTTGCAGTTCGGCGTCGACGTAAATCTTCAGCCCGGCAGCCTTGCCGGAACCGTCGTAAGTAACGGCCACATGATGCCACTGGTGGGGAGCAAAGCGGCTTTCGGTCGTCAGTTCGATGGCGCTGGCGGCCCACCGATGCACCAGGTCTATGCGGATCTGGCGACGATACCAGAGCAGTTCCAGTCCGCGAGAATTCCCCGCCGGCTCAATCTTCGACAGGATGCAGCCGGTCTGCGCCGCCGCCGGGCGGATCCAGGCTGAGAGCGTAAACGGGGAGTTCGGTCCGGCGCAAAATCGCAGCCGAACTCGAAATGCCCGCCGTTGTCCAACAGCGCTCCCTGGCCGCGGACGCCGTCTCCGTAGCGGATGCGATCGACCGTCTTGGCGGGCTGACTGCGGCCGGTCCCTTCGGCGCCGCCGTCGCTGAAGTCATACCAGGCGGCCGCATCGGCAGGGCAAGCGGCCGGCAACGCTTCCGCTGCGGTCCGCTGCCAGGCGAGGAACGGTTCTTCGAGCCGCTTTTCCGCCGCTTTCCAGGCCGTCTCCAAAGGACCACGCTGCTGTTGGAACTGTTGCAATCGCTGCTGCTCCGCCGCAGAAAACAATTGCAGCACGGGGGGCGGATTGGCTGTGCCGGTGATCAACCCTTTCTCGGGCACGTTATTAAAGAAGGCGAACAGTTGATAATACTCTCGCTGCGAGAGGGGATCGTACTTGTGGTCGTGGCAGCGAGCGCAGCCGAGCGTCAGGCCGAGCCAGATGGCCGCGGTCGTTTCGGCACGGTCGCCCACGTATTCGACGCGGTACTCTTCATCGATCACGCCGGTTTCGTTGGTCACCGGATGATTGCGGTGCAGGCCGGTCGCAATCTTCTGCTCGAGGGTGGCCGCAGGCAGCAGATCGCCGGCCAGTTGGTCGATGGTGAATTGATCATACGGCTGGTTGCCGTTAAAGGCGGCGATCAGCCAGTCTCGCCAGCGCCACATTTGCCGTTCGAGATCCGAGAAGTAGCCGTTCGTATCGGCGTAACGGGCCAGATCGAGCCACTCGACGCCATTCGCTCGCCGTAGCGAGGCGAAGCGAGTAAGCGGTCGACGACGTCGCTCGTAGGCCTGGAAAGAATCGTCGACAAGAAACGCGTCCAACTCGTCGAGCGTCGGCGGCAGGCCCGTCAGGTCGAGACTGAGTCGTCGCAGCAACAGGGCTTTGTCCGCCTCGGGCGCCGTAGACAGGCCCGCTTGCTCGAGGCGCTGCAAGATAAAGCGATCGATTTCATTCCTGGGCCAGTCTTTCCCTTCACTTCCGGCAATGCGGGCGATTGCGGCGGAATCAGGCTCCAATGGGCTTCGTACTTCTGCGCCGGCGCCGATCCAGCGACGAATTGTTTCTACTTCTTCCGCCGTAAGCATTTGCCCTGAATCGGCCGGCGGCATGCGCTCGTCGGGATTGCTGGTCGTCAGGCGGCGAAAAACTTCGCTCTCCGCGGCTTTGCCCGGCGCAATTGCGCGCTGGCCGTCGCGATCTTGGATCGCTGACTCGCGCTGGTCGAGCCGCAGCTCCGCTTGCCGGCTGGCGCTATCGGGGCCGTGACAGCGAAAGCACTTGTCGGACAGAATCGGCCGCACGTCGCGGTTGTAGCCGATGAAATCTGGTTCGGCGGCGTGGACGACACGAACGCCCGGCGCCACCAGCATCAATGCGAGCAGCAACGCGACGCGAATGCCGCGCCAATGCGCGAAACTCGTCCGTTGCCAGTTTTCCTCGCAGCGCCATGCCCTACGAACCGTGCGCTGCTCATTAAGCTTTGTTGGTCTGCAGTTCGTCATCCGTACAAGATTGAGAACGAGAGCCTTTCGCCGCCTGCAAGCGGCCGAAAATATCCATCAATGGCCGCTTATATCCTAGCCGCTTGGCTGCAGCAGCGATACGGTGCGACGCTCGGCGGAAAACAGATCTCGCTGGAATCGCGGCTGAGAGTCGAACGCGATTCAGATCTTCCCGCCGAACAGTGCGCTCAATGGCCGGCCTTCGGCAATGCGGAACGGACGTCCAAGCGCGTCGTGAATCTCGGTCGCGGGATCAATGCCGAAGCGGGCGAAGATCGTGGCCGCCAGGTCGCCCGGACTGACGGGATTCTGATCAGGATAAGCGCCGAGTTTGTCGCTGGCGCCGTAGACTGCGCCGCCCGTCGCGCCGCCGCCCGCCAATAAGACGCTGAAGCAGTCGGGCCAATGATCGCGTCCCCCGTTGCCGTTGATGCGCGGCGTGCGGCCGAATTCGCCCATCGCCACGACCAGCGTCGTCTCGAGCAACCCCCGCGAGTCGAGATCTTCGATGAACGCCGAAAAGGCCTGGTCCGCGGGCGGCAGCAGGTCGTTCTTGAGCCGGGGAAAGTTATCCTGGTGGCTGTCCCAGTTAGCCAATTGGCCGTTGCGCACTTTGTCGTTCACGTTGATGAACTGCACGCCGGCTTCGACCAGGCGCCGCGCAAGGAGCAGGCTCTGGCCGAGTTTGTGTCGGCCGTAGCGATCTCGCGCGGCGGCCGATTCCGACGACAGGTCGAACGCGCCGCGAACTTCATCCGATTGCAACAGCTCGAACGCCCGCGTTTGATAGGCGTCCATCGCGATGGTCGGCGCCGCTTGGGGGCGAGCCTGGTCGTCGTCGAGCGAACGCAGCAAATCGCGGCGCCGGTCAAGCCGGTTGCGGACAGATCGGCCGGCAATTCCAACTCGCCAACGCGGAAGCCGGGCTTGCTCGGATCTTGCGTGATCTGGAACGGGGCGTACGCCGGTCCAAGAAAACCGGCCGTTTGTCCTGGCAGTATGACCACGTTGTACATCACGTGCGGCAGCGCCACATGCGCGGGGACCGCTGCGCGAATTCGACGACAACCGGCTCAAGGCGGCGCCGTAGCAGGGGAAATCGATCGTCGGATCGTTGGCCAGCAGTTCCAGGTCGCCCTTGATGGCGTGCGTCCACACAGGGCTTCGACCGCCGCCGAATTGTGGTTCCGCATCGGATGGTGAACGCTGCGGACCACGGCCAGCTTGTGCATCACGCGTGAAGTGCGCGGCAAGTGTTCGCAAACTTGCACGCCTGCGGCGCTCGTGGCAATGCCGCCAAACTCGCCGCGCACTTCGGCCGGCGCGTCGGGCTTCAGGTCGTACGTATCGAGATGGCTTGGGCCGCCGTAATAGAAGATCAGCACGCACGACTTGATGTGCGACGCGCTGGCGGCCCGGGCGACTTGCGTCTGCAAGCATGCCGGCAAGCTGAAGGCCAGGCAGCCGCCGCCGGCCAGTTGCAGTAGTCGCCGGCGGCTCGGAAGCGTGTGATCGCCGGATGAATTCTTCGGTCGAACAAGCATCGCTGCGGGTCTCTCGCGAAAATGCCACGGCCGCTGACGAGCAGCAACCGTCCGCGTGCAGCAAAGACTTTGCGCAGGCAACATGCGCTGGCAAACGCTCGGGCCGCCCCGGAGTGTATCACTGCGCCGACCGACTCAGCAACCATTCTCGCTCGCTGGCGATTGCCGGCCGCAGGAGAAAACGCATGTTTTGCAGAAAGAATTCCGCCCAGGCCCGCGGTTACTGCTGCAGGGCATACAGCACGATGTTCAAACCGAGCCTGGCGGCGTCTTCGCGCGAGTAGCCCGGGCATTCGATTGAATCGTGCTTTTCCAGCGCACAGCTCAGATCGTAGCGAGAAAAGATCACGCCGTAGCGGTCGTCGAACTGCACGCCTTCCAGTTCCGGTTCGACCTGCCGCACGCCCGACTTCAACGGGCCCCCCGCGGCGCGGTGCGGTTCGCGGCGACTGACCGTTTTCAGATCGAAACCGCCCAGCGCCGTGGTGAACATGCGGTGAGTCGCGGGAATGGCTTCCAACGGATGATCGCGGAAGATGGCGGCCATCTCGGCGCGGAACGATTGGGCGAATTCTTCGCTGCCGCAGATTGCGTCGCCAATCACCACCCCGCCCCGCTCCACGTAAGTCCGCAATTGCTTGCGTTCGGCGTCGCTGAAGCGGAACGATCGCCGACCGTGCAGAAACACGATTGGGTAAGCGAACAGCCGGGCCTCGCCCAGCGACAGTTCGCGCTGCTCGGTGCTGACGCGCAGTCCCGTCTCGTGCGAGATCACGCGCAACAAGTTCGGCAAGGCGCCGGGCGCCGCGTTCCAACCGCCGCTGTGCTGAATGGCGGCGATATACAGCTTGGCGCGCTCGAAGGGATCTTCCGTCTCGTCGAGATCGACGGAACGTTCTAATTCAAGCTTATACTTCACTTCGCGGTTGGTCGCATAGGCCAGTACGTTGATTCCGATCGCCATGCCGGCGTTGATCGTTCCCTGCACTTCCTCAGAGTACTTCTCATCTCGCCCGGGACGCCCCAATTCCCACAGGCAGGATAAACGCAGGTTCTTGGGGGCGTAGATCACGCTCGTGCGGCAGCCGACGTCGATGCCGTACAACTCGGGATCGATGTACTTGACGTCAACTCGCTCCTCCGCGCTGTACGCCGGATGCTCTTTGGGAAGCAAGTGCAGGGCGTACTCCGGTTCCGGAAACATCTGCTTGGCCAGCTCGCGAAACCCTTGATCGAATCCGTCGCCGTCGCAGCAGGCTTCGGCGAAGATGAACCCGCCTTCGTTCACGTATTCTCGCAGCCGCTTGACCTGCTCGTCGGTGAACTCGGGATGCAACTGGCCGCTGATATAGATCACGGGCGCCTCGCGCAGATCCTCGACCGAAGCCGCTTCAGCGTCGATGACCTGCCAGGTCAGATCGCGGCCCCAGTGCGTTTCGACGTAACTGGTCAGATTGCCCAGGTCGCCGCGGTGATGGTTCCAATCGGCCAGCGGACCGTGCTTGAGTTTGGCCGCCAGCACCGGCCGCCGCCCTTTCGACAGGAACAGCAGCGCCAGGCTGGTGGCAATGTTCGGATTATCCTCGGCGTGACCCGTGCCTTTCCAGAAGCCGGACAAATCGTCCTGGTTCTTGACCAGCAGTTCGGCGCCTTCGCGATACCAGTCGTGTTTGCCGATCAACCGATGATTCGTGAGCCGGCCGACCCGTTCGATGCCGTACAGGTAATACAGCAGCCAGCCTTGGGCGCCGTGGCTGCCGGGATTGACGTTGATGGAAAAATTGCGTCCGAACCAGGACAAGGCCCGCTCGATCGGTTGATGGTCTTCCTGCGCGCCGCAGCAGCGGATGCGATTACCGTCTACGTCGGCGTCGCCCGGATTGAGCCGATCGGTGGTGATGATCATTGCCGCCACCCCGGCGCAGGTCATGCTGCCGGTGCCGGGCAAGCCGGGCTTGTAGCCCCAAGACCCGTTCGGGTTCTGCGACCGGGTCCAATAATCGAGCGCCAGCCGCCACGTCTGGTCGTTGACGGACACGCCCACGCGCTCCGCTTCGTGCAGAGCGAGCAGTGCAAACTGCGAATTGGAATTGTCCCCCTCCGCTTGAGGATACCCCCAGGCGCCTTTCATGGCGCCATCTCGCTTCTGCTGTTGTTGAAACCAGAGCGAGTTGCGGCGAATCAGTTGCAGGTTGGTCTTGGGCTCGGCGGCGCAAAACACCATAGTCTGCAGCGCCGTCGAATACGTCATCGCCGGCTTGAGTTTCCGCAGGTAGTTCAGCGAAGCCTGCACCTGCCGATCCGCCGGCGGCACGCCGCAATTCAACAAGGCCAACGTACACAGCGCCGTAATGCCGCCCGGATATCCGACCGGATCCGGCCACGAGCCGTCTTCGCGCTGTTCGCGCTTCAGATACGCCACGCCCCGATCGATCGCATTGCGGACCTGGTCCGCGGTAACCTCCGCGCGCACAGTCGTCGCGCAAGGCCCGGTCCCTACAGCCAGGATCAAAACGAAAAGCAGGATCGATCTCATGGAAGACTCCTTAGCTCCATGGAGCGGCGGTTCATTGGAACGCGATTCGTTGGCTCATGATTGATCGGACGCCGAGGGACGTTGGCTACGGACCCAATCCTGAAACGAACGGATCCAGCGGGCTTCGTCCACCTGATCGGCGCGTGCCAGCCATTCGGCCGCGTCTTGCACTGGAAATCCCGGCAAACGCGCACTTGCGCGTCGAGTCGCATATTGACCGTCCGCCATGAGCTCGTAGACCGTCAAAACCTGTCCATCGAACCGCCAGACTTCGGGAATGCCCAGGCCGGAATACAGATTGAGCTTGTTAAGCGATTTGCGCGAAACGTCGATTTCCACGACGAGATCGGGCGGCGGATCGACGTTCAAATCGATGCCTCGTTTACCCCGCATCTGTGACTCGTGCTCGATGTAGTAGCATTCGTCGGGTTCGAACCTGCGCCGCTGCTGCTCGCGAATGAAGGTGGTTGAACCGAGGCTGCGGAGTGGAATTTCCTTTTCGGCCGCCCAAGTGAAGATCAAATAGCCGATCAACTTCTTATTGCTCTCGTGCTCGTCGGACGGCGACATCAATTCCAAGTTCCCTTGGTCATAGCACATCAACGGAACCGGCCGCTCGCCGCGATCAGCCAGCAATCCTTGATAGGTCGCCCAACTGACCTCGTGGATGACAATGCGCTGATCGGAAACGGCGGTTCGTTCTGCGGTGGCCATGTTAGCGCGACTCCTGGGCAAAGACGGTACAGTCCTCCCTATCAGTATACTGCTTCGTTTCGCCATGGCGGCCCGTTTTCCGAGTGCGGAACCGCCCCATTTCGCCTAGCCCGCAAGGGCAAGGGTCGCTAATCTGTCTTCGATATGGTCTGGATCAACGCGCTCGTTCTGCTGATTCTGCTGGCTGGCCATTGCGAAGTAACGGTAACGGCCGTTAACCGGCTGCACGCGCTGCGCTTGCCGGGCCCTGTTTTGAAAGCCGTGCGCCATGCGCATGATGTCTGGATGCTGGCGTTCCCGCCGCTGCTGCTCTGGAAGGTCGGATTCACCGGGCCAGCCGTCCTGTTGGGCGGCTACTGGTCCAATTTGTCCGGTGGATGGCAAGCGTATTTGAGCGTCTGCCTGTTGGGCGCTGCGGGGCTGGCTTTTACGGCCGTGCGGTATCAACTGCGGCGGCCGCCGACGGCCCAGTTATCCAATCACAGCCATTCGGTTGATGTCGTCGAACGGCTGGGCCGCAGGCCTTTGGGCTCGGGGCCTTACCAAACGCTGGCCAGGTTACCGGGCAACGAGATCTTTCAGATCGAAGTCTCGCACAAGACCTTGCAATTGCCCCGCTTGCCAGCCGAATGGGATGGGCTCAACATTCTGCATCTCAGCGATCTGCATTTTATCGGCACGCTCGATCTACCTTTCTTCGAGGAAGTCACGCGGCTCTCGCTCGAGCAGCAGGCTGACTTGATTGTGTTCACAGGCGACTTGCTCGACAAGCAGCGGCTGGTCGAATGGCTGCCGGCCACGCTGGGGCAATTGGCGGCGCCGCTGGGCTGCTATTTCATCCTGGGCAATCACGACTGGTACCTGGAACCTGAGCCGATCCGGCAAGCGCTCGTCAATCTCGGCTGGCGCGACGTTTCGGGACGGACGGCAACCATCGAGCATCGCGGCCACCGGCTGGCAATTGGCGGCAGCGAACGGCCCTGGATGGGCCAGCACCCGGACTTTGGCCAGACTCCCGCGGGCGCCTTTCGGCTGCTGTTGAGCCATACGCCCGACAACGTGTCCTGGGCCCGACACGCGCAAGTCGACTTGATGCTGTCCGGCCACAATCATGGCGGACAGGTGGTATTGCCGCTGTTCGGGCCGGTCTACTCGCCCAGCGTTTATGGCTGCAAGTACGCGGCCGGGACGTACTGGCAGCCGCCCACGTTGTTGCATGTCTCGCGCGGCATTTCGGGCCGTCACCCGCTCCGCTGGCGCTGCCGCCCGGAGCTGACCAGACTCACGCTGCGAACGCCGAAATAGCCGAAATCCTTGGCTACCAACGGCTCTCGGCGGCCCGCTCGGCTCGTTGCTGGTTGTGAGCATGGCCTATAGAATCAATAGGGTCCGCCGCCGGCTGAGGCCCGAGGGGCTGTAAACGACGCCCGGTTCGCCGAACCGGCGCCCAGGGGCAATGCGGCGCCAATACGCCCCACGCTGAATCCACAAACCCTATTTTGACAAGGACTTGCGTTGTCTACCGCCAAACCGCGCAGCCTGGGCGACGTGCTGCAGGAATTCAGCCAGCACCGCCGGATGATGCAGGAGGAGTTGCAGAAGGTCATCGTCGGCCAGGACGAGGTGATCGAGCAGATTGTTCGCCGCCATTTTCACCCGCGGCCACTGCTTGCTGGAAGGCGTGCCCGGTCTGGCCAAGACGCTGATGGTCAGCACGCTGGCCAAGATCCTCGACGTGGGCTTCAAACGGATCCAGTTCACGCCCGACCTGATGCCTTCGGACATCACCGGCACGAACGTGCTGGAAGAGGACGAACACGGGCGAGCGTAATTTCCGCTTCGTCGAAGGGCCGATCTTCACCAACATTCTGCTGGCCGACGAAATCAACCGCACGCCGCCCAAGACCCAGGCCGCCTTGCTGCAAGCCATGCAGGAGCGCGAGGTCTCGGTCGGTCAGACGACCTACACGCTGCCCGAGCCGTTCTTCACCATCGCCACGCAGAATCCGATCGAGCAGGAGGGAACCTACCCGCTGCCCGAAGCGCAGTTGGACCGCTTCATGTTCAACATCAAGGTCGATTATCCGTCGCTCGACGAAGAGGAACGAATTCTGGCCGCGACCACGCGCGGCGAAAAGCCCGAGGTCCGCAAGGTGCTCTCGGGCCGAGCGATTCTGAACCTGCAGAAGCTGGTCGGCTCGGTGGCGGTCAGCGAATACATCATCAAGTATGTCTGCGCGGCTGGTGCGCGCGACGCGGCCCAAGGATGAATCGGCGCCGGAGTTCGTGCGCGAGTTGGTCGACTGGGGCGCCGGACCGCGCGCGGGGCAATTCTTGATTCACGGCGGCAAGGCGCTGGCCGCCATGGAAGGGCGCTTTTCCGTGGCCATCGACGACATCAGAAAAATGGCCATTCCCGTGTTGCGGCACCGCATCAGCACCAACTTCCAGGCCCAGGCCGAAGGCATGAACAACGAGGACGTAATCGTGCGGCTGGTCAAGGAACTTCCCGTGCCCGAGGTTCCGAAATTCGAGAAATAGAGGTCGAAATGACGACGTCGCCGCAACTCGTTACCGCCGATGCATTGATGCGACTCTCCTCGGACGGTTGTCGATGCGAACTAGTGCGAGGCGAGCTGCAGATGATGAGTCCCACGGGCGATGAACATGGCGTTGTTACCGCGGCGTTGACGATCCGGCTGGGAGCTTTCGTGATGGAGCACGCCCTGGGGGTGATCTTTGGCGCCGAGTCGGGGTTCCAGCTCGAACATGATCCCGACACGGTGCTCGCGTCTGAAATCGCGTTCGTTGAGCGTCAGTGCTTCGCCGCGACCGGACTATCCCGCAAATTCTGGAAAGGGGCGCCGGACCTGGCCGTCGAGGTCCTTTCGCCGAGTGATCGAGCGGGCCAGGCGGCCGACAAGGTGCAGGCCTGGCTGGCCCATGGGACACACCAGGTTTGGATCGTCGATCCTAAGAATCGCACCGTCACGATTCACCATCGAGAAGGGCAAGTCGTCGCCTTGAGCGAAGCGGACACTCTGGAAGGCGGAGACGTCGTGCCGGGGTTTGCGTGTCCCGTGCGAAATCTTTCCGCCGGAATGCTTCTCGTGACGCCCTTATCCGTGACGCATCCGTGTTTCATCCGTGGCTCCGTTTCGAATGTCGGTTAGTTGGTCCTGAATTCAAGAAATACAAATGGCCGCATCTGCGGAACAATATCTCAAGCCTGAAGTCATTCGCCAGATTTCCCGGCTCGATCTGCGCGCCAGTTCATCGTCAAGGGATTTCTGCAAGGCTTGCACGCCAGCCCGTTCCATGGCTTTTCGGTCGAGTTCAGCGAACACCGCAAGTACACGCGCCGGCGACGATCCGCAAGACATCGACTGGCTGGTCTATGCCAAGACCGACAAGTACTACATCAAGAAGTTCGAGGCCGAGACGAACATCACCGGCTATCTGGTGATGGATCTCAGCCGTTCGATGGCCTACACCTATCGCCAGGAACTGACCAAGTTCGACTATGCGCATCTGCCTGGCCGCGGCCTTGTGCTACCTGATGGTCCACCAGCAGGACCCGGTCGGCCTGATCACGTTCGACGAGCGGATCCGCAACAGCCTGCCGCCCAAGTCGAAGCGGACGCAGATCGGCAACGTGCTGTCGCTGCTCTCCAAGCTGCAGCCGGCGGGCAAGACGGAGATCGCCAAAAGCCTGATCCAGATCGCGGCGATGCTCAAGCACCGCAGCCTGGTGATGCTGTTCTCCGATCTGCTGGCAGATCCCGATCCGATCATCAAGGCCTTGCACCGCTTGCGGCACGGCGGGCATGACGTGATCTTGTTTCACGTGCTGGACGAGGCGGAAGTCGAGTTCCCGTTTGACGGCATGATCGAGTTCGAGGAACCCGAGAGCCAGGAAAAGCTGCAGGTCGACGCCGGCGGTTTTCGCAAGGACTACTTGAAAGAGGTGCAGCAGTTCCGCGACCGCTACCGCCGCGACTGTCTTCAAAGCGGCGTCGATTACGTGCCAATCGACACCAGCATGCCATTCGACAAGGCGTTGATCGAATACCTGGTCAATCGCCGGGCCCGAGGCTGAGCCATGGACTTCGTCACTCCCGCACTGCTGGCCGGGGCCGGTTTGGCGACGATTCCGGTCGTGCTGCACCTGGTGATGCGTCAACAGCCGCGACACCTGGAATTCCCGGCGCTGCGGTTCGTGCAGATGCGGCAAGATACGAACCGCCGCAAGATGAAACTGCGGCACTTGTTGCTACTGGCGCTGCGGATGGCGGCCATTGCCCTGTTGGCCGCGGCGCTAGCGCGGCCCAGCATCAAGTCGACCGGCGTGATCGGCAATCAAGAAGCGCCCGTCGCCGCGGCGCTGGTTTTCGATACCTCGCCGCGAATGGATTACAAGAGCGAGAACCGCACGCGGTTGGAGGCCGGCCGCGAGATCGCCGGCTGGCTGCTCAAGCAGTTGCCGGAAGACAGCCGCGTGGCCGTGCTCGATTCGAAGCGGGCATTGCCGGTCTTCCAGGTCGACCAGGGGGCGGCTCAGGAGCGGCTGGACCGGATGGAGACGACGCCCGTCGGACAACCGCTTTGGGAAGTGCTCGAAGCGGCGGCGGAGCTGCTCGAGCAGGGCGAAATCGGCGGCGAGCCGTTGCCCAAGCGCAAAGAGATCTACGTCTTTACGGACCTGTCGCAGGCCGCCTGGGACGTGGAGGCTTCCAAGGCGTTGCGCCAGCGGCTGGCCAAACTCGACAGCCTGGGGATTTACGTCGTCGACGTGGGAATCAAGGAACCAACCAACTTTGCGCCTCGGCGAAGCCCGTTTGCCAAACGAGTTCCTCGCTCGCAATCGCCCCTGGATGATCGGCACGGAAGTCTTCAGCACCGAACGGGAAGTGAAATCGAAAGTCGTCGAGGTTTACCTCTACAATGAGCAGGGCGAAGCCGAAAAGCGCGGCCATCAACCGGTCGAGGTCCGACCCGGCGAGACGCATAGCGTCGAATTCTCGTTGGGCGGGCTGGAGACCGGCGCTGATCAAGGCTACCTGCGGCTGATCGGTTCCGACGGCCTGGCCTGCGACGATCGCCGCTACTTCACGGTCGAAGTGAAACCTCCATGGAAAGTGCTCGTCGCCGCCGCGCCGCCCGCCGAAGGACGGGCCGTGTTTCTGGTAGAGGCGTTAGCGCCGAGCGCGTGGCGGAAAACGGGCCAGGCGCGCTTTGATTGCCAGGTAGTGACCTACGACAAGTTGCCTGAAGCGTCGCTGGAAGACGTGGCCGTCGTGGCGCTGCTCGATCCGGGTCGCGTCTCCAACGCCGTCTGGGAACAAATGAGCGCTTTCGCCAAATCGGGCGGCGGCGTGGCGATCTTTCTGGCGCGGCCGCCGATCCCGAGGCCTTGAATCAGCCCACGCCGCAGCTTTTGCTGCCCGGCCCCTTGGGTTCCCTGCCGGCCCGCTATCCGGGAGGCGATCTGTTTCT
Source organism: Pirellulales bacterium (assembly GCA_963786255.1). Lineage (GTDB taxonomy): Bacteria > Planctomycetota > Planctomycetia > Pirellulales > JAICIG01 > JAICIG01. Next base: position 27,475 of record CAWAYY010000052.1, read on the forward strand.
CACCACCGATCGCAGTCAGCACCCGATGGTCGCCCGGTTCCTGCCGTTGGAAGGGACCGTGCCGTGGGACGCGCTGCCGGTCTACATGTACTGGCAATTGCCCAAGCTGGCACAAGGCGTCAGCCAGGTCGCCGCCTACCGTAACGGCAAGCCGGCGCTGCTGGAACGGCCGGTGGGCCGCGGTCGCGCGGCGACCATGACCACGCCCGTCTCGGAGGGTCCCGAGACGTCGGAAGACAACCGCTGGAACCGGCTGGCCACCGGGTTGGACGCCTGGCCTTTCGTGATGCTGATGGACCAGATGTTCTCTTACCTGGCCGGCAGTTCGGAAGGGCGGCTGAATTACCTGGCGGGCGAAACGGCCGTATTGCCGTTGACGCAGAACCAGCCGTACTCGACGTACCTGCTTTCCACGCCCCGCGGCGACTCGTTTCGCCAGACGATCGACGACAAACAGCAGGCGATCATCATTCCGGCGACGGATCGCATCGGCAACTACCGCATCAAGGCCGGCGGAGAAGCCGACGGCCTGAATCGCGGCTTCAGCGTGAATCTCCCCGTGACGGCAAGTGATTTGCAGCGGTTCGACGAAGCCCGCCTGCCCGACGTATTCGGACAGTCGCAATTCCGTCTGGCGCACAACCAGGAAGAAATCGATCGCGACGTCAGCGCCGGCCGCGTGGGACAAGAACTGTTTCCGCTGCTGATGTTGCTGATCGTCGCCATCCTGGGCTGCGAGCAGGTGCTGGCGAACCGCTTTTATCGAGAGTCATGAGCCGCCTTCTCCTCGCCAATATCGTTCGACTCTCCGTGTCTCCCGTGGAAGGGCGCGTGGGTCGTTGCCTTGGCAATCGCCTTGCTCACGGTCCTGCTCTGGTTCGGGCCCAGCGGCAGCAAGCTGACGCCCGGCCGTCGTCGCGTGCTGGCGGCGCTGCGGTTGATCGTCATTCTGCTGATGGCGCTGGCCATGCTGCGGCCGACGATCGTCCGCACCAAGACGACCAGACAATCGGCCACCTTGATCGTGCTCGTCGATCGCTCTCGCAGCATGCTCGTAACCGACGCCGTGGGCGACAAGAGCCGCTGGGAAGTGCTGAAGGGGGCCTTGGGAGATGCGCTGCCGCAACTGGACAAGCTGGCCGAAGACCTGGAGATCAAGGTCTACGAATTCGACAGCGGCCTGCAAAAGCTCGACTATCAGCCACAGCAGCTCCAGCTCGACGAACAGCCCGCGGGCGAACAATCGGCCATCGGCGCCGCAATTGACGAAGCGGTGAAGGCCGAGGCCGGCAAGCGGCTCTCCGGCGTGCTGTTGCTCAGCGACGGGCGCAGCGGGCCTATCCGCCGCACGACATGCCGCCGCAGTTGGCCGCCCGGCGACTGGCCGATCTCGGTTGCCGGCTGTACGCCATCCCGTTCGGCCAGGCCCGCGGACCGGGACAATCTCGCGACGCGGCGATTGAAGACATGCTGGCTGCCGAGCGGGTGTTCGTCAAAAACAAGTTGCCCGTCGCCGGCGCCGTACGGTTGGCGGGGCTGGAGAACCAGCAAGTGGCCATCCAATTGCTGGTCGAGACGGCGCCGGGCAAGATGGAGCCGGTCGCCACGCGCCAGCTCGAAGCGCGGCAGGACGGCGAGCAACTGCCGGTCGAGCTGGTCTACACGCCCAAGGTTCCCGGAGAGTTCAAGATCACGCTCCGCGCGGCCGAACAGCCCGGCGAGTTGGTCACGACCAACAACGAGATGAGCACCTTCGTGACCGTGTTGAAAGGCGGCGTCAACGTGCTCTACCTGGATGGCTCGCTGTCTCCGGAACAGAAGTTCCTGCGTTGGTCGCTCGACGCCTCGCCCGACATCAAGCTCGATTACATCCGCATCCGCGCCGATCGGAACGAGACCCGCCCCCCCGATCTTCTCGAACGGCTCAAGCCCGGCAAATACGACGTTTACATGCTTGGCGATCTCGATTCCGGCGCTTTCGAGGAGGAAGAGTTGGAGCAACTTCGCGCCACCGTCGAGCAAGGGGCCGGGTTGATCATGATGGGCGGCCTGCACAGCTTCGGCGCCGGCGGCTACGGCAGCACCGTTTTGGCCGACGTGCTGCCGATCCAGATCGGACGGTTTGAGCGGCAACAGTTCGGCGAAAACATCCGCGAAGACCTGCACCTGGGCGGCAAGGCAAAGATGCAGCCCACGACGTACGGCGTCTCCCAGTTCTTAATGCTGCTGGCGCCGGCGAGCGAAAAAGAAAAAAACGCGGCTGCCTGGCGCGGCTGCCGCCGCTGGAAGGCGCCAACCGTTTTGCGGGCTTGAAGCAGGGCGCCAACGTGCTGGCGGAATCGGACGATCGACAGCCGCTGCTCGTCGCCAGCAATTTCGGCAACGGTCGCGTGCTGGCCTTTGCCGGCGATTCCACCTGGCACTGGTGGATGGAAGGCCACGAAGCGGAACACAAGCGGTTCTGGCGGCAGGTCGTACTTTGGCTGGCGCAAGGACGAAAGCAACGAAGGCCGGGTGTGGGTCAAGCTCGATCGGCGCCGGCACGCTCCCGGCTCGCGCGTCGAGTTCTCCGCCGGCGCCAACACGGCCGAAGGAGAACCGATCGTCGACGGCGCGTTCGAAGCCGAAGTGGTGCGGCCCGACGGCAAGCGGATTCCCGTCACGCTGCGCAAGCAAGGCGACGAGATGCGAGGCGCCTTCCTCGACGCCCAGGACGCGGGCGACTATACCGTGGTCGTGAACGTCAAGCACGACTCGGAACCGCTCGGCGCCTCGCAAGCGCGGTTCCTGGTCTACGACCAGGACTTGGAATTGAACAACCCGGCGGCCGACGTCGGCGCCCTGGAAAGCCTGGCGGCCATGACCGAAGGCAAGAGCCTGGCGCCCGAACAGCTTCCCGGTTTGCTCGACGAACTCAAGGCGGGCGCCAAGTCGCTGGAAATCGAAACGCAATCCAAAGAAACGCTTTGGGACCGTTGGCCCTTTTTCCTGATCTTCGTCAGCGTGCTGGCATTGGAATGGGTGTTGCGCAAACGCTGGGGGCTGGTGTGAGCGAGCGGCGCAGTCATCGCTTCGCATTCCACTCGCGCTTCGCATACTTTTCGGCAACGAGTCGCTCGGTCCGTTCGCATGGCCAATCGATATACGGCTCGCGGGCGTTCCAGGTCTCGACCAGCGCCTGACGCAAGGCGCCGACTGCCGCCGGCAGATTCATGACGAATTCTCCGTGCGCAGCGCCCGGCGCGATACTGGGGCTGGCGCGGCGGTTGGCCCAGGCATTTACCGATCAACTCGAGCGGGAAGTCGTAGAGCAGCGTACCGTGATAGAGCAGGTGCTTGCGCTTCAGCCGCAGGCTGTTGCCCGAGAACTTGCGTTCGCCGATCGCCAGGTCGCTCGTGCCGCGCCGCTGCACGCCGGCGGCGAGAGGGCAGAGCACTCGACCAGTTTGCCCAGCACGGCGCGATGCGCTTCGTCGATGGATCGCAGATGCGGCCGCAACGCAAGGCTCAGCACGACGGAGTACATCAAACATCCCGGCCCGGTCACAATCGCCGCCCCGCCGCTGCTGCGGCGCAAGACCGGCACACCGGCCGCACGGCAAGCCGCCTCGTTCGCTTCGACGGACAGCTCCGAACTGCGGCCGATTACGACCAGCGGAGCGCTAGGCTCCCAGAGCCGCAAACATTCTTGCGGGCCATCGCTCGCTTCAGCCTGTTCCAACAGTGCATCATCGAGGGCCAGATTCTCTGCGGCGGTCGGGAGCGACTGATCCAAAAACAGCATGCCAAGAGCTTTCCGTAGTGCTTGCCCGATCGCCGATCGCTGGCGCAGTTTATCGCATTTCGCTCCCCGAAACGCTAGTCTTCTCGCAGAGCGAAAGGCGACGCCCTCGACAACCGTTCCAGTGCTTGAAACGACCGCAGGATCCTCAAGATCCCGAAGCCGCCAGGCTGCTGCGAACCGCAGCGCGAGTCTTTTCCAAACCGGTGCGGGCGACAAGCAACGGGTCCTGCTTCCAATAGGACCGATTGAACAGCTCCAGCGACAGGACGCCGCAAAAGCCGCCGTCGTGCAGGTCTCGAAAGATCTGCTTCAGCGGCGCTACGCCATCGCCCGGATAAACGCGCGTCGGCGTCCGAGATCTTATCGGCGGCGGGTTCGGCCGGATAGTCGTTCACGTGAAACACGTGCATGCCGCGCCCGCCTAGCAGCTTCAGGCCGCTGAATCCGGAACCGCCCTTGTAGAGATGGTAGACGTCCAGCAACACGCAGGCTTGCGGATGGCCGCTCTCGATCGCCACCAGCGCCGTCTCGCCCAAACGGCTGAGGTTCTTGGAAAAGCCCCAAACTTCCAACTGCGGCGCAACGCCCATCCGTGCCGCCCAGTTCGAGCAGCTTGCGATAGCGCTCGGCGGCCTGAAACAGATCGAGCGGCGGCTTGTCGGTGGCGCCTGCCGGCGGCGCGGCAATGCGCAGTGCCTCCCAGTTGGGCCACCAGATCCATCGTCCGCCGGGCTTCTTCCAAGCCTTGGGCTCGCTCAGCGTCGTCGTCGACGATCCAGCGGGCGAAGCCGATGGCGCTTTCGACCTTCAGCCCAAGATCGGCGATCCGCTTAGCCAGATCCTTGAGCGAGCCGCCGCCTTGGACGTAATCATCGATTTCGCGGATCCAGGGTTCGATGCCCTGATAGCCGGCTTCGGCGGCGATCTCGGCCGCCTTCACGATGCCGACGTTCTGTTCGCGGATGGTGCTGGTATTCAGACAGTAGCCGAACGGTTCGTCCGCCGGCCGCCCGTCGGCCGCCTCGGCTTGTAGGGCGGCGCCGAGCGACGCCGCGCCCAGCGCTGCGGCCGTCGTGATTCCGGCCTTGGTCATTGCTTTGCGTCTCGAAAGTTGTTCCGTCATCGTGGGTGTCACATCGCCGTGGGTCAATCTGATAGCCTGCATTGCGCTGCGGACTCTTCGTCCGCCGCCTGGGCATCATCGTGGCAGGGCCTTTCCTTTTTTCAAAATGGGTTGGGGGTGCCTGGGGCAAAGCGCAGCGTGCCCCAGACCGAACTCATTCTGGGGCTTCGCCTAGGCTCAGCCCCAGGCGCCCGCGTCTATCACCAAGTTCTTATCCATCATGAAAAAGTGAGAGACCCTGATCATCGTGGGCTCTATCTTGACCCAGGCGGTTCCTCGCCGCCACCCTTTTCTTCGCTTTCCAGCTCCGCTTGTTCGACCTCCTGATCGCTGACCGGAAACGCCTGGTGCTCGGCAAGAAATTCCTGGGCCCGCCGCGGCGTCTTCGGCCCGGACCATCACGTCGATATCGACCGCGCCGGTCAGCCCCGCCTGTCGTCCGCCGCTCAGCGTGGCCAGAATGCCGGCCGCTTCCAGCGCCAAGCGAACCACCTCCGCCTCGCTGGGATTTTTTGTCGTGTAGGCCGTTACCAGGCTGCCGCAATTCATGTTGTTCCCTAAGGCTGTGTGAGGCCGAAGCAGTACAAGTGACCGGCGGTGCGGAAGTAGATCTTGCCGTCGACCAACGCGGGCGTGGCGTAGACGTCCTCGCCGAAATCGGCGGTGCTGATCGTCTTCCAGCTCTTGTCGGCGCTGACCACGCTCAATTGCCCTTGCTCGTTGGCCACGTAGATCTTGCCGTCACCGGCCACCGGCGAGCAGTAGTAATTGCCGGTCGCTCCGAGCCGGCCGTACTTCAGCATCTTGCCCGTCTTGGCGTCGAGACAGGAAAAGATGCCGCCGTCTTTGACCGTGAAAACCAGCCCCTGGTAATACAGCGGCGAGGAGCAGAAAGGCACGAACTTGTCGCTCTCCCACAACTGGTGCGATTTCGTCACGTCGCCGGAACCGCCCGGCTTGATGGCGATGACCACGTTGCGCGATTGATCGAACAGGCCGCGGAAGTATTCGTACTCGGCCTGCGTAATGCCGCCGCTCTTGTCGCGATCGACCTGCGAAAAACGCCGCTTGATATCGCCGGCCGGCAGTTCGTCTTCCTGGAACAAGTTGTCGCCGTTGGCGTCGTACTTGGCCGCCGCCTTTTCGAACGGCTCGACCGTGATCCGCTCGTTGGCGTCGCCCCCGGCCGACCAACCGGCGACGTACAGCATGCCGTCATCGCCGACGACCGGCGTCATGCAGACCGTACGGGCGATGCCGCGCACGGTCCATAACTCGCGGCCCGTGTCGAAATCGTAGCCGACTACGCGGAGCGTGCCGGCCACGATGATCTGCTTGCCGCCGTCGACTTCCCAGATCACCGGCGTGCAGAAGTTGCGAGGAAACTCGGAACGGTCGGTGCGCCAGATCGTCTTGCCGGTCCGTACGTCGAAGGCTTCCAGGAACGAGTCGGTGTCGTGGTCCTGGCAGAGAATCACGCGGTCGCCGGAGATGACCGGCGAGCTGCCGGCGCCGAAGTCGTTGTTGAACGGCCCCATCGCGCGCTTCCAGAGCAGCTTGCCCTCAGCGTCGTAGCAGTACAACCCGCTGGAGCCGAACATGCTGACGACTGCGCTCGCCGTCGGTCGCGGGGCTAGGCTGGGCATGGCTGCCGATGCGGTGGATCGTTTCCAGCTTCTCGTGCGGCGCTTCGACTTCCCACAGGATCTTGCCCGTGCTGCGCTCGAGGGCGATGGTGAGCAGTTGTTCGTCGCGCACGGCCGTCAGGTAAATCCGCTTGCCGAACACGACCGGCGACGAGTGACCGGGCGGCAGCGCCGTTTTCCAGATCACGTTGACGTCCGGTCCGATCTCCGCCGGCAATTCGCCTTTGCCTTCGGCACGGCCTGAACAGTTGCGGCCGCGGAACTGGGGCCAGTCCGCCGCGCGTGCGGAAGAAGCGGCAATCGTGCAGAACATCAAGCCAACAAGCAGGACGCAACAACGCATCGGCAATATCTCCGGAATCTCGGCGCGCGCGTTTTGAGGCAGGCTCAAAACCGCACGGTAAGGCGGCGGGCGAATCAACCAGGGCCATTATCGGCCGCAGTGGCGACCGCTACAAGCGGCTAAAACAGTTCGCGAATTGGCTCGCCCGCGTCGACCAGCCGCACGGGCCGGTTCTGCAGATCGGGCAGCGTCTGCTCGTGATCGATGCCCAGCACGCGGTAGATGCTGGCCAGCAGATCGCCGGGCAGAAGCGGACGGTCCGCCGGTTCGCCGCCGTCGGCGGTGGTTGAACCGATGACCTGCCCGGTGCGAATGCCGCCGCCGGCGAGCACGGCGGTCATGGCGCGAGGCCAATGGCCGCGGCCGGCGTTCTTGTCGATGCGCGGATTGCGGCCGAACTCGCCGCAGGCGACGACCAGCACGCGTTCCGCCAGGCCGCGCTGATGCAGGTCTTCAATCAAGGCCGAGAACGCCTGATCGTAAGGCGGCAGGCGCTTGCGCAGGTTCTTTTCGATCGTGTAATGGTCGTCCCACCAGTCGACGTCTTTCTCGTACAGGTTGATCGTGACGAACGTCACGCCCGCTTCAACCAGCCGCCGGGCCAACAGCGCCGCGTGTCCCCAGGCGTGCGTTCCGTACTTGTCTCGTAGCGATTGCGGCTCGCGCGTTACGTCGAAGGCCTCGCGAGCCTGCGGACCGGCGATCAGTTCGAACGCCTGGCGTTGCATCTCGCTCATCGCCGCCAGTTCTCCGCCGGTCTCGACTTGCTTCGCCAAACCGTCGACCAGCGGCGCCAGTCCGCGGCGATGCGCCAGCCGCTCCAGCGTCATGCCGTCGGGCAAAGCGAACTCGGGCAACCGGTAGTTGCCCAGCTTCGGGTCGCCGCCGGCATCGACAGGATTACAGCGTGCGCCGAGATATGCGGCGCGCTGATAAAAGCCCTGACGCGAGTTGTACGCTTCCGGAATGCAGACATAGGCGGGCATGCCGGGCCGCTGCGGGCCGCGGAGCCGCGAGACCACGGCGCCTTGCGCCGGTTGCTGCTGGCCCCGCTCGCGAGCACTCAGCAGCGGGTAGCCGGTTTGCACCCAGTGTGAAGCGTCGTCGTGAACGCTCAGGTTGTGGTGCAGCGAGCGGATCACGGTCAACTTGTCGGCCAGCGGCGCGTGCTTGGGCAGCAGATCGCAAACGTCGAAGCCCGGCAGGCTGGTGGAAATCGGGCGAAACGGGCCGCGAATCTCAGCGGGCGCCCGCGGCTTCATATCGAACATGTCGATATGCGACGGTCCGCCGGCCAGCCAGAAGAAGATCACCGCTGTATCGCGGCGCCGCTCGGCGGCCTGGACCTGCCGTGCGGCCAGCACTTCGCCAAGCGACAACCCGGCAAACGGCAGCGGCGCCGAGGGCGAGCAACTGCCGCCGCGAGCCGCGGCGGGCGTCCACCGGAAAATCCCCGGAAATCTCGAGCATTTGCGCTGCTCCGCAAAGGGATACAAGCTGCACGAAAGACGCCAAGGAAAGCCGGTCTGCTTGAAGCTCAGCCCAAGTAGCCGGCTTTTACCAACTGCGTATAACTCGTCAGTCCGGCGACGAATATAAAGAACAATCCGGCCATGAACAACGCAATTCGGATAAACCAGTTCGGCCGCAGCTCGCGCGGCAGCAGGATCACGTTGACCGCCAGCGCGTGCCAACAACTGAAGCCCAGGGCGTAATTGAAGAAGTTGCCGGCAATGACCAGCAGCAACTTGCCTTCGACCAGGAACAGCATCAGCAGCCCCAGCCCGACATAAGCGCAGAGTACGCCGAAGTAGAGCTTGCCGATGGCGCGCGGATCGACGCGGCGGAGCCGCGGGCTGGCGGTCCAGAAGACGTCGAGCCAGCGGCGAATCGCGCCGTCGGCCGTGCTGCAGGCGGTCGGCGCCAGCACCAGCAGCCCGCAGAACAGCGTCATGAACCAGAAAAAGTTGCCCCATATGGCGCCATGAATGCCGTTGACGTACTCGCCGATATTGGTGGCGGTCATGCCGGCCGCGGTCCAGTTGTCGGCCTGGGTTCCGCGCCGCAGGAACTGCACGGACAGGATGCTGGGCAGCCCCAGCCCGATGAAGCAGGCGGGCATCCACACGACCAATTGATCTCGCATCACGTGCCGATACCAGCGCCGCCAGCGCGGCAGCGATTCTTCGGTGACCTCGAATACGCAGCCGACGTGCGACAACTGCAAATGGTGGCCGCCGACGACGCTGGGAATGGCGCCGACGTGCGAGCCCATGCCCCAGCCCTGGTCTCGCGTGTAATTGCTCAGCGGCGTGTTCGACAAGCCCCCCTGGCCCGAGATGGCGACCATCGCGCACAGGATGGCGATCATGTTGAAGTTGATGTCTGGAAAGCCGCGCCCTTCGGCCAGCGAGAGGAAGATGTTGTCGACGTTGTCACCGTCGCGGATGCCGTCTTCATCCACGTCGTTGAACTCGCCGGGCTTGCCCTCGATTTCATCCTCGACCACGTCCAACCGGCCGTCGCCGTCCCAGTCTTCGCCCGGATCGAGCTTGCCGTTGCCGTTGAGATCTTCGCCGCGCGTGACCGGCACGTTGCCGAATTTGACGAAACCGCTGGCGATCTCGCTCCAGGTGCTGGGCTGCGAATAGAGAAACGCCACGACCATCAAAAAGCCGAAGACCGTGACGATCTTGAACGACATCACGACCTTGAGCGAGTTGTAAACCTTGCCGCCGAAAATCAGGGGAACCATGGCCAGCACGTAAATGGCGGCGCCGATGCCGGTGAGCAGGCTCTTGTCCGTGACGTCGAAGCCGAGCAAGCTGAACAGCACGTCGAGCGAGTTCGGATCGGGCATGCGCTGATACATCAGCGCAAAGACGGGCGTGGCGGCGCTGGAGGCCAGATAGGGAAACACGGCCCCAAAATCGAGAATCAAGTAGATCATCAGCCAGAACATCGGCCCGGGGGGCGTGCGGAATTTTCCGGTGAAAATCGGCTCGCCGCTGTAGAGCGTGTAGCGGCTGATTTCGAGATTATAGATCACCTGCGAGAGGATGCTGAGCGTCGCCAGCCACAGCAGCGCCCCGCCGTAGCGGGCGGTGACCAGCGGCCCCATCAGCCATTCGCCGCCGCCGATGGCCGCGCCTCCCATCAGCAGACCCGGTCCCAACATGGAGGCCCAGTTCTTCCAGGTAAACACCGGCGCATCAGGCAATTCGCCCGTCGTCCAGCGAGGCATTGCGGAAACGCCCGGATGGGGCGATTCGAACTCGGGTTTGTCGCTCGAAGCGGGGGGGGCGATGGTCGTGGCGGGGGATGGGCTGGAAGTCGAGTCCATGCAAATTCTATCGGGAAAGGCGGGGCCCCAGGCAAGGTTACAAATCCTTTTGATAATGCCAACATTTGCGGCGGTAAGCAAGCAATTACCCTCGCTAAATTTCTCCGGCAACCAAGAACTTTTCTTCAGCTTTGTCCGCCGCCCTTCCGGCACGGCATCGTTGAGAGCGATCCATCAAGCGCAGTGCGCCGGTCGACGAGCGCTGGTCAAGCGGCAATTGCCCGCTATTATCAGTTTGCTTTGCTTGCTCGCAGAACGTTTTCAGATTCCGCCATTCCGCCATGAGACAACGACTATGAACTCCGATAGTCCACCGCCCTCCCTCGCGCGATCGCTCTACGAACGCTTGGGCGGCGTGTACGCAATCGCCGCCGTGGTAGACGACTTCATCGACCGCGTGATGGACGACCCTCGCTTGAATGCGAATCCCAAGGTTGACGAGGCGCACCATCGCGTCGCACGCGAGCTGGTTTCAAGTACCTGGTGACGGAGCAGGTCTGCCAGGCGACCGGCGGGCCGCAAATCTACACCGGCCGCACGATGCGCGATTCGCACGCCGAGTTGGACATTACGCAGCAGGAGTGGCTGGCCTTTCTGGACGACCTGCAACAAACGTTCGACCACTTTGGCGTGCCGGACGCCGAACGCGCCGAACTGCTCGCCATCGTCGAAAGCACGAAAGCCGACATCGTGATCGACTGAACTCCGGCCGGCGGATCCGCCGGTCGACCGCTTCGAAAACACTACCGCAAGGGGAACGCATGCCTCAAACCCCGCACGTCGAAAAGCACTTCACCGCCTCGGAGACCGTGCGCGACGTCGTGATCGGCATGTCCGACGGCTTGACGGTGCCTTTCGCTTTGGCCGCAGGGCTGTCGGGCGCCGTGCAAGCGACCGGCATCGTCGTCACGGCCGGCGTCGCCGAGATCGCCGCCGGCTCCATCGCCATGGGATTGGGCGGATACCTGGCCGCCAAGACCGACGCCGAACATTTCGCTTCCGAACGAGCGCGCGAAGTGCAAGAGACCTATGACGTGCCGGAGGTCGAAGCGGCGGAAGTCGCCGAGATTTTTCGCAACTACGGCCTGGACGACCAGGCGATCGCCAGCGCGGTGGCCGCCTTGCGATCCAATCGCGACCGCTGGGTCGATTTCATGATGCGGTTTGAACTCGGACTGGAAGAGCCCGACCCAAAGCGGGCCGCCGCCGCGCGCTGACGATTGCGCTATCTTACATCGTCGGCGGATTCGTGCCGCTGTCTCCCTACATCGTCTTGCCTTGGCTTGGTTTTCCGTCGGTACACCAAGGGCTCATCGGCTCGATCGCGATCACCATCATCGCGCTCTTCGCGTTCGGCTATATCAAAGGGCGGTTCACCACGCCGCGTCCCTGGCGCAGCGCCTGGCAAACGGTCGCCGTCGGCGGCTTTGCGGCGGCCACGGCCTTTATGGTGGCCAAGCTGATCGGCTGATGGCCGATCCGAGCGCCAGGCGCAGCAGGAGAGCTCGGGTGGCAGCCGGCGCCTGTTGGCGACCGCAAACGGTCGGATTGCGCCGGCTTTGCTCGTCGTGCCGTCCGTCGATGCGGCGATCGCCGCGCCGGCGAGAAACGCTGATTGACTTTCGCCGTCAGGAACCTAAGGGAACTATATAGGCGATTCTTCGCGCTCATGGCTGGGGCGGTCGCCTCCGCTGGCGGGTCGGAAGGCGTTCGCTATTCATTCGACAAGCAGCCAGCAAGCACGTCGCCAAGGCTCTCCGCGTGACTCACTTCGACTGGCTAGTACTCATCAGCGCGTTCGTTTTGATCGTCGACCTGGTCGGCGGCATTGCGATTGGCTGGTGGATCCGCGACGCCAACAGCTCGCACGATGCATTCAACGCCAAAGCGGCGATCGACTCGTTGCGGCAGCTCCACGATTTGACCTGCGACGTGGCAGGCCGCGTCGGCCAGCACCTCAGCCGGGTCGACGCCATCAGCCAGGAGCTGATTACGCTGCGGTCTTCCTGCAAGAGCCCGAAAGATCGGGCCGTGGTCGACGCGGTATCGCAAATCGTCCAGATCAACGAGGAACTCACCAGCCAGTTGTCGCAAGCCAAGCTCAAGTTGTGCGAGCAGGCCGAGGTGATCGAGGCCCAGGCCGCCGCCGCCATGGCCGATCTCGTCACCGGGCTGCCGAACCGCCGCGGCTTCGACGACGAATTGCGCCGCGGCGTGGCCCAGTGGCAGCAGCTCGACACGCCGCTGTCGATCGTGCTGATCGACGTCGACAACCTGCGGGAGTTGCAGCAGGAACACGGCCAGGACGCCGCCGACGACGTGCTGCGCGGCGTGGCCCAGATTCTCAATGAAACAATGCGGGCCATGGATTTCATCTCCCGCTACTCGGAAGATCAATTCGCCGTGATGTTTCCCAGCACGCACCTGGGCGGCGCCAAGCAGGCGGCCGAGCGCGTGCGCAGCGCGGTCGAAAGCCGCGAGTTCCGCGTGGAGGAAACGCCCGTCAAGATCACCGTCAGCGAAGGCGTGACCGAAGCGCTGCCCGGCGACGACGCCGAGACGCTCGTCGAGCGGACGTTCACTGCGCTGGCGGCCTCACGCGAGGCGGGGCGCAACTGCGCGCACCTGCACGACGGGGCCAGGTGCGAAGCCATTTCGCCCGAGTCCGGCGGAGGCGCAATGGGATCAATCTCGGCACGGAGGAGCTTCAGGCGCTGGCCCGGCAGTTGCAATCGCAACCCGCCGATCCCAATACCGACCCTTTGACGGGCTTGCTGAACCGCCGCTGCTTCTTCGAGGCCTTGCGGCATCGCATTTCCGAACACAACCTGGGCGGCGAGCCTCTCTGTCTCGTGTTGTTGGATCTCGATCAGCTCAGGAGCTTGAACCGGACGCACGGACAATTGGTCGGAGACGTCGTGCTGCGGACCATCGCGCAGATCATTCGCACGGCCATGCGGCCTCACCTGGACATGGCCGCGCGCTATGAAGACGCCAAGCTGGCGATCGTGCTGCCACATGCCGAACTGGACGACGCGCTGGCCGTCGCCGAACGCATCCGCCGTGCGACCGCCGCCTGCAAGCTGCGCAGAAGGCGCCGAACTGAGCGTGACCGTCAGCGGCGGCGTGGCCCAACTGCCGCACGGCGGCGACTCGGTGGGGCTCATCAAGCTGGCGGACATCGCGCTGAAAACGGCGAAAACTTCAGGTCGCAACTGCAGTTGCTACCACGACGGCGTGCGGCCTCACACGCTGGCGGCATCGACGTGCGCCTCGATGGCGTGACGGCGAATTCGTCGTACTGTGGCCATCACGCTCCCGCGTGGTGCAAGCCGTGGCCGACGGCCGCGCCGAGCTGGGTCCCCTCACGGCGGAGCGTGAGGCCTACGGTACACTCGGTCGCCAAGGGCCCTCGCTGCTTGGAGTTGGCAACCGCAATTGCTAGACTCGACAAAGCGAAGAATCAGCAGCCGTGGCGAAATGCTCGGGACGTAAGTTGCTAAAGACAGCGGGCGAGAAACTCTCTCCCGGCAAGCCGGCACGATCTTTCGCTGCACATCCGCCGGCAATACCGTGGGCGGCGTGCATGTGATGCCTCAAGCCGATTGCCGCAAATCACGGCTACGAATTTAGCCGCGCACTTCTGACTCGCATGGGCAAAGAGAGCATGTCCTTGTGGAATAATGTCTAGCGTACAGGTCCGTCGGAATCACTGCATCCTTATGGACGCACGCCCCACGATCATGCGAAAAGCGAGTCTCAGCTTTAGCATTCGAACTTCGTTTGTACTGGTCACTGCATTTGCCGTTTATCTGGGCTTTGCGGTCAACAACGCGAGCCAGCAGCGAAAGGCGGTTAAGGCGATTGAAGCGTTGGGCGGGGTTGTGCGATACAACTGGCAACACGTCCCGGACTGTGGCTTTCATCAAGCCAATGACCTTGCCATCCGCGAGCCGTCCGGTCCTAAATGGCTGCGGCAATTGATCGGCGATGACTATTTCCAAAATGTTGAGATGGTGAATCTAGCGTACCTGCCTCCGCCAACGGAGTCCGAGATGTTTGACGAAGCGCAACGCATCAAATGCTTGCGTGGCCTGAAAGAACTGTGGCTTTGGCCGTCAGTGTCAAATGGCACATTGGAAAGAGTGAGAGCAGAGCTTCCAGGCGTTGCGGTGCGGCTTTATCCGCCTTCGCCATGAGAGCGAATTCAAAGACGCCCAGTCTTTGCCCTCTTTACTCGGCGTCACAGCGTATGTCGGCCGCTGCGATGGGCCGGAATGTCTATCGCCTTGCGGGCGGCTCCGCCTAGTCCAAGTTTCCAGCGAGAAGAAAACGCGAATGCCCCGAAGGTAGAAAGGCGTCTGGGATCGCAGCCCATCGAAAGCGTGATCGAAAGCTCACGCCTGCACGGCTAGCCCCTGCTGGTTCGGGTGCTGGGCCGAGAAGGAGATGTCACTTCTTGTTCATCTTCAAGAGGAACTCAGGGTGCGCCTCTTCCATGCAGCTCTACGGGCAGGGTTGCGAAATTGCTGCCGGTCCAAAAATGGCTTGAGCCGTCGCACCTCGGTGGCGAGATCAGCGTCGCTGCCGGATAGCTCGAAGCGATGCAGCCGATGGCTGACTGCGGGATTCCATACCGAAACGGCCCGGCCGTAGCGTTGTGGAGGCCGGGTTGATCGGGAAGCTCGTTGATTTGGAGATGAAATTCCTGGTCCGTGGTGACATACGAAACGAGAATTTTTGATTCGGGCACAGTCGGCCAGGCTGCCGCATCCTCATCGGTAAACTGAATCCATGTCAATCTGAGACCGCGCCAATTCAGCATCGAAGCGAACGCGCACATGCGCCAATAGGGCTTGGCAAGCACAACGTCTTGCTGGGCAGGCGTCAGGTTTGAAAGGTTGCCGTCGATGAACATGCCGATCCCGAATTCGACGCGCTACGCTTTCCCGTCGACAGCGCCAGCATGGGAATACGATGGCAAATATGCAGCCTGGCGCGCACAGAGCGGGTTATGGCAAGCCGCATCGTATCCATCGTCTGCCTTATTGTCACGCTCCTGTCCCGCGTGGTCGGCGGTTTCTGCCTAACGTTCAGCGGGCAGCGGAAGCGGACGACAAATTGGCCGTAATCCGGCCATGCCCCCCCTGCGTAGTGCAAGCCGTGGCCGACGGCTGCGCCAAGCGGGGCTCCCCTCACGACGGAGCGTGAGGAGTACTGTACGCTCGAGGTCTATCCACTGACAACTGGCGGTCTTGAGGCATGCTCGAACCCGCCGTCGCGCAGACGCTGCGGCGCCGCATGTCGCTCGACCTTGTCTGCGAAGAAAGCCGGTACGGCGCGCATCTTGCACCGCAGCGGCGGCGGAGCGAAAGCGATGGGTGTTGTAGCGCCTGCGACTTCGAACGCGATTAAGGTTAGCGACGCTAGATGGACGACGCCGAGATATAAGAAGGGAGGCAATCATCGACCCTGCGGACGAACCGCCGAAAGGCGTGAATCGCGAATTCGTGCTGCGGGCTCTCACAGCGGTGGGAATGGGCGCAGCGATCATCATGCTGGCGCTTCTGCTCTGGTACACGCGGCGCGTGTTTCTGCTGGCGTTTGCGGGCATGCTTCTGGCAGTGCTGCTGCAAGCCCTGGCGGCGTGGCTCAAGCGCTTCACGGGCATTCCCTATCGCTGGTCGGTGGCTGTCGTCGTGCTGGCGCTGCTCGGCGGCATCGGTCTGCTCGGCTGGCTGGTCGGAGCGGGCGTATCGCAGCAGCTCGATGAATTAGCGGAGGCGCTGCCCAATTCCGTTGAACAGTTGCGCAACCGAATGGAACAGACGACTTGGGGCAAGCGGCTCGCCAGCCGCCTCCCGCAGGCGGCGCAATCGGTTTCTCCGCAAGATGTGCTGGCGCCGGCGACGGGTGTCGTGTCCGGTCTGTTAGGCTTTCTCGTCGATCTGGTCGTGATACTCTTCGTCGGGTTGTACGGAGCGGTTCAGCCCGGCTGGTATTTGCGGGGGTTTTTGCATCTGTTTCCAATGCGTCGCCGTGATCGGCTGCGTCACGTGTTGCAGGAAACGGGCGACGCCTTGCGATGGTGGCTCATCGGCCAGTTGGTCTCGATGACCGCGGTGGGAATCTTGACGGGCTTCGGCCTCTGGCTGTTGGGGGCGCGACTGCCGATCGCTCTGGCCTTGTTGGCCTTTGCCCTGGACGCCATTCCGAACCTGGGACCGATTCTGGGCGGAGTGCCTGCGATTTTACTGGCCTCGGCGCAAGGCCCGTCGCAGGCGTTCTACGTTGCTTTGCTGTACGTAGGCATCAACGCGGTGGAAGGCTACGTGCTGATTCCGCTCGTGCAGATGCGGACCGTAAAACTACCGCCCGCTTTGCTGATTCTGGCCGTCCTGGCGTTCAGCATGCTAGGCGGCCCGCTCGGCGCTTTGGTCGCGGCCCCTTTCTTGCTCACGATCATCAATCTGGTGCGCATGCTTTACGTGGAAGACACTCTGGGCGATCACTCGCTGGCATCGGAGCAGTAACGGCGCGCCGGATAGCCGCCCAGCTCCCGGGCGAGATGGCGGCTCAGAGGCCTCCCTGGCGCTGCGTCGGCCAGTTTCCAGCCGCTGCGAACGTCATAAGCGGCGCCGTCACAAGGTCGGCGGGAGCCCCCGCCCCCAGTTGGCGCGTTAAATCCACAACGTCGCCCCCTCGCCCTAGGGAAACGGCGGCAAGTCGGCGCATCATTTGCAATGCCTTGAGACATAGACATCGCCGCCCCGCCCCATCGATCGCACGGCGCCGCCCGCATTCCATGCCGAGCGTTAGTCGGGCGCCGATGGGGCGCGTGGGCGCGAAGGGAACGACCGACACCCGCTTTTTTTCACGAATAAGGGCCCCCGACCATGGCGACGACCACCAAAGAAGCTCCGAAGACTACCGACCGCTCCCAGCAAGGCAACGCCCAGGAGTTAATCCGCGGCTTGAACGAAGATCTGGCGGGCGAATTGCAGGCCATGATCATGTACCTGCACTACTCGGCCACGCTGACCGGCCCGTATCGAAACGAGCTGCGAAACCTGTTCCAGGCGGAGATCGCCGACGAACAGCGACATGCCCAGTTCCTGTCTGACAAAATCGCGGCGCTCGGGGGCGAACCGACGACCACGCCCAGAGAGGTGCCGCAAGCGCATGAACCGCGTGAAATGCTGCAATGCGTACTCGAGGCGGAAAAGCAGGCCGTTCACGACTACAAGCAGCGCGTCGAACAGGCCGAGGCCTTCGGCGACTTGGGGCTCAAGGTCGAATTGGAGAACCAGGTCAGCGATGAAACTCGCCACAAGGAAGAAATCGAGCGCATCCTGGCCGGCTGGACCAGCAGCTAACAAGCCCGGCTCGGAACGCTTGAACAAACAGGCGGCGGAGAGTACGCTTTCCGCCGCCTGTTTCTATTTTTTTCCTGGTCTTTCTCCTGCCACGCGCCGCCTGGGCCGCGATGCCTAGCGCCTCGTTACAATAGAGCGTGCATCGGCTGGGCCAATTCTCGAAAGCGCTCGGCGGGCATGGCCACCGTGTCCCAGCGCGGCGAGATCTGCCGGGCATGAAACGCGTAATGTTCGAGCCGAATGGCCACGAAGGCATACAGCGAGCCGCGAAACTCAAAGAGCTGGTCGACCGGCAGCGGAGAGCGATCGCCCAATACGCTGTAGGCGAACACGAACAGCGCTTCGAAACGTTCGCCGAACAGCCGCTGCCACTGGGCCATGCTCGACAGATCGTCGCGGGTCGACCAGTTCTTCCAGTACTGCTTCTGCTTTCCGCCGGGAAAGCGCCGCCCTTTGACGTCGACCAGCCAGCTCGCGCCGGTTGAAGACGAAACGATGAAATCGAGACTCTTGATCGAAGCGTCGGCCAGCAGGCTGCGTTTGCCCTCGTCAACGGCGACGTACGGCGCACGGCGCGAACGCAGGTATTCTTCGAAGGCCGCCTCGTAATGGTTGTCGCGATTGGCCATCGTCGCCCCGGCCTTCGCTGGGAGCCGCTCAGCGAAGGACTGTCTTGAGACGTTGAAGAATCTCCGAAATCTTGACCACGACGGCCTCGTACTGTGAAGCCTCGCTCAACTCAACGCTGCACGTCTCGCCCTGCGCCAGGTTCTTGATCTGACACGCGCCTTGTGCAAACTCATCTTCGCCGATGATAACTGCCACGGGAAAGCCGCGGCGATCCGCGTACTTGAGTTGATGCCCCAGCCGCTTAGCGTCGGGATAGATTTCCACGCCCAAGCCGGCCTCGCGCAGCCGCCCCGCGAGGCGAAGATAATCGTGCAAGCGCTCGGCGGCGAAATAGGGGATGAATACTTCCGCCGGCGTGCCGACCTTGGCCAGCAGCCCCAGCTCCTCCATCGCCGCCAGCAGCCGGTCGAGCCCCAGCGAGGCGCCGATGCCGGGCAGTTCCTGATTGGTGTACAGACCGGCCAGGTTGTCGTAACGTCCGCCCGAGCAGACGCTGCCGATGCCCGGCAAGCGATCGAGAAAGGTCTCGAAAATCGTGCCTGTGTAATAGTCGAGGCCGCGGGCGATGGAGACGTCGAGCTTCAGCCGCGCGTCGTCGACTCCCGCGGCCGCGACGGCCTTGATCAGATCGGCCAGCCGTGCGACTCCTTCCAATCCTTTCTCGCTGCCCGCCACCAGCGGCTCAAGCGCCGAGAGCACCTCGGCGTTGCCGCCGGAAAGCTCGGCCATGCGCAGCACGTCGGCGGCTTGCTGGGAGGTGGCGCCGGCGGTCGCTTCCATTTCGGCCGCGACTTTCTCCGGACCGACTTTGCCGAGCTTGTCCAGCGCCGAAGCACGGCCGCGGCGCGGTCGCCCAAACCTAATCGCTCGAGCAAGCCGGAGAGCACCATCCGGTTGTTGACGCGGATCGTAAAGTCATCGAAGCCGATGGCGCGCATCAGATCGTGAATCACCAGCGCCGTTTCGATATCGGAAACGATGGAGTGCGTGCCGATCGTGTCGAAGTCGCACTGCATGAATTCGCGGTAGCGGCCGCGCTGGGTGTTTTCACCACGCCATACGGACGCAATGTGATAGCGCTTGAACGGCGTACCGAGCTGGCCGATGTGCTGGGCCGCAAAGCGCGCGAACGGCACGGTCAAGTCGAACCGCATGCCGACGGCGCGGCCGCCGTGATCTTCGAACTTATAGAGTTGCTTGTCGGTCTCTTCGCCCCCCTTGCCCGTGAGGACTTCCAGGTACTCCAGCGCCGGCGTGTCGATCGGGCTGAAGCCGTACGAGCGATAGACGCGGCGCGCGGTTTCGATCAACCGCTCGCGCGGAATCATGGCCTCGGGCAGGTAATCGCGAAAGCCCTTCAGCGTTCTCGGTTCAATGCGCTTGGCGCCGCTCACAACAAGTCTCTCGATCTATCGAATCAAGTCTATCGGATGCCCGCTTCAGCGCGATGGGAACGTCAATTGACGATCTTCAACAGCGGCGGTTTGCGGCTGCGCTGGACCTTGCCGCGCTTCGGCGGCAGGAACGCTTCGACAAATTCCTCGACTTGCTCGGGCGTTTCAAAATAGCGTTCGTAGACGTAGTCGTCCTCGTATTCGCAGCCGTCGGTCGAGTAGTCGCGGCAGATTTGCGGCCGCGTCTCGTAAATGCCGCAACGGTTGTCCGGTTGCAGGTGCTTGCACTGGGTGTGCACCAGCAGATACCAGGTATCGTCTTCGATAAAGACGGTCGCCGCCTCGTGCAGCAGATACCAGCGGATGTAATCAAAATCCTTCTGTTCCGTCGGAGTGTCGATCGGCAGGGCGAAGTACTTGCAGCATTTGGCCGTGCAGTGGTTGCACAGGCAATCGTCGGCTGACACGTCTTCGCGTCGAATCTTTTTGGGCAGTGCAGTCGCCATCGGCGGGTCTCGATGAATGCTCTGGTGGAGAGTTCCGCTCGCCCCACGGCACAGCGGGTCCACGCGGGTTCTGTTGGGGACGGTTGCGCACCGCGCAGGGTTCAGCCGGTCGCGACAAATTGCTTTCGAGCCTGGCCGGGGCGACAAGCGAAACGAACCGCAAACGCCGCCAGTAAAGCGGCTCTCGACCGCGGCTCATGCCGCTCGCCCGGAACAATCGGCGGACAGGCTAAGAGAAAAAGCTAGCAGACGCCGGCGCAAAAGGCCAGAGTCACTGCCCGGCCGACAGCTTGGCGCTGGGCCGCACGACGTTGCGAGCCAGGCCCAATTTCTCCAACGCCACGATGGTCAGGTAGGTGACGTCGAATTCCCACCAGCGATGGCCGTGCGCTGCGCTGCGCTGATCGGCGTGATGATTGTTGTGCCAACCCTCGCCGTTGCTGACCAGCGCCACGAACCAGTTGTTCTGGCTGTTCTCATCGGTCTCGTAGTTGCGGTATCCCCACAGGTGCGCCAGCGAGTTGACGCTCCAGGTGATGTGCCAGACCATCACGGTCCGCAGCCACACGCCCCAGACCAGCAAGCTCAAGCCGAACTGGACGCCGCCCATCGGCGCGCCGGTCAACGCCCAGCCGCTACCGAACCCGGCGAGAAAGAACACGCCCCATTGCACCAGGTTGATCCAGACCCAGGCCAAGTTGCGTTCCAGCGCAAAGTAGAACGGATCTCGCAGTACGTCGCGAGCATAGCGATCGTAGGAAGCCATCGTGTTGACTTCGCGGTTCTCGACGAAGATCCAACCCAAGTGGCCCCACACGAACGTCACCAGGGGGCTGTGCGGATCAGGCTGCTCGTCCGAATACTGGTGGTGCATGCGATGAATGGCCACCCAGCGGGCGGGAGTGTCTTGTAAACAACAGACCCCGAGCAGGGCGAAAGTATGCTCCAGCCATTTTGGGCAGGTAAAGCCTTGATGCGTGAGCAGGCGGTGGTAGCAGAGGTTGATGCCCAGCGTGCCAAAGAAATACAGGCCGCAAAACGCCAGCGCCACGCCCGTCCAACTGAACAGCCAGGGGATGCAGGCCAGCAGCGCCAGCAAGTGATACACGACAATGCTGATGGCATACGGCCAGAGCACCCTCATTGGCGGCACCGTGGCAGGCAACTCCAGCTTGTTCCTGCCAATTGCCGCACGGCGCTGACGGCGCGTCAACCGATCTTCGGGCGCATCTGCAACCGCTGACTGCGACTCGGTCGGGTGACCTTCCGTAGGTTGCCCCGGATCAGGAGCAATTCTTGATTCGACGGACATAGTCGGCGGATCCCTCACTTCCCCCCATCTAACCATCTTGACGCCGTGGCAAATGAAGTCAACTGGTCAAGGCCTTTCGAATATAGCTGGGATCGAAATCTGGCGATATTGCAACTCAGCGAAAATCTTCCGCTTGCCGCAGGGAAACCGTGCGACTAGGGTAAACTCCCGATCGCAAGACGCGAAACGAATGGAGAGCGGCGTCGCGCTTCTTTTCACGGCGGTCGGGCGAGACAGGGCAAGTCGCAGAAGTTGTTTTCCATGATCCCTTTACGTTGAGCCGATTCCCGTTGTTTCCGCTATTGATGCGAGGTCAAGGATGACCCCTGTTCCCTCCAGGCCCGCCGTGGCGACAGGCGCCCCGCTGGCGGCGGGCGTAAGCTACGCTTTGATCGAGCTCATCCCGCGATTCCGGCCCCTAATGGCGCCCGTCCGAACGGCGGCCAGGCAAAAACTCGCTGACGCCAGGCGTAGCAGCGGTCGCTCGCGGAAACAGAGGAAGATGCCATGCAGGTTGTGATCACCGCCGTCGGTCCTGATAACCGGGGACTGGCCGACCCGATCATTCACTACGTGACCGGGATCGGGGCCAACATCGCCGAAATCCAGATGTACGATCACGACGAGCAGTGCGTGTTCGCCATGCTGTTGCGAATTGGCTTGCCCGCCGACCGGTTGCCGGAGTTGAGGCAGGCAATGACGGAGATCGGCGAATTGAAACGGCTGTCGATTCGCGTCTGGTCGCCCGACGAGCGCGCTTTGCGCCCGCGGCTGGCAATCTGCACGACCTACCGCACCGAGCCGCCCCTGGCGCTGCTGCGGGCCTTCGCGACGGCCGCATCAAGGCCGAAGCGGCGCTGATGCTCGGCAATCGTCCCCACTGCCGCTCGCTGGCCGAGCAGTTCGGCGTCGAGTGGCAAGACATCGGCGATAGCGAGGCGCCGCCGATGACGAGCGGATGATCCAACTGTGCGACGAGCGCCAGATCGACTACTTGATTCTGGCCCGCTACATGCGAGTGTTGCCGGCCAGCAGTTGCTGGAAATACGCCGGCGGCCGAATCATCAACCTGCACCACGGGCTACTGCCCAGCTTTCCGGGATTGCGGCCGTATCACGACGCGTATGCCAGCCGCATGCTGACCTATGGCGCCACCTGCCACTTCATCGTGCCCGATCTCGACGCGGGCAACCAGATTATCCACCAGTCGACTTTCACCGTGCCGCCTGGCATGTCGCTGGACGATGTGATGCGGTTAGGCCAGGAAGACAACGAGCCGCATTGCCTGGTCGAAGGCGTGCGGCGGGTCGTCGATCGCGAAGTGCAGCTCCACTTCCATCGGGTGATCGCCTGCAAGCAGTAGCCGGGCGCAGAAACAAGGGCTTAGGCTGGAGCTACTTTCCCCGTCCGCCCGCATAGCGGACGATGCAGTACAAGGCGCGGAAGCCGTCGCGCCAGGTGATCTTCTTGCCTTCGGCGTACGTGCGGCCCTGGTACGTGATCGGCCGTTCATACACGCGAATTCCGGGCATCGCGGCGACTTTCGCCGTCAGTTCCGGCTCGATGCCGAAGCGCTGCTCGCGGAGCGTGGGCGCAATTCGCTGGATAACGTCGCGGCGGAAGGCCTTGTAACAGGTCTCCATGTCGGTCAGATTTAAATTGGTCATGGCGTTGGAGAACAACGTCAGAACCTTGTTGCCGATCGAGTGCCAGAAGTAGAGCACCCGCTGATTGTCGCCCGTAAAGCGGCTGCCGAAGACGACGTCGGCCACGTCGTCGACGATCGGCTGGATCAGCTTTTCGAATTCGGCCGGATCGTATTCCAAGTCGGCGTCCTGCACGATCACGACGTCGCCCGTGGCGTGGCTGAAGCCGGTGCGCAGGGCCGAGCCTTTGCCCTGATTCACCTCGTGCATGATGATCTTCATGTCCGGCTCGTCTTGCCAGCTCTTGAGAAGTTCGCGCGTGCCATCCGTGCTGCCGTCGTCGACGATGATCATTTCGACCGGCACTCCCGAACTGCGCACCCGCTGGACGACCTCGCCGATCGTCTGCAATTCGTTGAACACGGGAATCACGACCGACAGCACGAAACTGGGCGGCAAGCGATAGATCCCGAGTCTCCGGCAGGCGCTGCGGCCCAACAGCCGCTCTGCCAAATCAACGCGTTCGTCGCCTTCGCACGACTCAAGGGCTTCCATCAATTGCCGGAGCGCCGTGCGCGGATCCATGCTATTCATGGCAGCGGAATCGCCGGTCGATGCGGGGTGGCTCATGCTTTTGTCTCTCGCATTCTGAAATCATCCGCCTGGCGACACGACGACGAAGCCCTTGCAGCTATCCTAAATCTCGCATTATCTCGCGTGCAAGATCAGCTTCGCTTCGAGCCCAACCACACAACGAACATTTTTTACAACGAAAAAGCCGAGAACTTGCGGCACTTTTGCTGCGCTCCGATTTATCGCGCCGAATGATTCTTGACAATCTCGATTTGCTCCCCACAATACGCGAATGTGTTTGGAGGCAGAAACTTCACCGCTCCGCTCCGCCTTTCCGGCGGTGGATCGATAGATTTTCGATAGCGTTCCTTTTCAGCCTTTTGAAAGGCCAGACAATGCGGCACGGCCAAAGCGCCTTGCCTGATTTGTTGTTTGGTTGCGCTGGAAGTTTCGCCTCCCAACACGCGCTGCTGTGCTGGTTTGCCGGACGAGAAATCGTCGGCGGGCCGGTGCTGCCGGCTTGAGCAAATTGCTGGGGGGCGGCGATGTAGGGATCGGATGTCGGCGACCCAGGTCGTGGCCAGGATGTCCCCCCCAGGTTTTTCGCTCATGTTCTGCGGCAGCCGCTGCAACGCACGGCTCTTGGTTTTCTTTGGCGCTGCCGAGCGGCGAGCTTCTTAAACCGCCCTTCTTGCCATGCCCCGTTGCTTGATTGGTATCGGCGCAAACCTCGGCGACCGAGCCGCAACCGTGTCGCGCGCCCTCCAGCGGCTTGGGAAAAGCGAGGGCGCTGACGCTGCTGGCGCAAAGCCGCAATTTCGAGACCGAGCCGATCGGCGGCCCTGAGGGACAAGGGGCCTATCTGAACGCAGCGGCGTTAATCGAGACTTCGCTCGCCCCTGAGCCGTTGCTTGATCTGCTCCAGCAAGTCGAGAGCGACCTGGGGCGTCAGCGGCTGGTTCGCTGGGGCGCGAGATCGATCGACCTGGATTTGCTGCTCTACGATCAGCTCGAACTCTCCACGCCGCGGCTTGTCATCCCCCATCCCCGACTGGCAATACGCCGCTTCGTACTGGAAGGCGCTGCGGAAATTGCCGGGGAAATGACTCACCCATCCATTGGGTGGACAATTGAGCGATTGTGGCGGCATCTGCTGCAAGCCGTTGCGTATGCTGCCATTGCGGGCCCGCCTGGCGCCGGCAAAACGTGGCTGGCCGAACAGCTTGCCTCATCGCCCTCCCGGCGGCGTATCACGGACGTCTCCCCCGCAAGCGTAGCGGAGGCCGTCAAAGGCTCCCCTGCGGCCGAGTCATCTGGCCGCGCCGTACGGACCGAGATAGAATTCCTCGCTAGCCGACAGCGGCTGCTATTGCGAAATCGCTGGCCGCCGAGCGGAGATTGGGCGATCAGCGACTTCTGGTTCGATCAATCGTTGGCCTGGTCGGCGGCGCTCGACGCTGAGGGCCGGGCGGCCGTGCTAACCGCCTGGCGGCGGATGCAACCGGACGTTGTGCCGCCCAAGTTGCTGATCGTGCTTGAAGCGCCGGCGGAGAGAGACGACGTCGCTCGAGACGTGAGCATTGCGCTCGATGCCTTAAGCCGGCGGCCCGAAATCGGGCCCGTGTTGCGGTTGCGGGCAGATGACCGAAACGCGATGCTGCAAGAGGCGTCGGCCGCCTTGGCGGCCATGCAGTAGCGGTTCGCCAGCCGGCGAGTCGAAGCGGACGCGTCACCCATTCGCCGCGCCCGCATTTCGTTTCAGAACTTCGAGACCCGATGCCCCAACCGCTGCCAAACTCGTCGCCTCTTGCCGCGCCGACGGTCGTCGCCACGCGCGACGCACTGCGCGAGGCCGTGCGGGAAGCTCGGGCCCGAGGCCAATCGATCGGCCTCGTGCCGACGATGGGCGCGTTGCACGCAGGGCATCTGAGCCTGATCGAAGCCTCGCGGCGCGAGTGCAATTTCACGATCGTGACGATCTTCGTCAATCCTGCGCAGTTCGGCCCCCACGAAGATTTCCAGCGTTACCCGCGCACGCTCGAAGCCGACCTGGCCGCCATCAGCCGCATTGGCGTCGAGTTGGTCTTCGCACCCGAACTGAGCGAGATGTACGGTCCGCGGCACGCGACGTTTGTGGAGATGCAGGGCGTAGCGGAACCGCTGGAAGGAAGTCGCCGGCCAGGGCACTTTCGCGGCGTGGCGACGATCGTTTTGAAACTCTTCAACCTCGCCCTGCCCGACCGCGCCTATTTCGGTCAGAAGGACTATCAGCAGACGCTCGTGGTGCGGCGCCTCGTCGCCGATCTCGACCTGCCGATCGAGATTCGCGTCTGCCCGATTGTGCGCGAAGGCGATGGCCTGGCGATGAGCAGCCGCAACATTTACTTGAGCGCCGACGAGCGAGCGCAAGCCTGGCGCTGGGTCGCAGCTTGAACCGCGCCGCCGAGTTGGCGGCCGCCGGCCAGTGCGACGCCGAAACCATCCTGGCGGCCATGCGGAATGTGTTGGCTGGCGCGCCGGACGTAGAACTGGAATACCTGGCGCTCGTCGACCCGGAGGACTTGTCGCCGGTTTCCCGGCTCACCGGCGTCACGTTGGCCGCGATTGCGGCGAAAGTCGGCAAGACGCGATTGATTGACAATTGCCTGTTGCCTGTTGGCTGAACACTTTTCCGTCTGTTGCGCACGCGCACCAAAACCGCCCATGTTGCAAACGCTGTTTCACATCCCCCTGAAAGTCGGCGGAGTTCCGACGTTCGGCGTTGGTTGGCTGCTGGCGCTATGGGCCGTCGGCTCGGCGGCGCTGCTCGTCTGGCTGGTGCGAAAGTACGGCTGGGGCGTGGAAGTCAAAAGCCAACTGCCGCTCTTGGGCATGCTGGGTCTGGTGATTGCCTTCTTGCTGCCTCAGTTGTGCGACCGTTACGGACTGCCGATTCGCGGCTACGGGGTGATGTTGCTGCTGGCGGTGTCTTCCGGCGTGAGCCTGGCGGCTTATCGGGCGCGGCGGCAGGGACTCGACCCGGAAATCATCATTTCGCTGGCCTTCTGGCTGTTCCTGGCGGGCATCGTCGGCGCGAGGCTGTTCTACGTCATCGAGTACTGGCCGCAATACCGGCAAGAGAGCTGGTGGGAAACGGCGAAAGAAGTCATCAACTTCACCCAGGGCGGGCTGGTGGTGTTCGGTTCGGCCATCGGCGCGGGGCTGGCGCTGATCGTCTTTGTACATAAGTACAAGCTGCCGGGCCTGGCGTTGGCTGATCTGATCGCGCCCAGCCTGATGCTGGGACTGGGCCTGGGACGCATCGGCTGCTTTCTCAACGGCTGCTGCTTCGGCGGCGCGTGCGAACTGCCGTGGGCCGTGCAGTTCCCGATAGGCAGTCCGCCCTACTTGGAGCAAATGGAAGAACGCAAACTTTACCTGCACGGCCTGCAACTCGGAGGTTACCAGCGCGGCGCACCGCCGGTCATTACCGCCGTCGAGCCGGGCTCGCCGGCGGAGCACGCCGGGCTGGCGCGCGGCCAGCGGATCCAGCGGATCGTCGACGCGCGCAAAGACATCGACGAGCGGACGCCCACCACCCACGACGCGGTCCAGGCATTGACCGCCATTGACGGGGCGGGCGAGCGATTCGAGGTCTATACCGACGACGGCGCGGAGCCGAAGGTCGTCACGCTCGAAGCGCGAGACGAGCCTGCCGATCCATCCCGCACAGCTCTATAGCGCCGCCGACGCCTTGTTGTTGTGCCTGTTCCTGCTGGCCTACTACCCGTACCGTCGTCGCGATGGCGAGGTGTTCGCCCTGCTGGCGACGATCCATCCGATCGCCCGGTTCTTGCAAGAGATCGTTCGCATTGATGAAAAGGCGGTATTCAACACTGGGTTGAGCATTTCTCAGAACATCAGCCTGGTCATGCTGGCCGGGGCGGTCGGTCTGTGGATCTTCCTGCTGCGGCAGCCGCGGCACACGGTCTGGCCGGCGCATGCGGCCGGAACTTGAGGAAGTTTGACAGTGGCGCCGGGGGCCGGGAAGATAGAACGGCCGGGAAGAAAAAGGGCCGGCCGCAACGTGTGAAAGGCGGGGCATCATCGGGGGGGGATAGGCGGCGTCGGGCCACAGTCTGTTTTCGGACGATTACCAGGAACCTGGAAGGGAACTTTCGCTCGCGTCCCGCGTCGAAAGCATGTAGCTCGTGGTAGATGACGGTCAATTGATCAACGAAGCCCTGGCCGGAAACTCGGCCTCGTTCGGGCTCCTGGTGCGCAAGTACCAGGACCGCTTGTTCAACACCCTGACCCACATCATGGGCTCGCCCGAGGACGCCCGCGACGTGGCCCAGGAGGCGTTTGTTAAGGCCTTCCTGAAATTGGAAACGTTCGAGCGTTCGAGCGCGTTTTACACCTGGCTGTACCGCATTGCCTTCAATGCCGCCATGAGTTGGAAACGCCGGCAGAAACCGGCCGTTTCCATCGACCAGCAGCGCGAACAGTGGGGGCAGGACCCGCCGGGCGGAGAAGCGCCGCCCGAAGATCGACTGGAACGCCAGGAGCTGGCCGCCCAGGTGCAGATTGCCTTGTCGCGTTTGAACGAAGAACATCGAGCGATTGTGGTCTTGCGAGAGATTGACGGCTGCGACTACGACACGATCGCCGAGGTGCTGGGCTTGCCGGCCGGCACCGTTCGCAGCCGGCTGCACCGGGCGCGATTGCAACTGCGAGCCGAATTGAAACAAGTGCTGCAAGCCGACCATCCCTGACCGTCTCGTTCCCCAAATCATCGCACGCCAACGACGACCGCCGCATTCATGAACTCGACTCCCGACGACGAACTGATCAGCGCCTACCTCGACGACGAGTTGAACGAGGCTGAGCGCGCACGTCGAGGCGATGCTGGTCGAGCAGCCTGAAACGCGGCAACTGCTGGAAGATCTGCGCGCGCTGCGGGGCGGCTTCGAAGGCCTGCCTGTCCATCGCCTGGACGATTCATTCGTCGATCGCGTGATGCGCGGCGCCGAACGGGAACTGCTCGCCGGAGTCGTACCCGACGCCGGTCCCGATTCCGATGTGGAACACGTCGAGGGAGAGCCGATTGAATTGCGGCTGAAGTCGACGCAGCGGCGAGCATCGGAACCGGAGTTGCGCGAAGAACTCCGCCTCGAGCCGGACCGACATGGTTGGCGGCGGTTCCGCCGGCCGTTGGCTTGGGCCGGAGCGGCGTTGGCGGCCGGATTGTTGCTGATGATATTCGATCGCACGCCGCCGGCCCGGCGCCCCCAGGTCGCCCAAGCGCCGCGCGACGGCGCCCCGGCCGATGCTGCGTGGCGACGCAAGAAGAACGCGACTCGGGCAGAGACGAGGCTTTAGCCGAGGCGCCGCTGCGCAAGGCCCAAACCGCCGAACTAGCCGACGAACGGCGAAACGCCGCCCGATTTGCTTCGCCCCCCGCGGCCGATCCGCAAGGGGCGCTCGGCGGCAGACCGCCCGGACAGAAACCCTTTTCGGCATCGGGTCCTCGCATGGCAGGCAAGGCGGCCTCCGCCAAATCCGCCGCTCCGGCTGGACGCGGCGGGATTGCAGCCGGCGCACCAGTTGCCGACGACGAAGCGAAACAAGCCGCCATGCCGCGAGCGCTCGGAGAGCGATTCAGGAAACTCGACCAGTTGAACGCCTATCAGGACTATGTCGGCTATGACCTGAAACGCATCGAAGACGGCAAGCTCGTCGCCGAGACCCTCGACGACAAAACGCTGATTGTCTGGTGCGATGTCGACAAGGACGTCGCCGACCGTCCTGAGTTCCGCCAGTTGCTGGCCAGCAACCGCATTGCCTGGGAATCTTCCAGCGAGGAGATTGAACAGCGGCAGGCTGCGGCAAACAACAAAGACGTCGCCAAGAAGCTGACGAAGAAAGGCGTGACCGACGCTTCAAAGCCCGCCGCGTCGTTGGGGCTTGAGCAAAAACAAGCCGCTGCCGGCGAGAAAGCCGCGGAGGCCGATTTCGGCGGCGCCGCGGTCGCGCAGCGACGAGGAAGTGAACGGAAACGGACTTATGATGCGCTCGAGCGAACCCAGATCGTCGCCGAAACCGTCAATGCCGCCGACGCGGACTATGTGCTCGTCAAGGCCACGGCAGACCAACTGAAGGGCGTGCTGGCGGAGTTCGATCGTCACCCGGAATTGTTCCTGTCCGTCAACGTCGAGCCGTCCCCCGCCGCGCCCGAGCAACGCGCCTACGCGGCCTACAATCGCGACCGGTTGGCTGACGAGCAAAGCGAGCAAACCCCGCAGCCTTCGGAAGAAGCAGAAAAGGCGCCCGCCAAATCAGCCGTCGACGAGAAGCAAACCGGCACGAACGCCGCCGGGCGACGCCCGGGGGCTGCGGTCTTCGGCCGTGCGCAGCGGGTCGTCATTCTGCCGCAACTCGCCCAGTCTCCGGACTTGGACGACGCCGCACCAGAACCAGCGGCGCCGCAAAGCCAATCGCTGGACAGCTCGCTGCGACGCGCCGACAAGGCGAAACGGACGACAGCGGTGAAAGGCGGGCAGGAGACGATGGAACGCAATTTCCGAAAGTCTGAACAACCGAGCGAGCCGAAGGCCAACAGGCCGGCGAAGACAGCGGGAAGCGAGGACAAACCCGCAACCGCGGCCGCCAATGAGCAGGCGGGGCCGGACTATCAGCAGGCCCTGTTCATCTTCCGCCACGTTCAACCAGCGGCCGACGCTTCGCCCGCATCGAAAGTGGACAAGTGATGAGTCGCCTGGAGCGCCATCGCCGCGTTGGCTACGGCGAAACGCTGGGCGCACTCGAACCCTGCAGCCGATAGCAGGCAATTTCCTGATCGTTACGCATGAACAGGCAACCCTGAGCAATCGCCGGATGATTCCAGGTCTTGCCTTCAATCGCCTGGAAGCGGCCCAATTCGCGGTGCTTTTCCGGCGTGGCTTCCAGCAGCACGGCTTCGCCCGTTTCGGCACTGACGAGCAACAAGCCCTGGTCGGCCAGCAGCAACGTCTGTCCTCGGCCGTAACGCCCTCGTCGCCAACGCCGCTTGCCGGTCTTGACGTCAAGACAACAGAAGGCGCCCCCGTCGAAACCGTAAGCGAAGCCGTCGTGGACGACGAAGTCGTTATAGCCGGGCTTCATGGCTCTCGACGTCCATTGCTCCTTCGCCTTCCACTGTCCGTCTTGTTGCGTGACGTTCAGCAGCACCGTTCCCAAGTCTTCGGAGGCGATGAGCACCCCGGCCGAACCCAGGACCGCCGGCTGCACGGCGCGCAGAATGCCGGGCGCAGCGGCGTCGTACCGCCAGCATTCCTTGCCTGTCGCCGGGTCGAGGGCGACCAGTCCGAGGTCGCTGAGGAAGAGAGCCTGCGCTTTTCCGCCGAACTCGGCCGGTTGCGGCGACGTGTAGCTGGTCGGCCCGGCGGAAGCCGTCCACGCCAATTCTCCATCGGCAGTCCGGTAAGCGAGCAAACGTTTGTCGGCTTTTCCGCCCGCATAGGCGATCACCAGATCTTCGACGACCAGCGGCGAGCTGGAGAAGCCCCACATCGGCAGTGAGGCGTCCGAGTCTTCCATGACGTTGTGCGACCAGCGGACCTTCCCCGTGGCGGCATCCAGACAATTCAAGATGCCGGTGGCGCCTTGGGCATAAATGCAGCCTTCGGCAAAGGCGGGCGTGGCCCGCGGCCCGGCGCCGCTTTGGCTGTCCCAGAAGCGGGCGGCGTCTTCGTGCGTCCAGACGCGACGGCCCGATTCCGCGTCGAGGCAGACCACGGCCTCGGCCTCGCCGGCCTGCTCCTGCGTGAACAGCCGGCCGCCGATCACGAGCATCGACGACCAGGCCGGGCCGATTCGCTGACGCCAAACGAGCTTGGGCGGCCGCGCGTTCCAACTCGTCGAGACTTCCACTCCTGCGCACTTCGCCGTTGCGCTGCGGTCCGCGATAGGCCGGCCAATCGCCCGGACGTACCTCGAGCGCAGCGGCCTGGCTGGCATCAGCCGCCTGGAAAGCATTCTGCGAACGCTCGGCCAGGTAAACGTCTTCGTCGCTAGGGCTCCATCGCCAGCGGACATCGGGTTTCAAATCGCCGGTCAGTCCATCCATGCGCAGCAGGCAAACAAAGCCCCAGATCAGGCTGCTGGCAAGGATCAATCCAGCGCGAAAATAACGTCGCGAAGTCCATCGCGCAATCAGCAAACCGACGCTCCAGGCGCTGAACGCAACGGGCAACCCAAACAGCAGCACGCTGATCGTGCCCATCGTTTGCCGCGAAGCCATGATGGCTGCGGCGGCTCCGAGGATCAGCGCCAACAGAGACCACAGCCGGTCGCCCAGCCCAACGGTTCGGTTGACCAGCCACCAAATCGGAAATAGCAAAGTCAGCAGCGCGCAGGCGCCGGCCGAGTTCAGAAAAGTCGTCGAGATCGGCAACTCGCGGAGGTTGAGCGAGAGCGAGAATGCCCAATAGATCGCAACGAGCAACAGTCCAGGCCAGGCGCGGATCGGTCTTGGCTGAAGGGCCTCGGCTGCAGCAGCAGCCTCCGTCGCAGTCGGTGCGGGAGATTCGTCGTGCTCCATGGCAAAGGCCTCCGGTGCCGAACGGGATGAGTCAGGGTTTCTCGCTTAGTGCTCCGGCAATTCGATCGCCGCCAGCGGAATGGGACGTTCAGGCAGCTTGGCCGGGGGAGCTCGCTTTCGCGCAGTTCTCTCATGACCTGCGACTTCATTCAAGTTCGGCTTAGCGCTGAACTTCGGGCGGGTCGGGTCTCGAGCAGACAGATCCCGGGCGACGGGGTCGCCACGCCGCCCGTTCCATCGCCCGCCTGGCATTTTTTCGCTTTTTCACTTGCCCGGCTGACCGCTCGGGATAGTATTGATTCAAACAGTTGTTTGAAATGCCTGTTTTCCATCATTTCTCGATCTGCGGCGCCCGAGGGGGCTGTGTCATGAACGAAATCGACGACACCAAGCACCGGCTGCTCGAAACCGCGGGGATGGTATTTGCGGAAAAAGGCTACCGAGCCGCGACTGTCCGAGAAATCTGTCAACGCGCCGGCGTAAATCTGGCAGCGGTCAATTACCACTTCGGCGACAAACAGCGGCTGTACATCGAAAGCGTCAAGCGAGCTCACTTCTGCCGCGGCCAGCAGATTCCGACGCCCGAGTGGCCTGCGGGAACGCCGGCCGAGACTAAGCTCCGCGACGTGATTGGCGCCGTGCTGGCGCGGATGCTCAGCGCTCCGGATCAGGCCTGGCAGGGCCAATTGATGCTGCGCGAATTGCAGCATCCGACCGCAGCCTGCATGGAACTGGTGCGCGACTACATGCGGCCCCAGTTCGAATTGATCATGGCATTGCTGCGCGAGCTGCTGCCCGAGCAACTCGATGAGAACCGCGTGCGGCTGATCGCCTTCGGCATCGTGGGCCAATGCCTTCACTTCCGGCTGGGCCGGCCGGTCATGAGCCTGCTGACGCCGCCGGAAGAATACCGCCGCTACCAGTCCGACTACCTGGCGGACCATATCGCCGATTGGACGCTGGCGGCGATTGAAGGCCTGCGCGCCCGTGCCGAACACGACGGGCCCGTCGCGACGGGCTCCGGAGGCGGTCGATGATCTGGATCGCCTGGAAAATGCTGACCGGCAACCGCGGCAAGTACCTGGGCATCATCCTGGGGATCGCCTTCGCGTCGCTGCTGATCGCCCAGCAGAGCGTCGATCTTTTGCGGCCTGATGCGGCTGACGATCAGCCAGATCGCGACATCGAGGGCGCCGACATCTGGGTGATGGATCGCAACGTGCAGTTCATCGACGACATCAAGCCGATGTCGGAAAACGACCTGTACCGCGTTCGCGGCGTTGCCGGGCGTGCAATGGGCCGTGCGGCTCTACAAGGGAATCAGCGCGGGCCCGGCTGGCCGACGGCGACTTCCAGCAAGTCATTCTGCTCGGCCTCGACGACGCCACAATGGTCGGCGCGCCGCGCGAGATCGTCGTCGGCAACCTGGCCGACCTGCGCCGGCCCGATGCGCGTGATCATGGACGAAGCCGGCTACCAACTGCTCTGGCCCAACGAACCGTACGAGTTGGGCAAGACGTTCGAAATGAACGACCGCCGCGCAGTGCTGGTCGGCGTCTGCAAGGCGTCGGCGCACGTTTCAGACGTTTCCGATCGTCTACACCCGCTACAGCCAGGCCGTGCCTTCGTGCCCCGCGAACGCAAGGTGCTGTCGTTCGTGCTCGCCCAGCCGGAACCCGGACTGGATCCGCAGGAGGTCGTGCCGGCGGATTACCGAGCAGACCGGGCTGCAGGCGCTGACCCGCGAGGAGTTCTCCTGGAAGACGATCTGGTACTACCTGCGCAAGACCGGCATTCCGATCAACTTCGGCATCACCGTGCTGCTCGGCTTCATCGTCGGGACGGCGATCGCGGGACAGACGTTCTACCTGTTCACGGTCGAGAACCTGAGGCAGTTCGGCACGCTGAAGGCGATGGGCGCCGGCAACCTGCGGATTGATGGGGATGATCCTGTTCCAGGCGATCGTGGTCGGCGCCGATCGGCTACGGCACTGGGCGTCGGGCAGGCCGGCTATGTTCGGCGATATGACCACGCGGAACGCGAACAAGCTGGCGTTCTTCATGCCCTGGCAGGTGCTGCTCGGCGCAGGAATCGCCGTGATGTTGATCGCATGCTGTCGAGCCTGCTCAGCATCTGCCGCGTGCTGGTGCTGGAACCGGCCATCGTGTTTCAAGGGTGAGCGGTCGGCTCAGGAATCGCAGAAGCAACTCGCGAGACTGCAGGAATCGAGTCGATGGCGGAAAGTGCGGATGCGGCCGTCGTTTGCCGCGGCATTACCAAAGAGTATCGGCTCAGGAGCAACGCTCGTGCAGGCCCTGCGCGGCGTCGATCTGGAAGTCTACGCCGGCGAGCTGACGTTGCTGGTCGGGCCGAGCGGGTGCGGCAAGACGACGCTGCTCTCGGTCATCGCCGGCATCCTCGAACCAGACCGAGGGCATGGTCCGCGTGCTGGGCACCGACTTGGCGCGACTCTCTGCCGGCAGAAGAAGGTCCCTTCCGCGGCCGAGAACATCGGCTTCGTGTTTCAACAGTACAATCTGCTGCCCGCCTTGTCGGCCGTCGAAAACGCTGCGGTTCCGCTGATCCTGGCCGGCTGGCCGCGCCGCAAGGCGCGTGCCGAAGGCCCGGCAGTTGCTGGACCGAATGGGCATGTCGGACCGGGCCGATGCCCTGCCGTCCAAGCTTTCGGGCGGTCAGCAGCAGCGAGTGGCCATCGCTCGAGCCTTGATCCACGATCCGCGCCTGCTGGTCTGCGACGAGCCGACCTCGGCGCTCGACGCCCGCACCGGACACACGATCATGGAGCTGTTGCGCGACGTGGCGATGAAAAGCGAGCGCGCCGTTGCGGTGGTCACGCACGACAGCCGCGTGTTCGGCTTTGGCGACCGGATCGTGCAATTAGAAGACGGTCGCGTCACTTGCGTCCAGCAGCAACAGCCTGACTACGACGGTTCCGCGTCCGAAGGCTTCGCGGCTCAACTTTCCGGCAACGCGCCCCTGCCAACTTCGAGATAATCGGGAATGCTGACGAAATACATTCTGCCGCTGATTGCCGTCGTGCTGCTGATTTTCGCCGTGGTGCACGTGACCAAGTCGCCCAAGCCGCAGGCGCCGGTCATGCCGCTGGCGGCCCCGCGCACAACCCCTACCGCGACACCGTCGCCGGCGCCGGCATGATTGAAGCCCAAACGGAGAACATTGCCGTCGGCTCGCCGACGCCGGGCGTGGTCGTCAAAGTGCTGGTCAAGGTCGGCCAGCACGTCGAGGCGGGCGACGCGATGTTCCTGCTTGACGATCGCGTGCAGCAGTCCGAACTGAAATACCGCCAGGCGGCGGCCGCCGCCGCCGAAGCGCAACTAACCATGCTCGAGCGCCGCCGCGCCCGGAAGAGATTCCCGCCTCCGAAGCGCAGGTGACCGAGGCCGAGTCGAACCTGGCGAGAGCCCGCGACCAACTGGAACGCGGCCGGCATTTGGTCAAGACCCGGGTGGTGACCGAAGAGGATTTGATCGAGCGTGAGAAGGCCTTTCTGGCGGCCGAAGCGCAACTGGCGCGTGCCAGCGCCCAGGATCGGCTGCTCAAGGCCGGCGCCTGGCAATACGACAAGCTGGTGGCGCAGGCCGCCGTCGACGAGGCGCTGGCCCAGGTCGAGCAGGTCAAGGCCGACATCGATCGCCTGACGGTGCGGGCCCTGGTCGACGGGGAGGTGCTGCAGGTCAACGTGCGGCCGGGCGAATTCGTCGGCGCGCCCGCCGGGCAGGCCCTGATCGTGCTGGGCGACATCGACGAGCTGCACGCTGCGCGTCGACATCGACGAGCACGACATCCCGCGTTTCGTCCCCGGCGCCCCGGCTACGGCCGCCTTGCGGGGAATGCCGGACAAGGAGCTCGAACTCGCACTTCGTGCGGATCGAGCCGTACGTGGTTCCCAAGAAATCGCTCACCGGCGACAATACGGAACGGGTCGATACGCGAGTGCTGCAGGTGATCTACTCGATCGGCAAGCACGACATGCCGCTGTACGTAGGCCAGCAACTCGACGTCTTTATCAAGTGCCCTCGCGCGGGGCAGGAGCCTGGTTCGCCCGCATCGTAGCTGGCCGGACGGCGATGGAAGACGGCGTTGGAAGACTCTGAAGACTGAGCGATCTGATGGAAGATCCCTACGTCACGCGTCCGCTGCCCGTCGGCGAGCCGAGCTCGGCCGGCACGCGATTTCGCATTCTTCGTCCCTATGCGCGGGGCGGCCTGGGCGAAGTCTTCGTCGCGCTCGACGAGGAACTGCATCGCGAGGTCGCCCTCAAGGAAATCCAGCAGCAACACGCCGACCAGCCGGAAAGCCGCGCCAGGTTCCTGCTGGAAGCCGAAGTCACCGGCGGCCTGGAGCACCCGGGCATCGTGCCGGTCTACGGCCTGGGCACCTACGCCGACGGCCGCCCGTTCTACGCCATGCGGTTCATCCGCGGCGACAGCCTCGAAGGAGGCCATCGAGCAGCTTCCACGCCGCCGATGCGCTCGGCCGCAGACCCCGGCGAGCGCGGCGTGCAGTGCGCAAGCTGCTGCGGCGGTTCGTCGACGTCTGCAACGCGATGGACTACGCCCACAGCCGCGGCGTGCTGCACCGCGACCTCAAGCCGGGCAACATCATGCTCGGCAAGTACGGCGAGACGCTGGTCGTCGATTGGGGCCTGGCCAAGGTCGTCGGCCGCGACGAGGCCGCCGGCCGGCCGACGAGGCGCCGCCGCTGCAACCCGTCTCGGCCAGCGGTTCAGCGCCGACGACGCTGCCGGGTCAGGTCGCTCGGCACGCCCGCAATACATGAGCCCCGAGCAGGCCGCCGGTCGGCTCGACAAGCTCGGTCCGGCCAGCGACGTGTACAGCCTGGGCGCCACGCTCTACTACGCTGCTGACCGGCAAGGCGCCGTTCGAAGCGGCGGAACTCGGGAGCGATGCTGCCGGCGCGTAGCCCAGGGCGATTTCCGCCGCCCCGCTCGGTCAATCGCAGCGTGCCGCCGCCGCTGGAGGCGATCTGCCTGAAGGCGATGGCCGTTGCGGCCGGCCGATCGCTATGCTTCGCCCCGTGCGCTGGCCGACGACATGGAACATTGGCTGGCCGACGAACCGGTCGGCGTTTGGCGAGAACCGTGGCACGCCAGGCTCTGGCGCTGGTCGAAGCGGCATCGCACGGCGCTGACCGGCGCGGCCACGGCGCTGACCGTGGCCGCCGTCGGACTAGGCGCCGCGGCCTTAGTGCTGGGCGAGAAAAACCGCCAGTTGCAGGCTGCCCACCAGCGGGCGGAAGCCAACTTCGCCCAAGCACACGCCGCCGTGCGCGATCTGCTCCGCCAGGCGGAAGAAAACCCTCGGCTGCAAGCTCCCGGCATGCACAAGGCGCAAGAGTCGCTGTTGCGCACGGCGCTGAAGTACTACCGTGAGTTTCTGTCTCGCCGAGCGACCGATCCGCAGTTGCGCACGGAACTGGCCCAAGCTCGCATCGCCATTGCCGGCATCACTCGCGAGATCGGCTCGCCGGCCGAGGCGCGCCGGGAATACCAGGCCGCACGGGACGCCTTGTCGAGCTTGCTGGCACAAGCGCCAGACGACGTTCGCTTGCTCAGCCAGTCAGCCCTGGTTGATTCGCGAATGGCGCAGCTCGATCAGGAACTCGGCGAGGTGGCCGCCAATCAGAAAGACTTCCAACGGGCAATGACGAGCTACCGGCGCCTGTTGCAGGAACATCCCGAGGACGACTCGCTCAAACTCGACTTTGCCACGGCCTGCTTTCTGCAAGGCGAGAGCGTGAATGACCTGTTGCTGCTGGCCGAGGCCCGCCGCGCGGCGGAAGCGGTCGCGCGCAGTCCGCGCCTGAGCAGCGCGAGTCGGCGGTGCTACTGGCGAGAATCTTGAACCAGATCGGGTTGATCGAGAGCAACGCCGGACAACTGGATCGTGCATCCGCGGCATTCCAGCGCGCACAGGAACGGCTCGACGGTCTCGGCGAAGATGCGGCCGACGAGCCGGCGCTGGACGCATTGCGCGGCGCACTGGCGCTCAATCAGGGGCGGCTGGCCAGGAAGCAAGGCGATCTGGCCGAGGCGCAATCGAGGTTCACAGCGGCGCAGAAGCGATTCGAAAAGCTGGCGTCGCGCAGACCCCGACGTTTATGAATACCAACTTCGCCTGGCGACGGCGCATCTGGAATTGGGCAAGCTGGCGCTAGCCGAGGGAGACGCCGACCGGGCCCGGCCGGCGTTCGCCGCAGCCCGCGCACGGTTGAGTAGCTTGGGCGAAGTGCGTCTCGCGTACTCGATCGCTTTGAGCTGGCGCGGAGCTGTCTTGACCTGAGCGGCGCGTTGCTGCGCACCGGCGAGGCGGAACAAGCCCGCGAGTTGTTGGCGGAAAGCCGACGGACGCTGGAGGCGCTGATCGCGCTCGATCCGAAGCAGCCCGATTATCATCGCAATCTGGCCGCCGTCTGGAACCAGGCGGCCGGCATGGAGCAGCGGCGCGGCGATTTGTCGGCCTGCGCCGCGGCGCTGGACAACGCGCTCCAGGAACTGGAGCCGATCGCTGCAGCGCATCCTGACCGACCCGAGTTTCACAATGCGCTGGCCAAGGTCTATTCGAACCTGGGTTCCGTACAGGCCAGCCAGGGCGCCTGGAAGGAGGCCTGGAAACGGCAGCGGCAGGCGCGCCAGATCTATGATGATGAAGTGCGCCGCCATCCGGATATCGCCGAGTTTACGGCGGATCGAGACGAATTCCTGCGACGCTTCTCCATGCAGGCCGTCGCACGTCTGGGCCAACTGGGCGACGAACCGGCCAAAGCGCAAGAACGTCGGGAGTTGCTCGCCGAAGCGGTCGATGCCCTGGCTGACTTGAAGCGTCGCGAGCGGCTGCCCGCCGAGCTCGTGGATGACCTGGCCGAGTTGGAAAAGCAGCTACAGACGCGGGGCGATGTAAAGCCTCGCTCGTTAGACCGGCAGTAAGGCATGTTGCTGCGTCGCATTACGCGATTGACTCCTCCATCCGCCTGTCCGCGACCGGCGGGCGCCGGTCAAGCATTGCTCGAAGCGAGCACAAAACGCCCAGTTTTTGGCAAACGGCCGTTTTACGCGGCTTAACGCCGGCTTTCCTCCCTGCCGTTCTGTAGGCGGCGCGTGCTTTTTCGCTCGTGGCACGCCGACTGCACTACGACGGCCTCGTTCAGCAATACCAGGAACGAAGCAGAGTTTCTGCGCGTTGAATTTGTTGGCCCCTACCTGCCTGCCGTATGTCGGCCGAGCCCGACGCCGGCAACTCAACCGCGCGTCTGCTCGCTTCCACTGTCTTGCCGGAGATCAGCCGAAGGCTGTGATTGCAATATGTCGCACGCAAACAAGTTGCCTGAAAAAGTAGAGACGGACATCCCAGCTCGCATGGATCGGATGCCTTGGAGTCGGTTCCATTGGCTGGTGCTGTTCGCGCTCGGCGTAACGTGGGTGCTCGACGGACTCGAGGTAACGCTGATGGGCGCCCTCAGCGGCAGCGCTGAAAAGCCGCGAAACGCTGGGCTTCAGCAGCGATCAGATCGGACTCATCGGCTCGTGCTACGTGGCCGGCATGGTGGGCGGTTCGTTGATCTTCGGCTATCTCACCGATCGCTTGGGACGACGGTTGCTGTTCTTCGTGACGCTGGTCATTTATCTGAGCGGCACATTGCTAACGGCTTTCTCCTGGAATCTGACGAGTTTCGCCCTGTTTCGGCTGCTCACCGGGCTGGGAATTGGCGGCGAGTATTCCGCCATCAATTCAGCCATTGATGAATTGATTCCAGCGCGAAGGCGCGGTTGGGTCGATTTGATCGTCAACGGCAGCTATTGGCTCGGCGCGGCGCTCGGCTCAGTCTCGACTCTGGTCATTCTCAACCCGCGCTGGCTTGCCGTCGATCTTGGCTGGCGGCTCGCCTTCGGCGGCGGAGCGATCATCGGCCTGGCCATTTTGCTATTGCGCAACCACGTGCCGGAAAGTCCCCGCTGGCTGGTATTGCACGGCCACAGCGATGAAGCCGAACGAATCGTGCGAGGTATTGAAGAAGACGCCGAGCAGCAAACCGGCGCCTCGCTGGGCGCCGTCGACGAGACATTGACCGTACACCCGCGCCGCCGCTATGGACTGCTGATGATTGCGCGGGCCATGTTCACTCATTATCGTCAGCGGGCGCTGCTGGGGCTGGTGCTGATGGCCGCGCAGGCGTTTTTGTTCAACGCCACGTTCTTCACCTACGCCTTGGTGTTGAATGAGTTCTACGACGTGCCTGCAGACCGGACCGGGCTGTATCTGCTGCCTTTCGCGCTGGGCAGCTTTTTTGGCGCCGTGCTGCTGGGAAACCTGTTCGATTCTATCGGCCGGCGCCGAATGATTGCCGCCACCTATACTATTTCCGCTTTGCTGCTGCTGACGACCGGAGTGCTGTTCGAGCGGAATCTGCTCAACGCCATGAGCCAGACCATGCTCTGGACCGTGATCTTCTTTTTTGCTTCGTCGGCGGCCAGCGCGGCCTATCTCACCGTCAGCGAGATCTTTCCGCTCGAAACGCGCGCGGACTGGCCATCGCCGTGTTCTTCTCCATCGGCACGGCCGTCGGCGGAATTGCGGCGCCCTGGCTGTTCGGCTCGCTGATCGCCACGCGATCCGCGGCCAATCTGCTCGGAGGATATGCCTTGGCTGCGGCCTTGATGCTGGGCGCCGCGGTGGTCGAATGGTTCTGGGGCGTCGACGCGGAGCGTAAATCGCTGGAAGAGATAGCGATCCCGCTGGCCAGCAGCGAAACCTGAACCTTTTCGCATTCCGCAGGCATGCGAGTTGCTCTCTGTTAAGAGTTATTTGCGCCGGGCCTACTGGCCGCAATGTGCGGCGCGGCAGAGAGGAGTGGGAGTATGCGAAGCGGAAAGTTCTGGGCGGGCTATTCCGTTACGGTGCGGATCACACGGCAGGGATTGCCGGCGGCAAACACGCCCTCGGGAACATCCTTGGTAACGACGCTGCCGGCTCCGATAACCGTCTTCGAGCCGATCGTCACGCCGGGACAAATGATCGCGCCGCCGCCAACCCAGACGTCGGCGCCGATTTCGACCGGCTTGCCAAACTCCTGCATGCGACGCAGCTCGGCGTTCATGGGATGCGTGGCCGTGTAGATCTGCACTGCCGGGCCGAACAGCGTGCAATCGCCCACCTTGACCTGGCAGACGTCGAGCACGATGCAGTTGAAGTTGAAGAACACGCGTTTGCCGAGCAGGATGTGTTTGCCGTAATCGCAGAAGAACGGCGGCTGCATCCAGACGGAATCGCCTCCTTGGCCGAAGAGCTCTTCCAGCAGCGCTCGGCGAGTCTCCTGCTCGCTCTCGCGCGTGGCATTCAGGTCCTGGCACAAGTCCCGAGCTCTTTCTCGCGCTCGAACGAGCTCTGGATCGAGCGGATCGTAGAGTTCTCCCGCCAGCATCTTTTCTGTTTCGCTTCGCATTCCGCCTCGCATAAAAACATGAATATCCGAGGCGCCGCTGCTGTTGGTTGCCAACGACGACCCAATCTACTCGCCCGAGCCATTGCGGGGTTCGGGCGTGACGCCCGCCGCATTTGCCCACAAAACTCCAAGCTTGGTCGTTCACGAGCGAAGAATCAATACAATCTAGGCATGGACGGCTCCCCTGCGGCACTTTGAGGATGATGCATGAGCATGTTGCGAAAGATTTTCGGTCCCTCGAAGGATGAAATCTGGCGTCAACTGTGCGACCAGATCGGCGGCGACTTTGTGGAAGGCGGATTCTTCACGAGCAGTCGGGCGCAATCGCAGCATGATCAATGGACGATCACGCTCGACACTTATACGGAGTCGAATGGCAAAACGAGCCACACCTACACACGAATGCGCGTCCCCTATGTTAACAAGGACGGCTTCCGCTTCACTGTCTATCGCAGGGGCTTTTTCAGCGAACTCGGCAAGCTGTTGGGCATGCAGGACGTTGAGATCGGCGACCCGGAATTTGACGACGCCTTCATTATCAAGGGCAACGACGAGCAGAAACTGCGGATGCTCTTTGCAAGCCCGCGAATTCGGCAGCTCACCGAACGGCAAGCGACGATCTATCTGACGGTGCGGGACGATGAGGGTTGGTTCCGTTCCCGCTTCCCCGAAGGCGTCGATGAGCTCTACTTTCGAGTTTACGGCGTGATCAGAGATCTCGAACGGTTGAAAGCGCTCTACGACCTGTTCGCCGAGGTTCTCGACCGGCTCTGCAAGATTGGCTCCGCCTATGAGGACGATCCGGGCGTCGTGTTGTGAATGCCGGCGGCTTGCTGGTTGGAATTCGCTGAGGAGCAGTCGGCCGCAAAGATCAGAGTTTCTCGGCCGTTTCGCTCCATCCGTCCCGCAAGCGTCATGCCGAGTTTTTCGGCGACGCGTTGCGAGGCGTCGTTGCCGCTCTGGATCGTCGCGGTGATGCGATCGAAGCCCAACGCCTCCGCGCCGTAGCGAAACACGGCCCGAGCTGCTTCCGTCGCCAGGCCGCGGCCCCAATACTGCGAAGCCAGCCGCCAGCCGATTTCGGCGCCAGCGTCGCGATGCGCGAAGCCGCAAAAGCCGGCCAGCGCCTCAGTATCTTTGAGAATCAGCGGCCAGCGGCAGTAGCCGTGTTGGTGCTGCTCGGCGATGGCATCTGCGATGAACTGCCGGGACTTTTTCCGGAGACCACCCGGCGCCATCCCCCACGTGACGCATCACGAGCGGAT
The DNA here is from genome assembly GCA_963786255.1 of Pirellulales bacterium. GTDB lineage: Bacteria > Planctomycetota > Planctomycetia > Pirellulales > JAICIG01 > JAICIG01. The sequence goes on from CAWAYY010000052.1 coordinate 70,499, forward strand.
CGGCGCAAAGAGCGCAAAACGCCTCTTCGTCTTCGTGGCTCCATGGACGAACGATCAGACGCTCAGTTTCGAGAATGTGCAAACAGTGACCTACTTGACCGTGGCGTGTGAAAACCGGTTGCTTACCGCTAACTCTTCATCTCATTTGGGAATCGTATCAAGGATCTGCACGAACGCAAAAAAAGGCGAACGCGAATCGCAAGGTTTTTTGCGGCGGTATCCTCCGCACGTTACACTGGCGACTGCTTTCCACGCCTTGATGAGATGAAACGCCCAGGTGACCGGATGAACGAAACAAGCCGCCGATCCTCTCAGTTGTCCCGCCGCAATTGCCTTACCGCAACGCTCGGCGTCGCGTTGGCATTGCTGACGTCCGCGCAAGAATCGTTTGCCGGCGACACCCCGCAAGTCACGGTCTCGTCGGTGCGGCGCGTGTTTCATAACGGCGAGCACAACGCCTTCACCGACCTGTGCCGGTTCCGCGGGCAGCTCTACCTGACCTTTCGCAGTTGCCCCGACGGTCACATGGTGCATCCCACGGCCTCGATCATCGTGCTGCGCAGCCCGAACGGCGAACAGTGGGAGCAGGTCCATCGCTTTCACGTCGCCAAACGCGACACTCGCGATCCGCACTTTCTCGTCTTCCGGGGCAAGCTGTTCGTTTACACGGGCACCTGGTACAGCGGCAAGACGACGTTGCCGCGCGAAGACTACGATCTGAACAAGCACCTCGGCTACGCCGCCTGGTCCGACGACGGCGCGACGTGGCACGAGGCCGATCATGCTGGAAGGGACGTTCGGCCATTACATCTGGCGCGCCGCGGCCTTCGGCGACAAGGCCTATCTCTGCGGTCGCCGCAAACCGGGCTTCCAGGTCGGTCCGCGCGGCGAAGGCAGAAACGTCGAGTCGCTGATGCTCGAAAGCGACGACGGACTGATCTGGCGCAAGCGGGCCGTGTTTCAGGAAACCGCCGGCGACGAGACCGCCTTTCTGTTCGAGCCCGACGGCAGCGTGCTGGCCGTGGGACGGCACGGAGGCGGCCAGGAAGCCCAACTGCTCCGCTCGCCGCCCCCTTATACGAAGTGGGAACGCAAGAGTCTCGACCGCCCGATCGGCGGGCCGCTGCTGGCGAAGTGGGGCGACCGCTACCTGGTCGGCGGCCGCAAGACGACCAAGGACCACGGACCGAAGACCTCGCTCTGCTGGCTCGTCGGCGATCGACTGCAGGAGTTCGCCGAGCTGCCCAGCGGCGGCGACAATTCCTATCCCGGCTTTGTCGAGTTGTCCCCGACTCGCGGCCTGGCGTCGTACTATTCCAGTCACGAACGCGACGCCGCCGGCAAGCCGATCACCGCCATCTACCTGGCGGAGCTGTCGCTGACGGAAAGACCTGAGTGATTCACTCGCCGTTTGTCGGCTTTCGCTCCGCGAAAGCACGCCTTTTCGCCCGAAGCGAAAGCCGACTCTGCCTGCGCACGAGCCGCGCCGCTTCAACCTGGCCGTCAGAAGCCGAAGTCTTCTTCGCCTAACAACTGCGACATGCGGTGATCGATGATGGCGCCCGAGTCTTTCGACCGCCTTTCCAACGCTTCGCGCAGTCGCTCGAGCTGAGTCTGTAATCGCTTGACTTCCAACTCGCGTCGCTCCTGCCGCACCTTGAAGTGGCGGGCGACCACCTCTTGCAGCTTGCCGCGAAGCTCCTCGCGAGCCGGGCCTTCCGGTGCATGGCGGTAGTGCTCGGCCAACTCGTGGCTCTCGTGGTCGAGCCGGCGATCGCTCTCTTCCAACTCGAACATCTCCGGATCGGCTTCGCGCCGCATCGCTTCGTCGGGGTGCATGCCGCGCCGCATGGCTTCTTCAGGATGCATGCCGGGCATTCCTGGCGGCATGCCGTCACGGCCCATCATCATGCCCCGCATCATGCCGCGCATCGGACCGGCAGGGCCCATCATGCCGGGGCCGCCGGGCATGCCGTCTTCCATCCTCTCTTCTCGACGGATCAGTCCGCGTTCGCGCGGTCCGCGTCGTCCTTCATCGCGCTCGGCGGCTTCGTCGCGTCGCCGTTCCCGGTCGCCCGCATCACCATCGCGCCGCCGCGGGCGATCGGCCGCCTCTTCACTTTCGCGTCGCTCGCGATCGCCCCCTGCTCGTGCTTTCCCTTCCCGCTCGCCTACTTCTTGCTTGTCTCCTTCTCGTGCGGTCGCCTTCGGAGCGGCGGCGCCGCGTCGTTCTTGCTCATCATCGGCACGCGCCGCCAGGCCCAGGGCCAGAACGAATGCCGCCGCTATCGTTCCCGTTTTTCCATACCGCATTGATATCGGCTCCTGATTCTCGAAAGGAACTATCGACAAAAGACCGCTCATATCCGTCGCTTGCCGCGAGGCAACCGTTGCCTGCCGTGACGCAGGCCCCTACAGCGAATCGCCGTTGAATTCGGCTTCCAGCGCGTCCATCTGTCGGCGCACGTAGGCCAGGTTGTCGGTCGGGCGCCGCCATTGAGACTCAAGGGCGGCGGCGCGGCGCAGCGTCAGCGCCAACTCCTGATCCAGGCTTTCGTCCCCCCAGCCGTCGTCCCCAGACGCGGCGGCGGCCGAAGAAGCGCGGGCCACGGCTTGTGGTTGAGGCGGTGCGGCGATTTCCGGCGCGCGGCCCGCTGTCAACCAAGCCGCACCGCCACAAGCCAGCAGCGCCGCCGCAGCCGCCAGGCTGAGCCTTCGCCGCTGCGTCCGACGCGTCGCCATCCGCCGTTGCACCCGCTCCACCAGCGCCGCCTGGTCGCCGAGCGCCGCATCCACTTCCGGCTGCGCGGCATCCAGCAGTTGCCGCCAGGCGCTCGCAAGCTTCGGCGTCGGCTTCGCCAGGGAACGCTTGCGGCTGCTCTTCGGCGTACCAGCGTGGGGTCGGATCGTGCATCATTCGGCTTTCTCCGCGAGCAATTGGCGCAAGGCCAACAGGCCGCGGCGATTGTGGCTCAGCACCGTGTTCAAGGGGCTGCCCAGTTGCTCCGCGATTTCGTTGAATTCCAAGTTGCCGTAATACCTTAACAGCAGCGTCCGCCGCTGCGGCTCGCTCAAGGCCTCGAGCGCGGCCGCCAGCAGCCGCTGCGTTTCGACGCGCGCCATGCGTTCCCACGGCGGGCTTTCGCGGCCCGCCTGATCCGCCACGTCGTTTTCGACGCCGGCCACCGGGGCTTCCCGCTTGCGGCGCCGCGCGTGGTCGCATGCCAGCCGATCGGCGATGCGGAGCAGGTAGGCCCGCTCGCGGCCCGTATCGCAATAGCGGCCGCGGGCCTGCCACGCCCGGCAGAACACCTCCTGCAGCAGATCTTCCGCCGCCGCCCGATTGCGGACCATGCCGAGCAAATAGCCGAGCACCGCCGCCCCGTGCAGGCGAACCCACACGGTCAATTGTTCGCGTTCGTCGTTCATGCGGTCGGCATTGCTCATGGCCACACCCTAACTAAACGCACGCGCCGGCGAAATATTGCGGGCGCCGGAAAAAATTCACGGATGGAGTTGCGGCGTCACCCAATCCGCAGCCTGGTAGATGCGAGATTGGCGCCGTCTGACAAGCGAAGCCTCTCGGCCATCATCGGTGGCGCCGAGATTGTGCGGACGCAACCAGGTCAGGCGAGACGAAGACCGCGCGTCTTCCCTGGGCATATCGCATCGCTGGGAATGGCATGCAGCTTCTGGCGGGCGTTGCCCATGATCATGCTGTGACTACAACTCTCCCTGTGCTTTCACGCCTAGTTCTGACTCCAGCTTCTCCCGCTCCGCGCAAGTTGTAACACTTGTCGCTCGTGCTCCGCAAAATCTTTGGCGGAACCGGGCATAAAACACATTCCCATGAGTCGTCTCTCAAGCCAAGCGGTGCGGTTCAGATAGCCGATCTTCGCGGTGCACGAGCGGCGAAAAATTGCAGAGAGCTCGGCATCGAGCAGTTCTCTCGATGCCGAAACGAAATCTTCCGTAGTCACCGTCCCCGCCATATAGAAGGCTTTCGCCGCGATAAAGTCGTGCTGGGCGGTTCGCAGGCGGCGCCCCTCGGCATAGCAGTGCACGGCGAAGGCGGATGCCGCCGTCAATGCGAAGAGTGCGGCAAGGCTGAACTGCGGACGACGGCGCGAAAGAGCTACGCGCGAACAAAACGCCCTACGCTCAAACGGCGTGAATCGAAAGGCGATCTCAGTAGAACGACCATATTCTTAATCTAACGGTTCACCGCCGGTTAGAGCAAAGAATTAGCCCTTTCACGCCGTTTCAGAATTGAGCGTAAAGCTTCCGGTCCCGACCAACCGCTATCAGCCTGCCATGGCAGGACGACGCTTGTTCGACTCTCGCAGCAGTTTGGTGATATGCGCAATTAGGCTCACGAATTGTTCTGCCTGGCTCCTCGCGCCGCCTTCTTGCGGGACCGCTGGTAATATCGGCCGTCGAACTTGCCGGCTGGATCCATCACCTTGAGCAAGGCCTCGTCCGGACCGCCGCCGAACTGCTGCCAGTAAAGTTCCTTGAACGGATTGATCCGCGGCCCCTTGGCGTCTTCGTTCACCAGCAGCGGTTGGACTTCCGCCCACCATTGGTCGTAGGCCTTGCGCAGGCGGGCGACGACGTCGGGATGCTGGTCGATGACGTTCTTGGTCTCGCCCGGATCTTCCTTGAGGTCGTACAACTCGCGATTGTTGACCAGCGAGTAGCGGCTGTCCTGGATCGAACAGTTCGAGTGCTTGGCTTCCGCCACCTTGCCGGGCGCCCAGCGACCGACGTGCGTGACCAGCGTCCGCTCGGACCATTCGGCCTGTGGGTCCGCCAATAGCGGCAGCAGGCTGCGGCCTTCCACCTGGCGCTTCAGGTCATCGCTCATTTTGACGCCGGCGACCTCGGCCAGGGTGGGGAAAATGTCGATGTGCGCCGTCAGGGCGTTGCAGTCGACTCCGCCCTGGAAGGCGGCCGGCCAGCGCCAGAACGACGGCACGCGAGTGCCCCCTTGGTACGGCGTCCCTTTCGTGCCGCGCATGCCGGCGTTGAAGGTCCTCGTGCCGGAGGTGCCGCCGTTGTCGGTTAAAAACACCACTAACGTATTGTCGGCGACGCCCCACTGCTGCAGCTTCTTGAGCATTTCGCCAAATCTCGTGTCGAGGTTTTCGACCATGCCGTAGAACTTGGCGGTCTCTTCCGGGACCTTGTCCAGGTAGTGCTGGTAGTACTGCTTGGGCAGCACGTGCGGTCCGTGCGCGGCGTTGAGCGGCAGATAGGTGAAGAACGGCCGGCCGGCCTTTCGCTCCGCGTCCATCCACTTGACGGCCTGGGCGAAGAACAGATCGGTGCAGTAACCGTCGGTCTTTTCGAACTTGCCGTTGTGCATCAACGCGGGGTCGATGTTAGTGTTGTTCGGCGCGTCGCCGCAACTGCCCGAATAGGTCTGGCCGATGCCGCCTCCGCCGTGAATGTAAACCTCGTCGAAGCCGCGGCGGCCGGGCTGATACTCCGCTTCGTCTCCCAGGTGCCATTTGCCGAAAATCCCCGTCGCGTAGCCGGCCGACTTGAGCATCTGGGCCAGCGTGGTCGCCTGCAGCGTGAGCCGTTCGCGTTCCAGAATGGTGTGCGTCACGCCGTTCTTGAACTCGTGCCGGCCGGTCATCAGCGCCGAACGGGTCGGCGAGCAGGTCGGGCTGACGTGGAACTGCGTGAACCGCACGCTCTGGCGCCAGAAGGCGTCGGCCGCCGGCGTCTTCACGATCGGGCTGCCCAAGCAGCCGTAATCACCGTAGCCGGCGTCGTCCGGCATAACAATGATGATGTTTGGCCTGGCGCCGGTCGGAGACTCCGCCGCGGCAGCCAGCGGAACTGCGACGCCGAACGTCAGCACCGCGCCTACGAACGTCCAACAGAAGCGAGTCGTATTCATCGGATTCCTCTCAGCGCTGGCGACTTCTCAATGGAATATAGATGCTCGTTTATCCGGCGAAGGATTGTTTGGCGAGCGACACGACGGCGGACCGGCCGACCCCATCGAGCTCGTCTCGATGGTGAAACAGATGGTTAACTAGACGACGCCTGTATGACGTGCTTCTTCGACCCCATCCAGCTCGCCTGGATGGTGAAGGAGATCGCCGTTTCGCGCACGTTACCGTCATCTTATTCACCATCCAGGCGAGCTGGATGGGGCCTTCTTACTTGGCCCGAGCGCCAACTAGCAAACGATCTTGTTCACCGATCCGCACGAGGCGAATGGGGTCCTTTTTGATTGACAAACGCTGCCGCCTGCTCGAACTCAATCTTTACTCGTTTTGAAAAGTGACGCTATCCAATTAATCGCCTTACTTGCCCGCCGCCTTTCCGCCGCCCGCTTCCAGGAACGCCAGCAGTTCCAAGATCTCTTCGCGCGTGTAGCGGTCGAGCAGTCCCTTGGGCATCAACGAGGCCGAAGACTTGACCAACTCGTCGATCTCGTCGCGAGAGACGACTTGCGGCTGCGGCTTTTCCGGATTGCTGATCACGGTGATCGTCTCGGCGTTTTGATCGACGACAATGCCGGTCAGCAGTTTGCCGTCGTCGAGCACGACGTTGTACAAGGCGTACTTCGGATCGATCTTGTGCGACGGATCGAGCATCTCGCGCAGCAGGGCCGTGCGGTCCTGCTTCAGCCGCTTGAAGACGTCGGTCAGTTCGGGGCCGACGGCGCCTCCTTCGCCCGCCATCTTGTGGCACAGCACGCAGGTCGCCTCTTTAAATATCTTGCGGCCGATCTCCGGCGAACGTCCGTCGAACGAGCCGCCCAGGTCGGCGGCCAGATCGTCGACCTTCCAGGCTTGCACCACTTCTCGCGTGATGCCAAGCGGATCGGCGGGCTTGGCCGGCTTGGCCAGCCAGGCGTCGAGATCGTCAACGACGACCATCACGCCGTACATCCGCATCCAGTGGTTCGGGAAGGTGCAGACGTACGGATACTCGCCCGGCATCTTCGGCGCGGTGAAGGTCAGCGCCTCTTGACGGTGCGGTTCGACCAATCGAGTGGCAAACAGCACCTGGGGCGACTTGGGCACATAGGTCCGACCGTCGGCGTCAGGCTGGGGCGACATGGTCGCCGCGGCAAAGGCCACGTCGCGCAAGGCGCCGGGCTGGCAGACACTAGGTTGTGGCGCCATCAAGTCCTCGTTGCGCAACACGAGCTGCACCGGCCGACCCGCTTCGACGGCGAAATAGGGCGTGTCGTAACGCATCTCTTCGTGCACGGTGTTGATCCGCACCACGCGGACGGTCGATGCCCGCAGCCGCTGTCGCGATTCCGCGCATTCATCCACCGGCAGCAGGGCCAGCAACTGGTCGGCCAACTGCATGGCGTCGAGAAACTCGTCGGTCGTGCGTTTGGCGGGCGGAGTCGATTCGGCATGCGCGACCAGCGCCCGGCCACGCGCCGGGCATCGTCGACCGGGCGATACTGCGGCGCGAATCTTCAGCAAGGCGCCGACCGCCGCCGCTCGCAAAGCCGGCTTGTCGATCAGCTCTGCGGCCAGATGGAAGTTCTCGGCCTGCTTCGCCGGGATCGCCGCCAAAGCCGTGACGGCCGCTCGCCGCACGGCGGAAGTTTGCTTTTCGGCCAGGCACGTAACGACCTCGTCGCGCAGCTCGGCTCGGGCCGCTTTGTCGGCGACGAGCGGCAGCGCGGCGAGGAAATCGAGCTTGGCTTGCGGCGAAGCTTTTGCCGCTTGCCAGGCGCCGTCGGCCTCGCCCGCGGATATCAATCCGGCGACGGCGATGGCGCGAACCGCGGCATGTTCCGACCCGGCGCCTTTTCGCAAGTCGTCGGCGTGGCGCTGGAGCAAGTCCGCCGGCTGACCAAGCAGCATGCCGGCCAGTTGCCGTGCGACCTGCTCGCGCTCGGCGGCCAACTGCTGGGCCGTCTTCTTGCCGGCGCTTGACCGGCTCTCCCTTGGCCGGCCGCGGCGTCGGATGGCGCAAGTCGGGGCCGGCTGCATCCGGCAGGCGGCTGGCGTCGATCGCCGCCAGCAGCTCGACGATCGGCGTCGAGCTATTGAGCCTGGCCAGCGCGGCAACCGCCGCTTCGCGATCCTGACGCGAGACGCCGGACCGGACCAGAATCGCTCCGTAGACCGGCGCAAACTTCGCATCGTCGGCCGTGCGATCGATGGCCAGCAATTGCGGCGTCGGCAGCCGATTGAGTTGATAAGCAACGATCCGCGGCGATTTGTCGAGAAACACGATCGGCTTAGGACCGACTGCGGCGCCGTGTTGATGCCCGGCCGCATGCTCGTGGGCGGCGTGGTGATCGGCGTGATCGTGTTCCGCATGCTCGTGCTCCGCCATCGCGGGCAGCGAATGGCCAAGCGAAGCTTCGACGGCGCGGAGCGTTTCGTCGAGCGTGTAGTCGAGCCAATGGTCCATGTCGTCGTTCAGCACGTCGAGCGCTGCTTCGATCGCCTGGGGCGACTCGAAGAAGCTGCAGCGCCGAACCGCTTCCAGCCGCACGCGGGCGTACGAATCGTTCACCCGCTGGTGCACCAATTCAAGCGAATGCGGCACGCGCTCGCGCCACTCGCAAAGCACGCGCACGGCGGCGGCGCGGGCCCGGAACTCGGGCGAATCGAGCAGTCGTTTGAGCAACGCTTCATCGACGACGTTGTGCGTTTGATAGAGCCACAGCGCTTCGAGCAGCAGATGCTGGTAATCGTCGCTCGACGAATCGAGCCCGGCGACCCATGTCTTCGAGCGCCGCCATCACGTCGGCCGTGTCTCGCTCGGCCAGTTCGCGCGTGCGCGGTAACGAGTGCGGTCTTCGGGCTATTTAAGCAGTTCGAGCAGCGCGGCGATCGGCTCGCCGGCGATGTTCGGCGGATCGACGAGCGGGCGATCCTTGTAACGCACGCGCCAGATGCGGCCGTGCGAGTGATCGCGGAACGGCTCGCGCAGGTTGTGCTGCAAGTGGCCGATCAGGGCGTTGTGCCAGTCGACGATGTACAAGGCGCCGTCGGGGCCGAACTGCAGATCGATCGGACGGAAGTTGCCATGCTCGCAGAGCACCAGCGGGCGGATTTCCTTGCCGCCGAAGCCGGCGCCGTCTTCGCGAATCGTGTGCTGCAGCACGGCCAGATCGCCGATCACGTTGCAGACCAAAAAATCGCCTTGCACTTCCGGCGGGAAGTGGCGGCTGGAGATGAACTCGCAGCCCGCGGTCGGCCGGATGCGCTTCAAGAAGGAACGGCGGATACTGCCGGTTGCTCTTCGAGCCGCCCCAGTCGAGATGTTCGCTGCGCGAACCGCCCGGGTGTTTGTCGGGGAATTCGACGCGGCCGGTGATGGGCGCGGCCCAGTAATTGAAGCCGGGCGAAGCGTCGGCGATGAAGTCCTGCCCCCAGCGGTCGAAGACGTGCCCCCAGGGATTGGCGAAGGCGAGCGACGCGTGGACGCCGAACTTCTCGGTCCGCGGCTCGTATCGCCAGACGCCGGCGTCGCCTAACCGGGTCAGGCCGTACGGAGACTCCACCTGCGACTGCTTGAACGTCCCTTCCTGAAAATACAGCGCGCCGCCGGGGCCCCATTCGAAGGCCGCCAGGCCGTGGTGCGAGTCGGCCGTGTCGAAACCCGATCAGTCGGCGGATGCGGACGTCGGCCTGGTCGTCGCCGTCGGTGTCTTTCAGAAACAGCACGTCGGGCTGCTGCGCGACGAACACGCCGCCGCGCCGAGCTCGAAGCCGGTCGGCTGGTGCAATCCGCCGGCGAACACTTTGCAGCGTTCGGCCCGGCCGTCGCCGTCGTTGTCTTCCAGAATCAGCAGTTTGTCGTCGAGCTTGGTCTTGGGCTGCCACTGCGGGTACGAGGGCATCGTCGTAACCCACAACCGGCCGCGGCTGTCGAAGTTCATCGCGACCGGGTTGGCCAGTTCGGGAAAGTCTTCTTCGGAGGCGACCAGGTTGATCTCGTAGCCCGGCGGCAGCTTGAAATACTTGATCTGGTCGGCGGCGGGGATGTAGTCGAGCGAGCCGAGCTTGCCGGCTTTCTGGTTCGGGTCGTTGGCGCCGCCGACGTTGGTCTTGGGATTGAAGAACGGCAGCGTGTTGCTGTCGTCGACGTTGTCGGGAACTTTCTGGCCCTGGGCGATCTGCCCAGATGCGGCGGTCGCGGTTGGCGCACATCTGGTCGAGGATCGCCCGCTCGCGTTCCATCACGTCGCGATTGCGTGTAGGTGCCGTCGGAACCGGCCAGGCCGCGCGTGCCGTAAATCGAGTAGCCATTGACGGCCCGATAGCGATGCCACCAATGAAAGTTCTTGTCGGCGATGGCGGCTTTCAAACGGTCCGTCTCGGCGGGAGTCGCCTGCTTCATGACGCCTTCCGGCTCGCCGAACAACGCCCGGTCGAGCAGCGGGCCCACGGCCGCGTCTCCTGCGTCGCTCAGGTGAACGCCGTTGATCGTCAGCTTCTGTTCGGTATGCGTCAAACAGTTCCTGCGTTGGATGGAACAGATCGACGAAGGCGACGTCCGTCTGCTCGGCGACTTGCCGCATGGCGTCGGTATACTTTTCGAGGTCGGCGTTGTGGGCCTGTGCCGTCGGTGACGTTCGCGTCGCCCAGATCTTCGTGGGCGATCGGCGAGACGAGGACCATCCGCGGCGCGCCTTTGCCGCTGTAGTTCTTGGTCTTGGTTTCTTCGACCAGCCGCGTCAGATCGATCGCGAATCGTTCCAGGCCCGGCGGCCCGGCGAACGATTCATTGAAGCCGAAGAAGAACAGGATGACGTCGGCCTTGCTGTGCTCCAGGTGTTCGTCGGGTTCGCCGAAATTGAGCGAACGAGTCGCGCGTGAACGGCTCGTCGCCGGGAAAGCAGAGATTGCGCACGACCAGGTCATGCTTCGGGAAGCGCTGGTAGAGCAGCGTCTCCCACGAATTGCCAAACTGCATCCGCTCGCCCAGCGCATTGCCGACCAGGCAGATATGGTCGCCCGGCCGCAGTTCCAGCGTTGCCGCGCCGGCGACGCCGGTAGAGAGCAGCAGGCCCGAATACGGCTGCCGTGAACGAGAGCAGGGTATGGTTTCCGCCTATTGCCAGTTTCATCGAGACAGATTCCTCGGTTTTAAAACGCCTTGCCGTCAAAACGTCAGTTTGCATTGTTCTCGGCTCGCACCTGACTCGCATCCCCCCTGTCGGGTGCATAAAACCTTAGCAAAGTCTTAGCGCACTCGGGCATTTGAGGGCGCCAGCGGGCGGCCTGCGAAGGCGGTTCACCCTGGCGCCGGACGCGAGAAATCACGGTATTTCGCGATTCTTCGACGCCACCGAAGACAGGCATGCGAACGCGACCGCTTCCCCCTCTGTTGGTTTTACAGAGTCTTAGCGCCAAGCCAGCTCGTCCTTCGTCGCCCGCTCGCGGGAAAGCCGGCTTCGAGGGCGCCATCGGCTCAATGCTATCGCGACTTTCAGCATCGATTGCTGGCGGCTTGTGAGCAAGCGACGATGCTCGCACTCCGGCGCACAGTGAATCAAGTTGGAAAGGCCGAAGGCAAAGTGGATCTCGCTGCTTCCGCCGTCAAGTCGACTCGAAGGTCCGCACTTCACCCATCGATTTAGCGGCTGGTCGCTTTCAACGCTTCCTGGGCGTTGGCCACGACGTTGTCGGCCGTCAGGCCGAAGTACTTGGCCAACTGGCCGCCCGGCGCCGAGGCGCCGAAGCTCTTCATGCCGACGAACCGCCCGTGCGGGCCGAGGTACTTTTCCCAGCCCTGCTCGATGCCGGCCTCGACGGCCACGCGGGCCGTCACGCTCGGCGGCAGCACGCTGTCGCGATACTCGGCGTCCTGCTCGTCGAACAGTTCCCAGCACGGCATGCTCACCACGCGAGCCTTGACGCCCGTCGGCCGTCAGCTTTTCGTGGGCCGCGACGCACGAGCGAGAGTTCGCTGCCGGTGCCGATCAGGATCACCTCGCGGCTTGCCGCCTTCGGCGTCGGCCAGCACGTAGGCGCCCTCGGCGCGACGCCGCTGGCCGGGGCGTACTTCGTGCGGTCGAGCGTGGGCAGGTTCTGCCGCGTGAGCACCAGGGCCGCCGGCCGGTTCTTCCACGGCATGATCGTGCGATAGGCTTCGGCCACTTCGTTGGCGTCGCCGGGCCGCAGAACGTAATCAGGTCGGGAATCGCCCGCAGCGCGGCCAGATGCTCGACCGGCTGATGCGTCGGGCCGTCTTCGCCCACGCCGATCGAATCGTGCGTGAAGACGTAGAGCACCGGCAGCTGCATGATCGCCGCCAGCCGCATCGACGGCCGCAGTAGTCGGTGAACACGAAGAACGTGGCCCCGTAGGGCCGCAGGCCGCGACAGCGCCATGCCGTTGACGACGGCGGCCATGCGCGTGTTCGCGAATGCCGAAGTGCAAGTTGCGGCCGCCGTAGTTGTCCGGCTTCGAAGCTCGCCGGCATCGTTCGAACGTCGAGTCAGCGTCTTGTCGAGGGGGCCAGGTCGGCCGAGCCGCCGAGCAGCCACGGCACGTGCTTGGCCATCGGCATTGAGCACCTTGCCCGACGAGCCCGGCTGGCCATGCCCTTGGCGTCGGCCGGGAAACGTCGGGAATGTCGGCTGTCCCAGCCCTCGGGCAGTTCGCGGCTGCTAGATGCGCTCGAGCTCGGCGGCCAACTCGGGGACTTGCTCTTGTAGTCGGCGAACGTTCGCTTCCCAGCTGCGCAGCTGTGCGGCCCCGCGCGCCGATGCCGCTCGGCGAAGTGCTCGACGCACTTCCGTCGGCACGAGGAACTTCTCGTCCTCCGGCCAGCCGTAGGCTTCCTTGGTGAGCTCGGATTTCTTCTTCGCCCAGCGGGGCACCGTGGGCGCCGTGGGTGTCCTGCTTGTTGGGCGAGCCGTAGCCGATGATCGCTGCGGACGATGATCAGCGTGGGCCGGTCGGTCGTGTCCTGGAACGCCTCGATGCGCCGCCGCGAGAGCGTCGCAGATCGTTGGCGTCGTCGACTTGAACCACGTTCCAGCCGTAGCCTTCGAAGCGGCGGCCGACGTCTTCGCTGAAGGCCAGGTCGGTGTCGCCTTCGATCGTGATGTGGTTGTCGTCGTAGATCCAGCAGAGGTTCGACAGCTTCAGGTGGCCGGCCAGCGAGGCGGCCTCGCAGGCGACGCCTTCCATCAGGTCGCCGTCGCTGCACAGGGCGTAGACGTTGTAGTCGAACAGATCGAAGCCGGGCCGGTTGTAGTGGGCGGCCAGCCAGCGGGCGGCCATGGCCATGCCCACGCTGTTGCCGATGCCCTGGCCCAGCGGGCCGGTGGTGGTTTCGACGCCGCGGGTGTCGCCGTATTCGGGATGGCCCGGCGCAGCGGCTGTCCGAGCTGGCGGAAGTTGCTGGATGTCGTCCAGCGGAACGGCCAGTTCGTCGGTCGGCTTGCCGTCGGCGTCGAGCTGCTTCACGCCGGCCAGGTGCAGCATCGAGTACAGCAGCATCGAGGCATGGCCGCAGGAGAGCACGAAGCGGTCGCGGCTGGGCCAGTCGGGCTGGGCCGGATCGTAGCGCAGCACCTCGTTCCACAGCACGTAGGCCACCGGGGCCAGCGCCATCGGCGTGCCGGGATGGCCGCTGTTGGCCGCCTGCACGGCGTCCATCGAGAGGGTGCGGATGGTGTTGATGGCCAGTTGTTCGATACTTTGCGTCGCCGCACGGGAGGTGGTTGCAGTCATGCTTCTCTGCCGAAACGAGAGAGTGAAATAGAGTTATTCTTTATGGGCCGAGTTTAGGGGGCAAGGCGACGCCCGTCAACGAGACTTGTGGCGGCGCCCCGGCAAAAGGCCCTCTGGCATGCAACTTGCCGCCCCGGCGACGCGCACTGCGGGAGCGCCTGAAGGGGGGCATGAGAGCCTGGCTGCAAACAAACCCGAAGGATGAAAAATGAGAATTGCGCAGAAGGACAAGATATTTTGAAAGACTTTGGCGACGGAGCGTCTTCGAGATCGAATTATCAGTATGACGCCGAAACTAACTGCCGAACAACGTGAAACGCTCAACCGCTGTGATGGTCCGCTGCGCATTGAAGACCAAAAGAACAACAAAGTCTATTTCATTGTCGACGCGTCAACGCTCGACGCTTTGCAATGGCGACAGACAGTCGAAGCCATTCGAGAGGGGATTGCCGACGTCGAGGCCGGCAGGGTCGCTCCTCTCGACGAGGCAATCGTGAGAATTCGCGCGAATCTCGGGCTTTGCTCCGACGGATGACTTAGTCCTCGTGCTTGCAGTGCGTCCTATCGCGCAAGATCGCCTGCAGCGTGAGGATTCTTCGAGCTGACGCACTTAGAACGCCGCGTGCCATGAAGTGCTTCGTCCCGGGCAGCTCACCCCGAGTTCAATCTCGCCGCAGATACCCCGCGCTCGATTCGAAATACTTGCGGCGCCGCTGTTTGCCGGCTTCGCTCGTTTCTGTCTGGCGCTCTTCCAGATCGGCGCGGTTCGCCTGGCAATAGCGACAGCCGATCTCTTCCAGGTGAAAGGCGACGTAGGCGGCGTGCTGGTCGGGGAGCACTCCCAATAAGTAACTGCCCAGTTCGGCGCGGGTCGGACAGGTCAGCCGGTGACGGCGCCAGATCTCGCCGAGCGAATGGACGTTTGCGTCACGACGCGCATTGATCGCCGCCAGGCGCCGCGCGAAGTCGGGCGTCTGCCTCAGCGCGTCCTCGATGGCCGACATCGCCTCAGACGGCAATGCCTCGTCGAGATAAGCTTCCAGTTCCGCGTCGGTGAAGGGGCTTTTCATGGCTGGCGGTCAGGCAAGGTCGTGCTTCTTGGTAAGGAGATGTGGGGACACGGAGGAAATAAGGGGGATTAAGAAAAGACGTACGGTGAGGTTTTCAACTGGTCAATCAGTGCTGAGACCGGAACGAGCTCCGAGCTAGATGAGGCCCTTATTCATTTCTCTAATGCGACAAGTAGCGAGTTCGCCGTCTGATTCACCGATCCTGCGCAAGGCGGACGGGGCTCTCGGGTTCACCGAGACTCTCGCAACTCCATCCGCTTGCCTCTCATAGAAGGCTCTCTTCAGAGACCATGCCGGGCGGCGCCCTTTCTAAAATCCGCATCATCCCCTCCTCATCCCCACGTCCCCCTTAAAAAACCTTGCTCGCTCGCCGTCGCCGCTTCCCCGCGTCTGCTAAATAGAGGCGTTGCAAGCTCACCCGCAATCATGTAACTCCGGAAACACATCTTCCGGCAAGCCTTGCTGGCGGACTGCGGCGCGAAGCTTGGCGAGAAAGTCGAACTTGTGGTTGGCGATCGTCTGTTCGGACACGCCCAGTTTGGCGGCGGCGTCCTTGTTGGCAATACCGCGTACGAAGAGCAACTCCTCATCGGATCTTTTCCCAATCGCCTCGGTTTCGCCAGTACGCCAGCAACTGGGCCGCCGCATGCACCAGCGCCGTCTCTTCCAGACCGCGCCGCTCGCCGCTGCGTGCAATGCTGCTGGCCGGCCGTTGCGGTCCCGGCAAATCCCATTCGCCCTGGCTGCTGCCGGCGCCCGCCAGCGGCAGCGCGGGCCGGCGCCCTTCGCGGCGCAAGTGATCGGTCAGCTTGTGCGCGGCAATGGAGAACAGGTAACTTTCCAGCGGCCGGGTCGTGTCGAAATTCGGCAGGCTGGTGAGAAAGCCGATGAACGTTTCCTGCACGACGTCTTCGCTGGCGGCGCGATGCCGCAAACGGCTCTCGACAAAGGCCAACAGCCGGCCTTCGAAGCGGTCGATCAGTTCTTGCCACGCATCGTCCTCGCCGCCGCGGATGCGGGAGATCAACAGGCCGTCGGATTCGCTGGTCGAAGACATCAGGTTCGGGACAAGCTCGCCGCACTTCTCTGAAACGCGTGCGGCGCAGTCTGGCTTAGAAACTGATGTTTCCGTTGCGGACCAACAGCCCGACAATCGCCGCTTCCGCCAGTATCACCACTCCGGCGGCGACTCGCAAGCGCCATGTGTAATAGCCGCGAGTCAGCGTGTCGAGCTTGAGATAGCTGAATGCCACGCCGATCAGCGATAGCGCCAGCACGGCGGCCGCGCCCGCATAGCTCACGCGGCGGGCGACCTGCGTTTCGCGATAGCGGCCCTCAATCTCTTTGGCGACCGAAGCGTCGAATTCCAGCCGCTCGTGCAGGTTGTACATTGGACCGAAGGAGAACTCCGCCTGCTCCAGCCACTCGCCGCGAACGATCCGCTCATGAATGTACGAGAGCGGCAGTTGCACTCGCCGTCCGGCGTCGGCGCCCAACAGTCGCTCGGTGTAACTGCGGACCGCCTCCTGCAGCGCCTCGGGCAGCTTTTCGTGGCACTCGGCGGCCGTGGAGTACGGCCCTGCCGTGGCGATGGTGCGATACACGTCGCCGGCGCGGCCCATCGGAGCGTCCATCCAATCCGGCCGGCCGGCGCCGCGACGCGGCGCCGTTGATGGCTTTACCGCAGCCGCTGCGAGCGGGAACTCCGCAGCAGCAGTTCCCGAGTCCGAGTCGCCCGCTGCCCCAAGGTCTTCGGTTTTCTCCGCCCGCTCGCCAAGCGGAATCTCGCGCGGAGCGTCGATTTCAATGCGGTGAGGCGGCGCGCTTTCGACTTCGACCCGGAGTTGGGAGAATGACGGACCGCGCTGAAACAAAGTACAGGCCGAATAACAGGACCATCAAGCTCAACAGACCAGCGCCGATGCCCAGCATCCACTGCCCCGCGCGGCTGCGAGACAACGCCAGGATGACGGCGAACATCGCGAGAAAAAACAGACCGATCAGGAACAAGCCGGCCACTGGAAAAACCATGACATCACCGTCAATACACTGCCTGCGATGAATCGTCCGAAAAAAACTTATCGCCGTCGTGCGCCTCACGCCGCGCTATTCATCGGCTCCTACTAACCCGAAGCGCAGATTTTGATACTGCGCATTCGACCCCAGCGAGCTTGCCTCGCTGGTGAAGTAGATGGAGAGCTAGCCGACGCTCCGAGGAATTTCGTCGGCGACCCCGTCCAGCTTGCCAGGACGGTGAAGGAGATCATTATCTCGCAAACCGCTCGCACCTTCTTCACCATCCAGGCAAGCTGGATGGGGTCGTGAGCTTGGGGCAATCGTATCTAGCACACCATCTCGCTCACCATCCGCACAAGGCGGATGGGGTCGGTTGCGCAACATCAAAACTGGCGCTTCGGGTTCGTATCGCTCAAACATACGAAGCAGAACGCCGCCGCCGCGGGCGCCAAGGACTGGCCAACTGCACGGAGACGGAGATGGCCGCTGCGACCATGATTCCCCAGGGTTGCGGAAACGGCCAGAAGTAATACAGCATCCAGGCCCAGAACACGCTCACCGCCACGCTCCACAAGCTCAGCCGATGCGGACGCGCGGGATCGGCCTGCCGCCACCAACGCAAGGCGACCAGCAGGAAGGCGAAATACGCCATCTGGCCCAGAATGGTCGGCGCACCGGCGGGATCGTAAAGTTCCCAAGTGACCAGCGTGTGCTGGTCGAAATCAGGCGCTTTCCACTCGTAAGGCAGTTCGGCCATCAGGAACTTGCCGCTGGTGAAAGCGAAAGCCCCCAAGCCCAGGCCCAAGAGCAAGAGCGCACAGCGGCGCAAGATCGGCTCGCCTTCGCTGCCTTCCCAGAACTTGGACGGGATCATGATCAACCACGCTCCGACCGTGCTGACCAGCACCAGCCAGACGAACTGTTCCGGTTGAGCCGCCTTGCCGCGCAACACGCTGAGCAACACGCCCATCACCGCGGCTACGAATGCCGAGGCCAGCATGGAGCCGGTCAACTCTTCCATTCGCCTGCGGAACGTTTTGACTGGCTGATCGATATTTGCCGGCCGCTGGGATACGCGCGGTCCCTGAGGCGGAGGAGTCGCCGCAGCCGCGACGTGGCGGACAGGCGCACGTTGGCGCCGCCGGCTGCACCCGATGGCCGAGCCGGCGTTTGATCGCCGCGCCAGCACAGCGGAGCGGATATCCACGGTAGCGGCATAGCTCATGGCAACGATGAAGAGGATCGGAATCAGAGCGACATTCAATGCCAGGGCTGTGCTGACCGTCAAAGATGCCGACAAAAACGCCCACGATTGCCACGCGACCCGACGCCGGAATCCGCCCGGAACCCCACGCATCGCAGAACTTCCCCCATTGCTGTCGCACCGCGCGGCCACACAGGCTCTTCATCGACAACGACGACGTCAGAAACAACTGGCTCCTCTGGCTTCGTTGCCGACGGGGCCGCGGCGTGCGGAGTCTCCACCTGGGCTTCCCGCCGTGCCGGGGATGGCAAAATTGCTCGGAGCCGTTGTCGACGCCGCGTGAGGGGCGGCGGGCAACAGCGCGGCCAACTCGCCGACGGATTGCAGGCGGCCTTCGGGCGCCTTGGTCAGCGTGCGGGCGATGGCCGAGCGGTACGGCTCTTCCACGCCGCTCAAGTCAGGTTCGGCCGTGAGGTGCTTCATCAGCACTTCGCCGACGCTCTCGCCTTCGAACGGCACGCGCCCGGTGAGCATCTCGTAAAGAATGATGCCCAAGGCATAGATGTCGATTTCTTTGCCGTAGCGGCCGTTGCCGATCTCCGGCGCCATGTAGTGCACGGTGCCGACGCTCTCGGTCTGGCCGCTGCGGCGGCTGGCGGAGATGAACTTCGAGAGGCCGTAGTCGCCGATCTTGACCAGGCCTTCGTCGCAAAAGATGTTGCCGGGCTTCAAGTCGCGATGGACGATGCCATGATCGTGCAGATACGCCACGCCCGCCGCAATGCCGTGGAACCAGGCCATCGCGTCTTCACGCGGCACGCCTTCTGGATGCTTCGTAACGACGTCTTCCAGACAATCGCCCGCCACGTATTCCATCACTACCCAACTGTCGCCGAGTTCGTCCTGTTTGATGTCGAACAGACCGACCAGGTTGGGATGCTTGAGGTTCAAGCATTGGGTCACGCCGCGCAGTTCGACGTCGAGGTTGCGACGGATCAGCTTCAACGCGACTTCTTTGCCGGCGTCGCTGGCGGCGTAATAGACTTCACCAAAGCCGCCGCGGCCGATGCCGCGTTTGATCGTATAGCCATCCAGGGGCGCGAACCGCTGGGATAAGTGAACTTCATCGGTCCCGGCTTCGGTTGCGGCTCCGGTTCGGCTTGTGTGGCGCGGAGGTTCATGGGGTGATCCCTGCCTACGTCTAGACTAGCGACTGCAAGTTCCATCTGTCCACACGTTGCTAAATGCTTTCCAGGCTTAGGGAAAAATCGTCTGCCTCGACTCGCGAGCGACCGTGGATCGGACCGCGGTCGCGCACCTCGGCCCCGTCGATCTCGAAGCGGCCGGACGCCCGGCAGTGCCATTGGCCCTCGTGGCGGTACAGCACCACGTCGCGCGTCCAGTCGCGGCAGGCGACGTGGCAGTTTCCGCCCGGGCCCAGCACGCACGATTCCGCCGCCAGCAACACGGCGTCGGCCGAGGGCTGGGTCCGATGTCGGCTGACGAATTCCAGCCGGGCGGTGCGGCTGAGCGGGTGAGGCCGCCGAAACCGCAGCCGCACGTTGTCGCCCAGCTCAATCAGGTTCCCGTCGGTCAGGGCCGCCGCGCCGCGAATCTCGCGCCCGTCCAGGCGGACCGCCTTGAGCGGATGAATCAAGTAGTTTTCGCCGTCGCGGCGGATGCGGGCGTGGCGGCGGGAAATGTCGCCGAGGATCGGTACATCCACCTGGCTGCCCGGGACAGGTTGGCCCAAGCAGACGTCGTCGCCTGGGCAAACCAGGTACCCGCCGACGCCGTCGACCCACAGCAAAAACCGCGAGTCGCCGGCGGCAGGTGCGGACAAGGGACGGTCGGCCGCCGGGCCGTGGCTGTGCTCGTGATCGTGCTCGTGATCGTGGCGTCCGTGATTGTGATTCTCGCCGGGATCGTTTGCTGTCATCGGCTTTGCTGGCAGGACGGGAGCGATTCGATCACGCGGCGCCCGTGAAGGAAGCCGCCGCCGCAGCGAATCGCCGCAACGCATGCCGACCGCCGCCCACGCCCGGCGCCGCGCATCGCGGGCCGGCTCGTGTTCAGGGCACAATTCCAACAGCGCCTCGGCCTCGGACAGGGCCAGCGTCCAGTTCTCGCCGGCGACGGCCTCGTGCAGCCGCTCGTTGAGCTTGCGGCATTCCGCTGCTTTCACCCTACACGCTTTGCGGGCGTCGTCCAAGGCGGCGAGCTGCGGGGCCAAGGCGACGGCCGCCGCCAGGTTTTCTTCCGCCTGGGCAAATTCGCCGCGGCGACACAGCCGCTGAGCGTGCAGAACTCGCACCGCGGCGTCGCGGAGCAGTCGGGCCGGCCGGCCGGCATCGCCATACCGGGCCAATTCGTCCAGCCGCGAGACGGCGGCCGAAGGTTCGCCAGCCGCCAGGTAGGCTTCCGCCTCGGCCAGGCGGCGGTCGACGAACGCTTGCCGCAAGGAGCAGACCGCCTCGGCGTCGGCGCCCCAGACGCGGGCCGTTTCCAGGTCCCGCCAGCCGGCCGAGCTTTGGCCGCCGGCCGCGCGGCGCTCGGCCCGCTGGATCATCCGCCCGGCCACCTTGGCCAGCAGTTGCTTGGCGGGCAGGAACTCGCGCAACCCGCTCTGGCAGAGCAAACGCCCGGCTTCTTCCAGCCTTCCGCCATGAAAGGCTTCGTCGGCTTCGCGGAGCTTGAATCGCCAGGGTTGAAGCATGTTACGTTACGCAGTTAATCGCAGGGCCGAGGTCGGGACAATCGCTCCCAGGCGTGCCACATGGGAGCGACGAACGATAGACGATACTCAATCAACGGGCTTCGACGGTGAGTTCGGCCAGTTGCGCTTGGTCGCCATCGAAGTACTCGGTCACTTCTTCCACGATGTTCTCCGGAGCCGGATCCGTCAGCGGAATTTCGTCGCGGAGGTAGCCTTCGG
Source organism: Pirellulales bacterium (assembly GCA_963786255.1). Classification (GTDB taxonomy): domain Bacteria; phylum Planctomycetota; class Planctomycetia; order Pirellulales; family JAICIG01; genus JAICIG01. The sequence goes on from CAWAYY010000052.1 coordinate 91,418, forward strand.
AGTTCACCATCTTCTCGGCTACGTCGAGCCGCGTCCGCAGATCGGTTACCAACTCCTTGGCGCGGCTGAGCTGGCTGTCGTCGAACTTGTAGTCGCTTGTGGTCTGGGCCGCCTCGACCATCTTCAGCCGGGCCTCGAGATGCTCGACGTCGACTTCCAGTTTCCGTTTGGCGGCGAGCATGCCTTCCAGTTTATTCCGGGCGGCTTCGAGGCTGCGCTGGCGAGCCTGGTGCATATCCTTCAAGCTCGCCAGCGTGGCATCGTGCGTTTTGTAGCGTTCGAAGCGGTTGGCCAGATCGATCTTCACCTGATCGGCCGAGTAGCTGCGGCCGGCGTATTGAAACCGTTCCTTGTCGGTAGCCAGGTCGGCTTTTAGGCGCATCAGATCGCTGCGATCTTTTTCCTGCCGGCATTCGGCGGCGGCGATTTGCTTGTCGAGCCGCGCGACTTCGACTTCTTCCTGGGCGATCACGTGCATGTTCTTGCGGATGTCGGGGACCAGGTCCTTGACCATCCGCCTGGCGCGGTCGATTTCAAACTCGACCGGAATGCTGTTCTTCACCGAGTCCTTGAACCAGCCAGCCGTGGTTCCGACATAGCTGACCGCCTCTCGGCCAAAAAACGCCAGGCACACTAAACCGGCGCCCGCTCCGCTCAGAATCATTTTCTTGACCATTGCTCTATTCTCCCGTTGTCGCAGACGGCCCCAGACAGGGGGCTGCGCAGCCTTCGTTTTGCGGCGAGTCAACGCCTGATGCCCGCCAACGAGATCTCTTCGCCGGAGAAATGGGAATCTTGGAAGAGTGGTTCAAGTTTTTTGGTGGACCGGCGTTGGGAGGTTCCGCGACCGCCGGTTTTCCGCCACAATAGAGGGGTGGGCGCCGGCCGGAATCGAGAGTCGGTGTGGATCGATTCGAGGGGATCTGCTGGGAATCCGGTTTCCTTGCCTGCCGTGCGAACCCGTTGCGCGGGCCAGACCCAAGGGCCATAATCCCAGCCTCACAGCCAGCCGACTGAATATATTAACATCAGGACAGATTGCACGTTACGTCGTCGAGCCGAGACATTGCCATGTTAAAGACCCTCTCGATCCGCAACTTTCGCTGCTTCGACCAGTTCGAGATGCAAGACCTCGGCCGGCTGAACTTGTTGGTCGGGACGAATAACAGCGGGAAAACGAGCGTGCTGGAGGCGATTGAGTTGCTGTGCGCACACGGTAGCCTGCGGACGATCTGGACGGCGGGCTCGCGTCGAGGCGAAACATTGACGAGCGAAAAGGATCCCGCACGACAGGAAATTGCCGTTCGTCATTTGTTTCGTGGGCACTCGCTTACCGCCGGTAATGAGTTTTCCATCGAGGCGACGCGCGACCGTCGCACCGAATCGGTGACCGGTCGGTTCGAGGAGGGGCGACGGGCAGCCGCCTCGGCGACCACGGTCACAACTACGACGACTCCGCCCCCTCAGGTCTCGGTTCAAGGGCAAGAAGACTCCTCTCCTGGTTCGCCTGCCGTGCAGAACGGCAGGGGATTCGAGCCGGTCGAAGCATCGGAACAACCGCTCGACCTGAATCTATACTGGAAGACTGGTAATCGAACTGTCGCAACCACTGCGCAGCTTACAGAACAAGGCGGTATCGAATGGCGATCCGCTCGCGCGTCGCGTCGACGGCTCGATGAACGTGAACGCACGGTGCTCTTCATCGCGACGACATCGCTGTTCGCATCCGATGCAGTTTCGCTGTTCGACGAGATAGTGCTCACCCCCGAAGAGGATTTTGTTGTAGACGCGCTGCGGAAAATCGATCACGCGATCGAGCGCATTGCAGTAAGTCGGGCGGCGCAAACGCAGATGTTGGGCGCGGATGAACGCGGTGGTTTTGTGGTCAAGTGCAGCGGGTGTAATCGGCCCATTCCAATTGGCAGCATGGGCGATGGAATCTGGCGAATGTTAGGGCTTGCCTTGGCGATTGTTCGCGCCGAAAACGGTGTTTTGCTGGTCGACGAAATCGACACCGGGCTGCACTACACAGTCATGGTCGACATGTGGAAGATGGTGGCGGAGACGGCCAAGCGGCTGAATGTCCAGGTGTTTGCCACAACGCATAGTCGCGATTGCTACGAGAGCCTCGCGGCAATCGCACACGAAGACGTTGCAGAAGGAAGCGAAGTCACCATCCAGCGGATCGAGCGAAAGAAAGGATGCGCCGTCGCCTATACCGAACAAGAAATCGTCGCCGCCGCGGAGCATGGCGGCGAGGTGAGATAGCCGAATGAGCAGCCAACCGCGCGCGAAGATGCTGCTCGTCGAAGGCGATGACGATAGGCGAGTCATTCCTTGGTTGATCGAGGCTCACGGCATCGCCTGGGCGTCGGGCGGTGAGCAGATCGTATTCTTCAAGCCGTTCGATGGCATCGAGGCCATGTTGAAACCAGGCGCGATCGAGATGGAGTTGAAAACGCCCGGCCTTGAAGCCTTGGGAGTCATGGTTGATGCTGACGACGACGCAGGCCAGCGTTGGCAACGCATTCGGACCCGCTGCCAAGTCGCCTTCCCCGGTCTCCGCGAAACGCTTCCGGCCACTGGCCTGATCGAGACGACCCCTGACGGCCTAAAACTCGGCGTGTGGCTGATGCCCGATAACCGTTCGCGCGGCATGCTCGAAACGTTTCTCGCCTGCCTGCGGCCCGACGCGACGCAGCCGCTTTGGGACTATGCGAACGAGGCGGTTGCCAACGCCAAGACGCTCAACGCGCCCTTTCTTGCTGCACATGACGACAAAGCGAGGATCCACACTTGGCTGGCCTGGCAGGATCCGCCGGGGCGGCAATTGCATGATGCGGTCAAGTTTCAGATGCTGAAGCCTTCGCCGCTTTCGGCGCCGTTTGTCGGGTGGTTTCGGTCGCTGTACGGAGTTTAGTCATGAGCTTCGCCCATCTCACTTTGGCCACTCGCGACGTAAGACGGTCGCTGCAGTTCTTCGCCGCGGCGCTGCGGTGGCGGCCGATCCAGCGGCCCAACAACATCGGCCGGCCGGCGGCCTGGCTGGAGATGGCGCCCGGACAGGAACTGCACCTGGTGGAAGTGCAGGACTTTGCGCCCTCCCCGTTTGAACGCGAATTCGGCCGCCATCTGGCCATCGCCTGGCCTCAAGTGGAAATGCCCGAACTGCGGCGCCGGCTGACGGCCGAGGGCGCCGAACTGATTGAGCCGCTCCGCCCCACGCCGTTCGAGCGGTTCTTCTTCCGCGATCCCAACGGGTACATGTTCGAGGTGGTGGCGGCGGAACGGCCGATCGAAGCAGGCGAAATGTCGAGCAGAAGGTAACGTCATCTGCTCATCGACGCGGTGCGCCTGCGGTCTTTGCAACGGTGCAGTTCAACCGCCGCCGTTGGCATCCGGCGGGTCGAACAAGAAGGGGTGCATCACGCGAAGCAGCCTGGCGGACTGAAAATAGTCGTCCGCGCCGTGGCTGCGACCTACGTCTCCGTTGACATCGAAAGCAAACACCTTCTTCCGATCCGCGCCCAGACGACGCAGTCCCACCGGACCGGTCAGGCCTGCGGCTTCAATCTGGACGCGATGCCCGTAGAGCAAGCGATAGAACCGCAAGGCCCGGTCGGCAGGGTTGAAAAACACCAGCAATTGATGGACCTGCGACAGTGATCGGCCGAACCGCTGTCCGGGCAGAAAGTCATCGTTGTCGATGGCCGCTCCAATCAATACGGCGTCGATTCTGCGCGGCCGCCGCGTCTGGCGCGCCGCAAGACGGTAACAGCCAGTGCGGCCGCCGGCCAGCAATTCCAGGCTGCCCATGATGATGCGGGCGCCAAAGCTATAACCGGACATCGAAATTGGCATTTCGTCCGGAAGTTGATCGACCAGCCAGGCCATATAATAGGAGGCGGCCGGCGTTCGCGCGAGCTTGACCTTGGCATCGTTCAGCCGCCGGCCGGGCAGGCGATCGCTCGGCCACGACCAGATGACGAACCGCAAGCGGGGGCTGTCGGGGGCTTCGCGAATCAGGCCGCGATACGCGCTCCAGCCGGCCTTGACGGCGTCCGAGTGCGAGAAATCATTGCCGACCACGAAGAAACTGGTAACCAGGTCCTCGGGGCTGCTTAAGAATTCGTCGCGGTTGGACGCGGCCCAATGACCCGCTTCATACCGCCAATACTGCATTCGCAGCGCAGCTTTTTCCGGCGCCTGGCAGCCCAGCCCCCGATTGCTCACGATCCAGATCTCATCGCCGGAGCGCGGCAGGGAAAGGCAGCGCGCAGGCGTCGCGGCGATTGCGGTCGAGGCGGCGTCTGCCGCCAGCAGGCTGCGGCAAGACAATGCGCAAACCATCAGGGCCGCTATGCGTCCCTGATGCGCCGTCCGTGCGAGAAATGTTCCAAGGTGCTCGCTGGCCACGAGTTTTGCGTCCGATTTTGTCTTGCCGCGCAGTCGCCGTTACCGGCGTCGTCTAAGAGTATACCATCGGACGGCGTGCCAGGAGATGTTTGGAGGCGTTCCCGCAGTGCCGGTCGAAACGGCAAATGCGACGCTCTCAAGTCCGGCATTCAAGGGGCCCGAGCCGGACTCTGGCGCGGCGTCGGACAACCGCGCCAGGTCCTATGCCGGGGAAGCGTTCGTCAGGTCTCGCGCCAGAACTCGTCGGAATAAGAACGTTCCATGGTGCGGCCATACTCGTTCAACGAACGCCGCTGTCCGACCGAGTGCCACGGATTGACGCCCTTGAGTTCCGGCATGATTTCCACCAACTGGTCGACCAGCGTCTGGCCCAGACGCTCGATCGAAGTGTTCTCAGCCTTTTCCATGATCGCCGCCACGGTCTTCATCACGCGCACCATTCGTGCACGCTCCAAGACGGGGGGCGACAACGGACCTGCGCTATCCACCAACAGATCGGCGATGGGCACCTCCAACGCTTTTTGCCACTCATAGATTCGGCTCAAAGGCAAATCGCTGGTTTCTTCTTCTTCTCGCCGCAATTCGCGAACCTCGGTTCGCAACAACTGCGAGACGCGTCGCAGCGAGACTCCCTGCTCGCGACGCACTTCTTTGATCCGGTGCCATCTGCGCTCGGCGCTACGCACGCTGGCCGCCGCGGATCCTACCGCCTGGAAACCTTCCGTGCCCAGTTCCGAAATGCTCATGCTCTTTTGCTCCTCGTTCCCGCGTTTCATGTTTGTTTCATGTAAACCGGTCCGCATATGCCGGTCGTAGTTTCCTGCTTCAGATCCAACGCAAGCCGACGACGGCGCGCAACGCCAGAACGCGTGACTGAAACAATTCCGAGTCGAAGCTGAGCCTGGACCGTCGCTAAGCGCAATAGAAATGCGCCAGAATCCGCCGTGCGGCGCAAAGCTCAGCAAAAAGAGAGAAGTTACTCCGCCAGGTAAGGCCGACGCTAATCTTCGCCGTGAACGCGAAAAAATATCGATTCGCGTTTTCCGGCGACGTTGCTTGCCCGCAAACGTCGACGGCCTCGTTATTGGCTGACCCGCTGGTGCGTTTGAAGAAGGGACATGGTTCCCGGCCACGTTCCTCGCTCCCCGCAATAATAAGGGGTGGGAAGCCCGCAGGCAAGTGGCAGGATTGTTCGAATTGGGAAAACCGGCAGCTTGTCCGTCCCCGCGGCGCCCCGGCAGCGGAGCCCGTGACGATTGCAGCCCGCGCCGCTTAGGCGACGGAACCGTCAGGCATTCCGCCGCCGCGCTGGCCGGCCTATTCGCCCATCGCAAAGGCCTTGAGCCGCGACAGGTAGTTGGGCCGTTTGGCCGAAGAAGAACTGGCGCCGTGAGCCGCCGCCGACAACACGCTGGCCCAGGCCGAACGCGGCGGAACCGCCGAAGCGGCGGCGGAAAGCGCATATTGCGGGCGAAATTCCAACTCGGCGACCCGTTTGCCGCGAGCCAGCGCGTAGCCCAGCCAATCTTCGTCGTCGGCATCGCGTCGCCAGGCGTCCAGCAACGTGCGACGGACCAGCCGCCAGCCGTAATCGTGCGTTGCGCTGCCGGGCAGTTCGGGAATGGCGCCCAAGTGGACATCCGCCGCGCAACGCGCCAGCACGGCGTCTCGCCCGCCGATTGCGTTCCACAATTGAGGCAAACATCCCAAGCCGAGCCGGTTGTTCTCTGCACGGAACAGAATCGCCTCGCCCGAACTGTGCGACAGGCCGCTGCGCGTCACGGCCGCTTCTCCCCATCGCGCCGGGTGCACGATGGCGTGCACTTGCGGGTAAGGCTCGGCAACTTCGTGAATGATTTCCGGCGATGCGTCGGTCGAGCCGTCGTCGATCACGACCAGTTCGAACCGGGGAGTCAGCTCAGGCAGCACCTCGAGCAGATGGGAAACCAGCGAGCCAATGCCCGCCTGTTCGTTGTGGACCGGTACGAAAACGCTGAGCGAAGCTTTCAACGCCGAAGTTCCTTTGCGACAGATAACAAAACCGCGCCGCCTACGCCATCATGCGCGTATCGACGGGCGGCCGTACCTAACCATCGGAAGGCTCGTCCAGCGGCTGCAACTTCCGCCTGCGATAATGCTTGGCACAACGTGTAATGGAACCGCGGCTTATGCGGCGCCGCGCGAAGGTTGCAGCTATAACGCGCAATCGCCGCCGCGGCGGAGGCGCGGGACGTAGGGCGTGCCGTCCGGCCGTGGAACTGGCGACCGCCCCTGCGTTGGAGTATGCTGGGCTTGCCGATCAGTCCGGTTCTATCGCGCTCGCGTCGAAGCAAACGCTCCTGCCGAGGAAGCCCGTTCAGGTGTCGAAACAGCCCGCTAACGTTCCCGATTTCTCCAAAGGCGACGGACTGATTCCGGCCATCGCCCAGGACGCCGAGACGGGCGAAGTGCTGATGCTCGGCTACATGAACGCCGAGAGCTACGCCGAGACGCTGGCGCACGGCCAGGCGGTGTACTTCAGCCGCAGCCGCAACCGGCTCTGGCACAAGGGCGAAGAAAGCGGCCACGTGCAAGACGTCGAGGCCCTGCTGGTCGATTGCGATGGCGACACGATCCTGCTCAAAGTCCGGCAGCGCGGCGGAGCCGCGTGCCACCAAGGCTATCGCAGTTGTTTTTTCCGGCAGGCAACCCCTGAAGGATGGAAGACGATCGCCCAGCCGATGTTCGATCCCGACAAAGTTTATAAGACGACCCCCTAACGACGACAACCGCGACAGCAATCAGGAGCGGCAAGATGGCAAGCGACAATCCCGGCGTGAGACGATTCCTGTCAAGCTGCACGGCGGCGCTGATCGGCCTGTGGGGAGCGGCCGTCGCTCCGCTCGCGGGCGCCGAACCGGAAGCGAAGGCGCCGCTCGTCTTCGCGGACGACTTTGAACAGGGCGCGGATCATTGGCGGCCGACCGATCCGAAAGCCTGGAAGATCGGCGAAGACGACCAGGGCAACCACTTTTACAGTCAGTTTCAACAAAGCAAGTACAAGCCGCCGCACCGCAGCCCGTTCAACTTCAGCCTGGTCAAGGACGTGGTCGTCGGCGACTTCGTGCTGGAAACGCGCGTCCGCAGCACCGTCAAGGATTACCCTCATCGCGACGTTTGCCTGGTCTTCGGCTACCAGGATCCGGGACACTTTTATTATGTCCATCTGGGCAAAAGAACCGACGACCACGCCAACCAGATTTTCATTGTCAACGACGCTCCGCGGACCAAGATCTCGACGAAAACGACTCCCGGCACTGATTGGGATGCCGCGTGGCACGCGGTCAAGATCGTGCGCCGCACCGCCGACGGCGCGATCGAGATCTATTACGACGACATGGAAAATCCGATCATGACCGCCCAAGACAAGTCGTTCGTCTGGGGGCAGGTGGGATTGGGGTCCTTCGACGACACGGGAGATTGGGACGACGTCAAGCTGTACGGGCGCCGCGAGTCCAGGCTGAAAAAGGAATAAATCAGGCGCCCGGCCCGACCCGACAACCGGAAAAGTCGCTAAATTCCCTGCAATTACAGCTCCCCCTCTGCCGATATGCATTTACGAATCGGTGCGCCGGCGGGCAGGTTCGTCGCCGATCATGCCGCCAGGCCCGACGGCCCGAAGTTTCGTACCAATTCAAGCGACGTTTGTCTCAAGGAAGGGATATACCGTCATGCAAGTCAAGATTTACGTTCCGCGCACGATCGAAGTGCCCAGCGAATATCTTGCGGCTTTGGCTCAGCGAGCGCAAACCGCGTTGGGAGACTCCGCCCGAGACGTTTCCGCCACTCGCGGCCACATCGTGCGGCAGGCGGTTCGCGACGGCCTGCTGCGCGAATTGGACCACCTGCTCGGCGAAGACGGCACGGTCGACGTATTCTGCGACCCCAGCGCTGAAATCCCGCTGGAAATTGAGAACCGCACGGTCCGACTGAGCGAACTGGTCGAGGCGCTGCAAAGCAAGCGAAGCTGGGGCGTCTCAAAGGGCGAGTCGGACGAGGCCGAAGAGTTTCGCTCCAAGGTGCTGCCCCGCCGCAAGGCCGCCTGACGAGACTTAGCAGGGGTGACGGTTCAATACCATAATGATGGTTTTGCCGGCTGCACGGGGTGCAGGGCATTTCGCGGAGTGATGGCCGCGGAGCGCCGAAAAGAGTCGTGTGCGTTGTGCTGCCGGAAGCGGCTTTGAGGAGCGCCCGGTAGGCGACGCAGCATGATTTCTCACTCGGAGAGGCCAGGCGTATGAACCCCAGGGGCATGCTCAAGCTGCACGTTGAGTCGGACGAGTCGCCTGCCGTCGTGACGGCAAGCTGCCCGTTATGCCAGGCGGAATTCGAAACGGCGGCCAATGCCGACAGGTTCTCGTGTCCGGATTGCGGCCTGGCCTTTGCTCCCAGCGATCCGCAGCCCGAGGCAGACGCTGACGCCGAGGATGGCATCCAGGGGCATGCGGAACCGGAGGCGTCCGCCGATCCGTTCGATCGCTGGCTGCAAGGCGCCCCGATCCAGCCTCGCCAGATCACGGATGGCGAATGGCTGCAGAATTGCGCCCGGCGACATTGGCTGGCGAGCGGCGTCGGCGCCGCGGCCGCCGTCGGTCTCGTGGCGGCGGCGCTGATCTCGACCTCCGCCTGGCTGCAAACAACCAGGCAGCTTGCACAGGCGCTTCTCGCCCGTGAAAAGGCGGAAAAGCTGCAGCAAGAAGCAGAGACCTCGCATACCGCGGATCTGCGCGAACTTGAGCATCGCACGGCGCTCTGGAAGTCGGAACAGTCTGCTCGCAGGCAATCCGAGCGCCGCCTCGACGAATTTCGCCTGGCGGCCGAGAAGGCGGACCGCGGCAGACTCGAGGCCGAAGAGGCGCGCCGTCAGGCGGAGCGCGAAGTGCGGCGCGCCATCGCGCAGCAACTGGCGGCGCGCAGCCAACTGATACGCGGCGATCATCCCCAGCGCGGGTTATTGCTGGCCGCCGAGGCCTTGCACCTCGCGCAGGCGCGACGGCGAGGCCCCCATCGCTTCGGCCGCCCAATACCTGCGAGACCGTCTGGGCCCGGACGACGGGCGACGCCTGGAAGGGCACTCGGCGAAAATTACCGCCTTGGCCGTCAGTCGGCAGAGCGGCTGGCTGGCCACGGCCAGCGTCGACAACACCACGCGATTGTGGAACCTGAAAGCAGCCGACCCCGCGGCGCGACCGATTGTGCTGGCAGGGCACCACGGCCGCGTCAGCGCCGTAGTGTTCAGCCCGGATGATCGCTGGCTGGCGACCGGCGGCTACGACTCGACCGTCTGCCTGTGGAACCTGGCCGAAGACGATCCCGCGGCCGAGCCGCTGGTGTTGCGCGGCCATGAAGGCCGCATTACCAACGTGGCGATCAGTTCCAACGCGCGCTGGCTGTTCACGGCCAGCAACGGTTACGACCAGGGGGACAGCGAACTTCGCGTCTGGGACCTGGCCGCCCCGGCGCCCACGCAAGCGTCTCGCGCCTTGCCTGATTATGGCGAGCGCATCCAGGTGATCGCGGTCAGCCGCGACGACCGCTGGCTGGCGGCCTTGGGCGACGACGGACTGCCGCGGCTCAGCCGACTGACGGAGCAAGGGCCGGCGCCGCAGCCGGTGGTGCTGGACAAGCACGTCGGCCGCCTGACGCAATTGACCTTCAGTTCCGACAGCCGCTGGCTGGTTGCCGGCGGCTCGAATGCTCAGGCGGGCGAGGCATGGCTGTGGGATCTGCATGCCGCGGATCCCGCCGAAAGCCAGCCGGTGCGGCTCGCCGGACATTCGGGCGCCATTCGCGGGCTGGCGAGCAGCGCAGATGGCCGCTGTCTGGCGACCGTCGGCGAGGACGGGCTGGCATGCGTTTGGGATCTGACGGCGGAGGATTGCGCCGCTTCGGCGATCCGCTTGCACGGACATAGCGGAGCGGTGCTTGCCGTCGCCTTCAGCGCCGATAACCGCTGGCTGGCGACCGCTGGCAGCGATCAGAACGTCTGCCTCTGGAGCATGAACGGCCTCTCCGCGGGAACGACTCCCATCGTGCTGCGGACTCAGCAAGGGCCGGTCGATACTCTGGCCGTCAGCCGAGACGGCAAATGGTTGGCGACGGCCGGCGATGACCACTCGGTTCGCATGTGGAACCTGCACTGGGACGACCTGATTGATCTGGCTCTCCAATCCCTTCCGGACAGCGATTCCGCGGCGGAAGGGGGCCTGCCCGACGCTGCGGAGACGGACCTCCCGATCAACCTGGTCACGCGTCCGCTCCGCCTTGCCGATCCCCAAGGCGCGCCTAATCTGCGGCGGTAGCCAGTCGCGCCCAAGACGGCCGAGCCCGCAAGTCGGAACCTGGCGGTACGGTCACGTACGGCTGCGGTCACTTCCGGAACGGCCGCGGCGCGCTGGAGCGGAAAAACCGGAGCTTTTTCCGTTCGGCGAAACTTAAAACGGCGTCGATAGTTGCGCCTTTGGCGCCGCATTTCACGACGAACGATTGTTGACGCCGCGCCGCCGAACGCTAAGATCGCGTCGAGTGTGACGAATAACGCGTCACAACGCCTAATTCGCCCGCAACGGCGAAACGGGGGAACCACCGTGGGGGCTAATCCACTTTGGACGGGGAATTCCTTGGCCCCGAGCCCGTCAGCTAACCTCGTCGGCGTCCTTGGGAAGTCTTATTTTGGCGCACATGGTTTCCATGATCTAGCTGCCGATTGGTGGCCTGGGCCGCGCGGTTGATCCGCGCACCGCAAGGCCGCGTTTGCCCGTGTCCTTTCCGCGCTGGCGCCGGTTATGCGTGCGCCGAAGGCGAAAGCGACCCGGGCGCCGGCTCAGGCTGTACCAGCGGCGCGGAAAGCATGCCGCGGGAGGAAGGTTCCATGCCCGGTTTGGTTCCGAATTCCGTCGAGGCGGTCGTTATTCTGGCCCTCTGCGCCTGCGCAGGCGGCGTTGTTGCCATCGGCATGGCCGCTTATCGCGCGGTCCTCGAGCGCAACGGCGCGCTGGCGCTGCAAGCGGCGGTCGGCGCGGTGATGCTGTTGATCTCGGCCGTGGCATTCTTCAACCATCAGCCGCAACGGCGCATCGACCGAGCGGCGCCGGCTTGGACGGTGACCTATGAGCCGCTCGATCCTCCCTCGCGCGAAGCGCTCCAACAACGCGCCGAAGCTCAATCCGCGCTGCGCCGCGAACGATGGCAGCGCGAAGACGACCGCGCCGCATGCGCGAACGCAGGCAGAGCGAGCGGCTGTTGCATCAAATGGCTGAACGTTAGCAGCATACAGGAGATCCGCCCATGAAACGCTGGTTCGTATTCGGGCCGGCTTTGCTGGCAGCCGCCGTTTGCACGGGCTGCAGCGAACAGATTCCTCAAGGACACGTCGGCAAAGTATTGACCGCCTCCGGCTGGAACCATGGCATCGCCGAACCGGGCCACGTCGCCTGCTGGGGCCGCGATGAACTGTACCTGCTCGCCGCCGGCGATCATGCGAATACCGAACGTCTGAACGTGCTGTGCGCAGACCATCTCAGCCTTCGCTGCGAGCTCGTGATCGTCGCTCGCCCCAAATGCGACGAGGCCAGCCGCGACGCGGTCTTCTTACGCGTTGAAGCTCGCGAGACGAACCGAGGCCGCGCGTCGATCAGCGGCGCCCAGCTCTATGACGTGTACGTCAGGCCGGTCGTCGTGCCTGCGGCCTACGAAGTCGTAGCGAAGCGAGCGACCGACCAGGTCGGCGACGATCTGGCGGAGATCAAACGCGAGATCGTCCAGCTCTGCCGGAAACGCATGGGAGACCGCTCGCCGATGGAAATCGCCCTGATCGATTTCACCGACACGGACTACCCCGAGACGGTCGCACAAGTGAACGAAATCCGGAAGCAGCGCGAGATCGAAATCGAGATCGCACGCAGCGAAGCGTGTATTGAAGAAGCAAGGGCCGAAGGTCGCCTGCGTGCGGCGCACAAGGAGTACCAGACCCGCTTGCTGGAGGCCCAGCGGATTGCCGACGCACAGCCGCTCGCCAGCGGCGGCGATGCCGAGCCGAGCTCGCCGTAGCGAGGCGCAATGCGCACTTGCGATGCATCTGCACGATCTGCCTGCGCCACCGGCAAAACCTCGCGTGCAAACCGCGCCCAATACGGTCCTCGACTCTGCAAACGGCCTGACAGGCCGTTTAAAGCAATTCAGCAAACAGCTCGAGATAGTCGCGGGCGATGCGATCAAGGTCGTGACGTTCGAGCACGCGCTGCCGCGCGGCTTGCGACAGACGCTGGCGGAGCGAGACGTCTTCCAGCACGCGAGCCAGCGTCGTCGCCCAAGCTTCGTCGTCGTCCAAAGCGACGGTCAGGCCGTTGACGCCGTGCTCGACAAGTTCGAGATTGCCCGGCACGCGGCTGACGACGGGACAAACGCCGCTGGCCATCGCTTCTAAAAGCGCATTGGAGCAGCCTTCATGAGGCGAAGGCTGTACGCAGACGGCGGCCTGGCGATACAAATCAGGCACGTCGCTGCGCTGGCCGAGGAACTCGACGTTGTTGAGCGACTCTTGCCGGGCGTAAGCCGCCAGCGTCTCGGCCTGCGGCCCGCCGCCGACCATCAGCAAGCGATACCGTCCGTTGCCGTTCAGCCTTTGCCAGACGCGCAACACGGCCCGCGGATTCTTTTCTTCGCTCAACCGCCCTACGAAGATCGCCGTCCGATCGCGCTCGGCGACTTCACCGCCCGCTTGTTCCCCCGGCGGACGAAATCGTTCGACGTCGATGCCGTTGGTAAACCGCCTGATGCACTCGGCCGGACAGCCCAGTTCGGCAAGCTCCTGGCAGGCCGCTTCCGAAGGCGCCAGGAACAGCCCGTTTCGCAGGGCCAACCGCCGCCACAGACCGCTCCCGTTCGCGCGCAGGCAGTTGCGCCACGTCGCCGCGCGGCCCGACCGAAGCCAACCGCACGATGGAAGGCTTGCCCAACAGCGGCGCGGCCAGACCGGCCGCCACGGCCTCCCAAGGCGCCTGGCCCGCCAAGACCGCGTCGTAGCGGCGCGCATAGCGAACCAGATTGGCCGTCAACGAGGCGAGAAACGTCAGCCCGAATAGCGGTCCCGCGGAGACCGTCGCAATGGTACGGCGAATCTCGATGCCCGAGACCCTTTCGCGCGCGGGCTGTCCCGCCAGCCGGCGCATGATAACCAACGGCTCGTGCCCCCAGCGAGCCCAGCGTTCGGCCAGTTGAAAGAGTTGCCGCTCGGCGCCGCCCACGGTCGGATGGAAATGACTGAGGCAAACGGCAATCCGCAACTTCCTGCTATCTGCCGTGACTGCACTAGCATTGTCGTGAGCCATTCCCGCCGTTAACCTTCGGCCGCCGGAAAGGCTTGGCGGACCCAAGCGCGAAACGAGCGAATCCAACTCGTCTCGTACGTCATCCGCACGCCCCAGTTCTCGCGGATTTCGCGAAGCTGTTCGTAAAGCTCCCAACTGATTCCACGCAGCAGGAAACGATCGAGGGCAAGCTCCGCAGCAGGCGGCTTTTCGATCGTAGCCATGACGAACCTCGATGACGCAGGCGACCGCCGAAACGGACGTCTCGCGTTTTCGTTTTCAGACCCCTCAATAAAAACCCCTTGCCGCGTACGATAGAGCGCGGCAAGGGGCAGGGAATTCGCTACCGAGCGACAAGGCGCTTTAGGCCTGGAACGAGCTTCCGCAGCCGCAGCTCTTCACCGCGTTGGGATTATCGAACGTAAAGCCGCGCTTCTCAAGGCCGTCGTAGAAATCGACCGTCGTGCCGTCGAGATACAGGGCGCTCTTCTTGTCGACCACGACCGTCACGCCGTGAAAGTCATACTTGCTGTCGGTCTTCTCGTCCCAGCCCTTGTCGAAGCCCAGGCTGTATTGGAAGCCGCTGCAGCCGCCGCCGGCCACGCCCACGCGCAGGACCGTGCCGTCTTCGAACTTCTGCTCCTGCATGATCTTCTTGACTTCGCTCGCGGCCTTTTCGGTCAATGCCACTGCCATAATATTCCACCACTCCTGATTTCAAAGGTACGGTGCTAGCCCAGCCGGTTTTTTTGACAACCAATTATGTCTAAATTATACGACCGTACCGCAAAAGAAAAGTGGAAACCGGCCCCTTTTTGGCGGCAGGACCGAGGTCGCCTGCCGCGAACAGGTCCGGAGCCTCCCGGCGGCTTGCGCACGTCGCAGAATCCGAGCGGCAAATCAGGAGGCGGACTCGGCCTGGGCGGCCTGTTCGAGCCGTGACCCAAATTGGGGGTTCATGTTCCACCAGTCGATGCCAATTTCCCGCGCCTTGTCGACCGAAGCGATCAGCAACCGGATCTGAATCGTCAGCAATTCGACGTCGACCAGCTTGATCTTGATGTCGCCGACAATCACGACGCCTTTGTCCAGAATCCGTTCGAGCACGTCGGCCAGGCCAGAGCTCGTGACGGCGTGGGAAATGGTCTGCTGCTTGGTCATCTCTTCCCCTTGGGCGTTTTTTTCGGCATCGGCTCAGTCGGACGGCTCACCAGGGCGGCCCGGCGCCTTCGGCCAGCGACCGTTTGGGGCCGGCTGGCCGGCGCATGGTAGCGATCTGGCCACCCACCACGATTTGCCATCGCACGACGCGCGGCGGAAAGCAGAGCCCTTGAGCGACGAAATCGCGTTTCGCGAAGTCTTGATGTTCATGGCATATCCTGTTCGAAAATTGGCTGCCCATCATTAATTGGCTGCCCGTCATTCGGAGTGTCCTTCGGCGGCGATACGCCCCAGTCCGCGGCACCGCAAGCAATTCAGCCCGCTGGAGGCGTCGAAGCCCAACCCGGTGCAAACCGGGCATACGACGGTCGGGCCCGTCAGCGCCTCGATGACTCCCGTCCCCTCGCAAACCGGGCAAGTGAACGTCTTGTGGGCGCCGCTGCCGTGACAATAGGTGCACCTGACATGCGGAACGGGCACGGAGACCCAGCCTTCCCCCTGGCAGACGACGCACTCGGACAACTCAGAAAGCTGGTTGAACGGATCGGTCCCCCTGCCTTGGCAAAACGCGCAACGTATTTTTTCCCGGACGGTTGTCGGCGTACTCATGGTTCAGTCTCCTCAAATCAGTTTGCCTAGCGGCCCCAAATCCAGATTAAGGTCCTCGTCTTCCAACCCGAACTCTCGCTTGAGACGCTGCATTTGTTCGGATAATTGCAGAAACGCGTCTCCGAGACGCTCCACCTCCTCTTCGCTGAGCGAACCTGATTCGGCGCGGCGGATGGCCTGGCGTTCGAGCAGTTCGCGAAGCAATTCGATCAGCGTCAGGACGAGCTTGGCCAGCCCGTTTTTGACGGCGTTCGAATCCAGGGAGATCCGCGACGTTTTCTGAGGCTGGGCCGGCTCGCCCTGCTGGAAGGCGCGGACAAAGTCGTCCAGCGCCGCCGACTCGGCCAGGCTCTCGGCAGCGCAGCTCATGCCTCTCCTCCTCGCGGCAAGTCGCCGCTCTGAGACCGCGGCGGCTGCCGCGCCGACTCGACGGAAGTCAGCACAAGCTGCAAGCCCAGGTAAAGCAAGTCGATATTGGCGACCGAGATCATCACTTCGCCGGCCACCACCACGCCCTGGTTGAGAACGCGATCGAGCGTCTCGCAGAGCGAGATGCATTCTCCGCCCGGCAACTCGGCGACTGACTGCTGGTCCATAGCTTCCTCGTCAGAGCAAACGTTCATAGAGGCTGAGCGCCTGGCGGATTTCGCCCGCGTCTTCATATTGGGCGGCGATATCCAGCAATCGTTCGAGCGCATCGTAGGCCTCGGGAGTTCCCGAGTGCTTGTCGGCCAGGTCGAAATAGATCGAGATGGCCTGGCGGATCGAGTTTTCGGCCCGGAAGATATCGCCGATGCTCAACAGCTTGGAGAGCATTGGAGTGCGCAGCGTCGAACTTGCGCGTTTCCGGCGGCGGCTCATCGAGCTTTGGCGCATCAGCCTGAGGCGCGGCGACGTTCTGGGCCGTCGCCCGAGGCTCGGGCTCCGTCAACGTCGCCGCGCTGGAAGCGGTCGCGGACGCGTCGTCATGGCAAACGGCCGCCGGTTCTCTCTCTTCGTACCTGGTTCCGCTCATCTTGATCTCCTTCGCAGCGGGCGAGGCTTGCCCGCCGGTTTAGTCATTCCCCCGGTCATCGTCGAGTTCTCGCTCATCGCCATCTTCATCGCCATCTTCATCGCCATCTTCATCGCCATCTTCATCGCCATCTTCATCGCCATCTTCGGCGTCGTCGTCTTCGGCGTCGTCTTCGGCGTCGTCTTCGGCGTCGTCTTCGGCGTTTTGGCTGGCGCCGCAGACGTTTTCGCGGTCGTCGAGCTGCTCCAGCCGTTCGAGCAGTTCCTGTTCGCAACGGTCGAACTCCTCCTCGCTCACCTGGCCGGTCTCCAACTGGACGTACATTTCGCTCAACTGATTGCGGATCGACTCTGCCTCATGCGCGAGCTCGTCTTGCGCCGCGTCGTGCAGGTTGCGGAACACCGACATCAAACCTCGGACCGGCGAGAACAGAATGTCGTCGAGCAAAAACATCGCGAAAACCCCCGCGTCAGATTTCCAGGTTCAACTCGACGAAGTTGTACGGCAGCCAGGGGCCGTTGAAGTCGAAGGCGAAGCGGTTGTCAAAGCGGCGTGCGGCCTCGACGACGCCTGCTTCAAACTCGGACTGCGCGTCTTCGCCGATCAGAAACGCCAGGTTCATGATTTCCTGCTCGTTTCGCGGTTTATTCTCCTTGAGCTCGAAACAGTGCGGCCGCAGCGCCAGGGTCACGGTCTGAATGCAGGCGGCGCGATGTTCGCCGAGCAGGCGGTCGAAAGTCCGCCCGACCTCGATCATTTCGTCTTTCGTCGGCTGTCGGCCGCGGAACACCTGGTCTCGCAGTTCGCGCAGTTCGGCATGCGTTTCGACGAAGTACTCAAAGATGTTCGGCACGTCCCAGCTTGCGCGGAGGCCCATTTCCACTTTGCCCGCCACGCGTCGAATCTGCTCCTGGAAGGCTTCTCGGTTGCGGACGAGGATTTGTTGCGCCGCGGCGGGACTTTCGGCCACCAGGCCGAAGGCCACCGGCAAAACCACGAACTCATTTCGCAGCCGCTTGAGCGTCTCGTGGTGAGCCGCCAATCGCCGGCGTTCGGGCCGCAACTTTCCCTTCGGGGCATCGCTGACCACGGCCGCCAGGCGGCCGTCTCGCAGGGCCCGGATCTCCGCGCCATCGATCCCGGCCCAGCCGAAGGCCGGCTCGGCGCCGCACTCGATGACCGCATACAGGTACTGGGCGGGCGGAACTTCCGCCTTGGCCGCCAACGGGTCGGAAACGGTCGCAAGCATGCTGAATGCCTCCAGGGCGTTAGTAGTTGAGTTCTCGGATACACACTCCGCGAGGCGGCTCGGCCACGGGCAGAGGCGCGCTCTCGTCGACCGGCAGCGGCTCCGCAATCGAGCGCAGCCAGTTTTCCTTGGTCGCGATTTCCACGAGGCGGGCGTCGATTTCGACATGACGCTCTTCGACTCTCCGCAATTCGTGTTGCAAGCGCGTCCGCTCGTGAGCCAGCGAAGCGAGCTCGAGCAGCGCGCCGCCGGCGGTCCTGGCGCGGCGACGGTCGAGCAAGGCGCCGAGCGTTTTGATGTTTCGCGTGGACTTTCGTTCCCTTTTCACCGCCCAATCCTCCTCGTTAGCCGCGTTGCGTCATGAACAGCGACCGCATTCGCCGCCTGGCGGCGGCTGCCTGCTCGCGTCAAGTGACCGAAGCCACTGCATGTCCGTTGACTCCGTTCGGACGGCCGCGCGCCGAACAGACCTCGTCGATGATTTCGTCGAGCCGGTCGACGCCGAGCGCTTCGCCGCGCCGGGTAATCTTCACCGTGTCGGCGCAAAGCACGTCGCGACACGTCTCGCGAAAGACCGGATCTCCGCGATCGGCGCTGGCGCCGCGCAAGGCGACGATCTTGGCGATCATGATGCAAGCCCGAATGGTCGGCCGATGATGGTTGACTCCCAGGTTGCGGAAGCGGCGGACGATCTCGACGATCTGCGCGACCGTTTCTTCCGGCAAACCGCTCTTGGCGGCGGTGATTGCCGTCTCCGTGTGCTGGTCGTGATGGCCGATCTTGATCGTGATCATGCGGTCCAGCAGGGCGTCCTGCGTCTTGTGGACGCCGGCGTACTCCTCCGGATTGCTGGTGAAGATGGCCGCGAAGTTGGCATGCACTTGCATGTGATTCTCGCAGCCGCGGCCGCTCGGCAATTCCAGCAACCGCTCCTCGAGAATGCTCAGCAACACGTTGTTGGCTTCCGGGCGAGAGCGATTAAACTCGTCGTAGATCAGCGTGAACCCGAACTTGCAGGCCGTCGTCAGCCGATTATCGACCCACACTTTGCTGACGTTTTCTTCCTGCTTGATGACGGAATGGATGAAGTTGTCAATAACGCGCGTGGCCCGATAGCCATTCTGCCCGCCGACCAGGTCGGAACTTCCGAACTCGTCATCACCGTGAATCAGGATCAACGGCCGACCCAGCGCGGCGGCAATATGCAGAGCCAGCGTCGTCTTGCCGGTGCCCGCCGGGCCGCTGAAGTGCACCGGATACCCGGTTTTCAGATAACACATCGCGCGATCGGTCAGGCTGCGAACGTACGGGCTTTCGACGAAGTTCGGCTTCTGCTTCGGTAACAGCACGGTCAACGGTTCGGTGCTCACGGGACGGGGATCTCCTTGGTTCGGGCAGGCTGGTAAAAACGGGCTCTCAAGAGGTCATGCTCTCGCGAATTCACGCCTCTCGAAAGACCGCGGCCGGCACTTGTCGTCGCGCGGGATGGCCGGCCTTTGAGCTGCGCTGATTCAACGTGATCTTGCATTCACGCAATATCCGCTTGCTCGTCATGCTTGTGCGCGGCGCGGCGGCCCTTGTGCTCGCGTTCGACCTGCTGGCCGTTGTGCGCGCTGCGCCACACTCGGCTGGCCTCCTGCAGATCATGGGCCAACTGCTGATGCGTTTCGTCGAAGCCTTGAATCATGCGTTCGACATATTCGTGGCGGGCCTCGCGGCAGGCGTTCAACGCTTCGTGCAGGCGAGTCTGCATTTCCTGGAACCGTTGGCCGATCTGCTCGAGCGTTTCCGCGACTTCCTGCGTGCGTTCTTGCCGGTTATGGCTGAGCTTGGAGCGAACCTGCTTTGCCATGGCCTGATGTTCCTCGCTCAAACTCTGCACCAAAGCGTCTGCATCGGCCAGATGCTGTTCCGTCTGCGTGCGAAGCGAGCGGAGCGCGCCAGCCCGTCTCTGCGCGAGACGGCGAGTTCGTCCGTTAAGGCCTTCATGTTCTCAGTGAAGGTGGCCATTTGAGTGTCTCCCGATGGTTCAAAGCGTGGGTTGTATTCTTCGTCGGAACGTGTTCTTCGCCAGTTTGCACTGCGTTGCTTCCACCGAGAGGGAACCCGTCGGGCTCCCTCTCGGATGGAAAGCACGCGCCCCGTTGCTGCCCCAACACGTTAGGCGGGTTGAGCCGCAGTGGCGGTCAGGCCGATCGCCTCGGCGTACTTCAAGTACGTCTCGACCGACGCCACGACGACGCGGGCTTCGATCGAAAGCAGTTCGATGCCGACCAGCGAAACCTTCGCCCAGGCGTCGATCACAATACCCTTGTCCAGGATGCGGTCGACGACTTCGGCCAAGCTGGAGCTGTCCGTAGACTTCATCACCTTTGCCATGACGCTTCTCCTCTCAACAGCAGGATCAATCGTTCGTCAAAACGTCAACGAGACGTAATGACTGCAGTCATTGCGAGTAACGCCTAGCGAAGGTCGTGCCGCTCCCCGCTTCACTTACTCTGGCCGTTCTTTAATCGTTCCCGCGGCGGAAGTTGCGGCGGAAGTTTTTTTGCGCGGCCGCTTCGAAGCATGCGAACTCGCTGAAGTCCCTCGGGCGTCGCTTACCGAATCAGGGCTCGGATTCCCCGGCCTCAGGCGGATCGCAAACCGCGGACGTCACGGCTGCGGCGATCGCCCCGCTGGCCGCGTCGGCGGCGTTCATTTCCACGAAGTGATACGGCGGCCAGGGGCCGGTCAGCAGCAGCTTGTCGGAGATGTCTTGCTGTAAGTCGCGAAACGTCTTGCGGAAACGCCCCTGGCTTTGACGGCGTACGAGAAAGCAGAGCGAGACCATCGAATCCGAGTCGGCCGGGGCCGCCCGTCGACAACTCACATACAACCCCTGGAACGCCGACAGGAATCGCTCAGCCGTTTCCTTGGCGTCTGCTCGGCGAGCATCACGCTGCGCATAGCAAGTCCGTCGTCCGGCCAGATAACGAGCGCCCGGTCCGACCTCGGCCTGCTCCACGGAAATGCACGCCTCCGGCGCGGAGCGCGTTCCGGCCGGGGAATCCGGCCCGCCGGCGAGAATTCGCAGGCCGAATTCGTCGCAGCCGGTAACGTCTTCCAGCATGGCCAGGAATTCGCGGTCCCGATTGCGCAGCAGCTCGCCCAGGGCGTCCTTTGAGGGCAGCAGGCATGCGTAACGCATCGGCAAAAAAGGACCGCGGCGATGCAACTGTTCGATGACCCTCGCATAAGCCAGCAGGTACGACGCCGATGGATTGGGGTCGGCGACGACGAAGTCGGCGTAGGCAGCCGCCAGCTCGCCTTCGCACAGCAACTTCGTCGGGAGGCCGAAGGGCCCCGTCGGCAAAGGCCGGCGCCAGGCGCTGGAAACAAACCCGACCCCGTACACCATGCGGTTCATGCGAACGTCTCCTCGAACGAGGGACAGAAGCTGAACAGCGGCCAGGGGCCCGTGCACTCCAACGCCAGGCCCCGCTTGGCGTATCGCGAGGCGAGCGAGTCCACTCGTGAGCGGAACTCTTCTAAGCGTTCTTTCGCCAACAAGAACGCCAGGTTCAGCGCCATTTCATCGGTCTTGCCGGAAAGTTGGGAGGGCTGCGGCTTCAACGACTTCGCCTCGAAGGCGGCGCCTTGCAATGCGTCGAGAATCTCCGCCGCCGCCTGTCGCCCCCATTGCTTGATTTCTCGTTGCGCCGCAGCGTCGAGCTGCCTTTCCTGGAAGTAACGTTTTCCCGGCGAGGCGGCCAGCGCCCGACGGCGGTCCGCCCAAGACGGCTCGGCTTCGAGCAGCCAGGCCTTGGCCGTTTTCGCCGAGAGATAGCCCTTTACCGCCCATTCCTGCTTTTCTGCCGCGTAGTCCAGGAAACGATCGATCTCGGCGGTTTGCCGCGCCATGACGGACTGCACGGCAAACGGCGAGGAAAACAGGGCGCCGAACCGCACGGGCAACACCGGCGAGCGCTCCATCACCTCTTCGATCACCGCTTCGTGCCGGCAGGCGCGGGATCAGCCATTGCAGATCCGGCTCCCGATTGCAGACGGGATCGAAGTGAAACTCCGCCAGCGGCGCCTGGCTGCAAACGGCCGCGACGTTCGCGGTGCAAATGACCTGTACGCCGGGTCGGCCGTCGACGCCGGGCGATTTCAATTCGCCGACGGCGTCGGAACGCGCGAAGCAATACAGATAGGTCCCTTCGTTTGCAGCCATCGGCGTCAGCCTCCCAGCTGCTTTTGACTACGGACTTCGGCCATGGCTTGCGCCAGGTGTTCCCGGCGAATCAACAGCGGCCGTTCGAGCGCCGCCTGGTCGCCTTGCGAAATAGCCTCGCGGATCACCTGCAGCGCGCCGCGCCGACACACGGCTTGCACCTCGGCGCCGCTGAAGCCCTCGCTTTGATCGGCCAACTCGTCCAGGTTGAGGTCGTCCGAAGTCGGCTTGTCGCGCAGCCCGATCGCGAAAATCTCCTTGCGATCATTGCGGTTCGGCGCCGGGAGCTCCAAGTGGACGTCAAACCGCCCCGGACGCAGCAAAGCCGGATCGAGAATATCCACTCGGTTGGTGGCGCCGAGCACCAGCACGCCGGTCAATTCTTCCACGCCGTCCATCTCCGCCAGGAATTGTCCGATGACGCGCTCCGTGACGTGCGAATCGGCGCCGCCCGCGCCCCGTTCGGGAACCAAGGCGTCCAGTTCGTCGAAGAACACGATGCAAGGCGCCGCCTGGCGAGCCTTGTGGAAAATCTCTCGGACCCCCTTCTCCGACTCGCCCACGTACTTGGAAAGCAGCGAAGGCCCCTTGACCGAAAGGAAATTGACCTCGGTCTCGCTCGCCACCGCCTTGGCCAACAGCGTCTTGCCGCAGCCGGGCGGACCCGAGAGCAGGATGCCCTTGGGAGGACTGATACCCGCCTGGGAGAACAAGTCGGGATGCCGCAGCGGCCACTCGACCGCCTCGATCAATTGTTGCTTCACGGCGCTCAAGCCACCCACCTCGTCCCAGCGGACTTGGGGCGTCTCGATGAACACCTCGCGAATGGCCGAGGGTTCAACCTCGTGCAGCGCGTCCAGGAAGTCGGCCATCCGGACTTCCAGCTTCTGCAGCGCCTCGTAAGGAATCTGCGCGGCGGCGAAATCGATCTCCGGCATAATCGTGCGCAGCCGAGTCATGGCCGCCTCGCGGCACAACGCTTCCAGGTCGGCGCCCACGAACCCGTGAGTAATGGCCGCCAGGTGAGGCATGTCCAGATCGGAAGCCAACGGCATTCCGCGGCTGTGAATATCCAGAATCTCCTGGCGCCCGTCGCGGTCGGGAATAGAAATTGCGATCTCACGGTCGAACCGGCCCGGGCGGCGCAGCGCCGGGTCGAGCGCGTTCGGCAGGTTGGTGGCGGCCAGCACCATCACGTGCTGGCGACGCGTCAGGCCGTCCATCAGCGACAGTAGTTGGGCAACGACGCGCTTCTCGACTTCGCCAACGACGTTTTCGCGCCGGGGAGCGATGCTGTCGATCTCGTCAATAAAAATGATGCTGGGCGCCTGCCGCGACGCCTCGTCGAAGATCTTCCGCAGGTGCTGCTCGGACTCCCCGTAGAATTTGTGGATGATTTCGGGACCGTTGACCACGAAGAATTTGGCGTCGGTCTCGTGTGCGACCGCGCGAGCAATGAGCGTTTTTCCGCAGCCCGGCGGGCCGTAGAGCAAGACTCCCTTGGGCGCATCGATGCCGAGGCGTTCGAAGACTTCGGGATAGCGGAGCGGCAGCTCGATCGTTTCGCGGATCCTCCGCAACTCGCGCTTCAAGCCGCCGATGTCTTCGTAGGTCAGCGCGCGGGGGGCCTCTTGGGCGCCGCGCGTCTTCGACTTGCCTACTTCGAGCAGGGTGCCGGGCTTGATCACGACCGGCCCGGCGGGCGCGGTCGAGGAGACCTTGAAATCGGCCGAGCGCGGAACCGAACAGGTTGGCCCGGATCAGGTCCCCTTCTCCCACCGGAAGTCCGTCCAGCAAGCTGCCGATGTATTGCAAATCGCGGTCTCTGGGCACGATCGTGATCGGAGCCAGCACCACGCGTTGCGCGGCCCGGGGGCTGATCTTGCGGACTTCAACAACCTGGTCCAGCCCCGCCCCGCAGTTGTCGCGCGTCACGCCGTCGATCTGGATGCGCGATTGACCGCGGTGCTCCTTGAACGCGGGCATGGCTTTGCCGACGGTCTTCCGTTTGCCGGCGATTTCGACGAAATCGCCGATTTGCAGGCCGAGCCGTTCCATGTCGGCCGGATCGATGCGCGCCAAGGCGCGTCCCGCGTCTTTGGGCAGAGCCTCAAAGACTTTCAACTTTTCCATTGTGGCCGTCTCAGGCATTTTCGTTCGCCTTGTGTTCTTCGTCGGAAAATCGAACCTCCAGCACGCCGTTTCGGCAATGCGACGTCATCTTTCTGTCCAGCGCGGCGTCGGGCAGCAGCACTTCCTTGCGGTACTTCTTGTCGCCGGACCTGGCCGAGATCAGCAGAATGTCTTCGTTCAGCTCCAACTGAACGTCCTTCGAACCAATGCCGGGCATCTCCGCCACGACCAGCACCGCGTCGTCCTCCTCGAACACGTCGACCATCGGTTCGCGCTCCTCGTGCACGACGGGCTTGCCGGTCCGCTCGTCCTGACGAACGTTTCCGAACGGCTCGACCTTGACGGACTCGCGCTGGCCGCCGAGACCGGAGCGGATGGTAAAGCCGTATACGCCGCGCAGTTGATCCGTCGGCTCGACGCCCCGAATCTCGCCCGAGCGCTTGAGTTCTTCGCCCTTTTCGGCGAGCTCGCCCAGTTTCTCGATCAAGGTGCTCAACCCGCCCAGGAATCCGCCGCCGCCGTTGGGCTCGCTCTTGACGTTGCGTTTTGTGGAATGCTTTCTCGTCATGACGATCTTCTCCATGTAAGAGGAACAATTAATTATTTGAGGCTGGACTTTTCCGCATTCTTGGTCAGCAGGAACGTGATGCCGTACTGCCGGGCCTTGGTCCGGAGGGTCTTGTAGTCGATTTGCAGCAGCCGGGCGGCCTCGGCCTTGTTGCCGCCGGTTTGCTGCAGCACTCGCGTCAGAATTTCGCGTTCCGCCTCGACGACCTTGCGGCGGATCAGCGTCTTCAGCGCGATCGGTTGGGCGGTGATCTCATCCACCAGCGCGACTTGCCACTCGTGCGGCGCGGTGCTGCTCGCTCAAACCCAGATGTTCGGGCCGGATTTGCTCATCGGCCAGCAGTACGGCGCGACGAATCAGGTTCCGCAGCTCGCGGACGTTGCCAGGCCAGGCGTGCCGGTGCAGCGCCTCGACGGCTTCCATCGAGAGCTCCTGCCGGCTCTTGCCCAGTTCTTCACAGGTCTGCAGCATGAAGCGCTCGGCCAGGTACAGCACGTCCTCCGCCCGCTGTCGCAGCGGCGGGACCTCAATGCTGAATTCATTGAGACGATGATAGAGGTCCTGCCGAAATCGGCCGGCCGTGACCAAAGCCGGCAGGTTCTGATTGGTCGCGGTGATCACGCGAACATCGAAATCGACGTAGCGGCCGCCTCCCAACGGGCAGACCTGCCGTTCTTGCAGCACGCGGAGCAGGTTGGTCTGCACGCCCGACGGCAGATTCTGGATTTCGTCCAGGAACACGGTTCCGCCGGAGGCCGCGACGAACTTTCCCGTTCGGCTGCGATCGGCCCCGGTAAAGGCGCCCTTCTCATGCCCGAACAGTTCGCTTTCGATCAGGTTGGGCTGCACGGCGCCGCAGTCGATGGCCACGAAGGGCCCTTTTGCGCGGCGGCTGCGCAGATGAATCTCTCGGGCGGCCAGTTCCTTGCCGGAGCCGGTCTCTCCGCTGATGATGACCGTGAAACCGGTGGGCGCCACGCGTTCGATATCGGCTACCAGTTGCGCACCCAATCGCTCGGTCCCATCAAGTCGTGCAACGAGTGCGGCTCGTCGGTCTGCGCCGCCGGCTCGGGCGCGGCCGGGCGTCCGGCGGAAATTCCGCTAATCGCTGGGCCAGCGTCTCTCGAATCGCGGCAATCAGTTCCTGTCGCTGGCACGGCTTGGTCAAATACCGGCGAGGTCCGCCGCATTCGATTTCCGGCGGAGACGCGGCGCCCCGTTCCGCGAGGACGACGACGGCGGCCGCCTCGGCGGCTCTCATCAGTTCTCGCAGCGCGAGCGCCGTTTGTTCGTTCGGTGCATCGAGATTGAACAGCACGCCGTCAGGCGGCGCGTGCTTAATCTGCTTCAAGGCCGCCTCGCCGCTGGCGGCTTTGATCACGCAGAAACCTTCCTGCTCCAATAGACCGCACAGGGCGCGGCGCGCTTTTCCATCCTCGGCCACGACGAGCAGGCGCGGCATAACGGGGGGCGTACAGTTCATCAGCATCCAATTGGTTGAGTCGTCAAGCGGTACAACGGACGATTTCATCTCGCGACAATCAGCAACGTCGTTCACGTTCTGCCTCCAACCGCGAATAGGTCGTTAAGAACGGCCGCTCTTTCCAGCAGCGATCAAAGACGCAACCTCGAGCCTCGTCACTTCAATGTCCTGCGGCAGATGTTCGTCGAGCGAGTGCAGCAGGCCGAGAAACAGCAGGCCGGTCTCTCCCGGCAACAAGGTCTGAGCAATTCGTTGCGCAATGTAAGCATCGCGTTTCTTCAAGATGCGTTCGCTGGCCTCGCGCTGTCCGGCGGTTGCGCGCTTTCCGGGAACTGGCCGCCAGGATCGCGTGGCGAGAGAATTCGTATTCTTCAAGCAACAACTCCGGCGATTC
This sequence comes from Pirellulales bacterium, assembly GCA_963786255.1. GTDB lineage: Bacteria > Planctomycetota > Planctomycetia > Pirellulales > JAICIG01 > JAICIG01. The sequence continues at coordinate 118,009 of CAWAYY010000052.1, forward strand.
CGTCCCCATGATGCGTGCGCCGCGCGCCATCAGTTTCAGCAATAGCTGATGATTGCGGCTGCCAATTCCCGCCAGCTCTCGGACGATCTCTTCCTCCCGCCCGCAGCACGCCAGACCATCCTGGTAGAGCCGCAAATGTGCATTGTCGAGATCGAGCCGCTCGACCTCCTGTTCGATGTCCGTCCACATCGCCTCGATCGTTAGCTGTTTGCGCTGCCATTGCGCGCGCCCCGTTCGCTTCACGTGCAAACGCCGGACGGGCTCTTTGAGGCTGCCCAGATCTTCCTGCGTATGGATGATCGGAACCCAGATCAGCCGTCTTGGCTCTTCGCCGCGCATAGCAGTAACCACGTACTGGGGCATGCAAGCTTTCGAGACTTCGACGCACCGAACGCAACGCGCGTCCGCAGCACACACACGCTCAAGAAAGCAACGTCAAAAGAAGCGCAGTTCGCCGCAATCGAGGAAGCCGACGCGCGGGCGGGAACTCAAACGATGATCCAATCGCTAACCGCGACGACTCGCGTGCACGTCAAAGAAGGAACGGCTGGCGGCTGTGCTGGGAGAATTGCCGACTCAAGGAGCGCGTTGTCCGGACAAGTCGCCGTGCGATCGATCAGCAGGGTGTGGCCGCGCATGAGAAGCAGAATCGATTCGCACTCGCGACGCCTTGCCCCCGGCGTCGCCTTACGAACCAAAGATGGCTCTCGATTTCCCGCTTGTCAAACGGGAGAATCCCGGGAATTTAAATGCCGTCTTACGATTTACCGGGTTCGGATTCCTGAAGGCGGACTTTTTCCGCCTTCTCGCGATTCTGGACGTCCTTCGGATGTTTCGAGAACGACTCGAACACGTCGCCCACCACCAGATCGGTCAAGCGGCCTAGTTCGGCGAGGATGACGGTCTCGGCTTCGGGCGCCAACTTGGACCTGGTCGGTTCATATCCGCCGACTCCGTGCGCGTCAGCCGTCGCGATGTAACCGAGATTGCCATTGGCATAGCCGACGATGATCGGCACGGCCCGGTCCGCGATCGCGCGTTCCAGCTTAAAGCCGTATTCGACCATCGGTTCCCCCGGCATGGTCAGCAACAGGTACGGTCCAATCTTCAAGGCCTGCAACTCCGCGTTAATCCGGCCCTCCTTCCCAGGCAGCGAAACGACCGAGTTGGCGATGCGGATGGCGTAATAGGAAGACCGCTTGCTCAAGTGCTCGCGCGTCACGTTGCCGGCCAGCGCGCGGACGACGGCGGCGCCCAGATCGCGGCCAGCCCATTGAATGTCCGCCTCGTCGGCGCAGCGATACGGGTAGCCCGGCAGGTTCGGCCGAATGTCGCCGGCGCAGCCTTGCAGAAACAAGGCGCTCGTCTTCTGCGCGTAACACATTTCGACGAAGGATTGCGCCTCGCCCGGAAAGTCGGCGCTCATCTGCGGGTAGCCCTTGGGATAAGGCGACGAGCCCTTGTCTCCCCAGGTGAAGAAGCAGGGGTGACAGACGGCGTGCATGACCACGGCCAGCGGCGTGAGCGAGCGGCCGTCGTCGAACCGCAGCACTTTGACGCGTTGATCGTTGGGGCCCTCCGGATTGAGCCGCACCACGGCCCGGCCGTCGATCACTTTGCGGCGATTAATGCTGAAGCTGATCCGGTCCTCGCCGTAACCGATCGTGACGGGACGCATCTGCCCGGCTGCCTGCCTGGCCGCCGCCCCCAACTTGTCGATCAGTTCGCGGCCCCACTTGGAATCGGCCTCGAAGGCGGGCCCGGAGTGATTGTGCGAAGCGGCCACCATGATGTTTGCCGCCGGCACGCCCGTTTCCTTTTCGATCCGCTCGTGCGCCAGCTTGACCATCTCTTCCCACGCGCCGATCGTATCCAGCGTGACGATCGCCGCCTTCGTTTCGCCGTCGTCCAGCAGCAACACGCCCGCGCGCAGCGGGTCGCGAACTCCATGCACCATGCGACGATGGCCGGTCACCATCACGCCATCCGTCTCGGCAGGCGTAATATCCGTCTTGGACGAGCCGTGCGCGCAGGTTGGATTCAACCGGAAACTGTCCGTCCTTGACCGGTGGTTTCTCTTCGCCGTTCAGCGAAGTCAGCGGGACAAGCGTCAACGCGACGAGAGCGATCATTCGTTTCATGCTTCGGGCGGCTCCTGGTGCGGGGGAAACGGTGGCGGGCTGGATGGCGACGGAAAGGCGGTTAGCGCGAGATCAGCAGAGGCTGCTCAGTTTGCGCAAGCGAACGACCGCCTGGCTGACCGCCTCGATGGCGAACTCGACCTCTTCGGCCGTATTGAAACGCCCCAGCCCAAAGCGAAGGCTGGATCGCGCCAGGTCGTCGTTCAGACCCAGGGCGCGCAGCACGTGACTCGGCTCCGGGTTGGCGGCCGTGCAGGCGCTGCCGGAACTGACGGCCAATTGCTTCATGCTCATCATCAGCGCCTCGCCATCGACGTGCGCGAAACTGAGACTCAAATTAGCCGGCAACCGCAAACCGGGCGGCTGCAAGGCCGGCCCGTTGAGCGTAACGCCTTCCAGTTCGGTTGTGAGGCCCGCGTGCAAACGGTCGCGCAGCGCCGTCAAACGCTCGGTCTCGGCCGGCAATTCCTCGATGCAAAGTTGCAGCGCTTTCGCGAAGCCGACGACGCCCGGCACGTTCAACGTTCCGCTCCGCAGGCCGGCTTCCTGCCCTCCGCCGTCAATCTGCGCTTGCAACCGCACCGGCGGGCTGCGCCGCGGCACGTAAAGCGCGCCAACGCCCTTGGGACCGTAAATCTTGCTGCGCCGAGAAACTCATCAGGTCGACGTGCAACGCCATGACGTCGACCGGGATCTTGCCGACCGCTTGCGTCGCGTCGCAGTGCAGCAGCACGCCGCGCGCGGCAGAGCTCGCCAATCTCCGCCAGCGGCTGGATGACGCCCATCTCGTTGTTGGCCAGCATCACGGAGACCAAGGCGGTGTCGGATCGCAGGGCATCGGCCACTTGCTGCGGATCGAGCAGCCCGCTTTGGTCGCTTCCGGCCGGAGCGACTTCGAGCAGCGTGATCTCGTAGCCGCGCCGGCCGAGCCGGTCCAGCGGATCGAGCACGGCTTTGTGCTCGGTCGTCACGCTGATCAGATGGTTGCCTTTGCGCTTGCCGCGTTCGGCCACGCCGCGCACCGCCAAGTTGTTGCTCTCGGTGGCGCCGCTGGTGAAAACAATCTCGCGGGGCTGGGCGCCGACGGCTGAGGCGATCGTCTCGCGGGCCTGATCAACCGCATCCTTAGCCTCCCAACCCCAGGAGTGGCTGATGCTGCCGGCGTTGCCATAACGCTCGGTAAAATACGGCAACAGGGCCTCCACGACCCGCGGATCGACGCGTGTCGTTGCCTGGTTGTCCATGTAGACCGGCTTGGCGAGCATTTTCGAGCCGTCGAGTTAAGTCGTTACGCGCGGAAGGATTCTGGCACGGCGGGCGAGGCTCCTGGCATTATAACAGGCCCGGAGGCCGCCTGCCCAACGCCGCGCTGGCCGGGTAGGGGCGCCGTCTAGGCAGCTACGGAAAGTCGAGGAAAGTCAAAACGCAAAACGCAAAATGCAAAATGCAAAGTGGCGGAAACCATTGCTGATTTTGCGTTTTGCATTTTGCATTCCTGGCCGCCGATAAGTCGCTTTCCAGGCTTGCTTTGCGGCCGAGGGGCGCCCTCAGGCCTGTTCGGCGAAGCGCTGCCCGCGCAGATCAGCGCAATCTCCGATCGCCGCGCCGCAGCCAGCGTTGCCGTGCCGGCCGGCTGCGGCTAAACTCCCCGCCCTCTGAGAGCCGTTAAAGTAAACAGGGGCATGCTGCGCGGCTGCGCAGAAAAAGAAAGCCAACAGGGCGGCTCCTCGCTAACACACGTCGAACCTCTCGCCGGTTCGAGCCATGCCGGAAAACCTTGCCGCAAACGCCAGCTCATCGGACGCGTCAACGCGAGCGGACGACCGCGCGCGCCGCCGATCTCAGGCGGCATGGCTCGCTGCGCTCGTCGCCGTCTTGTTGTGCGGCGCGGCGATGCGCCTGGTGGCCGCCGAAGATATGGAGTACAAGGCGGACGAGATCTGGACCTTCCAGCGCACGCAGCCCGATCCAGAGCGACCGTTTCCCTGGATCGGGATGCCGTCCAGCGCGGGGATGGACAACCCGGGCATGAGCGTGTGGGTCTTCATGGCCCTGGCGAGATTGTTCCAGGCTCACGACCCGGTAAGCCTGGCTCGCGTGGTGCAGGCCCTGAGCATCGCCGCGATCGGTCTGCAGGTGCTGTTCGCATGGCGCTGGGCGCCGCGAGCCGACCGCGAGGCCTGGCTCTGGTCGGCGGCGCTGCTCTCGGTCAATCCGCTGGCGGTGTTGTTTCATCGCAAGATCTGGCCCCCTTCGGTGCTGCCGATCTTCATCTCGCTGATGCTGATCGCCTGGTGGCATCGAGAGCGACGGCTCAGCGCCTTTTGCTGGGGCTTGCTCGGCGCAGTCAGCGGCCAAATCCATCTGGGCGGAATCCATTTTGCCGCCGGTGCGGCGCTGTGGACGTGGTGGGCGGATCGTAAACGCACGGCCTGGAAAAGCTGGGCGGCCGGCAGCGCGCGGGCGCGTTGCCGATGATCCCCTGGATCAAGCACCTGGCTGCCACGCACGGCACGCGGCCCGCGGCTCCGATGAAGTGGCAGCACATTTTCGAGTTCAAATACTGGCTGCGCTGGTTCAGCGAAGCGTTCGGCTGGGGAATCGACTACTCGCTGGGAGACGACTTCCGAGACTTTCTGGCCCAACCGGTCATTGGCGGGCAGGCGACCTGGCTGGTGGCCGCGTTGCACGTGGTCTGCGTTTCGTTGGGCGGCTACCTGCTGGTCCGCTGGTGGCGTCACTGGCGCGTCGCCGAAGTCGATCCGAGCGTTACCTGGCGCCACTCTTCCACGGCGCTGGCCGAAAGCATCGGCATGTGGGGTTACGGCGTGATGCTGACGTTGACGCTGACGCCCATTCACTGCCACTACTTGATCATCGTCTATCCGCTGGAATTCCTCTGGGTGGCCCGGCTGGCGCTGGGACGCGGAAATGAAGCGGCTCGACGGCTCCCATCCAGCCGTATGCTGCTCGCCTGCCTATGCGGCGCGCAACTGCTGATTTCCGCCAGCTTCCTGGGCTACGTCCACGGCAGGCAGGTCATCCACGGCGATTACGGCGTGGTCTATCAGGCGCAGGCCGAGCGCGCCGGCGCAGCGGTAGCGGCTGTGCGACGTCAAATCCCAGCCCGCGGATTGTACGACAATTGAGTCGAGGCGGCGCCCGCGCGGCGCCGGTTTCATTCCGCCACGATCCGGGCTTGTCCCGATCGAGCGCCGATTTGCAGCTAGCTCGTTATCGCGCCGAAATGCTCGTTCCCTTTCACGCCAGGTCTCGGTCCTCGAACATCAGCAGGGCCACCAGCATGGCGATCGTGCCGTAGAGCACCGAATAAACGATCGCCGCGTTGAGATAGTCGGGCGGAATGACGCGGTCGGCGGCAATTGCGGCGTCGCTCTTATAGGCGTCGAGCATCGGCAATATCGTGGCCAGCAAACGCCCGACGAAGGTCACCAGTTTGAACCTTCCGATCGACGATTGCACCAGCAACGGCGTCAGGTGACCCAGCACGTAGATCGAAAAGCAGGTCATCAGGTTCGGCAGCATCGGCCAGCGAGTCGAAATGGCGATGGCGATCGAGGCCAGTACGGTCGTCTCCAGAAAGGCCAGCAGCAAGGCCGGCGCCGTGTTGGCGATCTCCGCCTTCAGTTGAAACATGGACGGCACGGGGTTCGATGTCTCGCGGGCATCGTAGATGACTTTATAAAGCACCGTTTCCGAGAACAGCGTGCTCAGCAGCACGAACATGGCAAAGGCCGGCACCAGCACGCCGAGGAACTTGCCGAACACGAATTGCCTCCGCCCGATCGGCTTGGAGAGCAGCGTCAGCGCGGTGCGGCCTTCCAACTCGTCGGCGATGGAAACGCTGGCGGTCCACACGGCCAGACCGATCGACAGCAGCATGATCAACGTCAGGCCCGAGTCCTTGAGCATCTTCACGTCTTCGCCGAACGTGTTGTAAGGCACGACGACGAACACCAGCAGCAACGCGGCGCCGAGCGACAGCTCGACCCAGAACAACGGCTGGGCGAAGGCCTCTTTGGCCGTCGTCCGAGCGATGGCCGCCACCTTGGGAAACACCAGGCTCAAAGCCAGATAAGCCAACGCCAGCAGACCTAACGCGCCCGCGCCAAACAACAAGATTCCCAAGCTCGGCGGCAACTTTTCGAAGAACCAAATAGGGACTAATACTCTGGCAACAAGATTCATGCAAAGGACTCGCGATGGCTGAAATAAACGCTGATGAAGAGATTAAAGACTTGTCCGCAGACGCTGGCGGCCGAAGGGCCCCACGCAATCAGCGGCGAATCGAGAATTGTTCGAACTCTCCGGTCGCCTGGCTGATCCGCGTTTGAATGTTTGCAATAAACCGCTCCAACTCGAGCCCCACGGCGCCGAGAAAGCGCTCGAGTTCGCTCGTTTCCCCCTCGACCACCAGCCGGACGCTGCCGTCCGACAGGTTCTGGACGTAACCTTCCACCTCGTACCGCTCGGCAATCTGCCGGGTCGTGTAGCGAAAGCCCACGCCCTGAACGCGACCGCTGTAAAGCAATTCCCGCCGCTGTCGAGAGGCGGACTCGCCCGCCGAACGTGTTTGCTCTGACATCTCCCGGAACCGGCCTTGCTACTGCTGTTCTAGCTGCCATACGTTTGCCAGCGGCGAAAGTTCAGTATAGCGCGGCAAAAGACAGATTTCTAGCAATTAGCGGCGGCCAGGCAAGCATCACTCGGCAATCACGTCTTCCATCCGCGAAATGGCCAGCACCTCTCGCAAACTGACCCAAGTCCAACGCCTGTTTGCACTAATGCCGTGTCCGCAGGAGGCCAGCACGTATTTTTCACGGGTTGTTTGCGTATCGCGCAGATCGTGGACGTCGGCGTCTTGCAGGATCAGGAACTCCCCCTGCCGCTCGACCAGGCGGCCTAGCACGACGAACGGGCTGCTCAGATCCAGCACCACGAGTTCGCCGAACAGCGAGTCGAAAATTGGCGGGGGGGGCGCGTCCATGCCTTAGGATAACCCGCAGCGGCAAAGGCGGCAAACAGGGTCGGCCTTGACTCGCGTGCGGCGTTTTCCTACCGTCTGCCCACCATGTCAGGCCTGTTTCGCATTCTCATCGTCGTTGCCGCCGTCGGCGGAGCTTGGGCCGCCGCTTCCGCGGAGCCTCCGCTGCAGCTTGCGCCGCGCGAGGGGGTGTTGCTATTGCGCAACGGCGAGGTGATTCCGGGAAAAATCATTCCCGCCGGCGATCATTTCCTGGTCTCGCGCCCTCACGCCGAATTCCGCTACCGCACCAGCGACGTGGAAATGCTGTGCAAGGATCTGGAAGAGGTTTACCAGCGCAATGCGGGCTCGGATCAAATTGGGCAAGGTGGCGGATCACGTCGACCTGGCCGATTGGTGCCTGAAAAACGATCTGATCGATCACGCCGAGACGCAACTGACCTACGCCCTGGCCGCCGACGCGACCTATCCGCGCATCCGCCTGCTCGAACGGCGGCTCGAACTAGCTCGCCGCGGCGACGCCCCCCGCCCCGCCCCCCATCACGCGACCGCACGTAGCGGACCGACGAACGACGAGCTCGACCGGTTCATCCGCGGCATGCCCGGCAATGCAGTGGAAACGTTTACCAGCACCATCCAGCCGCTGCTAGTGAACAACTGCACGACGTCGGGTTGTCACGGGCCGCAATCCGAGGCCAGGCTGCAACTGCTGCGGATTCCGCTCGGATCGCCTCCTACGCGTCGAACCACGCAAAGAAACCTGTACGCCGTCTGGCAGCACGTGAACACGAACAATCCGCAGACGAGCCCGCTGCTGGTCGAAGCCACGCAAAGGCACGGCAACTCGAAAGCGGCAATCTTCAACGACCACGACGCCGCCCAATACCTGCAGTTGGCGGCGTGGGTCAACCAGTTCGGCGCACGGCGGCCAAAAGTCGACGCAGCCGGCGACCGTCAAAGCCCCTGCGGCGGCGCTGCTGCAATCGATGCCCCCCGCCACGCCGGCGCGGCAAGTTCTTGAAGCGAGCGGCAATCCGCAAGCCAAGCTGACCGCCAGGCCGAGCCAGCCAGCGGCAGAAGCCCCGTTGGAGTCGCTGGAAGGAGTTCCCTCCGCAGAGGCCGGCGCATCCGGATCCGTACCGGCGAACGCCGACGACACCCGCGGCAAAGTAGATCGCAAGCCTCGCCCGGCCGACTACACTCCGGTCGATCCGTTCGATCCCGAGATCTTCAACCGGAAATACCATCCGGACGAATAGGGCGAGTAGCCAAGCGCATCGCCCCGTTCGCTCCGCTCTCAGTCTTCCAGGAAGATTTCCTTTCGCTTAAGCGCCGCCAGAAAGTGGTGGTTGCTTTTCAACAGGCCGGGCAGTTCCGCCAACTCGGCGGGCGTGTACCAGTGAATGGACTCAACCTCGGCCGGTGCGGCCGACGGAACCGCCTCCGGCGGCAACTCCGCCTGCCACCAGGCGAGTTCGACTTGCCAGGGAGTCACGCTCCGCCAGATTCCGCCGTAGCGGGCGGACCGTAACCTGCAACTCTTCCTGCAGCTCGCGAACCAGCGCCTGCGGCTCGGTCTCGCCCGGTTCGATCCCCCCGCCCGGAAAGCAAAAACGCGCCCGGCGCCACGACCCTCTGCGAGCGGCGAATCACCAGCAAGGCGCCCTCGCGGACGATCACGCCCACCGCGCCCCGGCGTCGAGGGGCATCGTTCGCAGGCGAACCGCTCATGATGGGTTCCTCGGGGATAGCTTGTCGGCGGGCATCGACTTATTCTACTTGCAGCGGGGCTGCTGCACTGCGCCCGGATTCATTCCTGCTTTTTTTGCGAAGTTCTCCATGCCTTCTCTCCGCTTGCTGCTCGTCCAAATTTCCCTGGCAACGTTGCTCGGCCGCCTGCTGGTCCTCGCAACCATCGCTTGCTCCTTGCAGGCAGCGCACGGCGAAGAAGGCGAAGCAGCCGGCAAGACGGGCCGGCAGCCGACCAATCGCCTGGCAAAAGAGACCAGCCCTTACCTGTTGCTGCATGCGCACAACCCGGTCGACTGGTTCCCTTGGGGCGAGGAAGCGCTGGCCAAGGCCAAGGCCGAGAAGAAGCTGATCTTTCTCTCGATCGGCTATTCGAGTTGCTACTGGTGCCACGTGATGGAACGCGAATCGTTCATGGACCAGGAGATTGCCGATTTCCTGAACAAGCATTATGTCTGCATCAAGGTCGATCGCGAGGAGCGGCCTGACGTCGACGAAATCTACATGGCCGCCTTGGGCGTGATGGGCGCGCCGCGGCGGCTGGCCGCTGAGCATGTTTCTGACGCCGGAGGCTCGGCCCTTCTTTGGCGGCACGTATTTCCCGCCGCGAGATAAAGAGCTGCCCGCTCCCGCAGGGGCCGATGGCGCCGCCGGCGAGCCCCGAAAAGTCACCGGCTTTCTGACCGTGATCAAGCTGGTTCGCGATCGCTGGGCGGAAGCGCCCGACGAACTGACGCGAGCCAGCGAAGCCGTGTCCGCGGCCGTCAAGCGCTCGCTGAGCCGTCGCATGCTGACAGCAGGACCGATTCCGGCCGATCTGGAACGGCAGGTGATGGCCCAATTCGCCGAGCAGTTCGATGAGCAGTACGGAGGCTTCGGTTACAGCGAGGCCCAGCCGCAACGGCCGAAGTTCCCCGAGCCGCCGAACTTGATGTTTCTGGTCGATCGCATCCGCCGCGCCGACGACGAGCAAGCCCGGCGGATGCTTGTGATCACGTTGGAGAAAATGGCCCAAGGCGGCATTCTAGACCACGTAGGCGGCGGCTTTCATCGGTACAGCACCGACCGCTTCTGGCGCATCCCGCACTTTGAAAAGATGCTCTATGACAACGCCCAACTCGCCAGCGTCTACGCCGAAGCCTACGAGCTAACCGGCCGGGCGGAGTTCAAGCAAGTCGTCGAAGAGTTGCTGGCCTTCGTCGCAAGAGAAATGACCGATCCGGCGGGCGGGTTTTATGCTGCGCTCGATGCCGAAACCGACGCGCACGAAGGCGCATTCTATGTCTGGACGCCGGAGGAAATGAAGCAGGTTTTGACCGACGCAGAATTCGAGTTGGCGGCCGACGTGTACGGCGTTTCGGCGGGTCCGAACTTCGAAGGGCATTCCACGCTGCTCTTGCCGCGGCCGTTGGAGCAGGCGGCGGCAAAACGGCAGTGGACCCTCGACGAACTCTCGCAACGCCTGGAGCCGATCCGCGGCAAGCTGCTTGCCAAACGCAACCAGCGTAAACGCCCGTTGACCGACACCAAGGTGCTGGCCGCTTGGAACGGCCTGATGATCCGCGGCCTGGCCGATGCCGGACGCTTGCTCAAACAGCAAGCGTATCTCGACACGGCCGCTCGCGCCGCCGACTTCGCTTTACAAAACTTGCGCACGCCGGAAGGACGCCTGTGGCACGTTTACAGCGGAGGCCAGGCCCGGCTGAACGCGTACCTGGACGATTATGCCTTCCTGGTCGACGGGCTGATCGCCTTGCACAAGGCCACCGGCGAGGACCGTTGGCTGAACAGCCGCCCAGGAACTGACCGAGACGCAAATCAAACTCTTCTGGGACGAAGACGAGGGCGGCTTTTTCTTCACCTCCAGCGACCACGAAGAGCTGCTCGCCCGCAGCAAAGACCCGGTCGACTCGGTCATGCCGTCGGGCAACGCCGTAGCGGCGAGCAACTTGCTTTACCTGGCCGATGCGATCGGCGAGCCTGCTTATCGCGAGCGAGCGGAAAAGACCATCACGGCCTTTGCGGGCTTCCTCTCTCAGTCGCCCGGCGCCATGCCGCGGATGACTTCCGCCTGGACGGCGGTGCAATCCGCCCGCAAGCCAACAGGAAAATGATCGACAATCCCTACGAGCACGCATCAGGCGCCGACGCCCGGCGGCTGCGCGAGTTAGGGCAGCCGCTCGTCGACGCCTTGGAAGCCCACCGCCGCATACACGGCGTCTATCCCGCTTCGCTCGCCACTGCCGGCATCGAGCCCGTCAACACGCCGGCCGGCCCCTTCCAGTACCGCGTCGTCCAGGGCGGCCGCCGCGCCTCGTTGTTCATTGGCGACTATCAACAGCGGCTGTTCCGCGTCCGCTGGAGCAGCGAGATCGGTTGGTATCTCGACGAGTGAGTCGCGGGCCGTGGTATTGCAGAAGCTGTAGCGGAATTCTTGAGTTTCCGCCTGTTCCAGAGCGAGTTGGATGACGAAGTCGTTCTGCCCCGTTTTCTGTTTCGGTTGATGGCGTGGCAGATCAGGCCAGGATCGATGGGGCGAAGCGGTCGCGGCATTCCGGCAATGGGTTGGATCGCCCGACTCGCGCCAGTAAGAGGTCCGGTCCGTCTTATGTTCTAGAGCGACTTCAAGGTCGCCACGTTGCTGGAATTTGCGGCGACGGCGGCCTGGGCTTGCGCCATGGCGATGGCCGTGAAGTCGCCAAGGCCCGCGCCGTCCGGTCCACTCGCCCCTGCGTCCCCCCGCATTCCCGAAGCTGTGGGTAGACGACCCGAACTTCCAGCCCGGCCCAAGCAAGGTACAATAAGTAGGACGAAGACGAGTAATTGACCTGGGAGTGCAGGCATGACGGCTTTTGATCGAATCACGTTGGATCCAGTGATGATGAACGGCCAACCTTGCATCCGCGGAATGCGGCTGACGGTGCGCCGAGTGCTGGAAGCGTTGGCAACTTACCCCGATCGCGAACAATTCCTCGCCGAATACCCGGAAATCGAAGACGAAGACATCCGCCAGGCGCTTGAGTACGCGGCAGCCAACCTTGACGACAAAGTGATCGAGCTGCGGCCGGTCCAATGAAGCTGCTGCTGGATCAAGGTCTTCCGCGTTCCGCGGTTCAGCGTTTGGCCGACATGGGCATTTCCGCCGAGCACGTTGGCGAGGTGGGGATGGCGCACGGCCGATGCGGACATTCTCGATCTGGCCCGCGACCGGCAGGCCGTCGTGGCCACTCTCGACGCCGACTTCCACGCACTGCTCGCGGCATCCGGTGCGACCGCCCCGTCGGTCGTCCGCATCCGCATCGAACGATTGAACGGGGAACAGCTTGCAGCGATACTCGCGCAGGTGTTGACGGCTGTCGGCGCCGAACTCGAAGCTGGGGCCGTCGTTTCCGTTACCCCACGTCGAATTCGCGTGCGGTTACTTCCGATTGGCCGATAGCTCGGCGCCTCCCTCGCATTGCCCGCATCCTGGCTGAGACCAAAAGGTTAGGGAAACCAGATATCCAGCCATTGCGCAAGCTGGGGTCAGAAAAATGGGTCAGGATAAAAAGGGGCGTGACTCCAGCATGCACAATCCGCCGTTAGACGGTCTGCGCTCATAACTCGCGTTACTTCTCGAACAAACTGCAAGCTTCTTGGCCGCTTGCCCTGCGCGAATGCCCGAATACAATGCGCCGTTACCCAGCCGGCAGCGATTTGTCCCGCGAGCGAGAGGGAGGGGCCCGCGAGACGGTCCCGACTGCCAATCTGGGGCATGATCTTGCCGTTTTCAGCTCGCGTCGGGAATGCACCATGCCGCCGCAACGCGTCGTATGTCCTTCGTGCCAGGCGACTTTAATGTTGAACCGCCCCTGTCCGGCCGGCGGCGCGACGAGGTGTCCGCATTGCCACTCGCAATTCGGTCTGCCCGAGGCCGGCAGAGTGGCACGCCTAACTCTCCAACCGCACGATCCGCGGGTTGCTCCGTCACCGTTTAAACAGCCCGTCGCTGGTGGCTCGGGGGACCGTTCGAAGATGGTGTGGATCGGCCTGGCAGCCGTCGGCGTGGGGCTGACAATTGGAACGGCCGGGGCGGCCTTCTTGGCGTTCGCTCTAGGGTTTGGACGCCCGAGCGCCGCTCGCAACCAACCAGCGGCTGAGCAAACGGCGTCAGGCCCGCTGGCAGTCGCCGAGCTGCAAGACTTTTCGCCAGTCGCCGATTTACAGCCGCGGCCTACGGCTTCGACTCCGGGGGCGTCCCTGGTCGCTGGTCACCTGCTGACGCAACTGAACCCAATGCCCGTTTATGTGACGCCTTATTATGACTCGCGCGGTCCCCAGATTGACGTCGGGGCCTTCAGCAACGGATTATCGACGGCCTCCGCCGGTTCGATTCGCGAAGTTACAGCAAGCATGAAGCGGCAATGGAACGCACTTCCGATCGAAGCGATGTACGTAGTCGCTATTCGACTCTATGATTTTGGATTGAAGGATGAAGCCGTCTACTGGTTCCATTCGGCCACGTATCGCGCGCGTCTGCTCAAGCTGCTCGTTCCGCGACAAAACGTCGGCGGGATTGGCTCGGCAGGTTTCGAACGGATTCAAGCCTATTTGGCGTTTCATCAGTTGGCCGGGGAGTACATCAACGGCTATGCGTTCGGGGATTTGCCCACGCTGCAACACACGCTCGAGATTGTGAAGGCTGAAAACAGCGCGCTTCCGCGATTCAAACAGATTTACCCTGACCTTGAATTGATCGCAGAAGGCGCGTGGGCAGAAAAGAACCAGGAAATCGCAGCGGGCCTCGGCAAGCTTGTCGACTATATCACGAACAGCGCAGACCAAATCAAAGCGACTCGCAAGCAGAACGGCATGGAAGGTAAATATTGAGTGCCTACAAAGGGGTCTGCCTAAAAAGGGGTCAGAACTATTTTCAGGCTCTGCTTTGCATGGTCTGCCGCGAGGGCGGATCGTGAGGTCCAGGTTCAGCTTTTTGGCCAGTTGCTGCACCCAGTTCTCGTCGCCGTAGGGCAGGCCGGTCGCCGAAGATCGACGAATCGCCGCCAGATTCTGCTCCTCGATGGGCAACTGCGCCTTTCTTCCCCAGACACGTCGACGAACGGCCGCGTAGGGCGATAGCTGCTCGTACACGCTCAGCGAGTCGAGCAAATCAAATCGTCGGCTTCGCTCAAACCGTGCACGCGATAGCTGCTCCAGCGATACGCCTCCGCCCGCCGCACGATCTTGGCCCGCAGAGGATTCGCCTCGATGTACCGCAGGACCGCCAGAAGGTGCTCGTCGTGCTGAATGACGGGGCTTTTAAACCGCCCCTGCCACACATGCCCGCCGGAGCGGTATTGCTTGTGATAGCGCTGCGTGTGCGAGACCAGCAGGCTCTGCATGATACGACTGATGCTGACGCGAGAGCGGCCGGACGGAGAGCGGCCGGACGAGCAGATGAAAGTGGTTGTTCAACGGGCAGTAGCCGTAGAGTTCGAACGGCTTCCGCTGTTTCAATTCGCCGAGCGCTTTCAAGAACGCTTCGGAGGCGGCCTGCTTGCGGAACACGTCTTGCCGATTGTTTCCACGGTTGATGACGTGGTAGAGCAAGTCCGCGTCGATGGGGCGAAGCGGTCGCGGCATTCCGGCAAGCTATCGAATCGTCCAAACCTCGCCGCATAAATAGTTCTGACCCCTTTTAATCACGGCGCCGTCAACGTTCACGACGCGCCACTCGTGGCCGTCGGCTTGCCGGTTGCCGTGGCGACGGGCTCGTCGGCGACGAACGCCCGCCTGGCAGTGTTTGCCGACCTGGGCGGCGCCGAACCGACGGCCAACTATTCGGCGACGATCGACTGGGGCGACGGCATGCCCGCTTCTACCGGAACGATCGCGCCCGCGACGGCGAGCGATGAATTGAAGGCGGCGCCGCTCTGGCCTGCCGCCGCGTCGGCCGCCGCGCGTCGCCGCCGCCGCGTCGGCCGCGCCGTCGCAGCGACTTGTCGTCACGGGAAGTCACGACTATTCCGCCGCCGGAAACTATTGGGCGACGATCACCATCGTCGATGAAAGGGGCAGTTCGGTGAAAGTCCGATCGCTCGTGATCGTCGGCGCCGAACGGCGCGTTCGTCGAACAGGCGTTTCGCGACCTTTTGCACCGCGACAGCGATCCGGCCGGACTGGCCTTCTGGCAGGACCGGCTCGCTAGCGGATTGCCGCGCTCCGATCTGGCCGCGGCCCTTACGCACAGTGCCGAGTACTTCGCCAACCTCGTCGTTCCCGACTATCAGCAGTTCTTAGGCCGGGCCGCCGACGCGGATGGTTTGAACTACTGGGTCGGCCGGATGCAACACGGTCTGACCGACCAGCAGTTGGCGGCCTCGTTTGCATCGTCGTCCGAGTTCTACGCCAGCTCCGGCGGCGCCGACTCCGACTGGATCGACGCGCTCTATCAGTCGTTACTCGGCCGACCCGTCAACGCGCAGGGCAGCGCGTATTGGTTGTCGAAACTGGCGGCGGGCGCCAGCCGAGAATCGATCGCGCTGCAATTCACCGGCAGCAGCGAGCAAGCGACCGGTCAGCTCTACGACGACTACTTCAATCTGCTCGGCCGCACGCCCAGTACGGGTGAATTGACTTACTGGCTTGACGCCATGCGGCACGGGACTACGAATGAGCAAGTTGCGACCGCTTTTGTCGCTTCGCCGGAGTATCTACAGAAGCTGCAGAATTAGAGCGGAAGCGACATCGCAATGCCGGCAGCATGCAGCGCATCGCGGGTAACGTGACGACCGTGGATCGTGATCGCGTCTGTCGCCGCGACGACGAATCCCAGCGGCGTGGCGACGTTCCAGTAGGCGGCCGCATCGCTGCCGCCGAATCGTCTAACTTAAGTCGCAGCCCGCCTATTCACCAAGCAGCAGTACGATCATGAACAGACCGGTGATTACGGTTGAGAACGCGAGAGCCACTCGTGAAACCGTGCGGGGCCAGCCGCGACTTTTGAACGTCAGCGAAACCGCGATCAGCGCCAAAACTGCGCCGACGATAGGAGTGATGCACAAGACCACCGACGCCACGGCCAGAGACCTGGCGACGAATGAAACGTCGTGTAAAAGAAACTGATCCAGCTCCCCGTTGCGGTATGCGCCGAGTTCGTCCAAGTCGATGCGCGAACGGAGCTTCGCCCGGCAGGCTGAGCATTCGACAAACGTATTCCGGATCGTCAACAGCGTCAGGAAGTAAAACGCGCACAGATCATCGACCTGGCGATAGGCGACGGCGCCCACGCCGTCGGCGCCGCATTTCGGGCAACGGATTGTCAGTGCGGGGCCTGGCTCTTTGCGCGATTTGGCCACGAGCGGAATGTCCACAGCGGCATGCTCCAGCAACAACTTTGTTTCGCGTGACTGTAATGGCCCGAAGATCATGCCTCGGCATGCCTTTCAAGTCAAGCTGATCGAGCTGCGCAGGCGGCGCAGCAGGATGGTCAAGAGATTACTCCGCTCCATGACAATCTCAGCGCGCCCGCTCATGCCGAGCTTGACGGCGCCGCGGTATTCACCGCGGCAGACGTAGTCGCCGGAGAGATCAATCTTTGCCACGAACGCGGCGCCGCGTTTCGGTTGCAGCGGGTCGGCGGGCGTGGAGTCTGGCGAAAGATAAGTCACCGTGCCGATCATCGTCCCATAGCGCTGGTAGTCGAAAGCGTCGAATTTGACGATGGCCGGCATGCCCGGCCGCAAGAGGCCGACGTCGGCGCTGAGCAGCTCCACCTCAAAGCGAAAACCTTGCTGCCGCGCGATCGCGAAAACCGTATCGCCGGCCGCCACCAGGTCGCCGACGCGCGGATTGCCCTCGACGACCATGCCCTCGATCGGCGAGCGCACCACCGCCCGTTCAAGTTCTAGAATCAGGTTGGCCCGCTCTTTGCCGGCCGTGTCGATCTCACCTCGCTTCGCGACGCGTCGCGATTCCAATTCCGCGCAATCGAGGGTGAATTTCCGTTCGACCAGTTCGACGCCGTGCGTGAGCACCTCGAGCTTGCCTAGCTCGACCGGCAACTCGGCCAGGGCCAGCTTTTGTTCGGCGTCGCGCACTTTGGCCTGATCTTCAACGAGCTGCGCCGGGCTTACTGCGTTGGTGCGCGCGAGTATAGTCGTGCGCCGCAGTACGTCCTGCTTGGCGGCCAGATCGATCTGAGCGCGACGACTTTCCGCTCGCCGCCGTCGCTGCGCTTGCTCTACCTCAGTGCGTCCCACGGCCAACTCCGCGAGCGCTTCGCGCGCGCAGCCTGGTACTGGCTGACCAGGCGCGTCGCGATCGCGTCGAGTTGGGCCAGTTCTCCCTGGCTGGCTTCGATCTTCCGTTCGAGGCCAGCGAGGGCATTTTCGAGCACTCCCCGGTCGAATTCAACAAGGACGTCTCCGCGACGCACTTTGTCGCCCAGTCGAACCCGTACGGCCGCCACTCTTCCGTCAAGCTTACTCCCGCGCGGGGCGAAGATGCGCAAAGGAGGCTCCATGGGCCGTACCCTGCCGGTCGAACGGACGACGACGCTGGCCGGCGTCAGGGCCGCCCAGCCTACCGCCGCCGTGATCGACAATATCAAGAGCCACGCCGCGGCATGCGCCGCTACCGGCGGCCGGGCCTCAATCGCTTGGCGGAGCATCGTGCAGTCGCGCAGCTCGAGCGTCCGCTCGTGGCGGCTGGTTGGCGGATTCCAGGCCAGCCGTGACGGCTGAATGTCTTGTGGCCGACGCACACGGTCAGGCGCGTCATAAGTGCGAATCATGGGAACCTATCTCCTGGGCGAGGTTTAAGTCGTTCGAGCAAACGGCGCGGCCTTTTAGCGGTGCGAACACAGGCAGCGGTCGGCGGCCGGCGCCTGAGCTTGCCACAGTCGGGCGAACAGGCCGTCGGCGGCCAACAATTCATGGCTGGTCCCTTGTTCGATGATTCGCCCCTCTCGCAAGACGCAAATCCGGTCGGCGTCTTGCACCGTGCTCAGCCGGTGGGCGATGATCAGCACGGTGCGGCCGCTCAGAAAGTCGCGCAGACTGCGCTGGATGGCTTGCTCGCTGATCGTATCGAGTTGGCTGGTCGCCTCATCGAAGACAACGATGGCCGGATCACCCACGATGGCACGCGCGATCGCCAGCCGCTGTCTCTGCCCACCGCTGAGGTTGACGCCGCGCTCGCCGATAAGGGTTTCATACCGATGCGGCAAGCTGTCAATGAACGGTCCGAGTCCGGCGGCGCGCGCCGCTTCGACAATCTCCGCCAGCGGAGCGTGTTGGTTGGCGAGCGCCAGGTTTTCGCGGATCGTACCGTTGAAGATATACGGGTCTTGGCTGATCACGGCAATGCGCCGCCGCAGCGATTCGAGGCTGAAGTCGCGCAGATCCACGCCGTCGAGCATGATCTGACCCGAGCCGGGCTGATATTCGGCCAGCAACAGTTTGAGCAGCGTCGATTTTCCCGAGCCGCTTTCACCGACGACGGCCACCGTCTGCCCGGCTTCGATCTGAAGGTCGAGGGATTGAAACAGCGCTTGTCGATCATCGTAGCTGAAGCCGACTTGGCGAAATTCAATCACCGACTTCAGCCCTGTGAACTGGATTCTTTCCACGTCGGAGCATTCAGTTTCCAGGTCGAGAATCTGGAATAAGCGGTCGACGGCCGCCAGCGCGTCTTGCAGCTTCAAGTTGACCATCGCCAGGCGATTGAGCGGTTCGAGCATGGTCAGCAGCAGGGTATAGAAGAACAGCAGCTCGCCAACGCTTCAGCGCGCCCGCGATCACGCGCTGACCGCCGAACCAAAGCACCGCGACGCCGGCCAGCCCGGTGACCAGCATGGCCAGTGCTTGCACGCGGATTTCGAGCATTTGCAAGGCGAACACCGATTGGACGAGCGCCACGATGCGCCCTTCGCCGCGCTCGGTCCGCGCCTCTTCCGCGGCAAACAGCTTGATCGTTTCAATGCCTCCCACGTCTTCCACCAGGTGCGTCGTCAGGTGCGAATTGCTTTCCAAAACCTGCCGCACGCGCCGCCGGCCGGACCCGTGGTGCAAGGCGACGGAAACGAGGAAGATCGGCGCGACCGCGCTCGTAGCCAGCGCCAGCGGAACATCGTACGTCCAGAGAACGCTCAGGATGCCTGCCACGACGGCGCCATCGACCAGGACCGAGGTGACCGCGCCGTTAACGGCTTCTCGCAGGCGGGCGGTCTCTCCCATCCGCGACATGATGTCGCCCAGTTGACGGGTTTCGAAGAACCGCATCGGCAGCCGCAGCAGGCGCCGCATGTAGCCAGCCAGGATCACCAGGTGCACCCTGCGGCCGGCATGAGCCAGCAGGTACTGCCGCAGCAGGTTGAACGACGCACGAAAAACAACGACGGCCACCATGCCCGCTCCCAGGGCGTTGAGCAAGCTGCTCTCTTGCCTTACGAGCACCGAATCGACAAGGTGCTGGACGAAATAAGAAGTGGCAATCGCCAGCAGCGTGATGCACAACGCGCAGAGGGTGGCTTCCGCCAAAAGCCACCGCTCGGGCCACAACAGGTCGAGCAGCCGCTGCCAAGGCGCCTGCGAATTGGCGGCGCCCAGGCCGCCTAGAGGCGCGGTCGGCGTGGCCAGCAGCGCGTGTCCTGACCATTGCCGCAGGAAGGCGTCGATTCGCATTCGCAGCAGGCCCTGGCCGGGATCGGCGACCAGGACTCGGCCGCGGCGGACCCGATGCACGACGACGAAATGCCCGGCGCCTTCCGCATCGCGCGACATGCCGCGATGGCGGGCAACGGCAGCGCCGGCAGCGCATCGGCGGACGCGCGCACTGCCTTGGCTGCAAAGCCCAACTTCTCGGCGGCCCGCTGCAGCCCCAAGAGCGTCGCTCCGTCGCGGCTGGTTGCCGAAAGATCGCGGAGCTTTTCCAAGCCGCAACGACGCCCGTGGTGCAGCGCCAGGGTCGCTAAAGCCGCCGCGCCGCAATCGCTGCGATCATTCTGTCGGACCACCGTGTAGCGGGCCATGGAACGTCTCTCCGGTTAGGCGAACTGTCGAATCTCTCCGTCGATACCAGGGAAAGCGCAGTCGACGGCCGCTTGTTACGGCGCCTTGGGTGGAACCGGCGACGATTGTTCTTCGCGGAGACGCCGACGCAGGTTACGCTGCGCTTTGCGGGCAAGACCGCCGAAAGACCGATCGCCCGTGAGCATCTCCATTTTTAGCAGGAACCCGGCGATGTTCCTCAGGCCGGATACTCCCGAAAGACCGACGGCGGCCAGCTCCCAGCCGCTCGTTCCGCGGCTAAGCGATATCCAGCCGGCGTCACGCCCATTCTGCCAGGCAAGTTGCTTTAATCGACGCGCGTGGGCCAGAAGCGAGGCGAAGCGCTCCGCCCGCTGGTCCAACGGCGGCGACCAGCAATCGTCGTGGCCCGTGTCATCGCCGTCCCGCAAGAGTGCGTCGCATTCGTCGGCGAGGGCTTGGCAGTCCGGAACCCGGAGCCGTTCCACCAGCCGGGCCGGCTCTTCGGCCAGCAGCGCGAAGCTTGCGCGGATTAGCCACTGTTGACGGGCAAGATCGTCTGCGTCGAGCGTTTGCAAGCGATCGCAGACCGCGTCGAAGGCTCGATGCGGAAAAAACGCCTCAATCCGCTCGCCGCGGCTTGTCCATACATCGCGCGAGTCGGGCCGCGTTGTAAACAGCGGAATGTCACCGCGGGCCAGGTCGGCCCGTTCGGCGGCGATCAAACGCCGCAAGCTGGGAAACTTGTCGGCCTTTGCCCATAGCCTCTGGTGGATCTGAGCCTGTTCAGCGTCGGCGTGCAAATGAGCCGGGTGGACCGCCTGGGAATTCAATATCGCATAGACCTGCGTAGGCCGCGGAAGAAATCGCACCTGGCAGCCGGGAAAGGCTGCCAGGGGGCCCTCCGCTTCGACGAGCGCACGGCGCTTGCGCCGCAGCAGGTCGTGCATGTCGCAGAAGCCGGTCAGGACGGCAGCCTGAAACTTGGCGGGCGAAACGGCGCGGTCGAGCAAACGGGGGCGATGTTTGCCCTCGGGCAGCGCTCGACGGCGCGTGGCGAGGCCCATCGCATCCGTTCCCAACGCGTTTCGCTCGACGACGTCGTAGGCGAGCGGCTTGCTGGCGGCGCCCAGCCCGCTGATGTCGAGACTCCCGCCGCCGCCGCCTTCGGCTTGCGTGTGAGGCAACAGCCGCATGCCCAGCACCGACTCGATCAACGCCTTTTGTGCCGGCTCCCGAGTCGATTCGGGCAGTCGCCGATAAAACAGCGCTTCCAGGTCGACGAACACGGGATGCTCTCCATCGGCAATCAGATTTTCGTAATGCATGTCGGCGGCGCCCAAGACGTTGAACAGCGCCAAGTACATTCCCTGCCTCGTGTAAAAGCGATGAACTTCTTCCGGCGAGCCGCACGGCGTGGCGAGCACAAATTCCGCCCAACCATACTCTCCACAATCCAGAACGCTCAAAGGACGCAGCGCCGCGCTGGCGCCACGCGCATTGAGCCATTCGACCAGCTGCGCGAATGCCGCGTCGACCGCGAGCGGCCGCGGTTTGTAGACGAGCCGCGCGTCCGAGCCGAAACGCAGGATGAGCACCGAGCGGCCGTCGCGATGCTGATCGCCGGCATCGCCATCAATCTCAGCCAACGGCGCCGGAGGTTTTCCGGGGAAAAACCGCTCGCCGAGGCGATCTCCATCGTTGGCCAGGCGTTCGGCCAGTTCGACGCCCGCGTTGTGCCACTGAGTCAGGCAGACGACAATTCTCCGGGCCAGGATCCCATATTCTTGGATCATTGCCAGCGCGGCTTCGGGCCGGCGAAGGCGGCGAAGAAAGCTCGCCAACCGCAGTCGCGGCGTATCGCCCGCAAGCCGATCTTCCAGGCGGGCGATATTCAGTTCGAGCGCGCAAGTCCGCTCGACCAGAGCCGACAATCGTCGCGCCAGCAGCGGCAGCCAGGCGGCCTCAAAGGCTTCAACGCTGCCAAACCATTCGACGCGCCGTTGTACGATTGTGTCGATAGCGAGACGAAACCGGCGCCGAGCCTTGGCCACGAGCGGCTCGAGCCAGTTCAGGAAGGCCAGGGCTTCGAGCTTGTCGAGTGGTACGTCGTCGATGCTGCTGTCGGCGTCGCGGGCCGCCGTTAGTTCGGCGAGCCACTCGTCGAACATTTCGCGCGTCGCACGGTCTTCGGCCGACCAAGGAGCCGGCCCCGCCATCGTCTCGGCAAGGCAACTTTGCGTGGTCATCGGTAGGGCTTCAAAAAAAGTGAGCTGTGAAGAGACGTGCCATGGGGTGGGTCTCTTCACAGCTCTTGGCGAGGCGGTCGTCACGGGGGGTTGTCAGATCAGCTTCGCCGACACCGCCTGGGCGGCACTCGAACAATTGGGCTGGTGACTATGGCAACTGCCGCAATCGGCATAAGCCATTTTTCCGTCGACCGCAGCCGCTTCGGCGTCCGTCAGCTCGACGGCGCCGGCCGGATTGGCCGGCAAGGCGGCGAGTTGGTCCGGGGTGAGGCTGCGGCGATACGCCGCGTCTTTCCACGCGCGAATGATATCCAGGCGAGACATGTTCTTCTCCTTTTTCGGGACCGGGCGCTTGCTTGTTTGCGACGTGCCGGACCCAAAGATTCCTGCCGCGTCATTGATACGTTGCACGAGCAATCGGCAGGTTGGTTGCCACGACAACGTTTGCGGGTCACATGCCCGCCAAGATGCTTAGCGGAATCGCTCGCGACTTGTTACATCGCCTTGGCATTTTCTACCGCCACCAGTCCGGCGCCGCAGCCAGCGCGAAGCGACTGTTGGAGCTGCGCGGCTGGCGGCAATGGGTCTTGGCCGTCCAATGTTGGAAAGTACCGGCCCAGGTGGCAGGCAGTCGGCATAGCCAGCGCCGCTCGCGCAGCGATACTCGCAGGGTCTCGATATTCTCGCCAACGGCGAAAAACAGAACGTGCGATTCTCGCACCGCGTCGCCGGCTTGATCCGCGGCGGCCAGTTTCGCCCAGGCGCGGACAGGGTTGACGCGCCACAACGAAAGCCCGTCGCTCAGTTCGGCCGCCCCGCGGCCGCGCAATCGCTGAAAGGCCAGATGCTGGGCTCTCCGCCTCCGGGCCCGGCGAAGGCAAGCATATTCCGCTCGCTGGTAAGCGACGAAGGCGCGTTGCTGAGGCGTGAAATCGCGCCGCTGTTTTAGCCATCGCAGGAAGCGCTGCTGATCGGCTCCGTGCGGCGCTTGAGCGGCTTTGGGGACGGTGCAAAGAAAGCGATCGATGAGCTCCGCAAAGTCATCGAACGCCAGCCCAACCAGCGCCAGTTCCTGGGTCAGCAGCGCCCGTCGTTCTCCCCAGCCGACCTGCAGGTAACAGGCAACCTCGTCGGCTGAGGCGCTGACGACGGTCGCCGCCAGGTCCGCGGTTTGGCCGCGGGCCAGGCCCGCGCACCAGGCAGCTAATTGCCTGGGATATGTCAAGCGGCTCATGTGCGGCAGCCCTCGGTCCCGCATTCGTCGGCCACCTGGCGCAGGCGTTCCAGTTCGGTGCGCGAGCCGTCTTCCCCGGGAAAATTCCAATCGCGCTCGATGAACAGCGCCTGGAACTTGTGGCGGCCCAGCCGCAACGCTTCGCGGCAGAGGTCCCACACAGGTTCCGGCGCCGGTTCTGAGTGGCTGTCGACGTATCGACCGGTCCGCGAGTCAAAAAAGCCGCCGGCCACGTGCATTTGAAGCTTCGCAGCGCTGGCGACCGCGGTCCTGATAAAGCTCCGAGCGTCACGGCCAAAATTCAGCTCGTCGGCGTAGGCGTTGGTCACGTCCAGCAACAGGCCACAACCGGTCCGCTCGAGCATGCGGCAAACGAACTCGATTTCGTCCATCTCGCCCGGCCAATAGAAAAAATGCGACAGGTTTTCGAGATAAAACGGCGTGTCGCCCAGGTATCGCTGAATGTGGTCGACGTTACGGCAAACCGCATCGAGGGCTTCCTGGGTGCAGGCGGGCGCGATCACGTGGCCGACCGCCGGACCTCCACGGCGGGCATCGTTGAAACCCAGGTGATCCGAGACGGCCGCAGCCCCGTTTTCTTGGGCCACGGCCGCCAATTCGCTGAGGTAACGTCGCCGCGGAGGCTCGAGGCTGGCCACGGACAGTTCCAGCGCGTGGACGCTCACGTAAGAGAACGAATGCCGGTGCAAGTAGGGATTCACCCGCAAAGCGTGGCTGGCGCGTTGGAAGTCAATCTCGACGCCCGTCCAAGCCGGGTCGTCGGCGAAGGCCCGGTTCTGAGTGCGCATGGCATATCCTGTGAAGAGGGACATAAAAACCTCCGTAGAGTGTTTGCTTTCCAGCCAAAGCGTAAGCCGCCGGCGCCTGTTACACGGCAAAGTCCGACGGTTCAGCCACGACCGACCGGATGACGGTGATCGACCGCTGGCTGCGTTGCTGACAACCACGACATTCGGGACTCTTCTGCGCGAGCTCTCGCCGCCTCGGGTCTGAGCAGCCAACCACTGCACGGTTCCGCGAAGCTCGGTTGCGTGCGGTGGTCCGGTGCACCTCATGAAGAAACTGCACGAACGGCAACCGGCGATTTTGGGAGAAAACCATGGGAGAAAACCAGACATCCAGCCATTGGGGTCAGGGGACAGAGTATATAAGCACTGTCATGGCCGAATTTGCTTTTTGAGATGACCCTTGCGCGCGGAGGTCGATGCCTCCCATGCAGAAAGAGTGTTCGATCGCGAAACGGCAAAATTCGGTGCAACGGCGCATGGCCGCCCGGAGGCTTTGGAGGCCCTCCCGGCGGCCTGCGCCCGCGACGAGGTAGTGGTCTCGCGCTATGCCCGCACGCCCTTTCGCCAGATGCCGGCCAAAACTGGCCTTGCGGCCCTCGGCGGCGTTCTCTTAGGTTGCACTCTCGGCCGCATCTAATGCGATTCGCCTTTTGTATCGAGTGCCCGAGCCATGGAGGGTATATGCGGTTCTCAATCGCTTTATCGCTGTTCTCGTTGGCCTGTCTTGAGGTTGTCGCGACCAGAGGATCTGCAGAGCCACCACCTGTTACAGCTAAGGTCGTCGTTCGCCGGGAGGACACGAGGCTCCGCGATCAACCCGACTTCGAATCGAAGCCGCGAGCGTGGCCGATTCTCCCAGTCGCCTTAAACGTCCTGGAAAAAAGAGGCGATTGGTTGAGAACGCCCTGGGGTTGGGCCGAGGAGCGCGAAGTAATCCACGAAGAACGGGCGATGTCGGAGTTTTCTGCGGAACTATTGAAAAGCCCAACCGCATTCGATTTTGCCGTGCGCGGCGCCCTACGACTCGACCGCAACGACGTTGAGGGGCGCGATGAGCGATTTCGACGCGGCGATCCGACTAGACGCCAAATGCGCCGCGCCTTCTATGCGAGGGCCCGAGTGTGGCACCGGCTGGAAAAGTGGGACATGGCAATCGACGATTATGATGCCGTGATTGAGCTGGCCCCGGAGGCTTCGTGCTACAGCAACCGAGGCAAGATCTGGCTCTTTATCGGCGAAGTTGAACGGGCAATTCGAGACTTCGATGCCGCGCTCAATTTATGCCCTTGGTCCACTCAAGCATATACCGCTCGGGCGGCTGCTTATCAAAGACAGGGCAAAATTGAGTCTGCCCTGGCAGACTTGGAAGAAGCAATTCGCTACGAGCCAAATGACTCAAACGTCTATATCGCACGCGCTCAATTGTTCGTTACGCTTCGCGATTTTGAGCGAGCTCTTCAGGACTGCGACAAAGCCATCTCACTTGGCGACGACCACCGCCTCTATTTGAATCGAGCCCATATTCACGTGTTGAAGGGCGAACTCGACAAAGCTCTCAGTGATCTCGATACCGCGATCGAGCGGGAACCACAGTTTGTTCAGGCCTGGATCGGTCTCAGCAGTGTGTTTCTCATGATCCATGATTGGGAGAAGGCTGGCGATGCTGCGGACGAGGCGATTCGTCTCGATCCCAAGCAAGCGGCCGCCTATTCAAATCGCAGTTCGGCGTGGGGCGGCAAAAAACAATATGCCAAGGTTATTGAGGACGCAACGCAAGCGATTCTGCTCGGGGTGAGAAAGGGGTCGGGAGTCGTAAAGACGTTGTGTCATTTCGACTCCGCCCCCCTTTGTTCTCCCGGCGCGCCGCCGTCTACGATTTGCATCCAGTGCCGCAATCGGCCGAGATCCACGTCCAGGTCGGCCGCTACGGTCTCGGCGCCGTCCACCGCCGCGGCCTTGACGGCCGCCAGCCACAGTTCATGCGGGATTCGCCCGCCGCCCCCGCGGACCTTCCGCCACCGTTCAAACCGTCGCCGGGCTTCCGCCAGGCTGTCCATCTGCGTGCATCGTCGCATCGGCCGTCCTCGTCCAAAGTCGAAGTAGGGACCAATGCATTCTTCCCTGATGCGCCGAAAGATTCATACACGCTTGCCGAAACCACACTACCTTAAGCAATAAACCGCAGGCATCGTCATTCGCTTCGGGGATCGAGGCTACCGAAAGGTTGTATTACTGCCATAGTGCCTTTTAAAATGCGCTTGGTCGTTGACTCGATGTCTTTGAAGCTGTCACCCTTCCCTTTTACGACCTCACGGCGAACGATGTTCATGTGGAGCCTTGAACGTTTTTTGCACGGAGGTGTATCTCGTGGTAATTCGGGAACTCTATGAGAAGTTTGCCAAAGAGAGTCCGGCCTCTGTTATGGTCCGGGGCGCTTTGGAGTATGCCCTGCCAGCTTCGTTTCTCGATGAGTTGTTTGTGGAACACGCGGAGCGACAGTACGAAGGCGAGCTCTTGTTTTCCACGATTGTCGACATGATGTCGCTGGTGGTCTGTAAGGTGCGACCGTCGATGCATGCCGCCTATCAAGAGCGCGTCGAGGAAATCGGCGTTTCAGCGAAGTCGATCTACAACAAGATCAACGGAGTGGAAACGCAGGTGTCGCGAGCGTTGGTGCGGGCCACGAGCAAACGCCTCAGCCCCGTGATCGAACAGATGAAGGGTGGCCGGAAGCCGCTGTTGCCTGGCTATGCGGTGCGTATCCTGGACGGGAACCATTTGGCCGCCACGGAACATCGCATCGAAGAATTGCGACACATCGGCGGCGGTCCGTTGCCGGGTCAGGCCCTGGTGGTGATGGATCCCGATGAGATGCTGATCAAGGACGTCTTTCCCTGCGAGGATGGGCATACGCAAGAGAGACGGATTGTGTTGGACTTATTGGGGGATGTCACAGCCCAGCAGTTGTGGATTGCGGACCGCAACTTCTGCACGTCGGCATTCCTTTGGGAGGTCAATCATCAGAAAGCGTTCTATGTGGTGCGACAGCACGCCACCAACGTTTCTTGGGAAGCCTGCGGTCCGCGGCGCCTCGTCAAGCGAGTGAAGGACGACGCGAGCGTTTTCGAGCAAGAGGTTGCGATCTACGACGAGTTTGGGCAATCGATGAAGGCCCGTCGCATAACGCTCGTGCTCGACAAGCCGACCCGGCACGGCGAAACGGAAATCCACTTGCTGACCAACTTGCCTGCGGACGTTCTGGCCCCCAAGGTTGGAGAGCTTTACCGCGAGCGGTGGACGATTGAAGCCGCTTTTGGCGAACTCTCCGCGGTCCTGAACAACGAGATCGATACCTTGGGCTACCCCAAGGCCGCATTGTTCGCCTTTTGCGTGGGCTTGCTGGCCTATAACGTTCTCAGTGTCGTAAAAGCCGCGTTGCGTTCGATCCATGGCGAGAAGAAAGTGGAGTCGGATGTCTCCAGCTACTTCCTCGCGGATGAAATCCGTTGCGTCTGGAAAGGGATGATGATCGTCGTGCCCACGTCCTATTGGAGCGAACGCTTCGCGCAGATGACCCCGGCCGAGATGGCTCGAGAACTCCTGCGGCTGGCGAGCAAGATCCGCCTGCGCCGATTTCAAAAACATTCACGAGGCCCAAAAAAGAAACCTCCGAAACGCTCCTCGCCTCAACGGCAGCCACATGTTGCAACCGCTCGCATCCTCGCCAAACGGAAGCAGCTATGACAGCTTCAAAGGGATCCTTTCACGCACCCGGCCGAGGTTGACCGAAAGCGACGTAAATACATTCATCTCTGGAGCGAGGTGCAAGAGGCGCGAACGGACGTTGATCTGACGGAGCGCGTGGAAGCCTTGCGGCCGCGCGACGGCCAAAGAATTGGGGACCGGCGATTCGGAGTCGAGCTTGACTATTGGTACAAGCCGGATCGCACGCAAAGCGAAATCCTGGCTTTGCTGGACGCCGCGAGGCAGAAACAGCCAATGAATGCCTGGAACCTGCGGCGCATGAAGGCGCCCGTCGAAGCCTTGCTCGGCAAACCGGCGCCTGCCCTGCCAACTGAGGGATGGGTTGGCGGTTTTCCGCCTCGCGTAGCTGGCCAGCCTTGCCTGATTCACTTTTGGGCCGCTTGGAGCGAGGCGAGCAAGAACGATCTCCTGCTGCTCCGAGAGCTCGCCGCTCAAGGCCTGCCGATCGTCGGCATGCACCCGGCCGGGACGTCGGCCGAAGAGCTGGGCAAAATGATCGATGACTGGCAGGCGGGATATCCGACCTATCTCGCCTCGGCAAAGATGGACGGCGATGTTCGCAAGATCGGCGGCTATCCCGTTGTGGTCATCCCGTATTGTCTCCTCGTCGATCGCAAAGGCCGCGTTGCGGCTCACGGTTCGCTCAAACCCGAGTTGGTCGATAAACTGCGCGTCTTGCTGCAAGCCGACGAGTAACGCGGAGACGAGTTCGGCAAACCAAGGCTGCCAGCGACATCCAGCCCTCGTGAGTCGCCTTGGTCGGTCCGAGAAACATTGACGTATTGCGGTTACCTCCTTCCGCAAGGACGCGTCATGAATCCGATTAAACAAGCGGCGTTTGAGCTGCGGCTCGATGCCTTGAAGGAATTGGTCCGCGCCGGCGGCGAGCTTCACGGCGCGCTGTTGTCGGCGAGCTCGGCCCATGACGCGGAGCCAAGGCTTCAGGTGCGCGTGATTCGTTATTTGCTCCAGCGCGGAGCGGACGTCAACGAGACGGACAAGAATGGGGTCACGCCGTTGCACCGCGCCGTGCGGTTTAGGAGCCCTGCCGCCGTCAAGGAGCTCATCGCCCAGGGCGCCGACGTGAATGCCGTCGACAAGAAGAGTCGATCGACTCCCCTGCACCGGGCCGTCACCAACACCGGCACGCCGGCCACTTCGGGAAAGACCGACCGCGCCGCGGAGATTGCCCGGCTGTTGTTGGCCGCCGGCGCCAATCCTCGCATCAAGAACAAAAGCGGCAAGACGCCCAGCGAGTACGCCAAAAGCCCGCAACTGCAAGACGCCTTGAGCCTTCGCCAGCCGAGAAAACGCCGGAGTTGAGACGTTCCTTGTAGCGGAAGCTGTGAAGCTTCCGGGCGCGGCCGCTTTGCGCCGAGCAGATCCGTCCGTCGACCGCCATCAGCGGTTGATCTCGCATTTGGGCAGGGCCTGCTTCAATTCGGCCGCGCCGGCATCGGTGATCTGAGTGCCGCGGAGCGTGAGCCTCCGCAGGCCCTTGAGCGTGGCCAGGTTGTTGATCGAAACGTCGGTGACCTTCGCGTCCGTCAGATCGAACTCCGCAATCTGCGTCAGGCCGCGAAAGTACGCTACTCCCTTATCGGTCACTTTGGCGCCCGTCGCGCAAACTCTCAAGGCGGGAGGATGCGGCGCCGGAATCTGCGAAAGGCGGGTGCGCGTGCGGCGAAAACAGTTGGCGATCGGCGACAGGCTCGCATCGTCGGAGTCAGCCTGGATGCGCAGAGCGGGCCGCGCGCAGTTGCAAACGCTTGACCCCGCCGGGCGTAACGAGCGTGTGCGAAAGATCGACCGAAGTGAGGCGACCGAGCTTGGCCAAGGCCGGCAGGCCGTCGTCGGTCACGTCGGTCATGTTCAGATCAAGCTGCTGAAGACTCCGGAACTTGTCGAGAGCTTGCAGCCCTTCGTCGCTGACGTGCGCGTGCCGCACAGAGTGAGGCTCGTTAATTGCTCCAAGGGGCCAAGCTGCGCAAGCGCCTCGTCGCCGGCTTCCGAGCCGCCCAGATCGAGCCGCTCGAGTTCGCTGCAGCCAGCAATGCGCTCCAAGGCGTGAGTTCCTTCCAGCAACTTGCCGTCGTCGTTCCAAGTGAGCGACACGACGGCGTCATCGGTCAATGATGCGTACATGCCGAGCTCGCTCCAATCTCGCATCACCGCCGTCTCGCGACATGTTCGCAGCCGACTCGGCGCCATCGCGGCCAGACAGACGAGCAGCAGCAATTGCACCGACAAAGCGGCCGCAAAGCGCCAAGCACGTGAAGTGCCTGGCGAAGCGGACGTTGTTTGGGTCGCCGTCGCAGCGCCCGCAGATTGTCGCGCCAGCCGGTAGCCGCAGAGACGAGCCACGATCGCGCTGCCGGCAGCCGACATGAATAGCCCGACCAGCACAAACGCCAACTCCCCGATCTCTCCCGGCGAGCCGAACCAGGCGACCGCTGCCGCCGCGATTGCGGTCGAACCAAAACCTGCGATGCCCAGCAACCAGCGCCACACTCCGCCACGTCCGGGCAATAAACAGAGCAAACAGACGATCAGCACAAGCAAGCCGGGCAAGCTCATCGAAGCGCCCATGGCGGCGAACCTCGCCAGGTGCAGCGGCCAGTCGCGGGGGCCGCCGTCCGGATGCAGCCAACGCAGTCCCGCCAGATAAACGGCTGCAGCGGCCGTTGCCGCCAACAACCCGCGCATCGTGAACTGGTTGCCTTCGCCCTCCGACTGCCGAGCGGCTGGCGGCGACGGTTCGAGCCACCAGCCGTACCGTGCCCGCAAGAACGCGAGCGGCAGCGTGCAAATCGCAAAGGAAAGCAGCCAGGCCAACGGCTGCAGCAGATCGCGCGGCTGGCCGCGTGACGAGGCGTTTTGCGCCGATGCAAGGTTGAACGCGAATTCCACGCACATCAGCATGGCAAGCGCTTGCGTCCAGCGTCGCAGGGCCGTTTGCGGCGCCAGTCCGGCCCACACGGCAATCAACGCCGGCTGAGACATCAACGCGCCGATGGCCGCCATGTAGATTCGCTGGCGGATTATGTCCGAGCCGACCGCCAGATGGATCGGCGTGAGCAACACGGCCAGGCCGACGTGAACCAGCGCCAGCAGGCCGAACAGCACGCGGATTTGAATGAGTGACATCGGCGGCCCCGCGGGACGGCAAAGCGTGCAATGAAATCTGTCAGCATTGTAAACCGCCGATGCGGTCGCTGACGACGGAGGTTGTCCCAAGGCGGTCAAGATTCCCGTTCGAGCCTGGCCATCTTTGGCCCTCCGGTTCCTCTCCCTCTGGGAGAGGTTAGGTGAGGGCGCCTCGCCGAAGGCGGCCATGTTTCCCGTTCGAGTCTGGCCATCTTCGTCGCTCCCGTTCCACTCCCACTGGGAGAGGCCAGGTGAGGGCAGCTCGCCGAAGGCGGCCATGTTTCCCGTTCGAGTCTGGCCATCTTCGTCGCTCCCATTTCTCTCCCACTGGGAGAGGTTAGGTGAGGGCGGCTTTCCAAAGGCGGCCAAGCTTCCCGTTCGATCGTGGCCATCGTTGCGCGCTCCCGTTCCGCTCCCACTGGGAGAGGCCAGGTGAGGGCAGCTCGCCGAAGGCGGCCATGTTTCCCGTTCGAGTCTGGCCATCTTCGTCGCTCCGGTTCCTCTCCCTCTGGGAGAGGTTAGGTGAGGGCGGCTCGCCGAAGGCGGCCAAGTTTCCCCTTCGAGCCTGGCCATCTTTGTGCTCTCCGGTTCCTCTCCCACTGGGAGAGGCCAGGTCAGGGCAGCTCGCCGAAGGCGGCCAAGATATCCGTTCGAATTTGGCCACCTACGACCCGCCCTCTAGCACCTGCTCTTTATTCCGAGCCGCCCGCCACACACTTCCTCCCCCGGCCAGCTTACGCCGCAACTGGCTCGGCCCAGAATGGCTTCTCCCTCGAAGACCGGCTACAATCGATCGCATCACTTCACTGCGAACACTTTACGGTGAACATGCGCCATGTTCCCCGAACGCAACCTGTCCTGGCGCCGCCACGATCAAAGAACGTCCAGGGCTTCGCCTGCACGCGCATCAATCCCGACCGCTATTTTTACTGCGGCAGAACCTGCACGATAAACGCCGCGCTCTTTGAGCCCATCGGCGTCGTTCCCAGCACAGTGCTGCGCCCAACGGCGCGGTTAACACGGTGTCGAGACTGCACAGTCGTTCGTCGCTGTCGTGCGGGGTCACAGCGATGCTTAAATAGAGCCGCACCCGGCCGCCAGTCGGCTTCTTCCGATCGCTGCCCGGAATCTCGACTGACGTGCCTTCCACGCTCAGCCGAAGTGCGCTGCGTTCCCACTCGGCGTGTCCCGCCGCCTCGAATCTCGCATGACCGGCATCGACGTGAACCAGGACTTGGGAGATGTGGCCCAGGTCTTCGTAGCCGAGCTTCGTCAACTCATCGACCACTTCGCGCAAGTTGGAGGACGGCGCCGGGATTTTTGCCGCTTCGCGGCCTTCGATCAGCCAGACGATCCGCACGCATAGAGGTTGTCTGGGGCGCACAGCATCGGGGGGCGATGCATCGAGACTTTCGAGCACGCCAGACAGAGACGTCAACTCCATGGGCCAGCCATGCGCAACGATGGAATTGGTGCGTTGATCGATCGCAATGCGCAGGTTGTGCTTGTCGGCGATCGCGGGCAAGACTTCCGAGAGATCGCTGGCTCGGGCGTGTTTTAGCGAGAAGACTTTTGTCTCCTGAGAGAGCGATTGCGGCGCTTCGACGTCGATCCGTTTCAGAATTTTCGCAATCATCTCCTGCTGGCGACCGGCGGCCTGAACCAGCAACGAATTAACGCGCAGATCGAGAACGATCTTGACCGAGTGCTCAGCGTCGGACGCGAAGAAGCGTCCTAATTGCTCAGCCGCAGAGATCGAATCTGCATGACGGAGCTGGTAGACCGTGAATTGCGGTTCGCCCGTTGACGGCGTCGCTGCTTCTTGTCCCCGGGCCGACGGCGTTTTCGCGCCGGGTGCCGCCGCCATGGCCACGAGGCACGCAACCAGAATCCACGCTCGCTGCGATTTCACGGGATGTTCCTTTCTGTTTGTTCGTGACGTTTTTTATTCACAAGCAATGCAAATGCGCGTACGGCTCTCAAAGAAAACGCTGCCAGAACGCAGCTCGCGCCTGCTGGCGCCCGCCAGCAAGTCGCGAACGTTCCAGTCAGCGACGGCCCATAGCATGACGCACGAACCCCCTATGCGTAAATCGCAGTTCATCGACCTTTTCAAGGCGGCTTTGTTCGCGGCCCTATCAACGCATGATCCAGCAGTTGGGCAGCGCGGCGCGCAACCGGGCGACGCCGGCGGCGGTGACTGCCGTTCGCCGTACGTCCAGTTTCTTGAGACGCGTTAGCTTGGCGAGCGAGAGGATTCCCGCGTCGGTGACTCGCGTCTCGCGCAGATTCAGCTCTTCAAGCGGCAAGCTCGTCAGTTCGGCCAAAGCCTCGTCGGTAATCAATGTCCGGTCCGCGACCAGCCAGCGGAGCCGCCGGAACTTGCGCAGTTCCCGGAAGCCGAGGTCAGTGACTTTGGAATTGCTCAGGTGCAGCTCTTCGAGCTTTGGCAACGGCGCGATGCGTTCGAGGATCTGATCGTCCACATCGTTCTCTGCCAGCAACAAGTACTTTGTCGACGGCAAGTCGGCCATTGCCTGCACCCAACGGTCGTCCTTTGCGGAGCCGAAAAACTGAATCCATACCGGACGTTGAAAGTATTCATCGCCCACGAGTTCGCGGAGCCACTTGGGAGCGGTGCGTCCGCCTGCCGTCGACATCGTACGCGGCGCCGTTTCATGGTAGTCGTACATCACCGTTCCGCCGGACTGGCGGATCGCGGTCACCGCGACCTTCTGTCGCTTAGCGCTACGGACCAACGCCGCAAACGCCAGAGAAGTTAGCGTCAGCACGACTAGCATCGCACGCAGGCTGAATTGAAAGCGGCGGCCCGACGTTCCCATCATGTTCTGCCTCGCTCCATGAGGTGAAACTGCACAGCAAGCTACAGCGCGGCCGCGCTCAACGCTCACTGCCGCACATCACGACAGCAACTCCTGCACCACCCGCCCTTCCACGTCGGTCAGCCGGTAGTCGCGGCCGCTGTGGCGGTAGGTGAGCCGGGTGTGGTCGAGGCCCATCAGGTGCAGGATGGTGGCGTGGAAATCGTGAACGTGGACGCCGTCGCGGGCGACGCGAATGCCGTACTCGTCGGTCTCGCCGTGGACATAGCCCCGCTTCACGCCGGCGCCGGCCAGCCAGGAGCTGAAGGCCCAGTTGTGATGCTCGCGACCCTTGGCCTCGGCCGAGTTGTTGAACGGCGTGCGGCCGAACTCCGTGGTCCAGACCACCAGCGTGTCGTCAAACAGCCCGCGGGCCTTGAGGTCTTTGATCAGTCCGGCGATCGGGCGGTCGACGTTGAGCGCCAAGCGGCCGTGGTCGGCCATATCGCCATGCGAGTCCCAGTTGCCCGACGAGCCGGTGTCGATCAACTCGACAAACCGCACGCCGCGCTCGATCAGCCGCCGCGCCGCCAGGCACTGCCAGGCAAAGACCTTGGCGCTGCCGCGCTCCAACCCGTAAAGCTGCAGCGTGGCGTTGGTCTCGCTGGAGAGATCGAAGGCGTCGGGCACGGCCATCTGCATGCCGAAAGCCGTCTCGAACGAACGGATCCGCGCGGCCAGCAGCGGATCGCCGGCGCGCTCCGCCTGGTGCCGCGCGTTGAGCCGGGCCAACGCGCTCAGCTCCAGCTCCTGCAGCGGACGGGCCACTCGCGGAGCGATGTTGGCCACCGGCTCGGCGCCCGGCACGACCAGCGTCCCCTGGTGGGCGCCCGGCA
This sequence comes from Pirellulales bacterium, assembly GCA_963786255.1. Taxonomy (GTDB): domain Bacteria; phylum Planctomycetota; class Planctomycetia; order Pirellulales; family JAICIG01; genus JAICIG01. The sequence continues at coordinate 152,835 of CAWAYY010000052.1, forward strand.
GGAAGTCGCTGGCGTAGACCTGCGAGCCGGCGTAAGTCTGAGCGGGGGCGATCGTGATGAACGAAGGCATGTTGCGGTTTTCGCTCCCGAGCCCGTAACTGACCCAGGCGCCGATGCTCGGCCGGGCGAAGGCGAACGAACCGGTGTGCATGCCCAACGTGGCGTTGTAGTGGTTCGAGTGGCTGGTGTGCATCGAGCGGATCAGCGCGATGTCGTCGACGCACTCGGCGAGCTGCGGAAACAGGTCGCTCGTTTCCATGCCGCACTTGCCGCGGGGGCGGAACTCCCACTGCGGCCGCTTGAGGAAGATGCGCTCGTAACCCGGGCGGTTGCGGATTTCCGGATGGTCGAGCTTGACCTCCTTGCCCACGTCGGCGAACAGCCGCGGCTTCGGATCGAACGAGTCGACGTGCGACACGCCGCCGGTCATGAACAGGAAGATCACGCGCTTCGCCTTGGCCGGAAAGTGCGGCGCCTTGGGCGCCAGCGGGTCGGCGTCGCCGTTGGCCGAGTCTGAGCCCGAGTCGGCGGCGAGCAGCTCGTGGGCGATGCCCGGCATCAACAGCGTGCCGGCCACGAACGAGCGGAGGGCGGCGCGGCGCGAACAGCCGTCAGGCGATGGAGCTTGCTGACTAGGTTCAATCGACATGGATCAACTCGTTGCTGCTGAGTAACACGCGGACATAAGCCGCCCAAGCCTGCGCCTGGCGAGCGGGTGCGGTCGCGCCTGCCAGTTGCGCAGCATAAGCGGTCAGAAACGCGGCGCCGTCGGCCCGATCGGCCTCGGTCGCCGGACGGCTGAACAACAACCGGCAGGCCCGGTCGATCCGCGCACGGTCGCCGCCGTTGTCGTCGCCTGCGTCGCCATTGCGGCCCGACGCAGCCGTCAGCCGCGCCGCCAACTTCTCAGCGCTTTGGTGCAGGAGCGGATCGTTCATGAAGAACAGCGCCTGCGTCGGCACGGTGGTCACGTCTCGGCGCGGCGTGCTGGAATTTGGATCGGCCCCGTCGAACAAGGCGAAGAAACGGATGCGGCGATTGCGCTTGTGCATCACGTAGACGCTCCGCTTCGCCGTCTCGTATTCTGCAGCGAAGGGGGCGTGCTGCGAAAAGCTCCAAGTCGACTCGGCCGGGAATGGATGCGCCTGGCCCGGCGTGCGGTCGAGTTGACCGCTGACGGCCAGCAGCGTGTCTCGCAATTCTTCGGCGCTGAGCCGGCGGCGCGAAAAACCGGCGTAGAGCGGCTGGCTTTCTCCGTCAGACGCAGCTTGCTGATAAGCGGCGCTGCGCAGGATCAGGCGGTGCATGGCCTTCACGCTCCAGCCGCTGTCGATAAACGTCCGGGCCAGGTAGTCGAGCAGCTCGGGATGCGAAGGCTCGGCGCCGCGCGTGCCAAAGTCGTTGGGCGTAGCGACCAGTCCGCGGCCGAAATGTCCTTGCCAGATGCGGTTGACCATGACACGGGCGGTCAGCGGGTTGTCGCGGCTGGTCAGCCACTCGGCCAGTTCCCGGCGGCCGCTGGAATCGGTCGCGGTCAACGGCTGGCCGCCGAGGACGTCTATGAACTTGCGCGGCGCCACGTCGCCCAGGTCGGTCGGTTCGCCGCGGCGCTGAATGCGTGCGTCTGCCGGCTGTCCTTCATTCACCGCATAGGCTACCGGCAGCGGCGGTTGACGGGCGGCCAGTTCATTGCGGCGCTGCTGCAGCTCTCGCAATTGCAGGCCGACTTCGACCAGCGCCGTGAGCGAGCCGCCGGCGTTGCCGGCCGCCAGATGTTCCAGCTTCCAGCCGACGCCGTCGGGGCCGCCCGGGTGAGCATCGGCCACGCTGCCTGAGAGGGAAATCAGTCCGTCGATCGGGCTGACCCAGGCCAGCGCCACCGGTCCTTGAGGGCCGGGATGCATGAAGAACGATCGCGGCGCCAACTCCGTCCAGACCTGCACCGGCTGGTCCGATTTATTAACGAACACCGAAGGCGTATCGCCGTTGCGCAGGCCTGCAGCTCTGCGCGACCATTGATGGCCTGCAAGCTTTCCCGCAGCAAACGCAGACCGTCGTGCGCATCGAGAAAGCACCACGCTCGCGAGTTGCCATATTGATCCGCGTGCGGATTTGCGGCCGCCAGATCGCCGGTCAGTTCCGACGTGTGCCACTCGCGCGGCGGATCCGTCGCCGCGGCCCCGTCGGACGTGGCAATGTTCAATTCGACCAGCGTACTGTCGGCGCCATGATTGCCGCGCGGCGAGATGGACAACAGCAGCACGTCCCCCCGTTTGACCGCTATGCCCGCGTTGGACTCGATGGTTGTTACCAAGAAATTCGCCGCCTGGCCGTCGTTAATCTCGCCGCTGGCGAGCACGACGGGCGGTTGGCGGCCGGCGTCGCGAAGTTGCTGCGAAATCGCGGTCTGCCGCTCGGCGACGGTTTTGATCTCGGCGTCGATCGTGGCGAGCTGTTCCTGCCAGGGCTTGATCTGCCGCTCGATGTCCTCGGGCGTAAGCAGCGGAACCATGTCTCGCGGCTGCTGCTTCGGCTCGCACCCCGGGAAGGGAAACCGCGTACTGGAGAAAATGCCGTACAGGCCGTAATAGTCGCGCGTGGAGAGTGGATCGTACTTATGGTCGTGGCAGCGGCAGCAGCCGAGCGACAGACCGAGCACCGACTTGCCCAGCGTGTCGATCGTGTCTTCGTAGGTCAGGTGCATGTCCTGTTCGATGTCGTGCCCGAACCGCCGCGCGATGGCCAGGTAGCCAGTGGCCACGATCCGCTCGGCGTATTGCTCGGGCGGCCCTTCGGCGGCCAACAGGTCGCCGGCGATCTGCTCGCGGATGAATTCGTCATAGGGCTTGTCGTTGTTGAAGGCCTGAAGCACCCAGTTGCGATATCGCCAGGCGTGAGGCAGCGGGTGGTCGCTGTTCTCGCCCGCCGTGTCGGCATAGCGCACGACGTCGAGCCAGCGGCGTCCCCACTGTTCGCCGTAGTGTGGAGAGGCGAGCAGGCGTTCGATCACGGTATCGATCGCCGCCGGCGAAGGATTGCTTTCGAACAGCAGCCGCTTCTTCCGGCGTCGGCGGCAACCCGGTCAGATCGTACGTCATGCGGCGAAGCAAGGTACGCCGATCGGCCGGCTTGGTCGGTTGCACGCCGGCTGCTTCCTGCGCGGCCAAAAGAAAGCGGTCGATGGCGGTCTGCGGCCAGCTTTGATTTTTCACCGGCGGCACCGCGACGTTGGCGAGCGGTTCGAAGGCCCAATGCTTATCGGCCTGAAACTTGACCGGCGTTTTCGGCCACTCGGCGCCCGCGGCGATCCACTTGGCTAGCGTTTCGATCTCGTCGGGGCGCAACGGCTTGTCGGGCGGCATAGCCGAGACGTCGTCGTCGCGGCGGACCGCCTTGATGATCAGGCTCTCTTCAGACTTGCCTGGTGAAAGCGCGGGGCCCGAGTCGCCGCCTTCAAGCAGCGACTCGCGCGAATCGACTCGTAGCGAGCCCGAGACCCGATCGCCGCCGTGGCAGCGAAAGCACTTGCCCGCCAGGATCGGGTGGACATGCTGGTCGAAGAAATCGTCCGCGCCAAGGGGCCTGACGCCAGGGCAAAAAAGCCCGCTAGCGAAACGTACAGCACTGCAGACCGCCAAGCCTTTCGCATGCCGCTTAGGATACTGGCAAATTCGTGTTCGAGCTACTTTAAAGGGCCGCGAACTGGCGACAATCAACCGCGGCTGCCGGCGGTTGAATCGCTTACTCGGAGAACGGCCGCGGTCCGTGACCTTTAATTTGACTTCCAGACATAGCGTCTATATCTTGCTGAAATGGAACCAACTCAGGGGGAGGCGACATCATGGCTTATGTGACGGCACTCTTGATTGCCGCCGGCATTGCCTGGCCAGGCGCGGCTGCTGGCGCCGATCAAGCGTCAGCAGAACAACGGGAAGAGCAGCACGAGTTTGCAAGCTTCGCCGCCAAAATGGCGGCCAGTTTCGACATTCGTCGCGTGGAGAAGCCGGAAGTCTCCCTCACGTTGCGCGAGGAGCCGGTTTTGACATGGTCGAACCCGGAGCATGGAAGAGTCTACGGCCACGTCTTTCTCTGGACGGCCGGCGGCCGCCCAGAGGCGATTGCTTCCATCTACCGATGGTATCATCCGCTCAAGCACAGCTCGTTCGAATTGCAGTCGCTCTCGCCTGGCGGCTTGAAAGCGAGTCGAGCGGGAAGCAGATTGTGGGAGCCTCACGCTGCCGGAATTGAGCTGAAGCCGCTGCCGCACTCGCCCGCGCCTGCCAAGACGCCCCCCCAGCGACTCATACAAATGCGCCAACTATCGCGCCGGTTTCGAGTCGAAGCCACGGATCGCGCGGAAGTCGAGTCGCATCTTCGCTTGCTGACGGCGCCCCTGTATCGCTATGAGAATACCGAACAGGAGCTGATTGACGGCGCCCTGTTCGCTTTTGTTCAGGCAACCGATCCCGACGCAGTGCTGTTGCTCGAAGCGCGTCGCCGCAGCGACGGCTCAACCGCCTGGCAATTTGGCTTGGCGCGGTTGAACAGCATTGAACTGCGGGCGTTTCACGAGGATCGGCAGGTCTGGAGTGCGCCTGAACTGCCGTGGGCAGAGGTGCAGAACCGGTCTCGCTGCTACTTTTCCGCGCCGCTGCGATAAGCTGTTGAGGCGTTCCTCGCCGCGGGCCGCGCTGTCAGGTCGCACGCGACTTGCGCAGCTTATCAGCAAACAAGCCGACTACAGGCGCTGCGACCGACGGCCGATCTTAGGAAATGCAGTCGGAACCGCCAGCCTGAGGCGCTGGCCGCCGCCTGGATTCTGTATCAAATTCCACGTTGGGAGATTCTTGGTGATGAATCAATGCCGAGACGAGCGGCAGGACGACCAATTTCCTGCGGCCGCGTGCAGCAACGGAAACGGGTTCTCCGCCGAACAGATCGCCGCCCTGAAAGCCTTTGTCGACCAGCTTGGCGGGGTCGAAAATGCCCGTCGCGTCATTGCCGCCTTGAACGATCAACAACCGGCGGCGTAACCGCGGCAAACGAAGGCCGCGCAGGCGGCTCGGGAATCTCATCAATCGGTCGACAGCGTTCTGCGGCAAAAGCTCCCTCGCCCGAAATTCAACTCTGTTTGGCCGACGCCGCCAGCGCCTGCGATGCGGCTTCGACGCTGCCAGGTTGACTGACCCGTTTCTAGGCGACGATCCAGGGCGTCGCTTGAGATCGCCGTCGCCCCGTTCGCCATCCGCGATGATGCGGCCAAGGCCGTACGGGGTTTCCCGCCGCGACGAGAGCGGCGCAAGTCCATTCGTTTCGAGCGATTCCCGTCGGACTGGCGCTGGGATTCTGCGCCAGGTATCCTGCGGATTGCTCCCTGCACGAACTTCTTCCCTGCGGCCTGCTTAGCAACTCCGCTTCTGCCGGCTGCACCGCGGCTCGGTCGTCGTGCGCCCTTCTGCCCGCGCTGTCGCGGCCCAGCACAGCCATGGGAAAGCGAAAAGAGGCCGTCCGGTCTTTGGTCGCCTGCGTTGCGGGCGGCGCCGATCGGCCTGGGCTGCCTTATCGGAGCAGGCTGTGGCGATGCGGGCGCTTCGCCGCGACAGGCGAACCGCGCCGTTGGTGACGCCGTCGGCGGGATTGATGGGCGCAGCTCAAAATTTCTTTGAACATCAAAGGGTTGACATGCGTACAGTACATGGATAGTATGGGGAACACAACGCAGGGGAGGCATGTCATGCCGCTTCAACTACAAGTCGTATGTACCGATCGCCTTGCCCGGACGCCTCTGCAGGAGGAAAAGCGGCTGCAGGTAATCGGTGAAATCCTGCCGTTTGTGTTGGCGAAGTACGGCGCCCAAGCCTTCAGTCGCCCGCACGCTCAGGACGAATCAAGACGATTTTCGCGACGGTTTGAGCTTTAGTAGAGTGACTTGATCACGGAGGAATTGCACCATGCTGGTATTATCGAGGAAGAAAGGCGAGACCATCGTCATTGACGGCGGCGTCAGCATCACGGTTTTGGAGGTCGAGGGCCGTTGCACGCGTCTCGGCATCGAAGCGCCAAGGAGGTATCGGTGATGCGGAGCGAATTGCTCAGCCGAATCCAAGAAGCGGCTTCGGCCGGAATGCCCTACACCGTTGCATTGCGACATTGACGGGCCCTGCGGCATTAAGCCCATCCGCCGGCGGCGTTTTTTCCGGTCCGTCTTTTCCGGGCGGGCCGGTTGGCCATCGCGTCGCCGGCTTCCCACGGGAAGCAAGATCGCGCCTGGCAGGATTCGAACCTGCGACCTACGGTTTAGGAAACCGTTGCTCTATCCCCTGAGCTACAGGCGCGTGACGAGCTTGGCGTTGACTGGTTTGGGGGGGCGGCGGGGCGTTGTTTGCGGTCCGTAGCGTTCCCCGTCAGCCAAGCCGCGGCAGAATGAGACACGGCGTCAGACTATCAAATCGCGAGCCAGTGACAAGTCGGCAGGGGGAATTCGGTCGGGGGCGGTCCCCTCCTGCTGGCCGGTCGCGCATTTGCAAGCTCGCCGTTCTAACGGACCGCTGCGGCATGCATCAGGTTCGCCTGCCTCAGCTAGGCGGATTGCCGGCGAGCGTCGTTTGCCTGGAGCGCACCGCACAGGTGCTGGATCATGCACGCCAGGTGCGGCAGGGATTCCGCCGACATTTTCTGAAAAACGGCGGCGCGGCGGGCCTGCGCCGTTCGCATGCCGATGCCCAGCCGTTTAGCGATCGCCTTGCACGGCACGTCGGCCAGCACCATCTCCATCACGGTGCGCTCTTCGTCGGTCAAGGATGCCAGTCTCGCTTTCGTGTCGGCAATTCGCTGCCGCTGCTCGTAGTTCTGCAGATCCAAAGCCAAGGCGTCGCGAAGGGTTTCCCACAATTCATGTTCCCGGCAGGGCTTCTGCAAGAACATGAAGGCGCCGTCGCGCAGCGCACGAACGGCCATGGGAACGTCTCCGTAGGCGGTGGTCAGAATCACCGGCATCTGGTTGTCGCGAGCCGCCAATTCCGCATACAGTTCCAGGCCGCTGAGCCCGGGCATTCGCACGTCGAGCACGACGCAGCCGGTGCGCGCGGGGTCGAACGCCGGGAGAAACTCCTCTGCAGAATCAAAAGTCTCTACTGCCGCAGGAAGAGAACGAACTAACGCCGCAACCGCATCACGACTGCCGTCATCGTCATCTACCACGAACACCGTGGGCCGAATCCTCATGAATGTCGCTCTGTGTGGTCAAGGGTAGTTGCAAGCAGAACGTTGCCCCTTGCCCTTGGAAAGACGAGGCTAGCAATCGACCGCGATGAGCCTCGGCGATCGATCTGCAAATGGCGAGTCCCATGCCCATGCCATTGGGCTTGGTGGTGTGAAAAGGCTCGAAAATCTGTTCGGCCAGTTCTTCGACGAATCCCATCCCGGAGTCCTCTACCGAGACTTCGATCCAAGGCGCCGCTACCGCGGTGCCAAGCCGCAGTTGCCGCCGAGCCGGCGGAACTTCGGCCAGGGCGTCGATGGCGTTGCGCATCAGATTGAGCAAGAGCTGCGCTATCTGCACTTCGTCTCCGTCGACGCGCGGAATCCGGGCGGCGAGACTGAGGTGCAAGCGGATCTTTTGCCGGCGAATCTCGGATGCCAGCATATCCAGGGTCTCGTGAATCAGCTCGTTGAGGTCCAGAGACGACGTCGCCTGCGAAACGTTACGGCGACAGAACCTTCCCAATCGCTCGATGATGGCTTCGACCCGCCGGGTCTGCTTGGAGATTTGCCGGGTCCAATGCAGCAAATCCGACGCGGAAATTGATTCGGCTTCGAGCGCCTTCTGGCACGCGCTGGCAAAGGTGGCGATGGCATGCAGCGGCTGGTTGATTTCGTGCGTGATGCCCGCCATGAACTCACCCATGCTCTTCAGCCGGGCGGCATGGGCGAGTTCGGCGTCGCGGCGTTGCAATTCGCTTTCCAGACGCTTCCGCGTCGTGACGTCGGCGGCCGCTCCAATCACGCTCAGCACCTGGCCCGAGTCCGAACGGACCGCCGAAAACCGAAATTCAATCGTCGATTCCCGGCAAGTCACTTCCCGGCAGAAGTCTTCGCCTTGCAGAGCTCGATGAATGGATTCGAGGATCGCGGGTTCCTGGCGGAACAAGTCTTGCGAATGTCGGCCGATGATCGTCCGCAGGTCGAGGCCCAAGGCCCCCTGCCACTCGCCACATGCCTGCACCACCCGTCCAGATGGGTCAAGTGCGAACAAAATGACCGGAGCGCGCGAAGAGGACGTCCTAGGCAGTAGTTCCGGAGAGTAGGTCGCAACGGTTTCGGGGGAGCGGCCGCCCATCCTGGCGGCCGTCGTCGCGACGGGTTTGCCGCCGGCGGAATCCACGACGAACGGCGTTACGGTTTCCACCGAAACCCACTCGTTCTTGCGATAGCATGCGATCGGCGCCTTGCCGTCTGAGAGACCGGCCCATTGCGCGACGGAATTGGCGTCGTCCATGCCGGGGGCATAAGACCAGTGGCAAGCAAGCGTGTCCACAGAGTCCTCCACGAAACGGCTCCCTTGCGAGCCAGTTTCAACCTTGCGCTTCGTCAAGCGCTACGGGCGACCCGCCCCCTCAGGCTCCAGGCATTGCTTTCATGCTTGCAAGCAAGAACCGCCTGCTGCAGCAGGTCCGGCGCCCCGAAATCCGTGAGGTCTCGGGCCCCGTCGCAGACCAGACAGTCCTAGATTATCGGAGATTCGATTTGACAGAGTGCAGTAAAATCGCGGCAATCCCTATAAATGGGCGCTTGTCGAGAGCCGCTCGGGGACGCCTGGTCGAAAGCCTCGTGGCCCAACTCACTCAAGCAGAACATCGTCGTCCGGTTTGATTTCCGCAAACGTCAGATCCGCCAGCAGGAAGGCTTCTCGACGCAGCAGCTCCTCGTCGTGCCACAGGCAAATGGCCTGGTCGCCGTCGACTCGATCGACCGTCATCCAGGGACCGCCTGTCTTGAGCTGGACGACGTCGCCCACGTCGAACTTTTTCTCAGCAGTCATAGAAGTGCGACGACTTGGAAAGCGGAATGACTTGTCTCAGCACTGAGCGCACAACAGTTGTTTTGCCTCCTGGCGGGGAACCAGCCCGAGCTCGACGGCCAGGGCTCCCCAGTCAGACGCAAACGAAATGCAGACCGGCTGCGCACTTTCAGGATACGCAATTTCGCGTGAATTTCCGGTGATCACCTCCGGCAACCCTAGCGAGAGCTGGTAGTGGGTCAACGACGTTTTGGCGCCGCCGGCGATCATATTGGTCAACTCTCCAACCGCATCGGTGACGTCCGAGTTAACCTCGCTGACCTGCAAGTCCAACATCGCATGCACCAACTTGAACGCGACGGGCAGCGAGACGCTCAGCACGACGGCGCCATGAACCTTTCCGGTCAGGGAGATAATGCCCGAGACCTCGAAGGCAGGCGCATGGCACTGCTTGAGCGACGCTCTTTCGTAGCGGATTTCGCAACCCAGAGCCGTCTTGAATACCTCGACGGTCGCGTTCGCAAAGGGGTCGACGTCTTCAGGGCTCATCGGCAGTCGCCTCAGGTTTTGGATCGCAAGCGATAACAGCCGGAGCGTTCGAACGGCACTCGTTCGAATGCGTCGTCCAGGTTGAGCGTCGTCTCCGCCCCCCCCAGGAACAGGAAGCCGTCGGGCCGCAGGAGGCGCCGCACGCGGCTCAGGATTTGTCGCTTGACCTCTACGTCGAAATAAATCAGCACGTTCCGCAGGAAGATGACGTCCATCTCCGGCAGCGACGGCCAGGGGGCGATCAGGTTCAACTGCTGGAATTGGACCATCTGGCGAATCTCGTCTTTCAGCAGCCACTGCGCCCGTCCTTGCGGAAGTACTTGAGCAACAGCGGGGCGGGCAGGCCGCGGTTGACCTCCAACTGGTTGAAGGTGCCTTGCTTTGCGCGCTCCAGCACGTTCGTCGACAGGTCGCTGGCTAACAACTCCAGCTTCCATCCGTTCAGCGGGGCTCCGTGTTCGCGCAGCAGCATGGCAAGGCTGTACGGCTCTTGTCCCGTGGAGCAGGCGGCGCACCAGAATCCTCAGCCGGCGCTGGTCCGCCCGGCGCGTCGTCAATTCCGGCAGCACCACTTTGCGAAAGGCCTCGAACGGCAACAGGTCGCGGAAGAAGGACGTCTCGTTGGTGGTCATGGCTTCGACGACGCGGGGGTGCCGCTTGCCGGCGCGGACCTCGGCCATCAGGTGATCGACGCTGGGAAAGCCGTCTGTCTTGGCCAGCATTTGCAGCCGCGTCTCGATCAAATAGTGCTTGTCCTGTTCCAGCACGATGGCGGAATGCTGCCGCACCAGTCCGCGGATCAGATCGAAGTCGGCGAGGGTCAACTCAGCAGTGGTCATAGCGGCGTCTCGAGTAACTCAAGGATGAAAGAACTCAGACAGGATGAGAATCAGACAGGCAGCGGCAGCGAACGGCCCAGTCGTGCGCGGCGCGTGATTTCGGGAGCCATACGGTCGAGAGGCAGCACCTGATCCGCCAAACCGGAGCGGGCCACGAACCCCGGCATGCCCCAGACCACGCTGGTCGCCTCGTCTTGCGCCAGGATTTGGGCGCCGGCGTCGCGCAGGGTCTGGCAGCCGTTCAGACCGTCTTTGCCCATGCCCGTCAGAATTACGGCCAGCACTCGACCGCGGTAGTTTTCGGCGACACTGCGGAACAGCACGTCGACGGCCGGGCGGCAGGAGTTTTCAGGCGGTCCTTGATGCAGGCGGATCTTGGCGCCGACGGCGTCGCGCGCCAGCGTCATGTGGAAATCGCCCGGCGCCACGTAGGCATGGCCGGCTTGCAGCGCGTCTCCGGCAGTCGCTTCGCTGACGCCGATCGCCGCTTGCGCGTTCAGCCGGTCGGACATCGAGCGGGTGAACACCGGCGGCATGTGCTGCACGATCACGATCGGCACGGGGAAGTCGGCCGGCAAGCTCGGCAACACCGCCGCCAGAGCATTCGGTCCGCCCGTCGAGGCGCCGATCGCCACCAGGTCGATGCGCGACGGCGGCACGCGCGGCGGACCCGGCGACCGCGGAGCGGGACGCGCCGGCGAGACGGCGACGGGCGCCGGCGGCTGCGCGGCCAGATGCGGACAGAAGGCTTTGATCTTGGGAACCAATTCTTCGCGGACCCGTTCGATCGCCGCCGCCACGCTGCCCACGTTGGCGGGCTTGGTCACGTAGTCGTTGGCGCCTGGCGCCAAGGCGTCGAACGTGGCCGCCGCCCCGCGGGCCGTCAACGTACTGAACATGATCACCGGCAGCTTGGGATAGGTCTTGCGGAGCGCCTTGAGCGTCTCCAGACCGTCCATCTCCGGCATTTCCATGTCCAGCGTGACCAGGTCGGGATTGACCTGCGGGATCTTGGCCAGGCCGATCCGTCCGTTGGCCGCCGTGCCGACGACCTCGATCGCCGGGTCGGCGTTCAGCACGTCGCCGACCAGCCGCCGGATGACGACGGCGTCGTCGATCAATAATACGCGGATTTTGGGCATGTTTCTTAGTACCGCGTCATTCCGAGAAGCTGCAGCTTTTCCAGAATGACGTCTTTAGTGAAGGGCTTCATCACGTATTCGTTAGCCCCGGCCTCCAGCGCCGACGAAACTCGCTCCATGTCCGTTTCGGTGGTGACCATCATCAGCGGCACATGATCGAAGCGAGAGTTGGCCCTCACCGAGCGGACGAACTCCAGCCCGTTCATCTCCGGCATGTTCCAGTCGACCAAGGCCAGATCGGGAGAACCCAAGCAGTCCAACTTCTCCAAGGCATCCTTGCCGTTTACCGCTTCCGTAACGTCGAAGCCCAGTTCGCCCAGGAATTTTCCCAGGATCGAACGGATCGGCTTGGAATCGTCAATGACTAAGGCTCGCACAAGCGGCTCCTGTAAAGGACAAATGGCAATCGGAACGTTTCTTGAAGTCTAGGTTACGGGCGGAGTTGCGGGGGCGGACGCCGCCAGGTCCGCGGGCCGGCAAACGCAGTTCCTTCCTCGCCAGACGCTTGCGCCGTCCGCCGCCCCGCTGCTGTCCAGCGGCGGGTCCGGCTATTCCGCCGGAGCCCGCCTTCTCGGAACCGCCGCTTTACACCCGAGCCTGCGACACGAGCCGCTGCAATTCGGCTGCAATGCGAGACAGCTCTTCCGCAGCCTTTTGCGTGTTGGAGGCGCCCTCCGTGGTGCTCGCGGCCGCCTGGGCCACAGCCGTGATGTTCTGGGCGATCTCGGAGCTCCCCTTGGCCGCCTCAGAGACGTTGCGGCTGATCTCGTTGGTCGTCGCCGTCTGCTCTTCCACCGCGCCGGCGATCGTGTTCGAGATGTCGTTGATCTGATTGATCACGCCGCTGATCTGCTTGATGGCGTCGACCGCTCCCTTGGTGTCGACCTGAATCGCCTCGATCTTCTGGCTGATGTCCTCGGTGGCGCGGGCCGTTTCTTTGGCCAGCTCTTTGACCTCGTTGGCCACCACGGCGAAGCCCTTGCCCGCCTCGCCGGCCCGGGCGGCCTCGATCGTGGCGTTCAGCGCCAGCAGGTTGGTCTGCTCGGCGATCGAGGTGATGACCTTGATCACCTTGCCGATCTCGGCGCTGCTTTCGCCCAGCTTGCCGATCGTGGCGTTGGTCGTTTCGGCGACCGTCACGGCGGTGCCGGCCACGCGGGCCGCGTCGCCGGCGTTCTTGGCGATCTCCTTGATGCTGGCGCTCATCTCTTCGACGCCGGTGGCGACCGTTTGCACGTTCTTGCTGACCTGCTCGGATGCAGCCGAGACCACGTTGGCCTGCGCCGAAGTCTCTTCGGCGTTGGCGCCCATCTGGGCGCTGGTGCTCGACAGCTCTTCCGAAGAGCCGGCCAACGTCTGCGCGTTCTGCGCGATGTTGGTCACCAGGGCCTTCATCTCCTCCATCTGCTCCTTTTCGCGTTCGGCGTTCTCCTTGATCCGCCGCTCCATTTCGAGCTTGGCGGTGATGACTTCCCAGGTGACCATCGGACCGATGTAGTTCTTGTCCTGGTCGTAGATGGCGCTGACCAGCAGGTCGAGCGTTTCCGGGCCGACTTGAATCTGGGCCCGGTGGGGCAGGTTCTTCGGATCGGAGAGGATCCGGCGCTGATGCTCCGGCTGCTTGTGGAAGATGTCGACGCTCCTGCCGACGATTTCATCCACCTTGATCGGCAAGTACTGCTCCAGCGTCTTGAGCTGCTGCACCGACGCCGGGTTCATGTAGCGGATCTTCAGCTCGCGGTCGGCGTAGATCACGTTGATCGGCATGTTCTCGGTCATCGACTTCATGCGGGCCGATTCCGACTCGCGCTCGATGCGCTCGATCGCCGACGACACCAGCCGGCCCACGTTCCGCAAGGCGTTCAACCGCTCCTGGGACGGCTCCAGCGTTTCCAGGGCGAAGAAGTCCATCGTGCCGACGACTTCGCCGCGGACGATGATCGGAAAGCAGACGCCCGACTTGACGCCGGCGCGCTGGGCGATGGGCGCCCGGCAGCAGTCGGTCATCTGGCCGATGTCCGGCGTGAAGAACAAGTCGCGCTGCCGCCAGGTTCGGCCCGACAGGCCTTCCCCTTCGCGGAACCGGGCTTCCATCGTCACGCGCATGAATTCGGGATTGACCGTGCCCGACTCGGACGAGAACTTCAAGGCTTGTTCTTTCGGATCGACCGTCCAGTACGAGCCGTAGGCCCAGCCGAAGGCGCTGCGGACCGTATCCAGGGCGGCGGCGACCGCCTCGCCGACGGTCGCGGCCCGGCCGATGGCTTCGATCACGGCCAGCACGGCGCGCGTGTTGGCGTTGGCCTCGTCCACCGCGGCGTGCAGTTCGGCGCCTTGGTTGGTGCGCTGCCGCGAGGGACGTTCGGCGAGAGCCGCGCCGTTGCCGTTGGAATATCCAGAATTCGTGCGTTTCATGAATCGGTCCTTTTTTAGTAAATGTCAGATCGCGGTGGGTGGGGGGAGAGGCGTCGGGCGTCAGGAGCCGGCCTGCTGGCCGCGGCGTCCTGTAGCCTGACGGTCAGGCCGTCGCCGTCACGGCGACCGCCTTTTCGATATCAAGGATCAACAGCAATTGGTCTTTCAGTTTGTAGGCCCCGCGGATCAGTTCGCGGGCCACGCCTTCCAGGGTTTCCGGCGGGGCTTCGAACAGTTCGTCGTCCACTTCCAGCACGTCGCCGATCTCGTCGACCAGCAGGCTCACCGCCCCCTCGTCGCCGCGAACCACGACGTTCATCGGCAGCCGCCCTTCAGGACGCGGGCTGAGCTCCAGCCGGCAGCGCATGTCGATCGCGGTCACGATCTGCCCGCGGAGGTTGATCAGGCCCTCCACCACGGCCGGAGCCCGCGGCACGCGGGTCATCTCCAGGTAGCGGATCACTTCCTGCACGCCGTGCACCTCGACGCCGAACAGCAGACCGTCCAGGTAGAACGTGCAGACTTGTTGTTGGTGAGACATCAATGCGTCCTCGCTCATACTGCCGCCGTTTCATAAAAGGTTGGATCGGCCAGGCGAATCACCCCCGGCACGTCCAACAGGTCCGTCACGCGCTGCTGGATGACCGCGGAGCCGAAGATGCCCGGCCGCGGGGCGTTGCGCCGCACTTCCAACTGCGTTTCGACAATGTCCAGAATGCGATCCACGACCAGGCCCACGCTACGGCCGTTGTCGGCGTAGACCACCACTTGCAGCAGTTCGCTCGCGGGTTCCAACTCGTCGTCGAGGCCCGGCAGCACCTGCTTCAAGCGGATCAAGGGGAGGATCTGCCCGCGGTACTGCACCACTTCCTGCTCCGCCCCGCGTTCCACCTGTTGCAGGGGAATTTCTTCCAGCCGCGCCACCAGCGAGAGCGGAATGGCGGCCCGGCCTTCGCGGCCCAGGCCGACCAGCAGCAAGGTTTGCCACTGGTCTCCCTGCTGCTGCGCCCGGGCCGTCACGCCCGTCAGCCCCCGGTCGCGCGCTTCGGAGATCACGCCCGCGCTCTGGGCGATGCCCAGCACGTCGAGAATCAAGGCCACCTGCCCGTCGCCCATGATCGTGGCCCCGGCGAACACCGAGACCCCCTTGAGCTGCTTGCCCAGCGGCTTGACCACGATCTCTTCGGTATCGTTGATGCCGTCGACGACCAGGCCGAAGTGCCGCTCGCCGGCTTGCAGCACGACGATGTTCACCGCTTCGTCGGCCGCGTCGCCGCGGCGGCTCTCGACGCCCAACTGCCGGTTCAGGTAGACCAGCGGCAGCAGGCGGCCCCGCAGCCGGTAGACCGGCGCCCCGTGAATGCGTTCGATCCCTTTGCGCCTGTTCGCCGTCCAGCCGCACCAGCTCCAGCAGGCTGACCTGCGGGATCGCGTAGCGGTCTCCGCCGCTGGTCACGACCAGCGCCGGAATGATGGCCAGGGTCAGCGGAATCTTGATCTTGATCGTCGTTCCCCGGCCCGGCTGGCTGTGCAGGTCGACCGTGCCGCCGATCTTCTCGATGTTCGTCTTGACCACGTCCATGCCCACGCCGCGGCCCGAGACGTTGCTGACCTTGGCCGCCGTGGAGAAGCCGGGCAGGAAGATCAGGTCGAGCGCTTCCCGCTCGGCCATCCGGGCGGCCTGTTCCGGCTGATCAAGCCCCGCTCCAGCGCCTTGCGTTTGAGCTTCTCCGGCTCGATCCCCGCGCCGTCGTCGGCGATCTCAATATTGACCTGGCCCCCTTCGTGGAAGGCCCGCAGGAACAAGCGGCCCTCGGCCGGCTTGCCGCGCCGGCGGCGCACTTCCGGCGGCTCGATGCCGTGGTCCACCGAGTTGCGCACCAGGTGCGTGAGCGGGTCCTTGATGGCCTCGATGATCGTCTTGTCCAGCTCGGTCTCTTTGCCCTCCATCTCGATCCGGACTTCCTTGCCGCAGGCCATGGCCAGGTCGCGGACCACGCGAGGAAAGCGGCTCCAGACGTTGCCGATCGGCTGCATGCGGGTCTTCATCACCCGTTCCTGCAGCTCGGTCGTGATCAGGTTCAGCCGCTGCGAGGTGCTCAAGAAGGTGGTGTCTTTCTGCACGGCGTTGAACTGCAGGATCTGGTTGCGGGCCAGCACCAGCTCGCCCACCAGGTTCATCAGCTTGTCGAGCAGCACGACGTCAACGCGGATGTTGCCGTCCGACAGGCCGCCGGCCTTGGCTTCCGGCGTCTTGCCGCCGGTCTCGGCCTTGACCTCTTCTTCTTGTTCGGCGGCCGGAGTGCCGGCCTGCGCTTTGCCCGACGACGGGGGATTAGCTGGGGCCGCGGCGGCGGGCGCATCTGCTGAGGACGCCGCTTCGCTCGGGGCCGGGGCGATCGCTTCCACCACCAGTTCGTCAAGGTGGTTGACGGTCGCTTCGGCCTGGGCCGCGACCTGGGCGGCGCCGGCTGCGGCGTTTTCTTCGGCATGCAGCCGGGTCAACAGCCCGATCAACTCGCCGTACTTGGCCTCGCCTTCGGCGCCGGAACTTTCGACGTTGGCCAGCATCTCGCGGACCGCGTCGACCATCGCCAGCAGCCCGCTGGTGATCTCGGCGAAAGCGACAACTGCCCTTCGCGGAGCTTGCAGAGCAGGTTCTCGCCGACGTGCGTGACCGATTCCAGGATCGAGAAGCCGAAGAACCCCGACGTGCCCTTGATGGTGTGGATCGTGCGGAAGATGCTCGCCAGCCGCTCGCCGTCGTGCGGGTCCTCTTCCAGCCGCACCAGATCCCGATCGAGCTGATCCAGGTTCTCGTAGCTCTCGACCAGGAACTCCTTGACGATCTGATCCATGTCGCTCATGAGTCTTATGCCTTGTACTCTCGGATCGTTTTCCGCTCGCAGCCCCACCGAACGGCGGTCTTAACGCCGCCCCATTAGTTTGCCCAAGTGA
>CAWAYY010000053.1:0-26922 GCA_963786255.1 Pirellulales bacterium
CGGCACTCGTTCGAATGCGTCGTCCAGGTTGAGCGTCGTTTCCGCCCCACCCAGGAACAGGAAGCCATCAGGGCGCCGAAGGCGCCGCACGCGAGCCAGGACTGCCGCTTCACGTCCACGTCGAAATAGATCAGTACGTTCCGCAGGAAGACCACGTCCATCTCCGGCAACACCGGCCAGGGCCCGATCAGGTTCAATTGCTGGAACTGGACTAACTGACGAATCTCGTCGTTCAGCAGCCACTGTGCGCGTCCTTGCGGAAGTACTTCAGCAGCAACGGGGCAGGCAGCCCGCGGTTGACCTCCAACTGGTTGAAGATCGCTTGCTTTGCACGTTCCAACACGATCGACGACAGGTCGCTGGCCAGCAATTGCAGCTTCCAATCTCTCAAGCTAGGTCCGTGTTCGCCGAGCAGCATGGCAAGGCTATACGGTTCCTGCCCGGTGGAGCAGGCAGCGCACCAGAATCTTGCAACCGGCGCTGGCCTGCCCGTTTGGGTCATCAATTCCGGCAGCACCAGTTTTGCGAAAGGCCTCAAACGGCAACAGGTCGCGGAAGAACGAAGTCTCGTTGGTCGTCATGGCTTCGACCACGCGGGGATGCCGTTTGCCAGCGCGAACCTCGGCCATCAGGTGATCGACGCTGGGAAAGCCGTCGGTCTTGGCCAGCATTTGCAGCCGCGTCTCGATCAAATAGTGCTTGTCCTGTTCCAGCACGATGGCGGAATGCTCGCCGCACCAGTCCGCGGATCAGATCGAAGTCGGCGGGAGTCAATTCAGCAGTAGTCATAGCGGCGTCTCGGGCAACTCAAGGAGGTGGCCAGGATGAGATCAGACAGGCATGGCTGCGAACGGCCCAGCCGTACGCGGCGCGTAATTTCGCCGACCATGCGCGCAGCGGAAGAACCTGATCCGCCGGGCCGGAGCGGGCCACGAAGCCCGGCATGCCCCAGACCACGCTGGTCGCCTCGTCTTGCGCAGGATCTGCCGCCGGCGTCGCGCAGGCCTCGCAGCCGTTCAGGCCGTCTTTGCCCATGCCCGTCAGAATTACGGCCAGCACCGACCGCGGTAGTTTCGGCGACACTGCGGAACAGCACGTCGACGGCCGGGCGGCAGGAGTTTTCGGGCGGTCCTTGATGCAGGCGGATC
Organism: Pirellulales bacterium; assembly: GCA_963786255.1. GTDB lineage: Bacteria > Planctomycetota > Planctomycetia > Pirellulales > JAICIG01 > JAICIG01. The sequence goes on from CAWAYY010000053.1 coordinate 1,149, forward strand.
TTGGCGCCGACGGCATCGCGCGCCAGCGTCATGTGGAAATCGCCCGGCGCCACGTAGGCATGGCCGGCTTGCAGCGCTTCTCCGGCAGTCGCTTCGCTGACGCCGATCGCCGATTGGAAGTTCAGCCGGTCGGCCATCGAGCGGGTAAACACCGGCGGCATGTGCTGCACGATCACGATCGGCACGGGGAAGTCGGCCGGCAAGCCTGGCAGCACGGCCGCCAGAGCGTTGGGGCCGCCCGTCGAGGCGCCGATCGCCACCAGGTCGATGCGCGACGGCGGCAGCGCGGCGGCCCGGCGACGCGGAGGACGCGCCGGCGAGACGGCGACGGGCGCCGGCGGCTGCACGGCCAGATGCGGACAAAAGGCCTTGATCTTGGGAACCAATTCTTCGCGGACCCGTTCGATCGCCGCCGCCACGCTGCCCACGTTGGCGGGCTTGGTCACGTAGTCGTTGGCGCCTAGCGCCAAGGCGTCGAACGTGGCCGCCGCCCCGCGGGCCGTCAACGTGCTGAACATGATCACCGGCAGCTTGGGATAGGTCTTGCGGAGCGCCTTGAGCGTCTCCAGACCGTCCATCTCCGGCATTTCCATGTCCAGCGTGACCAGGTCGGGATTGACCTGCGGGATCTTGGCCAGGCCGATCCGTCCGTTGGCCGCCGTGCCGACGACCTCGATCGCCGGGTCGGCGTTCAGCACGTCGCCGACCAGCCGCCGGATGACGACGGCGTCGTCGATCAAGAATACGCGGATTTTGGGCATGTTTCTTAGTACCGCGTCATTCCGAGAAGCTGCAGCTTTTCCAGAATGACGTCTTTAGTGAAGGGCTTCATCACATACTCGTTGGCCCCGGCCTCCAGCGCCGACGAAACTCGCTCCATGTCGGTTTCGGTGGTGACCATCATCAGCGGCACATGATCGAAGCGAGAGTTGGCCCTCACCGAGCGGACGAACTCCAGCCCGTTCATCTCCGGCATGTTCCAGTCGACCAAGGCCAGATCGGGAGAACCCAAGCAGTCCAACTTCTCCAAGGCATCCTTGCCGTTTACCGCTTCCGTAACGTCGAAGCCCAGTTCGCCCAGGAATTTCCCAGGATCGAGCGGATCGGCTTGGAATCGTCAATGACTAAGGCGCACACAAACGGCTCCTTCTGGAAAAATGCAAAACGCAACGCCGCTGTTTACCCCTTCACGCATCGTCCTAACGGGCGCCCTGTTCCTCGCGACGCTCATAGATGAACTGACCGACGAGCGCTTTCAGCTCCGTCGCGATCTGCGACAGCTCTTCGGCCGCCTTCTGCGTGTTGGCGGCGCCTTCCCGGGTGCTGCCGGCGGCTTCCGCCACGGCCGTGATGTTCTGGGCGATCTCGGAACTGCCCCGCGCCGCCTCGGCCACATTGCGGCTGATCTCGTTGGTCGTCGCCGTCTGCTCTTCCACCGCGCCGGCGATCGTGTTCGAGATGTCGTTGATCTGATTGATCACGTCGCTGATCTGCTTGATGGCGTCAACCGCTCCCTTGGTGTCGACCTGAATCGCCTCGATCTTCTGGCTGATGTCCTCGGTGGCGCGGGCCGTTTCCTTGGCCAGCTCCTTGACCTCGTTGGCCACCACGGCGAAGCCCTTGCCCGCCTCGCCGGCCCGGGCGGCCTCGATCGTGGCGTTCAGCGCCAGCAGGTTGGTCTGCTCGGCGATCGAGGTGATGACCTTGATCACCTTGCCGATCTCGGCGCTGCTTTCGCCCAGCTTCCCGATCGTGGCATTGGTCGTATTGGCGACCGTCACGGCCGTGCCGGCCACGCGGGCCGCGTCGCCGGCGTTCTTGGCGATCTCCTTGATGCTGGCGCTCATCTCTTCGACGCCGGTGGCGACCGTTTGCACGTTCTTGCTGACCTGCTCGGACGCAGCCGAGACCACGTTGGCCTGCGCGGAGGTCTCCTCGGCATTGGCGCTCATCTGCGCACTGACGCTGGTCAGCTCTTCCGAGGAAGCGCCGAGCGTATTTGCGTTGGCGGCAATGGAAGAGACGTTCGCACGCAGCCCGGCAAAGAACTTGCTAAGGCCTGAACCCATCCGGCCCACGGCGTCTTCGCCCTGGACCGTTACAGCTTGCGTCAGATCGCCTTGTTCGGCGGCGTTGACGACTTCCAGGATGCCGTCGACTTTCTGACGCAGTTCATCGCTCTGCTGCTTTTCCCGTTCGGCATTCTCCTTGATCCGCCGCTCCATTTCGAGCTTGGCGGTGATGACTTCCCAGGTGACCATCGGACCGATGTAGTTCTTGTCCTGGTCGTAGATGGCGCTGACCAGCAGGTCGAGCGTTTCCGGGCCGACTTGAATCTGGGCCCGGTGGGGCAGGTTCTTCGGATCGGAGAGGATCCGGCGCTGATGCTCCGGCTGCTTGTGGAAGATGTCGACGCTCCTGCCGACGATTTCATCCACCTTGATCGGCAAGTACTGCTCCAGCGTCTTGAGCTGCTGCACCGACGCCGGGTTCATGTAGCGGATCTTCAGCTCGCGGTCGGCGTAGATCACGTTGATCGGCATGTTCTCGGTCATCGACTTCATGCGGGCCGATTCCGACTCGCGCTCGACGCGCTCGATCGCCGACGACACCAGCCGGCCCACGTTCCGCAAGGCGTTCAACCGCTCCTGGGACGGCTCCAGCGTTTCCAGGGCGAAGAAGTCCATCGTGCCGACGACTTCGCCGCGGACGATGATCGGAAAGCAGACGCCCGACTTGACGCCGGCGCGCTGGGCGATGGGCGCCCGGCAGCAGTCGGTCATCTGGCCGATGTCCGGCGTGAAGAACAAGTCGCGCTGCCGCCAGGTTCGGCCCGACAGGCCTTCCCCTTCGCGGAACCGGGCTTCCATCGTCACGCGCATGAATTCGGGATTGACCGTGCCCGACTCGGACGAGAACTTCAAGGCTTGTTCTTTCGGATCGACCGTCCAGTACGAGCCGTAGGCCCAGCCGAAGGCGCTGCGGACCGTATCCAGGGCGGCGGCGACCGCCTCGCCGACGGTCGCGGCCCGGCCGATGGCTTCGATCACGGCCAGCACGGCGCGCGTGTTGGCGTTGGCCTCGTCCACCGCGGCGTGCAGTTCGGCGCCTTGGTTGGTTCGCTGCCGCGAGGGACGTTCGGCGAGAGCCGCGCCGTTGCCGTTGGAATATCCAGAATTCGTGCGTTTCATGAATCGGTCCTTTTTTAGTAAATGTCAGATCGCGGTGGGTGGGGGAGAGGCGTCGGGCGTCAGGAGCCGGCCTGCTGGCCGCGGCGTCCTGTAGCCTGACGGTCAGGCCGTCGCCGTCACGGCGACCGCCTTTTCGATATCAAGGATCAACAGCAATTGGTCTTTCAGTTTGTAGGCCCCGCGGATCAGTTCGCGGGCCACGCCTTCCAGGGTTTCCGGCGGGGCTTCGAACAGTTCGTCGTCCACTTCCAGCACGTCGCCGATCTCGTCGACCAGCAGGCTCACCGCCCCCTCGTCGCCGCGAACCACGACGTTCATCGGCAGCCGCCCTTCAGGACGCGGGCTGAGCTCCAGCCGGCAGCGCATGTCGATCGCGGTCACGATCTGCCCGCGGAGGTTGATCAGGCCCTCCACCACGGCCGGAGCCCGCGGCACGCGCGGTCATCTCCAGGTAGCGGATCACTTCCTGCACGCCGTGCACCTCGACGCCGAACAGCAGACCGTCCAGGTAGAACGTGCAGACTTGTTGTTGGTGAGACATCAATGCGTCCTCGCTCATACTGCCGCCGTTTCATAAAAGGTTGGATCGGCCAGGCGAATCACCCCCGGCACGTCCAACAGGTCCGTCACGCGCTGCTGGATGACCGCGGAGCCGAAGATGCCCGGCCGCGGGGCGTTGCGCCGCACTTCCAACTGCGTTTCGACAATGTCCAGAATGCGATCCACGACCAGGCCCACGCTACGGCCGTTGTCGGCGTAGACCACCACTTGCAGCAGTTCGCTCGCGGGTTCCAACTCGTCGTCGAGGCCCGGCAGCACCTGCTTCAAGCGGATCAAGGGGAGGATCTGCCCGCGGTACTGCACCACTTCCTGCTCCGCCCCGCGTTCCACCTGTTGCAGGGGAATTTCTTCCAGCCGCGCCACCAGCGAGAGCGGAATGGCGGCCCGGCCTTCGCGGCCCAGGCCGACCAGCAGCAAGGTTTGCCACTGGTCTCCCTGCTGCTGCGCCGGGCCGTCACGCCCGTCAGCCCCCGGTCGCGCGCTTCGGAGATCACGCCCGCGCTCTGGGCGATGCCCAGCACGTCGAGAATCAAGGCCACCTGCCCGTCGCCCATGATCGTGGCCCCGGCGAACACCGAGACCCCCTTGAGCTGCTTGCCCAGCGGCTTGACCACGATCTCTTCGGTATCGTTGATGCCGTCGACGACCAGGCCGAAGTGCCGCTCGCCGGCTTGCAGCACGACGATGTTCACCGCTTCGTCGGCCGCGTCGCCGCGGCGGCTCTCGACGCCCAACTGCCGGTTCAGGTAGACCAGCGGCAGCAGGTGGCCCCGCAGCCGGTAGACCGGCGCCCCGTGAATGCGTTCGATCCCTTTGCGCGCCTGTTCGCCGTCCAGCCGCACCAGCTCCAGCAGGCTGACCTGCGGGATCGCGTAGCGGTCTCCGCCGCTGGTCACGACCAGCGCCGGAATGATGGCCAGGGTGAGCGGAATCTTGATCTTGATCGTCGTTCCCCGGCCCGGCTGGCTGTGCAGGTCGACCGTGCCGCCGATCTTCTCGATGTTCGTCTTGACCACGTCCATGCCCACGCCGCGGCCCGAGATGTTGCTGACCTTGGCCGCCGTGGAGAAGCCGGGCAGGAAGATCAGGTTGAGCGCTTCGCGCTCGGCCATCCGGGCGGCCTGTTCCTGGCTGATCAAGCCCCGCTCCAGCGCCTTGCGTTTGAGCTTCTCCGGCTCGATCCCCGCGCCGTCGTCGGCGATCTCAATATTGACCTGGCCCCCTTCGTGGAAGGCCCGCAGGAACAAGCGGCCCTCGGCCGGCTTGCCGCGCTGGCGGCGCACTTCCGGCGGCTCGATGCCGTGGTCCACCGAGTTGCGCACCAGGTGCGTGAGCGGGTCCTTGATGGCCTCGATGATCGTCTTGTCCAGGTCGGTCTCTTTGCCCTCCATCTCGATCCGGACTTCCTTGCCGCAGGCCATGGCCAGGTCGCGGACCACGCGAGGAAAGCGGCTCCAGACGTTGCCGATCGGCTGCATGCGGGTCTTCATCACCCCTTCCTGCAGCTCGGTCGTGATCAGGTTCAGCCGCTGCGAGGTGCTCAAGAAGGTGGTGTCTTTCTGCACGGCGTTGAACTGCAGGATCTGGTTGCGGGCCAGCACCAGCTCGCCCACCAGGTTCATCAGCTTGTCGAGCAGCACGACGTCAACGCGGATGTTGCCGTCCGACAGGCCGCCGGCCTTGGCTTCCGGCGTCTTGCCGCCGGTCTCGGCCTTGACCTCTTCTTCTTGTTCGGCGGCCGGAGTGCCGGCCGGCGCTTCGCCCGACGACGGGGGATTAGCTGGGGCCGCGGCGGCGGGCGCATCCGCTGAGGACGCCGCTTCGCTCGGGGCCGGGGCGATCGCTTCCACCACCAGTTCGTCAAGGTGGTTGACGGTCGCTTCGGCCTGCGCCGCGACCTGGGCGGCGCCGGCTGCGGCGTTTTCTTCGGCATGCAGCCGGGTCAACAGCCCGATCAACTCGCCGTACTTGGCCTCGCCTTCGGCGCCGGAACTTTCGACGTTGGCCAGCATCTCGCGGACCGCGTCGACCATCGCCAGCAGCCCGCTGGTGATCTCGGGCGAAAGCGACAACTGCCCTTCGCGGAGCTTGCAGAGCAGGTTCTCGCCGACGTGCGTGACCGATTCCAGGATCGAGAAGCCGAAGAACCCCGACGTGCCCTTGATGGTGTGGATCGTGCGGAAGATGCTCGCCAGCCGCTCGCCGTCGTGCGGGTCCTCTTCCAGCCGCACCAGATCCCGATCGAGCTGATCCAGGTTCTCGTAGCTCTCGACCAGGAACTCCTTGACGATCTGATCCATGTCGCTCATGAGTCTTATGCCTTGTACTCTCGGATCGTTTTCCGCTCGCAGCCCCACCGAACGGCGGTCTTAACGCCGCCCCATTAGTTTGCCCAAGTGATATGGCTTACCAATTTTGGCTCGGCTACCTAGGAAATCCCTGGTTGGCCGACCTAGGAAATTCCTGGGTCGACGGGCGGCCACGGATCAGGCGTTGTGGCACTTAAGCGGAATGCGCTGCGACCCGACTTCTGTGGGGCCGCGAAATTCAGATGAGGAACCAGCCCAACACTGTCGTGCTGATACAGCAGTGGCCGGCTGACCGCTCACTGTCTGCATTGGCTCAGACCGGAGAGATGAAATGCGCGGGAACGGTTCTGACCAGCGAAAGCGCAACGGCAGCGCAAGCTTCAATCGTCTTCGCGGATCGCGAGGAGCCGCTGCGCGGCGCCTCGCGTGAAGCTGGCGGACGGCGTGAGCCCAATAGAGCGACTTATCGGCGGCGACGAGCCAACCACAAGCCGGCGCCAGCTTCCGCGCATTCCAAGCGGGATCTACGAGGCGCCGCGATCAAGGCGCAGGCAATTCGAGAGCGCTTTGAAGCAGCAGGCCATTCGACGAAGCCGAAGCCTGGGTGACGCTGACGCCCATCACGCCTTCCAACTCGCTGTCGCTGGGCAGAAGTGCTTTGATGCGCGCAGCCAACGCCTTGGACGCGGCCGCGTCATCGCCCGCGGGAGCGGCCGCGCCAAAAGGCGAGCCTGGTAACTTCGGTTGCGTAAGAGAGAGGTCAATGAGACGTTCAATGCCCTGTTTGGCCGATTTGACGTCCAACCCCGCGTCGCTGATCTGATACAGCAAACCAGGGACGGGGGCCAGCAGCGCGCGTCCCCGCTCGACCAGCCCGCTGGTGCGCAGCGCCGCATCGCCCGTGGGAGGCGTTCGCAACACGGACAGCAACGACTCGGTCACTTCCGATCCGACGCCCAGCACCAGATAACCTCGACCGAAGAACAGACCGATTTCAAGCGGGCCCTGGTGCAGCCGAAAGCCTTTAAAGCCCTGCTCTTCAGCCGTTTCGACGGCGCCCCCGGCCGCCGGCGCGAACTGTCCGATGACCTGCATCACCCGGTTCCAGACTTGCTCGTCCTTGACCTGCCACACCATGCCCACTCGCTGTGAGAAAACGGCGGCGGACGCTTTCGCTTCGTCGTCCTTCGGCTGGGGCTCGTGCTTGGGCGGAAACTCGATCGCGATATGACGCCGCCCAACCGACGACAACAGCGTGGTCAGGTCCGTCTGCAACGTTCCCTGCACCGCTTGCTCCATTTGATTGAACGTCTGCACGGCTCGCTCTCCCTCTTCAGCCAGCGACAGTTCTTTGAGCCGGGCATAGACTTCGCCCAGATCAAAACTGAACTGCTGAAACTCGAGAATGTCCGTCGGGACCCATTCAGGCGGTTCAGGCGGCAGCGGCGTCTGATCGATCAAGCTCAGCGCGCCGGCGCGAGGTTCGGGGGCCGAGACGAAAGCGCCGATGCGCAGCGCATTGCCGTCGAGCGCCATGCGCATCGCCAGCGCGCCGAGCGAGTCGACTCCCCACGTAGCCAGGCTCTTCGCCGCCTTGCCTTCTCCGTGCAGCCTGGCCAATTCGAACAGCGGCTTCAAATCGCCAAACGCCTCAGCCAGCACCGTTCCCTCAGGCAGGGCGCCGGCCAATCCCGGCGCGGCCAACAACTGTACAGCGCGTCCTGCTCCCTCCGCCTGTCCATCGTGTGCAGCGAGGAAACGGGCGAACACGCCCGTCGCCTCCTCAATGCCGGTCAGTTTATCCCAATCGATATCGCGCCGGGCTTCTTCGTCTTTGGCCAGCACTTCGGCGGATGACTGAGAGAACGTATTAGCAATCAGCAACCTTCCGCCCAGCCGCGCGGCCAGGACATGCACTCGGTCGGCATCGATTTGCTTGCGATCCCGCAGCTTTTCTCGATGTCGCTTGATGAGTTCCTGGACCTTCTCCTGGGAAAGTTCGTCGTCGTCGCCTGAGAACAGCGATTCGGCGTCGAGCGGTTCCGCCGCCTGGATCGGCACGGCAAGATGCATGACTTCGTGGCCGGCCAGTTCGAGATCCACGCGGCGCGAGCGCCCGGCTCGTCCGAGGTCTCTTCGACGACGGATTGCACGGCTTTCACCAGCCGTTCAGCCAGTTCTTCGCCCGGCTCGAGCCAGGTCAAGCCGATGAACAGCGGCGTTCGTTGGCCGCGAGGTTCGGCGACCAGGGCGAAGCCGGCTTCCTTTTCCAGCAACTTGGGCCAATCTTCGAGTTTCAACCCGTGCTGCCCCAGCCCTTGGGCGATCTCTTCCCAGGATTCCTTGTTTTCTTCCTGCCACAATTCGAAGGCGCGGCCGAGGCGAGCTTCGGTCAACACGACGGCGCCAAGTTTGGTCTGCCGACGCAAAGCCGCGAGAAAATCCCCGCCGCCAGGGAACGCGCGCCACCAAGAGCGTCGTCTCAGGAACCAGCGTCCAGGAAGGCGCTCGCTCGTCCGCCAAGGCGGCCGTGGCCCAGAATGTCAATAACGCCGCCGCGCCGAATCGATGAAACGTCTTCACGGTATTCAGGTTCCTTCCGGCGAACTAAAGCAGGGATGATTATTTCTTCGAGGCTTCGACCGGCTTGGAGGCGGAATCGTTCGATTCGCCCGAGCTCGCCGCCGCCTTGCTTCCGGGGTTCGGACGGAAAGGCGGAGCGAGATAAGTCGCGCCGTTGAGCGGCTGGGCCGAATCGTATAAATAGCTCTCGCGGTGCACGAGAAAATCGACCAGGTCGCCCGAAGGAATGCCGAATGCCAAACCGTCAAACGACGTGGCGCCGGCGCACACAATGCCGACCACCTCGCCGCGGGCGTTGAAGAGCGGCCCGCCGCTATTGCCGGGATTGATCGAGGCGTCGGTCTGGATCAACCGCAAGTGTCCCATCGTGCGCGTCGCGGAACTGACAATGCCTTGCGTCACCGAACGTTCCAAACCGAGCGGATTGCCGATGGCGAACACCAGATCGCCGACGTTCAGATCGTCGTCGTCGTTGATCACGACCGGTTCCGGCAACTCGCCTTGGAGTTCCTCCATGTCCAACTGCAGCAGGGCGATGTCGCGGAGCGGCTGCAACGCCAGAATGCGGCTCTTCTTCAATTCCTGCTTTTCGTAACCCTGCCTGGTGCGGCGGAACAGCGTGACCTGGACTTTGTTGTGGCCCTCAACCACGTGGTAATTGGTGATCACGTGGCCTTGCTTGCTGATCACAAAGCCGCTGCCCGTGCCCGTCGCGTTTTTAACGACGACCACGGCGTCGCCATGCCGCTTGACCAGTTCCGGCACGTCGGCCGGTTCGAGTCGTCCGGTGCGGAACACGCCGCGATCCTGGGCGACGGCCGAGGAGTCGGACTGCTCTTCGTGCGTCATGCTCAACACGCGAGTCTTGGGAACGTGCAGCACGTCGTAGCCCAGGTCGAGCACGACGCCTTCATTGCTCTCGCGCAGCAGCGTGGCCGAGATCTTCGCGCCCCCGACCAGGGTCAGCGTGACGTGCTCGGCCGCCGCTGCCGAGCCGGCGCCCCCGGCGCAAACCATCGCCGTCAAAATCAGAAACCGACGCATCATTGACTCTCCCTCGCCATGTAGATCAACAACCGGTCGTGGCACAGCAGGGCCGCGTCGCGATGCACGTCGCCGTCGGCGTTCAGCCCGACAATCGCTCGGGGTTCGGTGACCAGCGAGCCTTGCACGCCGCCGTATGGATAAGTTTGGTCCTCAAATACGGGCCACGACAGCGCCGATTTCAGTTTGTCGTCAGTGCGTTCGAGCAGGGTCAACTGGTGACGATGATCGTCGCAGAGAATGACCTCGTCGACGTGGTCGCCCGTCAGATCCGCCGTCATAATGCGGTGGATCGTGGCTTCTTTCACTCCGCTGGCTTTTCCCACGCGGCTGTCGAGACTGTCGACCAGCTTGAGCTCCCAGGGCCGTCCCCGCGACAAACGAACAACCCGGTCCTGGTCGAGCAGCACGAGCCCAATCACCGGATCGAGCGCGATGCCGGCGCCGCCGGAAATGCGAATGCTCTCCGTCTCGCGCATGACGCCTGCGTCGTCGGGCTTCAGACGATGCAAGAACTCGCCTCCCTGTTCCAGCGCCCAAGCGGCGCCCTCGGCTAACGGAACGAACGATGCCAGCCGTTGACCTTCCGAAAGCATGATCTGGTCCACCGGCTGCAAATCATCGCCTAACCACTGCAGCACGCCGTCGCTCAGGCGGGCCGGCTTCAGCTCTTGCTCCCGCGGGACCAATCGGTACTCGCTCAGGTCCGCTTTGCCCAAGTGAGCCGGTTGCGAGATCTGCGTTTTGCCATCGACCACTCGCGCCAGGCGCGCCTTGCCCGCAAATTGGTCCTGCAGCAGCAGCGCGTCGCCCAGCCAAACGACTTTCTCAACTTTCGTTCCGAGTCCTTGGTAACGGATTTTTTCCGCTTTGCCTTGCTCGGCCTTCCAGACATACAGATCGACGTCGCCGCCGACCCGCTGCGCCCACCAGACCGTGTCGCCGACGCGGTCAAGCGCCAGGATCCGCCGGTCGTTCACATCGGCCGATTGGGGCGCCGCTTTCGGATAGGTCAATCGGCCCGCTTCCCATTGGCTTTCGTAGAGGTCGGACGCGTCTTTGGCCCATATCAACAGTGTTCCCGGCTTGCCGGGGGGCGCGGCGAGCGACTTGATGTTGCCGATCGTCGGGAAACTTTCTTCGGTCAGCCAGCCTTCATCGCCGAGGGGCTGCACGCGCAGCCGCGGCCGCGCAGGATCGACGGCCACCAGCGCCGGCTTGCCGTCGATGGTCAAGCCGCACCACACGGCCCCAGCGCCGCCCGGCATTGGCAACGTATCGCGACGGCCGAGTTCTTGCTCGGCGCCGCGCGATAGCCGGTAACGCCGCAGCAGCCCTTCTTGCGGACCGCCTAACAGCAGGATCTCAGCCGGCTTTCCCGAGAGCCCCAAGGTCTCGACGGCTTGCACCGAATGATCAAACAACGCTTGTGCGGGCAGCAGCTTACCATCTGCCGCCTCATACCAGCGGACCGTCTGACGAGCTTTCTGCGACCATTCCAGCACGTCGAGATCGCCGTCGCCGTCGATATCGGCCAGCCGCCAATCAAGGCGACCTTGGCGCTCTCGCGGGCTGAGCCAGGCGGGACGGCCGCCGGGTTCGAGTTGCAGCGTCTGAATGCCTTCGTCAAAACTGATAAGCAGTTCGAACTTGCCATCGGCCAACGGCCGCAACAGCAGAGGGGTCCGCCCCGAGGGCGAGCCTTGCAGCAAATCCCAACGGGTCTTCTTCTGCCACTTGCCAGGCGCCTCTTGCTGGTAGCTGACGATTTTGTGGGAGGGGCTCGTCAAGGCGATCAATTCAGGCTTTCCGTCGCCGTCAAGATCTTGCACCACCAAATCGAGCGGCAGCTCTTCGAGGACGAGTTCGCTTTTACGCCATTCGGGCGCCAGAGGCAGTTCGTTCGGTTCATCCTCGTCTTTGGCCACCGGCTCGCCGCGTTGATCCGGGGGCAACCAACGGTAGAGGTCGAGACGCGACTGACGGGTATTGATCACGATCAGTTGGTCGCGCCCGCTCCCGTCCAGGTCGGCCGCTAACATGCGGCTGGGCGTGCCTGTCTGGCTAATGACCCGCATGCCTTGCCATCCCTGGAATTCCTCGGCCGGCGACGACCCTGGCGAGGCCAAGATCAGGCAGGCCGTGAGAAATGTATGTCTTGCCACGTCCATCACTTTCGTTAAAACTCGCGTCTCCAGCATCTCACTATAGCCTCGGCGGGAAAACTTCTCAAAAGCTTTTCCCGCCCCCCCTGACGCCGCGGACAACCGTTCGCGGCGCGGCGAACGGTCCCAAGTCCGCTCGCTTTTCGGCGCGCGGCGGGCCTGGGCCGCGAGGCTGCTACGCTTCAAATCGTCCGGGCTTGCTGGCCACAGATTTTTAGGTAAGCTGGTTCTTTTCCGGCTTGCCGGCTGGTCGCCGCCCGTGGTCTTCCATCGCCTCGGACGGCGGCAGCCACGCGGTCGCAAAGCGCTGCCGACAAGGCAGTTGAGGACAGGTAGCTCAGTTGGTAGAGCAACGGACTGAAAATCCGTGTGTCGCCGGTTCGATCCCGGCCCTGTCCACTTCCTGGAATGGCTTATTCCGGGGACGCCGAACGCGGGCAGGCCAATCTCTGACGGCGATTCCTTGCTCTCCCCGCTGAATGACGACGGGCGGCGCCTTGCAGGCGAAATCTCTTGCAAGCGAGTCCACGCGCTCTCTGGCGGATTGTGCCGACGGGGCCCTGCGTGCGCTCGCCGCCACCCCACTTCCATGCCGCGCGGCGTTCGGCTCGCCCCTTTCATCCACGTTCACTGATCGCTGTCAGCGTCGATCGGCCCCCAAGACGAGGTCACGAACTGATGCTCCGTGCGCAGGGCACAAGCAACGAAAACGGTCCGGCTCCCATTGCGGCAAGGCAAGGATGCAACAACGCCAGGCTGTCCGGCGAGCCCACTCCAAATTGTAATCGCCCGAATAACTACATAACGTTTGCTTCAATACTCCTTCAGAGAAGCTAGATTCCGGATAGATGTTAAGATGTTATATTTAACTTTATTATCTTGCATGCGCTATCCGGGCGCGTTATTCTGCCCGAGTGGGAGCTCTACGTAGAGCGTTTATGGGCTGTTGGGGTATCCGCCCGCCTAAGGGCGTTTCATTTCTTTTGGCCTTTGAAAGGCTCTGTAAGTTGTCGGGGCTTCGCGCGATCTTTCTATGCTCGGGCGTCGGGGGGCCAAGCGGACGGCATCGTTGACGCGGCGCCTTCTCGCTGTCGAGTTTTACATGTCGATCTGTTCGTCTTCCGCGTTTCAGACGCGAGCGCAGCAGGGAATCGGCAGCAAAGCGACGGCCGCTTGGGCATAGGTTTTCGCACCCGCCACGATGGCGACAGGTTCTTTACGGTTAGTGAAGGCGGCCGGCAGCAGAGCCGAGGCAATTGTCGTCTTGCGCAGACATTGTTGCTGCGCTGAAATCCGCATTTCACATGTAGTCTGGGGGTTTTTCATGTCTCGTCGCGTTATCGTTTCTCCAACGTGCGCTGCTGCCAGGCGCGGGTTCACTCTGGTCGAGTTGCTCGTCGTTATCGCCATCATCGGAATCCTGATCGCGCTACTGCTGCCAGCCGTTCAGGCGGCGCGAAGCGGCGCGCCGCACGCAATGCACCAATAACATGAAGCAATTGGGGATCGGCCTTCAGAACTTCCACGACGTCAATCATCAGTTGCCGACCACGGTCTACCAGCCCATGTTGAAGCACCCGAGTTCCAACAATTGGCCAGGCACAAGCTCTCGGTGGAGCTATCTCGTGGTCTTGCTGCCGTACATTGAACAGCAGCAGCGTTACAACGTCTTCCTCGATGAGTATTGTTACACCACGAATCCCTGGACGGCAAAAAGCGACTTTACGGCGGCAACCATCCCGAATTTCCTCTGCCCTTCCGACGAGCAGTACAGTTATGACGAACAGGATCGGGTGGCTCCGACGAGCTACCATGGCAATCGGGGCGACTACTGGCTGGATAACGGCTGGTATGAATGTCGGGGCGTATTTGGCGTGGGCGGCCGCACGGTTTTGAAATATGGAATGGTCTCGGACGGGTTGAGCAATACGGCCGCCATCAGCGAGTGCAAGCTTGGCCGGACAGACGACCGGCGCGTGACGATTGGCTTCTGCCGCGGGGCGCCAGTCAACACCTCCAGCGGATCTCCGCCGAGCCTCTGCCTGGCAATGGTTGGACCCGGCAACTTATACACGGGGAACGTTGGCTCGGCGCAGGAGACTACCGCGAGATTGGCTGGTCATGGACCGACGGCTTGCACATTTACACGGGGTATTTCCACATGCTGCCCCCGAACGGGCCAAGCTGCGGAATCGCCGCGGAGAGTTGGGCGCTGATCACCCCCAGCAGTTTTCACCCAGGCGGAGTCAACGTGACCATGCTCGATGGTTCCGTGCGCTTTGTCAACGACGCAATCAATGCTGGAAACCCCACGGCGACCGTGCAGCAACTGTCAACCTACGGCGGCGGCAACCCGCAGAACTATATGGGCCCGTCTCCGTACGGCGTTTGGGGAGCGATGGGCACCTCGCGCAGCGGCGAACAGGGCATGGGAGGCGTCACTCAGAGCAATTGAACGGGCAATGGCAGGTTCGAACAGGCTGGCTGCAAGAACGAGTACTGAACATCGCGAGTTACCACATGACATCAACTAGAGCACTTGTTTCATGCGCGTTATGGAGCTCCGGAGTGGTCTGCGCGGTCGCGTTGGCGGGATGCGGGGCGCATCCAACCATCGACACACATCCGGTGGAAGGAATTGTTACCCTCGACGGCCAGCCGCTGGCGGGCGCTACCGTTACGTTCATTCCGACACAGGAAGGGTCCGGCGCCTCGGCTACCGGAATCACTGATTCATCAGGAAAGTATCTCCTGACGGCCGTGGGGGCGGGATTGGGGGCCGAGCCAGGCGCTGGAACGTTGCCCGGAGAGTACTATGTTGGAGTTGTAAAGGACGCTTTCCCTGACGATCCCGCGTCGCGGCAAGAGCGAGACGTCCTCGCCTTGCAGAGTTCCAGCGGAGATGCGACGAAGCCCAGTCGCCCGAAGGCGATGAAGGTGACGCATATCGTTCCTCTGAAGTTCAATGACCCGCGAAAGTCGGGCATCAAGAAGTCCGTGCAAGCCGGATCGAATACCATTCCCGTCGAATTGACTTCGAAGTGATCCGTCTCCCCGGCGCGGAAACCGCCCATCAGACATCCCGCAGGATCTCCTCGGCGGCGTTCTTGCCGCAGGCGCCCATCACGCCGCCGCCTGGGTGAGCGGCGGCGCCGCAGACGTACAGGCCCCGGATCGGCGTCCGGTAATCTGCCCAGCCGGCCACGGGCCGTAGCGAGTAAAGCTGCCCAAGCGACATCGACCCTTGAAAGATATTGCCGCCGGTCAGCCCGAACGTGCGTTCCAGATCCAAGGGACTGAGAACCTGCCGGTGCAGAATAGCGCCAGGGACGTTGGGAGCGTACTGGGCCAGTTCCTCGATGCAGCGGTCGGCGAAAGACTCCTTCTGACTGTCCCAATCGCCCTCGGCCAGGCGGTAGGGCGCATATTGTACGAACATCGACATAATGTGCCTGCCTTGCGGGGCGATGGTGTCGTCCACGCTCGTCGGCAAGGTGATTTCCAGGATGGGATGCTCGCTGGGACGTCCGTACTTGGCGTCGTCATAGGCGCGTTCGAGATATTCGAGATCCGGTCCGATGTGGATTGTGCCATGATGGTGCGGCGCCAGCGTTTTGCCGGGACGGCTCGTGAAATCGGGCAGTTCGGCCAGCGCCAGATTGATTTTGGCCGAGGCGCTGGAGTAGTCGATGCGCACGACCGCGTCGCGGAAGTCTTCAGGCAACTCCGTCGGATCGATGAGCTTTTCGAACGTCCAATGCGGGTCGATGCTCGAGGCCACGACGCGGGACTCCAACTGGCTGCCATCGGACAAGGCGACGCCGGAGACGCGTCCGTCGGACGCGGCGATGCGGCGGACCTCGGTCTCGCGGCGAATCTCGACCCCCAGATCGACGCACGCTTGTGCAATCGCCTCGCTGAGCTTGCCCATGCCCCCCTGCACGTAGCCCCACACGCCTCGCGCACCGCCGGCCTGTCCCATAACATGGTGCAGCAGTACGTAAGCGCTGCCGGGCGCCGAGATGGAACCAAATGAGCCGATAATGGCGTCGGTCGCCAGCGTGGCTCTGAGAGGTTCGCTTTTGAACCAGCGCTCGAGAATTGGCCGCGCGGCCCCGGTGAGCAGTTCAATCGCTTCGGGCAAATCGCCTCCAAGCGAGGCGGCTGCAGTGCGAAGGTTCCAAAGCTTGGCGGCGTCGCGCCCTGCTTGGCCAGGCCCTTGCGGCGCCACTCGGCTGGCAAGGGCAAGGCATCCGGCGGCGCCGACATCAAGACCGGCTCGATCTGAGCGGCGACGCGCTCCAGCAACGCTTCGTAGCGAGGA
Source organism: Pirellulales bacterium (assembly GCA_963786255.1). GTDB lineage: Bacteria > Planctomycetota > Planctomycetia > Pirellulales > JAICIG01 > JAICIG01. The sequence goes on from CAWAYY010000053.1 coordinate 17,326, forward strand.
TAGGCCGCGGCATCGTCTTCGGAGAAGCGGGCGATCTCGCGCTGGTTTAATCCCGGCTCCGGCCCCATCAGGAGCGATCGTCCATCGAGCAGGGGCGTGAACGACGACGGACTGCGCGGCAAAACCTTGAAACCATAGTGCGACAGTCGCAGGTCCCGGATGATTTCGGGCAGCAACAGACTGACGACATAGGCGGCCGTCGAGACCTTATAGCCGGGCCAAAGCTCCTCGGTGGAGGCGGCGCCGCCCAGCACGCCGCGACGTTCGACGACGCACACCTTCTTGCCGGCGCGGGCCAGGTACGCCGCGGCCGTGAGTCCATTGTGCCCGCCGCCGATGATCACACAGTCAAATTGAGAACGAGCAGCCACGAACTGCCTTCCGGTGCAAGGAGTAAGTACGCTGTGCGGCGCACCGACGCAGCCCCCCAGCCGTGAGGGCATTGTCGGATCGTAGATAGCAGCGCCCGATACGTAAATCCCAAAACTCCGTTGGAATAGCGCCAGCCACGTTTTACATCGCAGAATTCGGCGACACTTTGAGGACGTTTTCTCGCAAGACAGCGGTGATATTCTTGCTGCCGATGGCATACATGGCGGCGCCCCCATCCGTTCCGAACGACACCCAGGAGTTGGCGGGAGTTCCCTCTTTCTCAATCAGGCTCGCCTCTTGCCTGAAGGTCTGGTTTCTGGCTCCTGCGTGCGAACGCCGCTCTGGAGGCGGAAAGCCCCTCCCCACCCCCTCCCCCCTTGTTTTCGCAAAGTCCGCTCATTACCATGCGACGGCCTTCGCTGCGCCCTGCACCGTTAGACGGGCCACGGCCAACAAGGGCGGCGCTCGCTTGGTGCGCGTTTCATACCGAGTAAGGTAAATCGCTTAAGGAACCCGGCGATGCAAAAACGCCGCACCGATCGTTCGCGTAAAGTCCGCGAGAACAAAGCGCGTCGTTTCCCCGGTTTGTTTCCGGCTTCGTCTTTCCTTTCTCAGATCGACTCGGCAGAGCGGCGGCGAGCGCTCAACATTCAGCCGCTGGAAGATCGGTGCATGTTAGCGACGTTCGCGGACAACGCGCCAACGCTGGACATTACTCTGCAGGCGAACGACGCCTTGCAGATCGCGTCGAATGGCAATACCTACGCGCTGACCCTCGCTTCCGGAACCTGGACCGGTACGAACGACGCCAACGCCAATGTCGGCGGTTCTACGCTGACGGTCACGACCGCTGGACAGACCGCCTTCTCGACGGGCATTCACATTACGGATGCCGGCGGCACGGGCGCGTCGGTGTCGTTTATTGACAGCGGCTTCAGCGCGTACGTCAACAACTTCACCATCGATCTGCAAAACTCGCCGGCGGCTCCCGGCCTGGAGTTCAGCGGCAATTCGTCGTTCGGCGCCAACACGCTCGACGCGACTGTCAGTACGAGCATCGTACTCAACTCGGGGGCGAACGCTTCGACGAGCAGCGGCGACATCAAGCTCAATGCCAACCAGCAGGCGACGCCCACAAGCGGCAACTTTGTCGGCATCAACATCAACAATGCCGTCCTCGCGACGGCGACCGGGGCCATCACGCTGGCGGGAAAAGGCGGCAACAGCGGCAGCGGCAACTATGGCGTTGAAATCCAGGCCGGCGGCCAGCTCCAGGCGACGGGCGTTTCTCCCGCGCTCGTCAGCATCACCGGCGCACCCGGCGACGGAGCCAGCGCCGGCATCCTGTTCGCCAACGGCGCAGTCTCTTCCACGGGCGACGTGACGCTCTCCGGCGCCGGCGGAAGCATTACGGAAAGTCAGACCAACGGCGGGGCCGACGTTTCCGGCGCCACGGTGTCGCTGACGACGACCGGCTCCGGCAACCAGATCGGCACCTCAGCGGCCGGGGGCGGCACAGGCGCTCCGCTCAAAGTGAATGCCGCTACCCTGCTGAATGCCGCCACCACGGACGGCTTTATCACTCTCGCAAATACGGCGGGAAATATGCCGCTCGGCGCCCTGAATGCCGGCGCGACGATGATCGCCTTGAGCTCCGTTGGCGCCATCACCGATGGCAACAATGGCGCCGGGCCGATTAACTTGACCGCCGCCGACGGCGCCGCGCTGACGACCACCGGGACCAACAGCGCGATCGGCACGTCAAGCCGTCCGATCCGGACCGCGATCGGAGCGCTTACGGCAGCGACCCACGACGGCGGCGTCTATATATCCGATTCGAATGGTCCGGGGCTGATCATCAGCTCCATCCTGGCTCTACAAGGCGGCTTGACGCCCGTCCTCAACGGGAGCAACCAGGTCGTCCTCAAGGACAGTAACGGAAACGACATCATCGGGACCGACGATGTCTCCGTCACCGCCGCCGGCCCCATCCTGCTCGCGAGCACCAAGGAGTGTCCACGACTGTCGTCGCTCCCAATGCGGCCACGATCCACTCAACAGGCGGAGGAATCGCGCAGAGTACGCCAGGCACGAACAGCGTCCTTGCTCGCAGCGTTAATCTGATGGCCAGCGGCTCAGTCGGCGTTACAGGCGGCGCGATTGGCATGACGGTCGAGAATTTCAGCGCCAGCACGACCAACGGCAGCATCTTCCTTGCCGAGTTGATCCCGGGCAAAGCAGTGTCTGTGGTTGCCGGCGGCGCCGGCAGCGATGTGTCGGTGACAGGCTCCGCCCCGACCCTGGCCATCGGCGTCATTACCGCACCGGATACCGTCACCATCCAGGAAACTGGCGGCGCATTGTTGAGCAGCGGCGGCATGAACGTCAGCGGTCAGACCGTCAACCTGACCGGGCAATCGGGCATTGGCGGCAGCGGCACGCCGTTTACCGTCACCGCCGCCAATCTGTCGGCGACCGTCAAGGCCCCCGGCGCCGGGATTTTTGTGAACGACACGGCCGGGTTGAGCACGGTATCGGCTACGACCAACGCCGGCGACGTAGCGATCAATTACACGGGCGGATCACTCAACTTCACGACGAGCACGGCGCTGCTTGTCCGCGTCGGGCGGAGCGATCGTGTCGTTTACCAATACCGGCGGCGACGTGCAGCTCGGCGCCGTCGACGCGGCCAGCATTACCGCCTCGGGATCAATCCTCGCGGCGCCGACGGTGAGCCTCACCGGCGGAACCGTCGCCTTGACCGCAGGCGCCGGCATCGGGGCGACAGGAAGCCCAATCAAAACGAACGTCGCGACCCTCAATGCGACCACAACCGCCGGCAATATCGTCATCGTGCAGGCCGCCAATCCGCTCACCGTGAACGCCGTGAGCCAGGGCTTCACCAATCCGGGAACACAGACGGGCAGCGACATCCAGGTGACCGCCACGGCGGGCGACATGACCGTGGGAAAGGTTTCCGCGCTGGGCACGGTGACGCTCAACGCCGGCGGAGCGATTCTAGTCGGGACAGGCTCTCCATTCAACGTAGCCGCCAACACGCTCTCGCTAACCGCGTCGAACGGCATCGGCGCCAGCGCAGGCGCGCTGCAGACCGCGGTCAGCACGTTGACCGCCAACGGCGGCGCAGGGGGGCGGTTTATTCCTGAGCAACAGCAAGGCCTTGAGCGTAACGTCCGCATCGGCGACGGGCGGGGCCGTGAGCATCACCACGCTCGGGAACCTCAATGTCGGCTCGGTGACCGCGGCCGGCCAGGCCGTGACGTTGTCGGCGACCGGCGCATTGAACGACTCAAACGGTCCCGCGCTCAACGTCACCGCCCAAAGCGCCACGCTGAGCGGAGCATCGATCGGTTCGGCCAGCGACGCCTTGGAAACCCAGGTTTCGTCCATCACGGCCACGGCGGCAGTCGGCGGCATTTACATCAACGACCTGGGTACGGGAACCATCGCCTTGACCGCGACATCGGCGGGCCAGGGCGCCGATATCGATTTCACAAGCGCGGGCGACATCACGCTCATGACGGTCACCGCCAAAGGCAACGCGGTCACCTTGAACGCGGCCGGTTCGATCACCAACGGCTTGGCCTCGCCCGGGGTCAACATCACCGCCCAGACGCTGAGCATCGTCGCCGGCAGCGGCATCGGCACGTCCGCGAACCCTCTGGAAATCCTCGTGGCGCAGATCACCACTGCGGACGGCGGCTCAGGCGGCGTGTACATGACGAACGCAGGCCCGCTGGCGATTACGGCAAGCGCGCTGCAAACGCCTGGAACCGGCACGCTGACCTTCGATGCCGCGTCCATTACCATTCTCGACCTGGGAAGCAACCCGGTGTCCCTCGCCAACGGCCGTTCCCTGTTGCTCAAAACAGAGACGGGACCGATCGTCTTCGTTAACCAGGCGAACACGATCCAGACCACCGGAGCCGGCACGATCACCGTCGAGGCCGGTACGACGCCGGGCAGCGGCGGGGTCGCCGTGCTAGGCAACCTCAAGACGGCAGGCGGTAACATCAAAGTCACTGCCGACTACAACATCACCATCGGCCTGCTCGACGCGGGGACGGGTGACGTCACGGTCCAGTCCGCCAGCGGGATCATTCTCGACGGCAATGGACCATCCGCCGTCAACATCATTGCCGGCACGACAACGCTGAGCGGCAACGGCCCGACCGCCAGGCAACTGGAACTCGACGAAGAGCTCAAGATCGCGGCGGCGGCCGCCGCGGTTGCCGCGGCCGCCGCGGAGCAGACTTCTTCCGACGCCTTCAACGCCCAGTTGCCAATCATCGATAGCAACGTGACAACGTTAACGGCGACGCTGGCGACGGATCAGGCGGCGGCCGCGGCCGCTGATCAAACCTATAACGACGCGGCGGATGAGCTTAACACGCTGAACCTGGTCGTGGCGTCCCTGCAGACCGCGGATCTCGTTGTCGACCTCGGGGTCGACATTGCGTTGGCCATCGCGGGCCCGGCGCAGGCCATTCCGATTTTCGGCGACGGCGGCGCCAACGCGGTCTACGCGGCTCTGAAAATTGCCGAAGATGCAATTCGGATCGGCATCGGCGCGGCTCAAGTCGCGGCGGCCGCGCAGGCGTTTAAAGTGACCGAATTGGGCAACGCGGACGTGGCCGCCGATCTCCTCGCTGGCGACGACAATGCCACTTTGCAAGCAGAGCTGTTGACGCAGCAGGCCGCCAAGGCATCGGCTCAGATTGCCCAGGCCGCGGCCGCCAACGCACTGCTTGCGAGCGAGACGGCCCAGGTCGTCAGCGCCCAGGCCATCGCGGCCCGCGACCAGGCCAACGTGATCGGCAGCCCGACTAACCCGCTGGGGTTGCAAGTGACCGGCGCGGTCAACGTGATGGCCGGCCCGACCGACAGCTATTTGCAAGTGGTCGGCAATACCGCCCTGGACCAGATTGTCGCCACCGGCAGCGTCACGCTCATTTCGACCGGCGCCATCACCAACGGGGCCGCCCCCGGCACGCCGAACATTCTGGCCACCGGGCTGACGATCGTCGCCGCCAACGGCATCGGCACGGCGGCCAATCCTCTCGTCACGCGTGTGGGCACGCTCAACGCCACCAACACCACTTCCGGCGACATCGTGATCGATAACACGGCCGGCACGCCCGCAGCGCTCAAGATCACCGGCATCTCCAACTCGAGCGGAGGCGATGTAACGATCAAGAACAAGGGCAACGCGGCGGCCGGCGAGGGAATCAACGTCACCGGGCCGATCAGCGCCACCGGGGCGGGGACCAATATCGTCACGCTCGACTCCGGCAGCCCGCTGACCATTTCGGCCGACATGACGTCGCCCGGCCCCATCGTGCTTTCGGCGGCGGAATCCATGACGCCAGGCGATGACCTGACCGTGCTTCCGGGCGTAACCGTCCAGTCCACCGGGTCGACCGTCACGCTTCAGGCCGCCGACAACATCTATGTGCAGGCCGGATCAACGATTGAGGCCAGCGGCGCCATCACCATTACGGCCGACCACAACCACAATCCGGTCGAAACGGCCGGCGCCAACGTGGTGGTCGAAGGCACGCTCATCGCAACCTCAGCCTTGGTCGACGTTGACGCGGGCGACGCCAACAACGACACGTTTACAATCACTCCTTCCGTCGCCACGCCGATCACGGTGACCGGCGGGACGGGCAGCAACATGCTGAACTTCAATGCCGATGGACTGCCCGTGACGATCGTCGGCAACACCATCACGGCCGCGGGCCGGCAGCCGGTGACGTTCAACAACATGGCGGCCGTGAATCTGCTCAATCCGGCCGGCGGCGGCAGCGTCATCCTCGACGGGGCGACTGCCGTGGCCAACGTCATGGTCCTTACCGGAAGCGGTCAGGGAGCAGGTACGTTCACGCTCAACGGCGGCGTGCTGTTCTCATTCAGCGGCGTTACCGACTTTGCCTTCAACGGAGCGAGCCTGGACGACCAGAGCGTCATCACGCCGTTCGCCACAGCCGCGTTGCCGTGGAATGTGGCGGTCGCGATCAATGGCGGCGCCGGCACGAATCTGATTACGTACAACGGCCTCTCGGGCTTGTCCGAGAGCATCGCCGTGCAACCGTCGGCGCCGGGGGCGGGCCAGATCATCGACAACAATGAGGCCGCCGGCACGCCGATCGCCGTGATCAATTATACGCAAAACACGGACATCATCGTCGCCGGCAGCAGCCCCGCCGGCGCGGCAGGCGACACGGATTCGCTCACGCTCAAAGGAACCGATCCGGCCAACCCGAGCACCAGCGGCAACGATACGTTCAATGCCGACTTCACCCTCGCCGGCGCTCTCGGCAACGCCTGGGTGCAAGTCAGCGACAGCAACGGCGGTGCTCCGCTGTACAACCTGCGGAGCTTCAGCAACTTCAATACGATCAGCCTGGCAGGTCTGGCGGGCGATGATACGTTTGATGTGACCGGCCGCAACGCGGCTGCGGTGACGAACTACGGCCCGTTGACCGTGAATGTGGACGGCGGCCTTCCCGACGGCAGCGACACGATCAGTTTGCCCGGCACGGCCAACGCCGGCGACTCGTACAGCGTCACTCCCGGCGCTTCGAGTCACAACGGCGTGATTACGGAACAACTTTCCGCTTCTCCGCAAACCACGATCAATTTCCTGAATGTCGAAAAAATCAACATCGACGGCGGCGGCGGAACGGGCAATGACGCGCTGACCGTCAACGGAACCGGCGGCGACGACACGATTACCGCCGCAGACGTGAACAGCAGCACAGGCACGATCCAGGTCAACGCCGGGCCGGTGATTCAATTCGCCAACCTGGGTTCGGCGGGGGCGCCGCCAACGAGTTCGATCAATGTGCAGGGCGGCGCCGGAAGCGATTCGTTCCAGCTTCTCGGTACAACAAACAACGATACCTTCGCCTACGCGGCAAACGCCAGCGACGGCGGAACGCTCTCGCAGACCTCGGGCGGCCCGACGGTCAATTTCGCCCTCAGCGGCATCCAGTCGGCATCGCTCGATGCGAAGTCCAGCGCCGACAGCGACACGCTGGCGGTCACGACGGCCAACGCCACGATTACGCCAGGTTCTGCTCCCGGGTCAGGTATCGTTCAGCCGGTCGACGCTACAGGCGCGTCGCTGTTGTCGCTGAGTTTCAGCAACGTCGAGAACGCGTCGGTCACGGGCGCCGCCGCGGTGATTCAGGGCACGGCTGCCAACGACACGATCGAAGTGTTGGCCAATGGCAAAGTCCAGGTAACCAACGCGCTGGGCTTTAGCAACACGATCGACGTCTCGGCGTTCAACTCCCTGGTGATCAACTCGCTGGCGGGCGACGACAGCATCACCATCGACGCGGGGGCCGCCGCGAACTTCCCCGGCGGAATCCAGGTGATCGGCGGCGACCCATCGGCCAGCGATGTGGTGAACTTTATGGGCGACGGCCTGTCGCCGGTAACGGTTGATCTGGGAGCGGGAAGCGTCCAGGAAATGGGCTTCAGCGCGGTTACCTTGAGCGGCGTGGAAACGCTCAACGTCGACGCGAGCGGCGCCGCGTTCAACGTTAACGGCTCTGCAGGGAGCGACAATCTGGTCGTCACGCCGACCGGCGGCAACGCGGGCACGTTGCAAGACAACGGCTTTGCACCGGTGGTGAATTATAAAAACGCGGCCGCCAACACGGTGCACGTCGATTTCTCATCCGGCGGCTCGGATACGTTGACGGTCAACGCCTCGGCGTCGTCCGATACCATCGGCGTCAACGTGCCTGGCAACAGCGTAAACACGGGCGCAAGCGGCGGCATTGTGGATTTCAGCGCTGGCGCCCCGCAGGCGCTAATCGTCAACGGCTTGCAAGGCAACGATACGTTCAACGTGACGGCCGGCGCGATCCCCGTCTCGATCGACGGCGGAGACCCGATCGGCGTCAACCCGCCGCTGGCGCCGCCCAACGGCGACCAGATCAATATCCTTGCAGGGGGCGGCTCCGTGGCCTACAGCCAAGGTCCCCACGCCGACGAGGGCGGCTTCGTGATCGGCGCCAACCAACCGGTCAGCTTCACGCACATCGAACGGGCGACCGTGACCAATCCCGGCCCGGTGGTCATCTCGGGCACGAGCGGAGACGATACGATCACCGTCACTGCCATCGACGCATCGAACCAGACGCAATTTGGCGCCGTCGGCGCAGACGGCGTGCAGGACTACGCCGTGCAGATGAGCAATGCCTTGACGCTGGCCTTCATCAACTCGGCATCCTTACAGATTAACTCCTTGGCCGGCAACGATGACATCGTCGTCCAGGCGCCCGCGCCGGGCAACGAGAACTGGAACGTCAACGTCGGCATTGACGGAGGCCCGCCGGTCGCCGGCGGCGGGGCGTTTGGCGACAACGTGTCGATCGAGACGTTGGGCACGGCGGCGCAAACCGTCGCTTACTCCCCATCTTCTTCGAACGGCGGCACGGTCGGACTTTCCACGATCAGCTCGACGATTTCTCTGGCGAACGTTGAAAACCTGGTGCTGAACGGCAACGGCAACAACGACCCGCTCACGATCAACGGCAGCGGCGGCGCCGACGCAATTACGGCGACGCCCGGCCCTGCGACCGACGGCGGCGTGATTCAAGTCGGCAACTGGCTGGGCCTGACCTATCAAGCGTTGGGCGGCGGCGGCAGCGTAACGGTCAACGCCAACGGCGGCAGCGACACGCTCACGGTCTACGGAACTGGGGTGAACGACCTGTTCACCGTCGCGAACACCGGCGCGGTGACGCTCAACGCAAATCTGCCGATCCAGCAGATCGGGGTCGACCATTTGGCGCTCGAAGGCCTCGCAGGCGACGACCAATTCAATCTGATCAGCGGGCTTCCCTACTTGTCGACGGCGGTGAACGGCGGCGAGCCGTCGGCCAGCGACGTTTTAAACCTCGCCGGCGCCGTCGGGTTGGTCACCGTCAATCTCGCCGACGCGGCCGTACCGAGCGACACGGCCATCAGCGGCTACGGCGGAATCGTGACGCTCAGCGGCGTTGAAGTTGCAAATCTTGACGCCAGCGGCAATGGCTTGACCGTCAACGGCACGGCACATAACGATGCCCTTACCTACACGCCGAGCGGCGCAACCGAAGGCGCCTTCGCCAAGTCGGGCTTGAACACGCTGTTCAACTTTGCAAACGCTGCGGGCGCCTTCACCGTGACCGGCGGCGCCGGCGG
>CAWAYY010000054.1:0-43377 GCA_963786255.1 Pirellulales bacterium
AGTCGAGATTAAGTTTCCGACGGCGTCGTAGGCGAACGTGGTCTGCGTGCCGTCGGAATAGGCGGCCGACAGCAGCCGGCCGGAGGCATCGTATTCGTAGTTGCTGACCGTTCCGTTGGGATCGGTCGCCTGCAACAATTGCCCGATCGGATCGAAGGCGTGTTTCTCGATGGCGCCGTCGGCGTAGATTGTAGCCGTCAGATTGCCGTTAGCGTCGTAAGCGTACCGCGTGACATTGCCTTTGGCATCCTGCACGCTCGTCAGCCGGCCCAAAGCTCCGTACGAGTACTGCGTCAGATTCCCCGCAGCGTCGGTCGATGAGCAATTCATGCCGTGAATCGTAAGCATACAACGCGATCTGGCCGGCCGGGTCAGTAACCTGCGTAAGGTTGCCTACTGAATCGTAGGCGTAGTAGGTTGTGCCCTAAGGGGTCGACGAGCCTGCCCACCAGGCCGCGGTCGTCAATATAGTAAGTGGTCGTCCCGCCCGCAGCGTCGACGGCGGAGACAGCGCTGGCGGCGGCATATCTAAACTCGACAGCCTGCGCACCGGCGGCGGCGGAGATTCGCAACAAACGGCCCTGGCCGTCGTAATCGAAAAGCTCTTGCGTGCCGTCGGCGTGCGTCACGGACGCGAGGGCATGGGCGGTCGTGACGGTGCCGTCAGCGGCGTAGGTATACAGCGTGGAGTACCCGTTGTAATCGGTGACGGAAGTCAGGTACTTGTTGGTTGCATCATACTCATAAGTCGTCGTTCTCCCGAGGGAATCAGCCGCGGCAGTGATGCGGCCCGCCGAGTTGTAGCTGAACGTGATCGACTGATCGCCATTGGTAAGCGCGGACAAGCGGCCACCCGAATCGTAGTCGGCGGTGATGCGATTTCCGTTAGCGTCCTGAACAAACGTCACGCGGCCGTCTTGAAATCCCGTGACGAATCCGGTCATTTCGGTGAGCGTGTAGACGCCCGTGGCAAGCATCGCAACGTCCGGTGTCGCCTGCTTGAGCAAAGTAGGCGCCAGGTCGGGGTAGGCGCATTGCCCGCGAGGCGGCTGTCTCGTTGAAACACTCGCTGCGTGCCGTGGGTATCTGTGATCGTGACGATGTTTTCGTCGTCCACGATCCGGCCAGTGAGCCTACGGCCCCATCCTCCGTCCATCGCCCATCCGTAGCCGAACGGGCCCATTTGATTGCGGTCGCTGACCGTCGAACCGAAACTGCGTTCGACGACAAGCGATAAGGCCGGAGCATCCAGGTACAGGTCGACGGCCGAGGACAGCGTCTGTACAGGGTTGATGCCATTGGCCTGGGCAATCTCAAACGCCCACAGCGCGGCGATGTCGCTGACAGGCCGTCCGATGTCAGCGAGATACTGGGCGTCGGCGTCGAGTCGAGCTACATAGGTTCCCCACGTCGGGCCAAGTTGGGCGGAAAGGTTTGGAATCAAGGCATTCCAAGCGTTCTGCGTAAACCCGGTCGGCCTTCGACCGGCGGCGATCGAAGCCCAATCGATTGGCTGCGAATTCGACGTGTCGGTCACATTGATTCGGAAATAGAGAGTCCGATCGTCGAAGTTCCATTGATCTTGCACCCAGCCGGCGTAGTAGATTGGAATGGTCGCGGACTCCCCCGGCTGAATAATTCCCGGGGTGGCGCGGCTTGCCAGAAACTGTACGTCGGGACTGTAACCTGCAGGCGGTCCATTGGACCAGACTCCTGCGGTGACAAGGGTTGGATCTAGCGTCAAGAAGCCGCCGGCCGCGTACGAGGCGCCCGCGACTCCTACGGCTGCGGGGGAAGCGGAAGCTTCGGTGACGGTCGCCAATGCTGGGGAGCCGGCCGGGCCAACTGCATTAGCATGCACAAGGTATCCGTAATTGCCAATGGGGCCATCGTAAGGTCGATATCCGACAACGGTGATGATCGGAGCGGCCATGGGAGCGTCGCCATCGTTCGTGTACGTGGCGTAGACAACGCCCGCCATGTGATTCCCCAGCGGATTCGGCACGGAAATCTGGGTGGTTAAATGACCTTGGCCTCCTGAAACGAGCTTGAATCCGGCCAGCGATGCCTGGGTTCCGTCCGACTGAGTGACGCGGAGCGTGTAATTGTCGGCGGGCGAAACGGAGTGAGCCGCGAACGTGGCGGTCAACTGAGTGCTCGACACGATATTCGTAGCCATCGGCACATACGAGGTCCCATCGGCGGCTATCATCGCAACTTGCGAGCCGGCGGTAAAACCGGCTCCGGCGAGCGTAATCCGCGTATCGAAGTCGTCCCCGGAGTGACTGGGAGTCATCGAGTTCACAAGCACGCTCGCAGCGTTTGCAGAGACACTGAAGCTGGCCGCCGTGGGAATGGAAGCTCCGTAGGCGAGCACGTACCAGATCCCAGCGGCGGCTCGCGGAACGATGATCGAGCGGTCGAGGGAACCGCCGTCGGCATAGACGGAGCTGGCATTGATCGGGGACGAATTTGGCGCGGCATTGGCGGTGCGGTAATCGTAGGTTCCGCGGGTCGGCGGCATGCCGCGGCTGACATAGATCTCGTAACGATCGTCCGGGTTGGCGTCGGACAATGTGATCGACAATGGAGTGGCCGAGGACAGAGCAATGCTATAGAGATGCGCTTGCCCGCTCGCCGTGAAAGCATCGGCGAAAGTTGAGCCAAGAGTCAAGGGCGTGAGAGCGGTTTGATTGATCCGGAACGCGTAACTTCCCGTCTGCCCGCCAGTCGATTGAGCCCTTAACGTATAGACGCCTGCCGTGGGCAACGTAATGAGGTCAGAATCGCTCGACGCTCCCGAGAAAGCGACATAGCCGTCCGGCCCCGCCAGCGTGAAGGTAATGGCCGGACTCGACTCATTGACCAGCTCGAATTGGATCTGAGTGTTGGCCGCGGCGTTGAAGTTCCATTCATCGGCAGCCAGCGGGGTGGTCAATTTGCCAACGGCAAGTTGATTCAGCACGAGTGCGGCGACATTGGGCGTGGCATCGTACGCGGCCACGATGTAATTGCCGCTCGCCGAACTATGACCGGGGCCCGCCGAGACTCGCAGGTGATAGTCGCCGCTGGCAGGGACGCGAAAATTGAGGATCTTTGCCTGGCCTCCGGTCGCCTGGTTATCCGCCGAAGCGAGCACCTGGCCCTCTGAATCGAGCAGTTGAAGCTGTGCCCATTCCAATTGCGGATTCAGGGGCGCCTGCCGTCGCGCTGCCATCGCCAGGATCGACATACGCGCTGATCGTACGTCCAGCCGTGGCGAAGAACTGCCAATCGTCCAAGCCACCCGCAGCCGCTAACGTTCCTGGAGTTGGCGAGTTGAGCGGCAAGACGCCGGCGTTAGGCAACTGCGCAATCGTGCCGTTAACGACAGCGCCGTCGACGGCCACGAGCCTCGTATAAAGATGCAGGCCGTTAAGATCGAGGACCGCGCCGGCGGCGACGGTCAGCATGTTCGTATAGACGGCATCGGGAGAGCCGGCCTCGGATGACAGATCGACGAGTTGCACGTGCGCGCCGCTGGCGATCGAGAGCGTGCCATAGGCAAAATTGCTATTAAAGGCGGCAGCCTGGTCGCCGAGGTCCTTGCTCATGGCTTCGAACAGGGTGGGCGAGGCGGCGGTCCCGCCCGATAGGATTGTCGTCCCGGCCATGTTGAACTGCGAGGAGTTGGTGCTGGCCCCCGTGATGTTTCTGGCAGTCGAAATGGTCCCGGTCAGATTTCCGGAAAGTCGCCCGGCGCCGGAGATCACGACCCGGCCGCCCAGCGCAAGCTGACTTTGATTCTCGGCGGCCAGCGTGCCCTGATTGACGAACGTTTCTCCACCGCTGTTTACGGTAAGGACCCCGCCCTGATCGGCGTCGATCGTCCCCTGGTTGACGTTGCACGTAATGTAACCGCTGATTCCGTGGATCGTAATTCCGGGACCAATCGTCAATTGGGAGTCAGCGTCGTAGGGGCCGATGATGTTGTACGACTGATACCACTGACCGAAGTAGCCGCCGCTGTAGTAGGAATAAGTCTCGCCTAGCACAATGCTCCCGCTGCCCGCTAGGGTCTGCATACCGGAAAACAGCAGCGTTCCTGCACCCGTATTGTCGGTCGTGCCCAACAGGATGGCGCCGTTAAGCGTGAGCCCATCGGCGATGATGAGCGTTCCGTTCGCTATTCCGAAAGTTCCAGTCAGCGTGACGCCTTCGAGAACGCCATACTGAACGGTGAAGGCAGGGCTGGCGGAAACCGCGCCGCCATCGATCGTCCCGCCGGCAAGCAGCAAATTGCCGTGCAACGGCGGCGAAAGCGTCCGGCCTGCATTGTCCAGCGTGCCCATCAAGTGGATCTCAGCGACGTTTGATTGGGCAAGCACGTTATTGCCGAATGCGAAATTCCCGGCCAGCTTGAACGTGCCGCCCTGAAAAGGCGCCGCGCAGGTCCAATCGCCATCCAAATTGATCGAGCCCCCAGCCGCGGAAAGGGGCTGGTCGATGACGTATCCTGCGCCATTAACCGAGATGCTCCCCTGGCTGTCCGCGTCTACGATACTGACGCTTCCGGCATTTCCTTTGAGCCCGTTGATCGTCAATGACCCAAAGCCGCTGAGCTGCAGCTTGCCTTGATTGTTGAAGTCCGAACCGCCGGCGTTGATGGTAATCGTCCCGGCCTGGTCTTCCTTGATCGTGCCTCGATTCACGGCACAGGCGATATCGGCCGTGCTGCCATGAATGCTGATGCCAGGGCCAATCGTCAGCAGCGAAGCAGAATCAGCTCCAGCGATCCTGTTATAGTAGTAAGTGGTCCCGTAAATGATCCCGCCGTAGACCGAGTACAGATCGCCGACAATGATGCTGCCGGCGCCGGAAAGCGTCTGAGTTCCGGAGAAAATTAGCTGACCATAGCCCGTGTTATCGTTCGTTCCGACTTGCATGGCGCCGTTGAGCGCCAGACCGCCGGTCACCACGAGGTAGCCGCGAGAGAGGTCGACGTCGCCATCCAGAGTCACGCCATCGAGCGTGCCGTTATCGATGGTAAGAGCACTATCAACGGCTCCGCCATGAATCGTGCCGCCAACCAGCACAAAATCGCCTGCACCGGCCATGATGAGCGTCTTGCCTGCGTTGTCTAACTCGCCGGCGACCTGGATTTGACCGCCGGCGGTCGACTGCAGGGTTTGATCGTCCAGCGTAAACTGGCCCGCGAGTTGGATCGTTCCGCCATCGGCCAGAAGGCTCCCCGCAGCGCTCCAGCTTCCGTCCAGCCTGACCGTGCCGTCGACGTTGGCCGTGATCGGCTGGTTGACCACATAGTCCGTTCCCTGCAGGTAAACACTACCGCCGTCGGCCGTCACCGAGTTCAGCTCGCCGCTGATGCTGCTCGCCGACAGCGTTCCGCCGTTGCTCGCTTGCAGGACGCCTTGATTCGTGAACCCGCCGCTTCCGCCGTCAACGGTGATTCGCCCTGCGGCGTCTGCGGCAATCGTCCCTTCATTGACGGCACAGCTAATATTCGCGGTGCTGCCATGGATGGTGATGCCGGCGCCAATCGTCAACAGCGACGCCGGATCGGAGGCAGCGATCGTGTTGTAATAATAAGAGGTTCCGTAGATGATCCCGCCATACACCCAATACAGATTGCCGACCTCGATGCTGCCGGCGCCGGAAAGCGTCTCAGTTCCAGAGAATATCAACTGACCGTAGCCCGTGTTATCGGTAGTCCCGATCTGCATCGCGCCGTTGAGCGTCAGGCCGTTGGTAACCGACAGGTAACCGTGCGAGAAATCGACATCCGCATTGAGCGTCACCCCGTCCAGCGTGCCGTGGCTAATGGTCAGAGGGCTTTCAACCGCTCCGCCGTGGATCGTGCCGCCGTCCAGCACTAAATCGCCCGGGCCCGCCACGACGAGCGCCTTGCCCGCGTTTTCCAACTCGCCGAGGATCTGGATTTGACCGCCGGCGGTCGACTGCAGGGTTTGATCGTCCAGCGTAAACTGGCCCGCGAGTTGGATCGTTCCGCCATCGGCCAGAAGGCTCCCCGCAGCGCTCCAGCTTCCGTCCAGCCTGACCGTGCCGTCGGCGTTGGCCGTGATCGGCTGGTTGACCACATAGTCCGTTCCCTGCAGGTAAACACTACCGCCGTCGGCCGTCACCGAGTTCAGCTCGCCGCTGATGCTGCTCGCCGACAGCGTTCCGCCGTTGCTCGCTTGCAGGACGCCTTGATTCGTGAACCCGCCGCTTCCGCCGTCAACGGTGATTCGCCCTGGTCCGTCGGCGTTGTCCGCGACGATCGTGCCCTGATTGACAGCACAGGTGATCTTCACGCTACTGCCATGGATCGTGATGTCGGGCCCGATAGTGAGCAGGCCGACGCTGTCGGAACTAATGAAGTTGTCGAGGGCCCCATACTGAGGCGACTGGGTTCCGACGATGATGAAACCAGCGCCAGAAAGGGTCTGCGTGCCGGAGAAGGACAAGTAGCCCACGCCCGTATGGTCGGTCGTGCCGATCTGCATCGTGCCGTTGAGCGTCAGGCCGTTAATGATGGACAAACTGCCGGACGACAGATCGACGTCGGTATTGAGCGTTACTCCGTCCAGCGTGCCACTCGAGACCGAAAGGCCTTGACCGCCAGTCCCAGGAACAACCGTGGCGCCAGAGAGCGTACCGCCCGCCAACGAAAAACCATCGTCAATTTCCACCGTCGATGCAACGGTCAAGGAGCCGCCTGAAAGCGTCAAAGGTTGCGTCGAGTGGAGGCTATGAATCGAATCATCGCCCGAAGCGTGCTGGATCGTGACGTTTCCGGAGATGTTGATGTCCACGTCATCCGAGTTGCCTGGCAGCAGGCTTCCGCCCCAGTTGGCTGGATCGCTCCAAGAAACGCCGTCGCCGCCGCCAGTCCATTCGACCGTGGCCAGGAGACGCCGTGGCTCCAGAGTTTGAAATAGAGAGTGTCGCCTCTGCGGTTTATTTCGTCGTCTTTCCTGCCTTGATCTGAACAAGGGACTGAATCGCATTTCCTATTTCCTGTGAACGATTATTGCAGTGAGAAAAGGCGGCGATCTGGCCTTTTAATAACGCCGCGGATTGTGGCCTGTTGCTGAGCTCCGCCTCTGAAAATCGAGTGCCCCCCTCTCCGGATCGATGGCGCGTCAAGAGCGAAAGCTCTCTGGATCGGGACGCCGCCCGCGCTTCAGACGGCAGGCACAACCAACGGCTCGTTAATTTTCACTAATTTATTTAAAAGTTTCACACTCACCTTTGGCGACTACCGCCGACGTCGCAGCGTCGTTTACGCCAGCGCGGGCTGAGTCTGCATGCGAGTTTCCCATGCAATTGAATGACAAGTTGCGGTCGTTCTTGCCGCGGACCGGCGCACATCGAAGACCGCGCCGGAATCGGTGAGGAACAGCGAGTACCCGGCGCCGCGGGCGAGAAACTTGACCTGGCTATCGCTTTCGCCGTGGTTGGCCTCGAAGCTCCTGGTCTCGAAGCTCAAGGGCAACTGCCCGTATTGCTGCTGCACGTATTGTTGCTGGTCCGGGCGCGCCGTCAGCCGCGTCGACGGCAGGGGCCGTCGCCGCGCCACAATCGATGGCCAGCAACCGCCGCTCTTCAAGCCGCTCGATCGCACCACTCCAATCTGACCGCCAGGCTCGGCCTCTCTGCACGCGGTTGCGCGCCCGGCGGCCACGATTGGCCGCCGCATCCAGTTGAGATTCCTGCCTTGCCAGGTTGTTTTGCATCGTCCAGCTCCGGGGTGTCGGCGCGGCGGGGGTGTCGGTGCGGTGGTTGCCAGCGCATTGAGCTGCCAGCGCATTGAGCTGCCAGCGCGTCGGGTTGCACTATTTGGGATATGCGCGAAGCGGTATTTTTCTGACACGCCAAAAAAAAGTTTTTGCATTTTGGTTGCGGGTCAGTGAAAATCGAGCTCTCCGCCATGCCGCCGGGGCAGAACAAGCGGAGCCCGCTCAAAAGCGCTAACGGCCTTTTCCCAACGACGAACAGACGCCCGCGATGGACAGGACGCCGGTGAGTTTGTTGGTCCGCCTGCAAAAGCCGGGAGACCAGGAGGCCTGGTCGAAGTTCGTCTCGCTGGCCACGCCCATGTTGCTGGGCTGGTGCGCTGCGCAGGGGTAAACGGCGAAGACGCCGCCGACCTGGTGCAAGACGTGTTCGCCGTGCTGGTGCGCAAGCTGCCCGAGTTTCGCTACGACCGCGACAAGACTTTTCGCGGCTGGCTGCGCACGGTAACCCTGAACAAATGGCGCGAGCGGTTCCGCCGCACGGCGCCGGCGCCGCTGGAAGCCGGCGAGGAACTGCTGGCCCAGGCGGCCGTTCCCGATGCCGCCGAGGCGTTCTGGGTCGCCGAATACCGCGGTTATCTGGTGTCGCGCGCGCTGGAAGTGATGCGCGAGCAATTCGAGCCCGCCACGTGGCAAGCCTGCTGGCGACAGGTGGTCGACGATTGCCCGGCCAAGCAAGTCGCTGAAGAGTTAGGCATCAGCGTAGCCTCGGTCTACGCGGCCAAGAGCCGCGTATTGCGGCGCCTCAGGCGAGAATTAGAGGGAATGTTGGAGTAGCGTGTCAGATTCCGGCCCTCGGGCGCATATTACTTTAAGGAGAGAGCCTTGTTGAGGGCCAAGAAGGATGCCCCATTCATCGTGCCCAACGCCTGAACAAATCGAACAAGCCCTGCTGGGGTTGTCGTCGGACGATGCCGCCGAAACGGTGATCGAGCACCTGTTTGCCTGCACGACGTGCGTCGAGGGGGCGCCGCAGGGCAATGCGTCGGATCCGCTGCTGGTCTCGCTTCGTGCGTTGCCGCAGACCAACGTCCTGCCGGACGACCAGCGCGAGCAGATGGAGCGTCTGATCCGTCGCGCAACGCAGTTAACATGTCTTGCCAAAGACGCCACGCACGCCACCGGTTCGGCCCTGGAAGCCACGACCGACGCCTTGCCGGGACAAGAGGGCGAGGAGCTGCACGATTTTCTGGCGCCGCCGCGGGCGCCCGACGAGATCGGCCGCCTGGGCGGATACCGTGTGCTGCGCGTACTGGGCGCCGGCGGGATGGGCGTCGTCTTCGAAGCCGAAGACACGCAATTGAACCGCCGCGTGGCGCTGAAGGCGATGAAGCCGCGGTTGGCCGCCAGCGCCGAGCGCGGCGCCGCTTCCTGCGCGAAGCGCAATCCGCCGCCGCCGTCGACCACGAAAACATCGTGACCATCCACCAGGTGGGCGACGACGGAGGCGCTCCCTACATTGCCATGCCGCTGCTGCGCGGCCAGACGCTGGCCGAGCGGCTGGAAGAACTGGAAAAAGGAAAGGGATCGACCGCGGCGGACAAGTCTCTGCCGACGGCGGAAGTGTTGCGAATCGGTCGCGAGATTGCCGCGGGGCTCGAAGCGGCGCGCGAATGCGGCTTGATCCACCGCGACGTGAAGCCGGCCAACATCTGGCTGGAGGCGAAAACGGGCCGCGTCAAGCTGCTCGATTTCGGCCTGGCCCGCGCCTCGGCCGCGGAGCAACAGCTCACGCAAAGCGGCATGGTGTTGGGGACGCCCTCGTACATGGCGCCCGAGCAGGCTCGGGGCCAGCCGGTCGACCACCGCAGCGACCTGTTCAGCCTGGGTTGCGTGCTGTACTGCATGGCCGCCGGCAAGCGTCCCTTTTCGGGCCCCGACGCCTTGAGCACGCTGATGGCCGTCAGCATGGAGCACCCCGCCGCGCCGGCGTCGCTCAATCCCGGCGTGCCTGCGGCGCTCGACGAGTTGATTCTGCGTCTGTTGGCGAAAGCGCCTGCCGACCGGCCGCAGACGGCAGCGGAAGTGCTCGAGCGAATCGCCGAAATTGAGTCGAGCCTGGTTGAGGCGCCGGCTGGGACGCAACGGAAACGCGATATCGCGGCGCCTCAACGGTTGGCCCGAAGGCCTTGGCTAGCGGCGCTGGTCGGCGTTGCCGCCCTCCTGTTTTTGCTGGCATGCGCCACGCTGTTTTATGGTTGGCGCGATGGCGCGCTCGCCCCCGAGTTCGATCTCGCGGGAAACACAGCAACGCGCGGACAAATGCAGAAATCGCGTAAAACGGCCGAACCTGGAAAAGACGCCGCCAGCAAAATCGCACGCGGCGCCGAGACGCCCGGCGCAACCGCAGCAACTTCGCTTGCCGACGCCGGCAAGCCGCTCGAAGTCGATTGGTCGCCGGGGCCGGCCGAAGGCGCCTTGCCGGGGCTAGTCCCGCGACCGGCAAAGTTGCCGGGCAGTGGCCGGTGGCAAGTCGCCACGCGGTTGCCGCTAGGCCTCGATATCGGCGCATCGAATGCGCTGGCGTTCAGTCCCGACGGCCGCTGGCTCGGCGCCGTGTCAAGTGACGGCCACTTGCGTCTCTATGACGCCGCGACGCAAAAGCTCGATCGTATTCTGCTCGGCCATGAAGGCAGCGCGTATGCGATCGCCTGGTCGCCTGAGCCGGACGTCGTCGCAACCGGCGGCCTTGTCGACTGTCAAATCCGGCTGTGGAGCGTCCGCGAACGCAAAACTACGGCTGTTTTGCCAGGCCACACGACCGGGGTGATGTGCCTTGTCTGGTCGCGCGACGGCCGCCTGGCTTCAGCCGGCCAATGGGGCGATCGCAGCGTCCGGATTTGGGACCGCGCGGGCGAGCAACAAGCCGTCGTCAGGTTCAGCGAAAACGTGCAGTCCGTGGCCTGGAGTCCTGATGGTTCCAAGCTGGCCGTCGCCAGCGGCAGGCGAAGCATCTGGCTCATCAGTCCTCAAGGAGAACGCGAACGGGAACTCCAGGCCAGCGGCTCAGTGAACTCGATCGCCTTTAGTGGTGATGGCCGCTGGCTGGCGTCCTGCGGCGGCGACGGGACGGTCTGCCTCTGGGATACAAAAGATTGGCGACCGCTTCGAACCCTGCGACCGCCTGCCGGAGGAAGCGCCCATAGGTTGGCGTTCAGTCATGACAGCCGGCTGCTCGCCCAGGCGACGTACAACGGTTCGGTCAATGTTTTTGACCTCTCAGCCGACGCCTGGTTGTCGTCGAAAGAGCTGCGCTGCAACGTGATTGCCTGGAGCATCGACGACGGACTTCTGGCGGGCAGTCTCGGAAATGGCGGCGTTCATTTCTGCCGACGCGACCTCACCGCCGCAGCACCTGGCGTCGCTGCGTTCTACACGGACTATCCAGCAATCAGCAGCGACGCCAGGCGTTGCGCCCTGTCGCTTGGGCCGAACAAAGATCTCCGCCTGTTTGAGCTCGATAATGGATCGTCCCGCATCATCCGCAGGGCGGAGGCTTATCGTGTTGACTGGAAGGCCGACGGCGCTTCGATCGCCGCCGTCTTGCAGCATCCCGCCGGCTATCACTCTATCTGGGATACGACCAGCGGCGCATCTCAAGGCGCTTGGAAGGCGTCCGTCGAGGCCAGTCACAATCGATTCAGTCCTGATGGAACGCGACTCGCGGCTGGCGGCGCCGACGGGGTCGTTCGCATCTGGTCGGTCGATCAGCGTCTATTAGCGGAATCGGAAACGTTGTCGGGCAAGGTGACCGCCCTTGCCTGGACTCGCGACGGCAATCAGCTTGCCGCCGCTCTGGACGGAGCGCCCGGGACCGTGCAAGTCTTCGATGTCCTCGACGCGTCGACGCTTACGCCGACGTGCCGCTGGAACGCGCCGTTTGCGGGACGCAGGACCTGGAATGGAATGACAAGGGAGAGCGACTGCTCGCGGCAGGGAGCGGCGGAGATCCCGCCGTGTGCGTGTTCAACTTGGATGGCTCGGGATTGCAAATACTCGGGCGGCATTCGCTCGAAGGCGTGAATGCGGCTGCGTGGTCGCCCGACGAGCAGGCGCATTGTTTCGGGCGGCAGAGATGCGACCTGTCGCCTCTGGAACGCCGACGGAACGGCCGGCCCGGTATTGCGCGGCCACGCCTGCGCGGTGATGGACGTCGCTTTCGCCAACGAGGGAAATGAAATCGTCTCCGCCAGCCGCGACTGCACCATCCGCAGGTGGAACGCCGCCACGGGCGAACCGCTGGACGTTACCGCGCTATTGCCGAACGATCAGATGGTTGCCTTGGGCCCCGGCGGGGAGGTGCGTTTCGCCACGCCCGACGCGGATGACGAATTGGTCTATATCGTTGAGAAGCCCTCCGGCGAGCAGGAGATGCTCACGCCGCAAGAGTTCCGGTGGCGGACCGCCCCGGCCGCCAGGCATCGCTAGCGCGACTGCAGTTCACTCGCTCGGAGAGTCCTGTCGCGGCGTTTGTCGTCAAAGGCGTGTCGAGTGCGGTTTCGTCGATTCCAGTTTTGGCCTGCCACTGCGGGGAAATTTCGCACGAACCGAGAATCCCGCCACGGTTGCGGTCGCGACATCTCTTGGGAAATTTGGCCGTCTTTGCGGGGCAGGGGCGGGCTGCTGGGGCCGCCCGAAATCGGCGCCCACGCTCGCCGTGCGCCACCGTTAAGGAAACTGCACCAGAGATAGGAGCCCTCCGTCTGGGAACTGACGGGGCGCCGTGCGTCGTTGTGGACAAAGCCCGATTTCGCTATAATCCGCCTCCTGATTCACCTTAGGGAAGAACTTTCGCCTTTGTTCGCCGGCAGAGCTAACAGGAGACCTAGCGACGCGAGCCGCACGAGTTGGCATCGGCCACGACACCCACCGGTTGGCGCCCGGCAGGCCTTTGCTGCTGGGGGGCGTGCAAGTTCCGCACGAGCAAGGCCTGGTCGGCCATAGCGACGCCGACGTCTTGCTGCACGCCGTGACCGACGCGCTGTTGGGCGCCGCGGCCCTGGGCGATATCGGCGAGTTGTTCCCGGATACGGACCCGGCCAACCAGGGACGAGACTCAGCCGACATGTTGCGGCTGGCCTTGGAACAAGTGCGTGCGGCCGGATTCCGCGTGGCGAATCTTGATTCGATCGTGTTCGCCGAGCGGCCCAAGCTCTCGGCCTACAAAGGGGCGATCCGCGAGCGAATGGCCGAATTGTTGGAAATCAGCGTCGATCGGGTGGGTTTCAAAGCCAAAACCGGCGAGCGAGTCGGCCCCGTGGGGCGCCAGGAAGCCATCATGGCCGAAGTGGTGGTTCTGTTGGAAATCGCCGAAGAGTGAAGTGTAAGAAAACGACCGCAGCATAAGCTCAACGGCGTACTTCCCCGGCCGCTCGCCGGGCAAATGCCGGATTTGCTTCTCGGTCGATGCACAGCGAAGGGAGTCGCCATCTTGCCCGCCGAAACGTTAAACCAACGTCCTCAAGCATCGCAGCCCGCGCCATTATTTATGCCGATCCGCGTTTACAACACGCTCTCGAAAACCAAAGAGCCGTTCGAGCCGGTCTCGCCCGGCAAGGCGGGCATTTATCTTTGCGGCCCGACGGTTTACAAACCGAGCCACATCGGCCACATGGTCGGACCGGTGATCTTCGACGCCATCAAGCGCTACCTGGTCTACTGTGGCTACCAGGTCACGCTGGTGGTGAACATCACCGACGTTGACGACAAGCTGATCGCCGAATCGCAGAAGCGCAGGCATGCCGATGTCGGCCTTGGCCGAGGAGATGACCGCCGACTACCATCGCAACCTCGCGGCGATGGGCATCGATACGATCGATCACTTCCCGAAGGCGACCGACCACATCGGCGCCATCATCGACTTCTGCCGGCAATTGATCGACCGCGGCTTCGCCTACGAATCCGAAGGAGACGTCTACTTCCAGGTCGATCGCGATCCGGAATACGGCAAGCTCAGCCATCGCGACGTGGCGGCGCTGCAAGGCGAAGGGGGCGGCACGGCCGAGCGGAAACGCTCTGCGGCCGATTTTGCCCTGTGGAAAAACGCCAAGCCGGGCGAGCCCTCTTGGGACAGCCCGTGGGGCAAAGGCCGGCCGGGCTGGCACATTGAGTGCTCGGCGATGAGCCATCGCCTGCTGGGCGAAACGTTCGATATTCACGGCGGAGGCCTGGACCTGGTCTTTCCGCACCATGAGAACGAAATCGCCCAGAGCGAATGCTGCCACGGCAAGCCGCAAGCCAAGTATTGGCTGCACAACGGGCTGATGCAGGCCTCCCACGAAGTCGGCAAGGTCGGCGGCCGCAACACGCGCGATCTGGCTGCCGGCGACCAGGCTGCTCAAGAAGCCGGCAAGATGGGCAAATCCAAAGGCGCCAGCCCGTTCCGCGAACTGCTGGAAAAGTACGCCGGCGAGACGATCCGCTTCTTCCTGCTGTCCACCCATTACCGCCGTCCGATCGACTTCAGCGAGGAACGCATTGAGGAAGTCGAGAAGGGGCTCGATACGTTCTATCGCTTCTTCAAGCGGTACGAACGCATCGCCGGCGAAAGCTTCTACCAGATCGCCGCCGCCGCCACGCGCGAGCAAGGAGCATTTGAGCCGGGCGAGGATCCCATGCGACGGCAGTTCCATGAGCTGCGGGAGCAGTTTCTGGAAGCGATGGACGACGATTTCAACTCGGGCGGCGGGATTGGCGTGCTGTTTGAAGTGGTCCGCGCGCTGAACAAGTTTGCGGATGATTCGGCTTTGGAAGCGGCCGGCAAGAGCGACGCCGAAAAGCTGGCGACGTTCAAGCTGGGCGCTTCCATCATGCGGGAATTGGCCGGCACGATTGGCTTGTTCCGCCAGCCGGTCGAGACGGCCGCGGCCGGCGGAGACGAGTTGGTCAACCAACTGATGGCTTTGGTGATCGAGATGCGGGCCGACGCCCGCAAGAGCAAGAACTTTGCCATGGCCGACAAGATCCGCGACCGGCTGGGAGAGATCGGCATTACGCTGGAAGATCGCCCTTCCGGCACCGAGTGGACCAGGCAGTGAAGCTCAGAAAGTGAAGCTCGGAGTGCAAAGCGGCAGGAAGCGCGAAACGCTCAGCGGTAGGAAACGCAGGACTCGGAGTGTCGAGCGATGGGAATGCCGACAAGCGGTGGCGTTGACGATGCGTCGTCTCAAGCAGCTTCTGCTGCTCCGCGACGAGTGGTGCGCGTGGTGGGCATCGATCCGGGGTTGAACATCACCGGCTATGGAGTGCTGGAGGTGGCCGCCGGCGGTCCGAGATTGTGCGAGGCGGGGGTCGTGCGTGGAAAGGCAAAGACGTCGCTCGCTTCGAGAGTGGCGGAAATCTTCGCCGGCGTGGCCGACGTGATCGCCAACTTCCAGCCGACCGTGGTTTCGCTGGAGCAACTCTATTCACATTACGAACGCCCCCGGACCGCGATCTTGATGGGGCATGCTCGCGGCGTGATCTGCCTGGCGGCGGAACAGGCGGGCATTCCCGTGGCGTCGTACAGCGCGACCCAGGTCAAGAAGATCCTGACCAACAACGGACGGGCCGGCAAAGCGCAGGTGCAGCGAGCCGTGCAGCAGGAACTGCGGTTGGGGCAGTTGCCTGAACCGCCCGACGTGGCCGATGCGCTGGCGATCGCCTTGTGTCATTATTATCGGCAACCCGAGTGGGCGGCCTTGGCGCGTCGCAAGCGAGCCTGACTCATTCGCGAAGGATCGATTTCTTTGATTACCAAGATTACCGGCAAGCTGCTGTCTCTGGGCGATGACTACGCCACGTTGGGCGTCGACGCCTTCGAGTACGAGGTGCGGATCCCCGAATTCACGCGGCGGCAGTTGCAGCAGAAGATCGGGCAGGCGGTCAGTTTGCACACGATCGACTACTTGGAAGGCAACCCGGCCCAGGGACGGCTCACGCCCCGGTTGATCGGCTTTTTGAGCGAGATCGAGCGGGAGTTTTTCGAGCTGATCTGCTCGGTCGATGGCGTGGGGGTGAAAAAGGCCTTGCGGGCCATGGTCCGGCCGGTGCCCGAGGTGGCGATTGCCATCGAGGAACAGGACGCCAAGCTGCTCTCCAGTCTACCGGGGGTGGGCGCCGCCTTGGCCGAGCGGATCATCGCCAAGCTGCGGCGCAAGGTGCCGAAGTTCGCCTTGCTGATCGCCCGCGAACAGCCGCCGGCCGCCGACGTGGAACGCAGCGTGGTGGACGAAACGTTCGAAGTGCTGCGCTCGCTGGGTCACTCGGAAAGCGACGCCCGCCGGCTGCTGGACGCAGCGCTGAAAGCCAAGAAGAAATATTCCGACGTCGAGAGCCTGCTGCAGGCCGTCTACCAGCAGCGGCAAGCCGGCTGAGATCCCACCGTCCCACTGGATGGGGCACGTCGGCGATTCAGGCGGTCGCACTAACAAGCGGCCCCGGGCTTTTGCTATATTGAGGGCGTTGGTTAACGCACGTTCACCCCGCCATTAAGTCGCGGAATTGGTGACAATTCCGAGCCTGGCGGCGTGTTCATGGAACTCTCACGAGTTCCGCTACGTTTACTGGCAGGCTGTGGCTTGCCTTGCGGAGGTCCCTTGGTTCGCGAACCGATTTTCACCAATTCCGGCGATGAGGAAGAGCCCGAAGACTTGGGCTTCGGCGCCGAAGCCCAAGTCGATCACGAATGGGATCTGCGTCCGCAGCGGATGCGAGATATGGTCGGTCAGCGCGACGTCTTCGAGCGGCTCGAGATTGCGCTGCACGCCGCGCAGAAACGCAGCGAAACGCTGGGGCATATCTTATTCGACGGCCCGCCGGGGTTGGGCAAGACGACTTTCGCCACGGTGATCCCGCGGGAGATGGGCGTCACGCTGCAGATTGCCAGCGGCGCGGCGCTCAATGCGCCCAAGGATCTGATCCCGTACCTGACCAACGCCGAAGAAGGCTCGGTGCTGTTCATTGACGAGATTCACCGGATGCCGAAAGCGGTGGAAGAGTTCCTTTATCCGGCGATGGAAGACTTTCGCATCGACATTGCATTGGGCGAAGGCGTGAACGCCCGCACGATCAACATGACGCTGCGTCCATTTACGCTCATCGGCGCCACCACGCGCACCGGGCTGTTGTCGGCGCCGCTGCGAGATCGTTTCGTGATGCGCGAGCACCTCGATTTCTACACGGTCGAGGAACTGGCCGAGATCGTGCGCCGCAACGCGGCCAAGCTAAACGCCGAGATCGACGCTTCCGCTTCAACGGAAATCGCTTCTCGCAGCCGGGGCACGCCGCGACTGGCCAACAACCGGCTGCGTTGGGTGCGCGACTATGCTACGGCCCGGGCGGACGGAACGATCACGGTCGCCGTGGCCCGAGCGGCGCTCGACATGCAAGGCATCGATCCGCGGGGGCTCGACGGCCAGGACCGCAAATACCTGGAGACCATCATCCGCGTGTTTCACGGCGGGCCGGTCGGCGTGGAAGCCGTGGCCCACACCATGAATACGGCGCCCGACACATTAGTTGACGAGGTCGAGCCTTATCTGCTCCGTACGAACCTGGTGGTTCGTACGCCGCGGGGCCGCAAAGCGACCGCCACGGCTTATGAGCACCTGGGCTTTGACCCGGACGACGAAGGTTCGCAAGGGCGGCTGTTTTAGATCAGGCCCTTCAGTGCAGCCAGTGCGGCGTCGTAGTTGGGCTCTTCCGCCACTTCCTTGACCTGCTCGGCATAGACGACTTTGCCGTCGGCATCGAGCACGAACGTGCCGCGGGCGAGGATCTTCAATTCGTCGATCAACATGCCCCAGTTCTCGCCGAAGCTGCGATCCTGGTAATCGCTGACGCTCTTCAGGTTGGTGATGCCTTCGGCCCCGCAGAAGCGGTTCATGGCAAACGGCAGGTCGAGACTGATGGTGACGGCGTTGATCTTGTCGCCATAAGCGGCCAGTTGCTGGTTGAAGTTCTTGGTTTGCTTCTGGCAGACCGGAGTGTCGAGCGACGGCACGACGCTGATGATCGTGGGTTTGCCCTTGAGGGTCTCGGGCGTGACTTCCTGCATCTGTCCGTCGGCGAACGTGTGGGCCTTGAACGCAGGCGCTTGCTGTCCGACGGTTACGGCGTTGCCGGCCAGGGTCATCGGCTTGCCCTTGAACGTGACGGCTCCAGGTCGAGACATGGCGAGGTTCCTCCGGTTATGTTTTCGTGAACGAGTAGTAGCTAACGTCAGCGAGCGCTTGCTAGTATCCCCTTTTCCCCCCGGGCATCAAGGGGGGCCCCAGGCCCTGAAAAAAAGCGGAAAAAACTTGCAGCGCTGCCTGCAAGCGTTATGATGACGGGCGTGGTCGGACGGATTAGACGGCCAGCGTTCTCCGCCATAGTTTTATGTGTTGAAGGAGCGACTTCCATGGAGCAAGCAGCGCAAAGTTTACTGCTTGACGTAGAACGAGGGCCTGATTGGCTGCTTGTCAAACTGGGTGTGGCGACCGAGTGCGTTGACGAGAAATCGGCCTTGGCCGATAGGCTTTGGTGCCTGTTAGGACAGCACTTCACTTACCGGCTGTTGCTGGATTGCGAACAGCTTGAGTTGCTCGACAGCACGCTCATCGGACAACTGCTGTTGCTCGAGCGCCGGATCCGCAAGCAGGGCGGCGTGTTGCGGCTGTGCGGCCTGTCTGATCCGAGCCAGCAGGCCTTGCACCAATGCCGACTCGACGGTCGCTTGCCGCACTTCAGCAGCCGCGATCAGGCCGTGCTGGGCCATCGACCAGTCAGGCCGCGATAACGCCCCGTGATGTCATGCTCTTCGGCATCGCGTGATACGCCGAGGCGAAACAGAGGACAGAGCGTTCCGCGTTTGCGGTTTGATTTGACGTAAGCCGCGGCGAAGAGCCTGTTTGAAATGAGCAAAGCGTAAGCGAGCAACGCCTGCCGGCGATCCTCGCTTACGCTTCACTCGTGGACGCCTCTGTCAGCCTCAGGCAAGAACCTTCGTTTCGCAAGGCTTCAAGAGTAGTGCCTCAGGTCCAGTTGACCTCGAGTTGATTTTCAATCGTCTGCACGCCGTCGATGCCTCCGACGGCTTCTTGCGCCATTTGCTTCTGATAGTAGGAACGGACGATGCCGCGGAGCACGATCTGGCCTTCGCTGGCCTCGAATCGCAGGTTCCGGTGCGGCACGTGGGGGTTCTGTTCCAGAACCGAAGAAACTCGTTCGACCAGTTGAGCGTCGCCCATCTTCACTCTGTCCAGCTAGGATGTCTGGAAATGTGTATTGGAACGCGGCGCCAGTCCGCGTCGGGCCGGGTTTCCTTTCCGGCCGCCAGCACTATTGCTGCCCACGAATGACTTCGGCAAATTTCGGCGGTTGGGTCGAGTGCAACGGTTGAGAAATGCCCGTTATCTAGGCGCTGCCTGTAGATGGCAGCGGATATGACGGCCGTGAGGCCCGGCCCACGGCGCCGGTCAGCTCGACAGCCAGGGGGGCAACTCTCCGGCGGGCGGCAATTGCACGACGGTGGCCGAAAGAATATCGGGGCAGGCAAGCACTTCGGACAGCGCATCGGCGGGCGGTTGCGTATCCAGATTCAGAACTCCGACCGCCTCGCCGCCCGGCGCCGCGCCCGCTCTTCCGACGGCCATTTGAGCGATGTTGACCTGATGGGCGCCGAAGATCGTGCCGACCTTTCCCACGATGCCCGGCACGTCGCGATGGGTGAAGATCATCAGAATGCCATCCAGATAGGCATCCAGACGGTATTCTCCCAACTGCACCAGTCGGGCCATGCCGTGGCCGAACAGCGCGGCCGCAGCTTTGTAGGTCTTCGACTGCGTGACCAGCTCCGCCTGAATGACCGAGCTGAAGGCCCCATGATCGCTCGAGGACTGCTCGATCAGTTCGATTCCGCGTTCGCGGAGCAGCACTTCGGCGTTGATGAAATTGACCTCTTCTTCCAGCGAGTGCTGCAGCAGGCCGGCGGCTACGGTGGCGGTGAGCAGCTTGGTGTCTTTGCCGGCGATCTCGCCCCGGTACGTCAAGCGGCAGGCCTTAGCCGGAGTGCGATCGAACTGCGAGAGCAGCAGTCCCAATCGGTACGCCACGTCGAGGTGGTCTTGCAGCCCTGCCAGCTTTTTGGGATCAAGCGAGGTCACATTGACGGCGTGGCGAATGGCGCCGGTGGTGAGAA
Source organism: Pirellulales bacterium (assembly GCA_963786255.1). GTDB lineage: Bacteria > Planctomycetota > Planctomycetia > Pirellulales > JAICIG01 > JAICIG01. The sequence goes on from CAWAYY010000054.1 coordinate 19,960, forward strand.
AGTCGATCAGCAACGCGGCGCCTTCGGCCGCCACTTGCGTCTGCGCCTCTTCGGTGCTGGCGCCCAGGTGCGGCGTGCAGAGCACTTTGGGCATGCCGAACAGCGGACTGTTGGTGCAAGGCTCGGACGAGAAAACGTCGAGCGCCGCGCCGCCCAGGCTTCCGCTCTTCAGTCCTTCGAGAATCGCTACTTCGTCGTAGATGCCGCCGCGAGCGCAGTTGATCAGCCGCACGCCGGGCCGCATCATGGCGATCTCATTGGTGCTGATCAAATTGCGGGTCTCGGGCGTCAGCGGCGTGTGTACGGTGAGATAATCGACGTGCGGCAGCATGTCGTGGACCGTGGCGACCATTTCTACGCCAAGTTCGTGCGCCCGCTCCTGAGACAGGAACGGATCGTAACCGAGCACTCGCATCTCCAGCGCCTTGCAGCGGCTGGCGACCGCCTGCCCGATGCGGCCAAGACCGACGATGCCGATGGTTTTGTCGGCCAGTTGCGCACCCATGTAGCGGCTGCGGTCCCAACGCCCTTCGATCAGGCTTTGATACGCAGGCGCGATATTGCGCGACAGGGCCATCATCATGGCGATGGTATGTTCCGCCGTGCTGAGCGTGTTGCCCGTAGGCGTATTCATGACCACGATGCCCAGCCGGGTAGCCGCCACCTTGTCAATGTTGTCCGTGCCGACGCCGGCTCGCACAATGGCCTTCAGTCGGCGATTGCCCGCCAGGGATTCCGCCGTAATTTTGACGCCGCTGCGGAAGATGGCGCCGTCGAATTCAGCCAGGGAGGCACGCAGATCATCCCCCTTCAGGCCCGTGCGGACCTCGTGTTCAATGCCAGGGGCGGCGGCCAGCAGGTCGAGGCCCTCGTGGGCCAACGTATCGAGAACAATTACGCGCGGCATGGGAAATGATCGGGTTCAAGGTTTGCGAGACGAGGCTTAAGATTCAAGGCGATCAGGGATTGACGAAGCGAATGTTCCCAACCTTGAACTTTGGAACCTTGAACCTGAAACCCCAAAGCAGGCAAGATAGGCCTTCTGCCCGACGCGGTCAAGGAGCCGTTTTTCGCCGCCTATTGCCGCGTGGAAGCCGGATCGACGTTGACCATCCGCGTATTGCTTTGCGGGGCGGTCAACGTGGCGGGATTCAGGGCTGATTGCAGAGAGCTGATCCGCGCGGCCACGTCGGGCTGGGCGCGGTCGTGCCAGAGCGACCGCTGGTAATTGGCCAACGCCTGCTGGGGATCGCCCGAACGCTCGCGCAGACGACCGAGCGCCGCCAGCGCGCGAGGGTTTTTCGGTTCGATGACCAGGGCGTCCTGCAGTTGCGTCTGGGCGACGTCGTACTTGCCGAATTCTTCCGACAATCGGGCAAGCTCGATCTTGGGGGCCGCCTGGGAAGGATTGCGGTCCGCCCAGCGCTCCAGCAGCCGGAACGCTTCGTCATTGCGCCCTTCTTCGCAAAGCAGGACGGCAAGTCCCCGATAGCAATCGCGATGCGTGCCGTGTACGTCGCGGTCGAGGCACTGGTTGTAGTAGTGTTCGGCCTGGTCCAGGTCGTCCTGGCTCTTGGTTAACTTGGCTCGCTGCTGATACGTTGCGGCCAGGTTGTAGTAGCCGTCAGGATTGCTCGGATCGGCGGCAATGGCCTCCTGAAAGTGCTGCATCGCAGGCTGGTACTGCCCTTGCATGTAGAGGGCCGTTCCCTGCGCATTCTGATTGCGGGCTGAAAACGAACATCCGCTGCTGACGGACATAGCCAGCAACAGGCTGAACGCCGCGGCAAGCAGGCGCCGGCATGGCGACGAGATGGTGCTGCAAACATACACGAGGAGCGTGCCTCCTGATCAGATCGGCCCTGTGCTGCCCGACCTCGTGCGGTGGAGCCCGGCGCCGACGTGAAAGGGAGCAGGCCAGAACAGCGGGGCGAAGAATAGCCGCCCCTGCAGCGACACGCAAGGCCAATGCTGCGGCAACCCGGCTGGAAATCTTGAGCGAAAAGCTCACGGAATGTTAATTGAAGAAAAAAAGAAACGGCGGGAGGGAACCCGCCGTTTCTGCTGGTGATGGCTCTCCAGCCAGAAAAACGCCTTGCCGGCGATTACTCGGCCGCAGACGAGTGCTCGGGGCGAACTGCAGGGGTTGGACCGCCCGCTTTCACGTAACCCAGTTTGCGGACGACTTCCAGAACTTCGCTGCAGGTAGGAAACATCCGTCCGCTGCTGCGCTTGTAGTCGTCCAGGGCGTTCATGAATTCAACTTCGTCGGCCGTGTAGTCGCGCTCGCAGGTGGTAGGATCGATTTGTCGGCGGCGGCTGACCTTCTCGCGGCGTTCGAGCTTGCGGCGCTCGACGGCAACAGGTTGACTCGACGCGCGGCGGTCTTCTTGTTTGCGACGATCATTCGCTTTGCCGCGGCGATCCACGCTAGCTGTCGCTTCTGCCTTTTTTGACTTAGCCACCGACGGTTCTCCTTCTCTTGAATAAACAGTCGGCCGGTCGTTCTCCGGCCGCGTTGCGGTGTTCCGAGCGCCTGGGATCAGGAATCGGTGTGCGGCGATGTTAAAATTCAACGCTCCCGTAAAATGGGCGATTTTGCTTAAGTCTCCGGAATGTAAGCCTGGCGCCATTGCCGCAATTATTCCGGTCGCCAAGCCGACGATTTGGCGGCAAATGCGGGTGGCGCCGCAAAGGGGGATGGGTAGTAGCGATTGCGCAGGCGCAGCGACAAACCAACGTCAGGTGACCGCTGAAATAGCGAGAACGTCCGCGGCGAATGCGCCAGCAGGGGCCAACCACGCGGAGTTTCCGGATGGCGCCGGTCGATGAGATGTTGGCGCCGGGCGCGAAGCTCTCAGTCGCCGCGCAACTTTGCAGTCGCCGTCAACGAGAACTTGCGCTGAGGCATGGGCGAGCGAAAAGAGGCCCCTCGCCAAGCAGGCGCGAGGGGCAACTCGAGCAAAGCTATCGCTAGCGAGGCGCAGGACTTTGCGAGCCTGCCGGACCGGGCAGCGGTTCGTTCTCATGCGGCGGCGCCTCGCCGAATAGAAGCGGGCGAAATCGCGAGAGCGCATCGCCAATCAGGCCGCGGCCGATGCGGACCGTCTCCGGATCGCGGCTCTGCAGACGCTCCAGCGTGTTCATCAGCAAGGGTTTGAACAAGGCGTAGAACTCGACGCCTTGCAACAGTACGCCGTCGGCGACCAGATGGATCTCCCGCTCGCGAATCGTCAGCTCGAACTGATTGACTCGGCCGCTTTCCGGAATGCTGGAATTGTGCATGGCGTAGACCAAGGTCGTTGCGCGGCCGTGCTCGTCGTGGTCTACGTGCGGGCGAACGTCGAACATCTGGTCTCGCTGCAGCCGGAGTTGGACCAGCTCGGCTTGAGCGGTCGCTCGCTCTTGCTCATTGCGGGCCGCATTTACCTGATTCTTCAGACGCTCAATTTGATCGTTGACGGCGGACAACTGGAAACCCGAGATGCATACCGCCAGATCGACCAGGTCGTCCATCGACGCCAGCGGCGGCGTACGTTCCAGCTTTTCGCGCAAGCGAGCTTGGAAATCTTCCTCGACGGTTCGCGGCTCGCCGCCGACGGAAGGCGGCGTGGGCGCGGGACGGCTGAGCATCCGCGCAATGGCGCGATTCGCCAGCGGAATCACGTCGGTCGCCAGATGCAGTTCGCCCACGATCAAGGCCTGTTGGACGCCGCTTGGGTTGCGAGCCATTCGCGCGGTCGCCCCGATGTTCACGTGCGTCGGATTCGACGACCAGCCCGTATGTCTCAGCCGCGCGTCGGCCTGCAGCTTGACGGTATCGCGGGCAAAATTCGTGACGGAGGGATCAAAGCCGATATGCAGCGACTCGATGGCCCGCTCCTGTCCCAGCAGCGGTTCCAGCATGCGCCATGAGCGCTTGATTCAGCCGGGGCACGTCGACCGGCTTGGGGGCCAGTTGCCCCTCGCCGGAGAACGATTCGACGAGTTGCCCGCCTAACTTACGGATTCGATCGATGCGTTCCGTGCGCCGCGGCGGGGTCGTCCGACGCGGCGCGGGCAACGGTTCTTGAGCTTGAACCGAGCCCCAGGCCAACAAGGCGACTCCCAGACAGCATCCGTTCAGCCAAGACTTCAACATGCCACATCCCTTTCCTCGTCGAAACGATCATGAAAGCCAAGACGGCCTGCTGCGGCGAAAGCGAATTCCTCTGCGTCGCGACCATCTCGAACACGCACCATTATTGAAGGCGTCGGCCGGCAAGGGAACAACAGTTTTTCGCCAGATTCCGTTTCTTTCCCCGCCGCCCCGATCGCTTGGACGCCTGCTCGCTTGATGCGCACCCTATACGGACGCCAAGCCGCTGCGGGTCGATTTTTTTCTGGATCTTGCCGGCGTGTCACGGTTCGCCCCGTGAGTAGGGGGGCCTTTGTGCGCTTTCGGATGTCAGCCGCGGCTGAGCAGAATTGGAGGCGTTCTCGCCCCTCATCGGGCGACCGCCCCATCTCACCCACGAGTTTGTTGCGGGCTTGAACGACGCCGCTCGAAGGTCTTCTTGAAGATCCTATCGCGCGGCGGGAACCTCGCTCGACGGCGGTGCAGGAACTTCAGCCGAAATGCTGAGCGAGAAGGCGGGACCAGACTCGTCTAAGCGGAATGCCAGCACGGCGAAGTCGGCCAGTTCGCTCACCGCGAGCGATTCTTGAAAACGGCGTTGGGCGGTTCCGCGATCGAGCCCTTGGGCGGCAGTCAGGAAGTCGACGACTGCTGGATTGGCGCGCAGCGTCTCGCGAAGACCGCGCAGGTTGAGATAGAGCAATTGGCTGGGCTGCCTGAGCGTCTGCAATTGCCGCTGACTGGCGAGGGAATCTTCTACGGCCAAATCGAGCGAACGTCGGATGGCGAGAGGCGAGCTTCCCAACCAGAAACGTCCGTTTTCTACGGCGTACGCGAACGTGAGCGAACGGTCGGCCACGAGGGGCAACCCGGCGACGGAAGTCATGGCGCGTGCCGCCAAGTTCCAATGTCTTCACGGTGAACGAGACATTTGAATCGCTCGCCGCCCGTGCGGCCGTCAAGGCGCTGTGCAACACCGGTTCGGCGAGTTCTGCCAGTGGCGGTCGCCGGTCGCCCGGTTCGAGCGGGCCGGTAGCGAGCGCCGCCGTCCATTCCAGCGGCAACCACGCTGCGCCGGCTCTCGGGTTGTCATCCGGCGTACGGGGCGCCAGGTAGGCGCCGTAGTTGGGGCCAAGCCCCTGTGCCAGTGCCGCGGGGAGCAGCCAATCAGGCTGCCACGGCGACAAGGCCGAGTCGTTGTTGGACGCGGCGGCAGCTCGCGCCGCCGGCAAGCCAAACCGCCAGACCAGGCGCCCGAGGTCGACTCGGCCGGCGATGGCTGCCAGCGCGTCCCGGGGAACCTTCGCAGCAAATTCCGCGGTGCCGCCGAAGCTTTCGGCGGCATCGCGAACCGCTTGCGGCAATGCTTCCGCCTTCCAGGCCGCGTAGCTTTCCAGCGTGGCGCGAGAGCCGTCCAGTTGCAATCCTGCGATGACGTAATCCGGTGGCGCACCAGGTGTCGATGACTGCCTTTTGCACATGTGCGTCGTGGGACTCGGCCGGTTTTCGCTTCCAGTCGGCCCACAGGCCCTGATCCCACGGTCGGGGATTGATAAACAACCGCACGGCGGCGTCAGGCGACATGCGCCGATTGGCCGCAAGATAACCCGGCAGTTCGGCGAGACAACGCGGCGCGTCTTCCTGACGGGACTCGCTGGCATGAAGCGTCAGCACGCCGCCGAATCAGCTCTTCGCGATTGGCGGCGATTCCCAGCGTGCCTACGGTCGTCAAAAACAACTGCTCGTGTTTTTCCTGCGAGCCGATTACGCGTACCGTGCATTCTTGGCCGCCTGCCGACAACGAGAAACTCTTCTGGAGCCCGGCCGAGTCGCGCTGCAAGGCTGCAATGCGCTCCACCGCGGCTTCAAGCAACTCGCGATCCCGTGCTTCGACCAGTAACAAGGCGGGGCCGTTCTGACTATCGGGGACGGACGGCCAGACTGCGAACAGGGCCCGACCTCCGAAGATTCCCGACCAAGCCTTTTCCGGAGCCACGTCGAACCGTCGTTGAAACTCGCCGCGAAATCGCGCCAGGCGAGCTCCGTTTTGGCCCACCCAGCGGGCCAACGGCGGAAAACCCGCCAGCCGTTGAAAGAGCGGCCCGCCCATGAAGCGCGCGGCGTAGTCGCCTAGTTGGTCGATCTCCAGCGACAGCCCGGCATCGGCCGGCGTGAGTCTGGCCAACGCGGAAATACCGCCGGACGGTTCGGCCGTTTCCGCGGCTTGAGTTCCCGGTTGGCCGGCCCCGAACATCGCCAACAGCAAGCCGACGGCGAACACGCTGTGGCGTCGGCCTGGCTGCAAATGCGTCATGAACGAGAGCCCTCGTCATTGCCGGCCAGCAACTCAAAGAAAGAAGTGACGGCGCTGGCCGTCGTACTTGTGACCGGCTTCAAGCCGTCGGAAACGTCGTGCATCCAACTGGAGGTCTCTGCAGCGCCGCCGCTAGCCGACGTCGTTACGCTGGCGCCTCCGGGAAAATACGCTATGGCGTTCGGCGGGCTATGGCCCGCGTCCGATGTCCGCTTCTCGTCCAGAGAGGTCGCTGCGGAGACCTTCGCCGTTGCGGTCGAGTCATTCGACCGCGCTGCGATCGAATTCGGCTCATCGTTGGGGCCGTGAAAGTCAGGGGCGACCGTGTCCCAGAATACGGCGATGGCTCCAACCGCCGCCGCGGCGGCAAAAGCGAGCAGCGTGCTGCGGCGCCACGGCAGACGTCGGCGCGCGGCGGGCGCCTGCGGCGATGAACGGAACGGGCCGCGGATCACATCCGGTGCATCCCAGCCAGTGCACGAACCGGGTAATGCGGCGAGAACGCCGGCCGCAATTGCCGGCGACGGGGCCGGAATCTTTGAGTGCTCCAAACCGCTGATCAACGCTTCGTAGGAAGCCGCCAGCTCGCGGCATGGTCGGCAATGCTGGACGTGCGCGGTCAACGCCGGATCGGCATCGATCCAGAGCCGCTCGTCGAGTACGTCGTTCAAACGCGATTCAAACTTTGCGCAGTGCATCCGGATACTCCTGCACGACGCCTCGGCGTCGCAACTCATCGGCCAGTTCCCGCCGGGCTCGGCGGACCCACGTCTTTACCGTGCCCACTGGGCAGTCCAGCGTCTCGGCAATTTCGACGTAACTTAGCTGCTGTTCGTGAAACAAAACGAAGGCCTGTCGATATTCGAGACGCAGTCTTGCTAGCGCCAATTCGACTTCTTCGGCAAGGTTGCGAGCCTCTTGGCGCTCGGGAGCGGCGTCGGGCAGGTTCTCAATTCCATCGGTCAGCTTGGGACGCCGCTGCCGCGTCGCTTGCAGGCTGCGGCAGCGGTTGCCCGCGATGGCCAACAGCCAAGGCATAAACTCTCGCCGGCTATCCCAGTTGCCCAGGCTTCGCAAGGCTCGGACAAAGGCCTCTTGGGTCATGTCCTCGGCGTCTTGGCGATGACCAAGCATGCGATAGCAAAGACCGAAGACCTGCCCGCGGAAACGGTCGACAAGCTCAGCCATTGCGGTTTGATCTCCCCGCAGGCTTCTTCCGACCAGCTCACGCACGTCTTCGGCCAATTGCAGATCCTCGACGGCCGGCAATCCAGCCTACAGAAGAGATTACCCGGCGAAGGCGCCCCGGGTTTCATCTGGCTCAAGCCCTTTCCGCCGCACACCGGCGGAAGTGCGATCAAGGCGCGGCTTCGCGAAAGATATCCAGAAGTTCCCTGGGAGAAACGTCTTCCAGCCGCTTGCCTCGGCGGTCCAATTGTTCGTTCACCTTGACGGCGGTTTCCTGCATGCTGGCATGCGTCTCTTCGGAGCCGCCATAGAGGACAAAGTTCTTGCCTCGCGTCAGTCGCTTGTGTCCGTCCTCGTTGTCGAGACCTAACCCAAGGATAGCCGCCTGTTTACGCTGTTTAGGAGTGGCTTTCAAGAGACGCCTCGTGGTTTCGAAAGACCGCCTAAAAGAACAAATAATCCCCAAATCTCCACCCCTTGCTACCACAACTATAAGTCGGCTTGCAAAGGAGGGTCAAGGCAACAAAAACGGGCAGCTTGGGCGATTGTCCGCTGCTGAGCGGAAGGGCGCTTTCGTCCGTCGCAGAGTTCGCGTTCCTGCGGGGGGAGACGGACTAGCTCTTGACGGCCTCGCGAACCGTCTGCTTGGCCAGCTTGAAGGCGTTGGCCAGCGTTTGCGCTCGGGCTTCCATTTGTTCGTGGGTCAGGCTCCGAGAACTGTTGTTCACCGGCAAGCCGGCGATCGCTTCCGTCAGCGGCATCAGGTCGAGAAACTCTCGGTAACGTCGTTTCGTCGCGTCATCGTCTGCGCTAGCCATTTGAAATACTCCTTCTCAGCCAGAACGGCGAGGAGCGGCTCAAGGAGAGCCAGTTTGTCCGCCGCCGCTCGTTCAAGGACTGAAGCTAGCTCGACCTGCGAGCCTGAGCAAGCGCAAAAAACGCTCCTCGCGGTAGGGCAAGCAGACGCCGGGTACAAAGAACCGCTAGGGCGGCTGCGTCAGAACACCGGCGAGAGGGCCCGACGCCCTGGGCATCCAGGACCGCGGCAGCCTCTACCGGAATTGGCTCGAGCGAGCGCGTTGCAACTCAGCTTGGCGCATTGATCGAAGATGCGCCGAGCGAACGCGATTAACGGCGTTTGAAGAACTTGTTCAACACGTCGGCTGCTGCACCGCCACTGTCTACCGCAGCCGCTTTTGCTGCCGCCGGCAGCTTGCCTGGGTTCTTGGACCCTGCGTTAGCGGACGCACTGGCCGATTCGACCGGAATATCAGCGTTGCTCGCAGAGGCGGGCGACTCCTCATCTTGCGAGCGATCGTCTTTGAGATCGATTTCACTCGTCTCATTGACGTTGATGACTCGCGTTTCGGTAGCGCCATCCTTGTCCTTATCCGTCAGCCACTGACTGACGTCAAGATTATCGTCGGAGCCTTCGGCCGTACGAGCCGCGGCTTCTCTGACGCTCTCAACCTTAGGACGCTTTTTGGCGGCGGTTGTCGTGACGAGGCAAACTTCGAATTCCAGCGGTCCGACCGTGAGCCTGTCGCCCGCCTTCAGTTCGCGTTCGCCAGCCACGCGCTCGCCATTGACGAGCGTGCCGTTCTTGCTGCCGAAGTCCCGGACCGCAACAAAGCTTTCTTCAATCAGCAGCGCACAGTGATGCCGACTGATCAAATCGCTTCGCGGCCTGAGTTGGCAGTCCTCGGCTCGACCGATGAAAAACTTCGGGCCAGGAATAAGGACTTCCTGACCTGCACTCTTGCCCACCAAAACTTTCAGTCGTAATTCCATTGCGCGACGATGCTCCGCGGAAAGGTACGGAAACAATCGGAAATCAAGTTATCAGCGCGGTAAAGATGCACCTTTAGGAGAAGGGGCGTCGCGTATGCCAATTTAGACTGAAACCGGCCCCGATATATTAAACTACCCGCCTTGATCAGATCGGCTAAAAACCGAGGAAAGCCTGACAACAATCTATATAATTCGGCTTTCTGCGCCCCCACAGCCGTCCTTGTCTTTCGCATTCGCTGCGATTCATTCGTGGCGTCGCCGTGAAAAAATGGCACTGCGAACGCAGCTTACGCCTGCTCTCGGTTCCAACTTCGCTATCTTCTCAGATTTAATGCGAAATGCAACCCCTTTCCCTAGTTTTTTCGCGAAATCGGCCTAGGAATCCGTCGACTGGCGCCCCGCCGGCACATCCCGCTGCGAGGCGCCGCTGGTTAGTGTTCCGGAATGCGCCGAAGTTACGTCGACGTAAGAGATTTCTTCGCCTCACCCCCCACCTTTGAGCGATCGAATGGATGTCGCTTTCAGCGGCGTTGGGTCCATGATCGGCGCGAGTACTTCTCGTGCGCCAAGGACGCCGCCGCATCGCGTTCCCGATCGTTCAACCCCCGCGGCTGGAACTCGAGTGACAGCTCCCGCTCCAGACGGGTCATCAGCAGCGTCTGCCACGCTTCTGCCGTCAGATCCGTGGGACGTAAATCCTCAATTCCTGGTAGTTCCGGCGCCGCGGTCGAGCGTCGGAGCAAAAAGCTGCCGTGTTGCAAGACGCCGCCCCCACGACGGCGCTGAGCGCTTCCCCCGACTTTGGCCGGTCCAATCAGCAGGTCGCCGGCGCTGCGACGCTGAAAGCAAAGAAACGGGTCGGGACCGGCCGGAGAGCTTTCGGCCGACGCGCCAGGCTCGTGCATCGCCGCGGCGATACCGACCTCTGCCAGCGCCTGGACGAACGCCCCATGGACGGTGCGATACAGCCCGTGGGCTTCTCTCGCCAAAGCGTGGCCGGCCGGCGCGATCAGGCAGTACGTTAATTCCTGGTCATGCAGTATGGCTCCGCCACCGCTCGGCCGCCGAACGACGGCGCAATCGCGGCTCGAGGCGTGCCCAGACCGGTCCTGGCAACTCTGGAAGTAGCCAAGCGAAAGCGTCGGTTCCGCCCAGCGATAGAAGCGCAACGTCCAATGCGACTCGCGCGAGGCCTGATCCAGCAGCAATTCGTCCGCCGCCATATTCCAGGCGCCGCCGTGCGGGCCATCTATAATCAAGCGACAGGGGGCCATGGAGCGAAGGAATGAGGCATCAAGGGGCTGGCGAGGGGAAGTCCAATGTTCCCCTGTTCTCACTTTAGCACGGGTTTGCGGGCGGCGAGCACTTCATCGGGGCGGCTGATGGGCGTGGTATGGGGGGCTTCGCGCAACAAATCGGCCGGCTCCTCAGTGATGCGGAATAGCGTTTGGGCGAAGGCGTCGAGCGTCTCCTTGCTTTCCGTTTCGGTCGGCTCGATCATCATCGCCTCGCGCACCGTCAGTGGGAAATAGACGGTCGGGGCATGGAATCCGTAATCGAGCAGTCGCTTTGCGACATCCATCGCCGAGACGCCCCGGTCCGTCTTCAATTGAGCGGCTGACGCCACAAACTCGTGCATGCAGCGGTCGCCTTGCGGCACTGGGAAGATGTGCTTGACCCGGCTCAGCAGGTAGTTGGCGTTCAGCACGGCGTTTTCACTCACGCGGCGCAAACCGTCCGGACCATGGCTGCGGATATAGCAATAGGCGCGGACCAGCACGCCAACGTTGCCGAAGAAGCTGCGCACGCGACCGATGGACTGCGGACGGTCGTAAGCCAGGCGGAATATGCTCGCCGTCGCGTTCGACCACCGGAGTCGGCAGATACGGAGCCAGCATATCCCGCACGGCGATCGGACCGGCGCCCGGGCCGCCGCCGCCGTGGGGTCCGCTAAACGTCTTGTGGGGATTGAAGTGCATCATGTCGGCGCCGCAGTCGCCGGGACGGCTGATGCCGAGCACGGCGTTCATGTTGGCTCCGTCCAGGTAGATCAAACCGCCGGCTTGATGCACGGCATCGGCAATTTGACGAATCTGCCTGTCGAACATCCCCAAGGTGTTCGGATTGGTGATCATGAAGACCGCCGTCTGCTCGTCGAGCTTGCTGCGCAGGTCTTCCATATCCACGAAGCCTTGCGGCGTGCTTTTGACAGTCACGGATTCCAAACCCGTGACCGCGGCGCTGGCCGGGTTGGTGCCGTGCGAACTGTCCGGGGCGAGGACCTTAGTGCGAGCCTGGCCCAGATGCCGGAAGTAGGCGCGGGCCGTCAGCAGCGCCGTCATCTCGCCGTGGGCGCCGGCGGCGGGCTGCAGCGATACGGCGTGCAAGCCGGCGATCTCGGCCAGCATCTCCTGCAGTTCCCACAGCAGTTGCAGCATCCCTTGCAGCGTGCGTTCCGGCTGGTAAGGGTGCAAGTTCGCCAGGCCGGGAAGCGCCGCGATGCGCTCGTTCCGCTTCGGGTTGTACTTCATCGTGCACGAGCCGAGCGGATAAAAGTGCGTATCGACCGACATGTTCAAGGTCGACAGGTTCGTGAAGTGGCGCACCACGTCCGGTTCGCCCAACTCCGGCAGCTCAGGAGGCGTTTCGGCCAAGGCGTCGCCTGGCAACAACTGCTCGAGCGGGATTTCCGGAACGTCCGGCGCCGGAAGTCGCGCGGCGCGGCGGCCGGGCTTGGATAACTCGAATAGCGGCAACGTGGCTCGTGTGTTTCGCATCGCTCTCTCTCTTGGCAGGCCGCAGCCCGGCGGCGGTCCTCTTCTCTCTTCTCTTGGTTGCGGGAACCGCTCCCGTGGGACGGGTTTTCAGGCAGACGATGATCCAGTCAGGCGTCTTTTCAGGCCATTACTTCGGGTATGCGCGCTACAATCCGGCCCTTATCCGGCAAGACATTGAGCCAACGCGTCAATCTCGGCCTTGGTGCGCTTCTCAGTAACCGTTACCAGGAAGCAGTCGGCCAACTCGGGATACCAACGCCCCAACGCGATCCCTGCAAAGAAACCCGCCTGCTCCGCCTTCGCCAGCAACGCCTCGACGTCCCCCTGGCGGTCGCGGACGACAAACTCTTTGAACGTCGGACGGTCAAACGCGATCGAGAGCCGCTCGCCGGCGGCGATCGCTTGCGTCGCATAGCGGCTCTTTTGCACGCACAGCTCGCCGATCTCTCGCATTCCCCGCGGGCCCATCAGCGACAGGTAAATTGCCGCTCGCAGCGCGTACAGTCCCTGGTTCGTACAGATGTTGCTGGTCGCCTTCTCGCGGCGAATGTGCTGCTCGCGCGTTTGCAGCGTCAAGACCCAGCACCGCTTGCCGCGGCGATCGACCGTCTGGCCCGCAATCCGGCCGGGCATTCTGCGGACGAGGGTCTCGCGGCAGGCCATGATGCCCAGGTAAGGCCCGCCAAACGCCATCGGGCTGCCGAGCGATTGCCCTTCGGCGACGACGATGTCGGCGCCGTAGTCGCCGGGGCGCTTGAGCAAGCCCAGGCTGATCGGATCGACGGATACGGCGAACAAGGCGCCGGCGCGATGCGCAATCTCGCCGACCGCCTTGGCGTCTTCCAGACAACCGAAGAAATTCGGCTGCTGGAGCAGCACGCAAGCGGTCTGATTGTCGACGGCTGCGCTCAGTTCGGCGAGGGCCGCGGTTCCGTCCGGGGCGCCGACCGTGACCAACTCTACGCCCAGATTCGACAACTGCGTGGCGAGGATCTGCCGGTATTCCGGATGCACGCTGGACGCCACGACGACGCGTTGATGGCGCCCGGTTGCGTGGATGCTCATCAAGGCAGCTTCGGCCACAGCGCTGCCGCCGTCGTACAGGCTGGCATTCGAGACATCCATGCCGGTCAGGCGGCAGATCAGCGTCTGATACTCGAACGCCGCCTGCAGGTTGCCCTGGCTGGCCTCGGCCTGGTACGGCGTGTAGGACGTGTAATACTCGCCGCGCGAAGCCAGCATGTCGATGGCGGCGGGAATGAAATGGTCGTAGCTGCCGCCGCCGAGAAAGCAAACCTTCTGGTCGGCCGAGACGTTTTTGCCCGCCAACTGGCTTAAGTGCGCAGTCAGCTCCAACTCCGTTTGCGCCGGCGGGAGGTCCAGCGGCCGGTTGAGCCGCAGTTCGGGCGGCACCATGGCGAACAACTCATCGATCGAGCCGACGCCGATCGCCTCCAGCATGGCTTGCTGGTCTTCAGGCGTGTTGAGCAAGTAAGGCATACGCAATTCAAGGGCTATCGAGGACTGGGATTCCGCCGGCAAAGGCGTGCTTCCCGGAAAAAAGTTCGGCTCGAGGCGGTTTCGAATTTACTCGCGGCGGATCGTCTCCGTACGGAACTCGCCGTCTGCCGCCCGCGGTTGTCCGCGCGAAACCTGCGGAGGCGAAACGTGCAGGCCGTCAATGCTGCTCTTCGGCGCACTGCTTTTGATAGGCGGCGTAGTCGAGCAAGCCTTTCAGCGCGGCGTCGCTCGAGAGTTTAACCTTGATCATCCAGCCTTCGCCGTAGGGATCCGAATTCAGCGTTTCGAGCCGGTCGCCGAGGCCTTCGTGCACCGCGACCACCTCGCCGTCGACCGGGCTGTACAAATCGCTGACGGCTTTGACCGATTCGATTTCTCCGAACGTCTCGCCCGCCTTAAGCTGGCGGCCGACGGGGGGCAGCTCGATGTAGACCAGGTCGGTCAGCGCCTCGAGCGCAAAGGCCGACACGCCGATGACGGCGATCTTGCCGCCGCCTTCGGTCTCGACGCCGACCCATTCATGAGTTTTTGCGAACAGTAGTTTATCGGGCGTCACTAGCAGGACTCCATGAACTGAAGACGGAACGTAACGTGCGGCGCGAGCGAACCGGCGTGCCGCTTGATCGCTTGCTTTACGGGCGTTTATAAAACGGCAGCGCAACCACTCGCGCCGCCTCTTGCCGGCCTCGTATGTCGACCGCCAATTCCTTGCCGACCGTCGCCGAGGCGGGTTCGACGTAAGCCATGGCAATCGGCTTATCCAACGTCGGAGAAAACGTGCCGCTGGTAATCTCTCCGACGGGTTTGCCCTGGTCGAGAACGGCATATCCTTCGCGCGGCACGCGTTTGCCCGAGAACTCCAGGCCGATGCGATGCGGCAGGTTCGAGTCGCCGGCTACGGCGGCCAGCGCATTGCGACCGGTGAAGTCTCGGCCTTCCAGGTCGACGGCAAAGGAGAGTCCGGCCTGAAACGGCGTGATTTGCTCCGATAATTCATGGCCGTAAAGCGGCATCGCGGCCTCGAGCCTTAACGTATCGCGGCAGCCCAGACCGGCAGGCGCGGCTCCGGCGTCGATCAGCCGCTGCCAAACGCCAGGGGCGGCTTTGGCTCCGACAATCAACTCGCAGCCGTCTTCGCCCGTGTAGCCGGTGCGGCTGACGATGCCGCCGTGTCCGTCGATCCCGACTTCGCAGCCGGTGTAGTACTTCATGGCCGTCAACTCGGCGTCGAGCAGCGGTTGGGCCAGTTCCAAGGCGCGGGGGCCTTGCACGGCGATCATCGCCCAGTCGCGCGTGACGTCGGTCAGATGCACTTCCGGGGCGACAGCCAGACGGGGACGCAGCCAATCCAGGATTTTCTGGCGATTGCTCGCGTTGACGACAACCACAAAGTAGGGCTGATCGGCGGCGTCCTGCAGGCGATATACGAGCACGTCGTCAAGAATGCCGCCGGCTTCATTGGCGATCAGGCTATAGCGAATTCGGCCCGGCTTCAGGTCGCTGACTCGCCTGGTGGTCAGGCGGTCGAGAAAGTCGGCGGCTTCCGCGCCGTCGAATCGCAGACGGCCCATGTGCGAGATATCGAACAGGCCGGCGCCGGTTCGGGTCGCCTGGTGTTCGGCGACGATTGACGCGTACTGCACCGGCATCCACCAGCCGGCGAAATCAACCATTCGCCCGCCGTGAGCAACATGCCAATCGTAAAGCGGCGTCCGGGCCAACATTTCTGTCATCGGTCCAATGCCTTGGACTGAGGGTGAGCGCGCCATGCATCCCCCGCCAGTGCGACCTAAGCCTGTCCGGGCGTACGAGGGATGCCGAGTTGCCAATGAATCAAAGCCCCCTGCGCCCGACATTGTAACGGCGCCAGTTTGTCTGCCTAGGGCGCGGCGGCGGAAAGGCGGCGATTCGGCGCCTGATTCCGCTGGAATAAGCGCTTTCGCCGGCGAAACTTCCGGCCCTGCGCCGGCAAACTCAAGTCCGCCCGGGCTGCGCGGAGACACGGCAGCCGGACGATGTCTTTCAACCGAATCGACTTTGCAACTCGCCCCACAACGACATCACCGCAAAACCGCCGTAGAGTGCGGCGGCGCCCAGCATCATAATAATGGAGACCGCTCCGGGCCGGGCGGATTTCGGCAGGTAGCGGAGGTTGATGTACAACATCAGCGGCACGTAGACGGCCATGGCAAAACCTCCCATGTAGGCGGCTTGCAGCAGAATGCCGAGTTCCTGCTCCTCGGACTTGAAGTAATCCATGGCGAAGGCGATGCCGCAGCCGGTCGCCATCCAAGCGACGGCGATGAGCATGTACCACCAGCTCAAGGGGCGTTTCTGCGCCGGCTTGACGTTGGTGTAGATGATATCGGAAATCGAACGCGACACCCCGTCGATCAACGCCAACTGAGTGCTGAACAACGTGGCCACGCCGACCATCAGAAAAATCGTGCGACCGACGCCGGCCCACATCGCTCCCCAGCGACCGAAAGCCTTGCCGAGAATAAGCGATTGATCCCAGATCAACGTGCCTTTTTCGGGCACGATGCCTTGCGGGTGCAGCACCGCCAGGGCGCCGAAGATGAACAGCAGCAGCGTAACGCTGTTGAGCAGCCAGAAGAACAGCATCTGGTCTTGCCGCACGTAGCGCAGCCAGGTTCGAAAGCGCGACTGGTTCTCCGCGGTTTCGGCAAATTGAAATCCGGTCGAGGGAATCGTTTCGGCGCGCCCCGCAAGGGATTCTGCATGTCGGGTATGAGCGCCCCCATGCCCAGGTTTTTGTCGCGCAGGTAGAACGTGTAGAACAGGTTGGACGTTCCGCCGGCGCCGGCGAAGACGATCCAGGTGAACAGATCGCGGGTGGAAACGCCGTCGGCCCGGTAGCCGAAGTTCACTGCTCCGGCGCCCAGTTCTTTCCACCGGTCCGCCGTGCCGACGGCGAACGCCACGATGATCAAGCCGACGGTCACAATCACAATCAGGATCTCGATCGTCTTCTCGACCGTGTGATAAACCATTTTCGGTCCGAACAACAGCAAACCAGCGGCTGCGAACGTGACCGTTGTCCAGCAAGCGTTGGAACCCCAGAACGTGCCGGCGCCAAATTCCGGGCCGACGAGCAAGGCTTTCAACGCGCTGCCCGAGGCCATGGCCCAGGCGGGCGCCAGCCAGCCGAGGACGTTGAACAGGATGAACAGCGGGGCAAAGCCGCGCCAGACGCGGCGTGAAGCCGGTGTAGACGGTTTCGCCCGTGGCGATCGTCCAACGGCCAATTTCGAAGTTGACCCACATCTGCAAGAACACGCCGAGCATTGCGGCCCAGACCATCCCGGCGCCGTACTGCGCCACGGTGCGCGGCCAGACGACAATCTCTCCGGCGCCGATCGATAAACCGACCAGCACCGCGCCCGGACCGGCGAGTTTCCAAAACGAAGTGGGCGGTTTCGGCAGGTCGGCCGTTTTGAACTCGGCCAAAGGTTCCAACAGCGGGCTCATCGTGGCGGCCGTCGAGGGCGGAGAGGGTTTTGCAAAGCGGTCGCGCCCGAGGCAACGTCGCCCAGGGCATCGGCATTCAACGTGCAAGCTACAAACGGGGCGGTGCTGCGATTGACGAAAACCGACTTGCTCGCCCTGTTCTGAGGTGCATGCAATACCCTAACGCGAACGTCTTGGCGGATCCACCGCCGGCTCGACGATAACTGTGGTCGGCTCGATGAGGACCTGCCGGCTTGATGATCTCCGGCGCCTCGTCGCCCGTTGCGACGTTCCCGGCGGGGAGGCTCGCTCGGCAAGCAGGCGCCGGCCGAGCATCCGGCCGCGTTCGGCGCAATTTATCTCGTCGCCACTTCCTGGTCGCGCAGTAGCTGTTCCCAGTAGCCGTACTGAGGATCGCCGTCACGAAAGGCGAAGACGGCGTCAGGAAGCTGTTCTCCCTCTCGGACGCGCGAGGGGACGCGAACCAGAACGGCTCCGTCGTCGCGGCGCTCGATGCGCCAGCCATTCGCGTTCGTAGCAGAACCCGGGTAGATCATGATCGAGCGCTGGTCTCTTCGTTCGCTAATCGGAGTTCAGCGGAGAAACAAGGTTGGCGCCGCTTGGGGGTGCGGGCACGCTGCTGTTTCGCCGCGACCTTATTCTCTCTGATGTCATGCAATTATTCTAGGCCGGAATTCATTCTAAGCTGCAAGACCCCCAAGAGAAACTACAACTTTAAGAATTGTAATCTATTCGGGGGGCCTCAGCGTGTCGCGGAGGAGCTCGGCCTGCACTCGCGCATTTGCGGGGGGCGGCGCGACGGGCCTGCCTGCGTGCCAGCCTGATTCGCGCCTTTTTTGCTTTGCTTGGGGGCGTTTTCCAGCTCTAGCAGCCGTAGTTTCATACGAACGCCTTCCCCAGCCGAGTAGCCGCCCGTGGCGCCCCCTGAGCCGACGACGCGATGGCAGGGCACAATCAGTGGGGTGCGGTTGGTACGCATCACATTGCCGACGGCGCGGGCCGCCCGAGGGTAACCCGCCGTCTGTGCCAGTTCGCCGTAGGTTCTCACGCAGCCAAACCCGATTCTTCGGCATGTTTCCACCACGGCCCGCTGAAACTGGGTCTGTCGGCCCAAATCGATCTCGACGTCGAGGAATTCATCCTTGGCGCCTTCGGCGTATGCTTGTAAACGCTTAACCAGTCGCGGATTCCACGAACCAACGCGAACCGAGAGGGCCAGCGCACCGTCAAGCTGACGGAGTGCCGACTCAGGAGTTTCGTGCCCGAAGACGAGTTGCTTGAGCGTCGCCCCGCAGCCTTGCACGGCGATCCAGCCGAGTGCGGATGGAAAAACGGCGAGCACGTCCGTAGCGGCGGCCATGAGCCAGGTCTCTTGAGGCGGGACGCCTTGCAGCGGCTTGCAACCGCGCACGCGGCATCAAGCCAGGTTCATGTTTCCAACCGCAAGCGGCGATTGGCTTTACAGTTCCGAGGCTTTTGACAGTCTCTGCCACGGCATTCTATACTGCAAGCTAGGCAATTCCTAGCGCGCCGCTGCCAAGCCGAAAGGGGCGCGCCGAGTCGGCACAATCGCGGGCCGACTCACACGGTACAAGACGGCCAAGAAGGGACAACCGAAAACGATGAATGGCTACAATTCATTGTGTGACGACTTTTACGTCAACATGAACCTCAGTACGGAGATGGAGCTGCCGAATAATCGTGAGACCGTGTTGCACTACTTCGAGCGCATCCAGAAGAAGTATCCGACGATGCGGAATTTCTACTGCCGCGATAAGGGCGATTTCGTGCTTGAGGAGGACAAGGACCGAGGCCAGTACCGCTGGGCGACCATCGAAAACCGGCGAGTCTGCTCCGGCCAGGTGAACCCGGAAACCATCGACGAGGCTTTGGAGCAGCATCGGCTGGCGCTCGAGTTGGCGCCCTATATGCTCTCGGTCAGCCCCTTGGACTGCGAAGCCCTGGATTTGCTGTTTGGCTTTGACTTCACGTACCGGGGCAACCACAACCAGTTGGTCGCCGAGGCGCTGGGCGGGAGTCCCGCCCTGGAGCGCATGCTTGAGCTGCCCGGCGCCAGCGTCATCAATTACGAGCCCTCGCTGACCTTGTCGCTTGACGAAGATTGCCGTACTCAGTGCCGGTTGAGCGTCGAAACCCGCACCAACGCCTACCAGGTCCGGACGGGCGACTTTCCCGAGGAGCAGTTGAGCGTCTACCTGACGGCCAGGCAGTACGGCAGCCTGGGGCCCGCCATCACGTACGTTTCGGCGCTCGACAATTTGACGCGAATCTGTCACGACATGGTCGACAATTACGTGATCGAGCACGTGCTCCGTCCGCTGGCCCGGGCGATTGCGATGAAATAGCGTCGCCGCCAGGCCGCCTGAGCGGACTGGCGCCTCTGCACTGCCCGCATTGCGGCCGGCCCGGCGCCGGCGGACCGATACGCCCCGGAATCAAGTAAAGATATGGCGATCACTTACAGCGAGTTCGCACGCAACGTGCGAGTGGAGACGGCTTTCAATGTGCTGGCGGCGGCCAAGCGGCTGAAGGCCCAGGGCAAGCAGGTCATCGAATTGGAGATCGGCGACAGCCCGTTTCCCTCCACCGCGTCCGCCAAGCAGGCGGGCATGGCCGCCATCCGCGAAGACCTGTCGCACTACTGCGCCTCGATCGGCCTGCCTGAACTGCGCGAAGCGGCGGCCGATTACGTCAATCGCGAGCATGGGCTGTCCGTGACCGCCGCCAACATCGTGGTTGGGCCGGGCGCCAAGATCTTCGAGCTGCTGTTCTGCGAGGCGTTTCTCGACCCGGGCGACGGCGTGCTGGTATTCAGCCCCTATTTCCCCACCTATCTGCCGAACATCGCTCGACGCGGCGCTCGCGTCTGGTTGGCTCGATTTGAAACAAGCCAACGATTTCCGACCCGATCCGGCAGACGTCGAACGTTTCCTTGCCCAGGATCCGCGGCCCAAGGCGATCTTCCTCAACAGCCCGCACAACCCGACCGGCGGCGTGGCGCAGGAAGAGGACCTGGCGGCGCATCGCCGATCTGGTGCGCGGCCGCGACTTGGCGGTCTTCAGCGACGAGCCTTACGACCAGATGGTCTGGCGGGGGCGGCATCATTCCATCCTGGCGCAGCCGGGCATGCTCGAGCAGGCGGCGGCGGCCTACACGTTCAGCAAGTCGTACAGCATGAGCGGCTGGCGAGTGGGCTTCGCCGTCAGCAGCGAGCCGACGGCGGAGTTGTTCGGCAAGCTGATGAATACCTCGCTGTCCTGCGTGCCGCCGATGGCCCAGTTGGCGGCGGCCGCTGCGCTGACGCGGGACCGGGAAGAGCGCGACCGCACGATGCAGCTCTTTCACCGCAAGGTGGAATTGATGGCCGCGGGTCTGAATCGCATCGAAGGCGTGCGGTGTCTCGACCCGAGCGGAACCTTCTACTTGTTTCCCAACGTGCGCGCCGATCTGCAATCGGCTGGGCATCACCTCGCACGGGCTGGCCATGTACTTGCTCGAAGCCGCCGACGAACAACTGGGCGTGGCCTGCCTGGGCGGCGAGTGGTTCGGCGAGCCGCCGGGGCGGGCTTCTTGCGGTTCAGTTGCGCCGAACCCGACGAGCGATTGCAGCAAGCCGTCGCTTTCTTGCCGACGGCGTTTACGCGTCAGGACCGCGTCGCCGCCTACCTGGCAGAGCGTCCGCAGTTCCGCCTGCAGCAAGCATATCCCGAGTAAGCGACCAGCCGGTCGGGCGATGGTTCCGGATATAACGGCGCCGCTCGTCGTAGCACGAAAAAAAATTGCCGCTGGCTGCGCTTGCCCGCGGGGTATGACCTAGATTTGTGTTGGGCGTCTCCCGTCTCCTTTCAGCGCAGGTCGCCAATGTCTCCGGCGAAACGCAAGCGGCTGGTCGTCGAGCCCGCAGTGCAGCGGGCCTTCTTGTTGCGGGCCGTGCTCTACTGGCTGGCTTGCGTCTTGTGTTTGGGCATGACCATGACGATGGTTTGCCTGTTGCCGCGGGCGAGCCATTCCATCGGCTCGTTGGTCGACCACCACTGGTTGCGGTTCCTTCCGGCCTTCGTCGTGGCGCTGGCCTTGTTGCCCGCCATGGCCTATGACATGGCGCGGCTGACGAACCGGCTGGTCGGCCCTTTGATGCGTCTGAGATGGGCCATGCAGGACGCGGCTCAAGGCGAGCGGATCGGTCCTTTGCGGTTTCGCGAAGGGGATTTCTGGCGCAAGTGCGCGGATGAATTCAATGCCATCCTGGAGCGGCTGCAGGAAGCCGAAGCCGCCAGGCATGACTTCGATTTGCGACTCGATGCCGCGAATGAACCGGCGGAAGCGGCCGAACGCTGACGAGGCGAATTCATCTACGCCAGGCGACTCGGCGAGCCGGCGGCCCGCTGCTAGAATGCCGCGATGTCGCTCGAGGAAGCTGCGGAACCGGAGACCGAAATCGCCCGTGTGGCGACGGCGCCGGCGCACAACCCTTATGCGGCGTTGCGGTTGCCCAATTTCCGGCTGTATCTGGCTGGCAATGCGATCGCCATCTTCGGCATGCAAATGCAGACGGTGGCCGTTGGCTGGGAGATCTACGAACGGACCCGCGAGCCGCTCGATCTCGGCCTGGTGGGGCTGGTTCAGTTCCTGCCGGTGGCTGCGCTGATTCTGCCCGCCGGCCATGTCGCGGATCGGGTCAATCGCAAGCTGGTGATCATGGCCAGCATCTTCTCGCTGGCCTGCTGCTCGTTGGGATTGGCCTGTATTTCCGCGTACCAGGGCGCCGTGTTCTGGATGTATGCCTGCCTGCTGGCCAGCGGCGTTGCTCGGGCGTTTCTGCAGCCGGCCAAGTCGTCGTTCCTGCCGATGATCGTGCCGCGCCAGCATTTCACGACCGCCGTGACCTGGAACATGGGAGCGTTTCAACTGGCTTCGGCGTTGGGGCCGGCGGCCGGGGGATTCATGATCGCCTGGCTCAGGCGGGCTTCGACGGTGTACCTGGTCGATGCTGCGGCCGCCCTCATTTTCTTTGCGCTGCTCGCGCTGATCCGCAGTCCGCGGCAGGCGCCCGCCCGCGAGCCGGTGCGTTGGCGAACGTTTCTGGTCGGCGCCGAATTCGTCTGGAAGAATAAGGTCATTCTCGGCGCCATGACGCTCGACATGTTCGCCGTGCTGCTCGGCGGCGCCGTGGCGCTGCTGCCCGCCTACTCGAAAGACATCCTGAAGGTCGGCCCCACCGGGCTGGGCTGGATGCAGGCGGCGCCGGCCATCGGCGCGCTGATCACGTCGTTCGTCCTCGCGCATCGCCCTCCGATCCAGCGGGCCGGGCCGATCTTGATGTGGATGGTCGCCGGCTTTGGGGCCGCCACGGTCGCGTTCGGCTTTTCCCGCTCGTTTGCGCTGTCCTTGGCCATGTTGTTCCTCACCGGCGCGTTCGACATTGTCAGCGTGGTGATTCGCCATACGCTCGTGCAGTTGCTCACGCCTGACGAAATGCGGGGCCGCGTCTCGGCCGTCAACGGGATGTTCATCGGCGCCTCGAACGAGCTCGGCCGTTTTGAGTCGGGGCTGGTCGCCTCGTGGTTCGGCCCCGTCTTCTCCGTCGTATCGGGCGGCGCCGGAACGATCCTGGTGGTGCTGGCGATTGCGACCCTCTGGCCGCAGTTGGCCCGCTACGGCCGGCTGGATGAAGCGCAAAGCGAAGAGTGACCCGCAGGCGGTCAGGCGCCAGACGCTTTCAGCACGCCGTCGCGGGCGGCGATGACGGCGGGAATGATGGAGCCATCGGGCCTTCATCGCTGAAGGGGAAAGTACGTAACTCTTCAAGGCGGCCAGCAGCGCGCCGTGATCGGTCTTGCGGTAGCAGTCGGTCATGGAGAGCAAGACGCCGCAGCCGGCCAGAGCGTCGGCATGCAGACGCTGGAAAACAAGCCGGTTAAGCCGGTTGTGTTCTAAGACCTGCGTCTGGAAGCTGGGGTCAGTCTGTTCCCGCTGCAGCAATTCGGCCGCGTGGCCCGGGGGATAACGGAAACAGCGTCACGCTGCCGACGCTTGCACGGTTGGCTACGGCCAACTCCGGATGCACTTCGAGTCCTTCCCGCAACACTTCGGCCATCTCGACCACGTGCCCCAGCAGCGTGCGAAGGCCTTGTTGCCCAACAGCAGCAGGTTGGCCCGCGCCATCCGCCCGCGCCGCCACGGCTGGTCTCCAGCG
>CAWAYY010000055.1:0-170829 GCA_963786255.1 Pirellulales bacterium
GATGTATTGCTCACGACGTCTGAAAACGGCTGATCGACGAAGGATATATCCAGCCGGGCGTCGAGCGCCTTCTCAATTGCCGCTTCACGCTCGTTTGGGAGCGG
Organism: Pirellulales bacterium; assembly: GCA_963786255.1. Taxonomy (GTDB): domain Bacteria; phylum Planctomycetota; class Planctomycetia; order Pirellulales; family JAICIG01; genus JAICIG01. Next base: position 105 of record CAWAYY010000055.1, read on the forward strand.
CTCCGCTGCCTGCGGCCAATCGGTTTGCGGCCCCGGCACGGCGAGACGCGGCAGTGGCTGGTCTGGCGTGACAAGAAAGTCGCCCATAACCAAACATGAGTTCGCGAACCAGTTGCTCCAGTTTTCGATGTACGGTCTCCGACTGGCGTACAATCAGCCTGTCCCCCACTGCCCAAACTTTCCCCTTGCCATGCGGCGCCCAGCTTTCCGGTGCGATGATTTCCGGCAGCATCGCCGCGAACTCTTTGGCCCGGTTATCGCGCTGGCTTTCGGCCCGCTTTGCTGAGCCAGGCGACGCGTGACTTGACTGGGCAACCTGCTCTTTTGCCGCGTCGTCGTTGGTGCACATTGTTTCGCACGGCGGAAAAGCCGCCGCCTTGCCCTGCGGGCGGCAGAGCGAGCGGGTAGACTCGGATCTGCATCGGTTCCGGCGTCGCGGGCTGCGGCTGCTGCTTTTCAACTTGGGCCAGGCCTGTGCCGCCTTGAGTTGTTTTTCGCGAGCAAGACGCAAGGCGGCAAACAGCGTCGCGATCTCCTCGTGGACTTCCGCCGTTTGGCAGATCGCCATCGCATGGGAGTGTGGGAATTCCATCGTTGGCCCGGGCCCGCCCACCTCGTCCCACGTCGTCGGAGCGACCGCGGTTGTAACCAATTCGACCAGGCTAGCGTAGTCTTCTTGCGAGCATGTCGCGGTCCCCATTCCGCGCCATCGATCAACGCTGCAAACCGCCAAATCGCTGTTGTGCGTCACCAGGTCTCGCACGGGATAGATCCTGCATTCCAGCGTGTTCTCGGCCTCGGTCCGGGTGGTGATCAGCAGCACCTCGTTGCGGATGAGGCAAGTGAGATCGAGCTGGTCCAGCATCAATCGCAAGGCGGAGCGCAACGAAATCCCGTTGAAACGGTCCGTAACCGGCGTATCGGAGCCGACCCCCTCGTCGCTGAGGGCCCTGCTGTCAAGTTGAATCGGGATCTTGTGATGTTGGCTCAACGAATTCGACGACGTCGGTCAACGGTTGATCGACGAAGTCGAAGTTGGTCGGCTCGCGAAGCGCCGCGAAAATCTTGGCTTCGGCGGCATTCGGCCGGGGACGAAATTCTTGAGCCAGGCCGCTGGACGAACCCAGGGCCAGAAACAAACAACCCGCCACAGCGCAGGCAAGAACTCGAGACATCGGCATGTTCCTTCTCTGTTGACCGGATGCACGAAATGCGAAAGACGGGAGGCCCGCCGTGCCGCCTCAAAGCACGCAGGGCCTGTCAACTTAAGAACCTAATTCCGCCAGCTTCGGTTGGCAAGCACATGCTCGACGTTGTAACTCGTCGAGGCCGGGCGCCGACTCGTGGCTGCGAAAAAGGAGAACTTGAGACGCCCGGCCGATGCGTAGCCTCCGATTTCTTCCATTTTGCATTTTGCATTTCTTGTTTGCCTCAGCCCGGCCCGCCGAAGACTCGCCTTCGTGGTTGCGGCGGCAGCACCCTGCCATGCTATCGTTGAGGGCTTATTCCCGCCCGAGACCAGACCCCGCTCTCGGCAGCCGTCAGCTCGATGGCTTCGCGTTCCATCCCAACAGCACTTTCAAGCGACTTTAAAATGAATCGGCAAACGATCCTGGTGACGGGCGGCTATGGTTGTATCGGTGCAGAAACCGCCAAGTGGCTGCTGAGAAATTCCGACGCTGCGGTCGTCGTGTGCAGCCGCAGCGTGAGCGATGAACGCACGCAGCGCGTGTTTCACGATGTCGATCGCGAGCGGCTCACGCTGGTCAAGGCGGACGTAACCGACCAGCAGGCAATCGAGCAGATCCTCGCGAAGCATCAGGTCACGCGCGTTGTCCACTTGGCCGCGCTGCAAACGCCGGACTGCAATGCTCACCGGCATCTCGGCCTGCAGATCAACCTGGCCGGCACGCTGAACGTCATCGAGGCGATGAAGGCCAGCGGTCTGGCGATGGAGCGGTATATCTTCGCCAGTTCGATCGCGGTTTACGGCCCGCGAGCCTCGTACCCGGCCGGGATCGTGCCGATGCTTGCCGAGCCCAACCCGGTGAATCTGTATGGCGCCTGGAAGCTGGCCGGCGAACATATCTCGAGAATCTACTGCGAGGAGACGGGAGTTCCCACGCTCAGCTTGCGGCCCGGCGTGCTGTACGGCCCGGGCCGTGACGCGGGCCTGACCTCGACCCCGACGACCGCCATGAAACGCCTGGCGTTGGGGCAAGCTTACGAGATTCCGTTTCGCTCGCGGCAGGATTACCTGTTTGCGCCCGACGTCGGCGGCGCGATTGGAAACGCGGTGCTCGAACCTTTTCATGGCTACGGCGTGTTCACGCTTCCCAGTCGGACGCTGTCGACCGACGAGTTTGTCGCCAGCATGCGGCGGGCGGCGACTGCCCTGGGACTTGACTCGCCGTTTCAGATCACGGTCGGCAACGACGAAGTGCCGTTCATCTGCGAACTGGAGTACGAGCCGTTCGTCAAAGCCTTTCCCAAGGCGCCGCACACCTCGCTCGACGACGCCGTGCGACAGTCGATCGAAGTCTTTCTCGATCAGTCGCGCCGCGGCTGGCTCAAGGCGTAATGGGCATGCATAGGGCAAGGTTTCAAGTGAACCATCGATGCGACAGACTCCAGATGCCCCAGACGCTATGTTCCTAAATCACCAGCGCCGATTTTGCGATAAATGACGTAAACCCGGGTGCCATGCCTTCGTCGGCGCCTCGCCGACGTAGGCATGCTCGTGAGCCGACGGCAGACATGCTTACCCGCTCGGCAAGCCTCGCGTGAAAGCATGGCACCCTGAAAACTACGATTCCACTCCGCCGATATCGCAAAATCGCGGCCGGCGCCCCAGGCCGGGTGGCTGTGGTGAAGGAACTTCTGGCGCCGATCAGATAAGAGTTCAATGGAGAGGTAACGAACATGTTTGCACGCGAGCCTTTTGCCTTCGCCCCGGTCGTGAAACTCGCACTTGCTACGATCACCGCGTTGTTGCTCGCTGCGTCTGCCGCAACGCATGCCGCCGAGCATCCGATTCAACCGGGCGATTCGCCGCAGGCCGTCCTCGATCGCGCAGCGCCGGGAGACCGCCTGGTCTTCATGCCCGGCTTGCACGAGCACGCGTTGGGGAAACATCGCTCGATGCTCTACGTCGACAAACCAATTGAGATTGAGCTGCAGGAAGGAGCCACGCTGAAACTCTGCGCCCGGCGTCACGAAACTCGAAGCCGAGGGCGAGATCACCACCGATCAGGACGCCGGCAAGAAGCTCGACGATCTCGAGATCGGCGGGCGGTTCGATCTCTCACGGCCCGCGGTGGACGGGCCCGAGGCGTATGGCGCCGTGATTTATACCATCCTCATCGATGGCGTAGGATCCGACGGCCGGCCCGATACGTTCGCTTGGGGCGACGGCAGGATCTTCGACACTCCGCACAAGCACGTACCCATCACGGGCGAGTGGCAAGAGTTGAGCCACGGCGTGAAGGTCCGCTTCGCCCACCGCACCGGCCACAGCGTTCGCAGCTTGTGGTTCGTTTCCTACGACGGCCCTGAGGCTTACGGCATCCGCATCGGCCATGGGCGTCAGCCGGAATACATCGAGAACGTGCATGTCTTCGGCAAAGGGACGATTGACCTCAATGCCTCGCAAAACGCCCTGCCGAGCGGTCTGGTGAAGAACATCAACGCTTGCGTGTTGATCCACGGGCGCGTGCGCAAGGTGCTGATCGAAGACATCACGATGACCGACACCATGCGTTCGGTGATGGCCTACGGCGAACACACCGGAAAGTTTCTGCCGGGCGGCAAGGTCGGCCCCGGCGAGTCGTTCGATGCGGAGGACATCACCATCCAACGCACTCGCACGCTCAACCCTCGCGGCAGCGGCTATCTGCTCGGGCATCCGTCGTTCCGGGGCCGCCTTCGCAACGTCCGTTGCAATCAGAACTACATGGAAACCGCCATGACCGCGATCGAACCGAACTTCAACCTCGACGGTTACGAGGTCATCGGCAACGTTATCAAAAGCGGCGGCCAGGCGATTCACTGCTGGCGACATTCCACGAACGGCGTCGTCGCCGACAATCTCCGCATCCACGACAACACCGGCAAGCCGGTCGTCGTGGTCAACTCGCCCCGCGGCTGGGAAGCTCCCGAACCGCCCGTGCTGCGCAACAACCGCAATCATCTCAGCGACAAGCTGCCGTGAGCTATGGCTGGCAGCGAGCTGTCCCTGGAGGATAGTTACCATGTTATTGCCGCGGCACGAAAGTAGGTCAGGCTTTCCAGCCTGACGTGAAGGCCCGCGTCAAGCTGGAAAGCCTGATCTACGCGATCAACTCTCGTACCGGCATAATAAGGCTGGGCAATTGGGCAACGAACCCTATGCGAGGCGACGCGCAAGAAATGGGCCCCCTGACGGAACTCGATGCCAACGAATACGCGACGGCGTTTCGCCGCGATGGCTATTTCATTCGGGAAAATGTGATTTCAGGCGACGAGGTGCAACGCCTTCGCCGCGCCGTCTCTGAATTGCCGAACCGTGAAGAGGTGCGGCGGAAGCGGAGCATCTACGGCGTACGCAACCTACTGGAGATCTGTCCGGCGGCGCGAGCTTTGGCGGCGACGGCGAGCGTGCGGCGGTTTGCCGCGTCGGTGCTCGGCGACGGCGCATTCGCCGTGCGGGCGATCTTTTTCGACAAAGTTCCCGGCGCGAACTGGTCGCTCTTCTGGCATCAGGACAATGTGATTGCCGTGAAAGAACGCCGCGATGTTCCCGGCTTCGTCGCCTGGTCGCAGAAGGCCGGCGTGTGGCAGGTACAGCCGCCGGCCGAAGTCCTTGCTCAAATGGTCGCGGTGCGGGTTCATCTCGACGATTGCGGGCCCGCGAACGGCCCGCTTCGCGTGCTTCCCGGCTCGCATCGCTTCGGCTGGCTCGATGAGCAGTTGGATGAGTGGAAACGCCGCGTGCCGGAAGTAGTGTGCACGGCGGCCAGCGGCGGCATCGTCGCCATGTGCCCGTTGACGCTGCATGCATCGGCCGCCTCTGAGACGGCCAAGTCACCGCCGCGTGATTCACATCGAATACGCCGCCGCCGAGCTCTCGGCGGGATTGCAGTGGAACAATCGCATCTTGCCCGAAGCTTCTTCGGCTCCAATTGTGCAAGAGTGAGGTCGAGTTCCGCTTTGGAGCACGATCCGGAACAGCCTTTGATGCGCGGCGGCCAAGATGCGGTTTCCGGCGCTGGTCGGCTACGACGGCTTATTTCTCAGCATGGCCATCGCGGTCTAAGACAGCTTCGATCGCTGGCAAGGAAGCGTCGCGTGCGGCGATTCGCCCGTCAGGTGAAATCAGCACGTACGTAGGCGTGCTCGAAACGGCAAACCGTTTGGGTATATCCGTGGCGGACCAGTCGCCCAGCAAGGCATGCTCCCAAGGCAATTGTTTCTCGCGGAGGAATTCTTTGGCGCGGTCAATGTCGTGGTCGAGGTTGGCGCCGATGACGACCAGGCCGGGCCGATTGGCGTACTTCTGCCGCAGGCTTTCAACTTCCGCAATCTTTTCCACGCAAGGGCGGCACCAGGTCGCCCAGAATTCAACGAGCACGTACTTGCCGCGCAGGTCCGAGAGCTTCCGCCGCGTGCCATCGAGCCGGGTGAACTCAAATTTCGGCGCGGCATCGCCGGCTTTCAATCCCGCAATTGCAGGGACCTTGATCGTGCCCAGGTCGAGCGCTGACTGCCCTTCCGCCACGGTCACGCGCACGACGGCCATCCCCACGGGATGAACCAGACAGCCTTCGGTCGAGCCGTAAAGCGCCAGTGACAGATCGTATTCGCCCGGTTCGACGCCCGAGATGCGAAAATGCCCGTCGGGATCGGGTTTGACGAAATAATGGTGTAACGTCTGCAAGTAGGCGCCGCCTTCCTGCGTATTGGTCCAGGCGTCGCTCCAGCCATATCGCCAATCAAACCCCTTCTCGGCGATTGTGGCGGGCGGCGTGATTCCCGGCCGGCGAGCCACGAGATAATTCAAGGCGAAGTGGTAGTCGAACATCGCGGCAGGCGGATCGAGAGCCAGCTTGCCCGTCACCTCGGCGCCGTCGGCGCCTAACGATACCACCAACTCTTCGCCCGGTGCGGGCGCAACGGGAACCGATTGGCTGGACTTCAGCGGACTCTCGACCGACCAATGAAGGTTTCCCTGCACGCGGCAGGGGACCGGCGGAACCCGATCAAACGAGAACGAGCCGTCCTCGGCCGTCTTGACGTTGAACGAGACATGGCCGCGCGGCGCGTCCCCCCCGTGATCGCGAATCGGTTGCAAATGCACATTCCAGTCGCCGACCGGCTTGCCGTCCTGCACAAGCCTTCCGCTGACTTTGGCCCAGGGCCGCACGTTCACTTTGCCGGGCAGTTCGCCGGCAGGCCGATCTGCTTCACCGTAACCTTCGTTCGAGACGACGGTCAGGCAGTAGCGTTCGAGTTGGTGCGCGATTTCGAATTCGCCCTGCTCGTTGGTTTTGACCCGGTAGTTCGACGACCGTCCGCCGTCGCCTTCGTCGAGATTGCTCAAATAGAGATGCTCGGAGAAGCTGCCTACGAAAACGCGGGCGTTCGCGACGGGCCGCCCCGACTCGTCCACTACGCGGCCGACAACCCGTTTGGCTGGTTTCATACGGATTTCGAGACGGGGCACGTCAGCGCCGACAGCATAGCGGCGGGTGCGCACGGTTGAATAGCCGGGCGCCTCGATTTGCAGGCTATGCTCGACGTCGGTGCGGTCGAACTCCAGCGAGAACTTTCCGCCCGTGAACCGCACGGCTCTGTCGTGCATGACATTCGGAAAGTTCTCGCGGAAGTGAATGGTCGGAACTGCCGTGAACTCATCGATCGGCCGCCCCGTGTCGGCGTCGACCACGGCGCCGGCAAACCGCAACTGCGGCAACAAGGCGATCACGTGTTCGCTGTCGTCGGCTGTAATGCTGACCTTTGACTGGGCGAATCCGGCCCGGTTGAATTGAAACTCTACTGGGCTGTCGGGCGCCCAATCCCACTCGTAGATGCCCTTGGCGTCGGAAATCCGCGGAATGCCCGTGTCGAGTACGTTGGAATGCCGGACGTTGTAGAGCGCTTCCGCCCCGTGCCATTTGCTGATGGAAACCCCTACGCGCGAGACCGCCGCGCCCGATCTGTCGACGAAGCGCAGCCGCAATTTCTTGCCGCGCCTCAAGCGGAAGTTTACGTGCTGGGCGTCGGAAAGAACGCCGTCGGGAAGAAATTGAACTTCAGTCTGTTCGGGCATCCAGCCTTGCGCCACGACGGTCAGCCGCATCGGCCCCGGCGGCAGCGGCGGAAGTTGATACTCGCCTTGCTCGTTCGTGCGAACCTCCTGGCTTCCCTCGTCCCAGTAGGGGCGATCGCCCCAAATCACGACTGCGTCTTCGATCGGTTGATCATCCGGATCGCTCACAGTTCCGTTGACGCCGGTTCCGCGGCGCATCACGATCACGGCGGTCTGCGCTCGCAAGTCCTTGAACGTCACATGTTGCTGCCTTTGGAGGCCGCCCCAATTCGCGTCGTCGATGTAGTCGGGATGACTGAGCTTAACAAACAGCTCGCCGGCATTGCCCGGCGGCACGTTTGTCAGCTTCCAGCGCCCGTCGACGTCGGTGGCGACCGCTTCGTCTCCGTTAGCGAGCCAAGTGTCAAAAACGGCATGATTTGGCGCCGTTCGAAGTCCGCTGCTTTCGTATGAGACTTCTACTTTCACGCCTGCAATCGGTTCGCCATCCTCGTTCTTGACGAGGCCGCCCGCAATCGTGCCCTTTTGGAGCCGATAGGTGAACTCCTCCGGAAAGGCCGTGAGTTCGGGTTGCTGTTTGGGCCACCAAATGGCGAACATCGGGGCGTAGCCCTCTTTTCGGGCCCATAGCCGCACGTCTTCCACCAAGGGCGGCAGTTTGATGCTTACGGAGCCGTCCGGCCCCGTGACATAATCGTTGTTCTTGATAACCCAGTGCTTGTCCCACTGGGTTGCTTTTCGCTTCCATGAAGAAACGTTGGCAAACAGTTTCGCGCCTTTGATTGGTTGGCCGTCGGGCCCGACGACGCGCACGAGCATGCTCCCTTTGGTCGGCAGTTGCTTAGGCTCTTGGGGCGCCGGCTCGACATCGCGTTTTGGGGCGGGTTTCGCTGGCGCCTCCGGCGGCTTGCTTTCCGGCGTTGCCTTGTCGGTCGCCGCAGGTTGCTTCTCCGCTTTCTTATTGTCAGTTACCGCAGGTCTTTTCTCCGCTTTCGGCGCATCGGCCGCCGCCATCGGTTTCGGAGCGAACGGCCTCAAGATGCACATCAGCAGAACGAGGCAGGCCGTGGCGACCAGCATGATCCCCCGCACGCGCGCGGAGGCCGGATGGCGAGCTTTGGAGCGATCGAGGATCGAGCGCACGCGGTCTTCCAGCGGCAACTGTTCCGCCATGCCCAGACTGCCCGCCAGCGGCGAGGGCCGGCCCGCCAATGCGGCGGCAAATTCGGCCAGCCCCGCGGCATAGTCGATCGCCGACACGCCAAGCGAAAGCACGCGGTCGTCGCAGGCCTGTTCGCGCTCCTGTCGCATGCGACTCAAAGCCAGCCATGCCAACGGATGGAACCAGTACAGCGCCGCCGCCGTTCGCGCCGCGAGTTGCCAGAAGATATCGCGTCGCTCGACGTGCGCCAGTTCGTGGGACAGCACGATTCGCAATTTTTCGGCCGGCCAATCGACGCAGTCGGCCGGCAGCAGAATGCAGGCCTGGCGGACGCCCGCCAGCAGCGGAGAACACGCCGCCGCAGACTTAAGCAGCCGCACCGGTCGCGATACCGATAGCCGGCGCTGGAGTTCTCGTTGCATCTGCTTGACGCGCACCTCGTCGACGGGCTCCGCCGCGCGAATCATTCGCCGAGCACGACCGACGCACCATGCGATCCAGACAAGCTGCACGATAACGCCAAGGCCCCAGATGCTCGCCAGGCCCATGGACCACAACCCCCGCGCCGTTGCGCTTCGATCGTTGACGACCGGCGCCTGCGCCGCGCTCAGTTCGTCTACCGGTGCGCCGCCGATCGATCGCCCAGCGTCGTGACGTTCCATCGCAGTCGCGTCTTTCACGGGAACACGCCTCCGCGCCAGATCGGTTGGCGACTCGGCCCCAAACGAACGACGGCCGGCAGCGGAATCGAACATCGGCGAGTTCGGCGGGCGGACGTGGTCGGTTGTGGTGGGAGAGGCGCGTTCGGGCGGCTCCGGCCTGGCTCGTACAAGCGAAAGCCCCAAAGGTATGCCGGGCAACAACGCAAACGCGACCGGCGCCGCGAGCAATCCCAGCAAGGCATACTGCCAAACGCAATAGCGGACGGACGCACTCGCGCGGCGCAGCAGGCGGGAGATCAGCCAGGCGGCGCCCAACAGCACGGTGGCCCACGCCAGGAGCAAACCGACGATCTGCAAGCCGCGGTCGTCAAAGACTGCGAGAAGAGTTGACAGGTGCTGGATCATCGCTGCGAGCCTTTCTCGTGATGGGCATGGATTTCCGACAGTTACGGCTCTCGTCGCCAGGCCGGCACGGCGCCGGACGCTCGTTTAACCCTCGCGCTGCTCGCGCCGCCGATCCTTTCTGGCGTCGGCAATCAGCTTGGAGATTCGGTCCCACTGCTGCTCGGTCATTTCATTGGCCGAGACGTCCAGCAGCGCGGCCACGGCGTCGTCGGTAGCGCCGCCGAAGAACGTGGCCAGCAATCGCCGCAGCGCGTTGCGTTGTGATCGCTCGCGCAGACATGGCCGAGCGGTAAAGGTAGCGTTTGCCGTCGCGGCGGTGCTTGAGCCAGCCTTTGTCGACCAGCAGGCCCAGCATCGTCCGCACCGCCGAGTAGCTGGGCGGATCCGCCAGATGGGCTCGGATCTGAGCCACCGATCCTTCTCCCAGACGTTGCACCGTCTCAAGGAGCTGCCGCTCACGCTTGCCGAGTTCCAGCGGGGTTTTGTCAGCCACGCCCAGCGCCTCCATAAATGTCAATTGATTGGCATGTGTCAAAATACTGGCACTTGTCCGCCGTGTCAAGCGCCGCGAGAGGCAAAAGGCTCTCGGCGAGGCAAGAGAGGCAAACCGTCGCACGGATTCGGAGGTACGCGCGGTTTGCGATCCGCAAGCCAAGCCATAACTTCCCAAAACGCTTCGGGCGTGCCGTCGGCGAGCGTTGCCGTTGCCCTGTCTGCACACAGCCAAGCGCCGTTCACGGCTCTGTCTTATGGAGAATTCTGGCCGTCCGACTTCACTGTTCCTGCGCAAGACGCTTATACTAAACAACGTCACCGCCGCCCGCAGAGAAAAGGAGTCGGCCATGTCCAGACGCGTCTCGTCGCTGTTGGTTGCCGCATTCGCTGTAATGGTGGCCGCCATGCTGGCGCCTGGCAAAGCGCCTGCCGAGACGATCGTGCTGGCGACGGGCGGACGCATCGAAGGCAAGCTCGTTAACGAACGGGAATCTCCGCGACGCATCTATATCGTGCTCACCGCCAGCGGCGGTCGAGTGACGCTGGACTGCAGCCAAGTCAAGGAAGTCATCCGCCAAAGCCCGGCGGAACGCGAGTACGAACAGATTCGGCCGCAACATCCGGACACCGTCGAGGGACACTGGGAACTGGCTCTCTGGTGTCGCGAACATCATCTAGAGCGGTTGCGAGACAAGCATCTGCAGCGGATCGTCGGATTGGACCCGCTGCACAATGAAGCGCATCGGCTGCTGGGCCACAAATGGGATGAGGTTGAGAACCGCTGGAAGACTGAACGGGCCTATTGGGAAGATCAAGGCTACGTGCTTTACCAGGGCGACTGGATGACGCGGCAGGAAAGGGAGATCAAACAGCGCCCCGCCAAAGAGAATTGGCGGAGAAGCAATGGAAGCACGATCTCAAACTTTGGCGCGGCTGGCTGGGAACGGATCGCCACGGAGAAGCGCTGAACAAGCTGAGCACGATTAATGACCCGTACGCTGCGGCCGCGCTGGCGGAATGCGTGACGCACGAGACCGACGCGTCGGTCCGCCGGCTTTACGTCGAAGCTTTAGGGGCGATCGACACGCGAGAGACCTGGCCCGCGCTGGCCGAACTCTCCTTGCACGATAAGAGCGAAGAAGTGCGGCTGACGTGCCTTGACTACCTGGACGACAATCCGTCGGCACACGTCGACTTTTACGTCAACAATCTGAAACACCCTGACGACAAGGTCGTGAACCATGCCGCGATTGCTCTCAAGCGGCTCGGCGCCCGCCGCGCGATCGGTCCTTTGATTGGCGCCCTGGTCACCGTACATCAGCAGGCAGTTCCGCCCGCTTCGCCAGGCAATATCAACCCCGTGTTCGGCGGCGGAGGCGGAGGCTTCAGCTTTGGCAGCGCCGGCAAAGATCGTGGACGTGCCGCACAAGAACGCGGCGGTGCTCGAAGCGCTCGTGCAGTTGGCCGGCGGGCCGAATTTCGATTTTGACGTCGACCTCTGGAAAGCCTGGTTTGCCGCCCAACGCAAACCGCAGAGCCTGAACCTGCGTCGCGACTAACTTCGCGTGCGTCAATCTCGCGGGCGGCCTTAGACCGTGTGCTGCTTGTAGTATTCGTCGGAGCCGGTGAAGCCGGCAATGAGATCCTCGTTCGTCTTGCCGGCGGCGAACTGCTTGAGCCAGAAGGCCAGGCCGGCGGGATCGGCCGCGCGGCCGAGGTAATGCAGGTAGTCCGCGTTAATCAGTTGCGTATTGTTCTCCGTGCCGCCGGAGATTCGTTCGGCCGCCTGCAAGCGGCTTTGGCCGGCGGCAAGCTGACCGGTCCAATACGCTTCGCCGCTGGAGTCCGCCGGCCGGCCCAGCAACTGCAAGTAAACCGCATCGACCCACTCCACGTCTGTACCGCCCGCAGTGTTGTAAAACTCGTCCGAGGCCGCAAAACCGGCTTCCAACTGCTGGTCCGTCAGGCCGTTGCGCATCTTGGCGGTCCAGTAGGCCACGCCTGTCGCATCTGCTGGCCGGCCCAGCAGTTGGAGATAGTCGGGCTTGATGACGAAACTGGCGTAATATTCGTCGCTGTGCGCGATCGATTCCGCGACGCTGCTGACGGCGGTTCCTTGATCGAGCAGCACGGCCCAGTGCGTCAGCCCGCCCGGATCGGGACCGCGCCCGAGCACGTCCTGATACACGGCGGTCACATACTTCTGCGAGGCGGCGCTCGGCATGGACCAGATGCCCGTAATCGGCGCGGTGCTTGCACTGGCGCCGGCGTAGGTCAGGCCGTACATCTCCTCGACGGTTCGCAATACGCTGTAGTGGTTGATCGGCTGATCATATTGGCCGGGTTGGACCATTTCGCCGGAGAACAGCGTGACGATATGGTTGCCGGCTGAAGTATCGTTTTCGTCCCAGGTCACGATCAGCAGGCTGTTGTGGGTCTTGGCCCACTGCGCGTAGCCGTCGAGATTGTTCTGCAGCCAGGCGTCTCCCTGCTGGACGGAGCCGTCGTGCATGTCGTCCTGTTCGTTCGGCACGACGAAAGAGAGCGTGGGCAACTGGCTGTAATCGGTCGGAAAACTGCTGAACGGCTGATTGGCCGACGCAGGCAATTGGTTGGCGCCGGCCGGACTGTTGATGAAGTTCGACCAGGGGTTGTGCTTGCGTTGATACTGGTTTTGCCCTGCGACCGAGGTGTAGCTGTCGCCATCGTAGCCGACCGACGGCAGCGATTCGCTGTAACCCGCGAAACTGAAGTTGGCGGCCAGCAGCTCGGCGCCCAGGTTCGGGGTGGTAAAGGGGAGGCCGGCCGGTCGACTGTCGTCATGAACGCCTTGATTGGAGCCGGAGAACAAGTCGAGGTAATTCGGCTGACTCGGATGCTCCACCGCGGAGGAAGCCGTCATCAAAGCGCCCTGCTGCGCGAGCGAGTTGATGTAAGGAGCGTCGGCCGAGCCGATAATCTGGGAATAATCGTGATTCTCTTCGATCACGATCACGACATGATCCGGCCGCGGGACTGCCGACAGCATGTCGCGAGATTCAAGCGCTTCGGCGGCGCGCCGGCGACTGCGCTGTCGGTCCGTCTGCGAGACCCGCCGTTGGCGCCGGTTGGCGACGTATTGATCGCGGAAACGCTTTACGATACGAACTCCCCTTGCCGAAGCGACGGCGTCTGGTACTTGCGGCGGTGGGGCAGGTCCTCCCCGTTTCACGCGTACGGAACATTGTTACGCACTTACGCAGGCTAGTTACACGCATCTCTTGCGGCAAGCATTTAAAGAGGGTTTTTCTCGATTTGGTCTACGCCCGCCGCGCCAGGCGAAAGCCTGCCGCCCGCACTGCGGCCAACGTTGCGGTGACCAGCAGCCACTCGAGCGTGGTCGCGGCGACCGAGGCGCCGACGTCAGCGGTCAAGAGCGTCGGGAAGTAATAGGGCGGCAGCGTTCCGAACGCTGCGGCGAGCAGTAGCGATGCAGCGATTCGCACGGCGGAGTTTCCCGCTGCCGAACACGGCCCACAGCCCGGCCAGGCCAACGGCGCCAAGCACCAGACCGCCGGAACCCACCGCCGCCAGAGACGAGGGGTACGAGCGATAATCGTTGAACCACTGGCGAACAAGCGGCCCAAGTTGAATCATGACTCCGACGACCACCATCAAGAGAAAAAGTTGCCGTAACGAAAAGCGAACCGGCTCCAGTTCTCGCGATCGATCGCGGGCTCTGCAACAAGCCATACGCCCCGGCGCCGCAACGCCAACATGGCGGCGACCACGATTGCCATGCTGAGCGTCGCCAAGGCAAGCTGAAACAGCACCAGCCACACGGTGGTCCAAAAATCGTTGCCCGGTCCCATCGGCCCGCTCATGCTATGCCACAGCGAACCGGAGACCAGCACGGCGATCAGCGCCATGAAGGCGCCGACGCCGGCGAAGCCCGCTCGCTTGGAATGGCGAGCCAGCCCGGCCCACATGCCGACGAGCGCGGCAGCGGCGTAGATAAGCGCATCGAAAGCGATTGCCGCCGTCACCCCCCCTTTTTCGAAGTGGATCAAGACGGCAAGCGCGCTGGCAACGGCCAGGTACAGCGTCGCCAAGAGCCAGAGTAGGAGGCCTTGCTTGGGGAAGAAACCGGACATCGATTCTCGCGTCCGTTGGATTCAAGAGCGCTGGAGCGGCCAATCGCCACTATAGGCGACGCAGAGGGAATTCACTACGGTCCAGGCTTGGGCCATGCTGAGGCCGACAGGAATCGCTACAGCACAGTGACCCAAATATTCATCCGCAAGACTTCCAGCCAGATCAAGACCAGAGCTGGTAGCCCTCGGACGAGCCGAATATCGCGGCGAGCACTTGCTGGTCCGTGACGCCGGCGCCCAGGGCATTGACCCAATGTGAAAGCCCGCCCGCATCCGCCGCACGGTGCAAGAAGGTCATGTAATCGTTTTGCACCAAATCCGCACGGTATTCGTGGGAGGTGAGGAAACCAACGGCCACGCTGTTGCGAGACGTGCCTGATTCGAGCCCTGTCTCCCAGACGGCCAACTCCGCCGTGCTGGCGCTACGGTTCAGCACGTCCGCATAGAGGCCGGTGAGAAACCCCTGATCGGTTCCCCCGTGCAGCGCGTAATATTCCTGCGCAGCTGACCAGCGCCTTCGGCTACTTGCTCGAAAGTCCCGCCGGCCTGTACGACGGCGACCCAGTGCTGCTGGCCCTGCGGATCGGCGGCCCGCTGCAGATAGTGCAAGTACATGGCGTTGACCTGGTCTTTGATGTACTCTTGGCTACCTTCAATCCCAAGCACCGCCCTGGAAGGAGTGAGAGTTCCATTGTTCAAACCATCGACCCAGAAGGCGGCTCCCGGATCAGGAGTTCGATGGAGCAAAAGCTCGTAGGCGTTCGCAATGAATATCGTATTGCCATTGCCGCCCAGTGCGACGGCTGGGGAAAAAGCTGACGTATTGCCCGAATTGAAACTGGTCGGCACGGTAGCTGTCGCGGTAATGGAGCTTCCGCTGGCTGGGTCAAAGCTGGAGTGGAAAATAAACGGAGCGCTGCCGGAGTCGTTGGCGACGACGGTCATCGAGCCAATAAAATTCTGGCCTTGGCCGGCGGGCGTGCCGGTCGGAGTGGCGAAGAACTCGAGCGTGTAGTTACTGCCCGGCCCTGCCTTGAGGGCGCCGCTGACCTCGATCGTGTCGGGCGTGGGCTGAAACGCCGCGGTCAAAACAGGCGCCGGCTGATTGCCATTGCCATAATTGTTCAGTTGAATGCCCCCTGCGACGTTGTTGAAGATGGAGTTTTCAGTGATCATGTTGCCTTGGCCCGATTCAACGGCGACGCCGTATTGAGTATTGAAGGCGATCGTATTGCCATCGCCGGCATCGGGGCCGCCAACGATCGTGCCGCCGCTAATACGGTCGTTCATGCCGCTGAATATAGTGATGCCATTGCCCTGATTCGGCGCGGCCGACTGGCCGGTAGGGTCCGTGCCGATGAAGTTGCCCAGGATCGTTTCGCCCACCCCGTCTCCCCCGCTTCCGCTCGATCCCACCTGAATGCCGCCCGCGCCGTTGCCGCTGATGACGTTGCGATCGAGAGGGCCGGCCCCGCCGATAGTGTCCGCAGTGGACTCATTGACAAACAAACCGACGCCGCTGTTGGCGGCTACCGATCCATCGAGAGCCAGGCCGATATAGTTCCCAACGATCGTGTTGTAACGGGGAGACGGTCCAAACGAGCCGAAACCCACAAGCGTCACGCCAGGACCGCTAGCGTTCACGATGCTCAGCGAAGCAAGACGGCACGCATTCGCGTTGATGGTGAGCCCTGCAAAGCCGTTGTTGTCGATTTCGACGACCGGCGCATTGGTGAAACCAGGGCGCTCGTGCCGTCGATGTTCACGGTATTGGTGATGTCAGGCAGAGGACCCGATGTCAATTCAATGACGCCCGCCACTGAGAAGTCGATCACGTCGGCCGTGTTATCGCCGTTGACGCTGGTGATCGCTGCACGCAGAGAGCCCGGGCCCGAATCGGCCAGACTTGAGACAGTGTACGCGCTTGGCGTGAGCCGTGTTTCAAGAGACTCCAGCCGAGGACGAAACCTGCGCCGCGACGATTTCCAGACTGGGTTCGACTTCTCCATGGGTGAGCTCCTTCACAGTCACGGCAAACGCATAAAAAGCTGTATATGCAATGTATCCTTGTCTCGCGCGTTCATTATTGCTCCGCGCGGTCTGCGACCGCAAGTAATACTCGCGGTCGCATCGGCGCGCCTGTGTCGCCATCGCACACCCTGTGTTTTTCCTGCAAGGTTTTCGACGCGGCGCAGAGCCCGAGTGTCGTCGTAGCGTGAAACGCCTCTGTGAGCCGAACGGCGGAAATACCGTATTTCGAATCGCGTTGGCGCCCTTGGCGTCTGTTCGCAAAGTAGCGGGATCGCTTCGGCGCACGCTTTGCAGAGTAAGCTGTGGGCCAAGCGGTCTCGTCCCTTCGGGACGCCGACGGTGTCCTGAGGCTGGTGTCCTGAGGCTGTTGTCTTGCGGGCAAGAGGTAAGGAGAATAAAAAAATATTATGGACGCCAATGAAGCCGTTGCCGTGTACGGAACGAACGACGTTTACAGGCGGAGATTATTCGCAACATGCTGCAGGACGCAGGCATTGCCTGTGAGCTGGAAGGCGAATCGCAAGGCGGGTTCACCGAACTTGTCGAGTCGAGGCTGCTCGTCCATGCTCGAGATGCGGATCGGCGCTTCAACTGATTAAAGGGCGAAGCTCCGATAAGTTCGAACCGCCGACGGACGCCCCAAAGCAGAAAGGGAAGTAGCGCCGGCGGCCTGCCGATTATTCCGCTTACCGGAAGGGGGCCCAACCTCGCCTCAAACTTTGGCGTTCCGACGTTATCGCTTGCACCCGTGACGGTCGGTCGTGCGACGGCGGGCGTTATGTAGTTAGTAAGGCGAGCAGCGCAGCTACCCTGTCAGCGTGAGTTACTTGTACATTCCCATGCGGGCGTGGTTCGATCGCGGCCGCTCCGACGACGGCGTGTTGATCCTGAGGCGGGAAATCGTCGATGCGTCTACCCACGCGAAGGTTCTTTACTGGCGTTCGTTTCCGACGCTCAGCTCATCATTGGGCAGTCCCTTCCGACTCCGCCGCTGCGCTGAGGCGCCTGCCGGCTGCTTTGCTTCCGATTCGGGTTGCTGCAAGCGAACGAACGTGCGCTGCTTCTTGCCGATCGGGTCCGAAGTGAACCAGCACGGGCGCCTCGTCGTTCGTCAGGTTGTAGAGCCCGGTCTCCACCAGCACCTGGTCGTTGCCTTCGATCCTGAGAGCTACGCGCTGCGTCTGCTTGTCGACGGCGCCGGCGACCGGCGTGACTTTGTCGGCCAACAGGTCGTGATAGTTGCCTCGGATCACGCCTTCTTTATTCAGCGCCAACTGCACGATCTTGTCGGTCTGCGTTTGATCTTCCGATGCCACGACGGCGAAGATGCCCAGCGGCAGCCACTCCTCGTTCTGCGGAGTCTGGCCGGCGTCGGCGATCTGCGCGGCCTGGTCGTAATACTCCTCGGCGGCGACCGGCTGCCCGTCGGAGTAGACCATGCCGTCGTCGCCGTAGGTCACGTTCTGGCCGTAGTCGTAGTACGCGGCCGAACCGCTGTCGCAGCCGCAGTACGGGCCGGCCACGGCCCAAGCGGCCGTCGCCCATGCGGTCGTCGCCAGGGCCCAACGTCCCGGGAACCAGGCGCCTGGGTAACGGCCCCACCAGCCCGCGCCGCCGTACCAACCCCAATGATTGAAGGCGCCATTGACGCCGCGCCACGCCTGACCGCCGACGAACTGGCCCTTGACGAAGCTGGCGCCTCGTCCGGCCGAGACGACGTTTCCGCCCGGGCCGACGATCGCCGTGGCCGAGCCAATGCGGCCCGTGCCTCCGGCCCCGTAACCGCCCCGCACATTGACGGCCGTGTAGCCGCCCCGCCCTTGCACCGCCGAAACGCTGCCGCGCTGGCGATAGCCTGACGAGCTGGCGGCGCCGCCGCTGACGCGCGCGGCCTCGGTTCCGCCCGCGCCGCGAAAGCCCGACACAGCTGCGTCCGGCCGCCGCCGAGCCGCCGGCGCCCGTGCCGCCCACGGCCGCGCCAGCTTTGCCGTAGGCACTGCCGCCGGCGGTTTCAACCTTGATGCCTCCGACGCCGGCGCCGACGGTGCGCGCCGAACCGGTCGTCGTGCTGCCGCCTTTGCCGCCGACGGTGATCGTCCCGCCGCGGGCCGTGGTCATAGCTGCGAGTCTGGCCGCCGCTGGGCAATTGCGAGGGCGTTTCGCTGAAGGCGCCGGCTTTCGGCGAACCTGCGGGCAGATTCAAGAAGCTGCCGAGTTCGCCGGCGCTGGGCCGGCTAGAGGCGCCTCGGGCGCCGACGCCCGGCGCCGAACCTGTTCCGCTGAGCGCGCGCACTCCGGCGTCAGCCCCGGCCGCCGGACGAGCGGCGCCGGCCGGACGAGCCGCGGCGCGAGCTGCGGACGAAGGCGCCGCGGCACGGCTCATGGAAGGGCTGCGACCGGCGGAGTAACCAGGCATGGCTCGCGGCGCTGCGCTTCTTGCACCGCCGCCATAACCTCCCGCCGCGCCGCCCCCAAATCCTGCTCCGCCGCGGCCGCCCCCGCCCCCGCCGCGGCCGCCGCGAGCCAAAGCATCGGCAGGAGCGAAGATCACGGACAAACACGTTACCGCGACGACGGCGAAACTCTTATGAAGAACGTTCATGGCTCTCTCGAATGAAGATCAGGAAGCGAAAAGACGGTTCGTTGAATTGCGGACTACTTCTCTGACCCGCTCGACAAGCGCGTCGCTGGCTTGCGGACGACGGTCACCGGCGCCACGTCGGGCAAGCGTTCGCCGTCGATTTCCCGGTTGATGGATTGCCAGGTGAACGAATCCTCGTCCCGCGGCGCGTAAATGTTCGTTGACGAGGCAGTGCGCCCGTCGGCCAGCACCTGCCGCAGCTTTACTTCCCAACGATCGCCGCGGGGAGTCCAGACGCCTTCGCCGAAACCGCCGTCGGAATCGAACATCCACGAACGGATCGTTTTCCGCACGGGATCCCAGCCCAACACCTGCGTGCCTTCCAGCTCATTCTGTTCGCCGGCGAAAACCTTGAAAGCGTAAGAAAGAAACGTGTTATTCTTGGTCCAGGTCACCGAGGTCTCGACCCTCGCCGCCTCGCTGTCGTCGATCCAACTGCCCACCAGCCAGGCCAGTTCGGCCAGATGACCTCCGGCCGCCCCTTCTTCGGCGGGCAAATCGGTCTCGCGAATGCTGTCGATTTGCCACTCGCCGGCACGTTTGACGTGTACCGCGGAATAACCGCTGCGCACGGGCGCTGCGCCCGGAGACGCCACCGCGGCGATTCCCTCTTCGATCGCCACGTCGGCGTGACGAAGCGGATCGTATCGACTTTCACGGCAAGTACGGCCTCAGGCTGCTCGGCGAACGCTAAGCGAAACTCCTCCTCGATCGCTTTGCGGCCGACGAGTCGAACGTCATCCGCAGGGCGCACATAGACGCCGGTCTCGGACCAGTGCTGTGATATCGCCGCCGCGTCCTTGGCGTTGAAGGCTTCGACGTAAGCCGCCGCTTCCGCTTCAATCTGCTTCACGTCAACCGCCTCGGGCGGTTCGTCCGCAAACACCCCGGCGCCGATCAGCGTGCAGACCGCCGCGGCGCCTAACGACTTGAAAACGAACCTGGCAAGCATAGCGGGACCGCTCCTTGTGATGGGTCATTATTCCGTGACAACGCTTATCATTGCCCCGAAACCAGTTCTTCACGAATCGCTTGAAGTTCTCTTCGTTTTGTCTCGTCGATCTTGGGGAATTCCAGGTCTAGCGACCACAGCCCCTCGATGATCGCGGCGGCAACGACGATCCGCGTGAACCACTTGTTGTCGGCCGGCACGACATACCAGGGCGCATGCCTGCTCGCAGTGTGCCGGATCATATCTTCATATGCTTCCATGTACGCGTCCCAGAACTTCCGCTCTGCGAAGTCCGAAGCCGAGAACTTCCAGTTCTTATTCGGCGTCGTCGATGCGTTCCAGGAACCGCTTCCGTTGTTCCTGTTTGGAGACGTGCAGAAAGAACTTGATCACCAGCATGCCGTTACGGCTCAGGTAGCGTTCAAAGTTGCAGATGTCCTCGAACCGCTCCTTCCAGATGCGCTTGCCGACGAACTTCGGCGGCAGGCTCTGCTTTTCAAGCAACTCAGGATGCACGCGCACCGCCAGCACTTCCTCATAGTACGAGCGGTTGAAAACGCCAATCCGGCCTCGCTCCGGGAGTTGCTTCATGCATCTCCACAGGTAGTCGTGATCCAGCTCTTCGGCCGATGGGCGCCTTGAACGAAGAAACCTGGCAGCCCTGCGGATTGACGCCCGACATCACGTGCTTGATGGCGCCATCCTTGCCGGCCGCATCCATCGCCTGAAAGATCAGCACGACGCCCCAACGGTCCTGGGCGTATAGCACTTCCTGCAATTCGCTCAGCGCCTGTACCCCGGTTTGCAGGGCCTGCTTGGCGCGCGGCTTGTCTTCCGACGTGTGGCCGGCCGTATCTCCCGGATCGACGTCCTTGAGGCGGAACTTATTGCCGTCGCGCATGCAGTAGGGTTCGGCGAATTCTCGAGCAATGGCAACAAGCTGCTTGAGTTTCACGGGCTGCGCAGGCGCCGCCTCGTTCGATCGCTTATCGCTGCGGTGCATTATTTTGCTCGTATTGCTCGACCGGCTATTTCCGCCGTTACATTAGCTTTTGCCGCACCGGGACGGCAGTCCGACCGCCCCGGCGGTCAGCCTGGATCATCCTGGCTGCTGCGCTCTACCGCCCTTAGAGTTGCCACGCTTTACCCGCACATAAAGAATATCTCCCTTTTATGCATTCGCGGGACCAATTAAGCAAACGCGGGACCATTCGCCAGCGAGATGACAGAACGCCTCAAACCCGGGTTTCAGCCGAAACCGGACGAAAGCGCCGCCATCGCCTGTGCGGAACTGCACATGCCGACGCACCGGGCCGGTTTTCCGGCCGTGCGTGCAGCTTTGATCGAAGCGACGCGCTGCTGCCGGCATTCGCCCGCAACCGCGAACCACAGGTTGAACTCGACTCTCGCAACCAGACGCACAGCGGTACTGCCAGAACTTTGTCGCATAGGCACGACATCTGCACCCAGTTCGGCGGCCCCGCGCTGGTTGACAGCAGTGTGCGTCTCTCGACGGCGTCGACCAACAGGTGCTGGCGGCCCACTTGATGACTGAACTCGACGCCGAAGCTGCGGCGATCTTGAGCAAATGGCTAGGTAAGCCCGGTCAATGATATCAAGGTCGCCCTTCGCTTAGCGGATTCTGAGCGTGCGGCAAGTCTCATCGCAGGTCGATTCCAGATTGAGCGAGACCGCCGCGGCTGGCGTGAGCCAGATGGGGAGCGTCGGCAGTGCTTGGCCGATCGCCAGCGGATGATACCAGTTATCCATCAGGCGACGACTGCCTTCCTGGCGCATGCGAACCGTCGCCGCGTAAATGGGCGTTGGCCGATCGCCCAACGCCGGATCACCGCTCTCAACAAAGTTCAACGGCTCCGCATATAAGTTGAAATTGCTGGTGCTCACGACGTCGACGATGGACACGCAGATCTCGTGTTCCAGCAGGGCGGCGACCTTTGACAGAAACATGCCGCGAGTTTCGGGGCGGTCCTTGTTCGATGGGCTGACGATCTCAATGGCCGCCGCTTCCGCCGGCTATCGTAGACGCGGACCTCGTACACGTCCTGTTTTGGCAGCCGTGGCTCGACCGTGAACGTCGGTTTCGGCGGGGCGTACGCGGCGAGAGCCACGCTGCCTTGTTGTTGGCTCTGATCTCCTTCTGCTTGCAGCCCAGTGTCGCCGTACGTGCCGACGTCGATTTTGTAGAGCGTGCCAAGATGTACGCCGGGAGCAGCAAAATAAGGTTCCGGTACAATCTCGGCGAGCCGCCGGACGATCATCGCGGGCCACATTCCGTGCAGTTCGTCCCAGGAATGGACGTCATCCAAAGGCGAACGAAAGTGATCGCGTAGCGGCATATCGTCCTCGATTTCGATCATCCCCTCTCGGAAACGCCCACATCGCGGCGCCGACTGCTCGCCGAGGGGGTTACGACACGCATCGACTCTAGCATAGCTGCGACGAAAGCCCTCGACACACTGCCGACAAACCATTGCCCCTGTTTGCGTCGACTCCATCTGAACTCGCAAAACGCGGGTCGACGCCATGGCCCAGATCATCCGCGGCTGATATAGAATGAAATCAGGCGATACGCATCCTTTCTCGCTCCCACGGCGTGAGCCATGTCCGAAGTCCGCTCAACGAAATGGCGACGCGCATTGACGCTGCTGGCGACCCTGCTGATCCTCAAAGTCACCGCCGCAGTGGTACTGGGCTATCGCAATTATTTTCCGCCCGATTTCCATTCCGATTTTCTATATGGGCGGGAGCGTTATTTCTCAGGCAGCTACCAGTGGGCCTTCTACGCGCATATCGCCTCAGGTCCCTTCACGCTGGTCGCGGGACTACTGCTGGTCAGCGACCGACTTCGGCTGCGATTTGCCCAGTGGCATCGCGTTCTAGGGAGGATGCAAGTTGCCTTGGTCCTGCTGCTCGTATCGCCGAGCGGCCTATGGATGGCCTTCTACGCCGCCGCGGGGACCATGGCGGCCGTGTCGTTCGCGCTGCTGGCGATCTTGACCGGCGCATGTGCGGCACTCGGCTGGCGGTCGGCCGTCCAACGGCGTTTTCTCGTTCATCGACGCTGGATGTGGCGATGTTTTCTCTTGCTGTGCTCCGCAGTCGTGCTCCGCGTGGTTGGCGGGCTGGCCACGGTCTGCGGCGTGCATGCCGAGTGGTTTGATCCGCTGGCGTCCTGGGCTTGTTGGGTGATGCCGCTGGCCGTTTTCGAGTTGAGTCATTTGCGCGATTAGGGAGCCGCTCGTTTGCCGGCTCGAGCCGCGGCGACATTGTCCGCAAGATAACGCTACGGCGCACTGCGCTCAATCAGCAACCGCGATCATGCGACAAACGTGCGGCCGGTTCGCAGCCTCGCCGGCCCTTCTCGAGGCGTTGCGGACTATCTCGACGCTCCGATGTTGTCGTCTTCAATCTCGTTCTGGACGTGCTCGTTGCTGGTGGCGCCGTAGCTGGCCAGCAGCTTGCGCAGATCGGGCTCCATGCGCCGCCGCGTGATGGACGTCACGTCCAGAGGCCGGCTGCCTGCCTCATAGCGATAATACTTGTGGTAGATGCTGCCGGGCAAGTTGTTGACCTGCTCCGTCGCCAACGGGATCCCGTCTCCGGCGTTGATGCCGCGGTTGATTTCCAGCAGCCGGCGATATTCCTTCAGCGCCTCGTTCTCTTTCGTCTGGGTCGTTTCTGCCTGTACGTCGGCGCCGAGTTCAATCAACGCCTTGCAGCCCTCGGCATTGCGCCCGTTGGCGGCCGCGTGCAGCGGCGTCCAGCCGTAATCGTCCACGGCGGCCACGTCCTGCCCGGCGCCTTCGACCAGCCGGCGAATCAACTCCGAGCTCTGCGTGTGAGCGGCGACCTGGTGCAACAACGTCTGGCTTTCGGATCCGACCGGTTCTGTCGGACGGCAGCCGAACTCGACCAGCAGGGCGAGCGTTTCGCTTTCCCGCTCGGTAAACCGACCGCCTTGGCGACGAAACCACATTTCGTCCCACGGCGTGCGACCGGCGGCGTTCTTCACGGCCGGATCCGCTCCCAGCTCCAGCAACGCGCGGACCGCCTTCACTTTGGCCAGTCCGCACGCATAATGCAGCGCCGTATCGCCGCCCGGCAGCCGAGCGTTAACGTCCCGCACTTTCGTCGCTTGTTCGAGCTTATCCAGGTCTTCCAGCACGATCGCCGACTGGATCGGATCGGGCGGTCCTAGCACGAAGCGCATCGTCAACGACAGGAGAAACGCCGCCGTCAGCGCGACAGAAAACAGAACAACCAGACGCATTTTTCCAGCCATGGCTTTCCTCTCGTCATTAGCCTCGGAGTCGTTCTGACGGTCAGTATGACGGCCGCCGACGGCGAACGAAAGCCGCAGCCGTCGCCAGGCAAGGCCGGCGCGAGTCTCGCCCGCTTTGCGGCCTCAAGGCTGCCGTTCATTTCGGCTGCGCGAACTGCTACGATGGCGGCCACGACGGGGCGAACCCGAAGACGATCGAGCGTTGACCGGCGAGGGCGCCGTCGACGCCAAGCGAGCAGGACCTGCTATGTGGAACCCGTTTCGCGAGAGCAAAACGAACGGCGAAGCGGAACCAACGCAGCCGCCGGCCAATCGCGTTGAAGAGTTGGCCAATGCTCTTCAACAAGACGGCCGCATCGGCGAACTTGAGCGAGAGCTGGAGTCGCTTGACTTTTCGACCTTATCGCCAGCCGAACAGGAATCGTGGCGCTGCCTATATGGGATCGTGGCGTTCCAGGAAGGCCGCGACGCCGAAGCGCTGCAGCGTTTTCAAGAGGCGTACGAGCAATTCCCGGGCTCGGCGTCGGTCCGGTTTTCGCTGGGCCAGCAGTACATCCGCACGCGAGAAATCGAAAAGGGCTTCGAGCTGTTCAGGAACTGCCGTTTCCCGGAAGTATCCGCCGAGTATGCGCTGGCAGAGGCCAGGTACGCATATCTCTGGAACCGATACGCCGACGGCCTGTCGTTTCTGCGTCCGCTGTTCGAGGCCTACAAGCAGGTCAAAATCCTGGACGATCATTTTCTGTACGTGCGAGGGCTCCCCTTCTTCGGCCGCTGGTGGTCGCACCTGGCCGCGCTGTCGATCTTGTCCGGCGAGTTGGCGGAACTTGAGTCGGTCACCCGCTTCGTGGTGCAGCACTGCCACGACTACGACTTTGATTACCTGCAAACGGAACTGCGGGCTTACCGGGACGACCGGCCCGAACTGTTGCTCGTAGCGCTCGAGCGGCGGCTCGAGAGCAACACGGCCGGCGCCTTTCCGACGGGTTATCTGCGCATGAACATCGCGGTCATCCATTCGCGGGCAGCGGCCGCGATCGAGGAAGCTCGCGAGGTCCTCAACGTCGTGACGCTCTCCGGCCAGGACTTCCCCTGGCTGGAAGACATTCGCACGTTGGCTCTGGCCGAGGCCGCTCATCGTTTCGGAGACGCCGAGTTCGAGCAGCAGCACGTCGAAACCTTTCTGGCCCGCCAGCCGCTGCTGTTCGAGCCGGACATCGCCTTGAACTTTCATCTGCTTCGCTATCAGGAGCGATTGAAACCGAGAGTTACGGCGTCGTAGGGCAAATCTCGCGTGGCCAGAGTCGCCATCAGCAAATCGTTAACGTGAGAAACACGGATGGCATTGCCTTGTAAGAACCGACGATCCCTTACGGCGAACGACCGCCGCTATTACTGGGTATTCGATCCGTTTCGACTCTCTGGTAACGACGCATACATTGCCGTACAAGCTGCCGAAGGATCGGGAAGAAAGCTTTTCCTTCCGCTGGATTGGTCTGGCGTTGCCTCGCTTTGTGCGGGAAGCGCTTCTTTTTGCCATCGACCAAGGCTGGTCGCCTGAAGGCGATTCCGACATGGAGATCGGCTGCGACTCTTTTGCCGACCCGACTCGTTTCGTCCTCAAGCCCGAAGGCGCGGGAAAACACTGGTTTCACGATGAGTGGCTCGCGCAGAATCCAGGTTGCGCGTTTCTGACGCCAGTATGCGGGCTGGACGCGCCGCATTGGAAAACAAAGCCTGTCGAGACGAACAAGAAAACGCAGTGCGTTGGCGCGGTAGATTGCGGACCGTTCGCCAATAGAAGGCCTTCCTTGCCTAGCCCGCGTTCGGCTCCATCATCTCGGCCGAAACGCTCGCTCGCCAACGGTGCAGCATCGTCCGCAAGCGTGCAGCCGTCTGAGGCTCTTCATGCACCAGATCGTGCCGCTCGCCCGGATCGTTTTTCAAGTTGAATAGCTGCACCGTCCCGTCTTCAAAATATTCGATCAGCTTGTAGTCGCCCGAGCGAACGGCGCCGCCGGGGCTCTGCATGCCGTGGTTGCTGTAGTGGGGGAAATGCCAGTAGATCGCTTCCCGGTCGAGCTGCGATTTGCCCCGCGAGCAGGCCGGCAAGGCTCACGCCCCCCGTGTGCTGCTCGGGCCGGGCGGGCAGGCCGGCCATTTCCAGGATGCGTAGGATAGAGATCAGTGCTGATCACCGGCGCGTCGCAGACCGCGCCCGGTCGTGCCGCGGCCGGGCCAATTGATGATCAACGGCACGCGAATGCCGCCTTCATACAGCCAGCCTTTGCCGCCTCGCAAGCGGAAGATTGGAAGTCGAAAACGCCGCCGTCGAGTTGATCGGCGGAGATGATTCGCTCGGGCCGTCCGAAGTTGGCGGCAGACATGCCGCCGTTGTCGGAAAAGAAAATCACAATCGTGTCGTCGTCCAAGTCCGAGCGAGTCGAGCTTGGCCAGCACGCGACCCAGGCTCTCGTCGACGCTCTCGACCATGGCGGCGAACTGCACGTTGTCCTGGTGCTGCTTGATCTTGACCGTGCGGCGCGGCAGCACGCGAAAGCTCCGATACGCCGTCATCTTGCAGCAGCGCGTCCAAGTCCGACCGCGACAGGGGATGCTTCGCGTCCGGGTTGCCTTCCAGGATGAACGGCGCCCTCGATGCAGCGGGGACGCTCGGTCAGCTTGGCCTGGTACTTGTCGACGAGATCCGGCGCGTCCCTGGATCGGATCGTGAACGGCAAAGTGGGAGAGATAAAGAAAGAACGGATGATCGCGGCTGGTCCTCGATAAAGCCGAGCGCTTCATCCGTCAGGCGATCGGTCAGGTAGTCGCCCGGAGCGTCGTCCAGTCCGTCGAAGCCGAACGGCGCATGGTAGCCGACCTTCGGCCAGCCTTTGTTCCAGCGGGGAATCTGCACGTCGAACCCCTGCTGCAACGGCCCGTACGGATCTTCGCCCAGATGCCACTTGCCGAAGTGCCCCGTCGCATAGCCGTGTTCCTTGAGCGCTTCGGCCAGCGTGATTTCTTCCAGCGGCAAGATGTTGGTGAATCGGCGGCGTTCTTCAGTTTCTGAAACGGAAAGTCCTTGCGGCCGGGCAGCCAGTCGGTCAGTTGCAGCTCGGCCGGGTACTTGCCGGTCATGATGCTGGCCCGCGTCGGCGAACAGACGTGACAGGCCGCGTACGCCTGGGTGAACCGCACGCCTTGAGCGGCGAACGCATCGATGTGCGGCGTTTCGTAGAAGCCGCTGCCGTAACAGCCCAGATCTCGCCAGCCGAGATCGTCGACCAGAAAGAAAACCACGTTGGGCGGCCGTTCCGCGGCGCGAGCCGAGGCGGAGATGACGCCGACGGCGAGCACTAGCACAAGGCTGCGGGCAACGGTCATTACGTACTTCTCAATGTTCAAAGCCCAGCGGGCTACCGGTCTTGCAGCACTCGCACAGCACGCCGGCAAGCGCCGACCGCCAACCAGGCGATTGAAACGTTGCGAATGTCCTTGCCGCCGATTCTAATTGAGCCCATCGTCGAGAAGAATCGAAAACTTGCCAGCGCGGTCGCCATTGCCGTCCCAACGCTGGCGCCACGCAGCACTGGAGACGCATAAGAGATGCGGCGCGGCGCCTAACAGCCCAAACGCCAATGCCTCGAAAACGCTCGCAAAACAAGCCGCTTCGGCAGCTCCAGGCCTTGGCGCGGCAGCTCGGCTGGTCGCCGCTGCGTCTCCAGCAGCATTACATCAAGGAGGACTCGCCTGCTCGTCACCTGGTATGAAGGCGGCGAGTACGAGCCACCCTGCGCACCCCCGTATTTGCAGATCAATGAATTTCCCATCGGCCAAACAAAAACGTACGAAGCCGCGGTGTATGCGCTCCGCTACCGCATTTACACGGGCTGGCATCCGTTTCGCCTCGAAGGCGGCGGGACATTGCAACGCCGACGACCTCGCTCGCCTCGATGGCTGGCTGCATCGGCGCTGGTTTGACTCGCTCCCCGGCCGCCGGGAGTTTCGCAAGCTTCACCCTGAGTGCAGCGGATGGTCTTGGAAGCGAATCGGCCTGGAACGGGGGCCCGGCGCCCTACGAAGTGATTGACGACGAGCGTTGCATCGTGGGCCAGCGCACGTAACAAGATGGCGTCGTGATCTTGCGGGACATCTTGTTTCCGACTGGTCATCGGCAATTGCCGTCAAGACGCCCACGAAGCGGTCAAACCAATTCCGCGATCTTCTCCTGATCATCGAGCACATACCGAGGGCGGCCGGCATGGTCGGGGAAGGTCAAGGCGGGGTCGATGCCGAGCACGTGATAGAGCGTCGCCAGGATGTTCTGGGGGCCGTAAGGACGCGTCTGCGGCCGCTCGCCGCGGGCGTCGGTGGCGCCAACCACTTGCCCCATCCGCAAACCGCCGCCGGCAAACAAAGCGAAACCGGCTGACGGCCAGTGGTCGCGCCCGGCGTTCTTGTTGACCCGCGGCGTGCGCCCCATTTCTCCGCAGACGACCACGGCCACGTCTTCGTCTAGGCCGCGCTCGTGCAGATCCGTGATCAAGGCGTGCAGCGACCGGTCGAGCAGCGGCACGTTGTCTCGCTGGTAACGGAAATGATCGACGTGCGTATCCCACACGCCGACGGCCAGCGTAACGACCGGCACGCCGGCTTCGACCAGGCGGCGGGCCAGCAGGAACTTGCTCCCTTCCCAACAGCGGCGCTGGTCGGGATCGTATTTGTACTCAATATCTCCGCCGTAGCGGGCCTGGATCTCGGCGGGCTCGCGATGGATGTCGAAGGCTTCTCGCACGCGGCTGGAGCTGATCATGTCCAGGGCCCGGAGCGTGAAGGCGTCCATCCCGGCCAGTTCGCCTTGGGCGTCGATGTCGCGGCGCAGATTGTCGAGCGCGCCCAGCAGCGTGGTTCGCGTGGTCAAACGCTCGCGCGAGACGCCGTCGGCCAGCGTCAGGTTCTTGACGTCGCCCGCGCCGGGGCCGGTGTAGTTGATCTGACCGTTGACCAGGGCCCCGGCTTGATACGGCACGAACGGTCGATGGGCCTTGCCGAGATACGACGGTTCTTCATGGCCGACCAGCACGGGATGCGTCGGGAACTGCGCCATGCTGACGTAAGGCGGCAACGGATGCGGCCAACCGCGCTCGTATTGCACTCGGCTGACGACGGCGCCGAACGACGGCCGCGCAGCGGTGCGGGAAAAGCCGCTGAAGACCAGGTGCAGGTGATGCCCGTCGTCGAGCGGCCACTGCATGCTGCGAACGACCGCCAACTTATCGGCGATCCGGGCCTGCAGCGGCATCAGTTCCGAGAGGTCGAAGCCGGGGACGTTGGTGGCGATCGGCTTGAACTCGCCGCGCAGCTCGGCCGGCGCGGCGGGCTTCAAGTCGTACATATCCATGTGGCTCGGCCCGCCGTTCAGACAGACCATGATTACCGACTTCTGCCGCCTGCCGCCCGCGGCGGCTGCCGTGGCCCGCAGCCGCAACAGATCGGGCAGGGCCAATGCGCCGCCCAGCATGCCGACGTGCAGAAAGTCTCGGCGGCTGAGAGAATCGCAAAATCGCCGTGGTTTTCCCCAGATCGTCAACATGGTCGGATATCCTCGCGGGGGCAAAAAAGCATCGACCGATCGTACGAGGCGTCTCAAAGGCGACCGCGATTTTACGGCGGCGGGAGAAGGGCGGCAACGTTTGTCCGCGCCGAAAGCGACGCGGGTTATGCCCTGAGTTTCGAAACGCTGGAGGGTCGGTCGCCAGGTTTGACAGTTCTGCGCGAGACTATGAGAATGCAGTAAGGCTTCATCACCTCTTGACGGCTAACGGCTTTTGACGCCGCAGAGCTCGAAAGCTTCACGAACAACGCCGAGACCTCGGTAACGGACGCAATGAGTCGCATCCTTACGTTTGCCGAAGCTTGGCGAAAAAAACGATTGCCGCAACCACCCTATTTTGTCGTCAACAAGACCTGTGGCCGTTGTCTGGAACTTGGCGGCGATGGCTCGTATCAAGATTGCCAGGCGTTTCTTCGCGAACTCCAGGAACGTTTCGACGCCCAATTTCAAGTGCGTCTGGAAAGGCCCGCCGGGGGCGATAAGGAGAAAGGCTATTGGGATGTCGTGATGTTCGGCCAGGAGTTCTTCGTGATGCGAGATCGAGAGTTTGGAATTTGCTTGTGGCGACCGCGACCGCCAGCCGATATTCACGGCTTTCTTCGTGTTGCCAAGCGGTTCGCGCGCGCGAACACCTATCGTTGTTGAGGCGCGTCGCTTGCTGCCTGTGACTGGACAAGCCCTACGCCTGACGCCGGCTTCCTCAAGAACGCGGCCCTGGCGGTAAGGGATGAAAGCGACGTCAAGAAAACGAGCGGATCGCGCGTGCACGCCAATCGGCGGCGAGCGCACGTGGCGGAGGCCGGCGGCCAGCGACTTTACGAGCAGGGGCATGGCCTTCTCCGACTACTAAGGAAACGCCCTCATCAGGGCGAACCGCCCGGCCGATTGAAAGGCCGCACAAGGAGCAGCCGTCATGTTTTATCCATCGCTCCCCGAACCTCTCCAGCGGCTGGTGGATCGCGAATTGGAGCGAGATGAACGCGTCGAATGGATCGGGCAGCCGCGGGCTGCCTTTTTTACGCCCGGGGCGACGGTGATGTTTCTGTTCGCCATTCCCTGGACCTCGTTCGCTATCTTCTGGACGGTGATGGCGGCCTGCGGCACGATGCAAGAGGCGAAACAGGCTGATGGGGCAGGCCTCTTCAGCGTGTTTCCCCTGTTCGGGCTTCCCTTCATTCTCATCGGCTGCGGCATGTCAGCGCTCCGATCTGGGCTCGCATAGGCGCCAAGAAGACGGCGTACGTTATCACCGACCGCCGCGCCATCACGTTTGAAGGCGGCTGGACGACGACCATCCGCAGCTACCTTCCGGAGAAGCTGAAGGATATCTATCGCAAGGAAAAGCGAGACGGCTCCGGCGACGTGATCATCGATCGCCGGGCGTGGCGCGATTCCGACGGGGACCGCAGGACCAACGAGTTGGGCTTTTTGCGCGTGGCAGACGCCAAAGACATCGAACGCCGTCTGAGGGCGGCTTGCCGAAAAGTCGGGCTCGTCGGAGTGAAGGCGAGCTTGATCGCGCGAACCTTGCGCCGACAATTCGCTCGAATACGAGAAGGACAACGAGCAGCAAGTTTTCCCAGCACGCTAGCAAATTGCGACGGAGTTCCTCATAGAGCGCATTCAAGATGCAAACGAGTTAGCCTTAGCTCGAGCCCACATTCGCTTTCCTGCGGTGCTGGAGCTGGAGCGCCAGGCGCCGAGTTGGCTGCTGCGGATGTCTACGCCCGGCGGAATCGCCGACTTCCAACGCCGACATGGCCTGCCGCTTCCGCCGGTGCTGCGTCAGTATTACCAATCGCTGCGCTTGATCTGCCTGCTCCAGGCGGCGTGGCAAGAATTGAACACGGACGTGTTCCTGGAGGAGTTGGAAGGCGAAAACCTGCCTGCGGTCAGGATTTGGCGAGATACTCCCCATGTCGTGATTGGCTGCTTCCCTTACTGCGGCACGGAGTGCGGAGCTGAACTTATTGGGAACGACCATTACATGTACTGGGAAGGCGCCTGCGAAGACGTGCAACCCCGCGTGAAGTTTGCAGACTGGCTCCACGGCCTGGCTCTGAAATTGCTCGTTGACGCGTGAGTGCGTGCGGGAAATGCATTCCCGCCCACTCACGACGACCGAGTTTGTCAGCTCGCCGGTTTTTCAACCCATTCCGGCGGCGGCGTGATTGCGGCGGCGGGCTCGCCGCCGGCGTCTTTGCGGCCGCTCCCTTCCAGGCGGCTGATGGCGCGGACGGTCATGTCGTGCTCGCAGGCGATTTGGCAGCTCAACCGCAGGCCGGAAAGACCGCGGGCCTGGAGCAAGTCGCGCTCGGCGACGGTCATGCGTTCGGGCTCGCCGTCCACGAACTCGACCCGGCAGGTCGTGCAGCGTGCGTTCCCGCCGCAAGCGTGCAGTTGGTCGATACCCGCATCCTGCGTCAGCGCAAGCACCAACCGCTTGCCTTGCGCGACCTCAAACTCGCCCACTCCCTCGACATTCAGCTTCGGCATCGATCAACTCCTATCACGCGTGTTCCATTTCGGCGATTGACGTTTTCACGTCCGGGATAAGCTCGTCAGCCCAAACGCTGGGCGGCAAGGACAGCCTGGAAACAGGCCCTCGTTCGAGCCCGGTTCGCCCTGGCAGCGAGGCGCCAAAGGGCGAAAAAGCGTCCCGTGAGACGAAAGCCAAGCTTATCGTAATGGGAAGATTCGTCAATCAAGCGGCGACCGAATCCGCCGGTAACGCATTTATTGTATGCTAAAGGCAATGCCGATCCGCTTGCCCGACATGCATGATCCTTACATGAACTCCGTCGACTCCCGCGATTTGTCGCGTGCACAGCTCGAACTAGACGCATCCGGCAAGCAGAAACGGCTGCGCCGCGTCTGCGTTTCACTGCCGGGCGGTGCGGCGCTGGGCCGGGACAGCCTGGCAATGGTTGCGCCGCGGCCTTCGTTTCCGGCTGCGCACGCTGCTGACGCTGTTTATGGCGTGCGCGATCGCCAGCAGCACGTTCGGCGTGCGCTGGCTGAATGAGCGACGCCAGCGTGAGGCGGTGCACAAGCTGGGAATGGTCCCCGCATACGAAGACGGAAACGTCGTCGGCCTTGACGTGCTTCCCCGCAAGACGGAAGGCTTGCTGGACGATCGGCTGCAAGAACTCAAACGCCTGCCGTACTTGCGGCGGTTGTCGTTGCGGCGCCTGTGGATCACCGACGCCGGATTGGCGCATCTGTCGGAATTGAAGGAACTGGCGGAACTCCGAATAGGGCTTACGCTCCATTACGATCCTGAAGTCGACCCGCGCGAGCTCATCGGATCCATTTACCGCGGCCGATCCCTGGATATTGAAGAAGTCGAACAGAAACTGCGCGACAACCTGCTCGCCGGCACGCTGCTGATTCGCAACACTTCCATTACAGACGAAGCGGTGTTGCACCTCGTTCACGTGAAGTCTTTGAGGGTATTGAGCCTTGAGGGTACGTCAGTCGGCGACCGGGGCCTGGCCCGACTGGCTTCGCTTCCGCTGCTCGAAGAGTTGGACCTGCAAAACACCTGCGTCACCGACGAAGGCTTGAAGTCGCTGGCAAGTTTTCCGCGGCTCGAACGCTTGAAGCTGGGCGGCATGCGTTTCGCGACCTGCCAGGGACTCCGGCACGTGGCCCGAGTTCGGACGCTCCGCGAACTGCAAGTTCCGGATGAT
The DNA here is from genome assembly GCA_963786255.1 of Pirellulales bacterium. Lineage (GTDB taxonomy): Bacteria > Planctomycetota > Planctomycetia > Pirellulales > JAICIG01 > JAICIG01. The sequence goes on from CAWAYY010000055.1 coordinate 33,504, forward strand.
ACGGACGATGACGCGATGAAGATGCTGCTGCCGCTAAAGAATTCGCTACGCCAGCTCGACGTCAGCAGGAGCCAGATCACCTTCGAGGGCGTGCGCGAACTGCAAGCCGCTCTGCCTGAATGCGAAATCGATACGTTCGGCTCTGGGCCGCTTTGGCGCCCGCGAAAAAGCCGAAACAAGTACGGACCTCGTATCGACTAGCAATGACTCGCCCGAGAGGCGACCGATGGCGGGGGGCATTCTGGGCAAGCAGCGTCTGAGTCACTCTCCATAGACGGTCACCGTCACCGTTCGCTGCCGCGGACGGACGTCGCACTCCAGGTGAAAGACTTGCTGCCATGTGCCCAGCACCAGCTTCCCGTCGCTGACGGGTACGGTGAGTGAAGGCCCCAACACCGTAGCCTGCAAATGTGAGTGTCCGTTTCCGTCGTGCCAGGCCCGCTCATGGCCGTAATCGCGGCTCCAATGGCCGTGCCGGCGAGTCTTACTCTTCGAGATGGTGCTTTTCCTCTACCGGCGAGACAAGCAGGTTGGCGACCAGCGCCACGACAAGCAACCCCGTCATCAGGTACATCGTCGAGTTGTAAAGGCTGCTCGACGGATCGACCGTCCCCGAAGGAGCGATTTCCATCAGTTTTGAAATCGTGACCGTATTGCTCTCGATCAAGGCGGGCAACTCCGAGAGGGCGCGCCGAACTTGTTCTCGAAACGCTCGCTGCCGACGATTGCGGCCAGTTGCCGGATGGCGAGGTGCACCGCGCGCTCGCGCAGCGACGTAATGGCAATCGGCCCCAGCACGCCGGCTGTGCTCCAGGCAGTCAGCAACAATCCGTGAATGGCCGCCACGTGCCGCGAGCCGAACAGGTCGGCCAGGTAAGCCGGAATCGTAGCGAAGCCGCCGCCGTACATCGTGAAAATCAACATCGTGACGCCGTAGAACAGCGCCAGCCAGACGACCTCGGCCGAGGAGGAGAACCGGCCGGCGATCCAGGGGATCGACAGGTAAGCCGCCGCGCCGGCGACAAAGAAGATCGTATATGTCCGTTTCCGCCCCAGATGGTCCGATACGCTCGACCAGAAAAACCGCCCGGCCATGTTCGAGGCGCTGGTCATCTGCACATACGCGGTGGCGAAGGCCGCAGTTACAATCTGCGGCAGCGTCGGCGCAAACATGTCCGTCATCATCGTCTTGGCCACGCCAAGCACGGCGATCCCCGCGGTGACGTTCAAGCAGAGCATCAGCCACAGCAGATAGAACTGCGGCGTCAGCAAGGCCGACTCGACGGCCACGTGCTTCAAGCTGATCATTTTATGGGCGGCGGCCTGACCTAACGGCGGACTCCAGCCCGCCGGACGCCAGTCAAAGGCCGGCAAGCGGTACGACAGCGCAGCGAGCGCCATTACCAGAAAATAGCCGACGCCCAGTACGGCAAAGGCCTCGGCCACGCCGACGCGCCCCGTGCCGAGCAGGTAGACGCCCGGCGGTCCGGGAACGATCATCTTCGACGCGTCGCCCGCGCCGACCACAACGACCTCGCGCCGGCGGCCGTTGAACTCGGCAAATCGGACTCCGTGCTGATCGGTCGTCAACTTCAGCGAAGCTTCGGAACCGGCATACTCGGGCGGCTGATAGAAATGCCGGATCAATGCTTCATTCAACGGAGCGGCGATCATAGCGCCGCCGCCGAAGCCCATGATGGCCAGACCGGTGGCCATGCCGCGACGATCTGGGAACCACTTGATGAGCGTGCTGACCGGAGAAACGTAACCGAGCCCCAACCCGATGCCTCCGAGCACGCCGTAGCCGAGATAAAGCAGCGGCAGTTGGCGGAGCCAGATTCCCGCCGCGCTGACGAGCAGCCCGCTGCCCCAGCAGCATGCGGCGACCAGGCCGACCGTTCTTGGGCCGACTCGCTCCATCCAGCGCCCGGCGACCGCAGCGGAGAGCCCTAACGACACGATGGCCACCGTGAACACCCAGGTGACCTGTGTTAGCGACCAGTCGCCCGAGGCGCTGGCCGCCACGCCGCGGACCTTCATCAGCGGCGGATTGAACACGCTCCAGGCATAGACCGAGCCAATGCAAAGATGAATGGCAATCGACGCGGGCGGGACCTTCCAACGGTTGAAACCGGCCGGCGCGATAGTCCGTTCTCGGGAAAAGAAGCCACTCATGCAGAAACTCTATCTTACGAGTACAACGAGCCATTGCAGGCGGCCCATTGTGCAATGGCTGCTCTCCGTCCGTCAACGAGGGCAGCGTGGCAGGACAGGCGGTTACCGGGCTTTTTTGGCGAGCAGCTCGACCGTATCGGCGACCAGATGCCAATAGACGACATCTTCCGCAAAGGCAGAGGTTTCCAGGGCCGGGATTGGATAGTCGGGAATCTTCAGCACGGCGTTGTACTGAGCGAACTTCAAATCGACGTAAATCCGGCGATCGTTATGCGGCAGCGGATCGAACGAAGTGAAGTGGGGCAACTCTCCCGCCTCGCCGTAAACTGCCGGCTTGGGCGGCTGCTCCTGCACGAGCGTGAAGCAGAGGACTTGTTTGGCGCCCGCCTTTTCCGCCGTCTCGGCCAGCTCCGTCGGATACCAGTTGTAGCCGAGGAATAGCGCAACATCGTCCTTGTGGATCTGGCCGGCCAGTTGCGGGTAATAGGCATTTCCTTCGCTATAGACTTTGAAGAACCCCGGGTCGCCCGGCAAGCCGTCCGGGTTTAGACCGTGAATCAGCAAGGCAAAGACCTGTCGCTTCTCGCGAACAGCCTCGGCGATCCACTGCGACGCCTTGCGCAACTGCAAGCGTTGCGACGGCACGATGCTGCTCACGATGCGGATCAAATGATCGAGGTACGTGCTTCCGAGTTCGCCGCGCTTTACCGGCGTCACGTTGAAGGCGGGAATGAAGCGGTACGAGTAAAGCAGCGGAATGTTCCAGACTTGCGGACTCTCGTACGTCACGGAAAGCAAGATGCCGGGCATTTTGCCGCGGCGCATGAAGGCGCCGATCAGCTCCGCCTCGAAGGTCCAAAGGTAGATCCGGTTGGCGATGCTGCGACCGGAACCGATTTTCTCGGGCCAGCCTTCGATCTTCAGAATGCCGCCGTCGGGCACGTCATGCGAGATCGTGAACAGGTTGTCTCTCGCACCGCCCGCGGCTTGCTGCAGAGTTTTCGCGGCGTTGCTTGAACCGAAGAACACAACCAGCGCGTTGTCGTCGAGCAGCTTCTTGCCCAGCGAAGCGAGCTGACGCTGCTCTGCTTTTTCATTCTCGTATCCCAGCAGCACCACGTCGTTGCCCTTCGCCTCGGCCACGGTGAAATGTTCGATGAACTCCTTGGTGCGATAGTAGGGAATCTCGCCGCCGGCCGACTCGACGGCCGCCGCAGCCGCTTGCTTGTCGGGCAGGTACTGCCGCGAGAAGGCGATGCCTCCGGCCCGCCAGACCGGTTCAAGCGAAAAGCTTTGATCGCCGGCCGAGAGCAATTGCCCATCTCGGGCCACGATTCGCTCCGCCGCCGCTTCCGCTGCCTGAGTGATGGCGGGCAGTTTCTTTCGAGCAGCCTCCATTTCAGCCAGAACGAAGTTAACGAAGCGGTCGCCAGCCTGCTCGACGGCAATCGGCTCTGCCGCGCAGCACGCCGGCGGGCTTGCTGCGGCGAACAACACAGCGTAAATCGCTGTTGCCGCACAGAGGGTCCGGAAGAGACGTTCGCCCAACCAATGCCGGCTGCTCATGAGTCGCTTTCCTCGCTGCAAACGTTGCTGGCGGCGTTGTTGTTCGTCAAATTCGGCTTCGAGTCTAACCCGCCGTCACGGCGTTTCCAAAGGGATAACGACTTGCCACGCCGCGATATCTCGTACAGATTCACGGTTGGGCGGTTCTGTCACTTACCAAACTCAATTAAACGTTCACGCAGGACGAACGCCATGCGGAACCTGAACACACGATGCCGCCAGTTCGCCGGCCTTATCCTGCTGGCCGCGGTCGGTTGCGGCGGCCCGGTCTCCCGTCCCGCCGAGAAAGCGACGAAATCGACCGCTGCCGAAGCGCCGGCCTCGGAAGCGCCGTTGCCGAAGCTGGCAGTCAATTCGCTTGGCATGAAGCTCGCCTTGATTCCGGCCGGCGAGTTCCTGATGGGTTCGGCCGAGTCCGCTCCCGGCGCCCGCGAGGATGAACAGCCGCAGCACCGAGTGCGGATCAGTAAGCCGTTTTACTTGGGCGTGTACGAGGTGACGCAAGGCGAATTTGAGCAAGTGATGGGAGAAAACCTCAGCTCGTTCAGCAGGACCGGCCTGCTGAAAGACTGCGCCGGAGGAGTTGGATGTTTCGCGATTGCCCGCCGACAACGTCACCTGGTACGCCGCCATTGAGTTCTGCCGCCGGCTGTCCGAAATGCCGGCCGAGAAACAAGCGGGCCGAGTCTATCGGCTGCCGACCGAGGCGGAATGGGAGTACGCCTGCCGCGCAGGGACGACCACCATCTTTGCTTTCGGCGATGAACTTTCTTCAACGCATGCCAACTTCAACGGCAAGCATCCGTTTGGCGATGCCGAGGCAGGCCCGTTTCTCAATCGTACGGCAACGATAGGATCGTACGAGCCGAACGCATTCGGCCTATACGATATGCACGGCAATCTGAATGAATGGTGCCTGGACCGCTTCGGGCGAGATTATTACCGCCAGTCGCCGAGTGAGGATCCGCGCGGTCCGCAGCAAGGGACGTCGCGAGTGATTCGCGGCGGAGACTGGTACAGCGACGCCCGCGACTGCCGCAGCGCATTTCGCTATGCGGACATTCCCGAAGGTCGCTTTTACGCGCTTGGAATGCGCGTGGTCTGCGAGTTGACCTCGCAAGGAGCCAGCCTGGACCCGATCATTGCCGCAGCAGGACAAACGCACGACGCTGCCGCTGCGCCTGCCGCAACGGTCAGGCCCGCCGCTCAGCCGACGCTGAGCAGCGGCGAACAGTGGCCGCGCTGGCGCGGCCCGCGCGGAGACGGAACCTGGCACGCCCCCAAGCTCCCCGCGGAGTGGCCCAAGGAGGGTTTGCCGCGCGTGTGGCGACAAGAACTAGGCGGCGGCTACGGAGGCGTGGCGGTTGCCGACGGCCGCACGTACGTGATGGATCGACAACGCGAACCCGACGACGTGGAACGCGTGCTCTGTTTCGATGCCGTGACCGGCGCGCCGCTCTGGTCGCACGCTTACCCGGCCAATTACAGCGACGTGGCCTACGACAACGGCCCCCGTTCAACGCCGACGGTTTTCGACGGTCGCGTTTACACGTTGGGCGCCGTCGGTCAGTTGCTCTGCTTCGATGCGGCCCAAGGCGAAGTCGTCTGGTCCCATGATCTCGTCGCCGAATACCGGGCCCGCGTACCGCTGTGGGGCCTGAGCGCCTCGCCCGTCATTTTTGAAGACCTGGTGATCGTCCACCCTGGCGGCGAAGACGACGGCTGCTTGATCGCCTTCGATCGGAACTCGGGCGAGGAGCGTTGGAAGAACCTGCCGGACCCGGCGGGTTACGCCACGCCTCTGTTGATCGAGCACGATCGCAAGCAGCAATTGGCGGCGTGGACGCCGACGCACGTCCGCGGGCTCGATCCGGCTAGCGGCAAACTGCTATGGAGCGTGCCGTTTGAGGTGAACTACGGCACGTCGATCGCCAGCCCGATCTTTCAAGAAGGGTTGCTGCTGGTCAGCAGCTATTACGAAGGCAGCCTGGCGCTTCGCCTGGACGACGGCCCCAAGCCGGCCGCAGTCGCGTGGCGCGACCGGCGAAACCTGCGCGGGCTGATGATGCAGCCGCTGTATCGCGACGGCTACGCCTATTTGCTTGACAAACGCCACGGGCTCACCTGTTTCGAGCTGTCCTCAGGGAAAAAACTCTGGGACGACGACAATCGCATGACGCCCAAGGGGCGCAACCCGCAGGCCACGCTGGTCTGGCTGAATGACGGAGACCGGGCGATCGCTTTGAACTCCGACGGCGACTTGATCCTGCTGCGACCGCGGCCGGAGGGCTACCTGGAAGAGTCCCGCACCAACATCATCGGCCGCACCTGGGCCCATCCGGCTTACGCCGGCAACTGCGTCTACGCTCGCAGCGACAGCGAAATCGTCTGCGTGCTGCTGCCCAGCCAGGATTGACACGGGCTTGCAGGCGGGCGACGCTGAAATGCGTCGCGTAACCTTGTTGTTCCGTCGACGGTAGTTCGGCCATCGTCGCCTTTCGCTCCGGCGAAAGAACGTACTTTTGCGGGAGCCAAAGGCGACAATCGTGCGGCCGCAACAGAAGTTTCACCGTTCATTGCAAATCTACTATATAGCCAGCCTCGAAAGCGCCATGAACAACCACCGAACGCCCGCACTTTTCTCGCCGCGCCGCCATCTGCCATTGACGATCCGCTCGCGATCATTCTGCACGACGTCATTTTCTTGCCATCCAGTGCAACGCATCGCGGCCGCAATGCTTGCCACCGTCTGCTTGCAGCTTGCATCCGCACAAACTTCCGCCGCTGAATCGCCCGCACGTCCCAACGTCGTGCTCATCATGACGGACGACCAGGGCTACGGCGATCTGGGCTGCATGGGCAACCCGGTATTGAAGACGCCGAACCTCGATCAGCTGCATAGCGAAAGCGTGCGGCTGACCAACTTTCACGTCGATCCGACCTGCTCTCCGACGCGGTCGGCGCTGATGACTGGGCGTTATTCCACGCGCGTCGGCGTCTGGCATACGGTGATGGGGCGCCACATGCCGCGCGCCGAAGAGCGGATGATGCCGCAGGTCTTCGCCGACAACGGCTACGCCACGGCGATCTTCGGCAAGTGGCACCTGGGCGACAACTTTCCCTTTCGGCCGCAGGACCGCGGCTTTCAGGAAGTGCTGGTTCACGGCGGCGGCGGCGTCGGGCAGATTCCCGATTACTGGGGCAACGACTATTTCGACGACACGTATTTCCACAACGGCAAGTCCAGAAAAGTTCACCGGCTACTGCACCGACGTCTTCTTTCGCGAGACGCTGCGGTTCATCGAGTCGCATGCGCGATCGGCCGTTCTTCGTCTATCTGCCGACCAACGCGCCGCACAGCCCTTATCGCGTGGGCGACGAGTGGAGCGAACCGTACAAGTCGAAAGTCGGCGACGATGCGGAGCTGGCCAAGTTCTACGGGATGATCGCCAATATCGACCACAACGTCGGCCGATTGCGAACGCGGCTCGAGGAATTGGGGCTCGCCGACAATACGCTGTTGATCTTCCTGACCGACAACGGCACCGCCCGCGGCGCCACGTTCAGCGATTATCGCGGCAACGAAGGGCGGCTGGTGAGCGGCTATAACGCGGGCATGCGCGGTCGCAAGGGTTCGCCCTACGAAGGCGGGCATCACGTCCCCTGCTTCTTCCATTGGCCCGCGGGCAAACTGACCGGCGGGCGCGACGTGGGCGGCTTGTCCGCGCATCTCGATATGCTGCCGACGCTGATCGAGCTGTGCGGCTTGAAGGACCAACCGCGAGCGTCCGGCGACGGCATCAGCCTGCGCGGCGCCTTGACGGGCGGCGCGAGCATTCCCGCCGATCGCACGCTGTTCGCTCACCACCAGGAGTTGCCCTATCCGGAGAAGGACCGGTTCGCCAGCGTGATGCAAGACCGCTGGCGGCTGATTCTGCGCAATGACCTGGAGACGAAACCGGCCGTCGAATTGTATGACATGACGGACGATCCGGGACAGAGCCGCGACGTCGCAGCCAAACATCCCGAGGTCGCCGCGCGACTCCGCGCCGCGTACAACGCATGGTGGGGCGAACTGGCGAAGGGCTTCGATCGGCCGGCAGAAATCGTGGTGGGCGACGAGCGGCAGAATCCCAGCGAATTGACCTGCTTCGAATGGCACAATTCGCAGCAATGGCAGCAGCGAGCCGTGCTTCGCGGCTTCGAGGGCAACGGCTCTTGGGCAATCCGGGTGGCACGGGCCGGCAGCTACCAGATCACGCTGCGCCGCTGGCCGCACGAAGTCGACGCGCCGATCACCGCGGCAGTGGACGGCGGCCGGGCGATTCCCGTCAAGTCCGCGAGGCTGCGAGTGGCCGAGCTCGATGATGAGCGCGCCGTCTCGCCGGATGCGACGGCGGTCGAGTTCGAGGTCTCGCTGCCCGCGGGTTCCACGAGGCTGGAAACCTGGTTCGATACATCCAACGGCAAATCGATCGGGGCGTATTACGCGACGGTCAAGCGGCTCGGAGAGCGTTGAAGGCGAGCGGAACAATTCGCGCCGCGCTCAGTTCGTCACGCTTTCCAGAATCTTCTGCTCGCGGGACTGAAGCAGACGGCCCTGCCAGTTCAAGACGAAATGATAAAGAATCACGACCGCTGCGCATTCGACGAGCACCAGCAACAGGTCGATCGGCGCCCGCGTCTGCCAGCCCAGCGCCTCGAGCACCGCTTCCGCCGCCAGGGGGATGAACGTCGGCGCCTCGAGCAGCGGAAAGAGAAACATGAAGGCGAGCATCTGCAACAGAAAGGGCGTCAGTTTTACACTCGCCGGCTTCATCGAACCGGCGGCGATCCGCAGGGGGGCGTAAATAGACACCAGGTTTGCCATCAGACAGAACAACAGATACATCGAAACGAATTGCGGCGCCATGGCCAGCAAATGATCCCAGCGCAAGGGAATCACCGCTTGCATCACTGCCAATAACAGCGCGAACAGGCCCAACAGCAACGGGGCAAAGGCCAGGTTCTTGCCGAGCAGGATATCTCGCCGGGGAACGCCGGACAGCACGAAGGCGCGGAAGCCGTCGCGATCGAAGCCGAATTGATTGCCCAACATTTGCAGCATGCCAAACAGCACGACGATCATCGCCCCGGCCGCGGCCAGCGGCCGTCCGGAAACAGGAAGTTCGGGCCGGCGTTTGAGCAGCGAGGCGCCGACGACGACGCCGATCAGCAGCGGCATCATCGAGGCCATCTTTGCTTCCGGCGATCGCAATAGCGAACGGAAGGCCGCCAGGGCGACGGCTGACACCGGCTCGGAAACTCCTGGCAGACGCATTTCTAACAGCCGCCAGCCTGATTTTTGCGGGCGGACAGGCGCCCTCGCCGCTTTCGCTCGCCGGCCGGCGCGGGAATTGAACTCGCCCCGGTAAATCCGGACCGTCGTGCGGTAGGCCCGCCACAGGCTGGCCGAGCCGATCAGCGTCATTCCCAGGAACGCGCCGCACGCCAGCGTCAGGTTTCCTTCTGCGGCGGCCTCGACCCCCAGCGGCAGCCAGCCGATCGGCAGCGCCCAGTTCAGCGCTGCGCAGCGCACGCTCTCCCTGCTGCGCGGCGCGATGCAGTTCTCGTCTCCCTTCCCGTCGGTGTCTTTTCATCAGTTCTTCTTGACGGCGCACCCACTCCTGCGGGCTGATCTTTCCGGCCTCGGCCTCTTGCTCCAACTCCTTCATCTTTTCGACGAGCGCATGGGAGCGATCGGCCAGCCGTTGCGGGCCCCACGGCGCCATGAAGTTCAGCAGGTTCGGCAACTGAAAGATCAATACGAAGAACATCGTGGCGGCGACGACCACGGTCCGGCGACGTCGGGGATTGCTCATCAACGAAGCCAGCCACCCCTGAAACTGGTAAGTCAGCGCCGTGGCCATCAACAGAAACGCGGCCGACAGCGGCAGCGCGGCCAGCAGCGCCGCCGCGCCCGAGCGTCAACCCCAATCCGAACCCCAACATGACCGGCGCAAACAAGATGGTCGTCAGGCGGACCAGCGAACTGAGATAGTTGATGACGAACACGCCGTTGACCGAGACGGGCAGGTGCAGGAATTTCGACATCGAGAGCGCTTCGGTGCGCTGCAATTCGCTCAGCACGCCGACTCCCCACAGCAGGACAAAGGCGGCGATGATGGCGTCCCACGCATAGAGCAACCAGGCAGGCTTGGCATCGGCAAAGGCGAACATCCCGATCAGCAAGCAGCCGATGAACAACGGCACGGAAGCGATCAAGGCGCCGACGGCCAGGATCATCATCAGCACGAAGTTCAGCTTTCCGCCGCGGCGCCAGCCATTGGCCAACAGCCGCCAGCGCAGCCAGACGAAGGCCTGAAAGTGCCGCCAGTTCATGAAGCCGCCTCCTCCAGCCAGTTGAGCTTGGGCGCCGCTTCGTCGCTGGCGCCCGCATACTGCAGGAAGCGCTCTTCCAGCGAGCTGCCGCGGCGGATCTCCTCCAGCGAGTTCTGCTCGACCAGCTTGCCTTTGACGATGATGCCCACGTGGGTACACAAGCGTTCGACGATCTCCAGCACGTGCGAGGTGAGAAAGACCGTCGAGCCTCGCGCGACGAAGCCCGCCAGCAGATCGCGGATCACGCGCGAGGTGACGGCGTCGACGCCTTCGAACGGCTCGTCGAGAAACAACAGGTCCGGGTTGGGCAGCAGGGCCGCCGCCATGGCCAGCTTCTTCTTCATGCCGTGCGAATATTCGAGCGCGAGCTTCGTTTCCTCATTGTCCAAGTCCAGCACGGCAAGCAGTTCGTCCGAACGGCTGCGGATCGTCTCGCGCGGCATGGAGTGGATCCGGCCGATGAAGGTCAGATACTCCCGCGCGGTCAGGTTATCGAACAGCGCCAGATCTTCGGGGATCACGCCCATGCGGCGTTTGGCCGCCAGCGACTCTCGCGCAGTCGAGCATATCGTGATCCAGCACGGAATCCGCCCGCCGCTGGGAGCGAGCAGCCCGGTCAGCATCTTGATGGTGGTCGACTTTCCCGCCCCGTTCGGGCCCGAGGAAACCGTAGAAGGTGCCGCGCTGTGACGGCCAGTTCCACGCCATCGACCGCGCAGACGTCGTTGAAGTGCCGCGTGAGCTGATGCGTTTCAATCGCCAAAGACATGGAATCACTCGCGTAGGCGTCGGCAGACATTTCAGCCCTCACGCTATCACACCCGCGCAAGCGACGCCACCGGGATCAGGCGAGCATTGCCGTGCGCCAGCGATTACAATGGCGGCGACCAGCCTCCCTGCCTTGCTCCTTCCACCCGCGGGAATCCGTCATGCCGAACACGACTCTCCCTCTTCGACGCTTGGGGCAACGGACTCGAACCCGCGGCGCGCTTCGTCTTCTGATGACCCGCGGCGCCGCGCTGGCATTGCTGCTGGCGGTTCGGCCTTCCGCCGCCGCGGACGCGACATTGAACGTCGACGCGCCGATGCCGCCGCCCGCCTGGGCCTTGATGGAGCGAGAACTGTTGCGGGCCAACGCGCGCGCCTGCCAGGAGTACTTCGACCGCTACTTCGACGAGCGCGGTTATCTGCTGTGCGTCGAGCGCTGGGGAGGCGACGACGGACCGGACGACGCGATCGAAAACGTCAACGACTGGCCCCTGCTGCACGCACTCGGGGCGCCGGATGCCATCCGCGATCTTTACCGACGCGCCTGGGAAGGACATCTGCGGCAGTTCACGGCGGCCAAGACCCAAGAGGTCGAGTTCGCCCGCGACGGGATGTACTACAAGGAGTTTCCGGTCAAGTTCGACTGGCTGCACAACGGCGAAGGCCTCACCGTCTTCAACCTGCAGGGCCTGTCCGACCCGCACGATCCCCTGTTCCCAGCAACGAGTGCGTCGCTTCGCCGGCTTTTACCTGAACGAAGATCCCGGCGCGGCCAACTACGATCCCCAGCACAAGATCATTCGCAGCCTGTTCAACGGCAGCCGCGGGCCGCTGTTGCGCAAGGCGACCGGGCTCGACTGGGCCGGCGACCCGATCGAAGTCGAAGGCCGCTTTCGGCCCGGACACGGCGAGAGCAACTACGAGCAGATGGTGGAACACTTCAAAGACTACAACGACATCGTCGGCGATCATCCGCAGAACCTGCTGGCCACGTCGCTGGCCTTCAACGCCTACATGCTGGACCACGAAGCGAAGTATCGCGATTGGCTGCTGGAGTACGTCGACGCCTGGCGCGAGCGGATGCGGCTGCCAACGGCGGCATCATGCCCAGCAACATCGGCCTGAACGGCAAGATCGGCGGCGAGACGCGGCGGGCAAGTGGTACGGCGGCGTCTACGGCTGGGGCTTCAGCGTCGTTCGACCCGGCAGACCGGCGAAAATGGCGAACCGCAACACCACCCGGCTGGCCATCACCGGCTTCGGCAACGCGCTCGCTGCTGACGGGCGACCACGCAATACGTCGACGTCTGGCGGCGGCAGATCGAGGCGGTCAATTCGCACGCCAAGGAGATCGACGGTCGGATAATGTATCCGCGCATGTACGGAGACCAGGGCTGGTACGCTTACGAACCGGCTCCCTACTCGGAAGGCGCGCTGGCCGTCTATTACTGGTCGATGGACCCGGCGGATCGGGAGCGGCGTCGAAGAACCGCCTGGCTGGATTATCTCGACGGCCGCGATCCGGATTATCCGGTGCGGGCCTTGCAGCGACGATTTCGCCGCGATTCGCTCCAAGGTGGCCGGGCAGCGTCGCCGACAAGACTACGCCCGACACCCGACTGGCCGACGATCCGATGAAGTACAATCCGGCCACGGTCGAAACGCTGATCAACCTGATGCTCGGCGGCATGCACCCGGCACACCAAGGCTCGCCGCTTCACTGCCGCTTGCGTTACTTCGATCCCATCCGCCGCCGCCCGGGCATGCCGGACGACGTCGCGGCGCTGGTGGAAAAACTCTACAGCCGACACAACGGTGCTGACGCTGGTAAACGTCAACCAGAGCGAAGCACGAACCGTCGTGGTCCAAGGCGGCGCCTACGGCGAGCACCAGTTTGCGAGCGTCGAGTTCGCCGGCCGCAAAGCACCTGATGACAAAACGCCTGCAACCGTGGCGATCAACGACTCACACTTTACCGTCCGGCTGGCGCCCGGCGCCGGCCAACAGTTGATCCTGCACGGCAAGCGCTTCGCCAACGCTCCGACCATCTGGGCGCCGTGGGAGCGTTAACTCTTCCTGCTTCGTCCTCTGCGTCGCTTCAACACCAGGATCGTGCGATCCTGCGAGTTGTCACTGCGCAAGGCCTGGAATTGATCACAAACGCGATGCAGCAAGTCGGCGGCAGGCGACTTGAGCTGGGCCAGAATGCTCTCAAAGAACCGCGGGTCCGCCGCCTGCAGACCGTGTTCTTCCAGAGCCGCGCGCACGCCTTCGGTAAAGAGCACCAGCACTCGCCGGGGGACAACAACTCTTCGAGCGTTTGATAGCAAGTCTCGGGCATCATGCCGAGCAACAAATTGGGCTGCACCGCGCCTTGGCGCCTTGTGCGGAGAGCACCGCCCGCCCAGATGCCCCGCCGAGGCGAACCGCAGACGTCCTGTCTTCGGCTCTGCGAAGGCGGAGCAGCAAAGCGGCCGATTGGTCGCCGGCCGAGGCAGTCCATAACGAGCGGTTGACGCGCTCGAGCATTTCGCCGGGATCGGCAAGGTGTTCGGCATGCGAACGCAAGGCCGAACGCAGACCGCTGGCGGCCAGCGCCGCTCCAGGCCTTGGGACGAGCAATCGGCGACCGAGACGACCAGTTGCTCGTCGTCCCGCACGAACCAGTCGTAGAAGTCGCCGCCCACGTAAGCGGACTGTTCGGTCCAGCCGGCCACGTCCCAGTCGTCCAGCAGCGGGGCGATGTGCGGCCGCTGATTGTGCTCATAGCGTTCCGCGGCGACCAGTTGCTGCTTCAGCCGTGCGCCTTCAACTCCCTCGGTCATCAGCATCTCTCGCTCTAAATCCGAGGCGATGCGACCGGCGACGATCTCCAGCAGGTTGACTTCCTCATCGCTGAACGGGCGTTTCTCCTTGCAGAACAGCCACAGGCAGCCGAGCGGCGTGGTCGGGCTGGAGACAGGCACGCAAACCGCAGCGGGAAAATCCTCAGGCAGGTTCCACTGGCGATACGGTTCGGTATCGTCCAGCACCACGGCATGGCCCGCCAACGCCTCCAGATCGGCGATCGCGGTTTCCAGCGGCCGCGCTTCGTCCATCAGCCGTTCTTGCGGCAGCCCCCAGCAGGAGCACAGCTTGAGCTCGGTCGTGCCTTCGTTCAGCAGGTACAAGGCCGCGGCCTGGCAGCCGAGGATTTCGGCGCCGCCTCGAAGCACGTGTTCCAGACGGTCGGCCAGATGCCGCCCGTCGGCGTGATGCGAAACCAGCGGCACGCCGGCGGCCAGCTCGGCCTCGCGGCGGCGCAGAGTCTCTCGCGTTTGTTGCAGCTCGCGCCACAGTTTGCCGACCGCCAAGGCCAGTTCGGCGGAAGCGGTCAGGTCGATCCCGCCCGGCTGGGAATCGCCTTGGACCACCGCCACGCCGACGCGGAGCTGTCCCGGCCCCGTTTCGCTGGCCGGTTCGACCGGCGCGGACCAGAGCAGTTCCATGTTCTGGGGCTTGGGCCCGCTGGTCAAATCGCGGAGCGACCAGCCGGTGACGCGCTCAAACGCGCTGCATAATTCGTCCAGTTCGGCGCCGCCCGCCGCAGGACTCGCTGCACCGCGCTGAATTTGATCGCTGAAAACTCGCAGATAATTCGGAATGGATTTGGGCACAATGGGGCTCGCGGTAGGGGCGGAGTAACGGAAAAGACGCCTGATCCGCTCCCTGATCACGGATTTGCGAGGCTGGGGGCCGCCGCCTTTCGCTCAACCCGCTTGGCGAGCAAGAGCGACCCCATCGTCAGCATTCACGCAAATCGCCCAGCATCCGTGACCGGCCGTTGCTACCAAACATCGGCCTGATGGCGCCTCGATTTGAGCCGGTCCGGTAAAGATTGGCATGACAGGCACTTGCGCCGATCGTACGACCGTTACCGTCGAGTCGGGGCGCCAGCCGGCTATTTCTTGCCCTGCGGGGCGGCGGGCTGCAGCGTGCGCGGCGCGGGCGCCTGTTTCGGCGCCAGGATGAAACAACCGTACCGTTTATGCCGGATCACCTCGAAGGCGCTGCCGTGGAACTTGATGTCGAAATGGGCTACGAAATCGCTCGCCGGAATCACGATCTGGTCGGCGTCTCGCGAAACCTTGCGGAAGCCTTCCTCTTTTTCCGAGGTGAACTTCACCAGGATCCGGCCCGACGGCACATCGTAGCCCAGCACGGCGAACTCGGGCAGGCTGGCCGGATCGTCCACGCAGGTCGCCGGCAGCACCAAGGCGCCGTTCGAACGGCGGAAGAAAGCAGGAATCTGCGGCCGCGCCTCCACCGCCGGCGCGAACAGGCGAAATTCCTCTTCCAGCTTGACGCCGTTGCGGCAGCCGATGTGCCGCAGCAAGTCGCCGATACTCAATACCCCCAACAGCCGCTTCGAGTCGTCGACGACCGGCAAACAGCCGATCTTGGCGCTGGTCAGCACCAGGCCGGCATTCGCCAGAGAAACGTCGGGCAGCACCGTGATCGGCTCGCGGCGGATCAGGCTGCCTACTTCCCACGGCGCGTTTTCTTCATCGCCCTCGCCGGCCCGGGCCTGATTGCTCATCGACTGAATGAAGTGTTTCAGAATGTCTCGCTGCGAAACGACGCCGGCCACCAACTGATCGGCGCTGACGACCACGGCATGTCGCATGTTGTTTTCTGAGAGCAGTTCCGCGACCTCCGTGGCCGAGGTCTTCGGCAACACGGTTACCGGCTGGTCGCACATCGCATCGCGAACAATTCCGTCAATTTCCGTTGCGGCTTTCTCCAGCGACTGCATCCACGACTCCTCAAGCTGCGTTCTACCTCGGAAGGCGAAAAATCGCCTGGAATGACCTGTTACTGGTCCGCCGACAGGTTCGTTAGCGCGACTCCGAACGGAGTATTCATTCCAGCCCGCACGCCCGGTCCCGTCGGGACCGCGGATTACCGGGCGAAGAGAAGTGCGCCGCGGCAAATCCGCCATCTATCTCCTAGGTTATTTTCAGCGATTGGCAAATCGGCTTCCCCGGCCGGCGAGCCCTGCAGCCGAGCCCAGGGCGACGACGGCGAGCATGGACGGATCTGCGGCGCCCCGGTAGGATTGAGTGCACGGCCGGGTTTCTGTCGCGGCCCCGCAAACGTTGAGCGATTCGGTCAACGAGTCCACAGAGACGCGCCTGCGTGCGGAGCAAAACGGGATGAGGCGTCGATGACCCCGATCTGGAAAATCAACTCCGGGAAATTTGCCGGCTGGTACTCGAACGAATCGCTGTACGACGCTCGAGGCATCCAGATCGGCTTTCTGGCCGGCAACAGCGCGTACACGTTAGGCGGCGAGTACCTGGGCGAGATCCACGAGGCCCAGTGGATCGGACGCCCGGTCGGCGTCCATCGCAACCAGCCGCCCGCGCTGGTCAAGGCGGAAAACGTAGCGCATGCACCGTTGCCGGATCGCCAGGGTCTGGCGCTGGCCGAGTGGTCCGACCCCGGCTTTTGACCAACACGCAATGTTGCTTGCCAGCGCCTCAGCCGGCTTTGACGCGCAGCCCGGGTTCTTCGGAAGTCTCTTCCTGGAACTTGATGGTCGCCGGGGGCGGAACGCGCCGTTCGGCGACAATGCCGCGCGTGCTGCCGGCAAAGAACTGGGCGAAGCGAGCGGCCGGGCCTTCGGTGAATTCACCCTGCAGCCGCTGGAGGATCTCCTGCCACTTCAGCCCGCTGCGATAGATCAGGCGGTAGGCTGCCTTGAGCTGGCCGATCGTCTCGTTGCTGAAGCCGTTTCGCCGCAGGCCGATCGTATTCAAGCCGACGACGTAACCGCTGCCGCCGTCAATCGTGACGTACGGCGGCACGTCTTTGATGACGCGTGCCAGTCCGCCCACCATCGCCAGGCCGCCGACGCGGCAGAACTGATGGACGGCCACGTTGCCCGAGACGTAAGCCCGGTCCTCGACCAGTACGTGTCCGGCCAGCATAGAGTTGTTGGCGAAGATCGTGTGGTTCCCGACGTGGCAGTCGTGGGCGATGTGCACGCCGACCATCAGCAGGTTGTAGTCGCCGACGGTCGTGGCGCGGCTGGCGTCGAGCGCGCGGTGAACGGTGACATGTTCGCGGATCGTGTTCCGGGCGCCGATCACCACGGCGCCGACTTGCTCGGGCATCCGCAAATGCTGCGGCAAGCCCCCGATCACGGCGCCCTCGAAGACGTGGTTTTCCGGCCCTAGTTGAGAACCCTGCTTGATGATTACGTGGCTTTCCAGAATACAGCCGTCGCCGATCGTGACGTCGCGTTCCACAATGGAGAAAGGTCCGATGACGACGTCGCGGCCGATGCTTGCCGTGGGATCGACCACAGCGAGAGGATGAATCTGCACCGTGAAACACCTTGAGCAGAAGCTGGCCCGGCTGCCATGGCGGCGGATGTCTCGAAAGACCCTCGCGCGGGCGTTGCGAGGCGGGCGGCTACGGCTCGTTCTGGTCCGAGAGCGTGCCTTCCACCCAGAACTTGTCTATCGGCCAGCCAGCCGAGCCAATTCAGCCTCTTGTACCGGCGGCGCCCGTTTTTTCGCTCGCCGCCAAAACGCTGTCTGCCGCCAAAAACTACGCCCTTTCCACAGCTTTCCCGACTTCTCAGTACCTTGCGCAGAATGCCGCAAACAGCCCCATCTAACCGTCTGATCGGGATCGTAGAACGAGACGTTCAGAAATGCCCCGGTTTTCGGCCCTAGGGTGGGCAATGCCCCCCGGTGAATCACGGCGGGCCATGCCCACCGCACAGACACTTGAGGCGTTCAGATCAATTCCCGCATCGCGGGCCGCTCTACCAGGTACTGCGGCCGGCCGCTGGGATCGGCGATGGTGGTGGTTGCGGAATCGATGCCCAGGTTGTGGTAAATCGTGGCGAAGATTTCCTGGAAGTGGACCGGGCGATCGCTGGCATATTCGCCCAGGCGGTTGGTGGCGCCGATCGCCTGGCCGGTGCGCATGCCGCCGCCCGCCATCAACGCGCAACTGACCTGCGGCCAATGGTCGCGGCCGGCGTTGGCATTGACCCGCGGGGTGCGGCCGAATTCGCCCCAGGCGATGACCGTCACGTCGTCGAGCATGCCGCGGTTTTCGAGATCTTCGATCAGGGCGCTAAAGCCCTGGTCGAGCTTCGAGCCGTGATCCCGCACCAGGTCGAAGTTCTGGCCGTGGCTGTCCCAGCGGCCGTAACTCAAGCTGACGCAGCGCACGCCGGCTTCGACCAGGCGCCGGGCCAGCAGCAGGTGCTCGTTGACCGTCGGGGCGCCGTCGTATTGATACTTGTACGGCTTGCCGTCGCCATAGCGCTCGCGAACCCGCGGATCCTCCTTCGACAGGTCCAGAGCGTCGAGCAGTTTGCTGGAACTGAGCACGTCCAGCGCTCGCCGCCCGAACGCGTCGACGCCTTGCATGGCGCCGCTGGAATCGATCTCGCTGCGAAAGTGGTCGAACGCCGTCAGCAGCTTGCGGCGGTCCTGCAAACGCTCCAGCGACACGCCGTTGAGCTTCATGTTGTCCATGCCCGGTCCATCGGGCTTGAAGGCCGAATAGGCCGCGCCGAGGAACCCGGGTTGGCCGCAATCCGACCAGGGGACGTGCGAAGTCTTGTCGGCCAGACCGACGAATGGCGGCACCGACGGATCGACCGGGCCCTTTAACCTGGAGAGGGCGGAACCAATGCTCGGCCGGCCGCCCAAAGGCGCGAGCGATTGATGGTCCCAACCGGTCATGGCCTGGAATGCGTCGTGCCGGCCGGTCGAACCGACCACCGAACGGACCACCACGCACTTGTCCATGGCGGCGGCAATCCGCGGGAAGGCTTCGCCGATCTGAATGCCGGGCACCGCCGTATCGATCGGCGCTGAACTCGCCGCGGATCTCCGCCGGCGCGTCGGACTTGATCTCCCACATGTCCTGGTGCGGCGGCCCGCCGCCGAGGAAGATATTGATCACCGCCTTGTGCTTCGAACCGCCGCCGGCTTGAGCCTCGGCGCGCAGAATATCGGACAGCGTCAACGCCGTCGCGCCAAACGCGAAGGCGCCGATCTTCAAAAAGCCGCGTCGCGAAATTCCGTCGCAGAATCGAGCCGACTGGCCGCCGTAAATCGTTAACATGGCGGGAATCCCTCTACTTGGCAGGCTGGTTTGCGAGGCAGGCAGGCAGGCGCTATTCGACCACCGAGATGCAAAACCCGCGACCGCGCCGCCAATTGAGTGCGATCAAGGGGCATCTCACCCGAGTCTAATCAATATCTTTTTATCGGTAGACAGGGTATTCTGTCAAGAACATCTCTCCCAAAGCGCCGATGCCATTTGACGCGAGCTGCGGGGGCGGTTACCTGCCGGCAATCCTCGCTCCGCGATGCTTCATTCACGCCCGGCAAGCTGCTAGAGTTCAATCCATGCGAAAAGTCAAAGCAGGCGGCGGTTGGCCGGCCGTGTTCTACACCTTGCGAAAAGGCCGCGAAGTCGGCGGGCTCTGGAAACTCTGGAAGGCGATGCGCACGCAAGAACGCCTGCAAGACCTGTGCCCTGGGCATGGGCGGGCAGGCGCGGCGGCATGGTCAACGAGAGCGGCCACTTCCCCGAGGTCTGCAAGAAGTCGCTGCAGGCGATGGCCGCCGACATGCAGGGCGGCATCCGCCCGAGTTCTGGCGCACCTACTCGATCGCCCAGCTGCAGGCGCTTCTCGCCGCGCGAGCTGGAAACGTGCGGCCGGCTGACGACGCCCGTGCTGCACGAGCGCGGGCAGCGATTACTACCGGCCGATCTCCTGGGACGAAGCGCTCGAGCGGATCGCCGGCAAGCTCAAGCAGCTCGCCGCCGACGAAACCTTCTGGTACTTCAGCGGACGCAGCTCGAACGAAGCCGGCTTTCCTGCTGCAACTGTTCGCCCGGCTGTACGGCACCAACAACGTCAACAACTGCAGCTATTACTGCCATCAGGCCAGCGGCGTCGGGCTGACCAGCGCCATCGGCAGCGGCACGGCGACGATCGTGCTGGACGATGTCGAACACGCCGATCTGGTGTTCGTGATCGGCGGCAACCCGGCCAGCAACCATCCGCGGCTGATGACCACGCTTGATGCACGTCCGCCGCCGCGGCGGCGAAGTGATCGTGATCAATCCGGTCATCGAGACCGGGCATGGTCAACTTCAGCGTTCCCAGCGACGTGCGCAGCCTGCTGTTCGGCAGCCAAGATCGCCAGCGCTGTACGTGCAGCCGCACATCGGCGGCGACTTGGCGCTGCTGACCGGCATCGCCAAGCGGATCGACGAGATGCAGGCCAGCGACGACGAGTTCCTGCACGAGTCATTGCGAAGGCTGGCGAGGACTTGATCGCTGCAGCTTGCAGCAGTCTCGACTGGGACGAGATCTGCCGCCAAGTCCGGCGTCACGCGAGACGAGATCGACAAGATCGCCGACCGTTACGCCAAGGCCAAGAACGTGGTCTTCAGTTGGACGATGGGCATCACGCATCACGCCCACGGCGTCAAAACGTGCAGGCGATCGCCAACCTGGCCATGATGCGCGGCATGGTCGGCCGCCCGCATTGCGGCCTGCTGCCGATCCGCGGTCATTCCAACGTGCAAGGCATCGGCTCGGTCGGCGTGACGCCCAAGCTGAAAGACGCGATCTTCGACCGTCTGCAGAACTATTTCGGCGTCGAACTGCCCACGCAACCCGGCCTGGACACGATGGGCTGCATGGACGCGGCCGACGCCGGCCGAAATGAAGCTCGGCGTCTGCCTGGGCGGCAACCTGTACGGTTCGAATCCCGACTCCGCCTACGCGGCCCAATCGCTCGGCAAGCTCGAACAGTTGGTGTATCTCAACACCACGCTCAACACGGGCCATGCGCACGGCCTGGCCGCCGAGACGATCATTCTGCCGGTGCTGGCCCGCGACGAAGAACCGCAGCCGACCACGCAGGAGTCGATGTTCAACTACGTCCGGCTCAGCGACGGCGGGCCCGCGCGGCACGAAGGCCCGCGCAGCGAAGTCGAAGTCATCGCGGAGATTGCCGGCCAGGTGCTGGGCGATTCGATCGCCCGTCGCCGTGGAGCCGAGATGCAGAACACCGGCCGCATCCGCGAAGCGATCGCCCAGATCGTGCCCGGCTTCGAAGAGATCGCCGTGATCGGCGCCACCAAGTCCGAGTTCCAGATCGGCGGCCGCACGTTCCACGAGCCGAAGTTTCCCACGCCCAGCGGCCGGGCCAAGATGCATATCAGCGAGTTGCCCGAGCTGCCGGGCGGCGACGGCCAGTTGCGGCTGATGACCGTGCGCAGCGAGGGGCAGTTCAATACGGTCGTCTACGAAGAGGACGACCTGTACCGCAATCAGGATCGCCGCGACATCATTCTCATCCATCCGGACGACGTGCAGCGGCTCGGCCTGAAAGCCGACCAGCGCGTGACGGTTCGCAGCGAAGTCGGCAGCCTGGCGGGCATTCTGGTGCGGCCGTTTGACGAGATCAAAGCCGGCAACGCGTTGATGTACTACCCCGAGGCCAACGTGCTCGTGCCGCGATCGCTCGACCCGCTTTCAAAGACGCCCGCCTTCAAGGGCATTCTCGTCACGCTGGAGCCCTTGGCCGACGGACAGGCCGCCCCCGCTCGTCCCTTGTTTCAAATCGCCCAAGCAGACGGCGGGCGGTAGCGTTGCTACCGTTCCTGATAGGTCAACAGCGCCGCCTCGAGCAATTTGTAGCTCTGCGTTTCCGGGCCTTCCGGCGACATTCCGCAGATGCTTACGAGCCGAGCTCCTTCAATGCTCAGCAGGAAAATTCCGTGCATTTGCACGCCGTTGGCCATCCCTGAAAAGCGCGTGCGAATGAATGGCATGCCGTTGAGCTGACCTCGCTCGCCGGGCGAACTCTGAAAGCCGATCATGCCGGACGAGCACACGCATTCCGCCCACGGCGCCCGTCAGGGCTTGCTCCAGATCATTGGGGCCGGGACGAGGGCGCGATTGTGCTGCAGAATTCCCGCCACGATCACGTTGCGCGTGCCATTGGGCTGCGGGCGCTGGCCCAGGTCCAATTCTGGAACGTGGCGCCAGCCGGCGGCCGCGGCGTAGGGGCGACCGCAGAGCTGAAGCCCGGCGGCAGTTTCATCGTCGCGCGGTCAAAATTGACGGGCATCGTCAATTGGCTCGCCAGACTCGCCTCGGGCGCCCACGCCGGCCCCGTGACGACGGGCGCCGAGGAGGCAGGGTTGGTCGAGCTGAACATGGTGTTGCGGGGTCGACTCGACTGCGCCGCTGGACAGGCAGCATTGATCGCGGGGGGCACAACCACCAGCGCAATGCCGCCGCAAATCAGGAACATCATCACGCCAACGCCGACCGAGAGAACAATGAATAGATTCTTGTTCGAGCCCTTCTTACGCCGCGCGGGCGGCAAGCCCAAGGGACTTCCCATCGCGCCGCCGGGCATCGAGGCCAGGCCGTCCGCGGCGGCCCCGAAATCGCCTCCCAGCAGATCGAGCATGTCGCCGCCTAGCGGCTGCAGGGCCGGTTGCCCGGCACGCCCGCTGGTGCTGACGGCGCGACCTGCTGAACGGGCCTGGCCGCGGCCGGAGGAGCACTGGTCGCCGTGCGGGCGGCAGGCGCCCGGCGCCCGCCTGCGGTTGGCCCGCGGCATTCCGGCGGGCCGTGCCGTCGGCGGTTGTTGCGGGCTGCGCGAGGGCGGGACGCGCTGGCAAAAGCTGATTACCGGCCGGTGCAACGGGAGTCGCTGCGCGGGGCGGCGAGGCTTGCTGCGGCGGCGGTTGCGCGCGCCGGCGGCGGGAGCCGATCCGCCCACCACCGTCTTCTGTCCGCAGCCCGGACATTTGACGGATTTGCCGATCCACTCTTCTTTTGCGCGGACCGGCGGCCGCAATTTGCGCACTCAACGACAATTGTCATGCGAATAACCCGTCCCGCCGAAACCGGCGGCGCCTTAAACGAGTCCCCGCAGTCCAGGGTAGTGGCAACCGAGGGGCTATTGCAACTCTCGAATCCGATTTTCCAATCGCGAGAGGATCTCCAACTCGCTCAGATAGCGACTGACCAGGGCCGGGCGCAGCCGGATCGGCACATCATCCATCCGATAAACAGTGCCCGCCGTGTGAATGCCGTAGGTCGCCGTCGTGAAGTTCACGGCCGCGGCGCGGGCCGTGTCCGTATCGTGCGGGCCGACGCAGACGTACGGAATGCCGCGCAGTCCTTCGCAGGCAGCGGCGCCAAACATGCCGAGCGGATCCGCGGCGACGATCAAGGCCGCATCGGCCTCGCCGCGAGCCAGCACGTTGCGCGAGGTGTACTCGCCCGGATTGTAGCGCGGATATCCGCGGGTCAAATCGATCGCATAGGGATATCCGGTCCGCCAGCCTACCAGCTTGTCGCCGCCCGTCACGTTGCCGCGGGCGCGGATGGAGCGGGTCACGAACCGCGTGAAGCCGTTGAGTTCGCGGCTGAGCTGAAACATCGCTTCGCAATTGGCGTGCTCGCCGCGCGAGCGCATCAGCCCCATGCCGAAGATGATCGCTCCGAACTGCGCCCGCTTCATACGCTCGACCAGTTCGCTCCAAGCCGCCAGTGGCACGCCCGTCTGAGCCAGCACGTCGTCCGCATCGAGCGGCAGCCCTTTGACCAGCGCCCGCAAGGTCCAGATCGCCTCGTAATCGGCATCGGGCTTGATTTGCAGGAATTGGTCCATCGCCTCGGCGGTCTTCGTTCGCTTCACATCGATCAGTACGCAATGCCGTCCTGCTCGGCCGCGCGGCACGAACATCCCCTCGGGGCATGGCGGTGTATTTGCTGTAGACGCGGGTGCGTTTCAACACAGTTCGACCCCCAAAACACAATCAGATCGCTACGGTTGCTGATCTCGCCCAACGTGCAGGTGACCTTACCGACCGTTTGAATCGCCAGCACTGAAGGCGCATGCCCGATGCTGGTGCCGGTATCGAGCGTGCCGCCCAGCCAATCGGCAATGGCCGTCGCCACGCGCTGCGCTTCGCTGGTGGTTTCGGTCAGCCCATAGACGAGCGGATATTTTGCCTGCGTCAGCAACTGCGCCGCGCTCGATGCCTGCTTCGATCGTCGCCTCACGGCCGTCGATCGTACAGGCCGGCTGCGTTTCGGGCCGCGGCCGCAGGAACCAGTCGCGGCCCAGGCCGCAGGCGTTCTTGACGTCGACGATCTGATTGTTCTCTACCGTCAGCGCGATATCGTCGCACATGCAGGTGCAGTAGGTGCAGGTGGCGTCTTCAACGGTCCGCCGGCCGGCGGATTGGGGATTGGCGGCTTTGTCCATCAGATCGTTCGTCTTATTTCCTGTAGCGGAAAATCGTGAGAGTTCCGGACGTTTCGCACCGTGCTCAAGAACCCAACGCCGCATGGGGCGTAATATGCCGCTTCCCGGAAACTTCACAGATTCCGCGACAAGCGATGCCGCTCCGCGGACATTCGGCGGGCCTCCTCGCCATCTTAGCGGCTGCCGCCATAGCATGAAGGCGCCGAACGCGCGGAGTTGGTCGACCGGAACCGCCCGCAGTCGCGATGCGTGCGTCATCAACCGCGTTTTGCACTCATTTAGCCGCTTTCTGGCCATCGCCATCTGCCGCCAGCCGGTTTCTTTCGCACAATCTCGCGATTAAACTAAACCAGCCGCGGCGGGCAATGCCAACGCCGCCCGCCAAGCAATATTTTGCAACCGTCTTCCAACGCCGCAGTCTCGCAACGCAAGGAACGACCGATGTTCAAAGCCGCTGTCTTCTCGCCGATTTTTCTGTTACGGAATGCCTCGATCGCCGCTTGCCTGTGCCTGCTATGGGCCGCCGCGGCTTCGGCCGAACCGAAGTTAAAGGCCCTGATCGTCGACGGCCAGAACAACCACAACTGGAAGGCGACCACGCCGATCTTGAAGCGGCATCTGGAGGAGACCGGCCTGTTCGCGGTGGACGTGGCCACCTCGCCGGCCGAGGCGAGGACATGAGCGGCTTCCATCCCGACTTCGCCGCTTATGACGTGGTCATCTCCAACTACAACGGCGCCGACTGGCCCGAAGAGACGCAAGAAGGCGTTGGCCGAATTACGTCGCCGGCGGCGGAGGGCTGGTCGATCGTACCACGCGGCCGACAATTCGTTTCCGGAGTGGAAGGAGTACAACGAGATGATCGGCCTGGGCGGCTGGGGCGGCCGCAGCGAGAAGGATCGGGCCCGTACGTCCGCTACCGCGACGGCAAGGTCGTCCGCGACACGTCGCCCGGCCGCGGCGGCAGCCACGGCCCGCAGCACCCGTTCCAGGTCGTGACTCGCAACGCCGAACACCCGATCATCGGCCGGCCTGCCGGCAAGCTGGCATGCACGCTTCCGACGAACTCTACGACCGGCTCCGCGGCCCGGCCAAGAACTTGACCGTGCTGGCCACGGCCTACGCCAACCGCGACAAGGCGGCTCCGGCGAGCACGAGCCGATGTTGATGGTCGTCGACTACGGCAAGGGGCGCGTGTTCCACACAACTTTGGGGCACGCCCCGAAGCCATGCAGTGCGTCGGCTTTATCGTCACCTTGCAGCGCGGCGCCGAATGGGCCGCCACTGGCAAGGTCGCGCAGCAAAGCTGCCCGACGATTTTCCCACGGCCGACGCGGTGCGGACGCGGCCAAAGGAATAGGAGTCCCTTCCTCAGCCGCGGAGCAACAGGCTGTAGCCAGGTGGCGTGGCCGTTGAATACAGTGCGCCGGACGCTCGTCGTCAGCCCTACGAGGGCGATGTGGAAGTCTCTGAATTTGATCCTGCATTCGCGCTATTTTATTGTACACGGATCTTCGATTGAGAGTTGACATCAAGAGCCGGCTCTTTTCCTGCCGCCCCTGCCGGGGCTGGCTGTCGCGTTGCGGCATGGAGATCCAGGGGCTGACGCCGCCTGGCTACAACCTTTCGTCCCTACGGGACTGGCTGGCGGCGAGCCGGAGGCGTGAACCTCCGTTTGGAAGTGGAGAGTGACTCGTTCCTCCTTGCTGACGCGGCATCGCTCCGTCGCTGCTCAACGTCACCAGCGGACTAACGTCCCTTGCTTGCCGGAGCGACGAGCCGCGGTTTCCTCAGCCGCGGAGCGGCGACAGGTTTTAGCCAGGCGGCGTCAGCCCCTGGATCCGGTGCCCGAACGCTCGTCGTCAGCCCCGGCGGGGCAATAGGCGGCCTGATTCATCGCATCGGATCGCCCCAACCTCCGCTTTGTGCGGCGCACGACCCGCCCCGTTCAATCCCATAAATATCTCGGATCGTATTCGATCTCGTGCCGCTCTAACAACGCGACAAATTCTTCTTGGAACGACCGTCCTCGATGATGCGCAGGCTTGATTCTGAATGTAACGCTCGACGTCAGGAACCTGCGACTGGCTGACAGTAGAACGCGCCGTATCCCGATTGCCACGCAAACTTGCCAATCACGAGATTTGAGTCGCGAACCCAATTGGATGAATTCGCTTTCACCAAGCGCAGCATATCGGCGATCGCCACGCTTGCTGGCAGCTTGATCAACAAATGCACATGATCGGCCACGCCGCCGCTCTTGAGCAGAGTGCCGCGCGAGCCTCGTACGATGCCGCCCATGTAGGCGTACAAGTCATCCTGCCATTTCTCGTCGATCAGCGGCTCGCGATCCTTCGTGCTGAACACGGCGTGATAAAGCAAATTGGTGTAGGTGTTTCCCATCGGTACCTGCCCCTTATTTGTGACGTGTGACGCGGTGAGAGAAGCGGCGAGCTACGAACGGTCGGCGCCGACCTGGTTGTACACGGCTTTCTTGATAATCGACATCATTGCGCCGCTTATTCCCTGTCGCCCCTGCCGGGGCTAATGGGTGGATTGCGGCATGGAGATCCAGGGGCTTACGCCGCCTGGCTAAAGCCTTTCGTCCCTACGGGACTGATCAGCGGCGAGCCCGGAGTCGGTCGTTGAACAACATCACCAGGGGACTGACGTCCCCCGCTCGCCGCGCGAGCGTAGCTCGCGCCGTCATTACTCGACCGGCGGCAAGATCTCGAGCGAGCTGTAAAGATTGGACTTGCCGGTCACGAGCGTTCTGGCTGACTGCCGTCGAGTTCCGATTGACTGAGCTTGCCTCGCTCGACCCAGTACAGCTTGCGGTTATCGGCATCGATCGCCAACCCGTCGGGTTGATCGAGCCCGCTGGCCAACTGCTCGCGTTCGCTGCCGTCGAGCTTGCTGCGGTAGATGGCGCCGCCGGGAAAGCTCCAATAGATCTTTCGCTCGACCGGATCGATGACGAAGGCGTACGAGACGCCCGGCAAATTCTCGAGCACCGCCTGACGCTCGCTGCCGTCGAGCTTGATGCAGTCGATGCGGCGCTGATCGTGACCCGCCCAATAGAGCTTGCGCTGTTTCACATCGACATACAGCCGCGACGGCTTGTGAATGCCGACCAGGAAATCGGTCCGCTCCGTGCCGTCGGCCTTGAAGCGAATGACTTTGGCCTCGGCGATGCTGCTCACGTAGACGTGCTTATCGACGGGGTCGAACGCCACGTCGCCGACCCACTTGAGATCGTCGGCGAGCATGGTCTGCTCGCCGCCGTCGAGGTTGCCCTGCCAGAGCTGAGTGAACCGCCCGTCAATCGCCGTCCAATACAGCTTGCCGCCCTCGCGGTCGACGGCGATCGAGTCGATGAACCTTCGCGGCACGATCAACTCAATCTCGCTCCCGTCACGCGCCGCGCGATAGAGGCCTTTGGTCCGATCGGTCCAGTACATCACGCCCAGCAGATCCGCGGCCTCTCCGGCGAGCAAAGTGACCGGCGGCGCGGCCAGGAAAACAACAACAACAACAACAACAACCAACAGAGAACGCGAGCCATCTGAATCACCCCCTGAAATGGAATGAACGGGGAGAGTCCTCTCTTTGCGTTAAAGCGACCGATCACAAGCACGCCATGGTCTCCCAAGAGCGCCGACAACTTGAGTGACCGCACCCCCAACGGCGAACATGCCAGCAAAGGAAATCGCGCCGCTAAGAGGCGCCGCGCGCCAGCCCCCAACACAATAGTCGGAGCGCATGCTACCGTCCACGGGACGGTGCGGCAAGCTTATTCCGCGGCGCAGCAAAAGCGCGATGTCAACGGCTGGCGATAGAATGTTGGAAATAACAGAAGCAAGAACGCCGAGAATTGCCAGACGCCGAGCGCGAGGCAGTTCCTGATGGCGAGCTCAATGAAACAAAGCGACGCGAGCGATCAGCGTCATCATTGTAGTACGCGGCTTTCTTGATAACGGACATCATTGCGCCGCTCATTCCCCTGTCGCCCATGCCGGGGCTAACTGGCGCCTTGCGGCATGAAGATCCAGGGGCTTACGCCGCCTGGCTACAACCTTTCGTCCCTACGGGGCCGATCGCTACGGCGCCGAGCCGCAATCGAATGGATTCCTGCAGCCGTCTCGCCGCCGATTTCTCAATAACTTCACGATCCCAACCGCTCGCCAAGCACCTTCGCCACGCGGTCCGGCGAAAGTTGGCTGATTGCGGCTTGGCCCGGAGCGTGCAGAAAACGACCAACCAGCGGAAACTGCTCCTGCAACTGAACGCCGAACGGCAAGTTCGTGCCGCCCAGGCCCCATTGGCCCGGCGCCATCTCTTGCCGTTGCAATTCGGTGAAGGCGGCAATCAGGCCCGGGTTGTCGAGATCGTAACTCGACATGCCGTCGTGGTAATGCATGCCAGGGACGAACCAGCGTCCGGCGGCGTCGGCCCAGTGGTAGCCGGGAAGGTAGAGGTCGTGAAACCAGCCGGCTTCGCGCTCGAAAGAGACCAGGCTGATGCTGCTCGGCGTCGCTGCGAGACAACACGTGCGGCCAAAGCGCGGCGCAGTCGGAAATCGCCTCGTTGAAGCCGGGCACGTACGAAGCTCGCGCGTCGTCGCCTGCGATGTCTCGCGGGACGATGTAATGCGCCAGCCGTTCGCCGAGCAGCGAGCGGACAATGCGGCCTTGTTCGACGAGCTCAACGCCGCGGCGGAGCGGCGCCAGCGAAGCTTCGATCTCGGACGCTTCCGTATCGGTTCCGTCAACAAGGGCCGGAATCCGGCGGAACGCCTCGGCATAAATCGCCCGGCCTTCGCCTCCGGATCGCATCAGCCGGGTAAGTCCTTGAAATACACGCTGCGCCGGCGGCTGTCCCCAGCCCCAAAAATCGCCCATCTCGGCGGCGGCGACAATCGTCTCTCGAGGACGCAGTGCGTGCTCGCTGCAGACCAGGGCGTAGACCGACAAGATGCCATCCACGTCGACATGATTGTTCACGGCCGCGGTCCACTCGCCTGGGCGAGGATGGTCGAGAAAGCGGAAGCTGATTTCGGTCGACGTTCCGGCCCGATATTCGGCCGGCGTGCGGTTGGGGCGACAATGGCTCAATTCCAGATCGGCGCCATCGCGGAACAACTCGCCGCCGGTGCCGTCGCAGAATACGATTCGCTCGGCATCTGGCCGGGAAGCGTCGTGAGCGATGATCTCGAAGCGGTCGATCATGTTCGCCTCCAGTGCTCCTGATTGTATTGCTGCGAACCGCCGCGGGGAATTGTGAGCGTGTTCCAGTTCTGACCTGCATAGACTCGGGCGAGCTGCACGATCTGGCCGATGTGATAGCACGTGTGTCCCAGCGAGCGCTGCAGCGCCAGCGGCACGGAGTGCGGTTCGCCGCGGATCAGCACGGCCTGTTCCAAATCTGTTGGCGTGAGGCGGTTGAGAGTCGAGAATAAACAGGCCCAGCCGCGCTCCCAGGCGGCCAATATTTCCGCCCGGCTGGCGAAGGAATCGATGAACTCATCATCACGGTTGCGCGAAGGCTTTTCGCCATCGGTCGTGAGAAAGTCGGTCCAGCGCGAGGCGAGGTTCCCCGCGACGTGCTTCATGATCACTGCGATGGAGTTCGTATTCGGATCGAGCACCGCGTGGAGTTTGTCGTCCGGAACTTGCTCCACGGCCCGTTCCGCCAGCCGCTTGTTGGATTCGAAGGCGTTCGCGGCGGCTGAGATGAATTCGGCGGCAATTTCCATGAGTTCTGTCACTGCGGGAATGATGGGCACGAAGGCACGGTCTCGGCTGCGTCGGCGGCCGGCGGAACTGAGCCAGGTAGTCAGGGTTAACCCTCTTCAGCCAGACGTAATCTCGATCGCTATCATCATGTCATCTCACGTCGGGAGTTCGGCCAACGGGGGCGGCCCTCATTGCTTTGCGCTTTCGCCTCGCAAATGCAGCGAATTACGATAGGACTGGCAAATCACTCAGAGAGTCTGCTCTTATGACCACCGAGCCGACGAGCAAAAGCTCCGCAGCCGAACAGCAGGACGAACGCCTGTGGTTGGCGCCGGTGCGCAACTTCCGGCGTCGGGTGATCATTTGGGGGCGCTGTGCGCGCTGGCGTTGATCGGTTCGGCCGGCCTGGGGCCCAAATTTTTGTTCTGCCTTTCGATGGGCCTGCTGACGGGCAGCTTTCCGCAAGCCTACCTGGAAGAACGGAGATTCCATCGCGAGTTGTATGTGCTGTTCGTGCGCATCCGAAAGCAGCGTTGGAAGCTCGAACGGTTCGTGCAAATCGAGACGGGGCTGGAAGACCGGCCATTCGACAGCTTCGCCCAGGTTTTCAAGACGGGGGAAATCATGAATCGCATCTGGGGGCTGTTCGACGCCTGCGTCCCCTGGCTCGGCGGCGATTACAAAATCTACCTGCGATCGGTCTCCGGCAAGCGAGTGCAAGCCTGGCAGGGGAGCAACGACGAACAGTTCAACGCCAACCTCGAACTTCTGCGCCGCGCGACCCGGTTGAACGTGGAGCGAGGTTAGCCGAGCCGGGGCAAACGACGGGGCCCGCCATGTAGGTCCGCAATCGGCAGGCGCGATTGCAATCAGCACTTGGGGAGGCAGCGATGTTCGGCGCTCTCCGGATTGCATCGTTGGCATAGATGAGGCGTGCCGAGGGCCTATCGTAAGCGGACTCCTGCTCACTGGACTACTGCAAACGATTGCCCGGCAACTGAGGGCTGCCGTAGACCCGTTTCCAGGCAATTGTGGTCACAATCACCAAAGTCATGGAGAGGGCCGATGTGGCTCCGATGAACCATGGCAAGAAGTCGACAAAGGTTGCAGCCCAAACGCTCTGTCTCCAAAACATGATGCCAAGCGTTGCAATTGCCGTCAGTCCAACGCCGGCGCCAAATGACTGAAAAGGCGACTTTGGCAGGCGGAGGCTGAATTGGGCCGCAATTAAACCTATGCAGATCGCCGAGGCGAACATCGCCGATAAACCCAACCAGTCACGCGCTGAGAGCGGCAAGACGGCTGGCCCCGCCATTACAAGCAGCGAGCTGAGACAGAAGAGTCTGTAGACCTTAAGAGCGATTAGTCCGCGGTTATCAGATTCGACAAGCGGCCTTGGCGGAGTGCACGTCCCCTCCTCGGTTCGAATGCGTTCGATTTGTTTTCCCAATCGTCGGCTGCAGACGATCCAGGGAATGAGGAACACGACCATCATCGCAGGCGGCAACAGCGCTCGCAGCAAGGGAGGTTCAACGTACTGCTCCCACCAAGCCGATGAAAAGAGGGCGGCTACGTAGACCGCGAAGCCACAAAGTCCGAACAACAAGTAGCGGCGCGACAATTGCCGCTCTCGTTCCGAGCGACATTCAGCAAATGCCGTCTTGAGCATCCAAGCGGCCACGGGCAGTTTCAGGATCGGCCCTAGAAAAAGACTGCTCAATCCGCTTCGCGTTCCGACGACGACGACCGATTTTACCACGGTTGCCGCAGTCGTCGCGACTCCGGCCGCAGCCGCCGACTTGGCTGTTGCCCCGGACAGGCCCATCATGACAGCAGCCGTGAATGCCTTTGCCGGCTTGGAATCGGCGAGCGTTGATTCGACGACGGCGGCAAGCTGCTGTCGCAACATGTTCCGGCCTCGCGACAGTCGCTGCTTGACGGCATCCTCAGACAAGTCCAACGCTTCGGCCACTCGAGCGACCGATTGCTGTTCGCGGTAGAACAGAATGAGAGGCTCGCGGTAATTCTCCGGCACGTCAGCCAACGCCTCCCATACCAACTTCTCTTCTTCCGCGCTGACTGCCCGTTCGACCGGAGATTCAATACCCGAGGGGATGTCGGCAGCCGCATCCAGATTCGCTGCTGCGCGAGTGACGCTGCGATTCCAACGTTGCGACGAACGAATGGCCAGATTCCGCACGATGGTGCAAATCCACGCCTTGAATTTACTGCCGTCTTTCAGGTCGCCAAGCTTTTGCCAAGCCAGGATGAATCCGTCTTGTGCCAGATCTTCGCTTAGCGCCAAGTCGCCACAGCAATTGTAGACGATCGAGCAAACAAGAGACTGATATCGCCTCACAATCTGCCCATAGGCATTTTCGTTGCCGAGCCTGCAAAGCTGAATCAGTTCAGCGTCGGTTGCCGAACACAAGTCGATAGGATTGGCCGATTTCATGGGAAGGCTTCCAGGTCATACGGTCTCATAACATAGTACTAGAGACGAATGTGCTTGGACCGGTGACGCGAATTTCTCAAAAAGCCCCGCTTCCGCCCGAGGAGCTTGCCGCCAACATCCCATACCGCCAGATTTCTCCTGCTGCGGTCCCTTCAAGCGGCACCCAAATCGAGCGGCGCTGGGCGATTGAAAAGTGCAGCTCTCGGGCGGGAAAGGGCCCTGGTTTACGAGCGTTCATTGACTGGCAGACGCTGTCGCGCCAAGCCAGCCGGCGAAAAGAATGGGGGGAGCCTTACTGGGCGATTCGGGGAAGACCGCGCACCGACAGCGGCGCCGGAGGCGTGAGGGCAAGTCGTAGCGCGGGCATTGCCCACAGGGATGAGAGAAAGTGACAAAAATGGAATCCAACGCGAAGTTGCCCAACATCGCGCGAGAATCTTGGCTGCCTTCGGACAGCCCTCTCCTAATCTCTCCCAGAGGGAGAGGAACCGGAAGGCGAAGATGGCCACGTTCGCGGGGAGTTCTTGGGCATCTTTGATGGAAGGCAGCGGCAGACGTGTTGGCTAGAAAGGAGAGCGAGACGAAGGTGGCCAGCTTCGAGGGGAAATCTTGGCCGCCTTCGGCGACCCGCCCTCTCCTAACCTCCCAGAGGGAGAGGAACCGGAAGGCGAAGATGGCCACGCTCGCGGGGAATTCTTGGGCATCTTTGATGGAATGTCGCGGGGGATGCGCTGAACAGAAATGAGAGCGGGCCGAAGATGGCCAGCTTCGAGGGGAAATCTTGGCCGCCTTCGGCGACCAGCCCTCTCCGAACCTCTCTCAGAGGGAGAGGAACTGGAAGATGCGGCCGCGGCATTGATGGTCGCGGGAGGACGGCGGGGCGGTTATGATTTGAACGATGCTGTTCTTAAAACAGCGAAACAGTTGAAGGCAAAGCGGGCGAGAGATTGCGATCGCAGGGGCCGCCAGGAGGTTTGAGCATGCTGAAAGTGAATGATGAGCCAGCAGGGGGCGGCATTTCGCGACGCAGTTTTCTGGGCGGACTTTCGGCGGCGGCCGCGACCTCGGCGCTGGCGGGTTCGATGGCAGAAGCTCTGGCGGTTGAGAAGCCGACGCCACGCATCAAGAAGGCCGTCAAGTACCAGATGATCAAAGAGGACTTGTCGGTGCTCGACAAGTTCAAGTTGCTGGCCGACCTGGGCTTCGACGGCACGGAGATTCACGTCACGACCAAGGTCGACCCCAACGACGTGCGCGAGGCGATCGAAGCGACGGGCGTCGTCGTCCACGGCTTTCTCAATAGCAGCAAACCGGACCTGAAGCACGCGATCGACAGCGCCAAATTCTACGGCGCTACGAGCGTGCTGGTCGTCGCCGGGCAGGTGAACAAGCAAAAGTCTTACGACAAAGTCTATCGCGAGCAGCACGACCGCATCAAAGTCGCCCTGCCGTACGCCGAGAAGCAGGGGATCAAGCTGCTGATCGAGAACGTCTGGAACAACTTCCTGCTCAGCCCGCTGGAAATGGCCCGCTTCATCGACGAATTGGACAGCCCGGCGGTCGGCTCCTACTTCGATATCGGCAACGTCGTACGCTTCGGCTGGCCGGAACAGTGGATCCGCATCCTCGGCAAGCGGATCGGCAAGCTGGACGTAAAGGAATACAGCCGCAAGCTGCAAAAAGAAGAGGGGCTGTGGAAGGGTTTTGACGTGGAAATCGGCGAGGGCGACTGCGACTGGCCCGCCGTGCGAGCGGCGCTGGCCGAGATCGGCTACACGTCGGGCTGGGCCACCGCGGAAGTGCCCGGCGGAGATCGACGGCGGCTGGCGGATATCGCCGAGCGGATGGACAAGGCGCTGGCGTTGAAGAAGGCGGGTTAGCGCGCGCGAACAGCGAACGGCCGGCTGGCGCCGACCGCTCGCTGCCGTGCTGACACTCACCACAAAACGTTCACGCCATAAAATGTCTCTCGCAGCTCAGATCGTTTCGAAGATATGGGAGAAATCGAACGCGTTCTGCGTAATACTGCTGGAGAAGTTGTCGACGTAACTCTTGGCCGTCCCCGCGGCGTCGCGGTTGAGCGACCACATGGAAATGCGGCTGATGCCCTTCTGCTGCGCGAAATCGACGATTTCCTGCGCCGCCGCCAGGTCGAACACCTCGTTGGTATCGTCGTTGACGCCGATCATCGGCGTGATGCCGATCATCTGCCACAACTCCGCATCGGTCTTGGACGAGCCGTACAGCCCTTGCAACTGAGTGAACAAACTGTTGGCTGCATCGATGGCGTAATCGCCCATGTGCCCTTGCGGGTTCGCGCGGGCCCTTCTCCGTAATCCATCGTCATGATGTTCACGCCGGAGATCTGTACGCCGTACTTCAACGCCGACTGCAGCAAGTAAATCCCGTCGGCCGTCAAACCGCTGGGCAGCACGGGCAAGGTGAACCAGATCTCCAGATTCTTGCCCTCCGCGGCGGCGTTCTGCTGCAGCGCAGCCAGGGCCTGCGAACGGCGATCGATCGAAGCGTGGTCCCCGACGGCTGCGCCTTCGATGTCGAAGTCGAGATGCGTCAGGTTGTAGGCCGACACGACCTTCTGATAGGCGGCGGTCAATTGCGTAACGTCGGTGATGACTTCGGCCATCTCCTGGTTGACCGCGCCGCCGAACGAAGCCATTACGTCGCCGCCCGCCGCCCGCACGTCGGCCACTTGCTGCCGCAGCGCCATGTCGAAGTCGCCGCCGTTGACTTCATACTGGGTGTATCCGCCCCACGCCGGCTCCTTGTTGGCATCCGCCGTGATGAACGCCAGACTGAAATACTTGACGTTCCCGTTCTGGACGGCGGAAACCAGGTTGTAGGTCGGCCACAGCGCGATGTCGACATACGGCGCGTAGAACTGCGCCGGCCACGAGCCGATCGCGGCGGGCGTGCCAACGGTCAACGTGACTGTTGCGGAATCCGTGCCGCCCCGTCCGTCGCTGACCGTGTACGTAAAGGCATCGCTTCCGGTGAAACCGTCGTTGGACGTATAGGTGACCGTTCCATCGGAGTTCAGCACCGCCACCCCATGGACCGGCTGCGTGATGCCGGTCACCGAGAGCGCGTCGCCGTCGAGATCGGAGTCGTTGGCCAGCACATTGATCACCGTGGGCTGGCCGGGATCGACGACGGCCGTATCGCCCCCGGCGACGGGCGCCTGGTTCGTGACGCCGCCGCCTCCACCGCCCCCGCCGCCGGTGGTCGTCGCCGCGTGCAGCAGGTAGTTGGTCGGCGCGACGGTAACGTTGCCCGGGCTGCCGTTGAAGCCGAAAGAGACGGTCGCGCCCGGCGCAATCGTGGCGTTCCAACCGGCGTTTCGCACGACGTAGTGATTGCCGACGTGGCTGACGATCGACGCATCCCAGATGGCGGTGATGTCGCCGGCAAAATCGAATTCGAGTTGCCAGTCGTTGATCGTCTGCTGACTGGAGTTCGTGGCCGTAATCTGGCCCGTGAACCCGCTGCCCCAGTCGGCGCCGACCTTGAACGTGAAGTCGCCGCTGCTGGCCGTCGTATCGTCATTGACGATCGTCCCGGTCGCTTGCGTCGTCGCCAGGGTGGCGCCGCTCGGATTGCTGAGCTTGACCGCAAACGCTTCGTTCGCCTCAGGCGTTGTGTCGCCCAACACCTGAACGGTAATCTGGCGAGTGGTCTGGCCGGGAGAGAAGGTGATCGTGCCGCTGGCGGCGTTGTAGTCGCTGCCGGCCTGGGCCGTGCCGTCGGCGGTCGAATACTCAACCGTCACGGCGTCGCTCGAGGGGGCCGAGAGCGTCACGTCGAAGGTGAAATTGGTCGTGCCGCCGTCGCCTTCCGCCTGCGACACGTCGCCGATGGATAAGCTCGGCAGGGGCGC
This sequence comes from Pirellulales bacterium, assembly GCA_963786255.1. GTDB lineage: Bacteria > Planctomycetota > Planctomycetia > Pirellulales > JAICIG01 > JAICIG01. The sequence continues at coordinate 69,807 of CAWAYY010000055.1, forward strand.
CGGCTGGCCGTCGAGCGGGGCGCCGTTGAGCAGATAGTTCTGCGGGTCGGCGCCGACGCCGCTTCCGCTGGCGACAAATCCGAACGAGAGCGTGCTGTTGGCGCCCAGATTACTGTCCCACGAAGCGCCGGCGATCACGTAGTGATCTCCCGTGTGGCTGACGACCTTTGCGTTCCAGATCGAGGTGATATTGCGGGCCATGTCGAATTCGAGCTGCCAGCCTTGCACGCCGACCGACTGCTGGTTGGCCAGGCTGAGCTCCGCCTGGAAGCCGGAGTTCCAGTCGTTCACGACGGCAAAATTCGCCGCCACGTTCGCCGTAAGCATCTCTCGTGCTTCCAGCACCTCATATCCAAGGCTCAATCCCTGGCGGGCTCGAGCCATTGCATCGTCAAAAGACGGACGGTTGCTTTCATATCCGCTGAACAAGCGGCGCCACCGCGACCTCTTAGCCATGTTGCGTTCTCCTCAGTAGATAAATGCCTCTTCAAAGTTGCCAAAATCAAATTCGGAAAGTGCCCGCTTAGCATCCCTCCTTTCGCAGTGAAACTGGCTCTTCCGACGGGTACGGGAGTCGTCCGCAACAGTGCGCGCCGAACTGGCGAATCGAATTCAAGTCGTCAAGACGCCCCGATTGCATCTCCTCATCGTACGGGGCGCGCACGGACACAGTTCGCCCGGCGCTCGCCGCGGCCGAACAAAAACTGAAGAAAATCAGAGTTTGGAATTGGTTTTGATTGCGATCGCAGCAACCGGCTCAAACTAGCAAAGCGTTACAACCGGCGCCACTGAATTGCAACCGGCAATTCACCCGCCGCAGCTTCGCGACAGCTCGCGGATGTAATCCAGCGCCTCTTCCAGCTCGGGCGCGGCGACGCCCGCTGTGCGACCCTGCCGGTCGCAGCGAGCCAGCAGCAGCAGGTCCTCGAAATCTTCCGATTCCGCCAGCCGGCAGCGCGCACGGACGCCAAGCGTGCCGTCGCAGGCGGCCTGGCCTTCCATGTGATGCTCGATCAGCCATGCCGTACGCTGGGTGATGAAGCCTTCCAGCGCCTCGAGCCCCGCGGCGACGTGATCGTGCGGATCGATGGCCTTGCCGACGTCGTGCAGCAGCGCCGCCAGCAGGAACTCTTCATCGTAAGGCTGTTCGTGCGCCGCCAGATCGAAGACCTGCAGACTGTGATACAGCGCATCGCCTTCTGGATGATATTTGCGAGACTGCTTGACTTGCTCCAGCGGCAGCAGCAGCATCTGGTAGATCTGAAAGCGATCGACCTTCTGCTCGGCTTCGATCACCGCTTCGTCGAGCGACAGGCCGGGATACTCGCGCTCGAGGAATTGCTCCAGCTCGGCAATGCTGGCGCGCTCGATCGGCTTGCCGGTGACCGAGCTCTTGAAGACGAAGTGAGCCAGATTCTCGGCGTACACGGTCAGCTCGAACGGGTAGCGGTCTGCGACGTGGATGTGCGTGTAGACGCGCTCTTCGCCTTGCTTGCGGACCTGTTTGCGCTCGATCTCGTAGGAAGCGCCTTCCTGGTCGAGCACGCCCGCGACCGCCTCGATGCTGTCGGAAGAAGACGTGCAGGTCGATATCGCTGCCGCGGCGGACGTGGCCGGTCAGCGTGCTGCCGATCAACCGCGGCCGGAAGATGCGCAGCAGGCGCATCATTCGCAGCGCCTCGATCCGCATCTCGCGCAGATCCTCGGCGCGTTGGTCCCCTTCGAACAAGCGGGCGAAGACCTGGATCTCGTCGCGAATCTCCCGATTGCTGGGCAGATCCTTGGGTTTGACCCAGCCGCCTCCCATCCGCTTGGCGGCTTTCAGCTTGGCCCGGTAATACTCGGACTCGATGCGCTGGTACATCAAGCGGGCGGCTTCCCAGGCGATTTGCTGCCGCAACTTGCCGTGAAACATGAAACTATTGCGCCGAAATCAGGCCCATCGAAGCGGCGCCGGGCCGGGTGTGAAGTTCCGGCGGGCGTGCAAACGTTTGCTGCATCGCCGCCGGTAGCATCATCTTATTCGCCGGTTCGTTCGACGACAAGCAGATCCCTAAGGCTGCCGGGGCCAGAACCAGCCGTTCTCGATCTTTTGCCAGCCGAGCCCTTGGTAATACTCCCGGGCGAGCGGCGAAGCTCGCACCACGAATTGCACCTGCGGACGACCTTGCCTGACGACCTCGAGCAAGGCGCAGTCCGACGCCCAGCTTCTGGAATTCCGGATGCACGGCCAGGTCGCAAATGTAGCCGTCGAAATTGTCGTCGGTCCAGCCGCGCAGCACGCCGACCAGCCGTTCGCCCTCCCAGGCGGTTACGACCAGGTTCGAAGCCGCGTACATCCGGCTGATTCTTTCCGGATCGCCCAAGGGGCGATTCAGTTGAGCCGCCCGGAATAACTCCACCAGCTCCGCCGAAGCGGGACGAACGTCAGTGCGAAATTGAACCATCCGGTCTTCAACGCATGGCCACGGGAACAGACTCGACTCTTCTCGATTCCAGCTTAACCAGCGGCAGAGGAATGCGAAACGGCGCGGGTACGCAGAAAACCCGCGACCGCGGAATCGCCCCTCCGCCGAGACGGCTGACACAATAAAGCGCGGTCGGCAAACGCGCAACCGCTCAGGAGGGAAAAGGAATCGGCGGGGCGGCGCGAGCGTTCAACCCGCGCGGACCGGCCGCCGCGCGGGCGGCCGGCGAATGACGGCGGCGAAGGCGCCAGCCCGTTCTACTTCTTCTCGGCCGGCTTTGCTTCGGCCTTTTCAGCCGCCTTGAAGTCGCCGGCCACGACCACCGCCAACAGCTTCGGATGGATGTACTTCTGCAGCGCCGCGAGCACCTCGTCCGGCGAAAGCGCGTTGACGGCTTGCTCGACGTTGGCGTAGTACTCCATCGTCCGATCCGCGTACAACGTGTCGGCCAGGTTGCTGGCCAGCGCCGAGTCGCTGGTGCGATGCACCTGCTGTTCCTGGATGTAACCGCTCTTGGCTCGCGCCAGTTCGTCGGCCGTCACGCCGTCCTGGACGATCCGCTCCAGTTCTTCGCGGATCGTCGCGACGACCTTCTCCATGACGGCGGGGTTATAAATCGCGTACATCGTCAGACTGGCTCGCTCATCGAGCGAGTCTGCGGCAATCTGCGAGCCGACCCCGTAGGAAAGCCCTTCTTTCTGGCGAACGCGATCGCCCAACCGCGAGGACAGTGTGCCGGCGCCCAAAATGTAATTGCCCGCCGACAGCGCCGGATAATCGGGATCCGTAGTCTTTCATGGGGAACGTCTGGCCGGCGAAGTACATGGCGTTGGCCTTGTCGGGCGTCTGGATCTCTTCGACGCCCCCTTTCACGTCCGGAAAGTACTTCCTGGGCAGCCGCCCGTACTCTTTTCCCGAGGTCCAGTCGGCGAAAATGCCGGCCACGCGGCCCGGCACTGTTCCTGATCGAAGTCGCCGACCACCGCCAGCTCGCCCGGCTTGCGAGCCGAGAAAGTCCGCATAGAGCTCCTTCAGTTGCTCGTGCGTAGCCGACTTGGTGCCTCTCGATGTCTTCTTTTACGGTAGGAACATAGCGGACGTCGTCCTTCTCGTAAGGCGAGACCCGCGGCGCAAGCGCATGATGGCCAGCGCTTGCGGATCGGTCAGTTGTTGTTCGAGCTGGGCCAGGTCTCGCCGCTGCAACACCTCGAATTCGTCCGCGGGCAAGCGTCGGCTCGCGAAGGATCTGCCGCAGCAGGTCGAGCACCTTCGGCAGATTCTGCGCTTGGTCTGCAACGGAGAACGTAGCGCTTGCCCGCGCTCGCCGCTGGCGCGGACGAGTCGCGCAGGTTTTTGTCCAGCTCGTCCTGCGATCTGCTTGTCGCGAAAGGTTCTTCGTGCCGCGGGTCATCAAGTCCGGCAGGAATTCGCGGCCGCACCTGGCCTTTCAGCGTTTCCAAGTTGCCATACCGCACGACGAGCTCGCAGGTTGACCGTCTCGCCTCTCGTTCTTCTTGGGCAGCAGCAGCCACTTGATTCCTTCGGGCAGGCTGACTCGTTCGACGTGCGGGCTCGATATTGGCCGGCGAGACGTCGAACACTTCGCCGCCGGCGATCGCCTCGCGTCCCTTGTAGTCGGCCGAGCAGCTTGGCCAAGTCGGGCGTGGCGGGATCGGCTTTTCTCGGCTTCTCGGTGGGAATGAACATGCCCAGCGTGCGATTGTTCGCGACGCAGATACTTCTTGGCGGCTTGCCTGCACCTCTTCGGCCGTGACTTCTCGATCCGGTCGCGATGCAGGAAGTACAACCGCCAGTCGCCCTGGCCGCCCAGTCGCTGAGCTGCACGGCGATGCGAGCTGGTGTTGGCGGCCGCCAGTTCGCGCTGCTTGAGCAGCTGCTGCTTGGCCCGCTCGATTCTCCTCGGCCTGGCTAACGGCTTCTCGCCGGCCGCTTCGGTCAGTTCGAGCAGCTTGTCGCGCACCGCGTCATCGAGTCCCCTCTGCGCACTTCGGCCTGCACCTGGAACATGCCCGGATCGTGCCAACTGACGTTGCCGCGCTCGCACGCTGGTGGCCAGCTTTGCGGTTTCCACCAGCGCCTTGTACAAGCGGCCGGACGGGGCCGACGCCAGGCAGTTCGACCAGCACGTCCAGCACGGCGTTGTCCGGATGCGCGCCCGACGGGACGTGATAGCAGTCGCGCCACGATGGCCCACTTCGCCCACGCGACGCAACGTCACCGTCCGCTCGCCGTCTTGCGCCGGCTCTTCCGTATACGTCTTGTCGAGCTTGCCGCTTCGGGGCGGGGCAGGGCGCCAAAGTACTTCTCGATCAGTTCGATCGCCTTGGCCTGGTCGAATTGCCCGCCACGACCAGCATCGCGTTGTCCGGTCTGGTAGTGCTTGCGATAGAACGCCTGCAAGCTGTCGATCGGCACGCGTTCGATGTCGCTGCGATTGCCGATCGTCGACTTGCCGTAGTTGTGCCAGTCGAACGCCGCCGCCATCATCCGCTGGTCGAGCAGTTGCGCCGGCGAGTTTTCGCCGCGCTCGAACTCGTTGCGGACGACGGTCATCTCCTGACGCAGGTCTTCGTGCTTGATGAAGCTGTTGACCAGCCGGTCGGCTTCCAAGTGCAGTCGCGAACTCCAGGTTGTCTTCGCTGGCCGGCAGCGTTTCGTAGTAGTTCGTGCGGTCGACCCAGGTGCGTGCCGTTGAAGCTGGCGCCGCGCTCCTGCAATGCCTTGCGGAATTTGCCGGGTGCGTCGGGCGTGCCCTTGAACACCATGTGCTCCAGCAAGTGCGCCATGCCGGCTTCGCCGTAGCCTTCGTGCCGCGAGCCGACAAACACCGTCAGGTTGACGGTCACGGTCGGCTGCGAGTCGTCCGGATAGAGCAATACTTGCAGGCCGTTATCCAACCGATACTCGCTGATTCCCTCGATCGAGACGACCTTCTTGAGCTCGGTCTTCTTGGGCTCTGCGAAGGCGGGCTGAACCGCAACGGCGAAAACCGCCAGCAGAAAAACAACAGACCAGCGAGACAAACGGGTAATCGTGGGCATGCGTCGGCCTTTGTGGTTCAGGTGAAGCTGCAGACCGGCAAAACGACCGGCCCGCAGGCGCAGATTATACGTCTTCTCAGTCCCCGGGGAACCCGAGTCTGCCGCTTGCATCAGAAGCGTCTTTGCTTGTGCGGCGTGCTCCGGCGCGTGGCGAGCCGGATCGTCGGTTCTTGGGCAAGCAAGGACGCTCGCGCTACAGTCGGGAGCCGGTCGGCAATCGTGGCATATTGATGGGGCGTCGGCTAATATGACCTGCACGCAGCGGAATCTGCGAAGATTCCGTGGCTGCCACGTTGACGCGTTGAGCCGCGTTGCCGTCTTGAAACCGTAGGAAAGCGCCCGGAATCCTCACGGATTCCGCTACAGCTCGTGCGGGCTGCTGCGGCGCGAAAGCCGCGCCGAGACGGCCGCATTCGAATTCTCATTTTGACGCCTCATGACTTCTTCCGACGCCCCATCGACGCCCCCCGCCGCTGATACTCGCCGCCGGATTTCCCCCGGCTGGTGGATTGCCCTGGCGGCGATCCTGCTGTCCGCAGGTCTTGCGGCACGCTGGTACTTGAAGCAGGTCAGCGAAGCGAAACTCGACGGCGCCCCCTTGCCGCAGCCGATGGTCAACGCGCCATATATCCGCACGTCGGAGAAAATCGTCCAGCGAATGCTGGAGCTGGCCGAGGTTGGCCCCCAGGACGTCGTGTACGACTTGGGCTGCGGCGACGGCCGGATCGTGGTCGCGGCCGCCAAACAGTTCGGGTGCCGCGGCGTCGGCTACGACATCGATCCCGAACGCGTCGCAGAAGCCCGGGAGAACGTGCGTCGCAACGGAGTCGACGAACTGGTGCAGATCGAACAGCGAGACATCTTCACGCTCGACCTCAGCCCGGCCAGCGTCGTCACGCTCTACCTGTTGCCGCGACTCAACGTGAAGCTGGTTCCTCAGCTCGAGAAATTGGCGCCCGGGTCGCGGATCGTCTCGCACGATTTCGATATGGCAGGCGTCGAGCCGGACGAGGTCGTAACCTTGGAGAACGACCAGCACGACCTGGAGGCCGTACTCTACCTCTGGAAAACGCCGCTCAAGCGGAAAGTCGTGTCGCCCGAGGGCAGGTAACAACGTCGGATGCTCATACTAACCCGAAGCGTTAGCGAGGCTGGCCGCCGATGCCGGCGCCGGCGCGGCGGAATTTCGCTAATACCTCGGGCTTGGATGACGCGAGGTTGTTTTAGGGATAGCATATTCCATATTCTGACACTCATGGCGCAGAGGGCAAAAGATGGGTGTAATGAGAGAAATGCGCCGGGGAACCGCCGATGGCGGATCCGCTGGGTTTCATGATCACATGGTCTACGTACGGCACTTGGCTGCCGGGCGACCAGCGAGGGTGGGTGTTGTACCGCCGCGGATGGCAACTGCCCGACCCCATATTAAGGCTCGAAGCGGGGGCAAGAATGACGGAGACGGCATGCCGCCTCGACCGCGAACAACGCCGCGCCGTCGAAGAGCATGTGGCTGAAACCTGTCGCTGGAAGGGCTGGGTACTCCACGCGGAGAACTGTCGTTCGAACCATCTTCATGTAGTCGTTTCGGCCGACACGCACCCGAAGACAATTCGCAGCCAACTCAAAGCGTGGTGCACACGCAAGTTGAAGACGCTTGAAGCGGCCAGAACTGCCGCGCCTGGCGTATCGAGCGCCACTCGCGAGCAATGGTGGGCGGATGCGGCAGCCAACGGTACATTAATGATGCCGACAGTCTTGAAGCGGCGATCCTTTACGTTCGCGACGGACAAGACAAGCGATGATTGCGGATCCAACGTGAGATGGCAACATGAGGCGTTGGAACCGGGTTGCAGTACACGCAGGCTTGAAGCGTGAATAAAAGGGGACCAGCGTAATACGTAGCGAAACGCGTTCCATTTTCATGCCAGCGAAGCCGGCGGCCCTCGCTAACGCTTCGGGTTGGTGTGGAATACAACGCCAGAGAAAACTGCACATCACGTCTATCCAAGGAGAAACTCCGCCATGCATCGAGAGGTCGTTGATCGCCGCACTTTCGCCCGGCAATTGGCGGCGACGTCGTTGGCTGCCTCGCCGCTTGCTCTCGGCGCCGCCGCAGCACGGGCCGACGAGGCCGAGTCGCCGAAGCAAGACTCGACAGAAAAGGCCGCGCCGCCGGCCGAGTTGACGCTGCAACTGCTCCGCCGACTTTACCCGCACGAGTTCGACGAATCGCAACTCGCCGAGCTTCGCCGGCAAATTGAGGAGGACCAGGCCCGTTCCAGGATCCTGAGCCGTTTCGCTCTTACCAACGCGGACGAGCCGGCGCCGATCTTCGCCGCCTGGCGTGCGGAGGACTGAACATGGCGCTACCCGCCGATACCGCATGGCTGTCACTTCGTGCCCTGGGCCAGAAACTGCGCGACAAAGAGTTCTCGGCCGTGGAATTGGCCGAGTTCTTCTTGGACCGGCTCGAACGGCACGGCAAGCGGCTCAACGCCGTCGTGACGGTGACGCGAGAGTTGGCGCTGCGACAGGCGGCCGCGGCCGATCAAGAACTCGCCGCGGGCAAGGATCGCGGGCCGCTGCACGGCATTCCCTACGGCGCCAAGATCTGCTGGCGACTGCCGGCATTCCTGCCTCTTGGGTGCAGCGGCTTTGAAAGACCAGACGTTCGACGAAGACGCGACGGTCGTGCGCCGCCTGCACGAAGCCGGCGCCGTGCTGGTCGCCAAACTGGCGATGGTCGAAATCGCCGGCGGATTGGGCTACCAGCAAGCCCATGCTTCTTTCACCGGTCCAGGTTTGAATCCGTGGGACCGCGCTGCGTGGAGCGGAGGTTCATCGAGCGGCTCCGGCGCCGCCGTCGGCGCGGGGCTCGTGCCGTTCGCCGTCGGTTCGGAGACTTGGGGATCGATCATGACGCCGGCCGGTTACTGCGGGGTCGCCGGACTGTCGCCTGACCTATGGCCGCGTCAGCCGGCACGGAGCGATGGCGCATAAGCTGGACGATGGATAAGCTGGGCCCCCTGCGCTGAACGGCCGACGACTGCGGAACCATTCTGGCCGCCATTGCCGGGCCAGACGCAGACGATCCGACGGCGGTCTCGCGCGAATACCAATATCCCGAACGATGGCCTCTCGAACCGCCGTTTCGCCTGGCGACGCTCAAAAGCGCGGTCGAAGGCGTGCAGGACGAGGTTCGCACCAACTACGAGGCTTCGTTGGAGACGCTCCGGCCGCACGCAACGTTTACGGAGATCGAGTTGCCGCCGCTGCCGTACAACACGGTGGCCAGCACCTTGATCGCCTGCGAGATGGCAGCGGCTTTTGAAGGCCTGGTGACGAGCGAGCAGATCTGGGAAATGTCCGCTCCGGAAGATCGCCTGGGCGTGCATTCCTCGTTGGCGATTCCCGCCAAGGACTATATCAACGCCCAGCGCATTCGCCGCAAGATCCAGCAGGCGATGGACGCGCTGCTGGCTCCGTTCGAAGCCCTGGTCGCCCCGACTTTATCGACCGTCGCCAGTCCGATCGACGGCAGCTTCCGCGAATACCACCGGAAATGGACGGCTGTGACCAGCGGCGGGGCGGAAAACGCATCGGGCATCCCGGCCGTGAGCGTGCCCAACGGCTTCGGGCAGCGCGGACTGCCTACCGGCTTGAAGTTTGTCGGCCGCGCTTTTGAGGAGAACCGCGTGCTGGCGGTCGCCCGCAAATACCAAGAGTTGACGGACTGGCATCTCCGCCATCCAGCCGGTTACGAATGATGCCGTGCGTGCGACGCGCCTCGCACGCGAGGCCGATAAGGCGCCAACGTTCTGCGGCTTACGATCCCACGGGACGGGCGACGTTTTCCGCCGATGAGCAGAGCGTCGCCGCGTCGCGGGCAATGGTCGCGCAGATTTGCTCCAGCGGCAGGCAGTTGGGATCGACGCCGAAGGGACGCTCAATTTCGGCGCCGGCCTCTTCGATGCCTAGCATGCCGAACGAGACCACCGCCACGACCAGCGGCGCCGCATAGCCCATGCGTCCGACCAGCACGAAAGGGAGCGACGCGAGATAGATCAATAGCAATTGCCGGATCAAGGTGACGTAGACGAATGGCAGCGGCGTTTTCTGGATCCGCTCGCAACCGCCCTGTGCGTCGACCATGGCATTCAGCGTCTGTTCCATTGCCAGCGCTTGAAAGCCGTCGACCCGGCCGAGTACTTGCGGCAATACGGCGCCCCGGAAGGCAAGCGTGGTGCGGAGCCAACTTTCCGCTTGGTATTCAATCATGGAATCCGCCCCGGTCTCGATGCCGGCGTTGTACGCGGTGCGTTGCGGTTTTCGGTTCCGTGGCGCAGCTGCGGCAGTGCCCGATCCAAGTTTGCTTAGATAGAGCCCTTGCTTGAATTCCCGCCACTCGTCGGGCGTCCGCGTATCCGGAAACGGTTCCGGGGGGAACGATTTGGGCGAGGTCCAGACGATATCGTATTGCAATTCGTGATTGACCTGGCCAATCAATGCCAGCCGATGAGCGTGACGGTTTCCGGCATCGAGCGTCACGAGACCTTCCGGCGCCTCGACCTCGGCGTGGAGCATCGCCTCGCGGATGTCGGCCACCCGATCCGATTGACTCGCTTCCACGGCTTCGGCCCACATCCGCACGCCGGCATAAGCCGCGGCGATCGGATCGCTCGCGACTCGCGTCGGCCCGTAACGCTCGTGAAACCGCGTCAGAAACGCCTGATTCTCGGGGTTCGACAAACTCTGAAAGTAGCTCCAAGCGGCAAAGTCGCCGGCCAGAGCCTCCTCGCCGCCCGTAATGTTCCGCAGCTCTTCTTCGGTCACCTTGAAGGAAATCGTCGGGGTATTCTCCGGCGCAACGCCTGCGGTGCGCAGACTGGGAAACAGGCCGATGTTGCCCGTCCCGCTGACCGTGTTAATCACGACGTCGGCGCCCGACAGCTTGACCTCTCGCGCGAGCTCGCAGAAATCCGTGTCGCCTAAGACGCGATAGCCTTCGCCGACGACCTGGCCGCCGAGCGATTTCAATTCGTCGCGAATGATCTCGTGGCGCAGCGGGAATAGATGCCGTCGACGCCGATCAATTCCTCGGCCTGTTCGGCAAAGACCGTTTCATTCGATTTGCCGTCGCGGACCACGACGTCGATCTGCCGTCCGCCGAGCAAACCGCCCGCGGCATTGATCTCTTCGAACGCCATCAGAAAGGCATCGACCATCGAGCGCTCGCTTGGCGCCATTGGGCCCGTGAGGGAATGGACCACGCCCACCTTGATGACCGGCAGCGCCGTCGCCGCGGCCAATTTGCCGCCGGATTGCTCCGGCGGGAGAGCCGCGGATGACGCTCCGCGGCGCCCCAACGCGTTATCCGCCGTAGAAGCGTTCCCGACGGCGGCCAGGTCCGCTTTCACCTCGATGGCCGCTGACGTTCCTTCCGCGGCGTCGCCCCCGTGTGCCGTCAAATGCCGGTATTCCAGCCAGTCTCCAAGCAAGGCCGCAAGTACGATCGTGATCGCACCGGCCCACATGCCCCAGCCCAGCTTCTGCCGGCGGCGCGGAGCAGGCTGCGGATCTTGTTGGTCGGAACCGACGGGAACCAGGCCGGCGCTGGTCAAGCTGAGTTCCAATTGGCGAATGCTCGCTGGTATCAATCTGCCCTCGGCGACGCGGCGTTTGTTCGCCGTCCGTCGTATCGCCGGCAGGGCCATCGACTGCCGGCCCTGGGTCGAGACTCGATGCGCCGTTGCCGCCGCGTGGTTCCAAGGCGTTCGTTCCTTACATCTCGCGGCTGGCCGCACAGGGGCTTCCACTCGGAACGGGAACGAGCAGCTTTTCTCGCGGAGATTGGACCAGCGGCACGAAGCGTTTGCACTCGGGGTCGTAGGCCGTGACGAGGCCGTTCTCGATTTCATAAACCCAGGCATGCAATCTCAAACGCCCGGCCAACGCCGAATCTCGCACGGTGGAATAGGTTTGCAGGTTCTGCATTTGTACCAACACGTTCTGCTCGACGATGCGCTGCAGCAGTTCCGCGCCTTCGGCATACGGAGCCAATTGCCGGGCTCGGTCCACGCTCTCGCGGCCCAAGCTCAGCCAACTGCGGACGTGCGGAAGTTCGGCAACCGCGCCTGGCGAGGCCAGACCCTGCATCGCTCCGCACCGAGAGTGGCCGCAAAGGATGATGTCGCGGACGTGCAACTGGCGGACGGCGTATTCGATCGTCGCTGCTTCGCCATTGACCGGAGCTTCGGCCGGCGGCACGAAGTTCCCCGCGTTCCGCAGTACGAACAACTCTCCCGGCTCGGTCTGCGTCAGCAAATTGGGATCGATCCGCGAATCGGCGCAGGTGATGAACAAGGCGAGCGGTCGTTGGCCGTCGCGCAGGCTTTCGTACAACCCCCGCTTGGAGGCGAATACGCGCTGCTGGAAATCGAACACGCCTTGAATGATTCGCGTCATCGAGCCTTCCTTATGAGAGGCGCCGCAAGAAGTTGCGCGATGAATCATAGGTCGCGGAATCCGCCCGGCGTCGGCCGCCAGGCTCGCGTCAGGCCCGCTGCAGGACCGCACCGGCCGAAAAAGTCCGCGCATTCGCTGCCATCGCGAGCCAAGGCCAGACGCCCGCAGAATTGTTGTCGCGGGCCCTCGAAATCCGGGAAAGCGGACTGAAATATAGGGGAAATCCTGACATCCCTGGTCGATCATGAGAAGATCGATAGAATACCTTTGAGTATGAACGCAACCCACCAACGACGGGATTCGAGCGATCGCAGGCTGGAGCAGCTTCGCGCTCGCATCCAACCATTGCGGGAGCGGTTGCTCGCTCATCCGATTTACGGCGATCTGCCAGACGTTGGCGCGCTCTGCGCCTTCATGGAGCACCATGTATTTGCCGTCTGGGACTTTATGTCGTTGCTGAAAAGTTTGCAGCAGCGACTCTGCTGCAACAGCGTTCCCTGGATCCCCAGCGGGCAAACCGTGGCCAGTCGGTTCGTCAATGAAATTGTCTTGGGCGAAGAGAGTGACGAGGACGGCGAGGGGGGCCACGCCAGCCACTTCGACTTGTATCGTCGCGCCATGCTGCGTTGCGGGGCCGACGCGTCGCAGATCGACCGGCTGCTGGAGGCGTTAAGGTCGGGATATTCGATCCAAACGGGTCTCCGCGATGCTGAAATTCCCGACGCCATCCGCCTGTTTGTGCTACATACTTTTACGGTTATCGACGGCGGAGACTTGTGCCGGATTGCCGCGACGTTCACGTTCGGACGCGAGGATCTGCTGCCTGGCGTTTTTCAGCGGATTGTGGATGAAATCGGCGAGTCGTTTGGCGACGGTCTGAACGATTTCAAGTACTACCTGTTGCGTCACATCGATCTGGACGGCGACGAGCATGGCCCGATGGCGGCTCGTTTGATGGCGGTCGTCTGCGGCGAGGACGACGACCGATGGCGCCGTGCCGAGGAGGCGGCCGTCGAGGCGTTAGAAGCCCGGATTGCCTTTTGGAACGCCATTCACGAACAAGTCCGAGAGCGGCGCCTTGCGGCGGCCAGGAGAACTGCTTAAGTCTCTGTTTGAAGAGGTTTAAGAGCGAGCATTCACGGCGACCGGCGAGCTGGCCGCCGTTGCTTGCCTGCCACCGATAACCTGAGCCTGTTGCCATGAACTATCGCCGAACGACGTTGGATCAGATCCCGGTCACGATGCTGGACGCCGCCGGCCAGGCGTTCGCGGTCCGCGACCGACTGGAAGCGACGGAGCACAACGTCGAGGACTTGCTGCTCTGCCTGCAATCGCTGCGGCCCGACGACGTGCCGGCGATGCACTGGAATTGGGATGAGAACGCCTGGCATCCCGAGTCGCTCCCTGAGGAGCAATATCCCCAGTGTTTCGCCCGCCACGTCGATCACGACAGCGCCGAGTATCACGCGATCTGGTCGGCGCCCATTTGCGGGCGCGACCCGACGCGTCCGTGGCGCGACGGCGAACGATACCTGGAAGGCGTCGGCCGCCAGTCGCTGCTGTTCGACTACCGGTTTGAGGCCTCGCTGGACTCGTCCGGCGGCGGAGCGGCTCCCGCCCGGTTGCTTTATGATTCGCTCAGCGTGGTCGTCGCCATGCACGAAGAGACGCCGTTGCGACGGGCGTTCGCCAGTGGCTCGGGCAACAAGCTGAAGGTCGACTTGCAACTGCTGATCAAGCTGATGCAGTGGATCGACGAGCTCAACGCCTACCTTCGCCTGGAGCAGCAGGCCCTGGGGGCGCTGGAACGTCGCGCCGCCCGGCATGCCGATCACAATCTGCACACGAACGATTGACCGCCGGCGCTCGCCGGTTTCTCTCCTCCGGATTCTTCATCCTTCCGCGCTAAGCTGCAGCGTGAGCGAGGAACCGGTCGGACTTTGCCTTGCTCACGTTTTGTGGGTTGTTGCGGACGCCGCCGTCGTCAGTTGTCGGCGCCTTGCCTGCCCGCGGCGCTTCGTGTAGTTTCAACGGCGCTTTTGCCGGACTGCCGCGAGCGCGGACGCCGGCGCCCGCGCCAACTGAAACTTGCCTGCCCGCCGGCCTTCACGCCGCGGCCCCGAATGAGGACGAAGCCATGAAATTCGCCATCTGCAATGAGACGTTCCTCGACTGGCCGTTCGACAAGGCCTTTGCCTTCGCCCGCGAGTGCGGTTACACGGGGATCGAGATCGCTCCCTTTACGATGAATTCCGATGCCAGGCAGATTTCCGCCGCGCAGCGCAACGAGGCGCGGCAGCAAGCCGAGGCGGCCGGCTTGGACGTGATTGGCCTGCACTGGCTGCTCGCCAAAACGGAAGGATTTTATCTGACCAGCCCCGAGGCCGAAGTCCGCCGCGCCACGGCCGCTTACCTGGAGGAACTGGCCCGGTTGTGCCGCGACCTGGGCGGCTCGATCCTGGTCTTCGGCTCTCCGATGCAGCGCAATCTGCTCCCTGGCGTGAGCATGGACGACGGCATGAAATACGCCGCCGAGGTGTTTCAATCGGTCATGCCGTTGCTGGAGGAGCTGGATATAACGCTGGCGATTGAGCCGCTCGGCCCGGCCGAAGGCAACTTCCTGCTGACGGCGGCCGACGGCGTGAAGCTGGCGGAGATGGTCGGCTCATCGCATTGCCGGCTGCACTTGGACTGCAAGGCGATGAGCAGCGAAGCGACGCCGATTCCGGAAATCATTCGCCGCTGCGCTCCGTGGCTCGTACACTTTCACGCCAACGACGCCAACAAGCTGGGCCCGGGTTTCGGCGAGCTGGATTTCACGCCCATCTTCGAGGCGCTCGGCGAGATCGACTACCGCGGCTGGGTCTCGGTCGAGGTCTTCGACTATTCGCCCGGCATCGAGCGGCTGGCGCAAGAGAGCATCGAGTACATGCTTGAGTGCGAGCAGAAGGTGCGCGGCTGAATTAATACATCCGCCGCCGGAACAACGCCCCGGCCAGCGAGAGCGTGACGAAGCCGATGACCGCCATCGGCCAGAACTGGTCGACGAGCAGCGAGAAGTTCGCGCCTTCCAGAAACACGCGCCGCAGCACGATCAGGAAGTATCGCAGCGGATTGACCAGCGTGATCTTCTGCAGCACCGGCGGCATGTTGGCGATCGGCGTCGAAAAGCCCGACAGGATCACCGCGGGGACCAGGAACAGGAAGGCGCCCAGCAGGCCCTGTTGCTGCGTGACCGACAGTGAAGAAATCATCAGCCCCACGCCGATGGCGGAGAACAGAAACAGCACGATCCCCGCGTAGAGCGCCGGCAGGCTGCCCAACAGTGGAATGCGAAACCAGAGCGTCGCCATCACGATGATCACCGTCGCCTCGCCGAGGCCGATCATGAAGCCGGGCACGGACTTGCCAATCACGATCTCGGCCGGACGGAACGGCGTGACCAGCAATTGATCGAAGGTGCCTTGTTCGCGTTCCCGGGCGACGGAAAGCCCGGTCACCAGAATTGTGACGACCAGCGTCAACAGTCCCGCAATGCCCGGCACGATGAACCAGCGGCTGACCTGATTGGGATTGAACCAGGCCCGCACCTGCAGTTGCGCCGGCATGCCGCCGCCCCCGTGCTCGGTCAGCCATTGCCGGTTGAAGCGGTCCGTCATCGTCCGCACGTAACCGAAAGCCAACATGGCCGTGTTCGAATCGCGGCCGTCGAGAATCACCTGCACTTTGGCCGTGCGGCCGCCGAGCAAGTCGCGGGCGAACCGCCGGTCGATCCGGATGACCAGCAAGGCTTGCTGGCGCTCAATAACGTCGGCAATCTGACCGGCGTGCGTCAGCACGGCCGTCCGCCGGAAATTGGGCGAGCCGCGAACCGGGCCAGCAACTGCCGCGAGGCCGCGCTGTCGCTCTCGTCGTAGACGGCATACGGAATGTTGTTCAAGTCGAACGTGGCGGCGTAGCCGAACACGAACAATTGCACGAACGGCGGCACGATGATCACTACGCGGCTCTTGGGATCTTTGAGCAGCGCCAGGAATTCTTTGACGACCAACGCCAGGATGCGAGACACCGGACGACCTCCGAGCTAATCCAGACGTTTGCGGGCTTGCCAGCGGGTCAGTCCCAGGAATAACGCCGCCATCAGCGCCAAGGCCAGGCTGTTGGGCGCCACGATCGACCACACGTCGCCCGCCAGAAACACGGTTTGCAGTATCGTCACGAAGTATCGAGCCGGCAGGAGCCGCGTCAGCCATTGCAAAGGCGCCGGCATGCTGCCGATATCGAAGATGAAACCCGAGAGAATGAAGGCCGGCAGATAGGTGACGATGATCGCGGCTTGCGCGGCGACGAATTGCGATTTGGCCAACGTCGAGATCAGCAGCCCCATGCCGAGCGCCGTGAGCAGGAATAATGAGGACGCGCCGAACAGGACCCACAGCGAGCCGCGCATCGGCACGCCGAACTGCCAGACCGCCATGCACAGCGAGAGCACCATGCCGCCCATGCCCAAAAGAAAATAGGGCGCCGTCTTGCCGAGCAGCACTTCGTGAATGCCGGTCGGCGTGACCATCAGGGCCTCCATCGTGCCCCGCTCCCATTCGCGCGCCATGACCAGCGCCGTCAGCAGCGCGCCGATCAGCGTCATGATCAACGCGATCAGCCCCGGCACGATGAAATGGCGGCTGTGCAAATTGGGATTGAACCAGACGCGCTGTTCCAGCTCGACCGGGAGTGCGATCGAGACCGACTGCTGCCGCGCCCAGTCGGCCAGCCAACCGCCCCAGACCCCCTCGACGTAACCGGTGATCATCCGGGCGTTATTGGCGTCCATCCCGTTGACAATCACCTGGATCGGGGCGCCTCGCGGACGGCGCAGCCGCTCGGAGAAGTTCTCGCGCATGCGCACGATGGCGTCGAGCTGACCCTGCAACAGCGCGTGCTGCGCCTCTCGCATGCCGTGGACGCGAGTGACGCGGAAATAGCGAGAACCTTCGAAGGCCGCGGCTAGCCCCGCGGTGTCGGCATTCAGACGTTCGACCACCAGCGCAATCGGCACGTGCTCGGCGTCGAGCGATACGCCGTAGCCGAACAGCACCAGCAAGATAACCGGCAGCACGAAGGCGATTGCCAGGCTGCTCGGGTCGCGCAGGATCTGCAGGAACTCTTTCCGCATCAGGCCGCGCAGGCGCATCATCGAGCCGCCGCGCCTGCCGCCCGCACTCGCCGTCCGGTCGACGGCCGTCGCCGCGGCCGCAGTCTGGCCGCCGGCGGCCGACGGTTCTTCGGAAGTTTCTACTGCTCGTTGCCGATCTTCGATCAGATGGATAAAGGCGTCTTCCATCGTCGGTTCGGGACGGTCCGCCGTGGCCGCGCGGGCCTTGATCTCGCGCGGCGCGCCCAACGCCAGGATTTCGCCCGCGGCCATGATCGCGGCCCGGTCGCAGTATTCGACTTCTTCCATAAAGTGAGTGGTGACGAGCACCGTCACGCCCGAGGCGGCCAGGGCATTGATCTGCGCCCAGAACTCGCGCCGCGCCAGCGGGTCGACGCCCGAAGTCGGTTCGTCGAGAAACAGGATGTCGGGTTCGTGCATCAACGAGCAGGCCAGCGCCAACCGCTGCTTGTAGCCCAGCGGCAACGAGGCGCTATCAGCCGCAGCCGCCGCTTGCAACTCGAATTCCTCCAGCGCCCAGGCGATGCGCTCGGCGCGGCGCGATCCGCTCAGTCCGTAGGCGCTGGCGAAGAACCGCAGGTTTTGTTCGACGCTCAGATTGCCGTAGAGCGAGAACTTCTGCGACATATAGCCGATCCGCGCCCTGGCCCGCGCGGCCGCGCGGCGCAGATCGACGCCCGCCACGCGCAGCTCTCCGGCGCTGGGCGGCAACAACCCGCACAACATGCGAAAGGTCGTCGTCTTGCCGGCGCCGTTGGCGCCGAGCAGACCGAAGACCTCGCCCTGAGCGACGTCGAAGGCCACGTTCTTGACGGCGTAGAAATCGCCGAACTTCCGCTGCAGGCCTTGAACGTCGATCATCGGACCGTCGCGCCCGCGGCGATGTGAAGAGGCCGCCGACGTGCTGCGCCGCTGGCCCGCTTCAGCGGCCGCCGCGCGATGTTCCTTCAGCAGCGCAATAAAGGCGTCTTCGAATCGGGGAGCCGCTGCGGAGACGCTTGCTTCGCCCAGATCTTTCGTCAACCGTGTCGCGTCGGTCGTCGTCGACTCCGTCACCACGCGCACGCCTTCGCCGCGGACCACGGCGTCGGTTACGCCGCGACGGCCGGCGAGACGGCTTTCCAGCTCGCGAGTTTTCACGCCGGGGGCCGAAACCGTGTAGCTGCGGCCCTGCATCGATTCGCTGAACTCTTGCGGCGCCCCTTGAGCGATCAGCTTGCCGTCGTCGAGCATGATTACGTGGCGGCAGCGCGCAGCTTCGTCCAGGTAGGCCGTGCTCATCAGCACCGCCGTTCGCTCCTCGCGCACGAAGCGGTCGACGATCTGCCACAACTCGCGGCGCGACACGGGATCGACGCCCACGGTCGGTTCATCGAGCAACAACAAGGGAGGCGGGCGGATCAGCGTGCAGGCCAATCCCAACTTTTGCTTCATGCCGCCCGACAGCCGCCCGGCCAGGCGGCGGAGGAACGGGGCCAGGCCGGTCATGTGCATCAGCTCATCGTACCGCGCCGCGCGCGCGCCGTACGGAACGCCTTGCAGATCGGCGTAGAGCTCCAGGTTCTCCTGCACGGAGAGGTCGTCGTACAGCCCGAACCGCTGCGGCATGTAGCCGATGGAGGCTTGCACCGCGAGCGGTTCCTGCACGACGTTGCGTCCCAAGACGAAGATCTCTCCCGCGTCAGGCAGGAGCAATCCGGCGGCCAAACGCATCAACGTGGTCTTGCCCGCGCCATCGGGGCCGATCAGGCCGGTGATTTGTCCGCGGCGGATCTGCAGGCTCACGCCGGCCAGGGCTTCAATCGTGCGCCGTCGGCTCGCGAAGCGCTTGCTGACTTCGCGCGATCGAGAGCGCCACGTCCTGAGCGGCCGCGGTGCGGTCGGCGGCGGGCGGTTCAGGCTCGCGCTCAGACATGGCGACGTTCGTTCAGGAGAAAGGACGACTTCAATGGAGCGACTCCGCTTGCAGTTCCCGGTCGCTCTTCGTCGGCTGATTCAGCGGCACATGGACCGTGGCGGGCATGCCCAGCCGCAACTCGCCTTGCGGGTTGTGAACAAAAACGCGGACTTCATACACTAGTTGCGTGCGGATGTCGGGCGTTTCTACCGGCTTGGGCGTGAACTCGGCCGAAGGAGAGATGAAGCCGATCCAGCCGTCGTAGCTCTTGCCGGGAAAGGTGTCGGTGCTCACCTTGGCTCGCATACCGTGCCGAATCTTGCCCAATTGCGGCTCGGGAACATAGGCTCGAATCCAGATTGGGTCGACCATCGCCATAGTGAACACGGGCTTTTGGGGAGAAGCCATGTCGCCCGGTTCCAGCAAGCGGTTTTCGATGACGCCCGCCTTAGGAGCGTGCAGGCTGGCGTCCTTTAAATCGTGCTCGACCTGCGCCAGCTCCGCCTGGTAGCGTTTGTACGCCGCCTTGGCTTCCGCGATATCTTCCTTTCGCGGGCCCGCGACCGCCAGGTCGAGGGCGGCTTGCGCGGCTTTAACTTGAGCGGCGGCCGCGTCGTAGCTCCCCTTGGCGTCGTCGAGCTGTTGCCGGCTTGCCGACTTGGGGGCCAGCTTTTCAATCCGTTCAAAGGTCTGTCGGGCGTCGTGCTCCGTGGCGGTCGCTGCTTCCAGATCGGCCCTGGCTTTGCGGATCTCCTCGGGGCGGGTGCCGGCTTCCAGGCGGGCGACGACTTGCCCTTGCGTCTCGAGCGCGGCCTCGGCTCGGGCCACCGCCAGTTCAAACCGCTCCCGTTCCAGCCGGGCCAAGAGCTGCCCCTTCTCGACGCGATCTCCTTCTTCAACCAGCACCTCGGCAATCCGATCGCTGCCGTTGATGGCCAACTCGACTTCGCGAATGTCGACGTTGCCGTAGAGCGTCAATTCGTGCTGGTTGACCGGCGGCTGCAGCCAGCGCCACAAGTAGTAACCGCCGACGGCGGCGCCGGCGAGCAACGCCAGAAGCAACACACTGCCCACCCGCGTTTTCGTCATCTGCGTCTCCCGCCTCAATTACGATGCTCTCACTGCGGCGAGCATAGAGCAGAAGCGGGCATAAGCACAAGGCGTGCAACTAACCGCTACGCCCGCCACACGCACAATCGGCGCTCCGATCGCATCTTTCACCGCGTCCGCCCTAGCCCGACGGGGGCACGCACAAATTCGTCCCCAACAGGCGAAAACGTCGAACCGCAACCGGCTCAGGCTACGGTTGGTTCCGTCGGCGTCGCGGAGAACTTAACAAACATCTCGAAAATGGACCGGGCTAACGCGGATGCTTCCTCCTCGTTCATGGACTGGATCTTCTTCGCGGCGCGCTCGCCATATCCGTAGGGCATTTCGGCGTCGCTGATCGCATTGCGAAGCTGGCAAAAATCTTCGAGCAGTTCAGGCGGCAAATCCTCTTGGGCGTTGACGCGGCTGAGCTGGCTGGCGTATGCCGTCAACAGGCGCTCCTTGATTCTCCCCGGCTCATCCGCCAGGATTCCCGCCGCGCGCGTCAACCGCTCTCGCCCGTCGTTGAGTGCCATGACCGTTTCTCCCTTTGCGAAATTACGCGGATAAACATTGGATAGGCCGGACTCGCGGACCAGTTCATTTCACAGGCGTCGGCGAAGCGGCGGCTGGAACTTGCTGTTGGAACACCTCCGGCGACTCCGAACTCGTGCGGACGTGCAGATGCACTTCCAAGACGTCCGTCTCTTTGAGAATCTTCTCGGCAACTCTCAATTGCAGAGGGTTGCCGCCGGCCATGACCAGGACTTTTCCCTCCCTGACGGCCTGCTCGTAACGTCGGATATGCTGTTGATGGACGCCCCAACCGGCCATGCAGCCCAGGAACGCGCCCACGATACCGGCGGTTAAGCCGCCTGCAACCGGTCCGGCCAGAAACACGGCGCCGATTTCAGAGACCACGATGGCGCCGGCTCCGACGAGCACTCCCAATACGCCCCCCAAACCGGCCCCAAGGGCCGCATCGAAAACGGAGTCGTCTTCCGTGGCGAGCCGTTCGACCAACTCGGGTTTGCCGAGCGAGCCGGAAGCGATCAGCGACACCTGCTCGATAGGAAAATCGCCCCGCTTGAGGATCCGGATTGCTTGTTCCGCTCGGTCGAGCGTGTCGTACACGCCTACAACGCATTCGTCGTTCATCGTTGCAGTTCCTTTCAGTTCAGGACAGGGTCGGCCGCACTCCTTCCCTGCATCGCACGACGCCTGCTCAAAAGAACACTTGCGCCGACCAGGTATTCTGGCGTGCAATGCGCGTGCCGTTTGTCAGCCTGACGTGGCGACGACGAGCCCGGTCAGCGCAATCGCGCCGGGCATGCTGAATAACCTATGCGTGCGCGAGACAAAAGCGGCTGAAAACGAATTTCGAAATACTGATCGCTGACCGTGTCTGCTTTCTCGGAGATCGGAGGGACGCGTCGGCGAGCAGCGCTTCGCAGCGCACCGAGGGCCGGCGCCGGGCATCCGGCGACGCCGCCTTCGATCATTTGCGGACGCTTACCTGATCTCCGTCGCGAAGTTCCGAACCGGGGCGAAATACGACCGCGTCGGCCGTTGTCAGGCCGCCGAGAATTTCCGTGTCGACGCCGTTATCCGCGCCGACGTGCACGTTGACTTTATGGAGTCGTCCGTCGTGCACGACGAACACGGCGGCTTTTCCCTTCTGCGTTCGCTCAATCAAGCATTGCGACGACAACAGCAGCGTGTCGGGAATGTCCTGTAAGTGCAGCGTCGCCTTGCCGTACATCCCGACGCGCAACTCGTCGTCTTCATTGTCCAGGTCGATTTCCGCCCGCATCGTGCGAGACTCGGACGATTCGAATTTCGCGATGCGGGAGATCTTGGCCTTGAAGCGACGTCCCGGCAAGGCGTCAATTTGAACCACGGCGGGATCTCCGGGAGTGGCGTAAGGAACGTCCCGGTCAGGCACCTGGACCACGGCGCGCAGGCGGTCGGTCGCGTGCAGCGACAGCAGCGGCAGTTGAGCCTGGCTTTCGGCCGCGCGAATGAAGTCGCCGGCAAAGAAGTTGCGTTCGGAGATCGCGCCGGAAAACGGCGCGCGGATCGTCGCATAGTCCAGCATTACTTGCGATCGCTCCCAGGTGGCCCGCCAGACTTTGACGTTCGCTTCGGCGTCTTTGATGTCGGCTTTGGCCACCTGGATTCTGGCGTCTGCCGCGGCAAGATCTGCCTCGGCGCTGCGGATGGCTGCCTTGGCCGCATCGACCGCGGCTTTCGAGGCCTGGTATTCTTCTTGTTTCTCGTCGACGACCTGTTGCTCGACGGGCGCTCGTCCGCAAGCCTTTTGAGTCGTTCGTAGATCTGTTTCCGGAAGACCAGAATGGCCTCGGCGTCTTCCAGGCTGGCCCGGTCCTTGGACAATCTCGCATCTGCGGCCAGCCGATCGGCCTCGGCGCTGGCCAGCCGGGCCTTGGCTTGCAGCACCTTGCTTTCCGCCTGTTCGTAGGCGGCGGCATTGTGCTCGACTTCCTTGGCCAGTTCCGGAACGTCAATCACGGCCAGCACGTCGCCCGCCTTGACCTCGTCGCCGATGTCAACATTGAGCTGTTTGAGGTATCCAGAAACCTTGGCAAACAGCCGTGCAGATTGGTCGGCAATCAGGGAACCGGGGACTGTCGTGGTCCGTTCGACGGCCCCTTTGCGGGCGCGTGCGACTTCGACCTCGCGCCCGACTGGCTTGCCGGCAATGACGGGCGGCTGTGCGAAGCAAGCCAGCGCGACGGCCAGTGCAGCAGTCGCGGCGGTTCTCAGAAAGTTCGAACTCAACATCGCCTGGTCCTCCATTTTACGCTCGCATCGCGCCTCCGAACGGCCCAGCGCGCCGCCGGCCCAAACGCGGCAAATCAAATCGGGCACTTGAAGTCAGCCGGCTTGACGGCCAGCATCGAGCAGCTTGCCTGAACCAATAGCCGTTCCGCCGTGTTGCCGATAAACACTCCGGGAATGCCGCTGCGGGCCATTGTTCCTATCACCAGCAGATCGATCTGGCGGCGCTTCACGAGTTCCAGCAGATAGACGTCGGCATGTCCGGTGCCTTCGATGACTTCCGCCTTCACGTCCTCTGGCGACTGGCCGGCGGCGGCTCGGGCAAGCTGCTGTTCCAGTCGCGCTTTCGCGTCAGTCAAGGCGCGCGAATGGAACGTTTCTTCTTGCCTGGCTTCGAGCAAACCGGCATCCCAGAGCCGGGCAAACGGCGAGACGAACACATGCACGACGTCGACGCTCGCGCCGGCCAGCGAACCAATTTGGATCGCCAGCCGCAGAGCGGCGTCGCTGACGGAGCTCAAATCGCTGGCAACCAGCAACCGCTTCGGCGCCGGCTGGGCCTCGGGCTTGGCGACCCACACCGGCGCGGGGCAGTTGTGCAACAGCTTCATCGCCGTGCTGCCAAAGAGGAACTGCCCTACTGCGCCCATCCCTCGCGTGCCGACGATCGCCAGGTCATAGGCTCCGCGAACGGCCTCGTGCGTTAATTCGACCCACCCTTTGCCGGACACCAGGCGGCTCTCAGCCTGCACTCCCTCCTTTGCAGCGCGCTCCACCAGCTTGTCGAGCGCGGTGCGGCCGAAATCTTCGATTCGCTTCGCCAGTTCTTCGCCGGCGACCGAAGCTTGCAGCTGGGTTTCCGCCGTTTCGACCGCAGCCAGGAAGGTCACTTCGGCGCCGGCCTTCGCGCCCAGCCACAGCGCCTGCTTGATCGCCTGCTCGACCGGAGGAGAAAACCGCGACTCTCCCTCCTGAACAGCCTGCAGCAGATCGACTCCCACCAAAACTTTTTTTACGTCCGACATGGCGGCCGCTCCTTTCTAACGATTGAGTGATAGATGCCAAGGCGTTTCTGTTGCGCCGCTGTATTGTTGACGTCGCGACTTGCCTAACTTGATGCTCATTTGAGCTGCTCCCCTTCGCCTTGTTGTTCGAAGGGATTGTCGCCGCGGAGCTCGCCCCGCTCGCCCATCGCTAGCGAATAAATCACCGGAACCATGCCGAGAGTAGTAACAAGCCCGGCGAGCAGCCCGCCGATCACGGCTCGTCCCAGCGGAGCGTTGGCTTCGCTGCCTCGTTCGACGGCCATCGCCATCGGCAGCAAAGCGAAAAAGGCGGCCAGCGCCGTCATGACCACCGGGCGGGCTCGGATCGCCGCGGCGCGGCAGACCGCCTCGGTCGCCCCCAGCCCTTCCTCTTTGCGCAGCTTCTGCGCAAATCGATCAGCAGCACCGTGTTGGAGACGACGATCCCGACCATGAAAATCACGCCCAACAGCGATTGCACGTTAATCGCCGTGCCCGTCGCGTACAGCATCAGCACCACGCCCACGACTCCCAGCGGCACCGCCGACAAGATAACCAGCGGAGCGATGTACGAATCGAGCAGCGCCACCAGCAGGAAGTAGATCAGCAGCGTAGCCAGGATCATCCCGAGGCCCGACTTGCGAAACGCGTCTTGCATCCGCGAGTATTCGCCGCTGAGCACGATTTGCCCGCCTTGCACCAGTTGCTTCGCGCCCGGCTCGTAAGGAATCCACTCGCCGCGGGCTTGCTCCTGGCCGAAGCGGTCGACGACCTGGCGGACGTCGTCGGCGACATGGCCCAAATCGCGGCCGTCGACGCCCATAGCCAGATCGATCGTCGGCTGCAAGTTGCTGTGCGTCGCCTCGGCCGGCACGTAGGTTTGCTCGATCGAAACCACGTTCGATAGCGGGATAGCGATCTTCTGTAAGGGGCTGGTGATCGGGATGTCAAACATCGTGTCGATCGACACGATGTCTTCTTCCGGGTATTGCACGCCCACGTAGTACTGGTTGTGGCTGATCGGATCGATCCAGAAGTTTCGTTTGTTGAACTGGATGCTCGAGTTCAACGCGGCGATGACGTTCTGAATTACGTTCAACTGGGTCAGACCCAGCTCGGCCGCTTTTGCGCGGTCGACGTTGATCAGGAACTGCGGATAATCGAGCCGCTGCACGATGCGGCAATCGACGACGCCCGGCACAGGCGAGACCTCCGCTTGTACGGCTTTGGCCAGGCGATGAGCGTCTTCGATGTCGTGGGCCGTGAAGCGAATGTTGAGCGGCGTGGAGCGGCCTTCGTTCAAGGCGCCGCGGATCATGCCGCCGGCGTCGAACGCGAACTCCATCTCGTTGAATCGCGAGTCTTTCGCCAGCCCCTCGCGCAGCAGCCGCACGCACTGTTGCGCCGAACGGCTGCGCTCCGCTTGCAGTTGCACCTTGATGACCGCGTCCATCGGGCCCGAGTTGGACGTGTAGGCGGCCGACCAATCGGGCGTTACGCCCAACTCGCTGATGATCATTTGCAGATCGTCGCCCAGGTTGACGCGAATGAACTGCTCGACTTCGCCAATCGTCGCTTCGGTGACCTCGATCCGCGTGCCGGTGGCGGCCCGCGCCGTAATCTCAAATGCGCCGGCGTCGACTTCCGGAAAGAATTCCCGCCGCAACTGGCTGCCGACGCCGCCGACCACGCCGATGAACGTCGCCGCCGCGACGAATATGACGAGCAACCGGCGCCGCAGCAGGCGTTCCAGCATCCGCACGTACCAGGCAGTCGCACTTTCGACGATCCCTTCCCAACGGGCGAAGGCTCGGGCAAACAGGCCGCGTCGCTTGCTCGGCGCGTCTTCTGCGCCAGCCGCCGCGGGCGACTTCAGCCACGTCGCGCAGCGGGCCGGCACGAACGACCGCGACAACAAATAAGCCGAAATCATGGCGAACGCCACGGCCAGCGCCATCGGTTTGAAGAGAAACTGGCCGCTGCCCGGCGCCAGCGCCAACGGGGAGAGCACCAGCAACGTGCTGAGACTGGCCGCCAACTCGGGCATGGCCACCTCGCTCGCGCCGAGGAACGCCGCTTCGGTGCGATCAACGCCCTGACTTAAATGCCGGTGCGTATTCTCCAGGCAGATGATGGCGCTGTCCACCATCGGACCGATGGCCAGCGACAGCCCGGCCAGCGTCATCACGTTGATCGTGTTGCCGCTGTAGTACAGGCAGGCGATGGCCGCCAGAACGGATATGGGAATGGTCATCACCGCGATGGCGGTCATCCGCCACTCGCCGAGGAACAGCAGAATCACCAGCGAGCAGAGCACCGCGCCCAGCACGCCCTCCTGGATCAAACTGCGGATCGAATGCCGCACGTAGACCGACTGGTCCATCACCAGGTGCAGGTTGACGTCGGGACGCGTGAGCCGCGCTTGAATACTGGGTAAACGGACGCTCAACGTATCGACCACGTCCAGGGTGCTGGCTCCGAGCTGGCGATAAACAGGAATGTAGACCTGGCGGCGACCGTCCACGCGCACCACGTTGGTCTGGATGAAGCTCGCATCTCGCGGCGTCGCCACGTCGCGAAGGTAGGCCGAGTTGCCGGGCTCGGTCCGCAAAGGGATCTCGCCCATCTGTTCGACTTCCTGGAACATCGAGTTCGAATCGATGGCATAATCCTTGTCGCCGAGTTTGACGCTGCCGGTCGGCAGAAAAGCGTTGTAAGCGTCGAGCGCTTGCATCACGTCGAGCGGCGACAGGTTTCTCGCTTCCAGAGAGATCCGATCCAGGTAGGCCAGCACGGCGCGAATGCGACCGCCATACACAACCGGCGCCGCCGCGCCTTGCACGCCCATCACCATGTTGCGGACTTCGTACCGGCCGACGTCGTAAAGAATTGCCTCCGTCTCCGCCTTGCTGTCGAGTGCGATCAGGCACGTCGGGACTGTGCCGGTCGGATCGAACGGCAGAATCACCGGCGGCAGCGTGCCGGGGGGCAAGTTGGGAACGGCGGCCGAGGCCAGAGAGTTGACTTGCGTCAGGGCGCCGTTTGGATCGACGTCTTCGAAAAAGTAATTGCGGATGATGCTCGCACCGACGATTGAGCGCGATTCCTGCCGCACCGTGCCGGCCGCCTGTCCAGTCCAACGCTCCATGCGGTTGGTAATGTCCTTCTCGACGCTGCTGGCCGGCATGCCGCCGTAAAAGGTCAGCACCTGCACGGCGGGGCTCTTGAAGACCGGCAGAATGTCGACCGGAACCAGCGTCGCCGCCAGCGCCCCGACGATGATCACCGTCAGCACGGCCACCGTCACGGTGCGCGAGTGGCCCAGGGCCGCTTGAATTAAAGCGTTCACTGAGCGGCCCTCCCTGGCGCTGGTTTCACGGAGCCGCGAGCCGAATCGCAAACTGCGCTTTTGGGACGCTTGTAGCGGAACGCGTGAGCGCTGCGGAGCAGGGTTCGCGAGAATTCCGGCTTCAATCGCATTGCTGACGGAATTCTCACGAATTCCGCTACACGCCCTGCGGCGCAGTGACAATCGATGTCTGAATCAGCGGTGCAGGAGCCTCGCCTTGGCTCCCGAGATTCCTTGTACTTTGCCATTTTCGATCTTCAGCGCTTCGAGCAGCGAGCGGGCGCCAACGCGACGCCGCCCTGTATCGCTGAACTGCAAGATGCAAGGGTCATACCGGGAGCACGAGAATCTCCCTAGTTGCTGCCCACGCAGTACAACCGTTCGCCATGCGATCCGTCGTGACACAATGAGCGGGCTTCTTCCGTGCTTCTCGGCGCGCAGCGCGCCGAATCGCACGCGTCGCCTGAGTTCCGCTCGCACTTGAGACCTCTCTAACACAAGGCATACCTTTTGCATCATGGCGCAACAGCGGCGAGCGGGGAGCGGTTCCAGCCTGTCCGTTTTGACATTTGTATGCATCCATTCAGCAAAGACGGCCCCGGATCCGGCGCGTGAATGAATCGAGGAGAAGTACCATGACGGCTAAACCGAAAATTGTTGTGCTGGGCGGCGGCTTTGGCGGGCTGGAAGCCGCCTTCTATCTGCGTCACAAGCTAGGCGACCGGGCCGAGATGTCGCTGGTGACCGATCAGCCTTTCTTCCTGTTCAAGCCGAACACGATCTATATCCCCTTCGGCGCCGATCCCGAACGCTTCAAGATCGGCTTGGATCGACCCACGCAGCGCAAGAACATTCAACTGGTTCAAAGTCGCGTTCAAGAGATTTCACCGCAAAACAAGACCATTCTGGCCGGCGACCAGAAGATCAATTACGACTACCTGGTCGTAGCGACGGGCGCCGCCATGCGGCCCGAAGAGATTCCCGGCTTGAAGGAGCACGCGTTGACGTTGTGGACTCCGGAAGAAATGCTGAAGCTGCGAGACGCATTGCAGCGTGCCGTGGCCAACGCCCGGGCGAACCAGCGGCAGCGAATCGTGTTTCTCGTGCCGCCGAACAACAAGTGCTCGGGCCCGTTGTACGAGCTGGTCATGATGACCGACACCTGGCTCCGCGAGCAGAAGTGCCGCGATGCGGTCGATCTGATTTGGGCCACCAAGGAAGACAGCTATATCCAGGCCTTCGGTCCGCGGCTCAACACGGTGGTTACGCAGGAATTTGAAGAGCGAAACATCGAAGGACACAAGGGCTTTGTCGTCACGTCCGTCGAGCCGAACCAGGTCGCCTTCCAGAACGGCGAGAAATTAGGCTACGACTTACTGGTGAGTTTCCCGCCGTATATCGCCGGCAACCGCTACCCGAGTCTTCCGTCCGATGATCGCGGCTTTATCAAGGTAGATCCGGACAGCCGCCGCGTGAAAGGTTTTGAAGAGGTGTTCACCGTCGGCGATGCCGCAGACTTTCCCATCAAGCAGGCGTTTTTGGCGCTGCTGCAAGCGGACGCCGCGGCGGATCATCTGGCTGCGGAGATCCTGGGCGTCAAACCGCAAGTCGATTTTGAGCCGATGAGCATGTGCGTGATGGAGGAATTCAACCGGGCCACCTTCGCCCAGGTGCCGCTGAAGTATACCGGCGACCTGCAGAACCCAGTCGAAGTGGAGACGGAAGACGCTGAGCACTACAAGGTGGGCGTCTCTCCGCTTTGGCGGCTTGGCAAGAAGGTGCTGGGAATCTACCTGCCGTGGAGATTCGGTCATGGCGAACCGTTCCACGCCGGCTTTGCCTGGGACGCAATGGATCTGGGCTTGAAGGTGATGGCGCGCGTGTTGGCGCGTTGAGCAATCCCGCTCAGTCGTCAATGACCGTATCCGGCAGAGCGGCGGCAAGGGCCTCGCGCGCGGCGTCGCTCAAGTCCGGCGTGTGCGAGACTCCAAGCCAACGCAGTTGCTGCATGCGGCTCAACACGCCAAGGGCCGAGTCCGTCAGCGGAGTTTCGTTCAAGTTCAGCATGTCGAGCGCGGGCAGACGCGTGAGCGGCTCCAGGTGCTCGCCGGTCACTTGCGTGCTGCTCAGATCGATGCCTTCCAACTCGCTGAGGTTTACCAAACTGGCGAGACCGGCGTCGGTAACCTTCGCCCCATGGAGTTGAAGCCGGCGCAACGCCCGGCAATCCGACAAATAGGCCAAGCCGCGATCGGTGAGCCTGGCGCCGTTGAGATTCAGCGTGGCCAGATGCCGCAACTGCCGCAAGTGCGAAGCGCCTTCGTCGTCGACTGCTTTCCAGGCCAGATCGACGTGTTCGACCCAGCGCAACGATTCCAGAGGCGCCAGGTCGGCGGCCCGGATCGCATCATTGTTCCAAGCCACCTTGGTCACGCGCGTCGCCGCCTTATCGCCGAACAGTTTCTCGCCCGCCCAGGCCAGCAACCCGTCGGCGCCCTGCGCTTCGAACGTGAGCAGCGCTCCGGCTCTTTCCAGACTCTCAACGGCGAGCTGTTGCTTTCGCAGACGAAACAGGGGCACGCCGATCACGCTGATCAAGACTGCGGCCGCCGCCGTGAGCAGCAACACCGTACGCATGCTGAATTGCAGCCAGCGGCGCAGCCGCCGCGCGGGCAAGGCAGGCGAAGCTTCCGCTGACGTCGAAGCAACGGCTTCGGCGTGCGGCTTGCGAACGGCTCTTGCTTCATTCGCCATGGCTTCGCCCTCTTGAATCCAAACCACGCACAGCATGGCGATGGATGAGCTTCTTTTCCTCACCTAGAGGCTACCGCGCAGAACTCCGCCAGTCAAACTCGCGGCGCCGCTGTCGGTTCCTGATTGTGAGCGCACGGGCAGTTCCGCGGGCGCGAGCCGCCACGCGTCGGCGTACAAGCACTCGGCAACTTGCTCGCTCATGCTTGGAATGAACGTTTGACGGCCGCCCGAAATTGCCTGACGTAAAGCGCCTTGCTATCGCGAAGATTAACGATCGTTCATCTACGACGACGATTTTAGCTGCCAAACGACGAACAGGGGTGGCCCGTGATCAATAGCGCCGCTACCATGCCGTAGCGATGGAACACCGGCGACTCGTGCGGCGCAGCGAACTCGACGCACGATGCCGAGTCTGGAGAGAGAGGAGAGCCCATGCACCGCATGCTGACGCGCCTATCGAGCGTCTCGCGTTTCGTCCATCACCACTTGATCTGGTTCTTGTTGGGTTCGTATGCGATTGCGGCCATCGCGCCGGCGCCCGGTTTGTGGATCAAGAACGTATCGTTCGGACAGGCAGGCCTGATGGGGCAGCATGTCAACTTGTCGTTGCCGCTCGTGCTATTGTCGTGCTTGCTCCTGAACGCCGGTCTGGGCGTCGATCTGGCGCAAATCGGCGGCATGCTGCGAAGCTGGCGAGTGCTGGCGCTGGGCGCCGCCGCGAATCTGTTCGTGCCGATCGCGTTCATCTTCCTTGTCACGCAGATCATGCGTCTCTGGCACAACCCGGACGAAGTTCAAAACATTCTGGTCGGGTTGGCGCTGGTAGCCTCGATGCCGATCGCCGGCTCGTCAGCCGCCTGGTCGCAAAACGCAAACGGCAGCCTGGCGCTCAGCCTCGGGCTTGTGCTGGCTACTACGCTGCTCAGCCCTTTGACTACGCCGTTAGCACTGCACTCGGTGGGGTTAATGACGAACGGCGATTATTCACAGGACTTGCACGAGTTGGCGAGCCAAGGCGCCGGCGCCTTTCTGGCCGTGGCGGTGTTCTTGCCATCCGTACTGGGAATCGGCATACGCGCGAGCTTTGGCGCTCAACGCGTCAACGCCGTCAGGCCGCACCTGAAACTGATTAACTCCGCCATTCTACTAATGCTGAATTACTCGAATGCATCGATTTCGCTGCCTCAGGCGATCGCCAACCCCGATTGGGATTTTGTCGGGGCGATTCTCGTCATCACGCTGTCGCTGTGTGCGACGGCCTTCGGATCGGGTTGGCTCGTGGCGCGGTCGTTGAAAGTCGACGACTCCGCACGCACGGCGCTGATGTTCGGCCTGGGCATGAACAACAACGGATCGGGATTGGTGCTGGCCACGATGGCGCTGGCCGATCATCCGCGCGTAATGCTGCCGATCATCTTCTACAACCTCGTTCAGCATCTCGTAGCCGGCTGGGTTGATCGCGCGCTCTCGCGGCCCGGCCGCCTGCAGACCGAACCGGAACCGGCGGCAAGCGAGTATCAACTGGAGCTTGCCGCTCCGCGTTCGGTTTGAGAAGCGGGCTCGAGGCGGTCCTACCCAGGCTTACCCCGCCGCCTGCGGAAAGAGATGCTAGCATCATGCAATCTCGCCGAAGCGGCATGGTTAAAGACGTCTGGTCGGGTAGGGATTGAAACGCTACTATGCCGCCGCCAAGCAGAAGCCATCGTTCGTGCGATGCAGCGAACGGGCCGCATCATGTCTATCCGGCGCCCATGACATGAACGCCAACGGGAAGCCCGATGATTCTGTCGCTGCTGCCGCGTCGGGCCCATCCGCGCGTGATGTCGGTCCGTGCGGACGGACTGCCGGACCGAAGGTCGAAACCGGAAAACCCGCTCCTGGCCCGCAACTAGAGCCACGGGTTGCGTCCGCCGACGAAACGGCAGAGCCTGAACATGACGCGGCGGCTCGCGCTCGAGAAGCCCGTCTGATGCGTCTCATGAGCCTGGCTTGCCGTGGGACATTCCTTCTCGCGGCAATGCTCTGGCTGCTAGCGACCGTCTTTCCGCCGCCGCAGGGGCTGCCGCCGCGTCAGGCGCCCGCTCCCCGTCCCGCACGCGGCGCCTTACACGCGCGTCCCGGCTGCGTCCGCTCTTTGAAAGACAATAAGTTGTACGGCCGCGCGGTCGTGTATGACCATGATGGGCGTGCGGTATTCCGCCGCGTAACGCCTCAACGAAGCCCTGACGCGCCTCCAGAATGGGTATCGGCTGCCGGCGTGCCTCTGAAACGCCGCTGACGGATCGATGGCGCTGCCAGGCTAAGCAAACCTGCACGGTAACTCAATGGCAGACGCGCAAGACGATCCGGCGCCAATGTTGATTGCCATCGGCTGGTCGCTGATTGTAGCCCTGGGCGGCGGCTTTGCCTGCGGCTGGCAAACTTTGTCTGGCATCTTCTGCTCACGCCCGCACATGCCACGCATCATCTCTCTTAACGGACTTCGGACCTTGCCTCGGTCCCATTGGCCAGCAGGATGCCGTTGTGTTCCAACAACGAGCCCTTATGGAAGTGAATTTGCAGGATCGCTGTGTCGTAGTCGGCCAAGGCGCGGTAATAGGCGATTTCGGCGTCGACCAGTCGGCGCTGCGAATCGAGCAGTATGTCGAGCGTCGTCTTACCGGCATCATAGCGCCTGGGCGGCTTCCAGTTGCTTGGCCGTAGCGATGCGGCGTTTGAATGTCGTCACGCTGACGACGTAATTGCGGTCGAGGTCGCGAACCGCCTTCATCAGCACGTGAGCCACTTTCATTTCCTGATCCTGAAGAACGGTTTGGGATTGGGCTAGTACCAGTTCGGCGTTGCGCACGGAGGCCATCGCCAAACGGAAACCGATCGGCGGGGTCAGTTCAAAGCCTAAATCCCGTTCCTGATATTGGTCGCTCTTCAAATCGCTCCCAGAGCCCGAAGAATGACCGTCCTGCCTCTCCAACGGTTTGGGATCAGTCTTCGAGTCTTTGTTATTTTCTCGAGCATCGCCGAAATCGCGAAAAGTGTGCAGCGATTGCGCATCTGAGCGAGCAGGCAGGTATTTGCGGGCCGCCCGCAGCTTTAGCTCGTGTTGCTTGACGATCCCGCGCTGCCGTCGCACTTCGACACTGTTGGTCAACGCTTCCGGAAGGATTTCATTCAGGTCAAAATGTACCTTCGCCGTGGTCGGCTCGTCGGCGGGCCGGAGCAGACGGCCGTCGGTCACGGCCAGGCCCATCATGTGACGCAGCCGGCTCTCGGCCGTATAGAGCAAACCGAGCGAGTTCTCTACCTGCGTGCGAAACAGAAAATACTGCTCGCGCACTTGCGCTTCCTTCTCGGCTTTGCCCTCTTTGCTGTCCGCGATGTACAGGGCATAGACCTTGCGCCAAGTTTGCAAAGCGCAATCACGGCCAGCCTGCACGACGGCCACATTGCGGTAGTTGTAATAGAGTTCCCAATAGGCGCGTTCCACGTCGCTGACGATGTTCCGCACGCCGGACTCGAAGTCCGCAAGCGAGACGTCGTCATTGGTCCGCGCCAGGACGAAGCGGACTTTCGCTTCGCGGACCGCCTTGGAATCCTCTGCCGAGGCCTTAGCGGCATGGTTCAGACCCGATTGCGGCCCAGCAGGCGTGAAGAGGAGGCCGCCCAGGTTCCGCAGCACTTTAGAGTTCGCCAAAGCGTTCCACAGAGCCTCTTCCATAGTGAGGTCCCAAGTCTCATTAGCCTCGGGATCACTGAGCGCGAGCGGCGGCGCATGAACGGCGTCGCCCTCCTCCCCTTGTCGTCCGGCCAAATCAAGATTGCTGAGCGGCGCCGCGGGCGGCGCCTGCGCCGGTCCCGCCGTCGCCGACTGCGGCGCTTCGGGCGGAGCAGCCTGCAGCATGGCTACCGGCGCCAGGATGGCGGCCGCGAGCACGCCACGAGGCAAACCGCCGGCATGGTGAGCGTCGCCCGAGGGCGGCGGCTGTCGAGAATGCCGCGGACGCGAGTTTCTAGTTCGCGCCGGCGAGCCATCGGCACGGCTGCGAGCATTGACGAGTGCGAAGAGGACAGGACCGCCGCCAGAGAGAGCAGCTCCGCGCATAGTCGCTGGCCCGCGCCCGAGGACAGCACGATGTCGTCGCAGGCCCACTCGCGTTCGATCCGCATTTGCCGGGCGGCCAACCAGACGAGCGGATTGAACCAATACACGGCGCAGGCGACGTGGGCGAGCAGTTGCGTAAGCCAGTCCCAGCGGCGGACGTGAGCCAATTCATGCAGCAGCACCAACCGTCGCCGCTTGTCGGGCCAGGTCCCGGCCTCGCAAGGCACCAGTACCACGGGCCGCACAGCGCCCCAAGTCAACGGCGCCAGCGCCGCTTCGGATTCGCGCAGTTGCACGCTGCGGCGCACGGTCAGTTGCCGGCGCAACTCGGCCAGTAGCGCCAGCCAGCGATGATCGCCGACGACTTGCGAGCGGCGCCGCAGGCCGGCCAGTTGCCATAGCCCGACGGCCAACGGAACGAGCGACAGCAATCCGCCCGCGGCCCAGACAATTTCCAGCCACGGCATCGCACGGCGCGGCGGACTCGCCGTGTCGATCGCGGCGCGCGGCGGGTTGTGCGGCGCTTGCGCGGTTCTGTTTCCGAAGCACTAGCAGCGGCGGACGGCAAGACAATCGCTGCGTCGTCGAGCGGCGGGGTTCGTTCGGAGCGCGCGAGATCGATCTGACGCGTCGCGGGGATCTCTGCTGGTTTGGCGGTCCACGACGGCAACCCGGCCACTCGCCAGTCGGGCAGAGCCAGCGACAGGACCGGCAACAGCAGCAAGCCCGCCACGCTTAGGCACCATACCAGATGCCGCCAGGCAGCCGAGGACCGGCCCAGCAGCGCGGCAACGACCGCGGCCAGGAGCACGACGGCCGCGCTCTTCAGCGCTGCAGCCAACAATCCAGACGTGGAAACGAGCGTCAGCAGCGAGGACATGTCAGCGTCCCTCCTTTTGAGCTTGCTGGATGAGTTGCCCCAGCCGCTTGAGTTCTTGATTGGAAAGTCTGGCGTCGGACCCTTGCAGCAAGGCGGCGACGGCCTTTTCGAGCGAGCCTTCGAAAAACGTATTTAGCACGCGACGCAGCGCCGAGCGACCGGCCTGGTCGCGGCGGCGGGTGGGGGCGTAGATATAACGCCCCTTCTCGGAGCGGTGCTTGAGGCGCCCCTTGTCCACGAGGATCGCCAGCAAGGCGCGCACGGCGGAATAGCTGGGCGGGTCGGGCAACGCGGCGCGGACGTCGGCCGCCGAGGCCTCGCCCCGCGCGTACACGATATCCATGATCTGTCGTTCACGGCGACTCAGCGCGTCGGGGGACATGCGGCTCATAGGTGCTAAAATATTAGCAACCTTGCACAGGCCGTCCATAGCAATGTGCTAAATATTTAGCATGCCGTAGCGTCGGCAGGAGATTGGTCTCTCGGAAACGGCCCTGCAGGCGGGAGAATTCAATCCAGCGGCGGTCGAAAGCACAGCCGCACGAGGCCGTCGCGAACCAGCGGCTGAAGCGCCGCCTGCGGGCACAAGCAGACAATCAACGGAAACCAAGACGCGTCTGCCTCCGGTGCGTGGCAAGCGTCGCCGTCTCCGCAGAGTACAGAGGAGGACTCCAAACGGTTCCTGGCTTGTCATTGCAGTTCAGTGCTCAGCGCACTTTGTGTTCGACGGGCCCTGGCTCTCGCGCGGTTCCAGCATGACGTTGCCCAGCCCCAGGATGAAATAGCTCTTTTCCGGTCGGCGGACGTTTGGCCAGGGAGGCGCCAGTTGCTCGCCTTTCCAGACGACTTTGTCGTTTCGCCGTACTTCAAAGCGAATGCTGTTCATCCGTCCGATTGCATATTGCCAC
This sequence comes from Pirellulales bacterium, assembly GCA_963786255.1. Taxonomy (GTDB): domain Bacteria; phylum Planctomycetota; class Planctomycetia; order Pirellulales; family JAICIG01; genus JAICIG01. The sequence continues at coordinate 105,778 of CAWAYY010000055.1, forward strand.
TGGAAGCCGTCCGCCGTTTTCCGAGCCTCGATGGCGATCAAGAGTTCGGGGTCGGTCCCTTCCACGAATGCGAAAATGGCGCCGTCCAGCACCTGAGGGTCGCGACTGTCGTAGCGGAAGATCGGTTGCGTCAGCACTCGCAGCCGCCGCGTGACCGAATGGTCGTTGCGCACCGTTGCATCCACTGAGAATTCTCCGGCCAGCGACCGCATCTGTCTCAGCCGAGCGAACTTCGCCGAAGACGGCGGCGGCGCGTCTTCAAGGACGGCAAACTCGATGTCTCCGACTTCCGGCGCCCAGATCTTGCCGCCCTGATACCAGGCTTCGAGCGGCTCGCGCGAAAACGATTGGAACTCGATCGACATTGACGTGAATGGCGAATAACCCTTGAAGACCGTGCCGATCGCCTCGGCCCGGCCGTACTTCGTCCAGACAAATACGTCGCCGTAGATCGTTCCCAGCGTGGGATTCGTCCACTGCAGGATGGACGATTGGCTCCGCTCCAGCGGGACCGCCTGATCTCCGGCGCCGCCGTGCAACTCCACTTTGGCGATTTCCTGAGCAATCAACTGTTCGGCTTCCTGCACATGATCTCCCCCGCCCTCCTCTCCTCGCCCGGCAGGAACGTTGAAAAGGAGCAACGAGAGAACCGCTGTGCAAATAGCCAGTCGCCGCAAGGAAATCATGGCCGTTCCTCTATGCGATTCGAAATGTGCAATTAGAACATCACGCCCTTTCAGAATAAAGACATTCTGTCATGATCGTCAAGCGGCATTTTCCCAATCGCCCCGCGGCCGCTTCATTCTTCACCCGGCAGCCAGAACGGCCCGAAGTTGATGAGCAAGTGCCGGGGCCATTGCGAGGCCGGCTGCGAAAGCATTTCAGCCGATCGTAGCCGTCCCCAAAGCTGTAGATCGAAGTCGGGCTTGTCTCGAACGGCCGCCAGTTCCCGCTCAAAGATGTCTCGGGCATGCTCCGGATCGACGACTGCCCAGGCATTGATCCACTCGCCGCGATTGAAATTGGTATAGCCGGAACCGATCAGTTCGTCGAACGGCGCCAAGGACTCAAGCAACTCTCGGCTCGTTGCCGGTGCGGCGAACGCCAGCACCCAGGCAGTTGCCGCGTTGGCTTCGAGCCGCTGCAGAGGATCGTATTCTTCTTGCTGCGTCGGCCGCATCGCCAGCACGCGCATCACGACGCCGTGCATGTCGGGATAGCCAATCTGCCTGGCGATTCTCGCCACCCAGGCCGCCAGCGCCGGCCGGCCGCCGTAATTGCTCCACGAGCGGAATGCCTCCGGCTTGTCGAGGTAAAGCTGCAGACTGCGGTCGATCAGTTCGTAGGCCAAGGGCTTGTCGCGATCGGCGACCTGCATGGCGATCCAGGCCAGCGCCTCGGCGCGGGACTTCTCGGCATTGCGTCCTTCCATTCCGTCAAGAACTCGCAGCGCTTCGGCGGGCTGATTGGCGGCAACACGGTAGGCAATCTTCAGCCGCGCATGGTTCGCCTGCATCTCGGCATTTGCATCGCCCGTAATTTGCTTGACCAGCGCCAAGGCGCGATCCAAATCTTGCGTGGCCGCCGCTTCGGCCAACCAGCCCAGATAACGCTGTTTGTCGGCTTCAATCGGAATCGACTCGACGAGCGTTTCCGCCCGGTCCAAGTCGTACATGGCCAGTTCGCGGGCGACCTTGCCGCGAGCGTACGCCGAGCGGTCATCGACGGGCAATTGCTCCGCGGCGTCGACCGCTTCCGCCAGCAGCTTGCGGCCTGCGTCGGCCCGACCGAGCGTCGTCAGCAAGCGGCCGACTTGTGCACTCGCCCAAATGCGCTCGGGCGGCTGCAGCTTGCGGAGCCGCAAGTTCGCCTCCTCGACGAAGCGCAAGGCGTCGTCGGGGCGCTTTGACGCCGCGTTACCGGCCAGTTGGATCAGCAAATGCGCCGTGCGTCTGTCGCTCAGACCCGTGAGAGCCGCCAGGGCGTCCTCGGCGTCGATTTGCACGCCGTCGTCGTAGCTGACGTCTTGCAGCCGTTCGGAGATCCCGATTGCAATCTGACTGTCGTATTTTCGGTTCAACTGGGCCGACCACTTCGCCGCCTGCTCGGCGTCCATTCTCGCCATATAGCGAATCAGCAGCCACTTGTCCTTCGGTTGCGGCAGCTCCCAGCATTGCTTCAGCATCCAGCGGGCCAACTGTTCGTGCTGCGTCGTATCCTCTGGCGGACCGGCGGGCTGATCGGCAGGGGGCGGTTCGTCGTTGCGCAAGAGCGTCAAAGCGACGTCGCTGGCGCCCGAGGTCGTCCGTATGCCCGTAAAGCGATAGTCCGAGTTACGCGCAAACACATACACCGGTCCGCCGAACAACCCTTGCAGGCGGAACCGGCCGTCACCGTCGCTGACGACACTCACGGGTTGCAGGCCATCGCCCTGGTTGAAGACCGTGACGCCCTCGACCGGCCGGCCGAGGGAATCGACAATGCGGCCGGCGACGAAGCCGTCGTTCCGCCGCAGCGCGATCGTTCCCAAGTCAAGCGTCTCGCCCGGCTTGCCCGTCAGGCGTTTCGATTCTGCTCGGGCGAAGCCAGTGGCCGTCACCGACGCCTGGTACGAATCGCGCGGCCATAAGGCGCTGGAGATGAAGCGGCCCTCGTCGTCGGTCTGCAGATCTTCGATCGCCACGCTGGTTGACAAGCCCCTGGGATAGACTCTTCGACTTTGGTAGCCGCGATTGCCGCTCACATGCACCGTGACGTCAGCCAGTTCGCGCCCCATCTCGTCGACCACGCGGCCGGTCAGACGGCAGGCGTTGCTCTCGCGGACTTGCAAGCGGACTGGCTCGCTAAGTTGATCGGGCTCGATCAAGACGACGCCGTCCGTGACCGCAGAGCCGGAGCGTGCGCGGATCGGCAAGTTGTCCTGAGGATCGATGTCGCTGAGTTCAAACGCCCCCTGGGCGTCGGCGTGCAGCGGCGGCGCGTTTGCATGTAAACCGGGCCCCGTCGGGGTGATGAATTGCAATTCCGCATTGGGCACGGCGCGCCCTTCGCCGTCGACGACCGTGCCTCGCACCGAGATCGACCGTTCGACTTCGACCACCGTCTCCGCGTCGCGCTCGACGTCGATCGACTCTTTGCGAGCGTCGCGCACCGAGCGCAAATAACCGGGCGGACAGCCCCACACCTCTACCACGACCTTGCCGGGCGGCACGTAGACCTCGAACCGGCCCTCCTCGTCGCTCGTTTCGTCAGTCACACAAGAGAGGCCGCCGCCTGCATCGCGTCTGTAAATACGCAGCCTGACGTCTTCGAGCGGTTGTTTGTCTTGGTGGTCGACCGCCACGCCGCGCAGCCGCGCCATGCACTGCAAGGGGAACTTCAACTCGGCCGTTCGCGTACCTGGGGACACGACTATCGGCGGAGCGGGCTCGGCGAAGACCGGCGAGTTTCTCAGATGCTGCAGGGAGACGACGTAGGTCCCCGGCGGCACGTCGGCAAACTCGAAGCGTCCTTGCGCGTCGATGGACGACGAGACGTAGTAATTGATACGGTAGCGAACGCCCTCGGCCAGCGGCTCGCTTTGCTGACGCAAATCGAGTTTGAGTTCCGCAGGCAGTTTGATTCCGTCTGGCGCCTGCACGATACCCGCCACGGCGCCGGCTCGCTGGAGCGTGAACGCGACGTTTTTGCCCAGATCCCAGCGCAACAGCGGCTCTCCGTATCCGGCAGCCACGATGCGGGCCGTCATGCCGCCGTCCGTCGGAACGTGCGCCAGAGAGAACGATCCGTCTTGCGACGTTTTGCACTCCCAGGCTTCGACCAACTCAGTCGGTAACTTGATGCTGTCATACCCCGTGTCGCGGAGCGCAGCGGAATTCAGCAACCACGGGCGAACCGTCGCGCCGGTGATCGGTTTGCCGTCGGCGTCCAGCAACTTGCCCTGGAACTCGCCGACCTCGTGCAGCTTGATTTCGAGCCGCTGGGACTCCTCTCCAAATAGGTTCGCGGCCCAACCCAGCCGATTCCGTTCATCACGAACGAGCAGGCTGGGCAGCATCTGTCCGCCAGTCAGCTTGAACAGTTCGTCGACCGTGAATTGCGCAACTGCAAAGCGGCCGCGGTCGTCGGTCGCGGTTTCAGCGCGTCGTTCGAGTGTTTCAGATTGAGCGTCGCCGCCGAGCAGCCAGACGGCGGCGCCGGCGACCGGTAGTTGTGCCGCGTCAGTCACAATGCCCGAGATCGGGGCGGCGCCGGCGCCATCGCTCTCAGCATTGGTGTCAGCGGCAGGCGCGGTTGCGGCACGCGTTTTGTCGTTCGAGTCGCTTGCCTCGGGCCCGGGTTGCCGTGCCGCCTGCTGGCGTCCATGCGGTTGCGCTTCTGCGGGCGAAGCCTTGACCGAGTTGCGACCGACGCCGGGCAGCAGCACGCAGGCCAGGAGGAGCAAGAGACACAGGCCGCCGGCTGACAAGCGGGCTCGGCGGCGAAGTCGGCCGTCCATAATCCGCAGCAGGCGATGGCCCAGCGGATGCAGACGATGGGGCATGCCTAAGGTGATCCCTGCCGACGGGCCGCCCGAGATCTCGCGGCGACGCGAAGCAACGTATCGCAATAGTCGCTCTGGTTCGTCACGCCGTCGACGAGCAACAGGTCGTCGCAACAATCTTCGTTTACTTGCCGCAGCATCCGGCTCAGCAGCCACGCCACCGGATGGAACCACCAGAAGCCGACCACCGCCAGCCGCAGCCAGTTGAGCCACACGTCGCCGCGACGCAGATGAGCCAATTCGTGCGCCAATACCGTCCGCGCGTCGCCCGGCGGCAACGCTTCCAACACGCCGGCAGGAATCAACACGCTCGGCCGCCATAGCCCGAGCGCCATCGGCGAGACGGCCTCGCGCGATTCCAGCAACCGCGGCGGGCGCCGCAATTTCAACGTTTGACACAGCATTAAGTACTGCTCGTAGCGGGGGCCGTCGGTAATTTCGCACGAGCTGCGCACCAGGCGGCTGAGCAGTCGCAGTTGCCAGGCCGTCCAGCCTGCCAACAGCAGCACGCCGGTCAGATGCAACAGCATCAACCAGGACTTCCAGCTCAGCCGTAGTCGCGACGACGAACGGGCGGCGCTCGGCGTGCGTTGGGCGAGGTCGCGAAGCTGCGGCCTGGCAGACGTCGGGGCGAGCTCGATTTCGTCAGGCTCAACAACGACGGCCGCCGAGGGCCTTGCCGCCGCTTCCGCAATTGTTGGCGCCGGGTCGAGGGGTGGCAAGGCTGCGTCGTTGACGGGCTCATGCGGCGACAGGCGGGCCGGCGGGCGAGTGAAAGCGTTTTTCTCGAGCTCTGCAAGCGAGGTTGCATCGGCGGCCGCCTGTCGCCAGGCCGCTGGCGTGCAGCGGCTGAACAAGCCGATGGGCGCCGCGAGCATCGGCGGGCATGCGAACTTGATCAAGGCGATCAGCAGCAGCCCGTAGCGCAAAGGCGCCGGCTGCCTGCGGCTGAAGCGCACCAGCAATAGCGCCGCGAGCCCGACCAGCGCCGCCTGCCAGGAAACATTTACAGCGAAGGTCCACCACGTTTCCGCAATCCGGTTAACGGCGTCCGCCAGCGCGTTCATGAGCGTTTCCTCCGCGGTTTGCGGTCCGGACGATGCTGATCGACCAGCCGCTGCAGTTCATCGATTTGTTCGGCCGTGGGCGGATGCGTTTCAAACAGCGTCGAGACGAGGGCCAGCCCATTGCCGCCGAAGATTCGCTCGGTCAGCTCCGCCACGAGGCGGCGATAGGTGCGTCGCGGGGGGACGGCGGCGTGGAACAGAAAGGCCTTGCCCACGGGCCCTTTCTCGCGAGCCGCCATCCCTTTGTCCTGCAGCCGCTTGAGCAGCGTGCTCACCGCGGCATGGGTCATCGGCCGGTAGGCCGCCATGGCCTCGCGCACCTGCCTTGCCGACATCGCCCCGTGCTTCCACAGGCAGGCCATCACTTCCAGTTCGGCGTCGGGCAGTTGCGGTTCAGGCATGGTCGGCGATTGCGAATGATGGTTTCTTGGCCCGCCTCAATATATCTACATCCGTAGATATTGCAATACAAATCTACACTCGTCGATATTCTGACTCGTCGCGTGGTCGTCGACCCTTCTCAGAAAAGAGCTCGGACTCAGCAAAACCGGGGCGCAAGCGAGACAACGCCGCTAGCATCCGGCCGCCTGGCGAACCCGCCAGCGAGCGCCACTTGCTAGCGTCCGCCTGTTTGAGTTTCGAGAAATGCGCGGCGCCATGCGGCAGAGTCAGCGCCGGCGGCGGTCTTCCGAATTCCCCTTGACCACGACGCATAGACGGCCTAGGTTTAATGCCTAGACCGTCAAGGTATTCAGACTTGAGGACCGCCGACTATGGACTCCCGCCTGCTTTGGGGCGTTGTCGACATGCTCATTCTTGAGGTCCTTTCGCACGGCCCGACGTATGGATATGAAATCGCCCAGACCGTCATGGGCCAATCGAACGGCTATTTCGATCTGAAAGAGGGCAGCCTTTATCCGGCGCTGCATCGGCTCGAACAGCAGAAGTATCTCGCGTCGTTCTGGCGGGAAGTCGATGGCCGGCGGCGCAAGTACTACAAACTCTCTGCCGCCGGTCAGAAGGCCCTCGGTGCGAAGAAGGGGGCCTGGCAGGCATTTGCCAAGGGGGTTGACGGCGTCCTGGGAGCGCAATTGCAGACGCCCTGAATCAAGCCTGGAGATCGCGTTTCCTCGACATTGTGACGGATTATCAACGGTCAACCGAATTATGTTCCCGATCGACTTGCTCGCCGATTTGCCTCCGCCGCGCGACGATGAACCGCCGTCGTTGCGGAGCGAAATCGCCGACGAGCTGGCCGATCATCTGCAGTGTGCGTATCGTCGCGAATTGCTCAAGGACGGAGACTGTGAGGCGGCGCAGAGGCGAGTGCTGGACCAGTTTGGCGATTGCAAAAAACTAGCCCGCCGCCTCTGGTGGCAGGCCATGTGGAGCCGCATTATGAGACAACGGATTGTTTCGGGGCTGCAGTGGGTGGCGTCGGCGGCGGCCTTGCTGCTTGCTGGAGCCGTGTTCTGGCAGCAATCGAAAATGCTAACGGAATTGCGTGAGTCCAGGCAGGAAGAGCAGACGCAGCGAGAAGCATTGACCGCGGCGCTGATCCAACTGCGGACGCAAGGCGCGCCGCCGCCTGCGCCGGCCGTCGCCCCAACGTATGCCGACCCGCTTGTCGGCGCCCGGTCGCCGCTCGGCGACGCGCCGGTTGACGAGCCCAGGCCGCCTTCGGGTGCGACTCCCAGGCAGCCCGGCCGCGACCAACCCCCGTCGTTAACCGTGAAACTCGTACGTGAAAACAAGGACGGTCCGCCGCTCACCGAAGCAGTCATGATTTCCATGACCAGCGCTCAAGGCGAGTTTTATGCCATCGCTGACGATGCTGGCCCGTTGTTTCTCAACGGGCCGAGCCATAGCAAGCGACTGGGCTGCTATGATTTTCATCTTGAGCCGGACCGCTACTCGCTCAAAATCGAGCTGCCGGACGGCCAGTATTTCACGCAACCGGTGTTGGTCCGCGATGGTACGCCGATGGAAATGACGATTGTTTGCCCCGACTCGCGGAAAAAAGTGCTGGTTCCTATCACGCTCAAACCCTTGCCCGACGAACTGCGGAAACGGAAACTCATCGTCCGTCTACTCGTTTGGGCCGGTCCGCTGAAAATCGAGCAGGCAAAATGGATCGCGCCTGAAGTTGCCGGCACAGCATATCGCGTTTGATGTGCAAACCGGCCAGCCCACGGCGATTGACACACTCACCGGAGAAGCAAGTCAGCCAATTCAACAGAGTCATGACTTGCGAGACGTTCCGCCGGAAGAGCGTAGCGTGTTTCTACCGGAAGGCGCCGTCGAATACCGATTCGAGGCGTTCCAGGATTACGACGCGCCGGCCTCGGTCCCGGTCTTTTACTGGCCGCACGAGTCGGCTCTGCAACACACCGTGACGAGGGAAGAAAAGTCTTGGGAGCTCGAGTTGCCGCAAGCGTATCTCGACGAACTCCTCGCCGCCGACAACGCAACCGGGGGCGGCGACTATCCGGCAGCCGCAGATGCCTGCAGCGCCTGCGCAGCAGAACGCTCAAATTCCCGCCTCGGTAGAATCGGCGTTTGGCGATTCTCAAGCAGCGTTCGACGTCGCATTGCGGCATGTAACCAAAGGTTCGATCAAGCTCCCGCATACAGAACCGAAAGGCAACAAAAACTGATGAAGAAACAACTGACGAAGAAACATGCGGTCATGGTCTTGGCTTGCGTGTTGTCACTCCTTTGCTTGTCGACCGCCTTCGCCGCTGAAAAGCCCGTTGAGCAAACCGGCGAGCTGATTCTGGAAGACGACTTCAATCGCGACGAAGCGGCGCCGGACAAGGAACAGATCGGCAATGGCTGGACCAGCAACAGCGCCTGGCGGGCCAAGGGCCATAAGCAAGTCGACCTGGCCGATGGCGCCATGCACGTCACTCGGCACGATGAAGCAGACCACGGAGTCGCCATCTTTCACAACGTGGCGTTCCAGGACGGCGCCGTCGAGTTGAAATTCAAGCTGCGGAAAGGCGACGACTTGGGGCTTGATTTCGTGGATCGGAAGCTGAAGACGGTTCACGCCGGTCACCTCTGCATGGGCGCGTCACGCTGAACAAGCTCATCATCACCGACTCGAAGACCGGCGTCATGGACCTCAAGATTCGCGAGCGGCGCCTGGCTGGCGAGAAATCGCCCGAATTGACCCGGCTGATCCGCAGCAAGACCGCCAGCTTTCCGCTCGAGCTCAAGGCCGAGCGGTGGTATACGCTACTGGTCGAAGTGGAGGGAGACGAAATGCGCGTCAGCCTGGACGGCAAGCCGATCGGCAAGTTCCAGTCTGAAGGCATCGCTCATCCGACCAAACGCATGATCACGCTGGCCGTCAACAAATCCGCCTGGGTCGACGACGTCAAAGTCTGGAAACGGAAGTGAACGCGAAAGGCGATTCCAACCGCCGCGAAGGTTGCTGGCTATGCTGGCCGCAGCTAGAGCGACAAGGCGCTCGCTGCAACGTCGCCTCAAGGAATCGGCCGAACTACCAGACGATCGCCTTCGGCATAGCACGTGAGGCCATGCTGGCCCAGCACCAGTTCGAGCTCCGATTTGAGCATGATGCCTTTGACGTTCAAAGTGACGGGAGCGTCGGAGCCGATTCCGGACCGGAACAGCGCGGCATTGTCCAGAACGATTTCGACGTTGTGTTCTTCCGATAAATAATCGATCACCCAGTTCAGCTCCAGCGGCTGATCGGGGAATTCCAAATCGGTCTTCTCGCCTAGCGCCTCTCGGAGTTTTGGCGAGAGTTGCTCGCCGGCCGGCAGAATTGGGATGCTGGGAACTTGCTTCGGTAACGGCTTGGCGTAGATCATCAGCACTTCGTGGCGGATGACCATCGTCAGGTCGTACTTCTGCAACATCTGGTTCAATGCCTCGCGAAGCGGAATACCCTTTACGTCCATGGTGATCGGCATCGGAGAATCCGAATCGTGGCCTGCCGCCTTCAATGATTTGACGTCCAAGCAAATCGCGATGTTATATCGATCCCTGAGGTATTCCACGACGTTGCTCAACCGCTGATCGACAAGTTGTAATTGCGTGTTGTCGGCAAGGGCCTCCAGAATCCTCTGCACATTAGGATTGGTTTGCGGCAGGACCTGGTAGACGTCGAAGTTGGTCAAGCTGGTATCTCTTACGTCTATTCTCGCCAAGCGAGGCAAGGTCTTCAGCGGCGGCAAGCCTGCGGGCGTGATTTGGGTTTCGCTCAGGTCCAGGTTTTCCAGGGCTTTGAGGCGCGCGAGATGAGCCATGCCGGCGTCCGAGACAGCGGTATCGCCGAGCCGCAAGATTCTGAGCTTGTTGCAATCAGCCAGAGCTTTTAGCACTGCATTCGTAATTTTCGTACCCGCCAAATCTAGATATTCGAGCTGGTTCAAGTCCGCCAGTTTCGCCAGCCCCGCATCAGTCAGGGCCGTATAAGCTAGATCGAGCGATTCAAGCCTGGTGCGCTCTCCCAACCACGCGGCCGACGCGTCGCCAATCTGCGAATCGCGAAGATAGAGTTTTTGCAGTTTTCTCCGAGGGTCGAGTTGCTGCAGGGCGCCGTCGCTGATCCGCGCCGGTAAGATCGAGCGTTTCGAGATGGTCGAGACGCATCAAATGTGACAGGCCGGCATCGGTGATGCGATCGCCGCGGAGCCAAAGAGCCGTGAGTTGAGATGCGTCCGCCAAAAAGTCCAGACCACCGTCGGTGACTTGCGTATTATCGAGCGCGACGGTTTTGAGTTTTCCGAGAGTGGCGAGCGACTTGAGCCCCTCGTCGCCTACCGCGGCGTCACTCAAGTAGAGGGTCTCGAGGTTTCCGAGGTGCGCCAGCCATTGCATTCCGCGACTCGTCACTTTTGTCCTCGATAAGTCGAGCGTCTGAAGTTTCTCCATGCCGACTAAATGCGAGAGCCCTTCGTCGTTCGTCGCCGTCGACTCGAGGCTGAGTCTGGTGACATGCGTCAGCCTGCCGACATGCCTCAAGCCCGCGGCCGTGACTTGCGTTCTGCTCAGATCGACGGTCGCGAGTTCGGGAAATTGGGCCAGGTTCGCCAGGGCGTCATCGACGGCCTTGTCGGGGCCGAAGCTGGCGATCAGGAACTCGTTTTGCGGATTTCGCGGGTCGACTCTCTGGCCCGCATCCTCTAACTTCTCGTAGTCCGGATATAATCTTCCATGCGCATTGTGAATGGCGGCGATTGCCGCTGCCCGCGCTTCGAGCGACGGGGCCGCGGTTCTCCCCATTTCCGGACGAGACGGCGGTTGCGGCTCCGCCGGAGCGGGTTTCGGTTTGGCGGTCGCCGTCTTCTCCTCAGCGTCCTGTAGCGCGGCTGCCTTCGGCGTATTTTGCTGCGTGGCTTCTGGCTCGTCGGCACGAAGGTGCGGCAGCAACATCGCTGCGGCGGCGAGCAACAGCGCCAGCGATATGGGCGAAAGCCGCGCCGAGGCGGCCGACTGCGTGGCGATCAGTCGTTTCACGCGGAGTTTCAATACGGAAGGCGAAGAAAACAAGCCCAGCGCCGGCCGAGGCGGACGGCCGCAGGCCCACTCGGCCACCGCCACCAAGGCGCCCGCGCAATCGCGGCCGCGGCTCTGCGATGCGGCGAGGGCCAAATCATCGCAGGCGTATTCGCGCTGGCGATCGATCATGCGGTTCGCCAGCCAAACGGCCGGATGAAAGAAGTATGCGATCTGCAGCCAACGCTGCGACAGCATGACCCATAAATCGCCCCGGCGCACGTGGGCACACTCATGAGCCAGAACCCAGGCCAATTGCTCGCTCGACAGGCGCCTGGTCAGTCCTGGCGGCACGATCAGCCGCGGCCGCAGCAAGCCCCACACGGCCGGAGAGTCGAGGGCGGCGCTTTCGACGATGGGAATCCGGCGGCGAATTCTCATCCGCCGCAGCAAATCGGCTGCGTCGAGAGGCAACGCCGAGACCTCGATTTCCTTCGCATCGGCGAGCCGATGTCGCCACTTCGCGTACACCCATGCCAGGCGGGCCAGCAGCGCCGCCGCAATGGCGGCCCAGGCAATCATCAAGACGGCGACTGGCGAAAGCGATTCCGCCGGTTCCTGATTCGCAACGGTTGTCGACATCGGCTCTGCGGCCGGCAGCAAATCTGCGTGGGGCACAAACGCCTCCGTGGCGAACTCGCGATCGAGGGGTTCGTTCGTGTTCGCGACGCCGTGCCGAGGCGGTTTTGATTGAGGCTTGTCGTCCGCATGCAGCCTGCTTCCCGCTTGCGCCACGACGTATTGCGGAGACAGCCAGGCCCAACGCTCTGGCACGGAGATTGTCAGCGGCAAGGCCAGCCGGGCAAGCACCAGTAGAAACAGGAGATACCCGAACTGAGCCGAAGCGCACCGCGCCACAAACATCCAGACGAGCCCAGCAAGAGCGAACAGCACCGTTCCTTCGACCAGCGCCGTCAGCATCCATGCAGACCATCCGATCGACCACAAGTTCAACGTCTCGATCATGACCCGCCCTTTCGCTTTGAGGTATCGTCGTCTTGCCGTTCTTCCAGTAAGGCCCGCAATTCGGCCAATTCGTCCGGAGAAAGCTGGCTGCGTTTGACCATGTGGGCCAACAGCGGCCCGACCGTGCCTTTCAACGCATTTTGCAGCAGCGCATCGGCGGCGCGCCGCAAGGCCTGCAGGGCGGGACGCGTCGGACGATAGAGAAAGCTGTTGCCGATCTGCGTCGTTTGCAGGTAGTTCTTCTCCACCAGTCGGCGGAGTAGCGTTTTGACCGTGCTTGGCGCCCAGCCGTGTTCGCGGTTCGCCTCTTCGCACACCTCGCGAGCGGCGCAGCGTTTGCGCCGCCAGATAATATTCATGACCTTCCACTCGGCGGGAGTGAGCGATTCCGATGGATCGGGCATGCAGTCAAACTCCTCACGATAGACGACCGCAGATCATCTACATTTATAAACAATCGGATTGTATGCGTCAACAATCGGGGGCCGCATGGCGGATCCTCTATGGCCTGTTCTCCTCGTCCGCTCGATGTTGAATAGCATGGCCGGACGGTACGCAAGCTCGCATTCTGCTGCTGCACCTGGGCGGATATATTGACCGCCCCGGAGACGCTTGGGGTTGCCCGAGGCATGAGTTACGATGACGCATTCCAGGTCGTTGATAAACGGCGAATTCGGTTCGCGTTTGTGCCAGCGCTGCTCACGCCTTGGGCTGCTTCAACCGTTTTATTCTCAACCATTCCAACCCGGCAGGCTTTTTGTTCATGTCTGACACACGATATCGGGAGATTGTCGTCTCTGGCTCGCCGCGCGAGATGGGGCGGCAACTGGGCGAGGCGGCGCGGGACGAGATTCGCGGCTTTGCGGAAATTGCCCTGGAGCGAGTCAACAAGACCATGCGAGTCTCGCGGGAACGCGCCCTGCAGGTCGCGGCGCACAGCACCGAGTTTGCACGCGACTACAGCCCGGACATGCTGGAAGAGTTGCACGGCATGGCCGAAAGCTCGCGCGTGCCGTTCGAGGAGTTGATGCTGCTGCAGGTTCGCAACCAGCTTCGTCCCGATGCGGATGCCGGGTGCACGTCGCTCTCGCTCGCCTCGCCCGCGATCGCGGCTCAGGGAACGATCGTCGCCCAGAACTGGGATAACGACCCCGCCTTGGATCCATTTACGATCGTGCTCACGCGGAAGCCGGCCGGCAAGCCGGCGCTCGGTGAACCTCACCCAGGCGGGCTTGATCGCCTATATCGGCTTCAACGATGCCGGAATCGGGCTGTGCCTTAACACGCTGCCGGCGCCCAGCCGCGAAGTCGGCGTGCCGCACTACTTCACCGTGCGCGGCATTTACGAAGCGGATTCGCTGGACGGCGCGGTCGACGCGGTGCGCCGCGCCGCAGCGCGCCATTCCCGCCAACATCATGCTCGCCACGCCGCAGGGGCCCGCCGATCTGGAAGTCACGCTGGACGACGTACACGTCCTCGCCGGCGAACAAGGCCGCGTCACGCACGCCAACCACTGCAAGCATCCGGAGCTGCTCGCGGTGAACGACGCGTTTCCGCAACTGATCGAGTCACATCCCCGGCAGCAGCGAATTGACAAGCTGCTGGCGCGGCCGGCGGGCCGCTCAGCCTGGAAGCGGTGAAAGCGGCGCTCCAGGACCACGAGGGTTACCCGCGTTCCATCTGCCGTCACGCCAACGAAGATCCGCAGACCGGCGAATGGCAGACCGTCTTTTCGGTGATCATCGAACCCGACCAGCAGCGGATGCACGTCAGCCGCGGTACGCCCTGCGAGCATCCGTACGAAACGTACGAGCTTTCCTAGTGCAAGCGGGCCTTAACGCAATTCGACCGGCATCTTGGGGACGGCCGGTTCAGGCGCCGGCTCGGTTGCATCACGAATCCCGTTACGGCCTCAGGCTCGGCTGGCGCCGATTCGACGGGAGCAGGATGCTCGGCCGGACCTTTGTTTGCCGAGTCCGCGCCGGATGCGTCAGTTGCGCGGGGCGATTAGCGTCGCCTTCCGGCGCGTCCAGTGGCGCCTTTTCGGCTGGTGTCGTTACGACGCTTACCACGGGCGCGTGCATTTCGGCAGGATAGGCCGCCGGACTCGGCGCGGACCCTGGGGAATCATAGGGTGTCGGCGTTGTGGAGCCCGGAGAATATGTCGGCGCCGGGGTTGAAGAATATGCCGGCGCCGGCGCCACGGAATAAGGCGATCCAGACACGAACTGACATTCTTCCACAGGCGCCTGAAAGCCAGGCGCCGGCACAGTTGTCCCATAGGCTGGCGCCGACGACTCGCTGACGGGACTCATGACGAAGCTGGGCGTAGCGGTCACGAGCTGGGAGCCGGCCACCAGCACGATCAGGCCGCCGACAAGCATCGGCAGCGGGCCCGTGCAAAGTCCTGTGATGGCCCAACCATGCCCGATGAGCCGAGCGTCGCGGCGATTAAGCACGACCAGCGCCGCGACTCCTAGTACGACTGCCAGCAAACCGCCCAGCGCCACGCCCGTCACGTGCGTTCCCAGCACTGGAATCAGGATGGAGGTATCCGGCTCCAGCACACCGCAGAGGACATACGTAATTGGAAACATGACCAACAGCGACAGCGCCACGATCCCAGATACTCCCGATACGAGCCCAACCGCGAACGCGGGCGGCGGCGTGAGAGATTCATCCGGCCCGCCAACCTCGAGCGTTTGACAGCCGACGCCAGCGCGTCGTCGACCGACGAGTCGACAGACAGGCCGGCGTCGCGCGAGGAATGCTCGGCGTCCGCCGCTAGCTGCTCGTCACCCGCGGCAAGCACGGGTTCCAACTGGCGAAGCCGCGTTTCAATCTGTGCGACCATCTCCAACCGGTCGCTGCGAGGCAACAGCCCCAGCAGTGCCCGGTCGATGGCATCCAGACGCAGGTCAATCAACGGTTGTGAGTCCCCTGCGCGCGAAGAAGAAGTTGCTGACATGGGCCGGCTCCTTTCGGCGTAAAGCCTCCGAACGTTGCACCGAGCGGCAGGACCTGTGCCGCCGTATTGCGGTTGGCAACTGCTTAGGTTTACCCTGCGACCGTCCATCGGCCTAGACCGGTTTTGGGCGGGCGCCGCCGTTCCCTGGGGATGGCCCCCAACTGCAAGCAATGCCAGGGGGAAGCAAGCAACGATCAAATGATGAGCAATAAGATGCCAATTCGGCCAAAGACGCCGATTTTGAAACCAGTCATGATTTCCAGAAGGCTATTCCACCGTCCGTTGAATAGCCTCGAACGCCTGCTCGATCGCCTTGAGCGTCTTGCCTCGGTCCAGGGGTTCCTGGGGGCTGTTCAGATACACGTGGAACGTGTACCAGCGGCCATTGGCGATGCTGCAACAGCCAGTTGCCGCAGAGGAGTTGATCTTCCGAGCCCCCTTTGAAACCGACATACGGCCAGATTTTTGCGTCGTGCGGCAGTTTCGGCTCGACGGCCAGAATCGCTCGCAGCGGATGGGCCGCCTGGTCGCGCCGGGTGTTCTGCTTGAGCCACGCCAGGGCCCGGGCCATGTCCATGGGCGTGGCGTACCACTCCGCCAGGTCATAGGCCGCAGCGTCGAAATCGAGCTTTTCGTAATGGGGCGTCCCGCTCAACTTCTCGACCAGGAACTTCCGCCGCGCCGGTTCATCCAGCTTCTGGTATGCAAGGCCCAACCGTCCCGTATTCTTGTCGCGAAGCATGGCCATTTCGCGCGTGGCCAATAGCGGGCGGTTCCACTCGGGATGGCTGTGCCCCATAACGGCCATTTGCGTCTCGATCTCTCTTGCGCCCCAGCAGGTGCAACAGATGATCGGTCGCCGTGTTGTCGCTGATAGAAATCATCTTCAGCGCCAGCGTGTGCAGCGTGACGGGCGAGCCGATCGGCCACTCGGCCAATTCGCTGTGCGGCGGTCCGATCCACTGCGGCTGCAACGTCATCACGTCAGCCAACTGTCGCCGATCGGCGTTTACTTCTTCAGCCAGAACGCCGAGGATGAACAGCTTGAAACTCGACCCGATCGCAAATCGCTCGTTTCCATGCAGCTCAAAGAGCGGCGCGGGGCCGTTGTCAGTCAATTCCGTAAACACAACAGCCGCCTTGCCCGGAAGCGGGGCGAATGCCTGCTTGGCGACCGCATCGATGTTCTTGGCGTCCGATCCCGAAGCCGGGGCGAGAGTCGGCAACAATAAGCCACAGGCCAGCACATTGATCGGAATGAACATCGCGACGCTCCTCAACGGATGGGCGATTCTGCCTACCGGTCAAGGCTTCCCGCTTGACTTGCCCCGGGAGAATGCCTTGCCAGTTACGCACCAACAAAAAAAGGCAGCCCGAAAGCAGGTAGCGATCTTGCGAAGGAACTCTACCAGGCTCTGAGAGGACTGCCATGAAGAGTGTAGACCATAAAAGGCAACAAGCAAGTTACGGGAATTGGCTTGGGGATTTGCCGGGCCGCCTTGGGCCTCGCGGCCTGCTACATGGACGCCTCGGATGTCCGCGCCTTACTCTGAGAGGCGACAGTCTTTCCGTCTTTTCGTTGTAAGGGGGTGTCATGTGCGCTCGATTTGCCGGGTCGTCGTTCGTGCGAGCAGGCGTCGCGGCTTTGGCGTTGTTGCTTGGCGGGCCTTATGCGGTTTCCGAAGATCGAAACGATCAGTCTGAGCCGACGAATCAGGTTGACGTCGAACTCCGCGAAACCTCGCGACTGATCCAAGCCGAGTTGCCTCTGTGGCGAATTGCCGTCGGAACGGACAAGACCGAGTTAAAGCTCGAGCCAAATCCGATTTTGCGCTGGACGAACCCCGCGACGGGCCGGATCTACGGAGACATCTACGTCTGGACGGCGGGCGGTCGGCCGGAAGCCGTGATGTCGCTTTACAAGGCGTGGCAGCCGGCCTGGGGATTCACGGGCGAGTTCCTCTCGCTTTCGGAATCGAACCTCCTTGCCCGTCGCGATCAGGCCGTGCTCTGGAAGTGCGATCAAGCAGGCATTGCACTGCAAGATTTGTCCGACGCGCCAGCGCCGGCCGGAAACGCCCGGCAGCGTTTGCGGCAGATGCGCGCCATGGCGGCCAGTTTCTCGGCCGTGTTGGTCGACCGTCGCCGCAACGCAGACGGCGAGCGGCAGGCGTTGCGGCTGCTAAGCAAGCCGGTGTACCGCTATCAGGCCATGAATGGCGAAGCGATCGACGGGGCGATCTTCGCGTTTGTCCTTGGCACCGATCCAGAAACGCTGCTGTTGCTCGAAGCCCGCGAACAACCCGACGACGCCCGCTGGACGTATGCCTTCGCCCGGCTCAACCGCGACGAGTTGGCAGGGTACTACAAAGAACGAGAAGTATGGCGAGTCGACCGCCTGATGGACGGCATGCAAGACGAGGCCTATTTCTTCAGGAGTCTGCCGGACTCGGCGCGACGAAAGTAGCGGCGAAAGCAGTTTTCGGCGGCCGATCATCGGAGTCGCTGCCGCATGCCATCCTCAGGGCGCCGCGAACGGTCCGGCGACGAAATAGGGGCGTTGGGGGTTGGTCGGCGGCGCGATCAAAGGCTTCGACCAGACGATGCGTCATCGCACCATGCTTTTGTCTCGCGGCTGGTCAGCGGTCCCATCGCAAAGTACCACGCCAGCTCGTCGCCCGCGGCCCGAGCCTCGAGCATTAAAAAGACATCGGGATCCGTATCCTGGCAGAAGGCAAAAACGCCGCCGTCGCGCGCCAGACCTGACGGTTTGCCGTAGTGCAGCAGCGGCGTGGTGAGAAGTCGCAACTGCCAGACCGATCCTTCGGGAAACGAGGGCCGGCCTTTAATCACTTCCGCGCGGAAGCGAGCGGCGATCGATCGCATTTGCACCAATCGCGGCGCCTGCGGCGTCAGCCGGCCGCGGCGAGTCGGGAACCGGCCTGAATTCAATTCCCGATTGACCCGCTTCCCAGATCGTTTTGCGGTCTCTCTCCGCCGTCAGAGGCCCGGGCGCCAGCGACTGAAACTCGTGGAACAATCCTATTTGCGTGTACCACACGACCGAGCCGATTGCCGCCGGGCGACCGTCGGCGAGCCAAACATAAACGGCCGCGTCTTTCACCTCGCGGCCGATCGCCGCGGCAATGGAATTGCTCCAGCGATATACGGGCTCGCGACGCAACGACACGGCAGGTCCGTTTTCGATCTTGAGCGCGTACTTCGCGGCGGCGTTTGTGAGCACCGCCAGGTCGCCGGCTCGCTCCTGCCTGGTTCGCTTCTGCGATGCCTCTTTGAGCTGGGTCTGCGGCGGATCCGCGGGATGTTCTTGTGAGAAAGCGCTGGCGGAGCTCAGACAGATGCAGCCGAACAGGACCGACTCAAACCTCAGGCTATTGAACATGGAAAGGTCTCGCAATTGCCAGGGAAATCAACGGGGGTCCACCCCGCCGTCACGCTTGGTCCTGCTTTCCGCGCCAGCTCCCGTCGCTACTCTCGACTACTGACGAACAGCAGGCGCCGGCCGTCCGGCGACAAGGCCAAACCGCTCAGAAAGGGATCGAGCAAATCCTTTTCCAATTTACGCGGCAGATTGCGGCCAACGTCGAACGCATACAGCGCCGAGCCGTTCGACGTCCAGCCAGAGAATACGCACTGTTTGGATTTCGGCGAATAAACGGGACAGGTTGGCGAAACCGTGGTCCCGTCTCCGCGGATCCAAAGCGTCTGTTTTATGCTGGCATCGGTCGGATTGGAGACGTCGACCAGGGCGATCGACAGCGGCCCTTCGGCGCGGACAATTGATATGATCGTGTGCCCGTCGCCGGCCCAATTGGGAACCGAGATGAACTCGTAGCCTGGTAGAATAACCGCTTGCACAGCCCCACTCTCCGTATCGATCAAAGACAACCGGCACGGAGTGTCGAAGGATACGGTGAGAATGCGTTTTCCATCCGGCGACCATTTCGGACGCCCATAGCCTCCCAGGCGTTCGCGCATGGCGCCGTCCGACGTCATGGTCCAGATGCCGGCCGGCGCGTTTTGAACAGCGCCGTTGTTGAGTAAGAACGCAATTCTCTTGCCGTCGGGCGACCAGTTCGGACAATTGCCCATTCCCAGATCGGTAAACCTGGCGTCTTCCTTAACCGGGAAGTCTGCTACAAACATTTTCGTCTGGTTGTATTGCCTCCCCGGCGACGCGTCGAACAAAAACCGCTTTCCGTCCGGCGACCAGTCCGAGGCGCCGCAATGGCGTAGTCCCTCGAGCGGCTCGGCGGTAATTCGAGTCGCTGTTTCTTCCTGCAGATCGAATACATATAGCGCCATATCTTGTGCCCGGATCCCGCCCGACCGGACAAGAACAAGGCAACACCACGCAAACGCGGCACAACGGCGTTCTTTGCATTTCGATCTCCATGCGGACAAATGAGCAACGGAGAGCCCAGTATTCAATCCGTCGAGAAAAGCCGTTCGCGATTCGTGACGAACGTCCGGTTAGTCTACCCGACGCATCGCTCGAAATACAATCGCGTCGCCCATGGTCTCCTTCCTCCTCGGCGATTGTTTCCTCTGTTGCATCCGATCAAATGGCGTCACCACGGTTTCGCAAGGAATTGACCAAGGCGTTCGCGTGGAAGACAATACGCTCTCCGCCTGCCGCGGTTCTTGGGCGTTTTGGGCTATCCTGCCCGTTGCATTGCACTCTTCAGGGCGGGTCGCCGCCGCGGAGGCGGGCAACAACACATCGCCTGCAACGCATGAGCCATCTGCCTCAGAGGATTCAGTATGCTTCCCTTCCGTTCCATAACGCTCTCCCATTTCCCTCGCCCCCTCTCGCACGGCCTGCGACGCCCTCCCACGACCTGGGCATGGTGTTTGGCCGCCGCAGCCGCTTTGCAAATGCTTCCTGCGGGACTGCTGGCTGCCGAACAAACGCAGCGCCCAACGTGATCGTCATCTTGACCGACGACCAGGGCTCGATCGACGCGGGGTGTTATGGAGCGAAGGATCTGGAGACGCCGGCGATTGACGCGCTGGCGCAGCGCGGAGTGCGGTTTACGCAGTTCTATGCGGCGGCCCCGGTCTGCTCGCCGTCGCGCGCCGGGTTGTTGACCGGGCGTTACCCGTTGCGGGCCGGAGTGCCGGACAACGCCGGCTCGCAGCGAGGCGGGCACGGCATGCCCGGCGAACAGGTCACGATCGCCGAAATGCTCAAGGCCGCCGGGTACGCGACGGCCCACATCGGCAAGTGGCACCTCGGCTACACGCCTGAGACGATGCCCAATGGCCAGGGCTTCGATCACTCGTTCGGTCACATGGGCGGCTGCATCGACAACTATTCGCACTTCTTCTACTGGAGCGGGCCGAACGTGCACGACCTGCACCGCAACGGCCGCGAAGTGCAATCTCCCGGCCGGTTCTTCGGCGACTTGATGGTGGAAGAGGCGACCCGCTTCATCGAGCAGCATCGCAGTCAGCCGTTCTTCATCTACTTCGCCATCAACATGCCGCATTATCCCTATCAGGGCGATCCGAAGTGGCTGGAGCATTACAAGGACCTGCCCTACCCGCGGAACCTGTACGCCGCGTTCGTCTCGACGCTCGACGAGCGAGTGGTCGGAGCACTGCTCGAACAAAGTGGACGACTTCGGCCTGCGCGAGAAGACGATCGTCGTCTTCCAGTCGGACAACGGCCATTCGACCGAGGAGCGGGCCCACTTCGGCGGCGGCAATGCCGGCCCGTATCGCGGCGCCAAGTTCAGCCTGTTCGAAGGCGGCATGCGACTGCCGGCGGTCATTTCCTGGCCCGGCCATCTGCCGGAAGGCGAGGTCCGCGACCAGCTCGTACACTCCTGCGACTGGATGCCGACGATCGCCGAGTTGACCGGGGCCACAGTGCTCAACAAAGACATCGACGGCATAAGCCTCGTGCCGGTGGTCCGCTCCGCGACGGCCCCAGCTCCGCACAACGTCGCTGCATTGGCACGTAGGCGCCGGCCGCCAACGCCCAATGGGCCGCGCGCGAAGGGCGACTGGAAGCTGATCGGCAACGCCCGAGACACGTCCGGCGGGCCGTTAAGCAACGAAGACAAGAAGTTGTTCCTCTCAAATCTGGCGGAAGACGTCTCGGAAACGCGCAACCTGGCGAAAGAGAACCCCGACGTCGTTACGCGGTTAAAGAAGCTGCACGACGACTGGTACGCTCAGCAACAGCCGCCGTCGCATGACCGGCCATCGCGGGATAAGAAGGGAAATGAGCAGTGATGCCGGACGCCCGGCTTTCGAAGCGCAAAGCTCGCGGGATTAACGCGATCAATCGCCGCGCCCGCCTGATACCCGGCCTCGGTCCCCAAAACGAACGACGAGCCGGTTACACAAGAAAACGCTCCGCCAATCAGCGCGATGCGTAGCCCACGACGCTCGCGCGACTCAGGCAGAGCGGGTCTGCTCGTCGGCCATTTCCAAGCCCAGGATCGATACGTCATCCTTCGGGCGTCCGGGGGCGCACCACGCCAGGACGGCGTCGAACAGGTTGTTGACGCTTGTCGCCAGCTCCTTGGAGCCGCTGGCTGACAGGGCGGCGAGCATTCGCTCGTCGGTGAATTGATCGAGATCTACGTTCATCGCTTCGGGAACGCCGTCCGAGTAAAAGTACACGCGATCGCCCGGCTGCAACTTGACGGTCTGTTCGTCGTAATCGACGCCTTCGACCATGCCGATGGCAAAGCCGTCGCCGAGAAGATTTCGAGGGCTCTCGCCGCGGGGGACGTGGACCAGCGGCGGGTGCCCTGCGACGACGTAGCGGAACTCGTTCGTCTCAACGTTCAGGTAGCCGTAGACCATCGTGAAGTAGAGACCGTTTTGCGAGTCCATCTGAAACCGTCGATTCAACTCGCAGGCGACGTCC
Source organism: Pirellulales bacterium (assembly GCA_963786255.1). GTDB lineage: Bacteria > Planctomycetota > Planctomycetia > Pirellulales > JAICIG01 > JAICIG01. The sequence goes on from CAWAYY010000055.1 coordinate 127,762, forward strand.
GCCGGAGGCGTGATTTCCAGCGGCGCATCTTCCGAAGCGCGGCGGACCAGCAGCGACGAGGCCGAAGCGTGAGCCGTCAGCAGGCGTCCGACGGCCACTGCCAACAGCGCCGAGGCCGCGCCGTGACCGCTGACGTCGACGACGAACATGGCAATGTGCTTTTCATCGAGCGGAAAGTAATTGAGAAAATCGCCCGCCAACTCGTCGCAGGGAGTGTATTTCCAGGCGAATTGCGCAGCAGAGAACGCCAAGTCGTCCGACGGGAGCAGCGACTTTTGCACGCGCGGCCGCCTCCAGGTCGCGGCTCATGCGCTGGTTCGCCGTGTCGAGCCGCTGGTTGAGCGATTCCAGCTCGGCGTTCCACAACTGCAGCTTTTCCTTGGCCAGCGTGAGCTGTTCGTTGAGCCGGTGCAGCTCGCGATTCTTCTCCACCGCGTTTTCGAACGTCGAAACCAACAGATTCAACACCTGCCGGCGGCCCGACTTGACCCGGTAAGTCTGCCCGGCCAATGTGACGGGCATTTCGCCGTCGACCGCGGCGCCGTCTTCGGCCACGGGGCCCTTCAGTAGCGATTCGACGCGGGAGAGCAGATAGTTGGGGTCGTACGGTTTGGTAACGTAGTTGTCGGCGCCGGCATCGAGTCCTTTGATGATGTCCACCGAGTCGGACAACGTCGACAACAACACGACGGGAACGTTACACAGGGCCGGGTCTTGCTTGACCTCGCGGCAAAACTCGTAGCCGTTCATCTTCGGCATCTCGATGTCGGAGATGATCACGTCCGGCGTCTGCCGCCGCGCCAATTCGAGCGCCGCGGCGCCGTCCTGGGCGATGAGTACGAGATATCCGGCCTGAACGAGCCGATGTTCCAGGATCTTGGCCTGGATCCGGCTGTCTTCAGCAATCAGTGCGACGAGCCTCTGGGCAGTTTGTGGTTCGGTCATGGGTCTTGCCTGGTGCGCGGCGAAAAACCGAGCTGGTTCATGATGGATGCGGCAATGCCGCCGAGCGGCACGATATGGTCGGCCAGTTGTTCGTCGATCACGGCTTTCGGCATGCCGAAAACGGCGCAGCCCTCAGGGTGCTGCGCAATCACGCAAGCCCCGCGTTGTTTCAGCCGGCGGCAGCCTTCCGTGCCATCGCGACCCATGCCCGTCATCATCACGGCCAGGGCCCGATCTCCGAACACGTCGGCCGCGGAACGAAGCAGGTAGTCGACTGAAGGGCGGCAGTTGTTTTCCGGCGGATCGTCGGTGATCTGAATCCTGCTGCGGGCGCCGCGACTGCACGACTTTCATTTGCCGTCCGCCGGGCGCCACGAAAGGCAAAGCCCGGTTCCAATGTCATGCCGTCGCAGGCCTCGACCACTTCAAGCGGCGAGGCTTCGTTGAGCCGCAGGCCAGCGAATGCGTGTATTGCGCCGGCATGTGCTGGACGATCAGCAACGGCACAGGCAGATCGCCCGGCAGCCGACCGAGCACCTGGCGGAGTGCGACCGGTCCGCCCGTGGACGTTCCGATCGCCGGCGACTGCGTAACCGCTCGCCGGTCTCGCCGGCGCCGGCTTTGCCGAAAGCCGGGTGCAGGGGCGGCGAGTCGCGGTTCAAGCGATTGCGGGCAGGTGCCGGACGGCCGCGGCGGCGGCCTTGCGGCTGTCGCGAAACGCTTGCAGCTTTTCTCGCAGCGCCTCGAGCAAGGCCGAGCGGTTGGCCGCGGCATCGGGACCGCTCGGCTTGAGAATGAAATCGAACGCCCCCTCCATCAAGGCGTCGGTCGTGACTTGGCGCCCCTTCGGCCGTCAAACCGCTGACCATCACGGCCTTGGTGGGCAGTGCCGCTTATTCATCTCCCGCAGTACATCGATGCCGTCAACGTCCGGCATGCGAACGTCAAGCGTCATCAAATCAGGGGCCAGCGAGTCGACTTGCTCGAGCGCGTCGCGCCCGCTTCTGGCGGTGCCCGACAACATCAATGCCCGGCACGTCGCGCAGCACGTTGCAGACCATCTGCCGGTACAGTGCCGAATCGTCAACGACCAGGATTCGCAGCAAGTCGTCAGCCAAGATCACGTCTCCTGCCGCGGCGAAGCGTGGTTCGCATCGCTGGTTTCGGTGGACGGCTCTCGGCGGCCATATTTCATAAAGAAGCTTTTCAAGCGGGCCTTGTCGAAAGGCTTGACGATGAAATCGATGCGCTCCCAGCCCGAATGCACTCGTCAGTTTGGCTTTCTGGTCCACGGCGCTGACCATGACGATTTTCGCTTGCGGATCCTCTTGCGCGGATTTGCCGCAACGCGGCGACGCCGTCCATTTTCGGCATGACGATGTCGAGCGTGGTGAGATCCGGGTCGAAGTTCGCGATAAAGTGCCAGTCCTGCTTCGCCGTTGGCTCGGCTTCGCCCGCAATTTCCCAGCCCGCTTCACAGCGCGATTTCCTTGATGCGCATCCGCATGATCAAGAGCGTCGTCGACGACTAGCACGCGTTTCGCCATTCTGGTCGACTCCTTACAGGATCGTGGTTTCGAAGCCGACGATGTCAATCGTAACAATGCCGGTCGACGCGTCCAGCTTCATCCGCCGTCCCTTGTTCGCCGCCGCAATGCCGGCCGACGATCGGAATCCGCAAGTGCGTTTAGCAGGCGTTCGACGGCGTCGTACATTTTGCACGCCGATTGAGTTCCGGGCGTCGGCCGCGGCGAACATGTTGGCCCCGCCCGCAATCTTGGCCTGCGGCTTCAGCCGTCTGATTGTTTACCAGTCTATGCATGCTATTGAACATCACCGGGATCGCAGTATCGGCGAATTTCCCGGGAACGTCGGTTCTTGCCCAGCGAGGCAGGCAGCACAATATGCCCCAGACCGGCGACCTTCAACCGCCGTGTCGTAGAGTGCCAAACCCACGCACGACCCAAGCAACGTACGCAACACGCCGCCGCTTCGCAGCGACGGCGATTTCCCCCATCGGGAGTGACTGTCTTTCGGGCTGCCTGTGCTTCATTTGGGCAGCAGCTCCTGCAGGCTCGCCCAGGCAGGCCGCATCGGGGACGAACAGCAAGTTGCAGTGAACTGGTGCCGTTTCAATTGAAATTCGGTGCTGCGTCAGGAACCGATATCCGATTCGATCGCCTGGTTCATCAGGGCAAATTGCATCAGCGATTCCGCAAAATCGCGAGCAAACTTCGGCGGCGAAGGGAACAGCGATTGGCTTTCGCCGCCGGCTTCCGGCAAGTGGCCGGCGCAAGTGAGTTCAGATACGCGCAGCCCGAAGATGTTGGCCGTCTCCAGTGCGGCCGATATGTGCAGATTTCGCCCCATTCCGTCGAGTGCCCGACGATTGTTCCTGCACCAGGTCCGCCAGCGCCAGACCGCTGGCGTCGTCAAAGCCAGCATCAGCTCTCCGCTCAGCCGTCCCTTAAGCCCATGCCGCAAACGCAGACCGGGTTTTCTCCCTCGCCGAGCACTTCGGTCGCGGTGGCTCAGCGGAACCTGCTCAACTTCCTCGATCGACAGCCGAGCCGGCCGCCCCAGCCAGACCGACAAGGCTCGGGTCGCCTCTTCCGCTCCGCGATAGAAGAGCGTCGTCAGCCCGCGAGTTGTTCTTTGCCGAGCATCATGCTTCAACCTTCGCGTTCTTTCCCGCGCCGTGCGCGGCCAGTCCGATCGCCGCCGCCACGTCCAGCAGCAGGCATACCGAGCCGTTGCCCAGAATGCTGGCCCCCGACAAGCCGCGGACGTGGAGGAAGTTCTCCGCCAGCGATTTGATGACGACGTCTTGTCCGCCCTGCAGCTCATTGACTTTCAGGCCCATCGTCTTCTCGGCCGCGTGCAGAATAACGACGTTCAGGCGCCGGGCGTTCCGTTCTTCGGAAACTGCCCACGAGCCGGGATAGCAATAGTCCGCATTGTGCCATTGGAAAATGTCGTCGATATCGGCCAGCGGGATGAATTCTCCCCGCACCTCAAAGGTTTGTCGACCGTGGATCGTCACGATCTCGTCCACCGCCACGGAAACGATTTCGCGAACGTTGGCGATCGGCACGGCGAACACGCCATGCCGCAGACGGAACAGCAGGCTGCGGACGATGGCCAGCGTCAGCGGCAGCCGGATGGTGAAGCTCGTGCCTTGGCCCAACTCGTGTTCGACGTCGATGGCGCCGTTCAGTTCCGCGATGTCGAGTCTTGACGATGTCCATGCCGACGCCGCGGCCGGAAATATCCGAAACGACGTCGGCCGTGCTGAAGCCGGGATGCCAGATGTGCTCGATGACGTCACGATCGGACATTTCGTCGGCCACATGGGCCGGCGTGCCAATCGGCGTGTCGACGATTCGACTGCAGCACCTTCTCGACGTTGATGCCTCCGCCGTCGTCGCGGACCGAAATCAGGACGTTATTGCCGGCATGGGCGGCCTCCAAGCGGATCACGCCGGAGTCCGGCTTGCCGGCTTGCGGCCCGCGCCTCGGCCGATTCGATGCCGTGGTCGATGGCGTTTCGCACCAGGTGCACCAGCGGGTCGCCCAGCTCATCGATCATCCGCTTGTCGAGCTCGGTCTTTTCGCCGCGAATCTCCAGTTGCACCTGCTTGCCGAGTTCCCGCGAGATGTCGCGCACCACGCGTTTGAAACGGTTGAACAGCGGGGCGACGGGAACCATCCGCGTCTGCAGTACGCCGCGTTGCAGACTGTCGGAAACCCGGTTCATCTGATCCATGGCTTCGGTGAACTGCGCGAACTGCGGCGGCTTTCCTCCCAGAATCGCCATTGCTCTTCCAGCGCCTCGATTTCCGACTCGAGTTCGCGGACGTGTTCGATCCAATCGTCAGCCAGTCGACGTTGTCGCCGGGCGTCTGGGCCTTCATGGCCTGCACCGCCTCGCGCATCGACTCGCCGAACGCCCGCGCTCGCCCCAACACGCCCGACTTCTTGAAGGCCGGGCTCATCTGCCGGGCAATTTGCACGAACCGCGCCTTGTTGACGACGAGCTCGCCGGCCAGGTTCAGCAGGTTATCGAGCCGAGAAATATCCACCCGCACCGTTTCCACGACCTTCAGCCGGCTCTGGGCCGCGTCGCTTGCGGGCGCCATGGCGCAGGCGCCGGCGCCTCGTGTCGCGGCTTCTTCGGGCGCGCCGCCGTCTTGCGCTAGACGTATCTTGCCACGTCGGCGGCAGTCGGCGCGCTCGGCGCGAACGACGTGACGCCTGCCTCGATCTCGACCTCATCAACGCCATCGACGTCGGCCGCGATGCGCAGCTCCGCCGCCGAGCGATCGCTGCTGAGCAGCACTTGAATCTGGTTCAGTTCCGGCAAGCCGCCGAGCATGGCCCGCGCCGGCTGGACGTCGTGCAGCACGGCAATCTCCGACAAACGCATCAACACCAGTTCGGCCTTCAGATCGGCCAAAGGCAGCTCGTGTTCGAAGTGCGCGATCGAGACGATAATCGCACATCTGTGCTCGGCCGCAGGGGCCGAGTGCGAGCATCGCTCTCGAATCAGCAGCCGACGCCTCCGGCGCCGCAGCGGCGGAAGGCGCAGTCTCCGCCGGCGGCGCTGCAGCTTCCGCGGCTGTCACGGTCTCAGGCGGAGCCACTTCGACCGGACGCGCAACTGTTGAGGAGCAGACGCCAGTGCGTTCAATTCCTCGAGCAGTTCCGGCGCCGAGCTCAGCGTGTCACCTGCGCGAAGTCGGTCCAGGCAGTGCCGCAAAAAGTCGATGCAGCGGAGAATCAGCCCCATCGACGGCTGATCCAATTGTCGCAGCCCGGAACGCGAATCGCTCGAAATGGTTTTCCAGGTGATGGGCGAGTCGCCGTGACGCTGTCGATGCCCATCATGCCTGAAGAACCTTTGAGCGAGTGGATCAGGCGGAAGGCCTCGTTCAACTGCTGGGCGTCGCTCGGCTGCGCTTCGAGCACCAGCAACGATTCGACCAAGGCGTCGAGTTGCTCGGCCGACTCGTCAAGGTAGAGCTGCAGGTACTGCGCCATTTCCTCCGACGGCGAGCCGGTGGAAAAATCGAAATCATCGCTCACGACCGTCGACTCCCGCAGCTCATGCGTTCTGGTAGATGCAAGTGGTCCGCTTCTGCAGCGGTTCGAGCATGTCGTAGATTCCCTCGGAAGGCCCGACGACCAGGTATCCGCCGCGGGCCAGCGAGCCGATCAGGTTCTTGATCACCGTCCGCTTCGACTCGCGATCGAAATAGATCAGCACGTTGCGGATGAAGATGCAATCGAACGGCGGCAATCGCAGCGGCTGCATCAGGTTGTGCCGACGGAACTCCGCCAGTTCCCGGACGGCCGGTTTGAGCTGCCAACTCTTGCCGTCGGGCTGTGCATCGAAGTACCGCTTTAGCTGCGTGGGGCTGACCTCGTCCAGCGATCGCTCGCGGTACACGCCGCTCCGCGCGTCTTTCAACGCCGCCTCGCTGATATCCGTGCCCAGGATCGAGATTTGCCAATTTTTCAGCCGCAGAGCGTCTTCGGCCGTGCAGATCGCCAGCGAATAGGGCTCTTCGCCCGTGCTGCAAGCGGCCGACCAGACGCGCAGGCGCCGCAGGCCGCGAGTTTTGCCGCTCCTGGAGCAGCATTTCCGGCAGAAACTCCCGCTTGAACCACTCGAAGTGGGCGGGAGTGCGAAAAAAATACGTCTCGTTGGTGGTGATGGCGTCGAGAAACTGTTCCAGTTCGCCGCGTCCCTGCGGTGACGTCAGATGCGCGTAGTAGGCGTCGAAGTCGGAGTAGGCGCCGGCCCGCAGTCGGCGTCGGATACGGTTGCTGACGAGCGTTACCTTCGAGGCGTCGATGCGGATTCCGCTTTGGCGATAGATGAAATCGCGAAAGCGGCCGAATTGCAGCGACGACAGTTTTTCGGGTTCCCACACGGCGGTCACGCTTTGAATTTCGAAACCAGATCTCGCAAGCTCTCGGCCTGGGCCCCCAGTTGCTCGGCGCTGGCGGCCATTTCTTCCGCCGCCGCCGCGTTCGATTCGGTGGTGTGCGAGACCGAGCGGATCGCCGTCTTGACCTGGGTGGCGCTGGCCGCTTGCGATTCGGTGGCGCTGGCGATCTTGGCGATGCCGTCGGCGGTGTTGTCGACGGCTTCGACGATCTGCTTGAGCGACTGGCCGACCTTTTCGGACAGATTGGCCCCCTCTTCGACGCGCCGCGAAGATTCCTTGATGAGCTGCGTAATCTCCTTGGCCGCCTCGCTGGATCGCTCGGCCAGCTTGCGCACCTCGTCGGCCACCACGGCGAAGCCCAGCCCGTGCTCGCCGGCTCGGGCCGCCTCGATCGCGGCGTTCAACGCCAGCAGGTTGGTCTGGCTGGCGATTTCGCTGATCACTTGAATGATGTCGTTGATCTGCTCGCTCGATTTCTGAATCAGCCGCATCGAGTTGACGGCCTCGGTCACGGTCTTGCCGCCGCCCTTGGCCAGGGCGACCGTCTCGTCGGCCTGGTCCTTCGATTCGGCGGCGTTCTTGGAGATGGCTTCGATCGACTCGAATGAGTTGCTCGACGGAAGCCGTCATTTCCTCGACCGCGGCGGCCTGAGACTGGGCGCCTTCGCTGAGGTTGGCGCTGCTTTCGGCGATCGTCCGGGCGCCTTCGTTCTGCTGGTGGGCGGCCTCGATCACCTGCCCGATCACGTTGCGCAGGTCCGTCAGCATCTTGCACAGTCCGGCCGAAAGCCGTCCCATATCGTCGGCGCCGGTCACGTCGCTTTCCTGCGTCAGGTCGCCCTCGGCCGCGGCGGTCACGACGCGCATCAGCGAATTCACCTTCCGCTCAAGCACTTCCTTATCCGCAAGCTGCTGTTCCTGCAGGCGCTCGCTCGCGCTCCTTCGAACGTTCCGCTTCGGTGATCACCTCCCAGGTGACCATCGGCCCGACGTACTGACCGCGCACGTCGAGAATGGCGCTGACGTTGAGATCGAGCAGCTCGTCGCCCAGTCGGATCGTCGCCCGGTGGGGCAAATTGCGAGGATCCGACAGCAGCCGGCGCTGCGACTTCGGGATGCCGGTGGAAGATATCGATCGACTTGCCCAACATGTCGTCGACCGGGCAAGGCAGCAGGTGCTGCAAGCTCCAAAGCGCATTGACCGAGGCGGGATTCATGTACACGATCTTGAAATCGCGGTCGGCCATGATGATCCGCAGCGTAGCGTTTTCGACCATCTGCCGCAGCCGCTGCTGCTCTTGACGTAGCGTTTCGGCCTCGGTGACCAGCTCCCAATTGATCATCGGGCCCAGATAATTGCCGTCTGCGTCGCGGATGGCGGTCGCCGTGAGATCAAGAATCTCGTCTCCCAGCAGGATGTTGGCCCGGTGCGGCAGGTTGCGCGGATCGGCCAGCAGCCGCCGCTGCATCTCGGGCTGCTTGTGAAACAGGTCGATCGATTTGCCGATCATCTCGTCCACGCGGCAAGGAAGCAGGTGCTCGAGCTTCCGCAACGTCGCCGCCGAGGCCGGATTCATGTAGACGATTCGCAACTCGGCGTCGGCCACGATCACATGTACGCCGGTGTTCTCGGCAATCTGCTGGAAAAACGCCGCGTCGAGCTTCGCCCCGCTCCGGGCCGTCCTTCTGCGGCCGTTTCTCGTCGATCGATGGGGAACCTTTGCCATAAACGTAACTCCAGGTGCGCAGTCAATTGCAGGACGGAAAAGCATTCAGCGGCTCCGTCCTCGATTGCTTCGCGCTCCGTCGCGGGCAGGCGTGCGTCGTTCAGGCCCGCGTGTTCAAGGCGTGTGCGGCGGCCTGCCGGACCTGCTCGAGCTTGGCCGGGTCGAGCAACTCATCGATGTCGAGCAGGATGATCAAGCGGCCGTTTTGGCGAGCAAATCCCGAGATGTATCCGGCGCCGTCCGCCGTGACCGTATCCGGGGCGGGCCGAATATCTTCTTCTGTGATGCGCATCACCTGCGAAACCGTATCGACCGTGCAGCCCATGGTGCGCTGGCCAACGTTGACCACGATCGTCCGCGTCTCGCCGTCCACGGCTTTCGGCGGCAGCCCGAACAACTTCCGCAGGTTGATGATCGGAATGATCGCTCCCCGCAGATTGCTCACCCCTTCGACGTATTCGGGCGTCTGGGGGATTTTGGTCACATCCTCCAGGATGACGATTTCCTGGATCTGCTCGATTCGAAAGGCGTAATCCTGATCGGCGAGCTGAAAGCCGACGAACTGCGATGAGTTCGTTCGGTTCGCCGCCGTGACGGCTCGGGGGCCGCCCGAAGGGGAAGCAGACATGTACCTATACGCCACCGCGGTGGGAGAGGGGGAACTACGACGACCCGCACGCGAAGTCGTACGTTGATTGCAACCACAAAGCGCGGCCCTGTCTCGCTCATCGATCCAGCCCCCCCTGGCGCACTGATTTCAGACTACACCAGTTCCCGGGCGATACAAGGCCCGAACCGGCTTCAGGGAAACCCCCAGTGGCGAGTGTGCGATGGAGGCCGACCGGGAAGAAACGCGATTTTTGTCGATTGCGGCGGGAAATGGACAATTCGCAAACGTCATTGGACGTCGGATCTTGTGCCGCTGAAAATCCATAACATAGGATTGGAGCGAACTTCCGCACTTGAAGGAGACGAAAAATGCGCTGGCGTTGGTTCGGTCTGATAGTATTGTTGCTGGCTTGTTCGGCGCAGGCCGGCGAGCGAGAGGTAGCGGCAGGGTCCGAGTCTACCAGGGGCCGATTGTCGGCGACATTTTCGATCGTAGCGGTCGATCCCGAATCGGGCATTTCCGGGCATGCGGTGGCCAGCAAGTACCCGGCGGTCGGCAAGGTCGTGCCCTATGTGCGTGCGGGCGTCGGCGCGTTCTGCACGCAGCACTATCACGTGCCGAAGTATGGGCCGCGGGCCTCGATCTGCTGGGCGAAGGCAAGCTGCCCGAAGCGGTGCTGGCGGAGTTGTTGAAAGACGACCCGCAGCAAGACCAGCGGCAACTGGCGATTATCGACATGCAGGGCCGAGCCGCCAATCGCAATCCGGCGGCCGCGGCCGGAACCAGTCTCTACTGGGGCGCCATGACGGGCCGCTTCTACGCCTGCTAAGGCAGCTCCTCGGGACGAGCGGCCTCGATCCTTTCACTGATGATGGCGCCGACCGGCTCGGCCGCAGGCGTTTCGAGCGTTTCCACGATCGTCGTCTCGGCCCCCGCCGGTTCGGAATACGAGGTGACCGGTGGAGAAATCGCTCCGGCCGCGGTCGGGCAGGGACACTGTGAGCCCTTGCAGCAGGCACAAGGGTTCAAGCAGGGGAAGAGCTGCTCGCTTAACGTGCGCGTCGCCACGAAAATCCGGTCGCCCGGCATCAACTGGAAGTTGGTGGTCGTATCGCCGAGTTGCACGATCTGACGGTAACAGATCGGCATGGCCGTCCGGCAGGAACAGGGCGAACTGGGACGGCTCAAGATGATATTGCACTGCGACGCTTTGTCGGTCAGGCCGCCCGCCTCCAGGATGCCGTCCAGCACGGTCTCGCGGCCAAACAAAGGAAACGAGCCGGGCGAGCTGACTTCGCCCAGCACGTAGTAGACCGCGCTCTGCGGATTGACCAGGCGGACGTTGATCTCTTCCGCCTTCGGCTCGGCCTCTTTGACCGTCGCAGCGACGTCGCTTTCGATCTGCTCGACCGTCTTTCCGGCCACAATCAGCTTGCCAAACCGGCCCAGGTCGATCGAGCCGTCGGGCAGCACCGTCTGGTCGGCTGGAAACCGCAATTCGGAATCGAGCGAGACCGGCTCGACCAGCAGCGTGTCGCCCGCTTGCACCAGGTACGAGGGGAGCACGGTCTTGTTCAATTCTCGCGGCGCCGGCGCGCAGCCGGGCACGCGGCGGCGGACTTCCTTCGTTTCGCGCAGCAGTACGTTGCTGGACGGGAACAGCGTGAACGAGCTCGAACAGCCGGCCAGAGCAACCGTCCAACAGGCCAGTCCCAGACAAGCGGCGCTGCGAACGTAGGAGCTTGCGCAGGTGGTACATCAAAAGCGTCTCCTCTCCGCATCGTGGCGGCGCCGCGAGGGCTCGTTCGTCCGGGCGCGGGCGCCGGCGACTTCCAGACGCCGCAGGCCAGGCGCAGCCAGCGCGGTCGTCTGCCCGCTTTGTGTTTTCGACTTGCCGAGCGCGGAAATCGACGTAGACTGCGCAAGCGACGCGGAAAAATTGCGTCGGCGCATCGCGCATGGCGGAGATGCGAGTCTCTCCGGCCGCAGCGAAAAGCCGCGAGAAAACAAACATGCCGGCAGCGCTGATTAGCGCGGCGCCGCGGGCTCGTTAGCCGGGCGTATTCATCAGCCCCTGAGATAAGTCGACAACGAGCTCACACTAACCCGAAGCGTCAGCGAGGCTGAGAAACCAATCCGCCTCGCTGGCGCTTCGGGTTAGTCGGGGAGGATGAGTCATCCGCACTCAAGGCTCCGGCGCTTGCATCAGGAAGAAACGCACGGCTTCCTCGCCTAACAGCGGCAAGGGACGGACGTGAATCGACGGCGAACGCAGCGTGCCGCTGACTTTGAGATGCACAACCTGGTTGGAAAGGAACTGGTTGGCTTCCAGCAGCAACGCCAGCGGCGGGGCGGCGAGCAGCGAGAGCTGCGTCGCCAGCGAAAGCGCGCCTTGAGCGGCGGGATTGAGCAGATTGGTGTTGACCGTCACTTCCATATCAAGGCGGCCGCCGAGCGACGCCTGCCCGGCGCCGTAAACCTGCGTGTTCTTCCCGGCCAGCGACAAACGTTCGAAGCGGACCACGCCGCGAGACATCGTCGCGCGAACCTCGCCTTCGTTGAACTGCGTGGCGCTGCTCAAGCCGCCGCTCGTATGATTGCTCGCCTGATCCATGCCGGGCAATCCCCGCGCATCGCGTAGCTGGGCCAGGATGCGGCCGTCCAGGTCGCGCACCGAGCGGACGTTACGTCCGCTGAATTGGAACGTGCCGGAAACGCGGCCGGTCGACTTCGGACGGTGCGGCGAACGGCGAATTGCCTTCTCCAAATGGACGTTGGTCAACTGGCCTTTGACGTTCAATTGCAACTGGTTGTCGGATACGATGCGAACGTCGCCCGAGATCCGCCCCGGGGAAATCTCGATCACCAGGCCCCGCAGGTGCAGTTCGCGGCGCCCGCTGTAGGGATCGATGTTGATTTCGATGGGCGTCCGCAGATTACGGAGCAACAATTCGCCAATCTCTCCTTCGCGAGCCTGCAGGTTGCCGCGAATGCGGTACGAACGGCCGTTGGCGTGATAGAACCGCAAGGCAAGGTCGGCGACGCCGCGGCTGTGAACGGCCAAGGCGGGCCAGGCGAACAGCAGGCGTTTGACTTCGGCCCCGTAAAGCTCGGCTTCGTACTCGCTGTGACGGTCGCGCGACAGGTGAGTGACGCCGCGCATCGTGAAACGGCCTTCGGCCAATTCGCCCGTCGCATGTTCCAGCTCGATCCGATCGCCCGTCAAGCGGGCGGCAACCCGCACCCGATCCGCCAGCCGCTCGTCGTTGAAGCGAACGTCGTCGACCGACAACCGGCACGTGCCCAGCGGCAGCCCGCTCTCGTCATCGTGCTCGTAATCAAATTCGACGCTGGCCATGCCGTCGAGCGACTCGAGCGAGCCGCGCCGGCGGAGCAGTTCCCCCGCGCGGCGGAGTTGCAGCTTTTCGAGCGTGAGCCTTCCCTGGTTGATCCCCTTGGGATGCGCCGCGTCGGGCAGGCGCCACTCGCCGTTCAGATCCAGCTTTCCGTCCAGAGCCTGGCCAGTGAGGCGATAATGGATCAGCTCTTGCCCGCTGGTCAGCCGCGCATGAACTCCGCCCAAGGGAATCGAATCGGCGGCAATGTGGGCGGCATCCACCGACGCCAGCACGTTCCACTCGCCGATGTTTGCCAACTGCCCCGGCGGCATTTGCACGTCGAGCATCGCATCGGCTCGTCCTTCAATCCGCACCGGCAGCCGCGCCAGTCCGCCTAACAACCGACCCAGGTCTATTTGTTCGAGCGTCATGCTCGCCCGGCCGGCGACGTCGTCCGCAAGCGGCAACAACAGTTCGCCGGCGGCCTGGCCGCCGTCAAACGACGCCGTAATCGAATCGAGCAGCAGCGATTTGGGCTCCAACAGAAAATCAAAGTGCAGCGCGTCGAGCTCCGCGGAGTTGAGCAGCAGCTTTGACGCGTGGGCGCCGCCTTGCGCCGAGACGCCCAGTGGCGCCAGGACGCCGTCCGCCTCGAAGCGAGTTGAGAGCTTGCCTCGCACGTCCAACGGCAGACGCACGCCCTGCGGTAGAGCCGCAAGCGACGCCAGTTCGAATTCGTCCACGCGCACGGCCGCTCGAAACGCGAAGGGCGCCGCCAGCTCGAGGGCGCCGGAGGCTTGAACCGACGTCGAAGGCTGGCCCGCTCCGCTTGATTGGTGCGCCGAGAACTTCGCCACGGTCAGCATGCCCGCGACGGCCTTGGCGTCGAGTTCCACGCGGAGGGCGGGCATTCCCGCCAGTGCCAGGTCGGGGATCGTCAGCCCTACTTGGCCCTGCCAGGCTCTCAGCTCGAATAGCTTTCCGGCGGGCGCCGCTCCATGAAAGCGGCCGCTCGCCGCGCCGGCGACGTCGGGCGCCGTGGCAGACGTCGCGTGCAAGAGCGATTTCAGATCCACTTGCCGCCACTGGAGCGTCGCTTCGCTCGGATCGCGCTTCGACACGCCAATGCGCAAGTCGCCGTCGAGGCGTCCACCGTACAGCTCCGCCTGCAACTGGCGAATTTCCAGCCGATGCGGATCGGCAATGAATTGCCAGCGCAGCCGATTCATCTGCAATGCACCGAACCGCGCCTGCTTTGCGTCGACCAGCCCTTGGCCGTTAATCCGCAATGGGTTCAAGCTGCCTTGCAAATCCGCCGATGCCGTCAGCCGCCCGCCCAGTCGAGCTTCAGAGTTCCAAGTCTTTACCAGCGGTTCGGCCAGGGCAAGATCGACGTCGGTCGCCTGCAGATTGAGGCGGTAAGCAAAGGGCGAACCGATCTGCAATTCTATGGAGCCGGTCAGTCGCGAGGCCCCGGACGCCAGCGAGAGATCGCGAATCTGCAACTGGCCGGCGTGCAAGTGTACGCTGGCTGTGGCTTGGGGCAAGAACAGAGTCTGCGTGCGGTCGGCTGCGGCCGGTTCGTGGAGATCGATCTTTCCGTGAGCATGCCAGGTTTCCGGCTGCGTCCACTTTCCGGCTGGCAGACGCAACTGCAACTCGCCGGAGCTGGCGCCCTGCGGCGCGGAATCGATGCCGGCCGCATCGCGGACCAGGCGATGGACCGGCAGACGGCTCCAGCGCAGGCCTGCCTTAACCTCGTCCGATCCGCCCCACGGCATGGCCAGCGAAAGGTCGATGCGGCCGTCGTACACGCCGGCGTTCAAGGGATGAATATGCAAACGTTCCTGGTTGGCGTCGAAACTGAATTGGAGCTGTTCCAGCGTTACGCCTTTCAGCAACAAGGCCGGCGCCGTGACCGTGCCGGCGGCCGCATGGACGTTGCGGCCCAGCGAGCCATTCAAGCGGACCGCGGCGCCAAAGCTGCCGCGGATCTCCAGCGGCAGCTTCAATTCCGCCGGCAAGCCGTTCAGGTGAGAAAGCTTGCCGGTAGCCAGGTGCAAGTCGGCGGAATAATCGAACGGCGAAACAATACTCAACCGTCCGGAGCCCGTGAGCCGGGTATGTTCGGCTTCGCCCGTTAATTGCCGCGCCTGCAACACGCCTTTGTCCAGGTCCAACTCGGCCTGCAACGAAACGGGCGGCAAGCCGGCGGTTTGCAGGGCATGAGTCGACACGTTGCCGCGCACCCGCCAGGCGGAGCGGTCGTGCACGCGGTCGACCGCCACGCGCGCCTCGGCGCGTCCGCTGGCCTGGCCTGAAAGATCGATTTCCAAGTCGGACAACAGCGCTCGCGCTTCGGCCAGCGGCACGCGGTCGAGCATCAGTCGGGCCGTCAAGTCGCCGGGGGGCGTGAGCTGCATCTCGGCGCTGCCGCTGACGGCGCCCGAGCTTTTGGGATGGGCTGCGTCGACGATTTCGAACTTGAGATGTTCCAGCGTCAGCCAGCCTTGGTCATGCTTCAGCCGGGCCGAAACGTTGCTCACCGCGACGCCCGCTACCGTCAGCCGCGCGGACTTCAGAGAGCCGTCCAGTTCGTACTCGCCGCTGGTCAGCGGCGACTTCCACGGCACGCCGACGGTCAAGGCGATCGTCAGCCTACCTTGGACCTCGACGGGTAACTGCACGCCATACGAGGCCAGGCGGTCGACGACGGTCGTCGCTTCGACGTCGGCGAAGGTCCAGGAGAAATGGGCCATCGACTCTGCCGTGTCGGCGGGCGGGGTCTGCACGCCGAGCGAAGCTGGCGCGGATGTTTTGCCCGCTGCCGAAGCGGCCGGCAGCAACTCGGCGGCTTTTCCCTTCAGCCACGACCAGGCGGTTCCTTTGGCGGCGGGAGCATTCGCCTTGCGGGCGTGCTAGCAGCGGCGGGAGGCGCCGCGTTTAGATTCCGAGTAGGCGCGAGAATCCCGCAGAATGCGACTGCAATGAGAATTGTGGCGAACCGGCGGCGATCCATGCACCTCGCTCCGCGTCGTCGAAAGCTTGGGCGACGAGCGGCTGCGACATCGACTTTCCCTCCAGCCGCGAACCGCCCCTGAGAAGGGCGGCATTCTAGCGAGTTGGCCAGCGTGCGTCTCTAGCGTTTTACCGCGGCGCTGTCCGCGGTCCGCTGAGACGCTCGCGGCATCACCGGCTCGTCCGTCGCCTCGACGGCGCCCGCCGGCAGCGGCTCTTCCCACGTCGGCACGTCATAGATGGTCGTGGCGGGAAACACGGCCGAACTCGGCGGGCAGGGGCATTGCAGCCCTTTGCAGAACTGGCAGGAACGCCGGCACGGCAGCAGGCTTTCGCAGAACGTGCGCGTGGCGACGATGATCCGGTCGCCCGGCATCAACTGGAAGTTCGTCGTCGTGTCGCCCAGTTGGGTTATCTGGCGGTAGCAGATCGGAATCACGATGCGGCAGCCGGACGGCAGCGTGGGGCGGCTGAGAATGATATTGCACGGCGAGGCGCGGTCGTTCAAACCGCCCGCCAGCCAGGATGCCGTCAAGTACCGTCTCGCGGCCAATCAGAGGGTAGGAGCCGGGCGAATTGACCTCGCCCAGCACGTAGTAGACGGCGCTTTGCGGATTGACCAATCGCACGTTGATCGGCTCAGGGTGCGGCTCGACCGCCCGGATGGCCGCCGCGACGTCGGCCTCGATGACTTCAATGGTTTTACCCGCCACGACCAGCCGTCCGAAGCGCCCCAGGTCGATCGTCCCGTCGGGCATCACCGTCTGGTCGGCGGGGAACCTGAGCTGCGAGTCGATATTGACCGGTTCCACCAGCAACTGGTCTCCCGGCTGAATCATGTACGAAGGCAGCACCACTTTTTGCAGTTCGCGCGGGGCCGGCACGCTGCGCGGCACGGGGTTGCGTACGAACTTCGCGTCTTTGGTGAGATAGTCGCCCGTGGGAAACAAGCGTGAAGGTCCCGCCGCTGCTGGAACAGCCGGCCATACAGGCCACAAAGGCGAACAAACCGCCGCGGACGATGCCTCGCAAGCTGGCGGTAATAAACGATCCCATGCTGCGACCCCCCGATCTCATAATGCGTGCTCATCCGCGGATTTCGTCACTGTCCTGCTCTTCCGTTTCTCGGCGCAAATCCGCACACGAGTCAAATCCGTTCGGCCAAGCTGCCAGGCAGGGGGTCGGCCGTGCGTGACGTAACGATCAGGCAAACTGGAGCGATGTCGTTTGGCAGACTTTGCGGGACGGCGGCCCCCAAGGCGACCGCTAAGGAACAGGCGCGCTGAGCAGAAAAAAGCGAATCGCTTCTTCCTGCAGCAACGGCAGCGCGCGCACGCGAATGGTGGGCGAATGAATGGTTCCGGTGACCTCCAGATAAACGACCTGGTTGGCCAGAAATTGGTTGGCTTCCAGTAGCAGGCCGATCGGCGGAGAAACGAGCACGGAGAGCCTGGCGGCCAACAGCAGCAGCGCCGGCGTCGTGTTCTGCTGGCCCGTTCTGACCGTGACGCTGAGATTCAATCGCCCGGCAAGCGACAGACTGCCATCGGCGTAAACCTGCACGCTGGGGCTGTTGAGCGAAAGCCGTTCAACGCGGACGACGCCTCGCGACAGCCGGGCTCGCACGTCGCCGGTTCCAAAGCGGCTGGAACCGGTCAAACCGCCGGCCACGTACGACTGCAGCGTCTGCATCAGCGGCACGGCGGCCGCCTGCGTGTTTCGCAGTTCAGCCTGCAGGGTTCCCGTCAGGTCGTTGACACGAGCGCACGTCACGTCCGGCCAGCGTAAAGTCGCCGGTGATCTTGCCCGTGCCGAAGCGGCCGGCGACGGAACTGCCTCGCAACAGTTGGCGCAAATCGAGGTTGGTGAACTTGCCGCGCCCCTTGAGTTGCAGCGTGCCGGACAGCCTGGCCGAACCGCTGGCGGTCAGTCGCCCGAATGCGATCTGGGCTGAAGCGTTGCGGACGTGCAGCTCCGCGTGGCCGGAGCCCGGATCGAAGCGGCCCTCGAGCGGCGCTCGGATGTCGCCGATAGACACTCCCGCGAGCTCGCCGTTGCGGACGGCGGCATCGCCATCAATCTGCCAAGGTCGGCCCCCGCCGACGAAGACAAGCAGATCCGCGTCGGCCACGCCGCTAGCGCCTGGCACGTCAGGCGCCAACGCGGCGATCAACTGCGCCAGATCGGCGCCGGAGAGCGAGACGCGAAACCGGCCGCGCTGGTTCTGGCTGAGATAAAGCACGCCGCTGGCGGCAACAAGCCTCCGGCGACCGAACCGGTCAGCTCCTCAACGGCAATTTGATCGCGGGCCACGCGCAGCGAGCCCAGCACGCGGTTCGTCCAGGCGACGCCGTTGACGCGGAGCGAATCAATCTCGAACGTGCCGTCGCCGACCGGCCAGCCGCTTTGCTCGTCGTGGCGATAGTCGAGCCGCGCATTGAAGGCGCCCGACAACGCACTCAGCTTGCCGGACTGACGGAGGACTTGGCCGAGCCTGTCAAGCTGCACGCTTTGAATCTGCAATTGGCCCTGATTGACGCCGTTGCGCTCGTTCTCGCTGGGAGGGCGCCAGGCGCCGCTGAGTTGCCAGGCGCCGGAGAGTAGATCCCCCTGGGCTTCATAAGCGAGCGACTCGTCAATATAGTCGGCTCGCGCACGAACCTTCCCGATGCGAAGGGCATTTACGTCGATCTCCGGCGCGTCGATCGAAGCGTGTATCTCCCACTGTGCAATCTGTTCCAGCCGACCGGGCGGGATCTCTACGCTCAGCTTTCCCTGGCAGACGCCTTGCGCCTTGACGGGCAACTTGCTCGCGTCGCCGGCCAGGCGGCCGAGATCGAGATTCTGAAAGTTCACGCGGGCGCTGCCGGCCGTCGTAGGAACGAGCGGCAAAGTGGCGGCGCCGCGCACGGTCCCGTCGTAAAGCCGCACGTCGAGATCGCTGAGCTGAACGGCCTTCTCATCGACGGCAAATCGCAGCGAAAGCGTATCGATCTTGACGCCAGCCAGCAGCAAGCCGGCGGCGGACAGGCCGCCTTTCGCTTCCACACGCAAGGGGTCGAGCGTGCCGCTGGCGTGCAACGACGAATTGACGTCGCCTCCCACGTCAACGGTCGGCCGCAAACGCTCCGGCAAGCCTTTGACGCCCGCCAGGTCGAAAGCCGCAACCTCGAGCTGAGCTTCAAAATCATACGGCGCCGTCAGCTTGACTTGCCCTGAGCCGTCGATGGTCGCGGGCTTGCGGCCGTCGCGGGGCGTCGTCCGCACGCTCAACTCCGTCAGTTGCAGCAGGCCGTCGTTCAAGCGGGCCTGTGCCTCAGCGCGGCGGATGGCCCAGCCGTAAGCATGCACGTCATCGACGGAAGCCTTGGCGTGGCCTTTCCAGCGGGCCAGGTCGCTGAACTTGCCGGCGTCAATAGTCGCGTTGACGCTCCCTTGCGAACGCCCGATCGGACCGCTCGAAGCGATCTGCAAATCTTTGAGCAAGCTGCCGGCTTGCAATCGGCTCCAGCTTACCGCGATGGCGCCTGAAGCGTCGGCGGCAAGCGGCATGGTCAACCGGCCGCTCGCTTTGCCTTGATACAGTTCGGCGTCGATGCCGCTCAAGCCGAACTGCCGCTCAGTGGCCCAGAAATCCGCACGGAGCGAATCGATGCGCAGGCTCTCGGCGCGAAGCTGACGCCCGAGCACGGCGCCTTTTCCGCTTGCCTTGAAAGGTTCGAGCGAGCCGCTGAAATCCGCCGAAACTCCGGCACGGCCGGCCAGACGCCACGGCGGCCGCGCGGCGGCCGGCAACGAGTTGAACAGCGCCAGATCCGCGTTGCCCAGTGCAAGTTTGAAAGCGTAGTCGTATGGCGCAGCGACGCCCAGCCGCAGCGAACCGTCGAGCCGCATCGGGTCGGCCGTCGCCGTCAGCTTGCGTAGTTCCAGCGCGCCATGCTTCAGGAAAATGTCGGCGCCCGCGCTGGCGCCGCGCACGGCGCTGAAGTTCAACTGGTCGATGTCGGCGCGGCCCTGTGCATCCCACGCCGACGGATCGCGCAGCCGGCTCAGCAGGATTCGCGCCTGCAGCGTGCCGGTCGCCCGCGCTTGAAGCGTTTCGGGCAGTGCAACGAAGCGCTGGACGAGCGGCGCAATTTGCAGTCGGTCCCAGCGGATGCCAGCCCGCAGTTGGCTTTCGGCGGCGAAGGGAACCACGACCGAAGCGCTGACCGTCCCGCCCGACAGAGCCGCGTTGAGCGGATGCAGTTGCAGCTCTTGGGAATTGGCCTGGTAGCGCAGCTCCAAACGATCGACCTCGACGCCGGCGATGCGCAAGTCTCGCGCATTGACGCCGCCACGCGCCGAAAGTTCGTTCGGCTCGAGCGCGCCTTTCAACACGGCCGAAGCTCCCACGCGGCCGTCAATTTCGACGGGCAGCCGCAAGTCGGCGTGCAACTGGTTGAGCCGAGACAGCCGACTGCTGGTCAATTGCAGCGTGGCGGAATAATCGAACGGGCTGGCAACGCCGACTCGCCCGGAGCCCTCCAGATGAAAAAACTCGGCGTCGCCGTCAATGCGGCTCGCCGTCAGCGTTCCATCGGCCAGTTTCAAGGCCGCGCTGATCCTGCGCCGGCGGCAAGGCGGCCAGGCGCAGATCGTGCGCGGTAAGCGTAGCGTCAGCCTGCCAGGCGGTCGCATCTTGAATGCGCGGCGAGCGCAACGCTCGTTTCCGCCTGCACCGCAAGGCGACCGCTGGCCATACCGGCCAGTTGCGGCGCCGCGCTCGCCAGGCTCTCGACGTCGAGATGCTCCAATGAGAGTTGAGCGGTCAAGTCGCCCGGCGGTTGCAGTTGCGCCGTCGCGCTGCCCGTGGCAGACAAGGGCGAGTCGGCGGAGCGAAGCGTGAGCTTGGATAATGAGGCGGTTCCCTGTTCAAACCGCAAATGCGCTTTCAGATCGGCATGGGGTACGCCGGGCACGCTTAACTGCGTGACGCTGATGCGTCCCTGGGCGCTCCACGCCGCCAGGTCGCGCATTCGGTCGACCGGCGCCGTGGCTTCCGCATGCCCGGCCGCTTCGCCGCTGGCCGCGACGCCCGCCTGCCCGGCTTGCTCCAGAACGCGGCCCAGGCTGAGCCGCTCGAAGTCCAGCCGGGCGGTCAAGTCGCCGCGAGGTTCAAGCTGCACTTCGGCAGAACCGCTCAGGCGAAGCGTGCCCTCGGCGGCAGCCAGGTCGGGCGTGGTCAGTTGCAGTTGTTCGAGCCGCAGTAGTCCGTCAATGTACGACAAATCGACGCGAAGATGGTCGAGTTCAATCCCCGCCACCGTCAAACGATCGGACTGGACGAAGCCGAACAGGCGATAATCCTTGGTGGTGAACATGTGACGCCAGGGAACGCCAACGCGCACCCGCAGCGTCAGCCGCCCTGCAACGCTGACCGGGAGCTTCAAGCCGAAACGCTCGAGCTCGTCGAGTGCCCGCTGGGCATCGATGTCGTGGAACGTCCAGCCCAGCCGACCGGGCTTGTCTGCATCGTCAGCCTTCTCGCCATCGCTCTCGGCTGCCTCCGTTCCCAACACTTGACGCTTAGCGGCGGATTGGAGCTGGGTGGCGCGTTTCTTCAGCCAGCCCCACGCGGTGGAACTTTTTTCCGCCTTCGTTTCGCTCGCTGCCGGCTGTTGGTAGGCGGCGAGCGCAATTTGATTGCTGGCCGACCAGACGATAAGTGCCGCCAGGACGATCCCGCCCAGTCGCATGAACCAATTCATCGGGAAAAAGCCCTCCCGCAATTTGTGCCGGCCGGATGCGTTGCAAATGACAGACCACGCGCCGATCTCGGCCAGCGAGCCTCGCAGCTTGAAGCTCTCAATCAGCCTCGCGGAACTGTGCCAGCACCGCCGGCATTGTTTGGCCCGTCGTTGTTTTCCCCCTGATCGCTCGAACTGTTTGCTCGACGCCGCCGTAAGCCGCCCTGTCGTAACTTGTTACGAGAATTCAGCTCGCAGAGTTCGATGCCGGTCAGACGCCGTGGTCTGGAATGTAAAAAAAAATGTCTTGGAGGCGTCGATGTCCGCCCAGGCGGTTCGACATGAAAGTGAAGCCTGGATATGGCGGGCCGAAACGGTCCT
Source organism: Pirellulales bacterium (assembly GCA_963786255.1). GTDB lineage: Bacteria > Planctomycetota > Planctomycetia > Pirellulales > JAICIG01 > JAICIG01. The sequence continues at coordinate 149,464 of CAWAYY010000055.1, forward strand.
GAAAGGCTAGCTTAAAACGGCGAGAGCGAAAAGGAAACCTAACGATGCGCTTCATGATGCTCATGATTCCCCGCGGATATGAGACTGCGGAACCCGGCGCCATGCCCGATGCCCAGGCAGTGGCCGCGATGATGAAATACAACGAGGCCTTGCAGGACGCCGGCGTCCTGTTGTCGCTGGAAGGCCTGCACCCGCCCTCGATGGGGGCCCGCGTCTCGTTTGCCGGCGGCAAACCGTTGGTGACGGACGGGCCATTCGCCGAAGCGAAAGAAGTGCTGGGCGGATACTGGATGATTCAGGTGAACTCCAAGCAGGAAGCGATCGAGTGGGCGTCGCGCTGTCCCGCTTCCAACAATGAGATCATCGAGATCCGCCAGGTGCAGGAATTCTCGGACTTCCCTGCCGACGTACAAGAAGCCGCGGCCGGTTTTACCGAGATGCAGGCCCAGGCCGAACAGCGCGGCAAGGCGTGAGGACGCATTCTCGGTAAGAATGCCGAAGCTCCGCGGCGCTTGGTTCGCGGAGTTTCGGGGCCGGCGTCCTTTACCCTGCTCTGTGCAAAACGAGGGAAGCTTGGGTTCGGAAAGCTTGTAGTTTTGTGCCAGTTTTTGTTGCGCCCCGCCACCTCAGGGATCGTCCCCAACGTTGTAAGATTTGCGGCAAAGGTCGGATCGAGGCGAGAGCTTCGCCCGACTCAAGAGACCCCATCCGCCTTGTGCGGATCGGTGAATAAGATGGCTTGCTAGCGGCTGCTCGCTGACTGAAAACGAAGGCCCCATCCAGCTTGTCTGGATGGTGAATAAGCTGATCGTACGGCGTGCAACGCAGCGGATCTCCTTCACCATCCAGACGAGCTGGATGGGGTCGTACATGCGAAGGATCAAACGCAACTTTGATCTGGCGAGTCACCTACGGCCCAACCGCCCAATGTTGGCGCGAGCCCGGATCGTGGCGAAACAATACGGCTGTAACGCCGCTTCGCCGAACAGGCGCCATTTTGTGCGGTTCACCCTGCGTCTTCCCGTTTCCCTAAGGCGCCTCAACTATGAGTTGCTCGCTCGGCGGAGGGATTCCGACCCGAATCGCACGCGGTTAATGCAAAACGCAAAATGCAAAAGTCAAAAGGGCAGAAGGCGATTCCCGATTTTTCATTTTTTTTCATTTTGCATTTTGACTTCGTTCTTCTTGGCTCGCGGCATGGGCCCACGCTAGAATCACGGGCCAGGGAAAGGGGCGGGAGCGCATGGAAGATTGTTGCTCGCTCGTCGCTTGAAGTCTCCCTGCCAAACGGCGACGGCGGCTTAAGGAGAACGCGGCGTGGCCATTCAGGAACTGAACGACGAACAAATCCGCACCTGGTCGCTCGAACAGAAAGACCGTTGGTGGCTGGAGAACGTCTTTCGCGGCGACATGCCGCAACTGACCGTTCGCTCGGCCTTGACCGGCATGAGCCTGGGCGCCGTGCTGTCGCTGACGAACATCTACGTGGGCGCCAAGACCGGCTGGACGCTGGGGGTCGGCATTACGTCGGTCATCCTGGCCTTCGCCCTGTTCAAGGTTCTCTCACGGCTGGGATTGGCCAGCGAGTTCACGATTCTCGAAAACAACGCTATGCAGTCGATCGCCACGGCGGCCGGCTACATGACCTCGCCGCTGATCTCCAGCCTGGCGGCCTACATGATGGTCACCGGCCACGTGATCCCCATGTGGCAGCTCATGTCGTGGGTGATCGTGCTGGCCATTCTCGGCGTGCTGTTCGCCTTTCCGTTCAAGCGGCGGTTTATCAACGATGAACAGCAGCCGTTCCCTGAAGGACGCGCCGCGGGCATCGTGATGGACTCGCTGCACCACGGCGACGCCGCCACCGGGCTGCTCAAGGCCAAGCTGCTGATTTCCTTCGCCGCGCTGGCCTCGGTCGTCAAGCTGCTGCAGAGCGAAGCCATCACCGCCTACTTGAAAATCAAAGACTTCCGCGTGCACCTGCCGGAGTTTCTGGACGAATGGATTTACTCGCGCGCCCGAACTGGCGCCGGAAATCATGGGCACGCCAATCACGCATCTCACGCTGCGGCCGGAGCTCGATCTGCTGATGATCGGCGCCGGCGGCCTGATGGGCATCCGCACGGGCGTTTCCATTCTGCTCGGCGCCGCGATCAATTACGCGATTTTGGCGCCGATCATGATCGAGCGCGGCGATATTCTGCCCAATCCCAAGGGCTCGATCGGCTTTCGCGAAATCACCTTCTGGTCGCTGTGGTGCGGCGTGGCGATGATGACCGCCGCCTCGTTGCTGGCGTTCTTCAGCCGTCCGAAGATCCTGTGGACGGCGCTGGCCAAGCTGGCCGGCGCGTTCATGCCTGCCCGGGGTGAAGACGCTCGGCAGGCCGATATCCTGGGGCACATCGAACTGCCGCTCAAGGTGTCGCTCGTCGGCGTGCCGGCGATCGGCGTGGTGGTGGCCATCATGGCCCGCAGCTTTTTCGGCATCGAGTACTGGCTGTCGGTCACGGCCTTGGCGCTGGTCTTCGTGTTCTGCCTGATCGCCATCAATTCCACCGGCCTGACTTCGATCACGCCGATCGGCCCGATGGGCAAGCTGACGCAGTTGACCTTCGGCGCGCTGGCGCCGAGAAACAAGATCGTGAACCTGATGACCGCCAGCATCACCGGCGAGGTGGCCAGCCACGCCGCCAACTTGCTGCAAGACATCAAGCCCGGCTACATGCTGGGCGCCAAGCCGCGGCAACAGGCCGTCGGTCACGTGCTGGGCATCTTCGCCGGCGCCGTGCTATCGATCCCCATCTTTTACCTGGTGTTTTTGAAGCTGCCGCCCAGCGATCTGCTGGCCGTCGAGCTCTCGGTCCCCTACTCGCTCGACGAAGAGCAATACCCGATGCCATCTGCGACCGTGTGGAAGGCGGTGGCCGACGTGTTGGCCGAGGGGCTTCACAACATCAAGCTCAGCGCCCAGTACGCCGCGTTGGCCGGCATCCTGATCGGCATTGTGCTGGAGATCGGGCGGATCGGCACGCACGGCCGTTTTCCGCTTTCGCCGGTGGCCATCGGGCTGGGGTTTTTGATCCCGTTCCACACGTGTCTGTCGATGTTCGTCGGCTCCTTTTTGTTCTGGGCGACGGAGAAGCTGTTTGCCAGCAAGGAGTCGACGGTCAACCAGGTCGTCGTCCAGAACCAGGAGCCGATCTTCGCCGGACTGATCGCCGGCGGCGCTTTGACCGGCATTGCGGTGGCGATCGCGGAGTTGTTTCTGGCGCCGCCGGGGTAAGTAGCCGAATCGCCTGGGCGCCGTCGTCTTTTGCTGGGGCCAAAGCAGCGCATCGGCAAACACCGCATCGGATGCGATCGTTAACCGGCTGGCTAAACTGGATGAAATGTTTGCTTGCCTGGAGTTTCTGCGGCGTGGCTTTCAAGAACTGCGCAATGATCGAGAGCGCGCATTGCGCGCTTGTACCGAGGCGTGATGCGCTTAGACGGTGCAGCGGCGCACGCCCAAAGTAGGCGGCACGCTCCTTCTACCGTAACGGGCAGCAAAAAAGAGCTCGGGAACTCTCCTCATAGCCCGCTCAGGCTCAAACGGCCGGCAATCGTCTGTGGCGGGGCCAGCGGACGGCACGGCGGAGTGTGCCTGCTCCATTGGGGGCCAACAACGCTCCTGCGCCAAGCCAGAAGTCCGATAGCATCGGCGGAGGAATCCGCAGGCCGCGCAAGCGGTGGTTCGAAGGCGAACGAGGGGCAATGGGAAGTCGGAAGTCGGAACGGAGAAGAAACTGAGCGCACAAAGGTGGCCAATTTCGCGTGGAAAGCTTGGCCGTCTTCGCCGACCAGCCCTCGCCTAACCTCTCCCAGAGGGAGAGGAACCGTCGCACAAAGGTGGTCAACTTCACGTGGAAATTTTGGCCGCCTTCGTCGATCACCCCTCACCTAACCTCCCAGAGGAAGAGGAGGAAGGCGGCCGTTTGCTGGCTTGGTGCGCTAAGACTTTGCGAAACCAATAGAGGGGGGGTCTGGCGGTTTTGGCGGGGCAGCGTTTTCTTCATTCGGGGGACGGTTGGTGCCGTGTTTTCTCGAGTCAAACCTGATTGGACGCTGTCGCTGCGATGGACGCGTGAACGCGATTGGTTGTCGTCGGCGCTAGACTCAGCGCAGCCGAGCGTGGTGTTTGCCCGGTAGCGGAATCTGTGAAGATTCCAGGAGGCGTGGTTGGAGCCCCAAAGCGTTTTGGCCAGTCGGAGTCGGCGCCAGACGCTCGGAAGTCTCACGACTTCCGCTACAGCTTTCGGCGGCAAATCCGATGGGGGCGGCGGAGTGCAGGCAGCCCTCACCAGGCCTCTCGCAGTAGAGAGAGGAACCGGAGAGCCAAGGCGGCCAACTTCGGCCGGGAAAGTTCGCTCCGCTTGGCGACGTGAACAGCAGCTTCCCGGCAGAAACGCGCGGGCGCTAGGCGCCAGCGCCAGCTCGGCGAAAGCCGTTGCGACCGGGCGGCGGAGCGGCCTTGGACTTCGGCGGGGCGGCCAGCAGCCGGTAATTGCCGGCGCCGAGCAGATCGTCGATCCGCGAACGCATCTCAGAGTTCAACTCCACTTTCACGTCGTCGCAGTTGCAATACACCCGGCTGCCGTCGGCCAGCGAGAGCACCAGTTGCAACTCACAGTTGCCCGGATAGCCGCGAAGGATCTCGTGCAGCATCTCCAATCCGCGTTCGCCGTGCTTCGTCTCGTCGACCAGCACGCGCATGCCCTTGGTGAAGCGGGCGGCCAGGTCCTCCAGCGGGATCAGCTCGTTGACGATCAGGTTGGCCTCTTCGCTGCCGGGCCGCTTGTCGATCGCGCCGCGGCACGACCAGCGATCGCGTCGGGCTGCGACCAGCTCGCCGTAGCTGGGCGAACTGCTCGGGCCAGACGATGCAGCGGATGATGCCGTGCCGTGTCTTCCAGGTCGAACATGGCGTACTTGGTGTGCGTGCTGCCGGGCCGGGGTTCTTGGTGTGCGAGAACTTGATCGCCGACGAGCATGCCGCCGAGCATCACTTCGGTGCGGTGCGGCGAGCGCGCGCCGCTTCGACGGTGGTGTGCGAGCAGTAGGTGGCCAGCGTCTTCTCGTGCTCGGCCAGCGGATGGCTGGAGAGATAGAAGCCGAGCACTTCCTTCTCGCTCGGCCAGCTTGTTCGCGTTCGTCCCACTCGGGCACGTCGGGCAGGCCGACGGCGGCCGCTTCGGCTGCGTCCTCTTCGTCGTCGTCGAACAGGCCCTTCTGGCCGCTGCGGCGATCGGCCAGCGGCGGCGGCGCCGGCCTGCATGCGCCCGATCGACGCACGGCCAGCAACTGCGACCGCCTGCGCGCCGAGCGAGTCGAACGCGCCGGCCTTGATCAGCGTTTCGATGGTCGCGCGGTTGACAGCGTCGCGGATCGACCCGCTCGCAGAAGTCGAAGAGGTCTGCGGAACGGGCCGTCCTGCTTGCCGCGCGGCGACGATCGCCTCGGCGCGCCGCCCGCCGCAGCCCTTGATGGCCGACAGGCCGAAGCAGATCTTGCCGTCGGCCACGGTGAAGTCGCCGTCGCGACGGTTCACGTCGGGCGGCACCACCTCGATCTCCATCCGCTGGCAGTCTTCCAGGTGCTCGACCAGCGAGTCCTTCCTCTTGAAGTTGCGGCCCGGGATGTCGCCCGAGAGCAGCGCCGCCATGAACTCGACCGGGTAGTGGGCCTTGAGGTAGGCCGTCATGTAGGCGATCAGGGCGTAGGCGGTGGAGTGGGACTTGTTGAAGCCGTAGCCGGCGAACTTCTCGATCATGCCGAACAGCTCGTCGGCCTCTTTCTTGGTCAGCCCTTGCTCGGCGGCGCCGTCGATGAACTGCTCGCGGAACTTGGCGATGATCGGCAGCTTCTTCTTGCTGATCGCCTTGATGCACGTGTAGGCGTTGGCCAGCTCGATGCCGCCCAGCCGGTTGAGAATCCGCATCACCTGCTCCTGGTAGACCATCACGCCGTGGGTCTCTTCCAGGATGTCCTTCATCACCGGGTGCTTGTACTCGGCCTGCTTGCGGCCGTGCTTGACCTGCGATGTAGTCGTCGACCATGCCGCCTTCCAGCGGGCCGGGGCGATAGAGGGCGTTGGTGGCGATGATGTCGCGGAAGTGGTCGGGCTTCATCCGCTGCAGCAGGTCGCGAATGCCGCCGCTTTCGAGCTGGAAGATGCCCTTCGTCTCGCCGCGGCAGAGCAGGGCGAACGTCTCCTGCGTCGTCGAGCGGGAACTTGTAGCGGATCGATCCGCTCGCCGCGTCGTCTGCTCGATCAGGTCGACCGCCTTGGAGAGGATCGTCAGGTTCCGCAGGCCGAGGAAGTCCATCTTCAGCAGGCCGGCCGCTTCGACGTCGCCCATCGCCCATTGGGTGATGACTTCTGTCCTTGCCTGTCACGCGGCTGCAGCGGCACGTAGTCGGTCAGCGGCTGGTCGGCGATCACCACCGCCGCGGCGTGCGTGCCGACGTTGCGGGCCAGGCCTTCGATCTTCATGCGCCAGGTCGAGCAGTTCGCGGATTTCGCCGTCGGCTGTCGTAGGCCTTCTTCAGGTCGTCGCTCTGTCTCGAGCGCCTTGTCCAGCGTGATGCCCAGCTGGTCGGGCACCATGGCCACGACTGCGTCGACGCGGGAGATGCGGCAGCCCCAGCGCGCGGCCGACGTCGCGGATGGCCGCCCGGGCGGCCAGCGTGCCGAACGTGCCGATCTGGGCGACGTTCTCTTCGCCGTACTTGTCCTTGACGTACTGGATCACCTCGCCGCGGCGCTCCTTGCAGAAGTCGATGTCGATATCGGGCGCTTCCAGGCGGCTCTCGTCCAGGAACCGCTCGAACAGCAGGTCGTACTCCAGCGGGCAGACGTGGCTCAGGTACAGGGCGTAGGCGACCAGCGAGCCGACGCCCGAGCCGCGGGCCGTGGCCGGGATGCCCTGCTCGCGGGCGAAGCGGACGAAGTCCCAGACGATGAGGAAGTAGTTGGGAAAGCCCAGCTTGTTGATCACGCCCAGCTCGCGGTCGAGCCGGTCGCATCACTTCCTGCGACAACTCGCCGTCGGCGTACATCGGTCCGGGCCGTCGGCGTAGCGCTCTTCGAGCCCCTCGATGCACAGCTCGCGCAGGTAGTCCTCGGACGTCTTGTCCGTCCGGCGGCGTGAAGACGGGAAAGTGCCGCTTGCCCAGTTCCAGGTCGATGTCGACGCTGTCGGCGATCTCCTGGCTGCGGGCCACGGCGTCTTCCTAGCCGGGGAAGGCCGCGTACATCTCCTCCGGGCTGCGGAGGTAGAACTCGTTGCCGTCCATCCGCATGCGGTTGGTGTCGGTGCGGAACTTGCCGGTGTTGATGCAGAGCAGCACGTCCTGGGCTTCGGCGTCCTCGCGGTCGACGTAGTGGGCGTCGCTGGTGGCCACCAGCGGCAGGCCCATCCGCTTGGCCACCTCGACGGCGCCTTCCATGGCCATCCGCTGGATCTCCAGGCCGTTGTTCTGGATCTCGATGAAGTAGCGGTCGCCGAACAGCTTGTGGAACCAGGCGGCGATCTCCATCGCCTCGTTCGAGGTTCGGCCTCGCCGCCGGCCGCGCAGCATCGCCCGGCTGAACTCGCTCGAGACGCAGCCGCTCAGGCAGATGAGCCCTTCGTTGTGCGCGGCGAGCAGTTCCTTGTCGATCCGCGGCTTGAAGTAGAAGCCTTCGAGAAACGCCGCCGAGGCCAGCTTGATCAGGTTCTGGAAGCCGGTGCGGTTCTGGGCCAGCAGCGTGAGGTGGTAGCTGGCCTCCTTCATGCTGCCGGCGTCCTTTTGGAACCGGCTGCCGGGGGCGATGTAGGCCTCGTAGCCGATGATCGGGTTGATGCCCGCGGCCTTGGCCTTCTGGTAGAACTCCAGCGCCCCGTGCAGGTTGCCGTGATCGGTCAGCGCCAGGGCGTTCATCCGCAGCTCTTTGGCCCGCTCGACCAGCCGCTCGATCGGGCTGGCCCCGTCCAGCAGGCTGTAGTGGCTGTGGCAATGCAGATGGACGAACGATCGGGCACTCATGGGCACTCCGTTGCTGGCATTGCGGGGGACACCGTCAATCTAGCGGCTTGCCCGGCGGGTTTCCACCGCCCGGCCGTGCGAGGGGCAGGAAAGTGGGGGTTGCGAAGAGTTTGCGCACGATGTGGGGCTCATCCTCCGAGGATTCCTGCGTGGCACGGGCGGCACAAAATCAGTATTGTTGCGAAGGGAACGCCGCAGATTCTTCTTTTCACCGCGGCATGATTAGCGCCTTTCAGAACGCGCAATTAACGAGCTGCTTGCTGGGGGAGACACGGAACCACGGCATCTCATCCGTGCAACCTTAGTGTCGCCCATGCCCGCCTTGGATCCTGGCGGGTGCGAACCTGGTTACGACGTGGTAAAACGCGGTTTTTCCGGTTCGCAGCGTCTACTGCATCGCGCAACCGAAGGAGATGCTTTACTCGACAATAGAACCCTGGCAAACGGGAATACATGCTCACGTCTTGGCGCGCGCGCCGTCTTGGCACGCGATAAAGAGTCTGACGGCAGGGGATGAGCGTACGCTGGTTGGAAGATTTCGACGCAGAATGAATCCCCAACCAGAACGCGCGACAACCTTACCTTGGCCATCGCCCGCCGCTCAGGCCAGCAACTCCCGCGGCAGGCGCCGGGCGGCCAGCCAGGAGAGCCCGGTAAAGCCGGCGCTGACGGCCAGTAACAGATCGAAGCCCAAGGCGCTGCCCCAGACGGCAGAGGCGGCCTCGTAACAGTAGCCGCCGAACCAGGTCGATAAGCCGGCCGAGATATTGCACATGCGCCATGAACATGGCGAACACGGTCCCTGCGGCCTGCATCGGGCAAGCCCGTGCGGCCAGGTCCAACAGCACCATGCTGGCCATCATGTAGGTGAAGCCGGCTAACATGCTGACCCAGGCGGCCGAAGCGCCGTCGGCCATCGGCCAGTAGTAGGTCAACGTGCTGAGCATGCCGCTGACAATCGAAACCGGCGCCAGCCACCGCATCGGAACGCGCCGGCAGCAGAGACCGTAAAACATGCAGGCGGCGATCGAGCCGATGGCAATAATCGAGACGGTATGGCCATACGACCGCTCGCTGAAATGCAAGGCGCCGGTCATGTGCAGGTAAAGCACCGACTGCGAAAAGGGATTGAAGTGCCAGGCGAACAGGAACAACCCGACCGCCAACACGCCCGGCGAACGGAGCGACTCCCGGACGGCCTTGGTCGCCGGCCGGAAGCCCGACTCGCTCGGGCAATCCCTGGGCTCGCGGACGTATACGACGGCCAGCAGCAAGGTCACGGCCGTCAGCAGGCCGCACATCAGAAAACCCAACTGCTGTTGGCGTTCTTCGGTCAGACTGCCGCCCCAGACGCCGGTCAGCAAGGTCGCCAGGTAGCTTGCCCCGCAGCAAATGGACTGCAGCCAGCCGGTAATGCGGAGCGACTGGCCGGCTTCGACCATCAGTGCGTCGAGCACCACGTCCGAAATGGTGATGGCCAGGGCCGGCAGCAGCAGGGCGGCGAACAGCAGGTTCCGGGCGCCGGCCGACAGCGGCAGCAGATAGAGCAGCATGAAGCAGAGACTGGCGGCCAACGTGGCAAGGACCAGGTAGCTTTTGCGTCGATAGCCGGCCAATGGAACAAAGTCTGAAAGCAGCCCGCACAACGGCTTCAGGCACCACGGCAGCCCGAGTCAGCGCGACGAAGGTGGCAATCTCGCGGGCATTCAGGCCCCACTGTTTGAGCATCGACAGGACAGGTTGAGTGACCAGGCCGGTGGTCGGTTCGCCGAGACCTTGGATGAAGGATAGAGTGCCAAATAAAACCGAGAGGCCGAGAATTTGCCGGCTCATTGCTCCCGATGCTCAAAAACAGGGCAAGCGTGAAACGCATATCGGGCAGAATCTACGGTCATCCGCCCGTCCCGCTTGTGTTGCAACCAATTCGAGCGCCAGCAAAGTATATGCCTGAAAGATGAGAAACGGTCCTCGACGAGCCGCATTTTTTGATCGACGGGCGGCTGGCGTAGAGATTCCGAGTACGAATTGGGGAGGCGCCGATTTTCTTTGAGCCAGCGTATCGACAGCCGGCGGCGAAAACTGAAGTGAAACCTTCGCCGCTGTGTTGCGATCGCTCGCGCTGCGCCCGTTCGGGTCGGCCGCTTTGCCCGCAAGCCGACGGCAACAAGGCGAGCGGGGGGAGATTTACAGAAATCGCTTCGCCCGGTCAAGACCTTCGACCGCCGTATCAGCCCGGCGGCCAGTCCAGCGCCCGCCCGCCGAGCAGGTGAAAATGAAGGTGATCGACCGACTGTCCGCCGTCGCGGCCGCAGTTATTGACGACCCGATATCCGCCTTCGAGCCCCAGCTTGCGGCCCAGATCTCGCAGCACAAGCAGCAGATGGCCGAGCAGCGGCGCATCGGTCTCGTCCAAATGATCGAGCGACGGGATCGGCCGCTTGGGTACGAGCAGCACGTGCGTCGGCGCCTGGGGATTGATGTCTCGAAACGCCAGGCAGTGCTCGTCCTCGAAGACGATCTCGGCCGGAATCTCGCGATCGACGATCCGCTCGAAAAGGGTCTTCGCGGCCATTTTCACGCCTCGCTGGAGCCGGCCGCGGGCGTCTCTGCCAGCGGAATGGCTTCGTCGATGAGCAGGACCGGGATGCCGTCGAAAATTGGGTAAAGGGCCGTGCCATCGGCCCGCAACAGCCCGCCTTCGAGCATCTGGTCCACGACGTCGCCCGCCTTGTTCTTCAACTGGCCCGCGGCGACCTGCTGGTTCAAACGGGTAACGAGATCGTCCGGCGCCAGTGTCAGCGGCGTACGGTCGTCGGGGCAAACCAGAATGTCGAGCAGTTCCTTGCTGATCATGGCGGGAGTTCTTTCGCTGCCGGAGAGCGCTGTTCTGAGGCAGGACCAAAACGTCAAGCCTTCCCAGGCCGCCCCAGAGGGGGACCCTTACGCAGATTAATGATGTTATAGGGAAGATGTCGATAAAGGGCCAGGGCTTGTCCCGCCGTTGCAAGAACGAGGACAGCGAGGAGACCAGCATGGGGAAACGGATTTTCCTGGTCATGGCATTGGCGCCGCTGGCGTTTTGCCGCCCGGCGACCGCCGACGAAGTGCGCGATTACGAAGAAAACGGCGTGACTTATCGCGAGGTTCGCCGAAAAGTCACCGAGCCGGTCACGGAAGTGCACTGTGTCGAACAGCAGCACACGACCGGGTTCCGCGAGCATGTCAATTTGCAGATGTGCGACCAGACGCGGAGCTATGTCGTTCCGGTCACCGAGTACCGCTTGGAGTCGCATTGGCGGGGGCGATTCAACCCGTTCATTCAGCCCTACTTGGAGCAGCGGGTCGTTCCCCGCACCCACTGGGAAACGCGGCTTGAAACCGTCAAGGTGCCGGTTGCAACGCGGCAGTTGCTTCCCGTCACCGCCACGGTCCGCGTGCCGGTAACCACGCAAAAGATGGTCGAGCGCAACGTCGTGGTCAGCCGCGTGGCGATTTCCGGCCAGCCGACAAATTCGGTGAAGGTCTCAACCGACCCGTTCGCCGCCCCGACGACCACGCCCGCCCCTGTGCAGCAGTTCGGCGGCATTGCCAATTACGACCGCGGCCATAGCTGGGGCAGATCGGCGCCGAGCGTCTATTCCACGGCGCCCGGCATGATTGCCACTCGGCCGGGCGGCACAAGTTCGGCCGATTCGCGGTGGCGGCCCGTCGGCCAGATGTCTCGTTAGATTGCCGCCGCCACGGCGCCGCGAACGACTCGGCGCCGCCCGCTACGGCATAGCTCCGGCTCTGCCGCCAGGCGCGCCCCACGGACAACTTAAGTTCCAACGAGCGCTGCGAACGACCGTCGCGTCTGGAGCCACAACCCTTCCAGACGGCGCCGTCAGGACAAAACGGCGCCGCTGATTTCGACGGCGGCAACGCTGCGCTGACGGGTACGGCGCGTCGCTTTGGCCGTGCTCCATTCTTTGGTCAGCGTTTCAAAAACCTCGGGCGACTCGTAGCGCACCACGTTCTTGCCTTCGGGCATGGGGCCGATCAGGCCACGAAACACGGGCAGACCGCGCAAACCCAGGTCGGTGCTGCAATCGTCGATGCCGATCTGCGTGTGCATCTTCTGCAGCGAATCCGGCTTGCTGTAGTCTTTGATGCGGAGCCTGCCGTCGGCGCCGCGCGTGACCACTCGGATGACTTCTTTGGCCATAGTTGTACTGATCCTTCGCGCGAGAATACTTACCGCCCCTCTCGTAAGCGAGGTATCGACCGGGTTCCCACTTGCAGCGCAAGCTTTCCTTGCCGCAAGCTACAGCGAGGCAATCCGCAAGAACCCGCATATTGCGTGCCGGAGCCATGCTCCCTACCAGCCGCACTTGTCAGGCGGCGGCGGCAGCGCCTTCGATGGGTTATGACGGCTGCAGCAATCGTACGGGGATGAGAGAACCTGCCGTCCAGACGCTGCCGCAGCTAGTCTTGCTGCAAAGCCTCAAGGTCCCAGGCCTCGGGCGTTCGGCGCAATCCGGCCAACAGGCCTTCCAGCACGAGGTATAAGTCGGTCGTGGTCAGAATGCCGACTAACATGCCCTGCGATACGACGGGCAGACAATTGATGCCGTACCCAAACAGCAACTCGACGGCGTTTTCCAGCGACGTCTCGGGAGAGGTCGTGACCAGATCCGTGCTCATGATCTCGGCCGTGGTGATCGAGTTCAGCACGTCCTCTTGCGGGTACTTGTCCGGCCCGAAACAGCGAATTACGTCGCGGTCGCTGACCACTCCGACCAGGCAGCCTTCGTGGTCGGTAACCAGCGGATGCCTGAATTCCTTGGCGTGAAAAAGCTGCACCAATTGCAAAACCGTCGCGTCCATCGAAATCGTGATCGGATCGCGGGTCATGACTTTGCCGACGAGCAAGCGTTCCCCGGGCAGGTTCTCCGCAATCTCGCGCAATGTGGCTGCAACGTGCTGGCGCTTTTGGCTGAAGCGGTCCATAGTGAAAAACCGAACTCCCTCGCCGCGATGGTGCCCTGGCCGTGCTGTGCACTCGCAGCAGCCGGCCCCTGGAAGAACGGTAGGTCACGCTTTGCATTCTTGCCAATCAGCCGTTTGGGCATTAAATTCACTAGGAACCTTGGAGGGTAAGCGAATTGGCCAGCGGCCTGACTCGAAATCAGGTGCCCCGAAAGGGGTTGTGGGTTCGAATCCCATGCCCTCCGCTTGGAGCCCAAGCCGTCGTCGTAACTGACTGACGGCTTTTGTTTTGCGATCTCGGCATTTTTCCGCCTCCCAGGATTGTGCTGAAATTGTGCTGATTACGAATCCGAGTTTTTCCGACCATCCTTGGTCTCCTGCTGCTGCAGAAACTGCTGATTGGCCTCGGACAGGCGCTGCATGGCCGCCTGCGAAGCCGCATCCGCGATGTGCGTGTAATGCCGCAGGATCTCCTGGTCGACGTGGCCCACCCACTGGCGGACGATCGCCTCAGGAATGCCCTGCATCAAGGCGTGCGAAATAAAGCTGTGCCGAAACGTGTGCACGTGGCCGCGCAGTCCCAGCCGCTTCAACACGCGTTTCAGATATTGCAGCACGCGGCGATCGGAAATCTGGCGCCGGCCGTCCGGGTAGTGCCGCGACGGCGCGGCCGTCACGACCCACCGCCCGCGGCGCGGCAGCGCTTCCAGCACGGCCCGCGCGAGGCGGCTGATCGGAATCGTGCGCTGGTCGCCCGTCTTGGGCTTCCAGTCGTCCTTGGGCCGGATGTTGATCACGCCGTGCGCGAAATCGACGTCTTCCCAGCTCAACCAGCGCAGTTCGCCGACCCGCATGCCGGTCTCGGCCAACAGCACCAGCGACGGCCGATGCGGACCCTTCGCCGCGGCCAGAATCTGCTCGACCTCGGAACGGGTCCAGCAAGGCTGCGGCCTGGGCTTCGGCTTTTTGAGCTTCAGACCTTTGAGCGGATCGCGATCGAGCTTCCCGCGGCGCAGCGCGAAGTTGACCAACTGGCGGATGATCACCAGATGGTTGCTGATCGTCTTCGGCGCCGGCTTCCTGCCGGCCGCCGTCGGCAAGGCCCGATAAGCGTCGACGAATTCCAAGTCGAGCGCTGAGAGCGAGCGCACGCGCCGCTTCTCCGCCAGTTCCAGCACGCGGCGCCGAACCAGCTCCACCTTCGTCAGCGTTTTGGCGGCCTTGTCCTCGGCCCGCAGATGGACCAGATAATCGTCGAACGCCTTTTCGATCGACGGCGCCGCGACCGGGCGTTTGTACCGCCCCGCGAGCAGATCAGCCTCCAGCAAGAGCGCCTTGCGACGGGCCTGCTTCTTGCTCTTGGTTGCGAGGGATTTTCGTTGCTGTTTGCCGTGATGTTGGAAGTTCGCATACCAGCGGCCATTCCGCTGGTAAATGCTCACGATCTCGCCGACTTTCTCATAGGCGCTATCGTCGGCGGGTTGTGTGTTGTCAGGCATCGCTGAGCCCTTCATTAAAGACCTTTTGGATCAGGCGCTCGCGGACGAACCGCAGATGTTTGCCGACTTTGGCGCAGCAGCCTTCGAGCAGGCCTCGCGAACTCCAGTCGTAGACGGTCGCCTTGGGCACGCTCAGCAGTTCTGCGACCTGGTCGACGGTGAGAATCGGCGGAAAACGTTCAGCCCACTGGGACGGGACGAAGAGCGCCGTGATTTCCTTGTCCGTGAGCTTGAGATTTGCATCCTTGCGCGACATAGAAGGCTCGTGCGACTGCGGCATCAACTTGCAACCCGCCGATCCTTGGCGGTCATTAAGTCGAGCTGAGCAGATGTCGCGCGGGGAAAACAGGGAAGCTGCCTGGCAGCAAGTTCCCAAATAGCCTGATGCAGCCGGAGAGAGTCGGCAGGCCAGGCGTTCGCCGCGGATCGGAATTCGATCGGCAACAAAGCACAACGGCGGGCAGTCTAAAAGTCTACCGAATTCAGCTCTGCTTCAGCCCCCTTGCGGCGTGGTCAAAGGGAAGGATGTCGGGCAGATCAGCTTCGACGACAGGGGGCGCCGTATGCTTCAGCTTCAAATTCGGCGTCTCCACTGGCGCAGTTAGCGATTTTGCGCAATTGAAATACGTCGCCCGGCAGCCGCCGCCCGCCGCCAGGAACGCCTGCACTCTTTCCTGCTCGGTCGCATAGCGAGGGTCAGCTTTGAGCCGCGCAACCAAACGCGCTTTTTCGGACAGCAAACCGGCCAGGGCGAGCTGCCGCCAATCCAGCCCCGCCTGTTTGCCCTCCCAGGCCCGCCGATAAGTCCGCAATGAATGCTGTTCGACCAGGTGCAGGTGCCTGCCGATATAGTCGAATATCTGCTGATCCCAGAACCAGCTCGCGGCTTCCAAATGCACCGCCAGCGGCGTAGGCTTAAAGACGATCACATGAGCCCGATCCTCCAAGGCCGCGACGTCCGCATTCGAGGACTTCCAATCGTTGGCGATGATCGCCACCGGACTCGTCGTGCTGAAGCAGCGGGGGATTCCGCGACGCTGGAGCGATGCGCCGTCCGAGTGCCAGCAAACCGTCTTCAGCAACTCAGACTGACAAAGCGACTTCAACAGCCGCACTCCGTTGCGGTCGCCATACAGCGCATCGACGTCGTCCAGCACGATGGGAACATTGCGATGCTCGAACGCCTCCTGATAGATGCCAAAAGGCGTGGCGTTGCCCTCGATCCAATGGGCGGCGCCCTGCATGGCCTGCCGAAAGCAACTGCTTTTGCCGACTCCCGGCGGCCCCAAGACCATCAGAAAGCTCAGCTTGTTCTGTGCGAAACCGCGGGCATAATCCCGCAGTCCTTCATAATCGGTAACCTGCACCGCATGCTTCGGCAGATTTTTAGACCTCATCGCTTCGTGCTCCTGGGTTTGGGCCGGTCGAAGTCCAGGCGGCAACCGACCGCCTGGACTCCCCAGCCAAACGCAGGAGAACAGGTCCGCGAATTCAAAAGAAGGGAGCTTGCTTGGCAGCGACCTCTCGCTTTTGGCTCTCAATCGCCAGGCGTGCTCCAATCATCGCCAAGCCGACTCGAGATCACGGCCAGATCGTCGCGGATCGTATCCTCGGAGGTGCCGAAGAACGTCGCTAGCGCCTCTGCCACCGCGCCTCCGTGCGCCGCAAGGCGTTCCCATGCCGGTCAAAAATCGCTCGCCAATAATGCTGCACGCCCAGCAGCCGGGCGAAGCGTTTCAAAGGCGTCCGGGCGGGATTCGAGCTGTGAACGATTTGCATCCACTCTGCCAGGTGTTCCGGTGCCTCGTGGCCGCGCAAGGCGATTTCCATGATCTCCCGCAATTCGTCGCGGCTCGGTACGGGATACGTGTCGGGCAGATAGAAAGTCTGGCCGCCATGACGCATATGGCCGAGGATGTGCTCAAGGAGAGGCACGGGCATTTGGGGCGGTAGCGGCTGTGGCAGGAAAGGGGCGGCCATGCCTTGCAGACGCCAGCGCACGAAGAAGCCTTCAAATCCTTGAACGAAATCATCAAGCGTGCCGGGTCGGGCCGCTACGTCCACCGGAAGCTTACTAACGTCTCGGACGACCGGCCCCATTTGCGGAATGCCATATTGGACGAGCTCGTCCTTCCATTTGTCCAGCAATTCCTGCTGTTCCGCCAGGAACGCGGCGTTGGTCATCAGCCAGCCGGCGTAGGCGCGAGAGACGTATACAAACCGCTCGACTCGGCTGGCGCCGGCGCGTTCACCGCCTTGATTTGGTCGTCGGTCCAGTCGAATCCAACGACGTCCTCCGGCGAAACTTGCCACTCATTCGGCCTGAGCAAGTCATAGGAAATCTGCTGCTGACGCCAGAAGCCGACGGTATTGCTGAGGGTGCGTCTTTTGCTCAAAAGCTGCTCTTCTTGACACGCTCCTGCACCAAAACGTTCTGGACCAAGGCGGATTCTCAGAATCTCCAGAAGCTCCCGTGGCAGCGTGAAGAACAACCCTTCCGGGAACTGTTGCTGATTGTCGGTGCTGGAATTGAGGTCCATTTCTACCTCGACTCGGAATGCAATGGTCTAGCCGGCAGCGATGCGGGTTGGCCGGACGAATGCTATTTTAACCAGCGATCGGGCTGACACCGAGCGCCATGTTGGGATCCGTGATCGAACAGCTTTACGCTGAGTCATGCGCTCGTTGGCGGCATTACGGCGAGCCGTGCGCCGTTGTTTGGCGTTGAGTGCACTTCTCCCCACCGGCGAGCAAGCAATTCGCCCAGCGTCCGGGCAAAGGCGATTTGTTCAGGCGTTAATTCCATGGTTTGCGGCGGCGAGGTTTGATTTGACTTGCGAGTGACTGATCGATTGCCGTGCATAAGGCATCTCCTTCTGATAGCGAACAGAGCGAGGAAGGCGGATGGAATCTCGGGATGCTCAACCGAGGCAAAGCATTCCCAAGTCGAGCTTGGTCATCGCTACACGAAGCGACGGCCGAGTCAAAGAGAACAGTGCCCACGAGCCTGCCCGAAGATAATGCGCCCTCATCCTTTGTGACGCAAATCAAGCCCAGATTTAGATGGCAATTCCGCAAGATCGTGATGCGAAACCAGACCTCTGGGTTTTACCGCTGTTTGCGTTCAGTGAGCCAAGTGTCGATCTGGCTGGCATCGCGGCCCATGACGGGCGCCTTGTTGATAACTGAAGCTCTATCCGTCCGCAGGGCATTACCAGCGCGATGGAGATGGAACCGTCGCGCCAATTATTGAACATGCCTTCGAGGCTCCCATAACGACCCGGTTGGCGACGGGGGCGCGTTGCTGGACGAGATTGGGAATCTCGCTCCAACCTTGCAGACCAAACTGCTTCGCGTTCTCAACGGAGAGATGCAGTTTCGTGTCGGCACCGAAGGAAACACTGATTTCGGCTTTTGCCTTTCGCGGCCTCGTCGCACTGGCCGCATGGCGTGGCATCGACGGCGAATGCAAAGTCCGAGATGACCTTCGGCAGAGTATCACCCAACACTGCGTGCGCATACCCAGCCTTTCTGAATACTCGAGCGGCGAGTAGCTGGCGGACAGAGCCCCTGAGGGTTTTCTTTATGGCAATTCCAAGCGTTAGTGGATGCCGGGAAATGGCTAACCCACTCGCACCACTTAAATGAACTAAACCGCTTCGCGGATTTCGTGCCGCGCGTCTCTCCGGCGGCCATCTGCTGTTCGTGGATGCCGGCCTCTCGCACGGCAGAGTTCGAAATCCTGTCCGTTTTGGGGCGCCCGATTAAAGCGGTTAAATCAATCTGCGCTTGGGCGATTCGTGACCCAGGCTGGTGAAGGGCGGCCTCGCTAAGCGGTCGCCCATGACGCCAGCCGAAAGGAGCAGCAGATGACGCCCTTGCGAAAGCGGATGATCGAAGACATGCGGATGCGGAATTTCTCGAAGCACACCATCGCGGCTTATGTCAGCGTCGTGTACCGGTTAGCGAAGCACTATCGCCGCAGCCCCGACAAGCTCAGCCGGGAAGAGATCCGGGCGTTTCTTGTAGACCTGGTCGAAGCAGCAGCACGTGTCGTGGCCGTACTACAAGCAGGTGCTCTCGGCGTCTGCGATTTTTCTATCGCCATGTGCTTCGCCGAGGCGAGGTGGTCGAGGATGTTCGCGGTCCGAGGCCCGAGAAGAGACTGCCAGTCGTATTGAGCGTCTCGGAAGTGGCCCGTTTTTTCAAAGCCATTCCCTCGCTGAAACATCGCACGATCCTGATGTTGGCCTATGGAGCGGGGCTCCGCGTCAGCGAAGCCGTGCGGGTCCGGCTCGCTGACATCGATCGCGAGCGGAAGGTGCTGCACGTCCGGCAGGGTAAACGGAAGAAGGACCGCCAAACCGTGCTCTCTCCGGCGCTGCTGGAGATTTTGGATCGGTACTGCTGGGCGGCCCGGCCGGAGGATCTGTTATTCACAACGCGCTTCAAGGACCGACCGATTACCGCCAGTACGGTGCAACGCGTCTGTATCCAAGCCCGGCAGGATGCGGGCATCGACAAGCAGATTTCGCCCCACACGCTGCGTCACAGTTTTGCGACGCATCTGCTGGAAGCGGGCACGGATCTGCGCGTGATTCAAGCGCTGCTGGGACACGCCAGCCCCAAAACCACAGCCATCTACACGCATGTTTCCACCGCCATGATCGGCAAGACCGTCAGCCCATTGGACGCGTTGCCCGACGTGTGATGCGAATCGTGAGGCGAGTTCAGCCGGGACGCGGTCGGCAGCGGCCTAAAGTTGAGGACCCGCCGCTGTTTGCCCGCCGCCGTTTGCCCGCCTCGGTTCCATGCTTTCCAGTTCTGCGCCGCCTGGCCGACCGTCGTTAGAAGTGGCCGACATCTTTCGCGGCGAGGCCGTTTCGTACCTGCACGACTACGGCGCCCGACTCTCGTCGGCGCAGCAGCGAGTGTTTTCCGATATTCAAGCCTGCCGCACCGCCGTCATGGGCGGGCACGTCGGGGAATGCGATGCCTGCGGACGCCGCGAGATCTCCTACAATTCATGCCGCAACCGGCATTGTCCCAAGTGCCAAGCCCAGGCCCGCGCCTCGTTGGCTCGAAGATCGGGCGGATGAACTGCTGCCGATTTCCTATTTTCATGTGGTCTTCACGTTGCCTGCGGAGATCGCAGCTCTGGCGCTGCAGAACAAACGGCTGCTCTACGGGATGTTGTTCGAAGCGGCCAGCCAGACGCTGCTGACGGTTGCCGCGAACCCCCGCCACTTCGGCGCCGAAATCGGGATCTTGGCCGTGTTGCACACCTGGGGCCAAAACCTGATGCACCATCCCCATCTCCACTGCGTGGTCAGCGGCGGCGGACTTTCGCCGGATGGCTCGCGCTGGGTCGCCTCGCGAAAGCACTATTTTTGCCCGTGCGGGTGCTGAGCCGCGTTTTTCGCAACAAGTTTTGCAGTTTGCTCAATCGCGCCTTCCAACGCGGCGAGTTGCAGTTTTTCGGAGAACTCGAACCGCTGGCGGACGCCGTGGCCTTTCGACGTTTTCTGGCGACGGTCGCCGGGCGTGAATGGGTAGTGTACGCCAAACGGCCGTTTTCCGACGCAACTTGCGTATTGAAGTATTTGGCTCGCTACACGCATCGCGTGGCGATTGCCAACGCCCGTCTCGTCGCTTACCGCGAAGGTCGCGTGACGTTTCGCTACAAGGATTACGCCCATCAGAGCAGCCAGCGGACCATGACTCTTCCCGCCGCCGAGTTCATCCGTCGTTTCCTGATGCACGTCTTGCCCGACGGCTTCATGCGGATTCGCCACTACGGCTATCTCGCGAATCGACACCGCCGGCAGCGCCTGGCCGCTTGCCGCTCTTTGTTGGGCGTCGAGCGACCGGCGATCAGGGACGCATCAACGGACGGCCCCGTTGTGAATCCAGCGGAGCCTTCTGGAGAAACGGCGGCCGCGCCTGTGTGCCCAACGTGCAAGAAAGGGCGCATGAGGCTGATTGAAACGTTCAAGCGGCGCCCTCGGCGCGGTTGCCGCCCATCTGCGCCGTCGTCCCCTTCGCCGCCTTCGCGGATTCCCTTCCAGGACACGTCTTGATGAAGGTCGGCCAAACCGCTCGAAATCGCTCGCTTGGATCGAACGCGCACCCTGCGTCGCGCTGTGCTGCGCTGACGGTGCAACTTGGCCAGATCATCTCGCCGCCAGCGATTCAACCGGCGACCTGTGGCCCGCGCCTGCGATCCAAGCAGCTTCCTATTTCGGCCGTCATGGACTCCTTGGCGACGGCTCCGCGTCAATCCGCCGGCATTCAATCCCCATAGCCGAATCCAGCGGCGGTTCAGTTCATTAGAATCGTATGCCGTGTGCGGCTGCGCATGTTGGCGCGTCCGACCGCTGATAGCACACTGCATACAATCCTTCATAAGATGACACGTTTTCGGTCAAAATTTAGCTGGTGGCCACTTGGCTTTCCAGATGGCCGGGATCGTGAGTGGAAGAAAGTTCAAATCCAGTCAACTCGAGATTCATTCTCGGGCACATGGCTCAACTAGCGTCGCAAATTGCCGCTCGACCTGGGTCGAAAAAACGGTCGAGGCGATTGGGGGGCGATCGAACTTATGCCCCGGGGCATAGTGACCAAGCCCAGGCTGCTTACCCAACCTCGCCGGTAAATCTCGCCCGCTAGAGTCCATGTGCAGCCTACGTGGATGTGCCGGCTCTGTGCGAGCGAGCGTCGTCACACAGCTGCCGCGGCTCATTGTCAGGTAACCAAAGCGCACGAGAGCGGCCCGTGCGGGCAGGGCAGGCATCTGCGCCATCAGTCTTGGGACGCCGTCAGGGGTGAGGTA
>CAWAYY010000056.1:0-67878 GCA_963786255.1 Pirellulales bacterium
GAGCCCACCCAGGACCGCGGCCACCGCGAGCCGGGCCATCGACACCCTCGAGCTAGGCGAACGCACCGCGATCGGCGAGGCGATCTTCTCCTCCCTCGACGCCATCAAGACCGTGCCGCCCGACAAGAAGAACACGCCGGTCCCGGCGCGCATCGTGTTGATGTCGGACGGCACGTCGGGCTCGGGGCGGCCGACGAGCGAAGCGGTCGCCGCAGCGCGCAAGGCCCACGTACCGATCGACACGATCGCCTCGGTACCGACCACGGCACCATCACGCTTCCCGACTCGCAGATCCAGGTGCCGGTCAACGTCGGACCGTCCCGCGGGCTGCAGGACATCGCGCACACCTCTGGTGGAGCGGGCCTACACCGCGGCCAGCAAAGCGCAGATCGCCGACGTCTACCGAAAGATCGGCACCTCGATCGGCTACACGACCAAGCGCCACGACGTGAGTGGCTGGTTCGTGGGCGGCGGCTTCGTGCTGCTGCTCCTCGCCGCCGGCGCCAGCATGGCCTGGCAGGACCGCATGCTCTGACCGACCGGTCAGGGATCGGTACGGGCGGCCTCCGGCTGGTTTCCCAGCCGAACCGTCACCCGCACCCGATTGCCGCAGGCCCGCAACGGCGGGTCCCGCGTGGAGTCCCGGAGCTTCGCCCAGAGCTGCCTGAGGGCGGCGCCCCAGGCGTTCTGGTCGCCGCAGATGCCACGGATGCCACGGCCGCCGGCGGTCGACGCGATGCGGAGGCCGATCCCCGCAGCGAAACGATCACACCTTCTGCGAGACGACCTTCGACGACCCGCCGGGTTGCATCGAGGACGCCGTACAGGCAGTCGGCGGCCTCCATCGTGCGCTTCTGGTGGCTCACGACGATGAGCTGGGCATCTTCGCGGAACTCGTGCACCAGTTCGAGGAACCGGTGCAGGTTGACGTCGTCGAGCGCCGCCTCGACCTCGTCCATCACGTAGAACGGCGATGGGACGGGAGCAGGAACACTGCGAAGAGGGTCCGACGAGCGCCACCAGCGACCACTCCCCACCCGACGGAGGGAGAGCTTGCGCACGTTCTTGCCCGAAGGCCGCGCCTCGATCTCGATGCCGGTCTCCAGGGGGTCTCCGGTTCGGTGAGCTTGAGACCGCCGGCACCTCCCGGGAGACAGCGTCTCGAAGAGCTGGAGAAGGTCGCCTCCACGTCGGCGTACGCCGTTGCGAAGGTGGACACGATCTCGGCGTCGATGCCCTTGATGACCTTGGTCAGGTCGCGCCCGCGTCGATTTCACGTCCTCGAGCTGGTCGTTGAGGAACGTGTGCCGCTCCGGTCGCGGCTTCGAACTCCTCGAGCGCGAGCGGGTTGAGCGCGCCCATCGAACCGGAGCTCGCGGTCGACCTCCCGGACCCGGGCGGGTGACGCCCTCGGGGAGGTCGGGGACGGCGCGGCACACCGCCTCCGCGGGATCGCAATCGAGGTCGTGCGCAGCGACTCCACGACCTGCTCCAAACGGACGGACGCGGCGGCCTCGAGCCCGACACGCTGCGCAATCGGCGCGGCTCGACTCCAACGATCGCTCGTGGCGCCAGCCGCCACGCAGCCCTTCGAGTAGCTCCGCAACCTGCGGGATGCGTCGCTCTGTCGCTGACGCTGCTCGCGCAACTCACCGACCCGGGTGTCGAGGAACCCCAGCCGCTCGGTCACCAGCAGGTGCAGGCGATCCAGCGCCTGTGCCACACGATCGTGCTCCACCCTTCTCGCCTCGGCCTCCCGTCGCTGGACCTGGTCACGCTGCAGCCGCTCCCTCCACCTCTGCGGCAGCGCGGGGTGAACTAGTCGCGTCGCTCGGGAAACCGGCCGAGCGCACCTCGATGTCGGATCGCAGCGACGGACGCGACCTCACTCGCCCGAGCCTCGAGCTCGGCACGGGCGTCGGTCATGGCGACCACCTGGTCGGCGGCTTCGGCCTCCTCCGTCGACGCGGAAGCGCGCCCTCGAGCTGGCCGCCGAGGACCTGGTCGCCCGCGACTCGGCCAACGAGCTCATCGACGTGGATCGCCGACGCGTCTGCCTCGGCAGTCGCGTCTTCGTGATCGGCGGTGCATCGGCTGCTGTCCCCGACCCGACACCGACGCGAGCTGCGCGGCGCGCTCGGCGACCTGGCGGGCCTCCTCGGCGTCGCGCGCCAGCGTCGCTCCTGCTCGAGGGAGACCGCCCAGCACGGCCGCTGCGTGCCTCCACCGCCGCCGACCTCGGCACGGCGATGCGCCTCGGCGAGCGAGGCGCCGGTGGCGCCGGCGGCGCTGCCACCGATCCGCCAGCCGCTCGGTCCCAGCCGATCGCCGTCTCGACTCACGACCACCGCCCCCGGGTCCACGACGGCGGCATCCACGCGGCCGTCCAGTCCACCGCGCAAGCAGCACGACCGACCCCACGAGCAGGTCGAGCAGCACATCGACGCCCGAACGCGTCCCGCGCACGTGGTGGCGCAACAGGTCCGCTCCCGGCTGCGCCGACGTGCCCGGGTCTGCGGCATCGGTGGTGCGGAGTGCAGCACCAGCGCCGGCCACGCCGGCGCGGCGCAGCTGCTCGATGGCGTTCGGCGCCGGCCGCGGGCACCCCATCGACGACCACCGAGGCGATCGCCTCACCGGCCCCTGCCTCGAACGCGGCTTCGTAGCCATCGTCGACCTCGACCACGTCGAGCAGCGTCCCCACGACACCATCGACGTCGGCGAGCTGCGCGGCGCCGGCGCAGGCACCAGGGCTGCGGCGAGTGCCGAGTCGAGCGCCTCGCACGCGCCGCCCAGGCATGGCGCTCCCCTCAAGTCGCTGGAAGAGCTGAAGCAGAAGAAGTCGTTCGGCAAGCCCAAGGTGGTGATTCCCGCCGGAAAACCCGGAGTGTTCTCTGGCGCAGGCGCGGGAGTACGGGTTTGTCAGTTTCCTGGCCGGCGACCGGCAGGCGGCGGCCAAGGCGCTGAGCCTGCCCGCCAAGGCGGTGGACGAAGACTTCATGCTCGACGGACAGTTGCGGCCGGTGCGAGTGGCGGTTAAGGGACCGATCTCGAAGGCCTTGGCGGAACAACTCCAGAACCTGATCAACGGCCAGATTCGCAGCAACGAAGTCAACTTGATTTGCCTCTGGATCGACAGTCCCGGCGGTTCGCCGGACGACAGCATCAACCTGGCGAATTTCCTGGAAGGGCTCGACTCTTCGGAGCGGCGCACCGTCGCTTATATACCGAACGAGGCCCGCGGCGACGCAGCCTTCATTGCCTTAGCCTGCGATCACATCGTGATGCATCCCGGCGCCATCCTAGGCGGCTCGGGCGCGTTTCAGATCAACCCGGGCGACATTTCGGCGGCGGCCCGATCCGTGGCGGCCATCGCCGAGGAAAAGCACCACTCTCCGGCGCTCGCCGAAGCGATGGTCGATCCCAAGCTCGTGGTCTTCAAGTATGTGCGGCAGTCCGACGGACTGGTTGAGTATCTCACCGAGCGCGAAGCCGAGGAACTTGCCGATGCCGACGAGTGGCAGCGCGGCGAAGTCGTGACGGGTCACGGCGAACCCTTGCAATTGACCGGCGAAGAGGCCGAACAGCTTGGTTTGCTGCACGGCCTGGTGGACAACTTCAATGGCTTCAAAGGCTTATATGGGTTGGAAAACGATCCGACCCTGCTGGAGCCCGGTTGGGCCGATTTTCTCATCGATGCGCTCAATTCGCCGGGCGTCTCCTGGTTCTTGTTGTTGTTGGGCGGCGCGGCGCTGTACGCCGAATTGCAGTCGCCCGGCATCGGCTTGGGCGCTTTGGTCGCCGGTTTGTGCTTCATGCTTTACTTCTGGAGCGCCTACCTGGGCGGGACGGCGGGTTGGCTGGAAGTGCTGATGTTCGTCGCCGGACTGGCTTGCCTGGCGGTGGAGGTGTTCGTCTTGCCCGGCTTCGGCCTGTTCGGGCTGGCCGGCGGGCTGCTGGTGATCGGCTCGCTCATTCTGGCGAGTCAGACGTTCGTTTTGCCTCGCAATCCGTATCAGTTGGCGCATCTGCGCAACAGCCTGTTCGTGCTGGCCGGCGCCGGGCTGGGCACGGTCGTGGCCGCCGCGTTGCTCCGGCATTTTCTGCCGCATGCGCCGATGTTCAATCGCATGTTGCTGGCGCCTCCTTCGCACGAAGAATTGTCGGCTCTCGCCGAGCGCGAGGCGATGGCCCGCTTCGATCACCTCGTCGGGCGCCGTGGAACGGCCTTTACGCCGCTGGTGCCCAGCGGCAAGGCCCGGATTGACGAGCAGTTGATCGACGTGTTGACCGAGGGCGAATTCGTCGATCGCGGACAATCGATTGAAGTCATCGCCGTGCGCGGGCACCGCGTGCTGGTCCGCGCTCTCGGTTGAGGCTGCACCATGTTTGATCCCCTGGCCTGGGCCGCACTGTTAATGTTCGTCGGGCTGGGCCTGATCGTGCTCGAGATCTTCGTTCCCTCGGGCGGCGTGGTCGGCTTTCTGTCGATGGTGGCCATGCTCTCGTCCGTGGCGATGGCGTTTTACCGCGGGCCCTGGGAAGGACTCGGCTTTCTGGCGGCGGAGGTCATCGCCGTGCCGCTGGTGATTGCCGTCGCCTTGCGGTGGTGGCCCCAGACGCCGATGGGGCGCCGGGTGTTGCTCGGCGTTCCGAGCAGCGAAGATGTCCTGCCCGAGAGCGATCAGCGCCGCACGCTCAAGAGCCTGATCGGCCGCGTCGGCGTGGCGAACAGCCTGATGTTGCCCGGCGGCGCCGTGATGTTCGACGGACTGAGCGTGGATGCTTTGAGCGAAGGCGTGGCGATTGAAAAGGGGCAATGGGTGCAGGTCGTCGAGGTCCGCGGCACGCGCGTGGTGGTGCGGCCCACGGACCAGCCCCCTTCCGCGGCCAAGCCGGCCGACGATGCGCTCTCGCAGCCGATCGATACGCTGGGCCTGGATCCGTTTGAGGATCCTTTGGCGTAGCCGGCGGCGGGCAAGCCGGCGCAATTTGGCCCCAGACTAGCCTGCGGCTGCAACCGATGGTAAGCCAGGCAAGCGGTTTATCCGCGACGGGCAATGCAAAATGCAAAATGCAACAGTCAAAATGGCGGAGAACGATTTCCGGTTCTGCGTTTTGCATCTTGACTTCGCCTTTCCACCTGCAGGCTCGTTGGCTTCTAAGGCGAAAAAGCGAAAGCCGCCGCGTTTGCCGGGTTCTGGCTTGACAAGGCCCTGATACCGGGGGACGATTTCTCTCGGAGGAACGCTTTATGTACTTGTTTGCCGCAGATCCCGACATCATGCAGATCGTCTATATCGTCATCCTGTTCGCCATCCTGGTGGGCGGGTTGATCTTTCTGGCGGTCTTTGCCGCTATTTCCGCTTCTGGATCCAATCGGTCAGCACCGGCGCCGGCATCGGCATCTTCGACTTGCTGGGCATGACCTTCCGCAAGGTGAATCCGACGGTCATCGTCCGCAGCAAGATCATGGCCGTGCAGGCCGGCTTGGGCGACAGCACGGGCATTACCAGCAAGGCGCTGGAAGCCCATTATCTGGCGGGCGGAAACGTGCCGCTGGTGATCCGCGCCATGATTGCCGCCAACAAGGCCAAGACGATCGATCTCGACTTCAAACTCGCCACCGCCATCGACCTGGCCGGACGCAACGTGCTGGAAGCGGTGCAGACCAGCGTCTACCCGAAGGTGATCGATTGTCCGGGCCGCAGCTCGGGCCGGCAAACCTTGGACGCCGTGGCGAAGAACGGCATTCAGTTGAAGGTGAAGGCGCGCGTCACCGTGCGGGCCAACTTGAATCAGTTGATCGGCGGAGCGACGGAAGAGACCATCATCGCCCGCGTCGGCGAAGGCATCGTCAGCGCCATCGGCTCGGCCGAGTCGCACGCCGAAGTGCTGGAGAACCCCGACCGTATTTCCAAGGCGGTGCTGGCACGGCGGCTCGATTCGCAGACGGCCTTTGAAATTGTCTCGATCGACATCGCGGACATCGACGTCGGCGACAACATCGGCGCCCGGCTGCAGGCCGACCAGGCCGAGGCCGACACGCGCGTAGCCCGGGCCAGGGCCGAAGGCCGCCGCGCCATGGCCGTCGCCCGCGAGCAGGAAATGCAGGCTCAGATTGAAGAAAGCCGGGCCCGCGTGGTCGAGGCGGAAGCGGAAGTGCCCAAGGCCATCGCCGACGCCTTTCGTCACGGAAGTCTGGGCATTCTCGATTACTACAAGTTGCGGAACGTCCAGGCCGATACCGAAATGCGGTCGGCCATTGCCGGCGGAGGAACGCGGCAGCCGGCGAGGAACCCGCCATGATCGCCGCCTTCGTCCCGCTGCTGGCGGACGCCGAGATCTTCAAGGTCATCGGCTTTATCATCGTGGCCTTGATCTGGATCTTCAATCACTTTGTCGGCGCCAAGGGGCCGCAGCGCAGGCCGCCACGGGCCGATATGCGCCCCCGTCCGCCCGGCGCTCCGGCGGGGCGGCAGGAAGTGAATGACGAGGTGGCCGAGTTTCTGCGCCGTACGGCCGAGCGAACTGCCGGCAAGAAACGCACCGAGCCCGAGGCGGCTCCGCCTGCCCGCCAGCCGCTCAGCGAGCGGCGGCTGAACCGCATGCCGTCAAGCAGGGAGCCGGTCGAAGCCGTGGCGGTCGACGAGTCGCCGGAGGTCAGCCTGGCGGAGCACGTGCAAGAGTTCGACTCGCACCTGCTCAGCGAGCGCACCCGACGCATGACGCAGATGGAGCAAGAGAGCCGCTCGTTTCAAGCGGAAGTCCAGCACGATTTCGATCACCAACTCGGCCGCCTTGCCCAGCGCCATCCGGAGACGGCGGACTCCGGCCAGGCCCCGCCGGTGCAAGCCTCCAGCGCCGCTTCCCTGGCCGCGCTGCTGGCCGATCCGGAGAACCTGCGGAACGTGGTCGTGCTCAACGAAATTCTCCGCCGTCCGACCGACCGCTGGTGAGCTCTTTCCTGTCTTTTTGCCAGCTCTGTTCAGTCTGTTCAAACCAGAGATTTTGAAAGGGGATCAGGGGGGGACGGAGGAGATAAGGGGATGAAGACGCGAGTTTTTCAGAATTGAACCCATTTCCCGATCTCCTCCTCATCACCACATCCCCTTCAAGGCCGCGGCGGCTTGCGCTCGGTCCGGCTTTGCCAACTTGCCCCCCGAACCGCTTGCGAAGCGGGCTTGAATCCTTAGGCTAGAGCCTGCACGTCTCGCCCGTCGCCGGCCGAGCGGCTCTATTAGTCCCAAAGTTCACCATCAGCGGAGGAGTTGTTTTCATGGCCGTTGCGAAAGTGGAACCCGGCAAGACGCGGTTGGGCTGGATCGGCACGGGAGTCATGGGCGCCAGCATGTGCGGGCACTTGATCGACAAGGGCTTCGCCATGACGGTCTTCAACCGGACCCGGCGCGGACCGAGGCCCTGGTGGCCAAGGGCGCCAAATGGGCCGATTCGCCCAAGGCCGTGGCCGAGTCCTCCGACGTGGTCTTCACTATCGTCGGCTATCCGGACGACGTGCGCCGCGTGACGCTGGACGACGACGGCACGCTGGCCGGCTGCAAGTCGGGCGCCATCCTCGTCGACATGACGACCAGCGAACCGAAGCTGGCCGAGGAGATTGCGGCAGCCGCGAAACAGGCGCGGCGTGTACAGCATCGACGCGCCGGTCTCCGGCGGCGACGTCGGCGCCCGCGAGGCCCGGCTCTCGATCATGATCGGCGGCGAGCGCGAGGCGGTCGACGCCTTGGCTCCGTGCTGGGAAGCGATGGGCAAGACGATCGTCTATCAAGGCGGCCCCGGCGCCGGCCAGCACACGAAGATGGCGAACCAGATCCTGATCGCCACGAATATGATTGGCGTCTGCGAATCGCTGCTCTACGCCTACCGCGCCGGGCTCGACTTGAACACGGTCATGCAATCGGTCACGCCGGGCGCGGCCGGCAGTTGGTCTCTGGCGAACCTGGGCCCGCGGATCATCGCCAACAACTTCGATCCCGGCTTTTACGTCGAACACTTCATCAAGGACATGGGCATCGCGTTGAGCGAGGCCAAGCGTTTGAACCTGGCCTTGCCGGGCCTGGCCATGGCTCACCAGCTTTACGTGGCGCTGGCCGCGCAGGGACATTCGCGAGACGGAACGCACGCCTTGCAACTGGCGTTGGCTTCGCTTTCCGCCGTCGATTGGAAGAACCGGTAAAACCGGCGCCATCGGCCGCAGGGCGTCAGTCGCCAGGATCTAAGCGATCAAGCAGGCTCGCCCAATTTGACGAGTCGGAAATCGCGGTCTATCTTTGCGTACTCGCCGGGTAGCCCTAGCCCCGTATACCCACCCCCAGGTTCGCCCTGACCCGCCGAACCTAGCACACTGAGGTGCGCCCGATGCACGCCCATCTGTTGGAACAGCCCCAAACCAGGGCTGTTGCGCCCTTCTCCCGCAGCGGATCTTGATTATCGACGACGACGATGCGATGGTTGACGTGCTGAGCCAGCGGCTCGAGCGTCAAGGCTATCAGATCCTAGTCGCGACCAGCGGCGACGAAGGCTTGGCGGCGGCGGCAGCGAAATCCCCAGCCTCGTGCTGCTCGACCTGCGGCTGCCGGATGCCGACGGCTTTTCGGTTTGCCAGGAGCTGGCCGATTCCGAACCGACTTGTTCCATTCCGGTCATTATCCTCAGCGGCATGGAGCGGCCGGACATCATCCGCCGCTCGCGCGCCGCCGGATGCCAGTACTTCGTCCGCAAGCCGTACGACCCCAACGCCCTGTTGATCCTGGTCCAGCACGCCATCGGCGAAACCCGCAGTTGGTAGACCGGCTAATTGCCAATATATCTGGCATACAGCGTGCGGGCCGTGGCGATGTCGTCGGTGCCGCCGATGATGGCGCGGCCGTCGGGAAAGACCGTCAGCAGATAGTCGTCGACGGCCAGCCGCAACAGAAAGGGATTGCGCGTTACGCGGCCGACGGCGGAGAGCTTGTCGGCCAGCGCTTCAAGCGACAGAGGCGATCCGCCGGGACGAGCGAGTTGCACGGCGTTGCGGCCGCAAAGCACGGCGGTGTGCGCTGCCGCGCTCGCCAGACAGCCAGGGAAACTCGCCGCGGCCGCAGGTCGGGCAATCGCCCGAGTCGCGCAGCGGCGCGGCCTTCATCGGCAGTACGCGGTTTTCCCAAAGATCGAAAACCAGCAGCGAGCGATGGATTGCTTCGCGATGGCCGCTGAGGATCTTGAGCGCCTCCATCGCCTGGAGCGAGGCGATCACGTTGATGATCGGAGACAGGATGCCCGCCGTGTCGCAAGTTTCCGTGGCGCCGGGGGGCGGCGGCTCCTGAATCAAGCAGCGCAAGCAGGGCGTTTCGCCGGGCAGAATGGTCATCGTCTGTCCGCCGGCGCCGATGCAGCCGCCGTAGACCCAAGGCAAACCGAACTTCACGCTCGCATCGTTGAGCAGGAACCGGGTCTCGAAGTTGTCGGTTCCGTCGACGATCACGTCGACGTTCTCCAGCAAGCCCGGCAAGTTCGTATGGTCGACGTCGGACACGATCGGCTCGATCTCGATCTCCGAGTTGATGCGCCGCAGCTTGTTGGCGGCCGCCACGGCCTTGGGCAAGTGAGCGGCGACGTCGTCCTCGTCGAACAGCACCTGACGCTGCAAGTTGCTGGTTTCGACGAAAGTCGCGGTCGACGATCCGCAGCGAGCCGACGCCGGACCGGGCCAACGTGTTGGCCAGCACCGAGCCCAGCGCACCGCAACCGCAGACAAGCGCACGGCTGGCGGCCAGCCGTCGTTGGCCTGCTTCGCCGATGGCGGCAAAGCGGATCTGTCGCGAGTAACGATCGAGGTTCATGCGATTTACCTTTTCCACGCTTCGCGTCGCCGCTTATGCGAACGCCACAAGAGTAAGCCGAAAATCATTCGTCAGATCGAAGTTGTGTTTCAATCCTGCACATGTACGACCCCATCGAGCTTGTCTCGATGGTGAAGAAGATGGCTAACTAGACGACGCTTGCGCGACATGTCTCTTCTTACTTCGGCCCCATCCAGCTTGCCTGGATGGTGCAGCAGAGCCGCAGCGTCGCACGCCATACGATCATCTTATTCACCATCCAGACAAGCTGGATGGGGCCTTTATTTATTCTCTCGCGCGGCAATTGGTGGCTAGTTCGCGATCTTATTCACCGATCCGCACAAGGCGGATGGGGTCTCTTGCGGTCATTGCGACTCTCGCATCTTTCCAAATTGCATCTAATCTCGCGACATCATCGCTTACGTTTCAAGCCTCGTGATATAGCCGGCAAATTCGCCCCGGCCGGCGAGAGCTCTTTGCAGTTCGTCGCACGCGCGTCTCGCCGCCGCCAGGGCGTCGAACCGTCCGCCGCGCCGCAGCGCCAGAACCGGCTTCTCGCACGAGACGGCGCGAGTCGCCAGCCGGTCCGAGTCGTCATCCTCGCAAATCGCGGCATCGGCCCATTCAGCCGGCGCCACGGGTTCGCCGGGACCGAAAGCGCTGGGCCAGCGGCAGATTCCTGGCCGCCGACCGAGCCGGCGCTGAGAGCTCGACCTTCGAATCGAGCACCGCCAAGGCCAGGCACGGCCAGCGCGACAAGCGAGCCAGTTCGGCTTCGATGCGTTCGGCCGGCGCCGAGAGCCACGCCGCCAGCCAAACGCCGAGCCGGCTGGCTTCGCCGCACAAGGTTTCGTCAGGATCGTCGGCGATCATCGCCGCGTCGGCTTCGCGCCAGGCGTTCAATGTACAATTGCGCGCCTGCGCGGCATGGACGGCGCGGATCACCCAGGGGCGCCCCTCCAACAACAGCTTTCGTCCGCGCACGCCCAAAGGACGAATGCCCAAATCCCGCTCGGCCGCCGCCAGCAGTCGGCCGGCAGCGTGCAACTCAACCTCCACGCGATATAAGTACGGCATCTCCGCCGACCAGAAGCAAGGGTCGGGGACGATTGCTTCCGACAGCAACCCCGGCGCCGTCGAATCTTGCGGCGTGCGCTTGGGCGCCAGGCGAATGGCCGCCGAGAGCGTTTTCGCATACATGCAGCTTGGCCCGACCACGCGCCCGGTCAACCGCGCGCCGGCAGGCAGCGTTTCGTCGGCCAACCGCGCATAGATGCGAGCCTCGGCGTGATTGGCGTCGCCGAAGAAGACTTCCACGTCTTGAAGCGGGTCGGGGTTCATTGAGTAGGAAGTAGGGAGGAGAGAGGAGGGGAAGGACGGTCAGGCGGCGGTATGCGGGTTACACAAGCATGCGTCCGTTCGGCGGATTGGCGATATGCTGGTTTTGCTCCGCCACGACCCGGGCTCGTCCCGGTCGGGCGATGATTTGCAGCTAGCTCGCTTTCCGTGCATGAATTCGCCGCCCCCTTTTCGGCGTTTGTCCGCCACCGCAGGCCGCGGACAAACGCCGAAAAGGGGGAAGGGGGATGGCGATCCGTGGTTTCTAGCTGATCAATCAACGCTTCACCGGGACGAGCCCGGTGGTGGCGGAGCGGAATAAAAACAGGCATGAAACTACAAACCTCCGAGCGGAAAAACGCCTCGTCTTGCGCGGCCCAAATCATGCGCAGGGGAAGGCGATCTTTTCGCTTCTTTGCTGTTGGATGAACGGCGCCTGGAGCAAAACGCAACGTTTCTCGGGTCAAACTCACTTTTCGGGGCTTCGGCAAGGCTCAGCGCCTACCCGCCCGGGGTGAGAGTTTCGTCGGCATCGCTGCAAGGCTCGGAATCGTCACCGATTCCGCTACATTTTCATCACCTTCCTCCTCAGGCGGATTGTTCTCGCAGTTCGTCGGCCAGGGCCTGCGCAAAAATCGCCCGGTGACGGAGCCGGCGCAGCGCGAGACCATCTCGGGCGTGCCTTGCGCCACGACCCGGCCTCCTTCGTCGGCGGCGCCGGGCCCCAGATCGATCAGGTAATCGGCCGCCTTGATGACGTGCATGTTGTGTTCGACGATGATCAACGAGTGGCCGACCGCCAGCAGGGCCTCGAAACAATCGAGCAATTGTACGATGTCCGAAAAGTGCAAGCCGGTCGTCGGCTCGTCGAGAATGAACAGGCTGCGGCCGCGCTTGGCGGTCGACATGTAGCTGGCCAGCTTCAACCGCTGAGATTCTCCGCCGCTGAGCGTGTTTGCCGGCTGGCCGAGCCGCACGTAGTCAAGACCGACGTCGATCAGCTTCTTCAACCGCGCCTGCACTTTGGGCCGGCCGCGGAAGAACGAGAACGCCTCGCGGACGGTCATGTCCAGCACGTCGGCGATGTTTCGGCCGCGGTAGGTCACGTCGAGGATCTCGCGGCGGTAGCGGCGTCCCTGGCACTCGGCGCACTTCATGTATACGTCGGCCAGGAACTGCATGTCGATCTCGATATAGCCGTCGCCCTGGCAGGCGCTGCAGCGCCCGCCTTCGACGTTGAAGCTGAAATGGCTGGCCGTGTAATTGTGCGTGCGGGCTTCGACCGTCTCGGCAAACACATTTCGGATCTCGTCGAACGCTTTGAGATACGTCACCGGGTTGGACCGCGGCGAGCGGCCGATCGGGCTTTGATCGACCATCACGACGTCGTTGATCTGGCCGTCGCCGAAGACGTCGTCGAAATCGTAAGGCTTGGGCGCCTCCTTGCGCAGCCGGCGGCAGAGTGCCGGATAAAGCGTGTCTTCCACCAGCGTGCTCTTGCCGGAACCGCTGACGCCGGTCACGACGCACAGCACGCCCAGCGGAAACTCGACCGTCACGTTCTGCAAATTGTTGCCGCGAGCCCCGGCCAGACGAATCCAGCCATGGTTCGGCTGCCGCCGCTTGGCAGGCATGCGAATCAAACGCCGACCCGAGAGATAATCGCCGGTCAGGCTCGTCGGGCAGGCGACCATCTCGTCCGGCGTTCCTTGAAACGCGACCGTGCCGCCGCGCTCGCCGGCGCCCGGTCCGATCTCCACGACCTGATCGGCCGCGCGGATCATCGCCTCTTCGTGCTCGACGACGACCACCGTATTGCCGCGGCTCCGCAGACCCTTGATCGCCGAAAGCAGACGGTCGGTGTCTTGCGGGTGCAAGCCGACCGACGGTTCATCGAGCACGTACAGCATGTTGACCAGGCTGGAGCCTAAGGCCGAAGTGAGCGAAACCCGCTGCGCTTCGCCTCCGCTGAGGGTCCGCAACGTACGGTCGAGCGTGAGGTAGCCGAGCCCTACGGTTTCCAGGTAGCCGAGACGGGCGCGGACTTGTTCGAGCATCATCCGCCCGACCGTTCGGTCCCAATCGCTCAGCTCCAGCGAGCGAAAGAATGCGGCGGCGTCGCGGACCTTCATGGAGGAGAGTTCGGCGATGTGCTTGCCGCCGATCCGAGCGGCCAGGGCCTCGGGTCTGAGCCGCGTGCCGCCGCAAGCCGGGCACGCGCGGTAGCTGCGCCAGCGGCTGAGAAACACGCGAATGTGCATCTTGTACTTGCGCCGTTCCAGCCAGGCGAAAAACCCCTTCAGTCCGCCGAAGTTTCGCTCCGGCACGCCTTCCACGATCAGTTGGCGTTGCTCGGCGGCCAGTTCATGAAACGGCGCGTCAACCGGCAGGCCGTAGTCGCCGGCCAGCGCCAGCAGTTCCTGCTGCTCATGGGCGTACGCCGGACTGTTCCAGGGTGCGATCGCGCCATCGCGCAGCGTCTTGTTCGGGTCGGGCACGACCAGGTCGAAATCGATATCGATAACGTTGCCGAACCCTTCGCACTCCGGGCAGGCGCCCAAAGGGCTGTTGAAGCTGTACAAGCGAGGCTCAGGCGCCGGGTATTCCAGCGAGCAATCGTCGCACGATAACGTGGTGCTGAAACCGATCCGGCGCCACGCCTTGCCGTCCAGTTCATAATCGGCGCCCAGTTCGCTCAGGCCTGACGCTGCGTTTGGCGCGTCTTCGGTCGCCTGAGGCGCAGTGCTGGGTTCGATGAACACGGAGCATTTGCCCTCGCCTTTGGCGAAGGCCGTTTCCAGCGAATCTCGCACGCGCTCTTCGCTGGCGGTGCCGGCCGCCAGCCGATCGACGACGACATACAGCGGGCGTTGGTCTGCTTCGCTCGGCGGCGCCGTTTGGGCCTGGTCGGCCAGGTTCCAGATTTGGTTCGCGCAGATCAAACGCACGAAGCCTGCTTCTCGCAGGCCGTCGAGCAGGTCTTGCCATGCCTCTCCGGCTTTCCGCACAACGGGAAACGCGAGCATGTATCGCACGCCGGGGACCAGCCGAGCCAACTCGGCCGCCACGCTCTGCGGCGAATCTCGCCGCACCTCTCGCCCGCACTGCAAACAGAATACGCGACCGATTTTGGCGAACAGCAGCCTCAGGTAGTCGTTGGTTTCAGTCGTCGTGCCGACGGTCGAGCGGCTCGAGCGGCTGGGGCTCTTGTTCGCCACGGCCACCGCGGGCGGAATGCCGTCGATCCGCTCCGCGGCCGGCTTTTCCAGCCGCTCCAGGAATTGGCGAGTATAGGCCGAAAAGGTCTCGATATAGCGACGCTGCCCTTCGGCATACAGCGTATCGAACGCCAGACTGCTTTTGCCGCTGCCGCTGACGCCGCAGAACACGATCAACCGCCCGCGAGGCAGGTCGAGATCAACCCGCTTCAGGTTATGCACCTCGACGCCGCGAAGCGTAATGAACTCCTTCGACACTCGGATTGCTCCCTGAGGACGATCGAGACCTATGGCCAAACCCGTATTTTACGTTGGATCGGGCCCCGCTGTCGAGCGGCGATAAGCGTCTATCTCGCCGGCTGGACCCTCCGCAGGGAACTGCTTGCCGAGGCCAAACCGAAGCCTGCGCGATGAAAATGTGGTTATTCGCCTCGCTGGAGCGTCCGGCTGAAGTTTC
Source organism: Pirellulales bacterium (assembly GCA_963786255.1). GTDB lineage: Bacteria > Planctomycetota > Planctomycetia > Pirellulales > JAICIG01 > JAICIG01. Next base: position 14,859 of record CAWAYY010000056.1, read on the forward strand.
CATGCGTTAGCCTGGCGTCGCGGCGCCATACGGCCACACCGCGTCAGATTCCCGACTACCGCTAGCCGGCAGGCGGTTGCTGGGACGAGTTCGTCTATTTACGCCAGCGGATTACATCAACGCAAAATCCTAACGCGGCTCCCAAAACGCCAAAAAGCACCAGCGCCCCGGCGAGTTCCGGGCTGTTTCCCCGCACGGATTGCGGAATTCTCCAGATATAATGGATGAACACGCTGTACATCATCATGCCCGTAATTCCGCCTATACTGCAGAACAGCATGTTCAGGCGTTTGTTGGGAGGCGCCGAGGCAATGCGAGCGGCTCGTAGCAAGTCGTTCGGCGCCTTATACGGGTTTTCGTCCACGCTCATGCTTCTGACCGATGAGATTGGGTGTAAGGCTGAAGAGCGTTCGCCACAAAACGTTGGCGGGGACGATGTGTCAATCCCGTTTTCCTGCTAATTCAAAGTCGAACTGATTCGGCGCGTCGTTATCAACGAATTCTACGGTCCAGCCATCGAGTGGCGTACCGTGCCAGGTGATGGTTCCCGAGACGGGCGCCAGTGCCGGAAGGGTCCGGTTCTTTTGCTTGCGGTAGACGTAGCCGGCGAAAACGAGGGGCAACGCCAGCACCGTCAGCGCGAGGAGCGACGAAGCCAAGCTGAATTGAAACGGCGCTCTCGACATTCTTTCGTGATCGCTCCGTGGATCGCTCAATGAAGGATCTCGCAGTTTGGCAACAGCTTCTTCAATTGCGAGACGCCCGCCTTCGTCGTTCGCGTGTCTCGCAAATCGAGTTGTTCCAATCGATCCAGGCGCCCCAGCCGAGTCAGGCCCTCGTCGCTGATTTTGGTTCCTGATAGATCAAGCTCCTTGAGCGTCGAAAGCGATTCGACGAGGGCGAGCTCCGCGTTGGTTATTCGCGATTTAGGCAGCCGCACGGCGATAATATGCCAGGGCGGCGAATCGTCCGCCCCGTCGCCTTCCACGCGTTCTCCACGGTTTGCAAAGTGAAGGTCAATCTCGCCGCCCAGCGTCTTGAGGGCGTAATAACGCTTCCACCGGCGCTGGACTTGCGCACGTCGGAAGGCCATCCAGCCCAGCGGCAGGCTGACAAGCAGCGTAAGAATGAGCAGCGAACGAAGAGTAAACTGCAATCGGTGGCGCCATCTGGCCATTGTAGCCGACAATCGCATCGCGTCGCCAAGCTTTGCTCGCTTTTCGTCCGGAAGAATCGCCTGCAAACAAACCGCGGTTGCGGGCGCGGCGGCAATGATTGCAGACGGTGGCAAGGGATTGCAAGCTTAGACTCGCTTTTACCGCTTGATGGGAGCTCCCGGCGGGCGGCCTGGCGTCGGCCCATTTGCCAGTAAATCGCGGCCAACCTAAAATCGAAAGCAGGGGCGGCTGCTTAACTCAGCATGCTTAGGAGCGAGCTAACCGCCGAGTGACCGATGACGCCGGCCTTCGCCAGCGATGTGGAGTTTCACAAGCTCGTCTCGCGCCGTCGCGACGTCGATCTTGTCGAGTTGATGCTGGAGTTCGCCGCCGACGCCTATCCTCGGCTGGACCGGCTCGCTTGTCTTGAGCAACTTGATCGGTTGGGGGCCCAGGCTCGCGCGGAACTGGCGGACTTGGACCCGGAGGAGAGTTCTCTGGCCGCCAGCCTGGAAATCGTCAGTCGGGTGCTGTACGTGGAGGAGCATTTTTGCGGGAATAACGACGCCTATTACGACCCTCGCAACAGCTACGTCAATGAGGTGCTGAGCCGGCGGCTGGGCATTCCGATCTCGCTGGCTATCGTGTATATGGCGGTCGCCGCCCGGGCAGGCGTCGCCACGTTCGGCGTCGCAGCACCCGGCCATTTCGTGGTCGGCGCTTGCAGCGGAAGCGAGACCTGGTACGTCGATCCATTTCATGGCGGGCTGGTGCTCGACCGCGATGAATGCCGACGCCGCATCGAAGAAGTGTTGGGCGAGCGCGGCGTGCTGGGCGACGAACATTTCCAGCCGGCGACGCCCTGGGAGATCGGCGCTCGCGTGCTGCGGAACCTCAAAGCGGCGTACGTCATGGATAATCAATGGCTCTCGGCCCTGCCGGTTCAGGAGCGGCTGACGCTGCTGCTGCCCGAAGCTCCGAATGAGCGGCGAGACTTGGGCTTGATGTACCTTCGCAACGGCCGCCCGCGGCAAGCGCTGCCGCTGCTTGAGGACTACGTGGCCCGGAATTGTTCGGCCGAGCAGTCAGAGGCTTTGCAGCCGTATCTGCGTCGGCGCGTCGCATGGTTGCCGAGTTGAATTGAAAACATCTCGCCACGGGCGGATCGCGCGAAGGCGAGCGAAAGGCGCCCTCGGAACTTCGGCTCAATTTGTCAGCGAAAGGAGTCCTGCCGCGGCAGGCGATAATGACATGGAAGTTCGCGGCCGACGCGTAACCGTAATGGGGCTTGGTCGTCACGGCGGCGGCGTCAATGCCGCGCGCCGGCTGGCTGAGCGCGGCGCCGTGGTGACCGTCACCGACCTGGCGGATGAAGCGGCGCTTGCCGATTCGCTGGCGGAACTTCGCGACACACCGATCGCCCATTATCGACTTGGCGGGCACTGCGACGAGGATTTCCGTCTGGCGGAGTTCGTGGTCGTCAACCCGGCCGTCAAACCGGGTAATCCGTGGATTGACATAGCGGCAGCGGCGGGCGCGACGATGACGTCCGAGATCGAACTGGTTCTCAATGCGTGCCGGGCTCGCGTGGTCGGCGTGACGGGCTCCAACGGCAAGTCGACGACGGCCGCCATGACGGCCGCCATTCTGGAGGCAGACGGCCGTCGCGTCTGGTTGGGCGGCAACCTGGGCGGCAGTTTGCTCGGCGAGCTGGAGCAAATGACTATCAGCGATTGGGTCGTGCTGGAGCTGAGCAGCTTTCAATTGGCCCGGCTCAGCACGTCATCTCGTTGGCCGGAAGCGGCGATCATCGTGAATTGCACGCCCAATCATCTCGATTGGCATGGCGACTGGCAGGCTTACGTCGGCGCCAAGCAGCGTTTGCTCGCCGGGCAAACGGCGGAAAGCCTGGCCGTTTTGGACGCGCGAGACCCGGAAGTCGGCCGCTGGCAAACGCGGGTTCGCGGCCGCCTGTTGCCGCCGCTGGATGACCAGGACGTTCCGCCGCTGGCCGTGCCTGGCGAGCACAATCGCCGCAACGCCGCATGCGCGGCGGCTGCGGCGACAGGCTTGGGCTGCTCGCCGCAATCCGTGGAGCGCGGCTTGACGGCTTTTTGCGGCTTGCCGCATCGGCTGGAAGTGGCGCTCGAAGCCGATGGTCGAACGTTCTACAACGACTCGATGGCCACCACGCCCGAATCGGTCATGGCCGCCATCGACGCGTTAGGTCCGTGCGCCTGGTTTCTCGTCGGCGGCTACGATAAGGGCGTCGATTACGAAGGTTTGATCGCCCGATTGGCGGCAGGTGGCGCGGCGCGGCGTTCTATGGCGCCGTGCGAAACAAGCTCATGGCACTGGCGGCGGGCTTGTCGACGCGTTGCGAGTTTCACGCGTGCGAAACGCTGCACGAAGCGCTTGCGTGGTGTTGGCGCCGTTCGCAAGCAGGTCAAGCGATCGTGCTCTCGCCGGCATGCGCAAGCTATGATCAGTTTCGCGACTATCGTCATCGCGCTCGAACGTTCATCGAAGCGGCGCATGGGTTGATCATGCGAAGCGCGTGATCGCGCAAGAATCGTTATGCGCTGCGCGATCGACGCGCGTTGAGCGCCGTTGAAGCGTTTTTGAGCAACGCGCAACGCGAGTGACTCTTGCATCGTTTTCGGCGTTTGGATAAAGTACGAAGTGTTGTCGCGGCGCTCGCGCCGTCGGCGACGTAGACCTCGAGGTCGACGGCTGTGAGGTTTCCTTGGTGGAAACCGAAGCGGCGCTGGGAGTCGTTACCTCGAGGTTTTTTTTTATCGAGTCGCTCAGATGGCCAAGAAGAAGTCGGGAATCAATCCGTTCTACGTGTTGTTGGCGCCGTTGGGCATCGTCTTCACCATCACCGCCTGCGCTTACGGCGTGATGGCTTTCAAGGCCGTTCGCGGCGAGGAGCCCGTCGTCGCATGATGAAGGCGCCGCTCCGCAGCAGCGCTGGCGGCGCGGCGCTGTTGGAATACATGGATCAGCATGGGGCCGAGTTGATGGGCATCGAACTCGCGCTGCTGGCCGCGTGCACCTTCGGCGCCATCAGCACCGACCGTTACTGGACGCGCCGCGCGGATGACGAGAAACGTTCGGACGCGGAGGCCAATCAGTCGCCCGAGCAGAAATCGCGCGAACATAAACCAGAGGGCGCCTAGCCGCTGAAAGCGTCAAACCCGGCTGCGGGCAACGCGATCCATTCGCCTCGCCGCTGTCGCCGTTCGGCACTGATCGGCCCAGCTTCCGCGCAAACAGGCTCAGCCGGCCAGATCGTCCAGCGGCGAGCGCCATAGCGGCAGGCGCGGAAACAGCGCTTCGGCGACGTCGACTGCCTGGCGAGTTGAAGCGGAAATGCGACCGCAGTCGACCGCTTCACGCACGTCCAGGTGGCCGAGAACCAGCCGCGTGAATTCGGGCAACTTCAGCCGCAAGTAGCTGCGGCCCAATTTGCCGCGTGGAAAGCTTGACGCTGCGGCGCGTGGCGGTCAGACGCAGTTTCGTTTCTTCGAACAGCAGGCCGAGACCGCAGGGGCGCACGAGCTTCGCCCTTTCTGCTCGGAGATGCAACTCGCTGCACAGCGTGCGCAGCAAGCCCGACGGATCGAGTAGTTTGGCCATGAAGACTTCGCCATGATGCACCTCACTCTGACAAAGTGCGCCTCCCGCATTTCGGAAGACTTCAAATAGACGATCGCCGGGCGGAGCATGCAGCGCAATCGAATGGCAATCTCGCTCGATCGCCTCGCTGCAGGCCCGGGCCAGCAACTGTTCCGCCGCCGCAGGATGGTCTCCTTCCGTCATCAATTCCAGCACGCGGTCTTCCTTGACGATCGCATAACCGACGATCGGCGCACCGGCAATATCCAGTTCGAACTTGTCCGGACCGTCGAGCGCCACGTAGATCTGGTCGAAATCCTTGCGGCTGATCAGCCACCGCCAGTAGGCTTCGCTGCGTTCGTAGCCGCCGTAAGCCCGCGCCTGGTTGCGGCTGTAAAGTCGCATCAAGCCCGGCAGTTCCACCTGCCGCCACGGACGAATGTTGAGCATTTGCTCTTCCGCCGGCATTCCCTTGGCGGAAAGTTGCGCCAGCAGGCGCCGGGCTCCGGCGCTGGCGTGGCTCTGGCGGCCGCACACCGCCCAGCCGTGTCGGCGGAAGAAATGGGGCTGCCGCGTGCTCAGCAGGCCGACCAGTGAGCGGCTCCCCCGCATGGCATGATCGCTGGCTTGCAGCAACTGGCCGGCGTAGCCGTTGCCGCGGAATTCAGGCAGCGTAGCCAACCAGCCGAGGCCGGACACGGGAATTTGCAGTGAGCCGAAGTAGGCGACGCGCTCGGTCAGGCGGACGTGGGAAACGATCCGATCCTGCGCTTCACCAGCAGCCGATGGCGCGGCTCATAGAACGGGTCGTCGAGCCAGGCGTGGAAGCCGTCGGGAGTGGGAGCGTGAAACACGGACAACAGCAACTGGTAAACGGCGGCATGATCGCCGGCTCCGGCGGTCGTCACTCGCGCCGGAGGCGTGCCGTCCATCAGTCCGAGCTGCCCTTTTGACCCGTTCGCCAGCCGGACGCCCGACAGAGCGCCCCGGGCCCCGATCACGTCAGGAATTGCCGATCGCATCAGCTTGAATCCCTTCAGCTTGTGGAGTCTATCGATCCATCACAGCCAGTAGCCTAGGATTTCTCCGCCGAGAATGCCAGTAAAAAATCCCGCAAAACGTCGCGTGGATAAAGGCAGAACGCGTACTCGCGCCAGGCCAGCACCGACTCGGCTCGCAGTTTGCGAGCCAGACGTTCGCGCTGGGCCGTTGCCTGGCGGCGCTCGGTCTCCAGCCACGGCGCCAGCGCTTCGTTCGCTTCGCGAATCGCACGCCAGCGCTGACGGGCGTTGGCCGGGGTTTGCGGCGTGTCGATCCACTGCCGTTTTAGATCCACCAGCCGCGCGACCGCGGCGGCTTCGTCTCGATCCGCGGGCGGCGTGATGAACTGCTCCGGATGATAGACCATTTCTCGCAGCCGCCGCGCCGGCTGGCGGGCTTCTTCGGCGGTGACGCGCTGCCGCGGAATCGGCAGGTGCAGCGTCGCCGTGAGCACCATAAACGGCGGCGGCTCGAACTGGAAGAAACGCCGAATCAAAGCGTCGGTCAACTGATCGTACAACCCGCCGCCGATGCCGTGCAGAAACAGTTCCCCCAGGAACAGCCGGGCGAACATGGTGGTCATCAGCGCCCGGGTCCGCAGGCAGATTCCCCGCTGCCGCAGCTCGGCCAGCGCCTCGGCGGCGCGGTGCGCGTCGCCTGCGGGCGAAAGGGGCAAGCGGAACTCAATCCCTGCACGGTCGCTGACCACGATTTCGGCGCCGCTGCGGCGTGCGAACATCCGCCGCCGTTGCGGCTGCTCGGGCGTCCACAGCCAGAAGGCGCTTTGAGCCATTCGTGCTCGGCCGCCAGGTCGGGCGCCGGATGGTTGGCGCTGTGCAGATGATACGCGCGCCGGTATTCGGCCAACGCCTCGTTGTGGATCTGCCGGAAGCGGGGCAAGTGGGCCAACAAATGCGCCGTAAACCAATGGAAGGCTTCCAGACCGCAGACCTGGCTCTGCGGCAACTCCAGGGTTTGCAGCCCCCAGTCCCCTTCCAATTGATGGCGCGATTGCGACAGGCACTCGCCCAAGTTGTTCGTTTCTTTGGCGCGGGCCGCCGCTTTCGACCAGAATTCGCCGATCAACGGATCGGGCACGAGCGAACGGATGGCCTCGTGCGCCTGCCGGCCGAAATCGGCGAACAACTCCGGGTTCTGCAAGCTGCGATGCTCGTAGGGAATTTCAGCCGTCGCATCGTCAAAAGGCATCGACTGCCGAACCGGCTCGTCCACCGTGCCGCTGGGAACTCGCAGCGCCGCTTCTTTGATCGTGTCGCTGTCGATCACCAGGTTCACCGCCGTGGCGGCGTGTTCGTGCGCCAGGCGGGCCAAGGCGAAGTTCTTGAACCAGACGCCGGGGTGAAATAACTGTGGTTGATGCCCGGCCAGCAGCACGCGTCGCGAAGTCGAAACCGCTTCCACGTCTCGGTAACGCGAAGTGTAACGGTGCGCGGCGGCGATCAATTCTTGCCGCCCGGTCGCGGCAAGGTCCGCCAGAGTGCGGCCCTGCACGTCGTAACTGCTTTGGCAATGAACGCGACAGCCGGCGGCGATCAACTCCGCCGCATCGCTTAGCGGCGGAGAGATCAACGAGCTGCGGTCTTTCGCCGGAGCGCGCAGCTTCATGGCCGCGAACGAGCCGTGCGAGGCCGGCGGAGAAGCTGAATTGCCGGCGCCTGTCGAAGCCGGACTGGGCCGGCTCATCCGCTGCACTCTCCGCAAGTCTGGCGGCGAGGCGCGTCGCCCATGCGGGCCGCCGCCGCTTCGGCGCGGTCGAGCACCTGGTAATAGTGGTTCAACCGCACCTGAGCGTCGTCCAGCGATCCGCCGAAAGAACGCTTTTCGTCCAGGTAGATCAGCGGCACCGGCAACTCGCGGACTTTCAAACCGGCGTGCGCCGCCTGGACCCACAGCTCCAACGGCATGGCATAGCCGGTTTCGGTCAAACGAGAGCGAAGCCAGCGCCGCCACGCGATAGGCCTTGAAGCCGCAAAACGCGTCGGTCAAGTTCAAGCCCAACCGGCGATTGATTTCCGCCGTCAACTGTTCGTTGATGCGGCGCCGCTCGGCCGGCGGCGAGCTGTCGCCCGGGTACGCTTTGAGATACCGGCTGCCCGAGACGATATCCCAACCGGCGCAAGCGGCCACGAACCGCCCATGCGCTTCGGCTCGTGCTGGCCGTCGCAGTCGATCGTCACCAGGGTCTCGAACTGCTCGCGCTGCGCATATTCGAACGCAGACCGCAGCGCCGGCGCCGTAGCCTTGATTCGTGGCGTGCGTCACGACCCGGATGCCTTCGATGCTCGCCAGCACCTCGGCCGTGCCGTCGGTCGAGCCGTCGTCGATGACTAGCACTTCCGGGCTGTAGCGGCGCACCTCAGCGATGACGTCGGCCACGTGCCGGACTTCGTTGTAGACGGGTAAAGCCGTCAAAAAGCGGTGAGACATGGCAAACCATTTCTGTTCTGCTCAGGCGGGAATCCAAGCCATTCTAGGCGCCCCCCAGGCCAAGTCAACGCGTGCCCTCGCGGCCCTTCCGCGCAGCTCCGGACGCGGTGGACAATTCGTCGCGGCCGCCGACACAGGCCCGAAACCGCCGTGGAGCAGCCCCTCAATATCAATCTGAAAGCAGCCTGAATCCGGCCGGGCAGCCCCCTCGATTGCTGCACAATGCCGCAAGCTTGCGGCCGCCAAATTGCCTGACCCGCCAGACGGGGCGTGTTCGGCAACTCACGCCGTCCTGGTTGCAGCGGAAGGCCGCCGGCCGGTCGCGCCTGCCTGGACGCGCCTCGCCGAGCGGCGAGACGACGCGTTGCGTGAGGCTGGCGGTTTACGGTTCGGCCGCGAAGACGTAATTCAGGATCCGCTTCTCGCCGCCGATTTCTTCTGCGCGAATCATCAGCGTGCGGCCCACCAACCCGGCGCCATCCGGCAAGCGGTAGGTTTGCACGTCTTCGCCCGGGGCGAATCGCAGCGCCTGGGTGCGCATCCGACGCCGGTTCGGGGCGCTGAGATGGCAGCGAAAGCTGACCTCGCCCCGCGTGCGATTGACCAGTCGCTGCTCGACTTCCAGCTCGCCCTCGTCGTTCAAGTGACTGAAGATCTTGATGTACACGTCTCCCATGCCCAGTTCGATCGGGCGCTCGACGCTGAAGCGATAAGGGCGATCCGTCGCAATGTCGAAGTCAAAGCGAATGGTCCGCCGGCCGCAACTGGCCGTCGAAGGAAACGTGATGTGTAACGGGCGATGCGCTTCGCCCTGCGCGGGCAAGCGGAGATCGAACCGTTCCGGCTCGACGTTCCAGCCGGCGGGCGCCGCCACGCGCACCTGGCCATTGACTGCCTGGTCGAAGTAATTCTTCAAGCTCAGCGTAACCGTATGCGGAGCGCCGAATACGCTGGGCAGTTGCGACTTGTCCAGCTCCACCGACATCTGCCAGCGGACCAGGGCCGCGTCGACGCCGTTGATGAAAGTCGGCAACGGCCCGACTGCCACGCGGCGCCCCTCTTGATCCGCTTCGGTTATGAGTTCTCGGCCCCACGCATCCGAATGGCGCACGCCGTCGCCCAGGAACATGGTTTCGGTTGTCGGGGCATCGTTCCAAAGAATGACGACCGCCTTGTTGCGGCGCACGAAGACTCGGTTCTCGCTGCCGCCGGGCAGGTGCAGTCGCCCCTCGCACTTGGCGCCGGAGAGCGCCACGGCGGTGGTGCGCCACGGCAGCAACAATTCGGTTGGCGCGCCGTCGTGCTGCACCAGGCCTTCATCTCCCAACGCCGCCGCGAAGAAAATTTTGTCCGCGCCGTGTTCCTGGGTGCTGATCATGTGCAAGATCAAGTCAGCGGTGCGGGTCGCTACGCTATACCGTGCCGCCGATAGCGGAGACAATGAGACCCATTGCGCCGTTGTGGGGCCTGCGCTGGCCACGCCCGGCGCCAGGTAAGCCGCTAATTCGTCGGCCGTCAGTGCGGGATATGCGGTGCGACTCAAAAAGCTCCACGGCGGCTTCCGCGCGGCAGGCGTCTCATCGATCCAACTCCAGCCCACTCCCAGGTGCGAGTCCTGACCGATCCGGTCGAGCTGCCGTTTCACGCGCGTCAGCACTTCCACCGGGTCGCTCAGTCCCGCGAAGCTCAGATCTTCGTCACGGCCCAATTGCCAGCGGTGCACTTTCAACGACATGCGGGCCATCACCGGCTCGAGCGTCGGATACCAGAGCTCGGGCGGCTGCGCGAACAGGTTGGCGGCCGAGTCCGAGTCGCTCAAGCCCAGACTGCGCTTCATCGCCTCGGGCGGGTCGAACAGCAGGCCGATCAGGCTGATGCCCTGCGAGTTGAGGCGGTCGGCCAGCCAGGTCAACTGGTCGACTCGCTTCTGCTCGCGGTCGTCATACCAAAGAGGAAACTTGATCCAATGAATGCCCGCCTGGGAGGCGACTTGGACCAGGGACGACAACGGCAAGGGCCCTTCGCCGTCGGCGAGCGTCCAACCGAACGGGCCATGCTCCGGTGCTCGGCGGGCGAGATGACGGCCAGCGGCGCCTCGCGAACGTGCAACCTGCCTTTGCTGCCGGCCAACGTCGCTCGCACGCGATAATATCCCGGTTCGCGCAGCGACGACCGCCACGAACCCTCGACTCGCAAGTGGTCTGATCGTTCCGCGTCGACTGCACGGTCGTCGCTGACGACCCGCAAGGGAAGATCCGACTCGAACAGACGCCGGCCCAAGGCGTCGTCGACCTCCAGTTTGACTCGCGGATTGGGCTCGCGGCAGCCCGAGATGCGGCATTGCAGCGCGATGGCTTCTCCGGCGACGTAGACGAAACGGCGGTCTGCCGTTTCCAGCGTCATCCGCGGGATCTGCGTGAAGCGAATATCATCGAACATCGCCCGGCCTGCCAGATCGACCGCCTCGTCCGGTTGGACGTGAACGCCGATCACGGCCAGGTGAGCTACGCTGTTTGACGCGTGCAATGGTCCCAGACGCAGCGCGGTCCAGCCGTCGGTGCGCCGGTAGGGGGGGGATTGGACCGTTTCCAGGACGTTTTCCTTTTCATCCAGAAAACGGACGCTGAAGAAGGCGTCATTGTGCTTCAGGCCCTCGACCTTGATGAACGCCTCCAGCACGTAGTCGTAACGCGGATCGATTGGAATCGGCGGACTGAAGGCCGCGGCGGCGCCGCCGTCAAGGTCGACTCGCAGGCACTGCTCTCCTTCCGCGGAAGGTTCTTCGCTTTCCTGGATTCGGACGTAATGAGGATAGCCGGGGCCTCGCTGCCGGACCCAGCCGTCGGGCCAGCCGTCGTAGTCCCGGTCCGAGGCCAACTCGAAACCGCAACGATACAACTCCGAACCGTCGAGGGACGGGCTCTCGGTGGCCATGCCGCACGCGGCGGTTAGAATGATCGCGGTTGTCAGCAGATTCATTGTCAGATCGCTGGCGGCGGAACCACGGATGAGAAGCGCGTTCTTCCGGCGTGCGGATTCGCGGCGCCGTCGCGCCGGCGAAACCGATCTGGCTGGCCGCAGCGGCAGAACGGGAATGTCGCGTAATCCGTTATCGTCCCCTGAAACTCGTTGGCTCCAGCCATCCTTGCCGAATTGTCATAACCGGAACAAAGCGATATGCCTCAACTGAAAATTGCCGTCGAACTTCGCTGTCTGCGCCTGCCGTTCAAGCAGGCTTTGCTGGCCGCCAGACGGTTTGGCGCGTCGGCGGTGGAGATCGACGCTCGCGGCGAGATTAACGCGCAGCAACTCACGCCCAGCGGACTGCGGCAAGTGCGCAAGATGCTGGAAGACTTGGAGCTGCGCGTCGCCGCGGTCGGTTTTCGGACGCGGCGCGGGTACGACGCGGCGGAAGATCTGGAGCGGCGGATCGAAGCCACCAAGCAGGCCATGAGCCTGGCCTATTCGCTCGGCGCTTCGCTGGTCATTAACCAAATCGGCCGGGTGCCGGAGAATTCCGAAGGACCGACCTGGACGACGCTGGTCGAGGCGCTCAGCGACTTAGGGGCTTACGGGCAGCGCGTCGGCGCCCTGCTTGCGGCCGACACGGGCAGCGAAAGCGGCGCCGATCTGGCCCGGCTGCTGGCCGCCTTGCCCGGCGGCGCCCTGGCGGTAAGCCTGAACCCGGGCAATCTGATTATCAACGGCTTCTCGTCGCTCGATGCCGTTCAGGCGCTCGGCGCCGACATTCGCTACGTACGCGCCAAGGACGGCGTGCGAGACCTGGCTCAAGGGCGCGGCATCGAAGTGCCGCTCGGCAGGGGGGCTGCCGACTTTCCTGCCTTGTGCGGGGCTCTTGAAGAGCACGGCTACCGCGGCTTTTGGACCGTCGAACGCGAGCGCGCCGAGGATCCGCTCGGCGAGATCGCCCAGGCCGTGCAGTACTTATCGAGCCTCGGCTAAAACGGCCCGCGGAATGAACGGCGCCGCCTGCTGATGCTGTCGCCACGCGCCCTTCGAGGCGCCGAATCTACTGGCGAACCGGCTCGCTGCCTCTTAAACTAACCGAAACCGATCAGAACGCTTTGATCGGTTCCCCGCATTCAAACTTAACGGAGGCCCACGTGAAGATGCAAAGATTGATCCGTTCGCTGCTGTTTGCCGCAGCGATGGGAGGGTTCGCTCTGGCCGTCGAAGCCGCGGACAAAGCAGGCGACAAGGCGCCCTCGGCGCTTAATTTCAAGATGAAGAACCTGACGGGCAAAGAAGTCGACCTGTCGAAGTACAAAGGCAAAGTCGTGCTGATCGTCAACGTCGCCAGCTATTGCGGCAACACCAAGCAGTACGCCCCGCTGGAAAAACTGCACGAGAAGTATGCCGACAAAGGCTTGGCGATTCTCGGCTTTCCGGCCAACGAGTTCGGCAAGCAGGAGCCGGGCACCGACGAGGAGATCGCCGAGTTTTGCGAGAAGAACTACGGCGTCAAGTTCGACTTGTTCTCGAAGGTCGTGGTCAAGGGCGAAGGCAAATGCCCGCTCTATGAGTTCCTGACCTCGAAAGAGACGAATCCCGAGTTCAGCGGCGACATTTCCTGGAACTTCGAGAAGTTCCTGATCGGCCGCGACGGAAAAGTCGTCGCCCGCTTCGCACCGCGCGTCAGCCCTGACTCAGAGCAAGTCGTTTCCGTCATCGAGGAGCAGTTGGACAAGTAATGCGGCATACGGAACACGCGGCGGGCGCGAGAAGCCACGCGCGTTTCCGACGCACGGCCTACGGCAGGCGGCGGGTCTGGAGGCCCGTCGCCTGCTGTTTTATGCGCCGCGCTGGTCCTCCGGGCCGTAGCGGCCGCGGTACTGTTCGGCCGGGTATTTCTGCGCGTTCTTGATCATCTTGGCGTGCACCGCCTGAGATACGTCGAGATCCAACTCGTTGGCCAGCGCCAAGGCGTAACACAACACGTCGGCCAGTTCCTCGCCCGCCTCGTGCAACTTCTCCGGCACGTTGATCACCGAGCGGGATTCTTCCGGGGTGAGCCATTGAAAGTGTTCCATCAGTTCGGCCGCTTCGATCGCCAGCGACATCGACAGGTTCTTGGGCGTGTGGAACTGCCGCCACTGGCGCGCCTCGACGAACTGCCGGACCAGTTCGCGTAATTCCGCCAAGGTCGTTTCGTGGTCGCTCATGCTCATCTCTCCGGACTGCGTCTGCCCAACCGCCGCCGCGGCCGTTGAATTCAGAAGGGTTGAGTTTATGCGGATCCCGGCGAGATTGCGATGGCCGCCGCCGTACTTGCGTCTTGCCGGAAGACGCGGAGACCCGCCGCCGCAGAACCGGCATTCTCCCTTCTACCCCATTCGATTGCAGCCAGGCGTCGAGACGCGGCCTACAATTCCGATGAACAGAGCACGCACTATCCGCCAGACGATGTGCGCTGCGTCGCACCGAGGGGAGAAGACCATGTTTGATTTCGAAAGCGTCTTGCTTCGCGTTGCGGCGGCGTGCTTTGCGTCGGCGATACTGGCACAATCGGTGCAAGCAGCCTCGCCCGCCGCGGGGAAACGCCCGTCGGCCGGCAGAGAGGCCCCGGCGGCTCCCCAGCCGCCTGCAAAGGCTAGCACGCGGCCAGGTGACAAAGCTGCGGCCGAGGACGAAGCTTCGGCGTCCGCCGCTCCCGCCGCTGCGCCTGGCGGCAAGCAAGGCGAACGTTGGCGGTATCGGTACCACCAGGGCCGCTGGTGGTACTGGCTCCCCGCCGAGCGTTGGGTCGTCTGGGACGGGAACGAATGGGAAGCTTATCACCCGTTTGTCATTGTGCCGGAATCAAGCGCCACTTGGAACGATCACTCGAGCGGCACGGGGCTTGATTGGAGCGGCTTTGAAAAACTGGATCTGAGCGACTTGATGCCCGACGGGACGAATTCGCTGAAGCATCGAGACCATTCTTCTTATGCGGGCACGAGCGCGCCGATCAGCGAACCCGTTTCCGCCTTGGATCGGGCCCGTTCGATGGTCCTCTCCCCGCAGGCCGTGCTCGAGCGATCTCGCTGGTCGTTGAACGTGTCTTCGGCTGACCAGGTGCTGGAAGACGCCTTCTGGCCGCGCAGCTTCTACTACTACAATTCGGGGTACTTCATCCCCGGCTATCATTCGCCGCTGTATCGCTATCGATTTCTGCCGGCCCCGGTCGGTCAGTTCAACTACGCCACGGGCATGGGCGGCTATATGGGCGGCGCTTTGACGCCCGGCATGGCCAATGGCTTCTTGAACCGTTGGCCGTAAACGTGCCGATCCAACCCGCCCCTCTGACCGGCATGCACTGCTGGTTCGATACGGTTTGCTCGTTGCGAAAGCTGTGAACTCGCCGAAGTTCTCAGATTGTTAAACTGTCCGGTTCGGGCTGGCTGGGGACGGAAAAACTCCAAAAATTTTTGGGTTGGCTGAGCTTGGCTATCTGGCGTGGGGAAAACGATCGGAAGCAATGCTGGCACAAGATGTTGTGGCGCGTCGGCGCTGCTAGCAGGGCGGCGGCGCACGGCGGCTAATCATTTCCTAACATCGGCCGCTGCAAGCCGTTGGGACAATTCCGGGAAGTTGATTGACTCATCTCTGAAAAGCGGTAAACTCGGACCTACGCAACTGGATATTGTGGCAAGGAGACAAGGTGGCTACAATATGTTGTTGTGTCTAGGTGATTGAGTCCGATTCCTTTCTTGGACTTCAACGTCCAAATTCCGGCCGGAGAATGGCATCCTTAAGGCCGTGATTTGCCGAAGATCTCACCAACGGATATACTGTACGTTAGTATAGATAATCGCTCCTGTACGTTTTGGAATGGATGCCGAGTTTTCAACAGGGGATATGCCCATGGCCGAATCAGGCACTGGCTCAACCGGAAGCGTTGGCGGCGTCGCCGAACGCGTCAAGAAAAAAACTGCCCGCCGTTTCTCGCGCGGCGTGGCGATCGATCCGCTTTTCTGCCCGGAACACGTGGTTGACCCGTTCGACACGCTCGAATGGGATTTCCGCGTGGCGGCGATCAAGGGCGAATCAGGCGAGGTGCTGTTCGAGCAGCCCGATTGCGAAGTGCCCTCGCACTGGTCGCAGTTGGCCGTTAACGTCGTTTGCAGCAAGTACTTCTATGGCGAGGTCGGCACGCCGCAGCGCGAACGCAGCGTGCGGCAGTTGATCCATCGCGTCAGCCGGACGATCGCCGACTGGGGCATTCACGACGGCTATTTCGCTACGGAAGAAGACGGCGAACGCTTCTATCGCGAACTGACCTGGCTCTGCCTGCACCAGCACGGCGCCTTCAACTCGCCGGTCTGGTTCAATGTGGGCTTGTATCACCAGTACGGCGTCAAAGGCGCGCAGTGCAACTGGCATTGGGACGCCGAAGCGACCGAGGTCAAACAGCCCGAGAATCCGTACGAATATCCGCAAGGTTCGGCCTGCTTCATCCAGAGCGTGGGCGACAACATGGAAGACATCATGGAACTCGCCCGCAGCGAGGCCATGTTGTTCAAGTTCGGCTCGGGAACCGGCACCGACTTGTCGACGCTGCGTTCGCACCGCGAGCGGCTCTCGGGGGGCGGCCGGCCTTCGGGTCCGCTGTCGTTCATGCGGGTTTACGACCAGATCGCCGCGGTGGTCAAGAGCGGCGGCAAGACTCGCCGGGCCGCCAAAATGCAGTCGATCAAGGTCTGGCATCCGGACGTGATGGAATTCATCGAGTGCAAGGCCAAGGAAGAGAAGAAGGCCCGCATTCTGATCCAGAACGGCTACGAGTCGAACTTCAACGGCGAGGCGTACAGTTCGATCTTGTTCCAGAACGCCAACCTCTCGGTGCGCGTGACGGAAGAGTTCATGCAGGCGGTCGTCGAGGACAAGCCCTGGAGCACGCATTGGGTCACCGATGATTCGCAAGGCCGGTCCGACCTTCCAGGCCCGCGACGTGCTGGCCAAGATGGCCGAAGGCGCCTGGTACTGCGGCGATCCCGGCGTGCAGTACGACACGACGATCAACCGCTGGCACACCTGCCCGAACTCGGGCCGGATCAACGCCTCGAATCCGTGCTCGGAATACATGTTCCTGGACGACACGGCTTGCAACCTGGCGAGCATCAACCTGATGAAGTTCCGTCTCGACGACGGCTCGTTCGACATCGAACGCTTCCAGGCCGCCTGCCGCATCTTCTTCATCGCCCAGGAAATCCTGGTCGACCACGCCAGCTATCCGACCAAGCGAATCGCCGAGAACAGCCATCGCTTCCGTCCGTTGGGGTTGGGCTACTCGAACCTGGGCAGCCTGATCATGTCGAGCGGCCTGGCGTACGATTCGCCCGGGGCTGCGGGCTCTGCGGCGCGATGACCGCTCTGCTGCACGGCGCGGCCAACCTGACCAGCGCCGAACTGGCTGCGGCGGTCGGTCCCTTCGACGGTTTTGCCGAAAACCGCGAGCCGATGCTCGGCGTGATGCAGATGCACCGCGACGCCGTCGAGGCGATCGACGACGCCTGCCCGACGTATCTGAAAGACGCCGCTCGCGGCTTGTGGGAAGAGGTGCTGGAAAACGGCCGGCTGTACGGCTTCCGCAACGCTCAGGCCACCGTGCTGGCGCCGACCGGCACGATCAGCTTCCTGATGGATTGCGATACGACCGGCATCGAGCCCGACATCGCCTTGGTGAAGTACAAGCAACTCGCCGGCGGCGGGATGTTGAAGATCGTCAACAATACCGTGCCGCTGGCGCTGAAGACGTTGGGCTACGATCAGCCGGAGATCGAATCGATCCTGGGCTACATCGACACGCGAGGACACGATCGAAGGCGCCGCCGATCTGCAGGCCGAGCACCTGCCGGTCTTCGACTGCGCTTCCAGCCGCGCAACGGCACGCGATCGATTCCCTGGCGGGCTCACGTGCGGATGATGGCGGCCGCTCAGCCGTTCCTGTCGGGTGCCATCTCGAAGACGGTCAACATGCCTCGCGATACGACTCCGGCCGATGTTGCCGACGCCTACCTGGAAGGCTGGCGATTGGGCCTCAAGGCGCTGGCCGTCTACCGCGACGGCTCGAAGGAGAGCCAACCGCTGTCCACCAGCACCGAAGGCGGCAAGGCGGCCGAAAAGCTCAAGGCCGCTCCGCGTCGCGAACGATTGCCCGATACGCGGCAGTCGGTCACCCACAAGTTCAACGTCGCCGGGCACGAAGGCTACATCACGGTCGGCCTGTACGAAGACGGCCGCCCGGGCGAGATGTTCATCACGCATGGCCAAGGAAGGCAGCACCATCGGCGGCTTGATGGACTGCTTCGGCACGGCCGTGTCGATGAGCTTGCAGTACGGCGTGCCGCTGGAAGTGTAGGTGAACAAGTTCTCGCATACCCGCTTCGAGCCGATGGGCCATACCAAGAACCCGGACATCCGCATCGCCAAGAGCATTGTGGATTACATCTTCCGCTGGCTGGGCATCACGTTCCTGCCCGGCTATCGCGAAGCGAGCGCCGGGTTGCCGGCGCCGGCCGAACCGGGTTCCGACAAGGAGCTTTCCGGGGAGGATCCGCCGGGGGACTCTAAGCCCGCCGCCATGAAGGCTGGCGGGCAGAAAGCCGGGCCTGGATTGCCCAACGCAAACGGCACGAAGACTTCTACGGCCAAGTCGCCCTCGAATGGCGCTTCGCACGGCGCCAGCGAGAGCGTCTCCAAGCTGCTCGAGCGAGCCGGCATAGCTCCTAAGTGGGATCCGGCGACGAGTGGCGGAAATGGCGTGATGGGACGCAGCGACCAGTTCGCCAGTTTCCAGGTTGACGCGCCGGCCTGCGACAACTGCGGCGCCATCACGGTCCGCAACGGTAACTGCTATCTCTGTCACAACTGCGGCAACAGTATGGGTTGCTCGTAATGGACTGTCGGGAATGGATCCCGCGAGCAACCTTTTTCTAATACTTTCCGCCTCAGCGCCGCTCCTGGTTCACCGCCAGGAGCGGCGTTTTTTTCGTGACGGCACGATGAAGCATAAGCACAAGCAGAACGGCCGCGGTAGACTGTAGCCGGCGAACGGGCAGTCCTGAGCCGGGAGGCGGCGTGGCAGGCCCGCCGCGGCCGACCGCCGAACCTTGTTGCTGTTCGGCGGCATTCTTTCCGGCGCCCGGCGCCGTGCTATCCCCAGATAACGCAATGCCTGAGATGGAACCGACCGATCCCCACCGCGCGGCCGCGGTGCGCGAGCACAATCGCCGAGCGTGGAACGCGCTGGTGCTCAAGAAGCAACGCTTTACGACCCCCGCGCCCGATGACGATCTGCAATCCGCTGGGAACCGTTGACGGCCTGGGTTGGCTCGGCGGCAGCGTACAGGGGAAACGGCTGTTGTGCCTGGCCGCCGGCGGCGGACGGCAAAGTGCGCTGTATGCCGCGGCGGGCGCCGAAGTGACGGTCGTCGATCTGAGCCCGGAAATGCTGGCCCTCGATCGGCAGGTGGCGGCCGAACGCGGGTTGAATATCCGCGTTGTGGAAGCGTCGATGGATGATCTCTCCGGGCTGGCCCGCGCCAGCTTCGACGTGGTGATCCATCCGGTCAGCACCTGCTACGTGCCGGACATTCACGCCGTGTATCGCGAAGTGGCCCGCGTTACGGCGCCCGGCGGCATTTACGTCAGCCAGCACAAGCAGCCGACCAGCTTGCAAGCCGGCGTGGAGCCTTCGGCCCGCGGCTATCGAACTGCTCGAACCGTATTATCGCAGCGGCCCCTTGCCGCCGGTCGTCGGCAGCCAGCATCGCGAAGAAGGGACGCTGGAGTTTCTGCACCGCTGGGAGGAACTGATCGGCGGCATGTGCCGCGCCGGATTTGTGATTGAAGACCTCGTCGAACCGATGCACGCCAAGCCCGACGCCTCGTCCGGCACGTTCGCTCACCGCAGTTGCTATGTGGCGGCCTACGTGCGCATCAAGGCTCGCCGTCTTGGCGACGCATCCGCTCCGGCGGCCCGTCGAGTCTGGATTCCCAACGCCGATTGAGGCGGGCGAGCGCGCGGCTATTTGGCCGTATACCCGCCGTCGACCATCAGGTTCTCGGCGGTGATAAACGAGGCTTCGTCGGAGGCGAGGAACAAGACGGCGCGGGCGATCTCCACCGGTTCGGCGATGCGCGTGAGCATGTGGCCGCCGCCAAAGAACGGATCCTTGTCGGCCTGTTCGCGGCTCAGTCCTCGTTCCTGGCACATCCGCTGCACTTGCGGCGTCCAGACCGTACCCGGGCAGACGGCATTCACGCGAATGTTTTCCGGCGCCAGATCCAGCGCCATGCAGCGGGTCATATTGACGATGGCCGCTTTGCTGGAATTGTAGGTGACGAAATTCGGTTGGGCGATGAAGCTCGACATCGAGCCGATATTGACGATCGCGCCGCCGCCTTGTTTGCGAAGTTCAGGCACGACGTGTTTGGCGACCAGCGCCGGTCCCATCACGTTCACATCCAGCACTTTCCGCCAGTCTTCGGGCGTGGCCTCGATGCCTCGGAAGACGAACGTGGCGGCGTTGTTCACCAGCAGGTTGATCTTGCCGAACGCCTTCACCGCCGCGGCGACCATTTGCTGTACGCTCGCTTCGTCGGCCACGTCCGTCACGACGGCGAGGGCCCGTCCGCCCCGGTCGTTGATCTCGCGGGCCGTCTCTTCGGCCGTCTGCTGGTTGATTTCGGCAATGACGACGCTCGCCCCTTCTTCAGCAAACAGCTTGCAAATCGCCCGACCGATGCCCGCGCCGCCGCCGGTGACGACGGCCGCTTTTTCCTGGAGGCGTTCCACGAGTTTCTCCCGTCCAAATCTGCGAGTTCAGGATGATCTGCGACCATTGCGTTGATCCTCGCCGAATTCCTGTCCTCGTCAACCCGCGCAGAGGCGACAAAGTGTCGTTATTCCCCGCGTCGCGGGCCAATTTTCGGTCGCCGCGCCGTAAGTGCTGGCGGCCGTAGGCGGCAACGCCTGCCGTTCGTCATCTGCCGCTGGAGAGCGGGCGCCGGGCGTCTTCATCCTTGTCGAAAGGCGATTAGAATTGTACTAAAGAGGGTTTGCCGGCCGGCCCGTCGGCTTGCCATGAGAATACCACCTGGGAAAGGAGTCGGCTTTGGCCTTCGATACCCAACTGCAGCGACAAATCATGGGGCACTTCGCCACGGGCGTGACCGTCGTCACCACGCGTCATGGAGACGAGTTGTTCGGCATGACGGCCAATGCCGTGGCCTCCTTGTCGCTCGATCCGCCGCAGTTGCTGGTGGCCGTCGATCGCCGCGCCCAGATGCACGAAGCCTTGCTGGCGGCCCGTTTCTTCGCCGTCAACGTGCTGACCGAGCAGCAGGAGGAACTCTCCCGCCGCTTCGCCATGCGCGGGCCGAAGGCATGGGCCGATCTCGAGTTCTCCACAGCCGTCACCGGGGCGCCGATCTTCACCGGAGCGTTGGCCTATGTCGACTGCAAGTTGGCTGAAGTGTTGCCCGGCGGCGACCACCAGAATCTTTATCGGCGAGATCGTCGGCGGCGACGTCGGCGGCGGCCGGCCGTTGATGTATTACTGCGGCAAGTATGTCCGACTTCCCGAGTCTATCGAATGAGGGGCGCATCATGGAGATTTCAAGACGTATTCGCGGCGTGAGCTGCCTGCCGGGTTTGTTCTCGGTTTGCCTGGGGTGCGCGTATCAGCCGACCCCCATGCGCGAGGCGCCGGCGCACGAGGCGACCGGCGCCGTGCAGGCTCTGCGTCCGGTTTTCAAGGAGCGCTTCCAACTGCCCGTCGGACGTCCCTTCCGCGAATGGAGCGTGGCGGACACCTCGGCCGATTCCTTGGCGCGAATCGGCGACGCGGCGACGTCCTCGTTGATCGACGGCCTGGCCGATCCTAACCCGATGGTTCGCGCCTTGGCGGCGCGGGCCTTGGCCCGTATGGGTTCGCGGGCGCATACGGCCGTGCCGGCCTTGATTATCGCCCTGGACGACGAAGACGTTGGAGTTCGCCGCAATGCGGCGCGGGCCTTGGGGCAAATCGGTCCTGAAGCTCGCGAGGCGGTGCCCGCCTTGATGCGGGCCTTGCGGGATCCGATTAATCAAGCGCCGATCGAGCGAGTGGAACCCGAAACGGGCGCCGAAATTCTCATCAAGTAACGCCGCGTGCGACGGGCGGCAAGGATATCACGTGCCACGAACTGCCGCTCAACTGCGCAGCGACGCCTGGAAGATCTGGCAAGCCGGAGTGCAAGCCGTCGATTCGGCTCGGCTGGTCCGCAACACAGTTCGCTTCGCTGACTCGCAGTTGTTGATCGCCGACGAACCGCTCGAGCTCGACCAGATCGGTCGCATCGTCGTGATCGGGGCGGGCAAGGCCGGCGCCGGCATGGCTGCAGGCTTGCTCGAAGCCCTCGGTCCTCAAGTCATTGCCGAAAAAGGCGTGACGGGCTGGCTCAACGTGCCGGCCGATTGCGTTCGCTCCCTGCCGCCGCTGCGTTTGCACGCCGCCCGGCCCGCCGGCGTGAACGAACCGACGGCCGCCGGCGTCGCCGGCGCCGAGGCGATGCTCGAACTGGCCGCCTCCCTTACCTCGCGCGATGTGTGCTTTTGTCTCATCTCGGGCGGCGGCACGCGCTCTGCTGCCTGCGCCGGCGGCGGGCATTACTTTGGCGGACAAGCTGGCGGTCACGCGGCTTTTGAGCGCGGCCGGGGCGAACATCGCCGAATTGAACACCGTGCGGAAACAGCTCAGCCGCATCAAGGGCGGAGGACTGGCTCGCGCCTGTCGTGCCGGTCGATTTGTCACGTTGATCATTTCCGACGTGCTCGGCGATCCGCTCGACGTGATCGCCTCGGGCCCGACTGTGCCTGATACGTCGACGCCGGAAGAAGCCTTGGCCGTGCTGCAGAAGTTTGGCGCGCGAGAGGCGGGCGTCTCCGAGGCGGTGTTTGAACATCTCCGCGGTCGCGTCGCTTCGCCTCCGGTTGCGCCGACGTGCGAGGTGACGAACCTGGTGATCGGCAACAATGCGGTCGCCGTCGATGCCGCAGGAATCGAAGCCGAGCGGCTCGGCTACTCGCACGCGATGGACTCTGCACGGCAACTGGAAGGCGCGGCTGAGGAAGTCGGCCGTCATCTGGCCGAGATGGCCCTGCACATGCGCAGCACGTCCGGCCCGGATTGCTTGATCACCGGCGGCGAACCGACCGTCGCCTTGGCGCCCGAGTCGCAACGGGGGCTGGGCGGAAGGAACCAGCAGTTGGCGCTGGCTGCATTGCCCATTCTTGCTGGGCGAGAGGGAGGCTCGGGCATGGTTCTGATTTCAGGTGGGACCGACGGCGAAGACGGACCGACCGACGCAGCCGGAGCCGTCGTTGACGCCGACGTGATCGCGGCCGCCCGCAGCGCAGGGCTGGATGCGGCCGATTATCTGCGCCGCAACGATGCGTATCATTTTTTCGAGCCGCTTGGGGCCTTGCTCAAGACCGGTCCCACGCACACCAACGTTTGCGATTTACGCGTGGTGGTCGTTGATCGATCGTAGGGGTTGGCGCCGTGCTTGGCTGGGCGGCCCAACCCCGCTGGCAAGAGATCGTTCCCGCCCGGCGCGGGCGGCCTTCTTTTTGCGCCGGGGCCGGCGCTGACACGGAAACGGCCGGCTGCTTGCTTGAGCAGGCGGCGCGGTTGAATTGGGGCTCATCGCAGCACAACGTCCACGGTACCCAGTTCCATGCGAATCAGGATTACCTTGAGTTCGACAGCGGCAAAGCTCGCCATGCTGACGATCGCATTCTTTTGCGCGTGGATGTATCGCTGGCATGCAAGCGGGCGGCCGTTCTCCTTCAAGCGGACGGCCATTGTGGCGGCCCTTATGTTAGTGGCAGCCGTAGTCACCCTGCTTGGGCAGGCAGCAAGTAAGGTCAAGAACTGGTCATGGTGGACCACGATCTTTGCATACCTGCTATCGCTGATCGGTGTAGGGCTGATATCGCTGGCAGTGCTCGAAGTGCTCCAGAGGAATTAAAAAGAATCTCCGATTAAACTGACCCACTGCCCCGGCGCGGGGACGTTGGACGCTTGCGGGGCGGCATGGTAAGGTAGCTCGGTCTGCTCAATCAGTTTTTCCCACCCCGTTTGTCCTGCCTTGAGGAGTGCGTTGCGATGAAGAATCTTTCGTTCTGTCTGGCGGTCGCCGGCTGCGTGCTGGCATTTTCGCTGACCGCGTCGGCTGCGGAATTGAAAGTCGGCGATCAGGCGCCGGCCTTTTCGATGAAGGGAAGCGACGGCAAGACGCACGCGCTCGCCGACTACAAGGGCAAACAGGTCGTGGTGCTGGCCTGGTTCCCCAAGGCTTTCACCGGCGGATGCACCAAGGAGTGCAAGTCGATGCGCGAGCATGGCAAGGCGATCCGCGAATATGACGCGGCCTATTTCACCGCCAGCGTCGACGACGCCGAGACGAACACCAAGTTCGCCGAGTCGCTCGAACTCGACTATCCCATTCTGAGCGACCCGAGCAAGAAGGTCGCCGAGGCCTATGGCGTGGTCAATCCCGAGCGGAAAGTTCCGTTCCGTTGGACGTTCTACATCGGCGAGGACGGCAAGATCTTGTACATTGACAAGGAAGTCAAGACGACCGAACACGGGTTGGACATCGCCGCCAAGCTGAAAGAGTTGGGCGTGGAAAAGAAATAGCGGTTGAAGCAGCAACCGATTGCGAAACAGCCGGGAAAAAACAACGCCTGCCTGCATCGGAGACGAACCGGTGCGGGCAGGCGTTTCATTTTTCCCGATTGTTCTCGCGTCTCCCCGCGCATAACGCCGGCAATTCGCCGACCGGCCTACTTGCCGATCAGCTTGTCGAACTCGGCTTCGGTGAGCACCGCAACGCCCAGGCTCTGAGCCTTGGCGAGCTTACTGCCGGCCTTCTCGCCGGCGACGACGTAGTCGGTCTTTTTGGAAACGCTCGAGGCGGCGCGGCCGCCGAGTTGCGTAATCAGTTCCTCGATCTCCTCCCGGCCGTATTTCTGCAGCGTGCCGGTGACGACCAGCGTCTTGCCGGCCAACGGACCTTCGGCCGCCTTCTGCGCCGTGACGGTCGCCTCCATGTTCACGCCTTGCCGCTTCAACTCGGCGAGGGTGGTCTGACCGTGGCTGCTTTGCAGAAACTCGTAAACGCTCTTGGCGATGACCGGTCCGACTTCGTTGATCTCGCTCAGCTCCTCTTCGCTGGCTGCGGCAAGCTTGTCCATCGAGCCGAAATGTTCGGCCAGCACCGCTGCCAGCCGAGTGCCGACGTGCCGGATGGACAGCGCGTTGAGCAGCCGCGCCAAGCCGCGGTCCTTGCTGGCTGCGATGGCTTCGACCAGCTTTTCTGAAGATTTCTGGCCCATCCGCTCCAAGCTCGTCAATTGTTCGACGGTCAACTGGTATAGGTCGGCGTAACTTTGCACCAGCCCGTCGTTGACCAACTGGTCGACGAGCTTGTCGCCCAGGCCTTCGATATCCATCGCGTTGCGGCTGGCAAAGTAACGCAGCCGCTCTTTCGATTTGCGCCGGGCACTTCAGGTTCGGGCAGCGGATGTACACGCCCCCTTCGTCCTTGACCAGCTTCGGTCCCGCACTCGGGGCACTTCTTGGGAAAATGAAACTTCTTCAGCTCTTCTTTCCGCAGGTGTTTTTCCACGCGGACGATATGCGGAATGATCTTGCCGGCCTTCTCCACGACCACCGTGTCGCCGACGCGCACGTCCTTGCGTTCGATCTCGTCGGCGTTGTGCAGGCTGGCCCGGCTGACGGTCGTGCCGGCCAGTTCCACCGGCTCCAGGTCGGCCACCGGCGTGATGGCGCCGCGTCTTGCCGACCTGCACGCGAATGCCGTTCAGCTGCGTGGCCGCTTCGTACTTCTCGAACTTGTAGGCGATGACCCAGCGAGGCGCCTTGCTGGTGGCGCCCAGCCGCTCGCGCTGGTCGAAGCTGTTGACCTTCAGCACCAGCCCGTCGACCTCGAAATCCAGTTCGTGCAGCCGTTCGATCAACGACTCGCAATGCTCGACGGCGGCGTCGAACGAGGGAAAGCATTCGACCATCGGCGTCGACGGCAGACCGTAGCTGCGCAACTCGGCCAGGAAATCCATGTGATTGTTCGACTTCAGCCCTTCGCTGGCGCCCACGCCGTGGCAGAAGAACCGCAGACGCCGCTGGCGCAGATCCGCGGGTCGAGCATGCGGATGCTGCCGGCCGTCACGTTGCGAGTGTTGGCGAACGGCGGATCGCCGTGCGCCGTTTGTTCCTCGTTCAGCCTGACCAGGTCGGAGTTGGTCATGTAGACTTCGCCGCGGACTTCGACGAGCGGCGGGACTTCGCGGCCGATCAGCCGCAGCGGCACGTCGCCGATGGTGCGGACGTTATGCGTGATGTCGTCGCCCACCCGGCCGTTGCCGCGGGTCAGCCCGCGAACGAGCAGGCCGTTTTCATAGCTCAGCGAGACGGCCACGCCGTCGACCTTCAACTCGACGACCCATTCGATCTCTTCGCCCGGTAATCGCTTGGCCACTCGGGCCCCGAACTCGCGCAGCTCGTCGATGCTGTAGGTATTGTCGATCGACAGCATCGGCACGCGATGGGCGAACTGCGGCAGCTCCGAAACCGGCTGGTCGCCGATCCGCTGCGTGGGACTGTCGGGCGTGACCAGTTCCGGATGGCCGGCTTCGAGCTCTTTGAGCCGGTCGATCAGCCGGTCGTATTCCCGATCGCTGATCTCGGGCGCCGCTTCGACGTAGTACTTGTAGTCGTGATGGCGAATCTGTTCGCGCAGCCGGTCGACTTCGGCCTTCGGGGCGGTGCTCATGAGAAAGGGCCGGATTCCTGGGCCTTCAGTCGAGTTCTTTGATGTAGATGTTGGCGAATTGAAGCGAATCGCCATGATGCTGCAAGGCGATCGGGCCGCGCTGGGGGACGCCCGGCAGTTGGGCGTTTTCGAGCACCGTTTGACCGTTGAGCTTCACCGTCAGCCGGTCGCCGCGCATCGTGATGACGAAGCGGTTCCATTGGCCGAGCGGACGGTCGGCTTTGAGCTTGGGCGTGACGCCCGCGCGAACTTCCGGCGGCATTTTCGCATCGGTGCGGTAGCCGTAGACCTCGCCCGATCCGGCCGGCCAGCACCAGATGTTCACCTGGCTCTTGCTGTTGCCGCGCAGGTAAATGCCGCTGTCGCCGGCGTCGGCGACCAGGACGGTCTTGGTCTCGCCTTGCTCGTCCCTGGCGTATTCGCCGCTGGGCAGAATCACCTGCCGGGCTTGTTCATGAGGCTTGGCGTTCAGCCGCCAATCGCAAATCAATTCAAAGTCGCCGTACTGCTTGGCGGACCAGAGATTTTTGTCCTGGGCCTCACTCTTGCCGTCGTACGCCAGGATCCAGTTTTCCGGCTTCCAATGACCGTGGTGGCCCGGTTCGTCTTTCCAACCGGTCAGGTCGATTCCGTTGTAGAGCGACTTGAAGCCCTGGTCCAATTCGGCGACTTCCTCCAGCCGTGGATGGGTCGAAGGCAGCTCCTGGATGCGCAAGTTGCGGAAGTGGCATTCGGAGCCTTCGGCTTCCAGGCAAAGGTAGCCTTTGCGCGGACTGCAGCGGCTGCCGCCGGAAACCACCTTGCCGTTGACCGCCAGCTTGAGCACGCCGTCGCGGCACTCGACGCGATAATGGTTCCACTCGCCCGCCGGCTTGGCGCGACGCTCGCTGGGCAAGCATCGTTCCCAGCCGGCCGGGTGCGGCCGGTCGGGTTGCATGGTTGCGCCGTGAATGGCGAACACGTCTCCGTGGCTGGTGTAGTTCTCGGTGTTTCGACCGTCGAGAATTTGCACTTCGATCGCCCGACAGAAGGGCACTCCGGGCGCCGTGATCGGATCGCTCCAGACGAACAGCCCGGCGTTGCCTTTGGGTTGCAGATGCTTCCACTCGAGCTCGAGAATGAAATTCTCGTATTGCCTTTCGGTCCGCAACACGCCGGTGGGCACGCCCGTCGAAACGATCATCCCGTCGCGCACCGTGAACGTGTTCGCAGCGCAATTCACATTGGCCCAGCCCGTCAGGTCGCGGCCGTTGAAGAGCGGCGTCCAGGACGGCTCCTCGGCTTGGGAGGAGGCGGCGGAGGCGACAAGACAGAGCAGCAGCACAGCCGCAGCGCGGCGCGAAAGAACTCGGCGAAAAAGCATGGGGACTCTCGATCCAGGGGCCAGAAGAGCGAACGTCGTTCGGGCTTGATTATCGGCGGTCGCCTCCGCGCTGGCAACCATCTCCGCGGCAGCAACGCCGCCGCGGCGAGCAAGAGGCAGCCTCGGCTACGCGAAATCGCGCTCGTCCGGTGAATCGGCGTGACGCCGGTTTTGTGCCGCCACGATCCGGTCTTGTCCCGGTCGGGCGATGATTTGCAGCTAGCTGGCCTTAAGAATTTGCCTCGGCGCCCTTTCTCGAACGAGCGTTGACGGTGTACCAGAGAATGCGGATTTCCTGCCAGCGCTCGTTGCTGGAGCGTACGCCGGCGGCGTCGAGAATGCGCTCGACGTGGAACCACTTGAGCGGCTGGTTGCGGTCGATGCGCTGCAGGTCGCGGACCAGCACCGAATAGTTGAACGGCAGCTTCTGGCTGAAAGCCCGCACGGTTGGCGCCGTCTCGGCGATCAGCAGCCGCAATTCCACGGCCAGCGGCGAGATATCCTGGTGCTCAAGCGCGGCCCGGTAGCGGCGTTTCCAGTCGCCGCGAACCGCCAGCAGGTCGGTTACGTCGCAAGCCTCGCCGATACGTTCCAACAAGCGCCATGGCGGCACGTCCTGGCCGGTTGAAATGGCGCGCAATCGCGGGATCGACACTCCGCTGAGCCGTGCCGCGGCAAGCCGCCGCGCTAAGGGAGCCAGCCCTCCTTCGCGCTGGGCCAGCGTCGAGATCAGCGCCGTGACCGTCGGCGGGTTGCGCCAGGCCAGCCGCTGGCGGCGTCGCGCGGCGAGCCGTGCGAGCAGTTCTTCCACGCGCTGCCGGCCGGCCTCGTGCAGCGCCTCGATGATCCGATCGCGCACGGTGTCGAGCAGCGATTCGACGCCGCGCTCAATCTTCTGGTATTCGAGGCTGCCGTAGCCCAGGACCGGCTTCAGATCACCGAAGTCAAAGCCGTACATTTCGCGAATCAGGCGCAAGTCAACTCGCGTTTCCGGGCGCCGCCGCGCGGTGAATTGGCGGCGGCGATGCTTCCAGGCTTCCAGCAGCCGCTGCTCCACGGCCGGGTCGTCGGTGAGCGCGGCGACCAGGCCGGCGGGAAAGGCCTGGACGGAATAATAGCCGTCTTCTTCGATGTACTTGATGATCCGCGCCGGTTTCTTGCCGCCGATATCGAACAGGTCGGCCAATTCGCGTCGCGACACTCCGCGCACCTCGCGAAGCTGCTTGAGCATGCCGCCGAAGCTTTCTTTACGCGCACTGTCGCTGCTCTTGGACGTTGCGCTGCCAGAGCTGCTTGAGCGCTTGCAGCTCGGCGGCGCCCGGCGCCAACGTCCTGGCTGCGTCAGCCACTTCTTCCCAATTCGGCAGTTCCAGGTAGCCGAGTTGTCGGAGCGTGGCGGTCGACATGCCGGCTTTGAGCAAGTAGCTCTCGCTGCGACCGGCCCGAGCGCACCAGACGCACAACTCCGCCCAGGCTTCCGGGTAACCGCGATCGATCAGCCGGCAACGGTGTGATTCTTTCCAGATCGCCTCAACGGATTCGACTGGTTCGCCGACCGCGCGACAGAACTTTTCGCACAGCCGCCACGGCAAGGGGAAATTTCCGCGCCGGTATTCCCACAGCGTGCTGGTGCTGATGTTCACGCGCCGCGCCAGCTCGCGGGCCGAACCCGAGCGCAGCTCGAGCCGGGCAATAAACTGCTCCAACGTGTTGCGCGAGCCGGCGTATTCCTGCTCCAGCGCTTCGAGATGTTGCCGGTCGACGTGCCGACGTTGGCAGAAGGCGATAAATCGCCCTAACGTTTGCCGGGTGGGCTTGTGGACGCCCAATTCAAAATCCCGCAAGGTGCCGCGGCTGATGCCCGAGCAGCGAGAGAACTCCAGCCGCGTCATGCCCAATGCGTCGCGCGGATCTGCACCGCCAGCCGCGCCAGCGGCGGCGCTTCCGCGGAGCGCGCGAGCGACCGCTTGCGCAAATTCAGATTGCGCAGTGCGTGGCCTTTCGGCGCGTGCCCGTTCTGGTGCGACCTGGGCGGCATCGTCCGAGTCCGGTAGTCCAGTGGAACCCGGATGATATCATATCAACGCGTAATTATGTGTCTACGGTGTTTGGGTCAGATAGCGGCCACCCAACAAATTGAGGGGGAAGCACGCGAAAACCGCAACGTACGGCGTGGGGCGGGGCTGGGCGTCCGCCCGGCGTTTGACTTGCGGTTACGGCCGACAATCCATAGCGGAATCTGTGAAGATTCCGAGATGCGACGCTGACATTCCAAATCTCGTTGGCGGTTCGAAACGGCTGCGAGCCGCCCGGAATTGGCACCAATTCCGCTACAGATGCATTCGAGTTGCTGTCGTGCCATGCCCGCTCATTGCGGGCCGTGTTTCTCCGGTTTGTCGTGCGGTCCGAACCGGGCGCGCAAGGCGCTGAGTCCGGAAACGACCGTCGACATCCGCAAAGGTTCCAGCAGGCGGTCCGTGTGGCGCTCGACATGGTTCGAAAGCCGTTCGATCTCCTTGGCCTGTAAGTGCAGGACATCGAGCAGATCAGCGAAAAGCTGTTCCGGTTGCAGGGGGCCTCCGCTCTCCGCTTGGCGATTCGCCTTGTGAGTCGCACCGCCTTCATGAGCCGTGGAGTCCGCCACGCTGAACCGTTCCACGCGCGGCTGCACCAGGTTGAACCAGTCGGCGAAATGGATTCGCACGGCGTCGGTGTGCGTGCCGGCTTGGAAGATCACTTCGCCCTCGACTCGCATCGTTTCGTCCATGACGACCGGCACGTTCTGCCATTCCTCTCGCCGCAGCGGCGGAATGGCGCCCGGCTCGGCGTCGCAGAAACACTGTTCCATTTCCTGTTCGCTGGCAAAGCGGGCCTCTTGGGCGTGCAAGGCCTCGCGAACACGGTCCAGGTCGACTCGCCGGCTGGCCGGCAACACCAGTTCGGCCGGTCGGCCGTCGAGGATCACGATCACGACCTTGGCGACGCGATGCCCGCTGACGTGCTCCAACCCCGCCACCTCTTGCGCCGTGAAGGCTTGCTCGTGATGGAGTTCCTGGAAGGGGATATGTCGTTTATTCAGGATCTGTCTGATCCAACTGAGTGATGTGGCGGAAGAAGACATGGTTGACGCTCCTGTTTTTAAGAATGAATTAAGGCCATAGCGTCTGCAGACTGGCGGGCAACGCCGCCTGGACGGAATGGATCTCGCCCTCGCTGAGATGCGACTTCAGCAGCGCGAACACCTGCTGCGAAACCTGTCTCGGATCGATGGCGCCGTCGCTGCGCAGGTTTTTCTCGACATGCGCCAGGAATTCGTTCAGCTTGCGCTCTTTCAACGGCTTTCCGCTCGGACGCCAGCCCTCGTAATAGAAGCCACGGACCAGCATGGGCAACTGCGCCCCTAACGCGGCAGCGGCTTCCGGGCTCAAGTGGTCGCGCAGAGCGTGCAACACGGCCCGTAAGGCCGCATACGCCCGCTGCCGGTCGCGCCAGCCAAGCTGGGCCATGAGATCGCCAATCCAGACGTGCGTCGTCTGCACGGTCGTTTCAAACGCGGGAATCGCAGTGTGGGACATCGCGTTTTTCTCCTGCAACGCTGGGCGTCCGTGCGATGTTCATACGGATTTCGATAGCTGGCTCAGACGGGCTTGGGAATCGAGCAAATGGCCGACGCGACCGAACTCTTCGGACAGCAACGATACGATGTCGTCAACGCTGACGATGCCCGCCAGGCGACCCGACTCATCGACCACCAGCATGCGGCGGATTCTCGCCCCGCGCATTTGCAGCAGCACGTCCTCGATCGGAGCGTCCTCCCGCACCGTCTCCGCCGGGCGCGTGATGATCTCGGCGATTCGCAGCCGGGCGGGATCCTTGCCCGCGGCCATTACGCGAGTCACCAGATCGCGGTCGGTTAGGATTCCAACGGGTAATTGGTTCGCGTCCAGCACGGCAAGCGTACCCACGCAACGATCTCGCATGCGAACTGCGGCGGCGGCCGCAGACTCCTCGGGCTCAATCACGTCCACTTCTCGGCAGCAAATGCGTCCGATTGACATGGCGAAGCTTCCTGAACTCTGCGGGCGTCGCTTGCCGGATCGGGCATCGGCCGGCGAAACCCTGGGGCCGCGAAAAGTAGCCCGACGGGGACTGGGAGAACCCATGTTGCAACCGCCGTACCGCGGCCTTCGAACGACAGAAGAAAGGCATTTCGCCCGCAAACGTCGCCATTCGGGCCATCGGAAAGGCCCCAAACGGGCGTGCGAGCGACGCGGCGTGCGAGCGCACTGTCTGTGCCCAAACGGGCCGCTCGGACGCCGTTTCTTCCCTCGATGACAGGGTCCTGCGACAGGACTCGATTAACGCTTGTTGACCAGGCTGGCCGCTTCCGAGCGTGCGCAGGCGTATGCTAGGATAGCCGAGCGGTTGGCGGCCGACGGCGCCAAGGAATGCATGCTCCCTGTTTCTCCACTGTGGCGAGGCGCCGTCAGATGATGGTAACCGTGCCTCACGGCATGCTGCTTGCCCTGCGGGCGCAGGGAACAAAGCGTGCATCCGTCAGTTCGGCTTGAAGCGGCGGAAAACGGGTTTGGCTGAGAGCGAGACGGGTGCGTGAACGAGCCGCGGCGTAGAGTAAGCGAGTTGGAAGCAACGGCGGATGGCCTGGCAGGTGCGCGGCGAGAGCGGGCCGAGGGCGCCATGCGAGCGGGGACGGGAAGCATCGTATGAAAGTCGTTCCTGAATTCCGAGGGGCGATTGGCGCGCCCTTTCCCGCCGACTTCCGCGCTGCGGGCGTGCTACTGCATCTGACGTCCTTGCCATCCCGATTTGGCATCGGCGACTTCGGACCGCCGGCCTTCGCCTGGATCGACCGGTTGGCCGAGGCGAAGCAGAGCTGGTGGCAAATCCTGCCGCTCAGCGCTCCGGGCTACGGAAACTCTCCCTTTGAGCCCCTTTCGACGTTCTCGTTGAACTCGGCGCTTGTCAGTCCGGAACGGCTGGTCGAAGAGGAGCTGCTGCAGGCCGATGATTTGCGAGATGGCTCCGCCTCGCTGGACAGCGTCGATTACGATCGAGTCGTTCCCTTCAAGGAGCGGCTGCTGGATCTCGCGTGGGACCGTTTTCGTCAAGGAACGCGCGAGGATCTGAAACCGGTATTTGAAACGTTCTGCCACGAGCATGCCGAATGGCTGGACGATTACGCGTTGTTTTGCGCTGAAACACAAGCACGGCGATACGCGCTTTCTGGATTGGCCTGCCGAGCTGCGGCGCCGCGAGGACGCCGCCGTGCACTATGCCCGGCAGGAGTTGGGCGAAGCGCTCGATCGCTTGCGCTTCGAGCAGTTCCTGCTTGATCGGCAGGCGCGAGCGCTGAAAGCGCAGTGCGCGACAACGGGGCGTGCAATTGATCGGCGACCTGCCTTTTTTCGTCGCCCTTGACTCGTGCGACGTCTGGGCTCGCCCCGAACTTTTTCTTCTCGATCGCGAATGCCGGCCGCGTTTTCTCTCCGGCGTGCCGCCCGATTATTTCAGCAGTTCCGGGCAACTATGGGGCACGCCGGTGTACGATTGGAACGCCCATCGGCAGAGCGGCTACGAGTGGTGGATTCGCCGGCTGCGCTGGTTGCTGTCGTACGTTGACCTGATTCGGCTCGACCATTTCCGCGCCTTTGCCGCCGCCTGGCACGTTCCGGCCGGCGCGGCTACGGCCGAACGGGGCGAATGGCTGCCCGGGCCGGGCGATCAGTTCTTTACCGCGCCGCACGGCAAGCGCTGGGCGGCCTGCCGTTGATTGCCGAGGATTTGGGCCTCTTGACCCCCGAGGTCTACGAATTGCGCGATGCGTTTGATTTGCCCGGCATGCGCGTGCTGCAGTTTGCCTTTGACAGCGACGAGAACAATCCGTTTCTTCCCCACAACTACGTCGCCAATACGGTGGTCTATACCGGCACGCACGACAACGATACGACTCGAGGATGGTTTGAATCGTTGCCCCCGGATCGGCAGGAGACCGTCTTGTCGCACCTGGGCCTTGCCGCGAAGGACGGCGGGGACGTAGCCTGGGAGCTCATCCGCCTGGCGGCGACTTCGCGGGCCGCGCTGGCCATTGTTCCGCTGCAGGATGTGCTCAACCTTGCTTCAAGCGCGCGTATGAATGTGCCCGGCAGCACAGCAGGCAACTGGCGCTGCGCGCAATGGAACCGATGTTTTGCGACCCGGCGCTCGTTAAGTTGCGAGCCTTGACGGAAGAAACCGGCCGAGCGGCTTCCGCCGCGCCGTCGAAAGGTCATTTGGGCGGCGTGGAACCTCCAGCTTCGCCGCCTGCCGTCCGTTGAACCTCACGCTGGGGCCTTGGTTCTCCGGCCTTCGAAGCCCTGTATTCGAGTTTTTCCGGCTGACCGGCAAAACGGCACGGGATCTGCAATCTGTTCTGAAGCGGGTCGACCGAGCTGACGGTTGATCCGAAGGTCTCCGACCAGCGTTTCGTGGCGTGCTTGTTGCCGCGGAGCGGAGATGCCGGGAAGTGCAACCATCGCGGGCAACAGAACTCTTGTCGGGGCCCAGGCGTAATGATGAAAGACGCGACTCAAACCCTTATGGCCTCTGGTCCGAGTGCGTTGGCGGACTACAGCGACGAGCAATTGTTGCTGCGCTATCGCGACGTGGGCGACCAGGACGCTTTCCGGGAACTGTTGCACCGCTATGAGCGAGAACTCTACAGCTACCTGCGCCGCTATCTTCGCGACGCCAGTCTTGCCGAAGAGGTCTTTCAGGCGACGTTCCTTCGCGTTCACGAAAAAGTGCGTCTGTACGAGGAAGGCCGCGGCGTGCGGCCATGGCTTTACAGCATTGCCACGCACCAGGCGATCGACATGCTGCGGAAAATGGGACGCCGATCGGCGGTCAGTCTGAACGCGGAGCACGGAGATATGGCGGCCGGCGGCAGCACGTTACTCGAGTTGTTGCAAGACGAGGGCGCAGCCCCGTCGCCCAACTCGAACTGGCTGAGCGCAGCGCCTGGGCTCGTAAGGCGGTCGACGAGTTACCTGACCACTTGCGGGAGGTCGTGCTGTTGATCTATTTCCAAGGTTTGAAATTCCGCGAGGCCGCAGAAGTGTTAGCAATACCGTTGGGCACCGTGAAGTCTCGAATGCACCTGGCGTTGGTTCGGCTGAACGAGGCCTGGAACCGGAGTCACCGTTCCGCCAACGAGGAATGACGCTATGTTGGAAGACCTGCTTGGTTTCCTGATGGGGGCCCTGGACGAAGAAGAACTCGAACGGCTTTCTCGGGCGTTAGATGAAGATGCCGAGTTGCGGCGCCAGATTGCCGTCTTGCGCAGGCGCTATTGCCACTGGAGCTTTGCGACGAACGGATCGAAACGCCAGCCGGCCTGGCGGCGCGGACCTGGGTCGTCGTGCGGCAATCGGTCGTGTGCGTTTCGGGGGCCATGGGGCCTGTCAATGCTCCGTCGCCCGGCGGCAGCGGTTGAGCGGTTGAGCGGTGGGGCGGACGGCGGCGCGGCGGTTCCGAACGCGAGGCGCGAACGTCCTGGCCCGGCGTTAAGCTCAACGCGGACGCCGCGGCCCGAGGCGAGCTTCAAAGAACGCGAGCGCCTCGTCCTGCGCGCCGGAAGCTTCGTCTTTCAGGAAAGAGGGGAGCGGGGCGCGCAGTTTGGCCTGGTACATTGAGCGATCCGCGTCGTGCAGCATGTCATCCGCGCTCTCGTAGCCCCGGTTGCTCGTTGCAATTCCGATGCTGCTCGAGATCGAGAAACAGTGGCCGCCGAATTCGAGCGGAGCAGCGACTTGCTCCCGGATCCGCTCGGCCACCCGCAAAGCGTCCGCCAAATCGTCGAGGTGATCGACCAGCACCGTGAATTCATCGCCTCCGCGCTGCGCGATGGCGTCGCCCGGCCGCACGCACCCCAGCAACCGCCTCGCGACTTCGGCAAGCACGCCGTCTCCGACCAGGTGCCCGTGGCCGTCGTTGATTTCCTTGAAACGGTCGAGATCGATGAACAACACCGCAAATGCGTAGTCGGCGTGCTTCCGTGCTCGTTCGATTTCGCGATTCAGGCGCCGGTCGAACAAGCGGCGTCCGGGCAGTTGCGTCAAGGAGTCGTGCAGCGACTCTGAGCGCGCCAATGCGTCGAAGTGCTTGCGGTCGGAAATATCGGTTTGCACGCCGGTCATGCGCTGAGCGACTCCCTCGGCGGAGCGAAGGATGATGGCTCGTACGGCGACCCAGCGATAACCGTTGACGTGCTTGAGCCGGTGTTCGTGCTCGAAGTGCGTCGCATCGGATGCCAGGACCGCGTTTAGCGCGCTGAGCAACCGGAT
This sequence comes from Pirellulales bacterium, assembly GCA_963786255.1. Lineage (GTDB taxonomy): Bacteria > Planctomycetota > Planctomycetia > Pirellulales > JAICIG01 > JAICIG01. The sequence continues at coordinate 50,675 of CAWAYY010000056.1, forward strand.
CCGGTCTTTGGCATGCACCAGTTCCAGCCATTGGTCGCGATCCGCTGGCCCCGCCTCCCCCTGCCGGCCGAGCATCTCCAGCCAACGGGGCGATACGTAGAAGCATCCCGTGTCGAGGCGCCAATCCCAAATGCCATCCAGCGTGCACTGCGCCGCTAGAGCGAATCGTTCCAGACTTTGAGCGTCAAGATTCATAAATCTTGATTTTCCGGCAAGTGAACACGAGACCTTCATGGCGGTGAAAGTCGACTCTCTCGGCCGGGAGATTGTTTGGCTGCACGAGCCAAGTTCCCGCCCGCGAGACTCATTCCCGCCCGCGAGACTCAGTGCGGCTGATAGCGAAACCGCCCCTTCCCATCAATTATACCGTCCGGGCAAGAGGCAACGGGACGGCGCTGAAACGTTTCGCTGGGGTTCGGTTTGCTGCCCGCGAGCGTCGCGGGGGGCTCTTCCCTTACATCGCTATCAGCGGTTCCCTTATGCAACCACTGCCTCGTTCTTGGGCAGATTGTCAATGGGCCGCCTGGAGGATCGCTTTGACGCGTATTCTGTTGGATGGCGCGGTTTGTTGTCGATCCCGCGCCAGGCCCCCCGACTGGCGCACCGCCTACGGCGCTCCCCGGACGATCTCGGGCAGGATTGCCGGAAGCGTCAGCCGATGTCATTCTCCAACTTCAACTTAACGACGGCCTTCCAGCAGTTACAGCATCAGTAGCGTGCCTGCCCGATAAAAACTTGTTGATTCGGGTGCGGCCGCAATTACAATGGCGTGGACCTGGAGGCAGTTGAAGTGAACCGCGCTGGGGGCAGCATTCTTTGAGTTTGCCTCCGTAAATAAATGAGTTCGCCTCGGCAAACATCGGCTGTTTTGCAAGCACGTTTCGCCCATCAAAGAGTTTGTGCGCATGGTTGCAGCACGGGCGTAGCGACGGCGTACATGACCACAACGGGTCTCTAGCGACCCTCGCTCGACAACGCAACCATGCCGCCGACGACAGAAATCACCTTGCGAGACGCCTACCGCACCATGTTCCGGCATCGCCGGAAAATGGCTGCCTGGTTCTTCTTCTCCGTCGTCGCCGCGACGCTGATAACGTTCTTCGGGCCGCAGGCTTTTCGCTCCGACTCCCAACTGCTGGTTCGACTGGGCCGGGAAAACGTGGCGCTCGACCCGACGGCCACGTTAGGCGAGTCTTCGACGGTGGAGGTGCCGCTGAGCCGCGAGGATGAGATCAATTCAGAAGTCGTCATGCTAGGGAGCCGCGTACTACTGGAAAAAGTCGTCGACGCGGTCGGCCCCGAGGCGATCCTCGAGGAAGACGACGCCCTGTCGCCGGAAGCAGGGGGCGATGGGCCTGCCGAGAGCGCGGCCGCGTCGCTTTCTTTCGACTGGTTGGACTTCTTGCGAACGCCTTTATCAGCCCGCGACCGCGCCGTCCATAAACTGCAGAAGATGGTCGAAATCGCGCCGGTCAAAAAGTCGAACGTGATCGAAGTCTATTGCGACACGGCGAGCGCCGCGTTGTCGCAAAAGATCATTTCAAAGCTGGTCGACTTCTATCTCGACCAGCATATCCGCATGAATCGGACGACCGGCAGCCGCGAGTTCTTTGACCAGCAACTCCAGCGACTGCGCCAGGATCTGGTCAAGAGCGAAGAACAGCTCCGCGACCTGAAAAACGAGACGGGCATCTCCTCGCCCGACGATCAGCGCAAGCTGATCGTCGAGCGGATCGGCCGGCTCGAGGACCAGTGGCTGGAGTCCGCGTCGGAAGCGTCCGCTTCGCGGTGCAGGTGGAGCTGCTGAAGAAGCAGTTCGCCGAGCAGGAGGAAACGCAAGTCACCGAACTGACCGTCGGTTTCTCCAACGACGCAGCCGACGGAATGCAACAGCAGCTCTATGAGTTGCAGTTGAAGTACCACGAGTTGCTGGCGAAATACACCAACGAGCATCCCGCCGTGGCGCAGGTCCGCGAGCAGTTGGAAAAGGCCCAGGCGGTGTGGGCTCAGGAGGAGCGTTCTCGCAGTCAGGTGACCACCGGACCGAACCGCGCACGAGGAAATGAAGCTGGCGTTGCTCGCTCAGCAGCCGATCCTGGCGTCGCTGGAAGCCAAGTCCAAGACGCTGCAGGGACAATTGAGACAGGAGCAGGGAGAATTGGCGGATCTGAACGCCAACGACGTGCGGCTGGGGCGTTTGCTGCGAGAAGTGGAGCTGAAGGACGAGGAGTACCGGAAGTACGCGGGCCATCTCGAACAAGCGACCATCGATCAGCAGCTCGAGCTGCAGCGGATTTCGAACGTCAACGTGATGCAGCCGGCGACTTACCAGCCGAAGCCGGTCAGGCCGCATAAACTGCTCAACCTCGCCTTGGGACTGCTGATCGGCGTGTTCGGCAGCGCTGCTTTGGCGCTGGCGGCGGAGGGCCTCGACCATTCCTTGCAGAGCCCGGAAGACATTGAAAACAAACTCGAACTGACGACCCTGGCCTCGATTCCGCGTTTGCGGCCCGAACACTTTATCGCTCACGAGAGAAACTGAAGCCATGATCACCAGCTCTCGAGCCGAAGCAGTCGCCCAGCCGGCGCGCCCTCGCGTCGTCCTGCACGCGGAAGCACAGGCACACTTTCAAGTTTTGCTGAGCCGGCTGCCTTGGCGTTATGAGAGCGACTCGCTCATCGACGGCGACTCTGCGGCCGACGGCCAGACCGCCGGCAGAGCCAGAGGCGATTTGTGCACCTTGGGGTTGACGAGTTGCTATAGCGGCGAGGGGGTCAGCACCGTCGCCATGCAGTTGGCCCTGACGGCGGCGCAAAGCGGCGACTGCCGGGTGCTGCTGGTCGACGCCAACCAGGCACGCCCGGCCGTGCACCGCATGTTCGGCATTCCCGCTTCGCCGGGATGGAGCGACGTCGTACGGGGAGAGACCCCTTGGGAGACGGCCGTTCAGCCGACGGATGCGCCCGGCGTGTTCGTGCTCGCGGCCGGCGGCGCGGCTCGCGGCGCCGACGATGCGGCCGGCTGGAGCCGCGCGATTCGAGAACTCCGTAATGATTTCGATCTGATCGTTTTCGATCTGCCTCCGGCGGGCGACGCATCGGGCGGCGACCGCCTGGCGGCCAGGATGGACGGTGCGCTGCTGGTCATCGAGGCGGAACGCGTGCGCTGGCAAGTGGCGCAGCGAACGAAAGAACGCTTGGTGCATGGCAATGCGCGGTTGTTGGGGGCGGTGCTCAACAAACGCCAGAGGCACGTGCCGGGCTGGCTTTACCAGACGCTATGACGAAATGCAGGCGCCTGGAGAGCCGGCGGGAGGCGGAATGCGCGAACCAGGCGGACGCGCTGAAGTACGCGCAGGTTACCCGGCAAGGGCGGCTTTGATTCACCACTGGATGATTTGACAGAACTGCTATGCCCCTGGCCAAGATCCTCGGCGCGGCGCGAAAGTTTGCGTCGCTGCCTTTACGCGACGAGTGGTGCGGGTTGCACTCTCCGCCCGAACTGCAGCGGATTATCGAGCGCGAACGTGCGCGGACCGACCGCAACGGCGACCCGTTTACGCTCGTCACGCTCTCGGGCGCAGGCCCGACGATCGCGCGACTCTCGTGCTACTTGCCGCTGAGCTACGCCGGCGCCTGCGCTTGATCGACGAGGCGGGGTGGCTGAGCCGCGAAGAACTGGCCGCGGTCCTGCCGAGTACGCCGGTGGCCGGCGCCTGGAAGGTGGCCGACGACCTCTGCCTGAGCGTTCCGCCTGAGCAGACGCTGCCCGTCTGCAAGGTCTACTGTTACCCGTCAGACTGGCTGGCGGAAGCAGGTCCGGCGGCAATTCATGCCGACGAAAGGGCTCAAAACGCCAACGGAGAGTCCAAGAGTTCCGAGTCGGCGGAACCGCTCGAGACATTGTGCTCGTTGCCGATGCCGCGTTGGAAACGCGGACTCGATATCCTCGGAGCGAGCGTCGGGTTGATGCTGCTGTCGCCCGTAATGCTCGGCGCGGCTGCGGCCATCAGGTTCAGTTCGCCGGGGCCCGTATTGTTCAAGCAGGCGCGCGGCGGACGGCTGGGCAAACGCTTCGTTATGTACAAGTTCCGGTCGATGGTCGTCGACGCGGAACAGAGGAAACGGGAACTACTGGCCCTCAACGAACAGGATGGCCCTGCCTTCAAGATCTCGGCCGATCCCAGAGTCACGCCGCTGGGCCGATTTCTCCGCACGACCAGCATCGACGAATTGCCGCAACTGATCAACGTGCTCAAAGGGGATATGTCGTTGGTCGGGCCGCGGCCGTTGCCTTGCGACGAATCGGACGCCTGCCGGGGCTGGCAGCGACGGCGGCTCGACGTGACGCCTGGTCTGACCTGTATCTGGCAGGTCAGAGGGCGTTCACAGGTCTCGTTCGCCGATTGGTGCCGCATGGATCTGCAGTACGTTGCTTCTCGCAGTTTGCTCCGCGACGTCACGCTGATCGCGCTGACGTTGCCCGCGGTGCTGCTGCGACGGGGACTGCGCGCTGACATGCCGCGCACGCGAGGGACAGGCGCCGGTCGTACGGGCCGGCGCAGAGAGATCAGGTGCACGCCGTGAGCGAACCGATGGAGCCTAGCGTTTCCAGTTCGGCGCCGTGGTCGTTTCCGGTTGCCGGCCGCTGGTGGCGCTGCTGCGCCGCGGGTCGGCAACGCGCCGACGCCGTGTTCACCGTGGGCGCATCGCTGGCGGTGTTTTTCATGACTGCCGTGCAGGGCGTCTTATTGGCCCACATTCTGGGGCCGGAGGCGCGTGGCGAATACAGCGCCGTTACCTTCTACACGCAGGTGCTGACGTATATCGGCCTGTTGGTGCGCTGCTGGCGATTGCGCGGAGGGCCGCGCAAGGCGTGGAGAACTATCAGGAACTGAGCCGGTCGGCGGCGCGGCTGGGGGTCGCGACCGGCGTTGCGACGGTCGGCGCAGCGACGCTGCTGTTGTTCATCGGCCTGCCGGCGGAAAAGCGCTTCCTGGCCCCGCTGGGCATTGTTTGTGCGCTCATGCTGCCTTGCGAACACGTCCGTTTGGCGTTGTTGGCGGTCGATCAGGGGCGCGGCGAGTTTCGCCGCTTCAACACGTTGCGGCTGCTGGCAGCCTGCATGTTTCCGTTGGCGCTGATCGGGGCGTGGTCGGCAGGGCTGGATTCGCTGTCGCTGATCGTGGCGCTGACGGTAGCCGCGTCCGCCGCAAGCCTGTCGCTCACGCTGCTGGGCGGCGAGCGGTGTTCCTGGAAAGGCCCCGTTTCGCCGCAGCCGCGCACGCTGCTCAAGGAGGGCCTGCCGTACGCCGCGGCGCTGGCCGTCGGAGATGTCTTCAACCGCCTGGACATGCTGTTGATTCTGTGGCTGGCGCAACTCAAGACGCAAGGCTTTTACGCGGCCGCCGTGCCGGCGGCCAATCTGCTGATCGTGGCGCCGAACGCCTTGTCGATCTTCAGCTTCAATGCCGGCGCCAGGCAGACGGACCGGCCTGACTGGCGGGCCATGCTGCGCGTGGGCGGCGGCATTGCCGCGCTGCAGGCGTTCTCGGCCGCCGCGTTCGCCGTCGTACTCGAGCCGCTCATGGTATTCGTCTACGGCGAGCGATTCCACGGCGCCGTGCCGTTTGCGCTGGCGCTGTTGCCCGCGTATGCCATCAATGGCTGCTCGCAGGTTGCCGAAGGTTACTTGCGCGGCCGCGGCAAACCTGCGGCGGGAGTCTGGGCGCGGGTCGCCGGCGCCGCAGCCATGGCGCTGGCCGTGGCGGTGCTGCACACTCGCTGGTGCGCGTTGAGCGTTCCGCTGGCCGCTTCCGCGGGACAAGCCGTGGCCGGCGGGTGGATCTTGTGGGCCGTCTGGACCGACGCTGCGCCAAGCGCGCGCGGAGACGAGTTCAGGAGCAGAACCGGCGGAGGTTCCGGCATGAGCACCGCGGCCTCCCGACGATCCGCCATCACGTTCGACGCCGTCCGCCGGCATCCGCGTGCGCTGACGCTCTCGGCGGCCATGGGCGCTTTGCTGCTGGCCGGCGCGACGTTTTTCAGCAACGCCCATCTGCGGCCGCATCTGGAAGGCGAGAAGTTCTCCATTGATTTCGAAGACTTGCTGCGACTGGCGGCGTTTGGCGCCTGCGGCCTCTACGGCCTGGCTCAATTGCCCAGAACGATCCCGTTTTTCTCTCGCTCGGCCGGACTGTGGGGGTTGGCGTTTTGCGTCTGGACGATGGTGACGATTCCGATGTCCGCCAGTCAGACCTACGCGCTTGCCTCGTGCGCCGCGCTGTGGTGCACGTTTCTGTTTGCTCCGGCCGTGCTGCTGGAACTCGGCAGCCGGCGCGTCGTGCTGACGATTTACGGCACGCTGATCTTCTATATGGCGGCTTCCTGGCTGGCGTACTTCGCCTGGCCGGAACTGGGACGCTCGGAGTTTTTCCTTTCGCCTCGCGACGTCAAGTATCGCGTGGGCGGCCTGGGCGGCGCCCAACAATTGGGACTGATGGCGGCCTGGCTGATCGGTTTCTCCCTGCTGCTGCACACCGAGGGGGGCGCTCGCTGGCGGACGGTGGCGGCGCCCATTGGATTGGCCGTTTTTACGTTGCCCTTCACCGAAAGCCGCACGTCGATGCTGGCCGCCATGGCCATCAGCCTGTTGTTCGTGTGGCGCCGCTTCAGCCGGATGGCCGTGGTTTTGGGCGGTTGCGCGGCGGTGGTGGCCGGCAGCCTGGCGCTGCTGATGTTTCAGTCCGGCCTGTTGAAGCTCGACGCCGCGGGACTCGACAGTTCGTTGGAGAAGGTCTCGCGTTCGGGAAACATCGAAGAAATCTACAACCTCACCGGCCGGACCGAAGTCTGGGATTTCGTGCTCGGCGAAATCGCCGATTCGCCATTGATCGGCTACGGCTATGGCTGCGAACGCTACGTGCTGCGCGCTATCCGGGCAGTTCCTCCGACAACTTCCAGCCGCGGCACGCCCATAATCTGTGGCTCAACATCGCGGTGGGGACCGGCTTGATCGGCGCTTTGCTGTATTCGGGCATGATCCTGCAGCAACTGTCCGGTTTCTTTCGCTGGCCCAGCGCATTTCCGGACATGGCGCTGATCCTGGTGCTGGTAGCCGGCAATACCGAACCGGTGTTGTTCGGGCCGCTGCCCAAGACGCACACCGTGCTGTGGATGATTGCGCTGTTCTGGCGGCGCATGGGAACGACGATTTCGCCGGAGTCCGTCTCTGGCGGGGAGGCGGCTTCCGCATGAACGCCTCGCTTGCCTCGTTCGTTCAACCCGATGCTGCACCCGCGCTTCCCGACGCGCTGCCGGCGCACGTCGTGCTGTTGACGAACTTCATCCCGCCGCATCAGCGGCCGTTGTTCACCGAACTGTCGCGGCGCGTGAAGAAACTCACGATTCTGGTTTCCACGCCGATGGAATCGGACCGGCAATGGCAGGCCGACTTCGGAACCCTCGACGTCCGCGTGCTGCGGACCTGGACGGTTCGCCGTCCCTGGCGGCATCCGGCCGGCTTCGCCGATCGGCTGCACGTACACGTGCCGTTGAATACGCTTGGCGTGCTGGGCGAGCTCCAGCCGGACGTCGTGCTCTCTTCGGCGCTGGGCTTTGCCACTTTAGGGGCCGCGCTGTACAAGTGGCTGCGCCGGGTTCCGTTGCTGGTTTGGGTCGGTTTGTCGGAACACACGGAACGTGGTCGCGGACGCGCTCGCAACTGGCTTCGCCGCCGATTGATCGGTTCGATCGATCAGATCCTGGTCAATGGTCGCAGCGGAGCCAGATACCTGCGCGGGTTGGGATTTGCCGACGAGCAGATCGCGCACGTTCCCTACGCGACCGAGCCGGAGCTATGGGACCAGTGCTCATTGCGTCGCGACGCAGCCGCCGCGCATCGGATGTTGTTTGTCGGTCAGTTGAACCAGCGGAAAGGGATCGTCCCATTTACCGAGCGTCTGGCCCGCTGGGCGGCGGAACATCCGGATCGGCGGGTCGAGTTTTCGATCATCGGTTCCGGCCCGCTCCGCGAGCGACTGGAAGCGATCCGTGGCCGGACAACTTGTCGCTGCGTTTGCTCGGTGAACGTACGTTCCAGCAGATCGCCGACGAGTATGCACGCTCGGGCATTCTGGCGTTTCCGACTCTGGCAGACGAATGGGGCATGGTCGTCAACGAAGCTCTAGCCTCGGGCTTGCCGGTGTTGGGCAGCGTCTATAGTCAGGCAGTCGAAGAGCTTTGCGTCGAAGGCGAAACCGGCTGGCAGTTTCGCCCCGACGCGCGCGGCGAGATGGAACAAGCTCTCCAGCGAGCCCTGGAAACGCCGGTCGAGCGGCTGAATGAAATGCGCTTCGCGGCTCGTGCTCGTGCGGCGGAGATCACCCCCCAGAATTCGGCGGAGCGGATGGTCGAGGCGATGAAAGCCGCGCTCAACCGTCAGGGAGGCCGCCGATGAGAGTGGTCCTTGCCCACAATTTCTATCAGCAGCCGGGCGGCGAAGACCAGGTATTTGCCGATGAAATGCGACTGCTGCAGGGCGCCGGCCATGAGGTGCACTCCTTCACGCGGCACAACGACGCGGTCCGCTCCTACTCGCGAATCCGATTGGCTCGGGCGACGCTTTGGAATCGCGACGCGGCGGCGGAGCTTGGACGACTCGTAAGTTCCGTTCGGGCCGACGTGGTTCATTTTCACAATACGTTTCCGCTCATTTCGCCGGCGGCGTATGGCGCCGCTCGCGCCGCGGGAGCGGCGGTGGTGCAGACGTTGCACAATTACCGCTTGCTCTGTCCCGGCGCCAATTTCTTCCGCGACGGTCGAGCCTGTGAAGACTGCCTGTCGAAACGGTTCGCCTGGCCGGGCGTGATCCACGCTTGTTATCGCGGCAGCCGTGCGGCGACTGCCGTCGCGGCGACCATGTTGGCGGCCCATCGCATCCGCGGCACGTGGAAGCAAGACGTCGATGCCTATATTGCGCTCACGCAGTTCGCGCGAGACAAGCTGATCGCGGGCGGGCTGCCGCCGGAACGGATTTTCGTCAAACCGAATTTCGTCGATCCGGCCCCTCAGCCCGGCGACGGGAGCGGCGGATACGCCCTGTTCGTCGGCCGATTGTCGGCCGAGAAAGGGGTGGAGAATTTGTTAGCGGCGTGGCGACGACTCGGCGGGACTATTCCGCTGCGGATCGTCGGCGACGGGCCATTGGCCGACCTGGTGCGCGCGGCAGCGGAAAGCGACCGTTCTCTTGATTGGATCGGCTCTCAGTCGCTGGAGAAAGTACAGCAATTGTTAAGTGGCGCCGCGTTTCTCGTCTGCGCTTCGGCTTGCTACGAAGGTCTGCCCAAGACAATTGTCGAAGCTTACGCCAATGGAACTCCGGTTTTGGCTCCTCGGCTGGGAGCGATGGCCGAGGTGGTCGATCACGGTCGCACGGGTTTGCACTTCGAGCCGGGCGACGCCGCTTCGCTGGCCGCTCAAGCGCAAAGCCTGGCGGGCGACGTTTCCCGCCGCCAAGCGATGCGCCGCGAGGCGCGCGCTGAATTCGAGGCCCGGTACACGGCTTCGCAAAATCACGACTTGCTAATGAACATCTATCGCTGCGCTGCGGCGCCGCCGGGCGCCGCCCGGCCAGTGGAAGCAAAGCCCGCCTGCGAGGAGGCGCCATGCTATTAAGCCCGCAAGAACCGTTGGCCGAAGGCGCCGAGCGCGTCTCATGGCCGCCCAAAGTCGATCTGTTCGGCATCGGCATGACGCCGACCACGTACGACGAAGCGACCGAGGCGATCCTGGCCGCGGCCGCCCGGCGCGAGCCGGCGGTGGTCGCCTGTCAGGCCGTACACGCCGTGATGACGGCCTGCGGAGATCCGGAATTGAAACGACGCGTGAACGCCTTTGAGATGCTCACGCCTGATGGACAGCCGGTGCGCTGGGCGATGAACCTGCTCCACCGGACCGGACTTCGCGAGCGCGTGTACGGGCCTGAACTCACGCTGCGGTTGTGCCGAGCAGCGGCCGAGCGCGGAGTCTCGATCTATCTCTACGGGGGTTCCCCTGAGGTGCTGGAGAAGCTGCAGGCCGCCTTGCTCTCGTCGTGTCCGGGCTTGCAGATTGCGGGCGCCGAGTCGCCGCCGTTTCGGCCGCTTTCGCCGGAAGAAGACGAGGCTGTCATCGAACGAATCAATGCCAGCGGCGCGGGCCTGATGTTCATCGGCCTGGGCTGCCCGAAGCAGGATCATTTCGCGTTTGAGCACCGCGGCGCCATTCGCGCCGTGCAATTATGCGTGGGAGCCGCATTTGATTTTCACGCCGGAGCCAAACCGATGGCGCCGGAGTGGATGCAGCGTCGGGGGCTGGAATGGCTCTTCCGGCTGTATCAAGAGCCGCGCCGTCTGTGGCGGCGCTACTCGACCACCAACACCCTGTTTGTCGCGAAGCTGGCGGCCGCCTGGGCCGCCCGGTTCGCGTACGGCAAAGCACCAGAAGTTGAGAACGAGGAAGCAAGATGAAAAGCGAGTTGATCGTGGTAGCGGGCGGGGGCGGATTTATTGGCGGGCACCTGGTGGCCGACCTGTTGCGCCGCGGTTATTCGAACGTGCGCTCCATCGACGTCAAGCCGCTGGACGAATGGTATCAGACGTTCGACCAGGCGGAAAACATCGTGGCGGATCTCAAAGAAAAAGACGCCTGCATCGCCGCTTGTCGCGACGCCTACGAGGTCTACAACCTGGCCGCCGACATGGGCGGCATGGGCTTTATTGAAAACAACAAGGCCCTCTGCATGTTGTCCGTGCTGATCAACACCCACTTGCTGTCGGCCGCTCAGCAAGCGGGCGTCTCGCGATACTTCTATGCCAGCTCAGCCTGCGTCTATAACGCGGACAAGCAACGCTCGGCCGACGTCGCGCCGCTCAAGGAAGAAGACGCCTATCCGGCGATGGCCGAAGACGGCTATGGCTGGGAGAAGCTGTTCTCCGAGCGGATGTGCCGGCATTTCCGCGAGGACTTTGGCGTCGTGACGCGAGTGGCCCGGTTTCACAACGTCTACGGTCCGCACGGCACGTGGGAAGGCGGGCGCGAGAAGGCGCCGGCCGCCGTCTGCCGCAAGGTCTTGCACGCCCAGGCGACCGGCGCGCACGAGATCGAGATCTGGGGCGACGGCAACCAGACTCGCAGCTTCATGTACATCGACGACTGCATCCAGGGCATCGACCGGATCATGCACAGCGACATTGAAGAGCCGATCAACCTCGGTTCGAGCGAACTGGTCTCGATCAACGGCCTGGTCGACCTCGTTGAGGACATCGTCGGCGTCAAGCTGCGGCGGACCTACAACCTGTCGGCGCCCAAGGGGGTGAACGGCCGCAACAGCGACAATACGAAGATCCAGCAGTATCTCGGCTGGGAGCCCGACACGCGGCTGCGCGACGGGATGGAAAAGACGTGCGAATGGATTCGGGAGCAGTATCTGGCGAAGGCCGAGGTGCAAGCAGGCGTCGCGTAACGCGCACAGATTGAAAGGGCCAACAGCATGCAGCGCAGTTCACCGCGGGTCAGCATCGGTTTGCCGGTGTACAACGGCGAGAACTATCTCGCCGTGGCGATCGATTCGTTGCTGGCGCAAACGTATCAGGACTTCGAACTGATCGTTTCCGACAACGCGTCAACAGACCGTACGGAAGCGATCTGCCGCGATTACGCCAAACGCGACGCCCGGATACGTTACGTTCGCGAAGAGGAGAATCGCGGCGCCGCCTGGAATTTCAATCGCCTGGTTGACCTGGCGCGCGGCGAATATTTCACCTGGGCCGCGCACGACGACTTACGCGCGCCGACCTGGCTGCAGCGTTGCGTCGAGATGCTGGATCGCGATTTGTCCGCCGTGCTCTGCTTTACGCGGCACCAGCCGATCGACGCGGACGGAAAGCCATTCAATTCGCCCCGCAACGCGCCAGGCGTGCGGCGCGAGTTCAACTCGAACGCCGCGCACCTCCGCTACCGCGACGTATTGCTGCATTGCGATTGGTGCTACGAGATGTTCGGTCTGGCGCGGACGGCAGTCATGCGGCGAACCGGACTGCAACGCTTCTATTACGGCGGAGACAAAATGCTGCTGGTCGAACTCAGCCTGCTGGGGCGGTTCGAGGAGGCGCCCGAGGTCTTGTTCTTTCCCCGGCAGCACCCCGCACAGTCCACGCGCGATTCCGTCAACGGCGGCGCGACAGGCTTACGTCGACCCGGCGTCGCGCCGTCGATTCAGTTGCCCGGACATGCTCCGCTTCAACGGAGGATATCTGGCTCTGGCGCTGGCCGCGCCGCTCTCGCTGACGGAGCGCCTCCGCTGCTTGCTGGCCTTGACGGGCTATCTGATCCGTCCCAGCAAGCTGCAGCACTTGCTCTGGAAGATCGGCCGCGCGTTCGGATTCGGCGCGGAACCCCCGCTTCATCCGGCCCTGGCTCGCGCGGCGCAAGTTCGGCGCGCGGCGCGTCATCGGCGCCTTGGCAATCGACTCCGGGCGATGGCCCTTACTAGAGGAAGCACCCAAGTGGCCGACAAAGTCTTGATCACCGGCGGTTCAGGCGGCATGGGCGCCGCCGCGGTGCGCGCCTGCGCCGCCCGCGGAGCCTGGCCGGTGGCGGGCTACTGCAATAACCGGGCAGGCGCAGCCGAGACGATCCGCCAGTGCGGTGCGGGCGAGATCCTGCACCTCGATCTGACCCGCGATGATTTGGGAAGTACCGACGGACTGCCCCGCGTCGATCGGCTGCTGCATTGCGCAGGAGTGCTCTCGTCGCAACGCTCGTTGTTGGCGACCCCGGCGGAAGAATTGCAGACGCTGTTCGCCGCCCACGTGGTCGGCCCTTTGAAATTGACGCAACAATTGCTCGCCTCAGGCTCGCCGCTAAAGCACGTGTTGTTCGTGCTCTCGTCGGCGGCCGGTTGCCGCGGTTCAGGCCCCTACGCACTGAGCAAAGCGGCGGCGCTGGCGGCCTGCAAGCTGCTGGCCGGCGAGCTGGCGCCGCGCGGAATCCAACTCACGGCCTTCGCGCCGGGTGGACCGACACGGCGATGGCCGCAGCCGCCGCTCGCGGTTCGCAGCGCGACCTCGAAGCAATCAAGTTGCAGCACCTCGACGGCCGGATCCTATCGGCTGACGAGGCGGGCGGTTTTTGCGTCCGGTGTTTGTTCGACGCTCCGGCTGACGCCCGGGGGCGGTTGTTCGTCTGGGACCGCCGCGATTCGCGGGAACCGGTGCAGCTCGATTTTCAGCAAGTGTTTTCGCTCGATGCTGCCGGCGGAGTCCTGGGCGGCGGACGGACAAGGTTCGTTCAACAGTTGATGCGTTCAGCTTCGGCTGAACGAGATGGGAGAAGTAGCCATGATGCGAGTTTTGGTCACGGGTTGCAACGGCTACCTCGGCAGCGTGCTGACGCCCCTGCTGCAGGCGGCCGGCTACGACGTGTTCGGCATTGATAACGATTATTTCGAACCTTGCACGTTGGGCCGGGCCCCGGCGCCGACGCCGCACGTCGTTCGCGACCTCCGCGACGTTGAACTGGCCGACCTGGAAGGTTTCTATGCGGTGATTCACCTTGCCGCGCTCTCCAATGATCCGCTCGGTAACGTTGATCCGGAGCTGACCTTCGAGATCAATCATCGCGCTTCGGTGCGTCTGGCGCGGCTCGCCAAGCAAGCCGGCGTCGAACGTTTCCTCGTTTCTTCATCGTGCAGCACCTACGGCTCGGCCGGAGACGACCTGGTAACGGAAGAAGCCGAATTCAATCCCGTGACCCCCTACGGCAGCTCGAAGGTGCTTGTCGACCGCGACGTGTCGCTGCTGGCCGACGACGATTTCAGCCCGACGTTTTTGCGGAACGCCACGGCCTACGGCGCATCCCCGCGGCTGCGGCTCGACCTGGTGCTGAACGACTTCGTCGCCACGGCCTGCACGACGGGCAAGATCTTGATGCTCAGCGACGGCACTCCCTGGCGTCCGCTGGTCCACGTGGAAGATATCTGTCGCGCCTTCATCGCCGTGCTCGAGGCTCGCCGCGACGCGGTTCACAACCAGGCTTTCAACGTGGGCTCTTCGACGGAGAACTACCGCATCAGCGAACTGGCCGAGATCGTTCTGCAGACCGTGCCGGGCTGCAGCATTGAATATGCCGCAGGAGCGGGTCCCGACAAACGTTGCTACCGCGTGGACTGCAGCAAACTCACGAGACATTTGCCCGACTTCAAATTACGCTGGAACGCGCGGCTCGGGCGCAGCAATTGTATGAGGCGTACCGCAGCGCCAACTTGCAGGCACAGGACCTGACGGGCCCGCGGTTCCATCGTCTGCGAACGCTTACGGGCTTGCTCGAAAGTGGACGCCTGAAGAACGATCTGCGATGGCGGCACGCCCCCGCGGCCGCGCCGGCGCGAACTCAGGCAATGGCGAGCTGAGGGAAAACGATGAAGTTTCACCCGACGGAGATCGCCGGCGCATGGCTCGTAGAGATCGAACCGATCGAAGACGAGCGTGGATTCTTTGCGCGGGCATGGTGCCAGAAGGAATTCGACGGCGCACGGCATCGAGCCGTCGCTGGCGCAGGCCAACCTGGCCTTTACTCGCCGCCGCGGCACGCTGCGAGGTCTGCACTTTCAAGCCGCTCCCTGGCATGAGGCCAAGTTCGTGCGCTGTGCTGCGCGGAGCGGCCTACGTCGTAGCCGTCGACTTGCGCTCTGACTCGCCGACGCGTTTGAACTGGGCGGGCGTAGAACTGACCGCAGACAACCGCCGGGCGCTGTACGTGCCGACCGGTTGCGCAAGGCTACCAAACCTTGCGCGACGACACCGAGATGTTCTACCAGATGTCGCAGTTCTACTGCGCCGGGCATGGCTCGGGGCGTGCGCTACGACGACCCGGCGTTCAACATCGAATGGCCGTTGACGCCAACGGTGATTTCCGACGCGGACCGGAACTGGCCTGCCTATCGAAATCAAGAACTGACCACGAGTGCGAAAAGCTCATGACCTCCGCCTTGCACGATCCGCGAGCAACAAATCCGGCGTCGTCCTGCGACGACGTCGGCGCGGCGATGCATGCGCTGATGGCGGAACTGTATCCGATCTGCCGCAGCATTACCGGTCCCGGCGTGCGCGAGACGCTGACGATCCTGCAACGCCATCTGCCGCTCGAGCTTCATCACGTGCCGACGGGCGAAAGCGCGTTTGATTGGCAAGTTCCGCGCGAATGGCGAATCCGCGACGCGTACGTCAAGGATGCGAGCGGCCGACGGGTGATCGATTTTCAGCAATCGAACCTGCACGTCGTCAATTATAGCGTACCGGTGCGGGCCCGATTGACCTGGCGCGAGCTGAAGCCGCACCTGTTCACGGCGCCGGAACATCCGGAATGGATTCCTTACCGCACTTCGTACTACCAGGAGAACTGGGGCTTCTGCCTGAGCCAGCGGCACTGGGACGAACTCGACCGGCGTTCAGACGATGACGAAGAGTTCGAAGTGTGCCTCGATTCGGAGCACGTTGACGGCGTGCTCTCCTATGGCGAGGCGCATCTGCCGGGCGAAAGCGATGAAGAGGTGCTGTTCTCGTGCCACGTCTGCCACCCCTCGCTGGCCAATGACAACTTATCGGGCGTGGCCGTGGCGACGTTTCTCGCTCGCCATTTGGCGCAGCTTCCACGGCGCTATTCTTATCGCTTTCTGTTCATTCCGGCCACGATCGGCGCCTTGGTCTGGCTGAGCAGAAACGAAGACCGCGTGCAACGGATCCGGCACGGGCTCGTGCTCTCCTTGCTCGGCGACTCGGGATGTTCGACCTATAAGCAGAGTCGCCGCGGAGATGCCCTGATCGACCGGGCCTGCGCTGCACGTATTGAAACATGCCGGTCAGGAGTATCGGACGCTCGAGTTCGAGCCCTACGGCTACGACGAGCGGCAGTTCTGCTCGCCGGGGTTCAACCTTCCGGTCGGGTGCCTGATGCGCACCTCGTTCGGCCAATATCCGGAATACCACACGTCTGCCGATAATCTGGAGTTCGTCAAGCCGGAGAGCCTGGCCGATTCGTGGCGCAAGTGCGCCGCGATCGTCGAAATCCTGGAGCACGACCGGACCTATCTCAACCAGAACCCCAAAGGCGAGCCGCAACTGGGCCGCGCGGGCTGTACCGCGCCATGGGCGGAGAACTGGACCGCGCGGGAACGGAAAAGGCGCTGTTGTGGGTCTTGAACTTGTCGGACGGCGAGCATTCGCTGTTCGATATCGCCGAGCGCACGGCCTGGCATTTGCCGTCGTGCGGAGGGCCGCGGAGCTGTTGCAGGCAGCATCAGTTGATTCGCGAATGCGCGGCTAACGGGCTGCGGTCCATGGGCGATCCTGGAGGCAAGGAACCCGTCAACGCAAAAGGCTGAACAGCAACCAAGTTCGGGATGCAAGAGGAACAGAGATGACGTCGACCGCTTTAACCAAGAACGCCCGCCATCGTCACTCGCCGCACGAATTGCCCCAGGCGTCGCCGACCGCCGTTGCAAGCCGGCATCGTTGCCGCTTCTGCGACGCGCCGCTGGCGCATACGTTTGTCGATCTGGGCATGTCGCCGCTGTGCGAAAGCTACCTGGATGGCGAACAGATCGACGCCATGGAGCCGTTCTATCCGCTGCACGCCTACGTGTGCGAGCTGCTGGCTGGTCCAACTGCCGCAGTACGTGAGCGCGGCGGACATCTTCAGCGAGTACGCTTACTTTTCATCCTATTCGGACTCCTGGCTGCTGCACGCCAGCCGATACGTCGAGCAAATGACGGCGCGGTTCGGTTTGAAGCGGAGCCAGGTGGTGGAAATCGCCAGCAACGACGGCTACCTGCTGCAGTATTTCGTCGCCCGAAAAATCCCGGTCCTGGGCATCGAACCGGCCGCCAATGTGGCTCGGCGGCCGAGGCGAAGGGGGTGCGGACGGTCGTGAAGTTCTTCGGCCGCCAGACGGCCGAGGAATTGGCCGCCGCCGGCGTACAGCCCGATTTGATGGCCTCCAACAACGTGCTGGCGCACGTGCCCGACATCAATGACTTTGTCGCCGGCGTGGCGCGTCTGCTGAAGCCGCACGGCGTGTGGACGGCGGAGTTTCCCCATTTGCTGCGGCTGATGGAAGGCAACCAGTTCGACACGTTGTACCACGAACACTTCTGCTACCTGTTGCC
>CAWAYY010000057.1:0-30421 GCA_963786255.1 Pirellulales bacterium
CTTGGTTGCGTTTACCGCGGGACTGGCTCGGGAATGCCGGCAGGGCGTGATGCGCGATCCTCTCCCGGAAGAAGCAGCCCATGCCCTTGTCTTTGGAGAAAAGCCCAAGCGCGTTGGGCGGCGCATCGCGAAATCGGCGATGTGGGTG
Organism: Pirellulales bacterium; assembly: GCA_963786255.1. Lineage (GTDB taxonomy): Bacteria > Planctomycetota > Planctomycetia > Pirellulales > JAICIG01 > JAICIG01. The sequence continues at coordinate 149 of CAWAYY010000057.1, forward strand.
ATTCCGCCTGGTGATGAGCCGGGAAATCCATGAGAATCGTCTTCGCCATCCCGCACTTTTTCGATCCGTCGGGCGGCGGTCGGCACCGTTCGCTCGCGGCCGACCCGCGGCCGCGGCTGCAGGCGCTGTCCGCCTGCCTGGCGGCCCTGCACCATGTCTACGGGCAGCAGCAGAAGCAGATCGACATCGCCCGCCGCGTGGCGATCCCCGCCAATCAGCGACAGCGGCACGAGATCGACATCGTGATTTGCACGACTGGCGACCGGCACCTGCTCGGCCAGGCGCCCATCGCCAGTCAGCTCTATTGGCATCGCAACGGCGCTGCCGAGCCAATGTTCCTGGGCTTTGAATGCCGGCAGGTGTTTCGCGATCTGCTAGGCAAGTACGATTACTACGGCTATCTCGAAGACGACCTGGTGCTGACCGATCCCTGGTTCTTTCACAAGCTGGCCTGGTTCGCGCGTCTGGCCGGCGACGCTCGCGTGCTGCAGCCCAACCGCTTTGAGATGATGAACCACGTAGTCGCCCGCAAGGTCTATGTTGACGGCGATCTGCGCCTGATGTTTACCGGCCATTCTGCGACCCTGATGCGCTGCCGGCAATCGAAGGCGAATTCCTCGGCATGCCGATCGCGTTTCGCTCAGCGCGAATCCGCACTCGGGCTGTTATTTCCTGAACGCGGCGCAGATGGAGCATTGGGCCGCTCAGCCCGGCTTTCTCGAGCGCGACGCGAGCTTTGTCGGTCCGCTGGAAAGCGCCGCCACGCTGGGCATTCTAAGAACGTTCGAGGTCTACAAGCCGGCCCGCGAGCAGGCCGCTTTTCTGGAAATCCAGCACTTCGGCTCGCAGTTCCTGGCGCTCGTCGGCACGCAGTTGCCAATTGTCGACGAATAGCGCGCACTGTCAGCCGTCCGCTGGCGTCATGTTCGGGCCAGCGAGCCAAAGAATGCTGCTGACGCCCAAGCCGCTCCGCCCTTCTCGCCTCGATCCTTTCCTCTGCCTCGCCATCCGCTAAACTGAATGCGTTGGCACATCGTCGCAATCAGCCGAAGAGGCGCGTTCCATGGGGCTGCCGGAATTCCTGCAGGCGCTGTTCGAGCATGGTCGGGTGCGCGTTGGCGCGCCAGGCGATGTCATTTCGAGCGACGAGTGGTCGAACGTCGACGCGCTGCTGGCCGAGCGCTATGCCGCGGACCGAGCGGACTTTCCGGGAGACATTCCGCTGCTGGCGCCAGAAGCGGCGCGCTGGGCGGCAGAGCAGTGCTATCGGGCCTGCCAGTTTGCCGTCTATCGCGACGTTGGCGCCGAGAATAATCGCCGAAGCGCTCGGCACGCCGTGCCCTCAGGCGCCGCCGGCCTCGCGGCACGTTTCGGTCGATCTGACCTTCCGCTTTCTGCCGGATCTGTACCGGCTGGCCAAGGCGGCCTCGGAAGGCGATCCGCTGTGCGAGCGATTGCGCGGTTGGGCGGGCGAGTGGCCGCTCTCCTCGGTCGGCATGCCGGACGTGAACCCGGCGGACATAAATGACGTCTGCGAACATAGCGGGCTGCTGCTGCGCTATGTCGATCGCATCATGGTCCGCCGCGACCGTTCGCGGCTGGCCGACCCGCGGGTTCGCGCCGCAGCGCAGGCCGCCATAGGACACTTTACCGAATTGGCCGGCGACCTGGCCGCCGCTTTGCAAGACAGTTCGCAACCCGACCAGGGCCTTTGACTTTTTCGCGAGTAACTATGGAATCATCGAGCGAAGCGAGCGCCGAAATCGGCCGCCGCCTGGTCACGGACGTGCTGACGCCGCTCAAGGCCGCGTTTGTCGGCAAGGACGAAGTCGTCGACCTGCTCGGCGTCTGCCTGGCCGGCGGCGAGAACCTGTTCATTCTCGGCCCGCCCGGCACCGCCAAAAGCGCCCTGGTGCACGAACTGGGCCGCCGCATCGAAGGCCGCGTCTTCGATTACCTGCTCACGCGGTTCACCGAGCCGAACGAGCTGTTCGGCCCGTTCGATATCCGCAAGCTGCGCGAAGGCGAGCTGACGACCAATACGGAAGGCATGCTCCCCGAGGCGTCGCTCGTGTTCCTGGACGAACTGCTCAACGCCAACAGCGCCATCCTCAACAGCCTGCTGATGGTGCTCAACGAACGCGTCTTCCGCCGCGGCCGCGAAACGCGCAAGCTGCCGCTGCTGATGGTCGTGGGCGCCAGCAACCGTCTGCCCGAAGACGACGCCTTGGCGGCCTTGTTCGATCGCTTCCTGCTCCGCGTCCACTGCGACAACGTCGGCGATGACCATCTGGGCGACGTGCTGGAGGCGGGCTGGAGGCTCGATGCAGGACAAGTCGATCGCTGCCCAGGCCTTTCCGTCGAAGACTTGCAAACGCTGCAGCGGCAAGTGAACGAGGTCGACGTGCTGGCCGTTCGGCCGCAGTACGTCGATTTGATCCATAAGCTCCGCAAGGCGGGCATTCCCGTTTCCGATCGCCGCGCGGTCAAGCTGCAGCGGCTGGCGGCCGCCAGCGCCCTGCTGTGCGGGCGTCGGCAAGCGAATGCAACCGACCTGTGGGTGCTTGCGATACATCTGGGACGTCGACGAGCAGCGCGAGGTGATCGCCGCCATCGTCGCGCAAGCCGTCGAACAGGCCGACGCCGAAGCTCAGGCATCCAGCCACCCCCGCGCCCGCGGCCAGAGTTCGCCCGATCCCGAAGAGTTGGCGCGCGACCTGGAACGACTGGAACAGCGCTGGTCGAACGACGGACAAGGCGCCGTCGATCGCGCCGTGCTGCGAGATCAGCTCAGCTTACTGGCCGGACGCTGCCAGTGGCTGGCCGACGTGCAGCAGCGGACATTCCTGGAAACCCGCGTCGAGTCGCTCTGGCAACAATGGGGAACCGGCTCGTGAAGGCCCGTTTTGCGCTCTCGTTGCCGCTGGCCGATGCCGCGCTGCTGGGACCGCTGCGCCGCTGGCCGACCGTCGAGGTCTGCCGTGTGGACAATTCTATCTGGCTGGCGCGGCAAGCCTGCAAGACGAACAATGGGAATATTGCCGGCGTCTGCCCGGCGCCGATCGTTACGAAGTGCTGGAAGACGGCCAGTTGCTGCCGGCCGGCAAGCTTGTGCCTCGCGGCGTTTTGCCCGCCGGAGCGTGGGAGCCGCTGGCTGGCTGGCTGCGCGTCGAACTGCCGCCCGCCGATACGTCGCTGGCTGTGGCGCCGCAGATGGCGCTCAAGCTGGTCCGATCGAGCGAGCCCGCGCCGCTTCCTGGCTGCTGACCGATATGGACGAATGGCGCCGTTATGCAGACACGGCGCCGCAGGCGCGACTGGCCCGCTGGACGTTCGCGGCCGATGCGATGGGCAATATCGTCATCCGCGGTACGCCCTTGCCTCCGCTGCGCGGCACGCAGTACGTCGAAGCAAACGGCATCGGTGCGCTGGCCGGTTGGACCTGGTCGCCGTCCGTCGACGCGGTGGTGGTGCGGACGGCGCTGCGGCTGGAACCAGGAGCTTGCGCCTTGTGGCAGTCCGACGGCGGCTGGCAGAAGATCGTAGCAGACGATTGGGTCCAAGCGACGCGTTCGGCCGTGCGTCTGACGGCGGAGGAGCAACATCATGGCCGGTAAAGGCGCCGATGTCTGCGACTATTTCGCCGCGCCGGCCCATTCGTTCTGGCAATGGCAGGAACAGGGCAACGTGATCGCCTGGGCCGATGGCGCGACGATCGCCTTCCGCTACGAACTGCGGACGGTTATCGAGCGACTCCGGCTACAAAGTCTGCCACCGCTCGGGGCGCTCGCGCTGTTGCTGGCCGCCTGCCGAGACAACTGGAATGAACCGCCCGGCAAATCGGGCTTGCTGCACGGCATGCTCCTCAGTAATAAGCGGCCGGATCGGGTCGAGTTTCTTAATCGCGTGTTAAGTCGACTCGATGGCGTCCACCAACTGCCCGGCGGACTGCGGCGCGACTCGCACGCCAAGGCCGAATTGGCGGCCATGGTCTTCGAAGATCAAGGCGACCCAGCGCCCCCAATACCTACGAGCGCCTGCTCGAAGAGCTGGCCAACGGCTTGGAGGAACGCCACTGCACCCCCTGGCCCAAGCTGAAGGCCATTGATGTTTTGCTGCGAGACCTGGCCTGGCTGGACCGCGGTCTTGATCGCGTCGGTGAAAAGGCGCTGAACTTGCGGCTCAAGACCGGGCTCGACCAGCCCCTGGCGCCGGTCGAAATCGAGACGCCGGCGCTTGGCTGTGCGCGGAGCCTGATTGCCGAGCTGAAAGACGACGAAGAGTTGGAGGGCGTGGCTCGGCTGGCCGAGTTGCTGCTGGCGGCGGTCCACTTGCCGACGCCGGTCAGCCAGCCCGAGGAATTGCCCCTGGGCGGCGTGACCGACATCAGCAACCGCGGCTCGCTCGACCGGTTGCTGCTGAGCGAACTGGCCCACGACAGTCTGACCTTGGCCGTTCGCGTCGCGATGAACGAGGCGCTCTACCTCCGCCGCGAGACGCCGCCGCGGTTGCCGACTCGCCGCCGGCTGGTGCTGCTCGACGCGGGCGTGAGAATGTGGGGCGTGCCGCGGGTATTTGCCACGGCCGTCGGCCTGGCCTTGGCCGCCGGCGCCAAGCCGGGCTTCGGCGTGCAAGTATTCCGCGCCGCAGGCTCTGACTTGGCTGCGCTCGACATGACGACAGCGGCCGGCTTGAACGAGCACCTGGCCGCACTCGATCATCGCGCACATCCGGGCGATGCCCTGCCCGCCTTGCGGCAGCGACTTATCGAAGCCGCGAATAACGACGAGGCCGACGTCGTGCTGGTCACGGGCGACGACGTGCTTGCCGACCGGGCCTTTCAGCGTGCATTGACTGAAGCGAACTTTCCGCAAATCCATCTGGCCGCCGTCAACCGTAGCGGACGATTCCAATTGCACCTGCAATCGGCCCGGGGCCGTAAGCTGCTGCGCGAGGCGCACTTCTCGCTCGACGATGTGCTGCAACCGCGCAAAAAGCCGACCGTCAAACTATTTGCCGACAGCGCTGCACCGCTGCCTGCCATCTTTCGCGCCGAACGGTTTCCGTTGCTGCTTTCCGCGCAGCCTGAACCGAAGCGATCGTGGCTGGTCCGAGGCATCGGCGTGTTGACCTGCGCTCGCGACGGCCGTTTGCTGCTCTGGAACGATCGCAACCACGGCGCCAGGCAGATAGCCGAAGGCCTGCCGGCGGGCCACCTGCATTGGGCCGAATCAGCCACGCGCGACGCAAAAGTGCGTGCCGTGCTTGGCCGGTTGAGCGAACGCGGATTGTATGCGCTAACTTACGACTTTGAGACGGGCATCTGCAGGATGGTGCGGCTGGAGTGCAGCATCGCCCAGCCAAGTCATTGTTTCATGCTGGCGGGCGCCGTCTTCGTCATTGGCGCCCAGGCCATTGCAGTGATTGACGCAGAGAGCGGGCGGTTGCTGAGGACCGCGCAGAACTCGGGATATCTTTATCATCGGGGCCGCTTTTTAAGAAAACGCGAAGGGGCCGGCTGGCATTGGTACGCCGTTGCGTTCGATGGAAACGACCTCGTTTGGGAACTGCTGTTCAATGAAGACACACGGCGAATCAGGCTGCTTGCCGTCTTCGATGCGGTGCGTAAAGAAAATCCGGTCGGAGTGACCGCTGCGGGCGAGTTGGTCTCGATCGGCAGCGACATCAGGCAGAGGACCAACTTGCCTGCACCGCCCGGAAACCTGCACGTATTGGGAATCTCTCGCGACGGATCAAAGATTCTGTTCGAATATAGCGAAGCGAGTGCTCGCAAGCGTACGCTCATCGACGTCCATACGCTGGCCGCCGCGCCGCAGGCGCCGAACATCGATCCGCTCGCCGCTGTGGAATCGGAGAATTGGAAATGGGTTCGCCCCGTCACGCTCCGCCGCAGATTCGAAGGCCTCGGCGTGAGCGCCAGCGGCGAGTTGATCCTCATCGGCCGGCGCGGCAGCCTCTGGCCGCTACGGTTCGATGAGAGTGACCAAAAGATCTGCCTGGCGACCAGGCCGATCGAGGCGGAACTTGTGGTTTCTCGACGCTTCGAAGTGATTGACCAAAGCGCCGCCAACCGTTACTCGCTCGCCGTCGCGGTCTTTGAAGACGGCAGCCGGGCGGTGCTCGACGCCCGCGGACTGCTGCACTTGAAAAGCTCCGACCTTGATAGCCCCGAATGCACAATTGTGCTGGTCGAAGGACCGACCTCCGGCTGGGTTTCCGATGGGCGATGTTGGGGAACGCCGTATTTCCTCGGGCGCATCGAGCCTGACTGACGACCGTGCGATCTATGAGCAGAACCTTCGCCCCTTCACGGAGCGGCTGCGATGAAGATCCTCTTGCGCATCGCGTGCCGCGAGAAGCCGCAACGTGCAGCCGCGGCCTGGTTCGTGCCTGGCACTACGGCGGAAGAGTGGCTCGCAGAACTCGACCGACTGGCAAACTCCGCTGGCCGAGGCGCGGCTGTACGTCATTCCCGCATCGACTCAAGATCGCACGCCCTGCGGCGTGCTGGTGCTGGGCGCTGCGCCGCCTTCAGCCCGTCGTTCGCCGCGAGCATTGCCCTATGGCGTTCTGGCCCGGCGGCTCTATCTGCCGGTCGAAGCGGAGCTGGAGCCGTCGCTCGACGATGCAGAACTCGAGCGGTTGTTGGAAGCGGACGACGCCTTGTATCTGTGGCGACCGCACGCCGGGCCCGTTGAATTGACGGCGGCTCGAGCGCTGACCGTCGGCGATTTGCTCTCGGCGCCCGAGCCGAGCACGAACGCCTGGAACTGCGGCGTCGCGGGCGTGGCGCTCAATGCCCGGCTGCTTTCTATCGAGCCGGAAGCGACATTGACCGTCGAGAACCTCTTTAAGCAGACGCGCGACGATATCGGCACTCAGCCGCTCGATCTCGATGCGCTGCCGCCGGCGCAAAACGAACCGTCGCCAGGCGCCGCCGGCGCGCTGGGTCGCGCACTGCAACAGAAGTTCGCCCAAACGGTCTACTGGATGATGCAGCATGTTCCCCACTCGGGCGCCGTCCATAATTGGCTGAACAAGATGGAAGATTGGGCCGGCGCCAAATTGAATCAGTTGGCCCAATCGCTCGAAGCTTCGCGACACCGCGAATTGGCTCGGCTGCTCGATTTGCTGCGGTCCGATCCCGACGAAGGCTTGCGGTTCGCCTTGCCGATGGGCGGAGACGAACATCGAGGCCTGGCGCCTCCTTCAGGCCGCTTGGGCATGCGCAACGTCGACTTCAGCCTCGACCAATTGCGAGGCGGCCTGCGCCGCCGACTTCTGGGACATGCCGCCAACGTTCCGGATGCAACTGATCGCGCGCGATCGCGAACTTGCGGCGCGCGAAATCGCCTTGGGCCGGCATCGCCGCGCGGCCTATATTTTCGCCACGCTGCTGGGAGACGTACGTTCCGCGGCGGCCGCGCTGTGCGACGGCGGCCATTGGCGCGAGGCGGCCGTGCTCTACGAACAGCGGCTCAAGCGACCGCACGAGGCGGCCCGTTGCCTGCGGCAAGGAGGATTGTGGAGCGAGGCGATCGCGCTGTACGAAAAGCTTGGCGAACATGAAACGGTCGGCGACTTGTACCAGCAACTCGACCAGCGCGAAGCGGCCGAACAGGCCTGGCTGCGGGCGGTCGCCGCATGCGACGCTCGCAGCGATGCCCTCGGAGCGGCACGACTACTGGAACAAAAGCTGGGGCTGATCGACGCCGCCTGGCAGCGACTGCGTTCGGCGTGGCCGCGCTCGCCGCAAGCGGCGCTGTGCGTAACGGAAGCGTTCCAATTGCTGGGCCGCCATGCCTGGCACGAACGGGCGACGGCGCTGGTCGACGAGCTAATCGCCGAGCCGGCCTATCCGCAAAGCGAGGCCGTGCTGGTGGAACTGGTCGCCGCCCAGGCCCTCGGTTATGTCGAGGCGTCGGTCCGCGAGCACGCCGCTGATCGGACTCGCATCGTCGCAGCGGACCGGCTGGAAAGCGCCAGGCTGACGGCGGATGAGACGCGGCGCATCGCCTTGGCGGTCGCCCGACTCGTGCCGGCCGACCGCCTGCTGGCGCGACGCCCAGCGGTGGTTGAAACAGCGGTTACAGCCGCGCGAGGCCACGAAGCCGATCGGCAAGCCGGGGGCCAAACTGTCGCTGGAACGCGAGCTTCAGTTGTCTGAATTCGTTGACTGGAATGCGGCGGTCGGCACGGACGACGCATTATATGTGGCCGGCTATCGCGACCGCGATGTGGTGCTGGTGCGCGTGAGTTGGCGAGACGCAATGGACCCGCGTTGGCAAGAGCGGGCGCCGCGGAGCCAGGGTCTGGAACTGGCGGACTCGCCATCGGGCGAAGCGTGGCGAGTCGAGCCGAAATTCGTCGGTCGGCCGATCCTGCTGGCCGCCGATCCGTACGGCGAGGCGCCAACCTTGGTCCACGTGTTGGGCCATGAACCGTTTGCCCCGCGCTCGTTCGCGGTCAGCGAGCGCTTTCCGGCAGCCATGACGGCGGGCGGACATCGAGGCCTGTCCGCCGCCAGCGTGAGCGTGAACTATGCCGGCCGGGTCACGGTGAATGTCGTCGAGGCGACGGCCGACGCCGAGCTCGTATTCAACGTCTACCTTTCGCACGATGCCCAGTTACTCGGCTTGATCTCGCTTTATCTGCGCGAGCTGGCGGCAGGCGAAAGCTCGCTGCACTACCCGCTGCCTGTGTTAACCCGCGAACAAACGCTCTGCGTGGCCGTCGATCGCGATTTGCACTTCTTCCGCCAGCGACAAACGGCGGGCGTCGTTTCGCTCCCTGGTCGCATCTCGCAGGTCATCGGTTCGGCGCCCCACTCGCGCGCCAGGATTGCCGTGGCCTTGCAGCAGGGAGGCGTCATGCTGTGGGGAGACCACGCCCAGACGGAGCAAACGCCGTTCGCCTCCGAGATGGTCGAGCCGCGCATCGCCCTGACCCGGCGAGGCTGGCTCGTGGCTGCGTCGAAAGACGAGATTGACGTCTACAGCACGGCCGGCGGCGACTTGTCTCTGCACGCTCGCGCTGCCGGCAACGGCGCCGCTCCGTTGGCCGCACTCGCCACGCACGCGTTCAACCAGTTTGCGCTGGTTTATCCCGGCGGACGCGTGGCAATCTATCGCATCCCGGAAAGGTAGTGTTTTGCCCGGTCTAAGAGTTGAGCCCGGCGGTTTGACGCACCTCGCGGGTGGCTGGCGGCAGAGCGAAGCGATGCCCCAGTGAACCGAAGCTCAGCCCCAGGCCCGCCAACGCGGAAGCCTGGCAATGAGCGAGGTCGCTAACCTGGCCTGACGCGCAACTCAGGCGACCAGGCGCGGGAGACGTCAGCCTCTGTTTACGCTGCGGCGTCCGGCCTAACCGAACAACTCCTTGATCGGTTGCCCCGTGGTCAACGTCCGCGACAGCCCGGTGGCGTCTTGCGGATCGTTGATGGGGATGTCGAGGGCGTGGTAGATGGTCGCGGCCAGTTCTTCGGGACGGACGGGGTTGGTGGTGGGGTACTCGCCGTACTTGTTGGACTTGCCGTACACGTGCCCGCCGGCGATGCCGGCTCCGGCCAGGATCGAGGAGAAGCACTTCGGCCAGTGCTGGCGTCCGGGCGGATCCTGCTTCAGCACGTAGGGCGTGCGGCCGAACTCGCCCGTCACCACGACCAGCGTGTTGTCCAGCATGCCGCGCTCTTTCAGATCGGAAAGCAATGCGGCCAGCGCCTGATCCAGACGCGGCAGACAGAAGCCCATGCCGTAGGAGCCGTTGCCGAAGGCATTGCCCATGCCCATGTTTCCGCCGTGCATGTCCCAACTGCTGCTCGGCGGGCCTTGCTTGTCATGGTCCGCCTGTCCGGTCCAGCCGTTGACGGTGACAAACCGCACGCCCGACTCCACCATCCGCCGGGCGAGCAGCAGGTTCTGTCCGAGCGGATGCATCCCGTAACGCTCGCGGACTTTGGCCGGCTCGCGGTCCATTTCGAACGCCTGTCGGCCTTCGGCTCGCGTCATGGCGTCGTAGGTCTTCTCGCGCAGGTCGGACCAGTCCTTGACGTTGCGGTCCTTGTCGAGCCGGTTCGACTCCAGCCGGCTGAGCAGCGACTTTGCGTTCGTCGAACCGCTCCTCGTCGTAGGGATCGTAAATCTGCGGCGGCTTGAAGTCGTCCATCGCCGGATGGTTGTCGGCCGAGCCGATAAACACGGGCGCATAGGCCGAACCCAGGTAGCCGCCGATGCCGATGTTGGGCGCACAAAACACGGGCGGTCCCACGCACTTGATCAGCCAGGCGTTGGAAACGAAGTTGCGTTTGCTCGGGTTTGTGCTTGGCGACGAACGAGCCCAGGTAAGGTTGATCGTTCGGCACGCCCTGTTGCACGCGCTTCTCCGATTGGCCGCTGAGCAGGTTGTGCATCGCGTCGAAGTGATTGCTGATCGCGCCGGGATGCGACATCGAATTGATCAGCGTGAAGTGGTCGGTCAGCTTGGCCAGTTCCGTGTGCATCTCGTTGATGCGCATGCCCGGCACTTTGGTGGCGATGGGCTTGTACGGTCCGCGATAATCCGGCGGCGCCTCCGGCTTCATGTCCCAGGTATCGACGTGGCTCGGCCCGCCGCAGAGCAGGACGAAGATGCAGGACTTCTCCGAGGCGACGGCATTGCCCGCGGCATCGACCTTGTCGGCGCCCATCACCATTCCCGGCATGCCGAGACTCAGCGTGCCTAAACCGCTCGCGATGAGGGCCTGCCGCCGGTTCATTTGGAAATCGTTCATGCCACAGCTCCCAGATCCAGATAAAAGGTCCAGATTGACGGCTCGAGCGAAGATTCTTCCGCCAGACGGCCGGGCCGATTCAGGCGGGCGCCGAAATGGCAATCAGCTCAACCACAATGTCCTCTCAGCCGTGCCAGGTCCCGCCGGTTCTTCCGGTGCAGGTCAGCGATACAGATTCTAGCTGGTTCGGCTCCGCGACTCCATCTTTCCATCGGAAACTCCGTCCGTGGGGCATGAATGCAGTCTGGCGGGCCGCAGCTCGGCTGGACCATCGGGCGCGCTTTTGCGGCCGCAAAATCGTCGCCTTTCGCTGTGAGCGAAAGGCGACGATGACTCGACTCACAACGTGTTGTAAGCCCGCAGGCGGCCTGCGGTCAGCTCCCGCGTGAATTTATAAAAGTGCCAGTGGGTCACGCAGCGATTCAAGAACTGAGCCAAGCCGATGATGTCTCGGCGATGCTTGAGATGCCGCGTGAAGAAGTATTTCGCGTAGACCCGCCCAACCGAGAACAACGAGCCATCCCGGAACAGGGCCCAGAACAGAGACCAGAGCAGCGAGATCGCATAAGCCCAGCGTCGTGATGCGTTTGCCTTCGCCGGCCTTGCGGCAGATGTCGGCGCGGCGCTCAGGTATTCGGCCGATTCGTAAACCTTGAAATAGCGGTCGAGATACGCTTCGGGCGCATAGAGCCGCTTGACCAGGTCCCAATAGCCTTGACGCAGTTCGTCCCGGGTCATTTGCTTGGGAACGAAGTTGCAGCTTGGGTCTTCTTCGACCAGCCGGCCGTCGCGCTTGCAGCCGTTCGTAGAGCGGCGTCTTGGGGATGGCCTGCAGCATGCCCACCATCGCCAGCGTGATGCCGTTTTCTTGGATGAAGTGGAACTGGTCTTCGAAGATTCCCTTGTCATCGCTGTCGAATCCGACGATGAATCCGCGCGTTGATGTCGAGGCCCGCATTTTGAATCCGCGACCAGCTTGGCTCCCAGCGAGTCGCCGCGCAGCGTTCTGAAACTTCTTGGTTTCGTTCAGCGACGCCAACCTGCGGCGTTTCGATGCCGATGAACACGCTGCGGAAATTGGCCCGATACATCAACTCCAGCAATTCTGCGTCGTCGGCCAGATCGATGCTGGCCTCGGTCGTCAGGCGGAGCGGATAGTTGTGCTCCTCCATCCAGGGAATCAGCTTCTCCAGCAGGGCCTTGGCCTTCTTCTTGTTGCCGATGAAGTTGTCGTCGACGATGAAGGCGGAGTGAAATCCGGCCTGCCGCATGTCGTCCAGTTCGGCGACGAGTTGATCCGGATCCTTGACCCGGGGCTTGCGACCGTAGATCACGATGATGTCGCAGAACTCGCATTGAAACGGGCAGCCCCGCGAATACTGCAGCGCGCCGGAGGCGTAGCGGTCGACCTTGAGCAGATCGAAACGCGGCCGCGGCGCCTGGGTCATGTCGGTCGGCGGCGATTGCTCGTAGCGCTTCGCGGTGGGCGCCTCGCGGGCAAAGTCATCGAGGAACTCGCGGCCAGGTCGTCTCGGCTTCGCCCACGAAGATCACGTCGCACAGCCCCTCGAAGAACTCTTCCTGGACCGAGACGAACGGGCCGCCCACGACCGTGAAGATCTCCAATTCGCGCAGCCGCAGCAGGATCTCCCGCATGCGCAGCTTTTGCACGTTCATGCCGGTTACGCCGACGATGTCGAAGGTGCGCAGGAACTGCCAGTCAATCTCCTCGACGTTCTCGTCGAGCACGTGCACGTCGTGGTCGCCGCACAGCCCGGCCACGGCCGAAAGCGAGCCGGAGATCATGGTGCTGCGCTTATCGCCCGGATAGAGCGGCAGCGCGAATTCGAATCCCCAGTACGAAGGCTCGAACCGCGGGTTGATCAGGCAAATCGACAGCGTCTTTGCCGGCGGGCTCGTCACGGCAACGTCCGTCACGCGCGGTAGGGTGTTGGCTGCCATTAGGAGATTTTATGCTCTTTGCCGAAGGAACGAGGGCCCCGCACGGGTGGACTGCTTGCGCAACATACGGGATTTGCGGCAAATCCCAAACACCAAAGCGTTTTTCGCGAATCGGGCTGTCCTGGGGGCGAATTGCGCAGTTATACTTCTGATGGTCGGTTTGACAACGCGCCCCGTGACGTTTGTTTTTGCGAACTCGCTCGCTGCCCTCTCGCCTTTCCCTCCTGGCGGGCCACCACTTTGGCCCCTTTCGTTTCGGCCCGGAAAGTATGTATTAGGGCCGGTATGCCGTCTTCGAGGAGTTGAACGGTGAGTAAGAAGCTTTATGTCGGGAACCTGTCCTACAGCGTGACGAGTTCAAGTTTGGAAGAATTGTTCAGCCCGTTTGGCGAGGTCCGCAGCCCAGGTCGTTGAGGACCGCGAAACCGGACGCAGCAAGGGCTTCGGTTTTGTCGAGATGACCAACGACAACGCCGCCCTTGAGGCGATTCAGGCGCTGAATGAAAAAGAGCATGACGGCCGCGCAGTTGACCGTCAACGAGGCTCGCCCGCGCGAAGAGCGTGGCGGCGGCGGTGGCCGCGGTTACGGCGGCGGCGGTGGCGGTGGCGGACGCGGCGGCTACGGTCGCCGCTAGTCCCGGCCGAGTCAGCCGGCGATTCGCCGCTGAAAAGCACACCAGCGCCGGAGCGACGCCCACGCGTCGCTCCGGCGTTTTGTTTTTCCGGCTCACGATGCAGCCACCCCCCTCAAATGGCGGTTCTAGAGCCGCAATCGTCCGCCGATTCGCCGTCCGCCGGTTCGCAGGGCGCAATATCGCAGGGAAGAGCTTGTCGCCGCCCAGCAGGAAATCAGGGCGGGGCAGGAGTTGATTGCGCCTCGGACTTACTCGTGCGCATGTGGAAATTGCGAGTCCATAGCACGGCGCGCCACGTCCGGTTCGACCACTCCAAACGCGGCTTCATGTCGTTCAAGCGTCAGTTGCAGGGCATGCAACATTCGCTTCGCCGTAAAAAAGTTTGTAGAGATCCGTTGCGAAACGATAATGGCATCCGGGGAGGACGTGAACGGATGCGGGTTGAGGCCGAAATCAATGATCATCTCTTCGGGCGTGCCGGTGATGCGGCAAAAATTGGCGTACGATGCGACAAGGTGCGAATCGTCGACCCGGATGGTCGGCGCCGCAGGTTTCTCCGCGACTTCGGCGGGTGCGGTTGATTGAAGCGGGGCGTCCATGGAAAGGCTCGCGGAGTGAAGTGTCGTCAACAGGGAAATGCCGCTTCGCACGGTTCAAGACATTCGACTCGCGATTGCCTTGCACGAAGCACATCGGAGGGGAAAGCAGAGAACGATGCGGAATCGCGATGAATTGCAATCTGCACGCTTGAAGCGACGCCAGGCGTCTTGAACCCCGGCATCCGGTCCGAGTCCAGGCGCCTAACCGTCGTCTCCTCGTCGCAGTTCGCCACATCTGTATTCTACCGTGCCCGACCGCGAAAGACAGGACGTGACTGTCAGAAACATCCGCCGGGCGCCGATCGTCGACGACTGCCACGATACCGGGAACGGCGTCTTGGGCCGATTCTGTTGGGCGGCATTGTCCAGGCAGGCTTCAGCCCGCCATCCTGGTCAAACCCGTTGATCTGGCCGGGCTGCTGGGATTCCTGGCGGAATTTACCCCCCGTCCTCAGGCCGCACCCCTACAATTCAATTGAGGAACGTCGAAGCTGACGAACGCGCCCCATTGCGGATCGCGGGCGGGACAGGGTCAATTCGACCGCGGCATGGCTCGGCGGGGGCGTTTGAGCCTTTACCAATGACAAAACGGAGAATGACGATGCGTGCAGTTGGCGAGACGCAAGTGCGCTTGAATGAGCTCAAGAAGCTGCTTGCCCAGCAGCATCTGAGCCGCGAAATGAAGGTCGTCGGCTCCGTTCTCTTGGATGTTTGCGAGCGGCTCGAGCGGTTGACGGAACACGACCGGGATCAAGATGAGCTCTTGCGGCCCGAAGCGCATCGCCGGATTTAAGCGGCAATGCAGTATCGCATGCGCTTTCTCCTGCCGCCTGGCCCGCCTGCGATTTCCATGACGCACGGACGACGCCCCTGCCGGCCGCCCGAATCTCCGAAACGGAGCGTTTCGGTTGGCCGCGATCATACAAGCTAATTATGGACAAAAGCAACGTAATCCGGGCAAACGCCCTTGATCAACTTAAGCGGGCCCAGCACATGATTGAGGAGGGCAGGAAAGAACTTGCCGCCGCCCATGAGAAAATCAGGGCGGCTCAAGCGCTGATTGACCGAAGCGCCGACATTCTCCGTGAGACGCCCCCCGCCTATCAGCCGGCGCCGCATCTAGCCGGGCCGAACGAACAAGCGGAATAACCAGCCTGGCGACTGGACGGGTGCGGCTGCGGGCCGCGATTCATGGCCCAAGGGTCGCGACCGAACGGCAGATGGCAGCGGGGATTTCAGGGGCGTTTGCGAGAGGGTTCATTGGGCTTGTTGCGGCCGCGGCGTTTGAAACTTCGCCGGATGTCGCTTGCCCAGAATTCGCCCTTGCCTGAACGCGTCGGCAATAGCAGCGGGAATAAGCGCTTCGGCCTCGATCACCAGCGCGGTTCTCGGCGATCTTGGCCCGCATTGCCTGGCGAGTCGCCGCAGCCTGCGCCAGGCGGACTTCGGCGTTGGCCCGGGCCATGCGCGTATCGGCTTCCGCCTGGTCGACTTGCAGCCGGGCGCCGATATTCTGGCCTACCTCGATGTCGGCAATGTCGATCGACACAATGGCGAACGCCGTTTGCGCGTCGAGACCACGGGCCAGGACGGCGCTCGAGATCCGCTCGGGATTGCCCATCACGACCAGGTGATCCTCGGCTGAGCCAATCGAGGTGATAATGCCTTCGCCTACGCGAGCCACGACCGTCTCTTCCGTGGCGCCGCCGATCAATTGTTGCAAGTTCGTGCGTACGGTGACTCGCGCGCGGACTTTCAACTCCACGCCGTTCCTGGCTACGGCGCTGAGCATGGCGCTATTGTTTCTATTCGGATCGGGACAATCGATGACTTTGGGATAGACGCTGGTTTGCACGGCCCCCAATACATCGCGGCCGGCGAGATCGATGGCCGCGGCCCGATCGAACTCCAGATCGATATCCGCACGATGCGCGGCGATGATCGCCTTGATGACGCCGGCCACATTGCCGCCGGCCAGGTAATGAGCCTCCAACTGGCGCGTGGAAACGCCCGCTGTCGCGGCGTCGCTGATGCCGGACTGGCGGACCATGATCTTGCGCGCAGGATCGTCTGCGCGTCGACCTGCCGCAGGCTCATTGCGATCAGCCCGAGCAGGCTGATCGAGGCGCCGGACATGTAGCCTTGGAACCACAGGCTGCCGTAAACCAATCCGACCCAGCCGAGCGCCAGCGCACCGATGAGGCAAACCGCGCCGCCGATCCAGGCCAGTGCGGCGGAAGCGGTCTGCGCGGCGATTACGGCTTCGATCGACATTCGCGACTCCGTGCTCTGTGAGAACTGGGCGCCCGTCCGATTCCGCCTGTCCGCTAATTCCGCGGCTTGTTTCCGAAGATCACGCCGACCGGGTCGCCGCTCTGCCCCGCGCGGATTTCTTGGAAATAGACGGCAGCCGTCGCTCTCGGGAGCTTACACTCGAGCTTCCGCGTCTTGTCGGCTTGGACTTTTTCCAGCAGCATTTGGACCCGTTCCGCTTCGTCGGGAAGCTTGTCAAAAAACAGCGAAATTGCGATGTCTTTGCGAAGTCCATCCGTGGCCGCGCCGGCGCCGACCTTGTAATCCTGGACGCCCGTCATTCTCCAGCGCGCGTGGATGGCAACGCCTTCGATTTCTATCAAGCCCGTTCCGCTTTCCGTGAAATTTCGACTGCGAGACTCGTCCATCAAGGGGCCTTTCATGATTTAAGAATGCTTCTCCGCCATCCGTAGCCCGTTCATCCGTAGCCCGTTCAAGCCTGCACAGAGCGAGCTCCACAGGTCATTTGACAATGTTCCGAGATGGGGGGGGCCGAGATCGGGGTTCCGAGATCGTGCGAGGCCGCAGGCGCCTCTCGCCGTTGCCTGGCGAGCGTCAGCGCCGCGCCGAGAACAATCGCCGCGGCAACGACGAAGATCGCCAACTTTACGACCGCGCGGCGAACGCGCCACCTGTCGACGTCGCCGCAGCGAGGGCATCGCAGGGCCCACGCCGACATCGGTTGCCAGCACGTTCGGCAATGGATCGACGACATGGCTTCCGCCTATCCGTAAAGGTTGACAGAGACGTTCCGCGCCATCATTTGCGCCGGCGAGCGCCCATCTGACGCTCACGGGTGGCTCTGTCTCGAGCCGCTTTCTTGTCCGCTTTCTTGGCCGCCTTTTGCTCGGCTTTGCGTTCGGATTCCGTCAGCGAGCGGGCATTGTTGTTTGTTGGCAGGTCGGAAGACATAGCATGTTCCTTATCGGGCCTGCGGGGCCCTCGCCGGTCGGCCAGGACTTCAGAGGGCATCCAAGGCGCTTGGAGAGACACTGTGCCCCCGGAACGAAACCGGCCGCCTCGCTTCAGCTTTCATTGCACGACGAGTGCGACTGCGGCGACCTTTCGGCGACCGTAACCGCCGTCATTTCAAACAAGACGA
This sequence comes from Pirellulales bacterium, assembly GCA_963786255.1. Classification (GTDB taxonomy): domain Bacteria; phylum Planctomycetota; class Planctomycetia; order Pirellulales; family JAICIG01; genus JAICIG01. The sequence continues at coordinate 17,549 of CAWAYY010000057.1, forward strand.
GCCCCTGCTGGGTCGCGCGCCGAGGTCTTCAACACCCCGCGCGCTGAGCTTGCCGAAGGGGCTGAGCAAGTCTCAAGACCAGAACTCGCGACGCGATCGCCGCGGACCACCGACCCGTAATTACTCGCCATTCAGCTTTCCAAACACGGCAATTCGCCGAAGCTGGCATGCCGGCCGTTGACATCTTTCCGGGCCGAAGCGGAAAGAACCAAAGAGGCGTCCGGAAAGGAAAGACGGCGACGCGCGAGTCCGACAAACAATCTTTCACGCCGTGCCGTCATAGCGACTAGAGGCAGTATACCAGATCCCGGCCGCGAAGACATCCCTGACTTTGGCTTGCGGCCCCGCCTGCCCTGCCTTATGGGGCGGTATCCTTATTTTTTAGCCACAACGCGGCGTAATTCACCCGCCTGGGGCAACGTGCCCCAGGTATGCGGCAGCCTATCAATTTCACCAGCCCTGAAAGGGCGTAACGACGAGCGGCGCCCGTGACGTCCCCTTGGGGGCTTCGACGACAAATGGGGCGCGTCGGCGGTCCTGGAGCTGCGCCAGCGGCCATCTGCGAACGATTCGCTGCTTGACTTTGCGGAGCTTATTGCCCCGCGCCGCTCGGACGTTATATTCGCAACTGGAGCGGTTGGAATCTATGTCCTCGCCCAACAGGGCATCGGTCGGCACGTGTGCGACGCTGAAGGCACCTCTCCCGCTGTAGTTCAGCTCTTCCACTCGCTCATTCCGTGATCGCCTTGGAATGCGACGAGCGGTCGGCAGAATGGCAATGAGCTACTCCGTGACGTGTGGCTGTGGGAAGAGTCTCGCGGTTTCCGCGGTGCAGGCGGGTTCGACGGTTCGCGGCGCAGGGCGCCATGCTTTCACGCGAGGCTTGCCGAGCGACGAAGTTCTGCCCGTATTCCGGCGCCCCGGCGGATCGGACCCTGTTGGTTCGCGTGCAATGCGAACGCTCCTGGGTTGGCGGCAGCCATCCGATCGACGCCAAAGGCGCTATCTTTTACGTCCTGTTCCTGGGATGGATCGGGGCTTTCATTGCTTATTGCAAGTTAGACGCTCGACGCGAAGAGCGCGGCCGAGACACCGCCATCGATCTTCCGCCGCGGGTTTCATCCGCTGCAATGTCGCAGCTCGTGCGACTCCGCAGCCAAACGAAATGGAAAACGCCTGGATGCAATCGAAGACGTTTTTAAAACCGGCCTGCATGCCTTGAAGCCAAAACCAGTCTCGCAAGCCCTGCGAAGCCTTCGCTCCCGGCCGGTTCAAACCGTAGAACGGCTCGCTGAGATCGTTCCTTGTAATAAATCTGCGTGCCGTCTTTCGTCGTGAACGTGTTCACGGTATTGGCTGCTTGACGCTGCCGCCGGTTAAAGAGTTCCGTTCATCGCCTTCACTGCGGACTCGGTCGTCAGGACCGCATTCGCCAGAAAGCCGTAGTTAATGAGTGCGGCCTGATAGCCGTCGCCAATTTCAGGATGTCGAGGCCCCGCCGTCGCGTCCTTGACCACGGCAACTTCGAAACCTTGTTCGAGCAACTCCCGCAGGTGACTTTCGACGCAAAGGTTGGCCAGCATCCCAGCCAGGATGATCTTATTAATACGCTGCTTGCGGAGTTGGAGGACAAGGTCGTTGGTTTGCGGGCCCCACACTTTGTGCGGGCTGACCACGACCGTCTTGCCGTCCTCAATGAAGGGCTTGTATCGGTCAAGCCAGTCAGCGCCGGAGCCGGCGAACCCTTCGAGGCCGAGCGGATCGGGGCGGAAGAACTCCTTGCCCTCGAGCATCATCCTTTCGACGGCCCCGCCGAACTGCCACGCCTGGTCGTGGGGGTAGAGGTAGTGGGGCGAGATGAACACCCGATAGTCGGCGTCCTTTGCGGCAGCGAAAAGGCGGGCCAGGTTTTCAATGGTGTTGTTTTCTTTGACGCTTTCGCCGACCAGGCCCCAGGAGACGCCCGTTTCGCTCAGGACGTCGTTCTGAGGGTCGATGACAATCAGCGCCGAGTCGTGGTTGTTGAATTGCATCGCGATACTCCTTGTTAATGTTCGTTGTTGAGAGCTGAACTCGACTTCAGGCGTTCGACTTCCGACTCCAGTTCGGCGATCCGCGTCTGCAATTGTTCGATCACGGGCCCGAACTGCCGCTGCGAAAACCTCGCCTGAATATGCTGCTGGCAGTTAACGTCCCACGCCTCGACCGTGAACAAAATCGCCCGCTCTACTTTGCCGGGATACGCCGGGTCTCGAAGTCGGTCCTCGAGCACCGCATCTCCTTCGACTACTTTCGCCGCGCCCCATACTTTCACGCGCCGACGGTTCGCGTAATCCATCAGAAACAGGAATGCCCGGGGGTTCTCGGACAGGTTGCCGATCGTCAGGTATTGCCGGTTTCCGCCGAAATCAGCGAAGGCGAGCGTGTGCTCGTCAAGCACCTTGAGAAAGCCCGGCGGGCCGCCGCGATATTGAACGTACGGTTGGCCGGCGGCGTTGGCGGTGGCCAGGTAGAACATGTCCAGCTCGGCAAGGTACGCGGCGAGTTCGGGCGTGACCGTCGTCTGCCAGCCCTCGCCTCGTTCCATGCGGGCGTAACCGGATCGCGAGCCCTGCTGGCTTTGCACCTCCTTCACTGCGGGCGTGAAGGCTACGTCACTGGGGTACTGTCGCATGAGACGCCTTTCGATCGTGTGGCATTTCGCTTTTACGGCTGTTACGCCTGGGTCAGTCCACCGTCGACGACGAGTTCCGCGCCGGTGATGTAGCTGCTGTCGTCGGACGCGAAGAAGGCGACTGCGCGGGCGATCTCTTCTGGGCATCCGACGCGGCCGAGCGGAATGCGCGCTACGATCGGCGCAAGGGCTTCCTCGGTCAGTCCGAGCGGGCCGTACGCAGGCGTCGGAACGAAGCCCGGACTGACCGCGTTGAATCGAATCCGCCTCGCCTTCTGGTCTACCGACCAGGTGCGGACGAAGGAACGGATCGCCGCCTTCGACGCGGCATAGACGCCGAATGCGGGTATCCCCAGGAATCCCGCAATCGAGCTGATCACCACGACCGCGGCGCCGTCGGGCATCAGTGGCAGCGCCTTTTGGACGGTGAAGGCGGTCCCTTTGACGTTCACGTCGAACGTGGAGTCGATGTGCTCCTCAGAATACGCGCCGAACGGTACGAGCTCCCCGATCCCGGCGTTCGCGACCACGATGTCGAGGCGGCCAGGCTCTTCATTGATCCGGGCGAACAGGCGGTCGAGATCCGTTTCCTTCGCGACGTCGCCGGCGACGCCGAACACCTTTGGGCCGAGTTCACGGGCGACCCGCTCGAGTTGTTCGGCGCGGCGGCCCGTGATGAAGACGGTTGCTCCCTCTTCGGCGAATAACTTCGCGGTCGCCAGGCCGATCCCGCTGTTGCCGCCGGTGACAAGCGCCACTTTTCCTGCAAAGCGAGCGTTCATGATTTCGTTCCTTGGTTTGATGACTGATGAGGCTTCAAAGGCCGGCCCATCGCGGCCGCACCTGAGAAATGGGGCGTTACTCGCAGGATTCAATTCTTGTCCACGCGCCTGGCGAGGAATTCACGCATGAGCGCGGCGATTTCATCGCCGTTCGATTCCAGGGCGAAATGCCCGGCGTCGAGCAGGTGAAACTCCAGCGTCGGCAAGTCGCGCTTGTATGGCTCTGCTCCTGCGGCAGGGAAAATCTTGTCGTTCTTGCCCCATACGATCAGCACCGGCGGCTGGCGATTGCGAAAATATTCCTGCCACTTCGGATAGAGCGGCGGGTTGCTGCCATAGCTAAGAAACAGGTCGAGTTGGATCTCGTCGTTCCCTGGCCGGTCGAGCAGGAACTGGTCGTGAGCTGCGCCGTCCGGGCTGATGAGTTCCGGATCCTGCACGCCGTCGGCGTACTGCCATTTCGTGGCATCGTAGGTCAGGAGATTGCGAATCGCGTTACGCCGTTCCTTGCTAATCGGCTCATTCCAGTATGCTTTGATCGGCTTCCAGAACTCGTTATCGAGCCCTTCGTCGTAGGCGTTGCCGTTCTGCACGACGATCGCCGTGATCCGCTCGGGGTGTTGCGACGCCAGCCGATATCCAACCGGCGCGCCGTAGTCCTGCACGTACAGGGCATACTTCGTCAGTCCGACTCTCTCAGTGAACTTGTCGACCACCTTGGCCAGGTTGTCAAAGGTATACGCGAACTCTTCGCGCGATGGCATCGAACTATGTCCGTAACCCGGATAGTCGGGCGCGACGACTCGATACCTGTCGGCCAACGCAGGGATCAGGTTGCGGAACATCTGCGAACTGGTCGGAAAGCCGTGCAACAGCAGGATCGCTGGGGCGTGCTTGGGACCGGCCTCGCGGTAAAAGATGTCCAAGTCGTCGATCTTGACGGTCTTGTGACGGACCTTCACAGGCGATTGGGCCGAGGCCGACTGAGTTGGACCAAACGTCAAGCCAGCGATCGCGATCAGTCCGAGAACCATTTTTCTTGTTGTCGTACGGGGCATGTTCGTATCTCCGGGAAAAAGTGAGGGTGCTGAAACGAGACGAAACGCTAGCGAATATCCGAGATGCCCGGGTGGTCCGACGGCCTGGGACCGGGCGCCGGCCAGAAAAACTTGCGGTCGCTTTCCGAAATGGGGAGATCATTGATGCTGGCCTCGCGCCGTTGCATCAAGCCGTCTTCGTCAAACTCCCAGAGTTCGTTGCCATAGCTGCGATGCCAACGGCCGGCGTTGTCGTGCCATTCGTACTGAAAGCGGACTGCGATTCGGTCGTCGGTAAATGCCCACAGCTCCTTGACCAGCCGGTAATCGAGCTCGCGATCCCACTTGCCGGCCAGGAACCGGCGAATCGCAGCACGGCCCACGACGAATTCATTGCGATTGCGCCACATCGATTCTTCTGTGTAAGCCAGAGCGACTCGTTTCGGATCGCGGGAATTCCAAGCATCCTCGGCCAACCGCACCTTTCGCAGCGCGGTGATGAGCGTAAAAGGCGGGGCCAGCGTCATCTGTGACGGGGAAGTCATGTTTTTGTTCATCGTCAAGTCCGTGAAAAAGTGCAACGGTGTGAGAAGCGTCTAGCGAGCCGCTAAAGTCGGCTCCTGCGATAAACTTCGTGTTGGAGCCAGGTTCTTTTTTCGCAGATACGCTTGGGCGGAATCCGCCATCGTCACCAGCGCCGCGCCCGCCATGATGGCGTCTTTGAGCACCAGCCTGCCTGGACCGGCCAGCAACGGAAAACCATGTTCGGGGCTGCCGAGCGAAGGCGTCCAGCATTCCGGCGTCGTGACGAGGAACGACAGCGTGACCAGCGACATCCCGAAAACAAGGAAGCTCCCGATCGCCGAGACTTGCGGCAGCCACGGATGCAACGCGATCATCACCCCCAAGGCGACGATCACCGCGCCGAGGCCCCAGGCAAACAAGTACGTTCCGTTCCGCAGGTGCCATTCGCGGTTGGCAGGCGCCAATTCGCCTTCGCGGTTCATGTGGCGCCGATATTCGCCCGCAGGCCGTCGATAAAGGAAACTCATGAAGGGGCTGTTGGCCACGAACGGAACAATGCCGTCGGCTTCGTAGCGAAATGCCTTCAGGCTTCCGATCCACGCCAGGACCACGACCAGCCCGATGCGGGTCGCTACAATGCCGGCGCGATCGCAGCGCGCAGCCAGCTCAAACAGAGCATTGATTCGATTCATGGGCTTTACCTTCGCGGTCCGGAACATAAGCGTTTGAGTCAGAGACGGTTGCACCGCCGATCCAAGAGGCCCCAATGCCCGCGGAGTAATTCATTTCCCGTGCCGTCAAGATGAGTTTGATGCAACTCGCTTATGAAAAAGGACTTGCGCCATTCACTTGCCACTAAGCAAGTCTTACGAGAAATCGTTATTTCACGAAATGTCGCAAGGCGTCTACGAAATATCGTAAACTCTCGAGCATGAGCGAAGGCGCCGACACAGAACCGCTGCTGTCCAATCCCAAGGGTTTGCTGCTGGACTTGGCTCAGCAACAGTCTGTGCCCGCCTTGCTCCGGCTGATCGTGACTCGCCTCAGCGAGACTCGCCGAATCGCGCTGGTCCGTATCTGGCTGGCGCAAGCGACGTCAAGCTGTTCAGATTGCCCGAGTAACGATGTCTGCCGAACCCAAACGCAATGTCTTCATCTTGTGGCCAGCGGCGGGCGGTCCGTCGCGTCCCCTGCCGCCGATTGGAGCAACACCGACGGAGCCTTCCGCAGGATTCCCTTCGGTGCGCGGAAAGTCGGACGCATCGCGCTCAGCGGAGAGCCGCTTGAAGAACCGGAATTGACGGAACCGCTGCCCGACTGGGTGGCCCGGCCCGACTGGATTCGAACGGAGGGCGTCCGCGGCTTTGCCGGCCAGCCGATGGTCCACCGAGGAGAGGTGCTTGGCGTATTGGCCGTGTTTGCTCGCCAGCCGATCGCCGGCGAGTGCATGAGCTGGCTCCGCATGATCGCCGATCACGCCGCGGCGGCGATCAACACGGCTCGGGCGTTCGCCGAAATCGAGGGCCTGAGGAAGCGGCTGGAACTTGAAAATGAATACCTCCGCGAGGAGGTGATTGGAACTTGGGCGTTCGGCGAACTGATCGGGCAGAGCCCTGCGTTGGAGGCCGTGGCGAGGCAGATTGATCTGGTATCGCCGACGGACTCGTCGGTTCTCATTCTCGGTGAGAGCGGCACGGGAAAGGAACTCGTCGCCCGGGAGATTCACCGCCGGAGTCGGCGCTCGGGCCAAGCGCTCATCAAAGTAAACTGCGCCGCCGTTCCGCGAGAACTGTACGAGAGCGAATTCTTCGGCCACGCAAAGGGCGCATTCACGGGGGCGCTGCGAGATCGTGTAGGCCGTTTTGAACTGGCTGACGGCGGAACGCTGTTCCTCGACGAAGTCGGAGAAATTCCCCTGGAGCTGCAGGCCAAGCTGCTGCGCGTGCTCCAAGAGGGCGAACTGGAGCGGGTCGGGGAAGAACGCACTCGCCGCGTGAATGTGCGCCTGGTGGCGGCGACCAACCGCGATTTGCGGGCCGAGGCGGAAGCCGGTCGATTTCGGCAAGATCTATTCTATCGGCTCAGCGTATTCCCCATCGAGGCGCCGCCCCTTCGCAAGCGGATGGAGGACATTCCGCTTCTGGCCGATCACTTCCTCGAAACGTCGTCTCGGAGAGTCGGCAGGCCCAAGCCGCCGCTGACCCTGGCGGCGGTGCAGCAGCTCCAACAGTACGATTGGCCGGGAAACGTTCGGGAGCTTCAGCACGTTATCGAACGGGCGATCATCGTCTCAACCGGCGGTCGCCTGAACATCGAACTTCCAACCCGCGCCAAAGCAACCCGTGGCTCCGAACCTTCGATCGCCGACCTTGGAGTGCAGACCGACGCACAGATCCGGCAGCTCGAAGCCGACAACATTCTGGCTGCGCTGAAGGCGGCTAACGGCAAAGTTTCCGGCGCCGGCGGAGCGGCACAACTCCTCGGCCTGAAGTCCACAACGCTCGCGTCAAGAATCAAGGCCCTGGGAATTGCATTTCCAGCTCACCGCCGGCCTGACGCCAGGTGAACGTCGAAGCAGGCGGCCAAGACAATTGCGAAGTTGCAGCTCGTGCGCCTTCGCCGGCAGATGAAATGAAAAGCACCGCTGCGCAAGACGCCCGCTAGTGCTCGGCTGCTGGACGAGTTTCCAGATGCCCGCGTGATTCCGATCGCGGGGCATCATCCAGCAGCGGTGGAATGAGCCGAGTGATTGTCGAAGCGAGTAAGCATGCCTGTCGTCGGTTCGCGAGCATGCCTACGTCGGCGAGGCGCCGACGAAGGCATGGCGCCCGGCGCCGAGCGGCGAAGTCTGCCCGTATTCCGGCGACCCGGCGGATCGGACCTTGTTGGTTCGCGTGCAATGCGAACGCTCCTGGGTTCGCGGCAGCCATCCGATCGACGCCAAAGGCGCCATGTTTTACGTCTTGCTCTTGAGCTGGATCGAGGCTCTGATTGCTTACTGCAAGCGCCTGCAAGTCCGGTCACAAGAAACGCACGTTCGGCCGGTGAAGGCGGTATCATCGCTCGACCTTTACTCTTGTCGTTTCCAGTGGCCGCCCTGGATGTTCAGGGCAAGAGTTGTAAGAAGATCAAGCGTGAGCGACATATCGCCGCCGGAGAGGAGAACGCCGTCGACATCGCCAAGGGAGAGGTAGTCCATGAGATTGTCCTTCGGCAGATTCGCGGCGATCAGAATGCGGCTTTCGGCCATTCGCAAGCCGCGCAACTCATCACGCGTCTCTCCCGCAATCTTCCGCGCCCATTGTGGAGAGTGGTTCGACGGCGCAGCAAGAGCCACGGCGAGCCGCTCGGACGCCGCCTTCCCCGCGCCGCAGATAGCCTCCGCTACCTGATGCGGCGCCTCGACAATCAAGATCACGTTGAGAGCCGCGATCCAGGCAGCTCGTAGATTAGCAGGCAGATGCATGCGCGTCGCATCCAATAAGAGCCATTTTGCACCTTCGGCAACGATCGACGTCAGGTCGCCGTCGGCAGGCATGAAGGCCGCACCGCCGTAAACAGTCCCCATTGACGTCACTTCGGTATCTTGCGTGATCGTGCCAATTGAATTCGGCGGAGCCAAAAGGACCGTGTCTATCGGCCAGTCGCTGTCGATAGTCATTTCGAGGCCGTATGCGTGGGAGTACACGCTCTCCCATGGTTGATCGTCGTCCCAAATGCCCACTATATGGGCGATGAGCGGACGACGTTCGGTCGCCTCTGGCCCGCCTGCCGGCATTGATTCCGGACGAACATAAACCAGGGTCCGGCCTCCAAGGCCTTCGCCCATATCGCGATGGACTCGCCGCAGCCCGTGCTCGTCGTACTCAAATTCGCAGTTGTGGTCCGGGTCGCCTCCACCCATTTGCCATCACTCACATACCAAGACTGCTCTACCGATCTCATGCATCGGTTGCCTGCGTATTCAAATTGCTGAAGGGAATATTGGTGCGGATAAAGCGAGTATTCATAGGCGGCTTGCACTCGACCGTCTTTCATGATACTTCGCGTAAGCGGCACGGCCGCGCCGTAACGCACTTCATCGACGATCTCGACGCCCAAAACAAAAACCGTGATGATTCCGTTGAAGGCCTTGATGATCCGGACGTTCCGCTCGGCATCGAGCCCGTGCAAGTACCATTCACCCGAGCGTTGCTCCTGCAACCACCGCCGCTCCGCGTGGGTCCACCAGTTAGAGCCGCGAAATCCAATGGCGTCAAAGAGCGGAAACATCCCAAGCATCTCGTGGCTCGCATACTTCCAGTCGACCACGGAAGCTTCGGCGCGTGAAATAAGCTGCTCGCGATTCTCCTGGTAATGGCTGGTTGCTTCGTACAGCTCCTGTTGTGTGAACTCGATCATGAGCGTTCTCGCGTTGTCCTCTCGCCACGTGGCCTCAGTTTAGCACGGAGCGATCAGCGTGAAAAAGCGTTGGCTGATAGGTCAAATTATCACGTTTGATGGCAGGTGAAGCCTCTTCGCCTCTCGACCAACGCTGCGCTGCCGCCGCGATCAAGGGAACTGCGTTCAAAAACACGCCTGAACTCGGAACCGGGCCACGCGAATGCACGTTCTGCGACTTTCGCTTGCGCTTTTCGAGCCCGTCCCGTTGCGCGGCTTTGACGGAATCTTCACAGATTCCGCTACGGCGAGCGCCGACGCCCCCCGATCCGATGCGATTCCACGACTAGCGCCGAGGTCCATCCGTACACACGCCAGTCGCTCTCCAGCCGCTTGCTCCATACGCGGATCAACAATGGCTCTCAAGAATCCAGAGAAATGGCATGGGCTTTTTGCGCACAACGAAACCAGCCTCGACAATTTGCCGGCCTTGTAGCGAGCAGGATCGCGCGCGCGAGTACAATCGGGTGACCGCTGATCGAAAGTTGCCTCGGCGCCATCAGTGGCTGCAGTCGAGGCGGCCCGTTCCGCTCGAAGTGGAGCGGCTGCCTGCAGCCATGATCGGCTGGCAATTCCCTCCCGCGTTGAGGCGATGCTGGTTATGGATTTCCCCAAACTCCAAGCTGGTCAGTATGCGGTGCTTCATGCGGAGGTTGAGACAGGAATTGTCTTGCGACTCGATGGCCAGAGGTATTTAGCGTTCGGGGAAGTGTGGCGAGTATTCGAGTCGATTGGCGGTGCGCGTGACTACGCGGCAGCGGAGGTCCGAAGCGCGTCCGACTGTCGAGTCGCGCCATCTCATGCGCGGCAAAACAGGGTCGAGAGAGTTCAAGCGTAGAGACCATGAGTACGCTTCTACCGCCTCAGCGCATTTGAACAGATGCAGCGGGCGCCGTTTGGACTGACGCCATGACCCATCGGACCGCTCGTGCTCGGTCCGGATGGCGCCAAAAAGCGCGCCGCCTCGGCGTTAACTGACCTCGGTGAGCACGCCGCCGACCGGCTGATTGCGACGCAACAGCAAGTACCCGCGACGCATGCCAAGATAGCCACGGATGTGGAAAGTGAATGGCCAGAGTTGATCTCCCGGCTGCATCTGTGACCGAAGTTCGAGCCACTCGCGTTCAAGCCGGCTGCCCATCGACTCGCGGTCAACTCGCTCGGGAGACAGCGGCCGCCGAATGAACCGAAAACGCGGCAGCCCCTTCCGTGCGACTTGCTTCCAAAAAGCAGATTCGGGCAAGGTTGCCCCGACGTAGGGAATCTTACGCAACCAGAAGCGGTTCAGTTGGTCCCACCATTTCGCGCTCTCGGGCAGTAGAAACGAGCGGAACTCTTCCGGATCGGCGCCGCTGTTTCCCCAAACGTTCTGAATGCCTTCGAGCAGACCGATCGTCGCAGCCTCCTGCACATAATCGTCGCCATCCACGTGAAGCTTCGCGATGACCTTTGCAACTGCGCCGAATTCGTCATGCGTCTTGCTTTTATGCAGGTACAGCAGATGCTCGGCGAAGTGAACGAGACAGATGTAGGTCAGCGTCCTGTCGACGTCATCCAGTTCAGACTCCCACGCTGGCCGAAACGAAGGGCACGCTTCGAGAAGCAGCGGCATCACTTGTTCTTGAGTGATCATAATGCCCTTTGCTCGACTTCGACGGAACTCTCACGAGTTCCGCTACGGCTGCATCGCCGGCGCCCGATATCGCGTCCCTCAGATATGATACTCAATCTCGTTGCTCGGCCGGGCCATGACGCGAGCCGGGGGCGGGCGCCAGCGGCGGAAGAGGCGAGAGAGAATGAAGATGCCGAGCGTGGCAAGACCTGCGGGCAAGGCGTGGAGGAACGGGCCGCAGTCGGCGTCATGACGAACATGAAGCCGACGTAGAGCAGGATCAGGCCAAAGCCGATGCGCAGCGAGAGCACCGGCACCCAGGGCACGAGCTTGGCGCCCCCTAAGGCGCCGAGCAGAAAGCCGAGCGCGATCCAGCCGACGATCGGCGCCCGCACGAAGCCGTGCTGGTAATAGACCATCGCGGCAAAGATGCCGATCGGCGGTACGAGCACGGCCAGGCTGGTGCCTTGGGCCTCCTGCTGGCTGAAGCCGAACAGCAGCATCAAGCCGGGCACCAGGGCCACGCCGCCCCCAATGCCCAACAGCCCGCTCATCACGCCGACCGCCGTGCCAAACAAAAACAGAAACAAATAGCTCATTCAGCCGTGTCTTTCACAAGGTCTGGAGAACGTTTCGGAGCGGACGGAGAATACCTTCTGGAATTCTGATTACCCTCGCCTGACCTCTCCCAGTGGGAGAGGAACTGGATTGAGGAAGCTATTTCTGGCCCATCCCTTTCAGGATTTCCTTCCCGGCGAATCTCTCTCCTGATTGTAGCGGCGCCTTCCCCTATTCCGCGATTGTCTGCCGCCCCAGGCGGCAGACAATCGGAATAGGGAAACGAAACGCGGTGGGCGCCGTTGCTAGCTGATCAATCACCGCTCCACCGGGGCGAGCCCGGCGGTGGCAGAGCGGAACAAAAACTGGCACAAAACGACGAGGCCTTCGTATCCAAGATTCTCTCATTTTGCAGAGCCCAGGCTCAACCCCGATCCATCCGGACCTATTGCGTCTGCTTACCTGCCGTCAAAAACATGAAAGTCTCCGCCTCATTGTAGCGGCGCGTCCAGGAGTTGTCGTATCCCCTCGCTCAGGATCAAGTCGATCTTGGGATCGCAAAAGGCGACATTCGTTTCATAACCGCCTTGACGGTAGGCTTCGGCGGTCGGAATGTACCAGGTCCCGCCGTCGCCATAGCCGGCAATGGCCAGGAAGCGCTGCGGCCAGACGGCCTGCGTACGAAGCTGGTACTCCACGAACGGCTCGCCCGGCAGGTGCAGCAGCGTGATGTCGTTGACGTCGAGCGCGCTGAGCGTGATGGGCGTGCCGTGCGCGAGCCGCCGCAGCCAGGCCAGCGTGAAGGCCGGCCGGTTGCGCTGCACGACCGGGCGGGATTTGTCGCTGATCTGCTTTTGAAGTTCCTTTGCGTCCAGGTCGCCGCGGGCCGGCGGCAGGATGTCGTGCGTGCGCCACGCCGCGCTGCGGATCGGCTCGGGGCGCAAGCGGGACGAGGCCGCTTCCATCGCCTCGTAGACGCGCTCGGCCAGCGCCGTGCGGTTGGCTTTGACGGAGCTGTTGTTGTACTTGCCCGTGTTGACGTTGCCGGAGCAGCCGGTGAAGTACACGTGCGTCGAACCCGGCTCGTCGTGCTGCTCCTTCAGCCGCCGGGCCAGGCCGACGCACGATCGACGCGCAGCCGGGGGGCGATGGCGCGGCATGGGCGTTCATCGTCGCGCCGCAGGCCCGCGGGTTCCGGCCTGCACCGCCTCGGGAATTGCCTCGTCCTCGTCGATCGGACGCGCC
>CAWAYY010000058.1:0-25150 GCA_963786255.1 Pirellulales bacterium
TCGCGGGTTGTCCCTGTATTCGGCAGGTTGAAAGGGAGGAAAACCTCATGCGTAGCAGATTCGCTCGCGGCGCCAGCCTGATCGCAGTGACCTTGACGGCAGCCATTACCGGTTGCGGAGGCAGCAATTTTCCGACCGCTCAGGTCTCAGGAAAGGTAGTCCATCAAGGGCAAGGCGTTCCTGACGCCGGCGTCACGTTTGCGCCGAAGCTTCCGAGGGAGACTATTCCGGCAAATCGGCCTCCGGCACGACAGACGCCAGCGGCAATTTCAGCTTGTCGACGTATCAATCGGGCGACGGCGCCGTCGTAGGCAAACATCGGGTCTTCGTCCATTCGGCGGACGAACTGCAATTCAAGCTTCCCGGCGCCGCGCCGGAAGGGCTCTCGCTCGACGTGAAACCGGGCGGCAACAATTTTGAAATCGAGCTCAAGTAGCGTCTGTCGGCGACGGCCGTCCGCCGTTCGCGGCGCATGCGTTCGTTGGTCACTACCTTACGCAACGTACCTTTGGGGGAAAGCAGCATGAAACGTTCGAAATCCATGCGCGACGGCTTTACGCTCGTCGAATTGTTGGTCGTGATTGCGATTATCGGCATTCTGATTGCCTTATTGCTGCCCGCCGTGCAGGCCGCTCGCGAAGCCGCGCGACGCTCGCAGTGCACGAACAACATTCGCCAACAGATGCTCGGAATCCAGAACTATAACAGCACCTACAACACGCTCCCGATCGGATGCCTGGAGCAAATGCTGGAAGACAACAAGCCGGCCAACGCGCAGTCCATTTTTTGGAGCGGATACATCCTGCCTTTCATCGAACAGGAAGCGCTCTATAAGCGGATCACCGGCTGGGGCTTTTATATCAACTGGGCGCAAGGTCAGAACGTCATGGTGATGCAAACCAAGCTTCCGGCGTTTGGATGCCCGTCGGCGCCGGAGATCGGACTGAACAAAACCTGGACCGACAAGACCAATCCGGGCGGCGTAAACATCCCCGGACGGCCGTACTCCAGCTATGGCGCCGTCAAATCGGGAGTCATCGGTTACCTGAATACTCAAGGCAATTATCAGATGGACGACGGCGGCGGCAACGTGCTCAACAAAATCTTCAACGGCAGCTTTCTGCAGAACGTGGCTATTCCCATTGCCCTGATCAGCGACGGCACGAGCAACACGATCGGAATCGGAGAACGTCGGCAGCATCCGGCAGGGACCGGCCAGGCACGCAACTATTGCTATGTCGGAAACGCGAACGCCGAGAACTGGCATTCGTCCTGGGCCGGCTCCACGGGCGTGGAAATGAACTCCCTGGACAATGGCATGCACGGTTTCGCCGGCTTTGGCAGCAACCACCCGGCCGGAGCGATGTTCGGGTTCCTTGATGGTTCCTCGAAATTCATCTCAGAGAACGTCAACGGCTACATCTTCAGCGCCTTGGGCACCCGAGCCGGCGGAGAAAAGGTCGATGCGCCAAATTAGGAGGACCGAATCAACGCCGCCGAACGAACACGGCCGCGTCAACTCGGAGCCTCTGTAAAAACTCATTCCGGCAGGACAATCGAATGGCGCGTCGCCGTGTACGGTAAGTTAGCCCCGTAGCCGGGCAGTTTTCGCGATTCGATCAGCGGTTTGCCGTCAAGCTGGACGAATAGCACCGCCGAAGACAGGCGAAAAAAGCCGTAAGACCATTGCTTTTCGGAACACTCGAGCAGCAAGCCCATCTCGGGATTGGTGCCGTTCGCGAAGGCAAAGACGGCCCCGTCCATGATGCCGGCCGCCGCATCGTCGTAGCGGTCGATTGGTTGTGAAAGCAGCCGGCATTCGATCTTCTGCGGACCGAGTTTCTCCTGCACCGTGAAGCGGCGGGCAAGATCTCGCATCTGGATCAGCCGTGCCCGCTCCTTGCCGACGGGCGCCGGGGCGCCAGGCAGAACCGCCATTTCCAACTGCGTGCTGTCCGGCAGCCACGTCGGACCGCGCAGGTTTCGCATCTGAAATTTCTGCGGCGTGAGCGAGACGAACTCATAGGTCAACAAGGGGTTTCCATCGCGAACCTGATAGATTTCGAGCGTTAGGATCGCCTTCGGACGGCCCGTTTCTCCTAATCGCCAGACGGTGGCGTCCAAGACGCCTTGAATCCCTTTCCCCGCCTCCCGCGTTTGATCATTGTACCGCAGCAGCGGGCGTTCAGAGAACTTCAAGTCGCTTTCCGACTTGATCTCGGCCGAAGTCACGCGGAACTTGTCGATCGCCTCGCGCATGACCTTCATTCGCGCGTCTGCCTGGGAAGGTTCGGCTTGCTCGTCCTGGCCGCGCATGGATGCTGCGGACGCCATGAGAACCAACCCGCCAAACAGCAGCGTCATAGCAGGGCGTCGCCGGCGCCGATCGCAACCGCCCCAGAGCTCTTGACGAGCGACCCCGAGTGCGCCGAAACAGGCCAGCATGGCATGGTCTCCCTAAGAAAGAATTAATCGCCCGAGAACCACGCGCTGCAGCATAAGGGCGCATTTTGGCGGGGTCAAGCAAGCGCCCGTCGGGCCGTTAACGGCGGATTGGCTGCGATCACGCGCAGACGCCGCAGCGTCGCTCGCGGATTACGCCCCGGCGCCGGCCCCGACCAGTTCACTGGCCGCGTCTTCCTGCTCCATGGAAGATTGCGGCAAGCCGTGGCCCGGCGTGTTGGCATACAGCAGCCAGTAAGCCACCGGAATCACGAACAGGGTGAACAGCGTAGAGGCGAACAGGCCGAAGATCAGCGACCAGGCCAGCCCGGAAAAGATCGGGTCGATGATGATCGGCACGGCGCCGAGCATGGCGGCGCTGGCGGTCAACAGGATCGGCCGGAGACGGACGACGCGGCTCTCCATGATGGCGTCGAACAGCGATCGCCCCCGGCTCAGCGAAAGATGGATGAAGTCGACCAGGATGATCGAGTCGCGGGTCACGATGCCCGACAGAGCAATCATGCCGATCATGCCGGTGGCGGTGAAATACACCGGGTCGAGATAACCGCCCACGTTCTGGCGCTCACGACGTTGAGCAGCCAGAAGCCGGGCATGACTCCCAAGATGGTCAGCGGAATGGCGAGCATGACGACGATCGGGATGATGAACGACCCCATCTGCGCCACCAGCAGGATGTAGATGGCGATCATCGCGGCCCCGAAGGCCAGGCCGAGATCGCGGAACACGTCGAGCGTAATCTTCCATTCGCCTTCGCCGGCAAAATCGACGGTAAATCCGTGCGGTACGGACCAGGCAATGCCGCTGCCGTTGGAGAAGAACGTCCGCTCTTCGACCGGCCGCGGCGTCGGCGATCTTCCAGCCAGCCGTTGCCGACTCGCTTTACGTCTGAGGGCGGCGCCGGCGCATCGCTGCGATCGGACGAGCACGTCGACCACGACGTCCGCCGGCGGACGTCCGGCGGTTTCGGCGAAGACATAGGCGACTCGCTGCAAGTTCTTGTGATAGATCATTTGATCGATGCGAGTCGTTTGCCAGCGGCCCAGTTCGGCCAGCGGCACCAGTTGGCCGCTATCGCCTTTGACGTGCACCCGCGACAGCGACGGCGGCGCTGGTGCGCTGTTCGATGGGCAGCCGCAGCTCGATGCGCAGCGGATTGCGCTCGGCGCTGCTGCGAACCACGCCCACCGAGCCCCCTTCGAGCAAGGCCCGGAGTGTGCCGGCGATCTGCTCGGTGGAGATGCCGTTGAGCGCGGCCTTTTCCTTGTCGACGACGAAGGTGAGCTTGCGTTCGGCGGCTTCGCGGACGTCGTCGACATCGACGATACCCGGCTCGACCTCGAGTCGTTCACGCACTACGTCGGCCGCCTGCAGCAGATCCTCGTAGCGGTCGTCCGGCTCTCCATAGACTTCCGCCACGACGCTGGCAATGACCGGCGGGCCGGGCGGCGTTTCCACCAATTTCATTCGCGCGTGGTGCTCGTCGGCGATGGCCTGCAGGTCGTTGCGCATCCTCAAGCCGATGGCGTGACTTTGCAGCACGCGGTTCTTCTTGCCGGCCAAGTTGATCCGGACCTCGGCGACATTGTCGCCGCGTCGCAGATAGTAATGTCGCACCAGGCCGTTGAAATCCATCGGCGAACCGAGGCCGACATAGCTCGTGAAGTCGGCGACTTCCGGCTCGCGGGCCAGGTAGTCTTCGAAGTCGCGGACCGCCGCGTCGGTGCGCTCCAGCGTCGTGCCTTCGTCGAAGTCGAGCACCAGCAGCAGTTCGTTCTTGTTGTCGAACGGCAGCATCTTGAGCGGCACGCTGCGCATCGGCCGCCAGGCCCATCGCCGCCACCGTCAGCAAGAATATGCCCAGCAAAAACGCCCAGGCGATCAGCCGCGAGTGCAGCAGCGGCGCCATCAGAGGGTAGAAGAACTTGTACAAAGCGCGACTGCTTGACTGCGTCCAGATCGTGAGGATCGTGATGGTGTTCCGTGCTCGGCGCCGCCCGCAGCGTACTTGCGCTTGAGCACGTGATAGGTCAGCCACGGCGTGATCGTGAACGCCACGAGCATCGACATCAGCATGGTCACCGGCACGTTGAGCGCCATGGGGCGCATGTACGGCCCCATCATGCCGGTGATGAAGAACATCGGCAGGAAGCTGACGATCACCGCCAGCGTGGCGGTGATCAGCGGCGGCCGGATCTCGGCCACCGCCTCCAGCACGATCCGTCGCGTGGCCTTCTTGCGGTTGGCAAAGTGGCGGGCGATATTCTCGACGTCGACGATCGGATCGTCCACCAGCAGCCCCAGCGACAGGATCAGGGCGAACAGCGTGACGCGGTTGATCGTGAAGCCCAACAGCAGGTTCACCGCCAGCGTCAGGCCGAACACGACCGGCACGGCGACCGCCACGATGAAGCGCTTCGCGCCACCCCAGCCCCAACGTCAGCAGCGCCACGACGATCACGATGGCGACGGCCAGTCCTTCGACCAGTTCGTTGACCTTCTCGTCGGCCGTCAGTCCGTAGTTGCGGGTCAGCACGAGCTCCATGTCGGTCGGCACAATCGTGTCGCGCAGTTCCTCGGCCTGCTCGATCACCGCGTCGGCCACCCAGACGGCGTTGGAGCCCTTCTTCTTGGCGATCGCGATGGTCACGGCGGGCCGGGACGGAGATCGCTCGGCCTCCGCTTCGCTCGAGGGCGCCGGTTCGCCGAGCGTCGAGCTGGGAAAGCACTTCGACCTTGGTAAAGCCTCGCGCCGGCCCCCAGCCGTGCCGCACGTAGTTGGCGATTTCTTCGGGTCCGTCCTCCACGCGGGCGACGTCTTTGAGAAACACGGGCCGGCCGTCGAAGACGCCCACCACCAGGTCGCTCCAGTTGCGCGGCGCTCGTGAACGGTTCGCCCGCGTCGACGCGGATCAGCACCTGGTCGTTGGAGCGAAAGTCGCCCGCGGTGACTGACGCACGTTGGCGGCCTGAATGGCGCGCTGCACTTCCAGCGGCGACAACGTGATGCGCCGCCATGTCGATCCGGGTCCAACAGTACCTGAATCACTCGCGGCCGCCCGCCCACGACATACGCTCGCGAGACATTCTTGGCGCCGGCCAGCCGCTGGGCCAGTTCCTCGGCGACGCGGCGCAACGTGCATGTCGTCGGACGTCGCGCTGGCAAGCGTCAGCGTCACGATCGGCACGTCGTCGATCTCGACCGGCTTGACGACCCAGCCGGTGACGCCCGGCGGGACCATGTCCAGGTTCTCGTCGAGCTTCTTGTAGAGCTTGACCAGGCTTCGCTCGCGGTCTTCGCCCACGTAGTAGCGGACCGTGATGATCGCCTGGTCCTCGCGGCTCATCGAGTAGACGTACTCGACGCCGTCGATCTGATAGAGCATCTTTTCCAGCGGCGTGGAGACCAGTTGCTCGACTTCCGCGGCCGAGTGGCCGGGAAAGTTGACGTAGACGTCGGCCAGCGGCACGACGATCTGCGGGTCTTCCTCGCGCGGCGTCAGCCACAGCGCCGCCAACGCCCACCACGTGGCCAGCAGGATCAGGATCAGCGAGAGGTTCGATTCCAGGAAGATCTTCACGATCTTGTTCGTGAAATGGTGTTCCTCCGACGCCGATCGTCGCTGCTCAGTCATGGTCGGGCCTCTCCTTGCCTGCCGTTGCTGGGCGGCCTGCGACCTGGTCGTCCGGCACGATCACCGTTCAGCAGCACTTCGACGTCCCGAAAGGACTCCACCGTCCGTCCCAGGACACGGCCCGTGCGACGTTGACGCACCCGGCGATCGCCATCGAGCACCTGCACCAATTCCAACTGTCCGACATGCTTGAACGGCTCGGCGTGGGACGGCCAGCAACTCCTCTTCGTCCAGCGGGATTCAGCATCCGGGCGAACATGCCGGTGTAGACGCCCTTGGGACAAGGGCCGGTGACTTTGACTTCGAACGCCCGGCTGGCGGCCTGCGCCTCGGGAACAATTTCGCTGATCGTGCCCAGGCACTGCTTTGTCGAGGCCTTCGATGTTCACACCGATCGTCTTCGCCGACCGAGAGGCGATGCGCCAGCGACTCGCGAACGCTGGCGACCAATTGCATGCGCTTGGGATCGAACAGCGTGGCCAGCATCTGGCCGGGCGTGACCATGTCGCCGACGTCGACTTTCTTGTCGATCACGGTCCCATTCATCGGCGAGCGGATGGTGGCCCAGCCGAGCGTGGCCTTGACTTCATTGACCACTTCGTCGGCGCGGCGAAGTTCGGCTTCGCTCGATCTCATCGCCGTCGCTATCTTGTCGTACTCCTGGCGCTGACGGCGTTCGATTTCAGCAGAGCGCCGTAGCGGCGTTCATCCGTCTTGGCCTGGGCATAAGCCGCTTCGGCCGAGGCGACGGCCGCTTCGGCTTGCTGGAGCTTGGCCCGCAGATCGGCATCGTCCAGACGCACCATCACGTCGCCCGCTTTCACCTGCTGACCGGCCTTGAGATCGACCTCGACGACGCGGGCCAGCAGCTTGGAGCCGATGGTGGTTTCATGCACGGCGCGGATCGTGCCGACCGCCAGTTCATCGAGCGGAACCCGAACGGCTTGCACGGTTTCGACCCGGCCCGCCGCCAGCTCAACCGGCGGAGCCTCAGGGATGTCGGAAGGCGTTTTCGGAGCGAACTTTCCGGCCAGCCAAAGCAACAGCACCGCCACGCCGGCGACGAATGCCAACGCCGCCACGACCTTGCTCATCCAGCTCGCCCAATTTGCCAAAGCGTGTTTCATAATGTTTCGCCAATCATAGGCCTCGCCTTCCTGCATTCAATGCTCGCGGCCGAATGCCGACCGGGCTCCCACAGCCTGAACGACGCCCGGCCACGATCGAGAAAGCGTTTCCAGTTTTTACTTTTATCATATTGTACGTCGCTTGGTACTCCCGGTTCGGCGGGGCAAGAACCAGCCGCCCGTCCGCCGCCTAAGTTGCGGCGCCATCGAGTCTCGAAGCCCCAAAATCCGTAAGATCGATCGCAAAACCGTACGGGACACGTTGGAGCGACGTTGAGCGGCTTGACTTTCTCTTCTAGAATCATGACGCGAGCAAACGCGGCCGGCTGCAAACCTGCCGTGCCTTCAGGGCCGTCGCCCAAGTTCGCCAAAACGAGTCTTTGATTGGTCGAGGAGTGGTTCAATGAAACTGTTTCGCCCGTTTCTTTTGTTGGCGTCCGCCGCCGTACTTGCAATTCCTTTATTCTGCTGCGCTGCCGAGCACGCTAAAGACCCGCTCGAAACCGTCAAGAAGAACGTAACCCAGAAGAAGGCCGTGCTGGTCGACGTACGCGAAGCAGCGGAATGGGACGCCGGGCACATAGAAGGCGCCAAGTCGCTGCCGCTGAGCGAGTTGGAAGATGCCGACGCCCAGACGCTCGCCAGGCAATTGCCGAAGAACAAGATCGTTTACATTCATTGTCTCTCCGGCGGGCGGGCGCTGGCCGCCGCACAGATTCTGCAGCCGCACGGTTTTGACATCCGGGCGTTGAAGCCCGGCTACCACGCGCTGCTGAAAGCCGGCTTCAAGCAAGCCGAAAAATAGACCGCCGATCGCAGCGCCGCTAAAACCGCCAGGTCCACTGCGAATAATAGAAGTCAGCGTCGCCGCTCACGCCGGCCGGGTTGGTGGCCTTGACGAAGCTGCCTGCGAAAAAATGCGAATAGCCGATCACCACGTCGGCGCGCGGGTTGAAGACGACCTGCCACAAGAGATCCAACTCCTGGCCCACGTAGGTTCCCGCGGCGCCCGTCGGCGATATCCGGATCGGCGCACCGCTGCTGTTGTAGAGCGCGTTGCGCGACTGAGCCAGGTGAAAGATGTGATACCAGAGCAGCACGTTGTGCTTGCCGCGCGAGGCGCTGGCTTGCAGATTCAGATCCTGAATGTTCTGACGGCCGACCAGATCCATGAACCCAAAATAGCGGTGCGACCAAGGCAGCAACTGGTTGAACGTGCCGTGCGTGCCGCCGGCAGGGTTCGCATTGCCCGAGGCCCAGTCGTAATAGACCCAGAACTCCGGTTCCCAGGGCGACTCGGCCAGTTCGTAGCCAATGCCGGACACCGTCATGCCGGCCGATTGCAAGTCGGCGCCGTAGCGGCCGAACTGATACGAGCCTTGCATTTCCCACAGCAGGTTGCCTTCGCGCGCCCGCCAGCGCGAACCGATCGTCTGAAAGTTGGCGTCGACGGGATAGGCGGACGAGATCGGCGCATCGTAGACGTTGAAGCCCAGGTAATAGAAGTCGAACGTGTGTTTCGATCGGGGCCTGATCGCTTCGAACTCCCGCCGGGCTTCTGATTCCGGAGACGGGCGCTCGTACGTACCCCAGACTCCGTACATCTCTTGAGTCATATCGATCTGGCCCGGCGAAATCTGGCTGGGAGACAATTGGCCAAAGGCCGCGGGCCGGGTCCAAAAGCCGTCGATGCTCCATTTCTTTCCGCGCCAGAAAAGTTTGGCGCCGTCGAACGTGCGGAGGATGTTGGCGAATTCCGACGGAGCCAGCAACCGGTAGTTGCCGAAAGACAACTCCTGCCGGCCAATACGGCCCCACAATTCGCCGTTCTCGCCGTCGAACAACCGCAGATCGGCGAACAGGTTCACCGCCTGCATGCCATTGGCTTCGCTGGCCAGCGGCGCATGGCGTTGAAAAGAGGTGGCCGAATCGAGCCCTTCTCCAAACAGGCGGACGCCGTCGCCTACTTCCAGGTTGCCATAGAATCGAGTGCGCTGCAGCAGAAAGTCATCGTTCTGGTTGTTGAGGTTGAGGCCGCGGAAGTTGTGCTCGTGCATGCCGCGCAGACGATACTCTCCGCCCAGGTCGAGCGCGCTGCGGCGTCGAGGGCCGACTTTCCACTGCTTGAACACGTCGCCCAGGTAGAACTCCTGGTTCGACGGATCATTCAAGTATTGAAAATCGTTGTCGTAAAACAGCAGCTTGTAGGCTTCCATCGCGGGCCGGGCTTCTTCAGACGTAAGACGCTGCGGAGTTTCCGCCTCCGCCTGGACTTCTTCCGGTTCGTCAGGCTGCGCAGCGGGGCTTTCCATCGGCGTTGGCGCAAGCTCTTGACCGCGCGCCCTTGCTGCGGCGCCCGTCGTCAGTGCAAGCAGCAGCGCGAAGGAAAGTCGAAGACAACGCGAAAGGGACAACTCGGGTTCCATTCCAGTGTCGCTCTAGGCTCATTTTGCAGCGCATAAAAAAACCCCGCCGTGGGCGGGGCGTATGCGCGAACCCTGCCACAGCGATATCTCGCGGCAGGGGTCATCAGCCAGTCGAAGGCGGTTGCGTGGGGGACTCCATCCCCGTCGATGTCAAGTTTGTTTACGCGTCGTGTGGTCCTGAGTGGTATTTCCGCCGGGAGCCGGCACTCCGCGTCATTAAATGCTCGTATGCTCTTTCGCGCTGCACGCTGCCGAAGGATTCGTCATGGCAGAATCCGCCGACCGACGACCGTGTTCAGATGCAGCATGCTGCGGCGATGTCGCAACGCGGCCTCGCGGTATTGCCGCACGACGTCGTTATGCCGCCGCTGCGCGTCCAGGTAATCGACCACGCTCTGTTCGCCGACGGAAAAGCGACGAAGCGCGGCGTCTCGCACTCGCTCGGAGCGCGGCAGGATGTCTTGCTCCAAGCGTTGGACGGCGCTGCGCGTGGTTCGGTACTCCAACTCGGCGCGCTCCACTTCCAACATTACCTGGCGTTCCACGCCGGCCAAGGCCGTACGCGTTTGCGCCACATTCAGCGAGGCTCGGCGAATCTCACCCTGGTTGCGGTTGTAGAGCGGAATGGTGCCCATGGCGCCGACCGACCAACTGGTGGCGTTCTTGCCGCCCGTCGGCGCATTATTGCGAAACTCGTACGGCGAGTAGAGGATGAACACGTCCGAGATCCGCTCTTTACGCAGCAGCCGAACGTCGGCCTGCGCCCGCTGGACCCCCATGCGAAACGCCGCCAGATCGGGCCGGGCCGATAGCGCGACGCGGATCAACTCTGGATGCTCAGGCGGGGGCGGCGCCGTGTCGCGGATCGTCCCGCGCAATTCCAATGCGTCGGCCTGCTGCGGCGGCAGGTTCAACATGGCGGCAAGCGAGTGCTTCGTCTGCAGCAACTGCGACCGAGCCTGCTCCAGGCCGATCTCTGCCGAGTCGCGTTGGATGGCGATATTCTCCAGATCCGGCCGCGTGATGCTGCCGCCGCGCAGTTGCAATTCCGCGGCATGGTAGATCTTCTTCACGCCGTCCAAGCTGGCTTCGGCATAGCGGAGCGTTTCCCGCGCCACCAGCACGTCCAGGTACGCGATATGCAATTCTTCAATCGTCAGGCGAACCGCATCTTGATACTGCGCCTCGAGCACTTGCAGGGCGCGGCTGGCCGCGGCCGCGCGAGCCTGACGCTTGTGGTTCAAGTCGAACGGGTGAATGACCGTCATGCTATAGCCGTTCTCGCCCGGACGCGATGGCGTATAAGCTTTGTACGGGTAGCTCGAGGCCGAAAAGAAAACGAACGGATTGGCGCAAGCCGGCAGTCAGCACGTCCGCTCGAGCCTGAGGAATTTCGTAGAACTTGGAACGCAGATCGTAATTGCTGCGGACCAGCCTTTCGATTGCCTGCTCCAGCGTCAAGCCGCCGGGCGGGCCTTCGTCAGCCGCCAGGGGAAGCTCCAGCGAACCGTAGATCGGCGGCACTTCTTCCGTCGCCAGTTGCGGCTGCGCTAATCGCATCGTCGTAGTGCGCGGCGCCATGCCCACCGCCGGCCCCGACGCGGCGGCCGAAAGCACGTCGCGATTGGCGCCTCGATAGCGCTCGGAAGAACGCGCCGGGTTGGTCATCTCTTCCAACCTCGCCCCACGACCGCCAGGGTCCACGACAAACGGGTTGCCCCCCGCGCCGGGCGCTCGCCCGAGCGGCGTGACCGTGCGGGCCCGCTCCTGCTGCTGCAATCCCTTGGAGAGCACAATGATTTCATCCGAGAGCGCGGCCAGTTGCGCGAGCCGGCAGCGGCCGCCCGAAGACGCAGCATGCCGAAAGCAGGACCAACGGTGGAAGCAGGCGATTCTTCATCAATTCAATCTTTCCGACGATGGCATTGCTGGCGATAGGGCTTGCTGAAGCCGATCGTGATGTAGCGGTTCCAAGGGTGTTGTCGGTTCTGATCAAGAATCGCAATAAACCGAATCGTCGGAAGGCGGGCCACCGGCGCGACCGGTAAAGTTTCCGCAAATCCCACAGATCAAAGACGATTGAACTTGCGACGGCGCCTCCCTGCTTGCTGGCGTGGGACTGGATCGTGCGAGCGGTTTGGGCTCGATGGCGGTACGAAGCAGCTGCGCCTTCGACATTTCTGCGCAGCCGCGCACAGCGCCCAAGGGTTCAAGGTTCATCAGACCGCGGGCGAAGCCCCCCGGGAAACGGGCAAGTCCGGGAGCGCTTTCGGCCTGCGCCGATTACCCCCTCCAAGCGGGAGTAAGGATGACTTGACGACCGGCCGAGAAGGCTTAGACTCAATAGGCTAGTAGCCAAGGAAACTGCGGGAATGGCGGAATTGGCAGACGCGCCAGGTTGAGGGCCTGGTGACCCTTACCGGTCGTGCAGGTTCAAGTCCTGTTTCCCGCACTATTTGAGCCTTCCATCAGCGCGGCAGGCTGGCACGCCGGCGGTTGCGGCGCCCGTTTCTCAATCTCTCCGCTGGTTAGCAATCTTCCGTCCGGCGTGCAAACGCCAATCGGAAATGTCAGCGAGGCGCAGGAATGTTTCTGCCTCATTCACGCTTCCCGTTGATATCAGCGACCCGCCTGATCCTAAGATACTGTTCCTGGAACGTCGCCTTTCGAATGACGAGGCGCGTCGCTGAAAAAAAGCCAATGTTACTGCGCTGCCGCGAGACGCCCGCGCCTTGGCGGCTCGACGTGATGTCTCTTGGAGGAACCGCTGCCATGTCTTCAATGTCGATCCGCAGCTTGGCGTTGGGCTTGCTGCTAGGAATGCTGCTGACGGTCTCCGCCCGGGCCGCGGCACAAAACGTCGTGCTGTTCGTGACCGACGACCAGAGTCCCGATGCCGGCTGCTACGGGAATCCCGTAATCAAAACGCCGAATATGGACCGCTCTGGCGGCCGACGGCACGCGGCTCGACTTCGCCTTCTGCACGACGGCCAGTTGCAGCGCCAGCCGCTCGGTGATCCTGACCGGGCTGTTCAACCATGCCAACGCCCAATACGGGCACGAGCACAGCTACCACCATTTCCGCACGTACGACAACGTCAAAACCCTGCCGGTATTGCTTGGCGCCGCCGGTTACCGCACCGCTCGCATCGGCAAGTACCACGTCGGACCGGAAGCGGTCTATCACTTCGACCGTTTCCTGCCCGGCAACGCCCGCAGCCCGGTGGCGATGGCCGAGAATTGCCGCGAACTTCATCGCGGCGGACGACTCGAAGCCGTTCTTCTTGTATTTCTGCACGGCCGATCCGCACCGCAGCGGCGATCAAGTGGACAGCGTGCCCGAGAAGCCGAACGCTTTCGGCAACCGTCCGCAAGGCTACCCGGGCGTCACGCCGGTGCATTACGATCCGAAGGACGTGATCGTGCCGCCGTTTCTGCCCGATACGCCCGCCTGTCGCGCGGAGTTGGCGCAGTATTACCAGTCGGTGTCGCGCATGGATCAGGGACTCGGCCGGCTGGTGGAGATCCTGCAGAAGGCGGGCAAATACGATGATACGATGATCATCTTCATCTCCGATCACGGGATGGCCTTTCCGGGCGCCAAGACGAACGTCTACGAACCGGGCCTGCGTTCGCCCTGCATTGTGCGGCGCCCGCAGCAACACGAGCGCGGCGGGGCCTCGAAAGCCATGGTCAGTTGGATCGATATTACGCCGACGATTCTCGACTTTGCCGGCGCGCTCGGTGGCAAGCACAAGTTCCACGGCCGTTCGTTTCTCGCCGCGATCGACGAACGGCAGCCCGCCGGCTGGGACGAAATTTACGCCTCGCACACGTTTCACGAGATCACGATGTACTACCCGATGCGCGTGGTGCGCACGCGGCGGCACAAGCTGATCTGGAACCTGGCCCACCCGCTCCCATTTCCGTTCGCTTCCGACTTGTGGGCGGCGCCGACCTGGCAGGATGTTTACCGGCGCGGCACGGACGCATTCTACGGCCCTCGCACGGTGCAGGCCTATATCCAGCGGCCGCAATTCGAACTGTACGATCTTGAGTCCGACCCGCACGAAGCGAAGAATCTAGCGGGCGACCCGGAATACGCCGAATTGCTGGCCGAACTCAAGGGCAAGCTGAAGGCGTTTCAGAAACGCACGAGCGACCCCTGGCTGCTGAAGTGGGACTACGAGTAATATTAGACGCATGACTTCTCCGTTGCTTCCGCCGAGCTTTCTCTTCCGCTTTGCGGCGCCGTGCCGCTACAAGTCTCCCGTGTGGGGCGACAAGGGCGCCGGGCTGGATGATTCTTATCGGCTGCTGAGCCTGGCCGAGTTGGACGGACGGCCGACATTTGCGGAGTTTTATGCGGCCTGGAGCGAGCAAGGCCTGGCCTTCGCCGCCAAAGTTCGCGGCAAGCTGCAGACTCCCTGGTGCCGTGAAAGCCGGCCCGACGATAGCGACGGCGTGCGAATCTGGATCGACACGCGCGACACGCACAATATCCACCGCGCAAGTCGCTTTTGTCACCAGTTCATCTTCCTTCCTGCCGGCGCAGGCCGCGCGCTTGACGAGCCCGCAGCAGACCAGTTGCTAATCCATCGGGCCAAAGAGAACGCCCGCCCGGTGCGTCCCGGCGTGCTGGCCGTAAGACGCGAGAAGAGCCCGAGCGGTTACTCGCTGGAAGGTTACATTCCGGCGGCCGCGCTGACTGGCTTTGATCCGGAAGAGCATCCGCGACTGGGCTTTACCTATGCCGTCGTAGATCGGGAACTTGGCGAACAAACCTTCTGCGGCGGCAGCGAGTTTCCCTACCGAGAGGATCCCAGTCTGTGGAGCACGCTGGAACTCCTTCCCGAAGACGCCAAGGCGCCAAAGAAACGCTGATTTGCCGCCAGGTCTCTTGAGTAGCGGAAAGGCGTGAGAGTTCCGTCGACCTCGCTCCAAGGCCCGAAATCGTCACCGATTCCGGTTCATTGCATAGCTCCGCGAGATTCGCGGGCGCGGTTTGCACCTTAGCAACGCCCGCAGCGGCGATGCCGCAACGGGTCATCGCCGCAAGCATGTCGGTTGCGGCAGCGGCCTGAGCAGCCGCAGTGGCGCCGGGCGCTCGGACCCTATCGGCCGCCTTTTTCGAATGTGCCGTGAATGTCGACGTTCAGCTTGCCGGCGTTGTCCGACGGATCGGAGTCGTACATGCGAACGTACAACCGGCCCCCCTTCTCCGGCGTGAATTCCACGTTCGACCCGATCAGGAACGGTTTGGGGCCGTTCTTGCCGGCGTTGGCGTTGCCGATCACGCCGATCAACGAACCCAGATTGAAGTCGCGCAGCTCTTCGGGAATCTCCATGCCATCCGGGCTGAGGTCATTGGACATCCGGAAGGTCCAATTGCCCGTGGCCTCAATCGCCACCGGTTTGCCAGCAAGCAGGTCGACGCCCGTGTCTTGCCAGCCGCCGTTGGCGTTGACCACCATTCGCTTCCGCTCGGCGGTGAGTTCCTTTTCTTTGATCTTGGCCAGCGCCTGCTCGGCCTCCGGCAGCCGCGGGATCAGCTTCAAAATGCGGCTCGTAGCAATCCCGGGCCTTTTCAATGTCTCCCTGCCGCTCATAGTCCTTGGCCAGCTTGGCGGATTTCTGCACGAATTCCTGGTGCAATTTCAGCAACTGCGGATCGCCGGGAAGGTCGGGGCCCTTTTCTTCATCTTTCTTTTTGTCGTCTTTCGGGTTCCTCATCATCGGCAAGCCCGTCTTGGGATCGATCACGGGCAGCCCGGTCGTCGGATCGATCACCGGCTGGGCGCCCGTGACATTGATGCCGGCCTGTACTCCGTTATTTTGGCCCTTATTTCGCGTGGCGCGGTTCGTGCGGCGCTGCTGAGCGTCGATCGAAGATACCGCCACGCTGATGGCTGCGCCGAGAACGAACAAGCCGATGACCGTGCGTTTCATAATGCCTCTTTTCTTGCGTTAAAAGGAGCCTCGTGCCGAGACATGGATCAGGCTGAACCCACCGCGTTGCCGGGCTATTAGAGTCCTCTGCGGGGCCTGGATCAAGCGGGTCGAACCGCCTTCGGATTAAGCTTTTCCGCCGGAATCAGCAGGTCCTCAAGCACCCGTCCGCCGACGATGGTTTCTTCGATAATGCGCAGGCACGTCCTCGAGGCGAACGCCTCCGTACCAGATTTGCTGAGGGTAAATCACAACCGTCGGCCCCAGCTCGCACTGATCCAGGCAACCGGCCTGGTTAGCCCTGACCAGAGGCCCCAATTGCCGTCTCGACAACTCCGCCTTGAAACAGTCGCGCAGTGCTCCGCTGCCCTCCGGATTGCAACAGCCTCGGCTGTGTCCCGGCGCGCGTTGGTTGCAACAGACGAAGATATGATGTGTAAACAGCGGCATCGAACGGCCCTGGCTGCACCCTCTAGTCTATCATCCGCTACGCTCAAGACGTATGTCAAGAGAAATGGATGCTCGCAAAGGCGTCCAGGCGTCCGCAACGACAAACGGCACAAGCGTCGCCTCGCTCATATTTCCGTATTTCGCAATCTCCGTCGCTTCGACGGCTGGATTGCGGTCGCCCGACTAAACGCAGCGGCCGCAGCGGCCTTTAAGCAGGACCTCGGTCAATTCTCCGATGACGGATCGCTTGCTGCCGGGCGAGGGGGAAATGGCGACGTCAATGTCCGCCAGGCAGGAGACCTCGCCGCAGTCGACGCAGACGAAATGCGGATGCTGGGCGGCATGCTCGCGCCCTGGCGCCGGGTCTCGAACCGCCAGAGGTGATCTCCCAACTCGGTCCTCGAGACCAGCCCTGCGTCGCTCAAATCGATTAAATTCCGATAAATCGTAGCGCGGTCGAAGCCTTGCGGCGCCAGTTCATCGGCCAGTTCCGCGTGGCTCAACGGGGCCGTGGCCTGGTCAAGCTGGGCCAGCACGGCCAGCCGCGCTAGCGTCGTGCGCAAGCCGGCCTCGCGCAGGCGGCGGCGCAGCTCGTCGCGTGAGACTTCGGGGGTCGTTTTCTTAGGCATGAGCTGGGATGATCTTGCGGTGACGGCCGCAGATAGCCGGCAAAACGTCGGCCAGCGCGCTGCTCCGCGCGACGACAGATTCGTCCAGGCGCGGCAAGCGAAGCGTTTGTATCGTACCACACCCGGGCGGCCTTGGGACGATTTTTTCCCTTTCAGCCTGGCCGCCTTCAGCCCTAGAATGCGGGGGGTTGGAGCCAGAGCCGCCTGGTCGGGATACTGAGCCAGCGCCTTGTCGGCGCACAGACGGGCGGAGGGCACGCAGCGCCCGGTTAACTATGAACTTGAGCCTGGAGAATTCCAGTCACGCTTGGAGCGTCGTCTCGGAACGGGTCGAGGCCCTGGTCGCGGCGTGGGATGCCCGCGGCGAGCCGCCGACGCTAGCCGCCTATCTGCCCGACGCTCCTGAAGCCCTGCGGCGCTTGACGCTGGTGGAGTTAATCAAAGTCGACCTGGCCTATCGCTGGGAACGTCCCGAGGGCCGCCGGCGATTGGAAGACTATCTGGCCGACTTTCCAGAGCTGGCCGATCAGGGCGAAATCCCTTCTGACCTGATCTACGAAGAGTATTACGTACGTAAACAGGCCGGCGACGACCTTTGCGTAGACGACTGCTGCCGGCGCTTTCCGCGACAGGCCGAGGAATTGCGCCGACTGCTGGGCGGCGAAGACGTCTCTTACCACACGACCGTGCTGGTCCGGCAGCGGCCCCCCGTGCCGATCGAGGTCGGCGAGAGCATCGACGATTTCGACTTGCTCGTGCATCTCGGCAAAGGCGCCTTCGCCGACGTGTTCCTGGCCCGCCAGCGATCGATGCAGCGGCTGGTGGCGCTGAAGGTCTCGGCCGATCACGGCAAGGAGCCGCAGACGCTGGCTCAGCTCGACCACCCCAACATCGTCCGCGTGTACGACCAGCGTTTGCTGCCCGAGCGACAGTTGCGGCTGTTGTACATGCAGTACGCTGTCAGGCGGCACGCTGCAGATCCGTCATCGAACGCCGTGTCGCCAGACCTCGACCGTGCTGCGGAAGCGGCAAGACTCTGCTGCGATCGCGATCGATGAAACGCTCGACGCACGCGGCGAGTCGCCTCCGACCGAGTCGCCGTGCGCGGCATCGGGTGGCGGAATGGGACTGGCCGACCGTAGTCTGCTGGCTGGGCGCTCGCGCTGGCCGAGGCGCTGGACTACGCCCACCAGCGCGGCGTGCTGCACCGCGACATTAAAGCCGGCCAACGTGCTGATCGCCGCCGACGGCAGTCCTAAGCTGGCGGACTTCAACATCAGCTTCAGTCCCAACGTCGGCGGGCGCCACGCCGGCGGCCTACTTCGGCGGCAGCCTGGCCTACATGTCGCCCGAACAGCTCGAAGCCTGCAATCCCGACCATCCGCGCACGCCCGACGAGGTTGAAGTCCGCAGCGACATCTACTCTTTAGGCGTGGTGCTGTGGGAGTTGCTTACCGGCGCGCGGCCGTTTCGCGACGAGCGCGTCGGCTCGGCCTGGTCGCGCACGCTCGCCGACATGACCGAGCGCCGCCGCGCGGGCGTGACTGCAGGAGATACTGGCCGTGCTGCCGCCCGATTTGCCGGCAGGGCTGGCCGACGTGTTGTGCAAGTGTCTGGCGCCCGAGCCGGCGGACCGTTTTGCCACGGCGGGCGAATTGGCCGCGCAATTGCAATTGTGCCTGCAGCCGCAGTTGCAGCGTCTGCTGCAGCCGCAACGAGGCGATTGGGCCCTGACCCTGCGCCGCTTCAGCTTGTCCGCCCTGATCCTGGGCGGCGTGCTGCCGAATCTGGCGGCCAGCGTACTCAACATCACTTACAACGGCTTCGAAATCATTCGCTGGCTGGAGCCGCGACCAACTTCGGAGGATTCCGTCTATTCCATCTATTGGCTTCAGATATGGGTCGTCAATCCGATCGCCTACTCGCTGGCAATCGTCCTGCTGGTCAGTCTGGCCCTGCCGATCGTGCGCGCGGTCCGCGGCACGGCTCGCGATGCGTCTGACGAGCGGGCGGCCGCGCGCAGGCGTTCGCTCGTCTTCGGCGACTGGGTCGCCTGGGTTTCCGCGGCCGAATGGGCGATTTCCGGCATCGTGTTTCCGCTCTGGCTGTACCTGAAAGACGTCTCGATCGACCACAGCCATTTTCTGCATTTCCTCACCTCGCAAACGCTGTGCGGTCTGATCGCCGCGAGTCTCAGCTTCTTCCTGATTACCTGCCTGACGACGCATGCTTTCTTTCCGGCGCTCGTCGAACCGCAGCAGCACGACTCCGAATCCCTGCGTGGACTGCAAGCCCTCTCGCAGCGCACCGGCCGTTATTTCGTGCTCGCGATGGGCGCGCTACTTCCTGGCGATCTTCGCCGTGTTATGGCTGGCCAATACGAACGACGACCGGATCGCCATTGGCGTTTTGGGCGCCGTCGGTTTTCCCGGCTTTGCCTTGGCTTATGCGCTTTCCGGCATGATTCGTCGCGACATCGCTGCCTTGGCCGCCGTCGTCGCACCGGCGCGTGAAGGCATCGGCGGCGGCAGCGAGCTTTCCGATTCGTCCTGGTCGATTTCGCGGTGACGGGGCGATTAAAAGACGCAATTTTTGTTTGCCCCGGCTCGCTCCGTCATTACGATGGCTCGGTGGAGCGCAGGCCGCACAGCCTTCGAAATACAGAAAATCGACTTCTTCGCACGGCGATCCAGCCGGATATGCTCAGAAGCCAGAAAGCCAGAAAGCCAGAAACCAAGCAAAATCGCGAAATGCAAAGCCGGAAAGCCGCCCGCCGCCATTTTGCATTTTATATTTTGCGTTTTGCATTTTGCATTTACTGACGCACGCCGGCGATTAACTCTTTGAGTTGCGGCTTGTCGCCACATTAGCCCCTTCCTCCTCCCCCACCTACCACCTGCCACGAATAATGCCCGCCTCACTTTTGTTCCTCCGCACCTGTCTCCGCCGATTCGTGCCTCTGACTGCCCTCGGATTGCTTTCCGTCACAAGCGCAGCCGCCGCCGACACTACGCCCGCGACTCCCCAAACCGCGTTTCAGCCGGTCGGCCATCGCGGTCTACTCCGCCACGCGCCGGAGAATACCTTGGCCGGGTTCGCCGCATGTATCGACTTGAAGATCGGCTTCGAACTTGACGTGCGCCGCTCGCGCGACGGGCGCCTGGTCTGCATTCACGACGACACGCTCGACCGCACGACCGACGGATCGGGCAAGGTCCGCGAGCAGACACTGGAGGAACTTCGCCAACTGGATGCCGGCAGTTGGTTCGATCCGGCCTTCGCCGGCGAGCGAATCCCGACGCTGGAGGAAGTCTTCGAGTTGGTCGGCAAGCGGAAGGCGAACCGCGTGCTGGTGGCCGTCGACTTCAAGGCCGAGGACGAGCAGGTCGAAGCCGACGTCGTCCGGCTGGCCGTCAAGCACCAGGTGCTCGACCGCTTGCTGTGCATCGGCCGCGCCATCAGCATGCCCGAGGTCCGCAAGCGACTGCGAGCCGCCGACAGCCGCGTTCCGGCGGCTGCCGTCGCCAATACGGCCGACGAGTTGCCGGCGGCCATCGCCGCGCGCAACGCCGATTGGGTGTACGTCCGCTTTCCGCTCACTTCCGAACAAGCGGGCCGTATTCACCAGGCACGCAAACGCGTGATCGTGGCGGGGCCCACGGTGGCGGGCGAGGAACTTGAAAACTGGCGGCGCGTCATCGCCGCCGGCGCCGATTCGGTGCTCACCGATTACCCGTTGGAATCGCGAGAGACGGCCAGAGCCGTGCATGCTGATGCGAAATAGGAGTCAACGTCTTCTCGCTCTCCGTCGTCAGCCATAGCTGCAACCCGCATACCTGCAACGCGATCAGTATGACGCCAATCGGCCGAACCAGGTAGACCGCACGGCCCAGGCAAACAACCGGCACGAGGAGTTTTTGAGCATGACCCGGCCACCCAGCGATCTCGATCGTCGTAACTTTCTGCAAGCCAGCGCCGCCCTGGCCGCCGGCGCCTGCTGGCCGGACGTTTTAACTGCCGCAGAACATCCGCGCAGCCAGCCGCCGGCGCGGCCCGACAAGCCGGCCAAGAAACTGGCCGTCGTCACGACGACTTATTACTACCTCTCGCACGCCTATCACATTTGCGGCCGCTTCTTGCACGGCTACTTGCGCGACGGGAAGATGCACTATCCCGAATTCGGCATCGCCGGAATGTACGTCGCCCAGCAAGGCCCGCGCGATCTGAGTCGTTCACTCTCCAAGAGCCACGCCTTCAACCTTTACCCCAGCCCGGTCGAAGCGCTCACGCTCGGTGGCGACCAGTTGGCGGTGGACGGAGTGCTGCTGATCGGCGAGCACGGCGACTATCCGTACAACGAGAAATCGCAAAAACTCTATCCGCGATACGAGTTGTTCCAGGAGATCGTCAAGGTCTTCCGGCGTTCCAACCGCAGCGAACCGGTATTCTGCGACAAGCACCTGTCGTACGACCGCAAGAAGGCCTTCGCTATGGCGAAGACGGCCCGCGAGATGGGCTTTCCGCTGCTGGCCGGGTCGAGCCTGCCGGTGACCTGGCGCCGGCCTGAGTTGGAACTGCCGCTGAAGGCGCCGATTCAAGAAGCGCTGATCGCCTCGCGCGGCGAGTTGGAGATCTTCGGCATCCACGCCCTGGAGGCGCTGCAGTGCATGGTCGAACGCCGCACCGCCGGCCAGCAAGGCGTAAAAGCTGTCACGTGTCTGGAAGGCGACGCGGTCTGGAAGGCCGGCGATGCAGGGCTCTGGTCGTGGGATCTGTTGGAACACGCCTTGGGGCGCAGCCCTTCGCTCAATGTCGGCGACATTCGAGAGAACTGCCGCCACTTCATCCCCAAGGCGGATAGCCCAACGTATCCTGACGGGCCGGCGGCATTCATTATTGAATATCGCGATGGCTTAAAGGCGACCGTGCTGCTGCTCAACGGACACGTCGATGACACAACGTTCGCCGCCAGGATCAAGGGGCAAGAGAAGCCGGCCTCCACCTTGTTCTACCTGCCGCCGCCGCCCGGCGCCGCTTTCCTTGAAGCGCTGACCATGAAGGTCGAGGACTTTCTCGCCCAAGGGCGGCCCCCCTACCCGATCGAGCGTACTCTGCTGACGGGCGGAATTCTCGACATGGCGCTCGAATCTCGCATCCAAGGGCACAAGCGTCTGGAAACGCCTGATCTCGACATCAGCTATGTCCCGCCGGAAGATTCCGGTTTTATTCGCGGCGATTACACCCATCCGCTGTAGAGACCGCTCCGCCCTTTGGCAAACCAGGCAAACTGCAGCTCGCTCATTGCCGGCAAACAGCGCACAACTCTTCCGGCACTCATCTTTTTGCCCGCCATTTTTTGTCTGCCCTTTCAGGCCCAAAGCTGGCGGACAAAAAATAAAAACGTTGCACCCTTTCGTCGCTTTCGGGCAATTTAAGGGCATGGCGATTGCGACGATCAAGCCGCCGAGCGATTTTGCGGGGCTGGTGCGAGTGCACCAGGCCGGCGTTTGGCGGTATTTGCGGTTTCTGGGCGCCGACAACGCGCAGGCGGACGACCTGACGCAAGAGACGTTCTTGAGCGTTTACCGCAGGCCGTTCGTTGAGCAATCGCCCACAGCGACGGCCGCTTATTCGCACCGCGTCGCGCCGGCAGTTTCTGATGTCTATCCGCAAATCAAAGCGACAGCCGGCGCTGGCAAACCTGGAACTGGCCGATGAGGTCTGGTCTCGGCTGGCTGGCGACGACGGCAGCGGATACCTGGACGCGTTGCGAGACTGCCTGCAGTCGCTTGACGGGCGGGCCCGTCAGGCCATCGAGTTGCGATATCGCGACGATCGCTCTCGGGCTGACATCGGAAGGCTGCTGGAGATCGGCGAAGACGGCGTGAAAAGCCTGCTGAGGCGGACGCGCGAAGTCTTGCGCGGCTGCGTAGAGAAAAGGATCCGCGAATCATGAACGAACAAGACGCTCTCCGCGACCAGTGGGAAGACCGCCTGGCCGAACAGGCGCTCGGCGAATTGCTCGGCGGCAAACAGCCGCCCGATCTGGCCGAACGGATCCTGGCGGCTGCGAGCCTGTGGCGTCCGCGCCGCCGCGCCGTCGGCTGGCGCTAGCGGCCAGCGTTGCGATCATCGGCGGCCTGGCCGGCGGCGTCTACGCCATCTATCGGCCTGCTTTGAACGACGAGCACGTTACCGTCGGCAAGCGAAGCGGCGATCCACCGCTAGTGCATGCTGAAGACAAGGCGACCGCCGTCGCATCCGCGAGAACGGTTGAGCCGCAAGAGGCGCAGGGCGAGAAGCTAGCCCTCCTTATCAATGAATTCGATAAGTTGATGAGCGAACATCGCTATGCCGAAGCTGAACTCGTCGCCAGGCGGGCCCGAGAACTGGCGCCTGACGAGCCGGTCGTCAAGCAGATGAACCTGATGGTCAAGATGGTCATCCGCACCAGCAACTACGATGGGCGGCCGATGCCAAGAAGGAGGGCTTTATCTCCGGCTTGCACAACGTCGATAGTCGGTGCGATCCCGTCCGAGGATGGCAAACAGTTCGCAATTCGGTTCAGCAAAGGACTGGCAACGGTTGACAAAGTCCCGCAAGGAATTGGAGCTCAGGAGTTCGGAACTCACTCCGCGAATGGTCGGTCTGCCCGACGGGCCGCCGATTCTCTACCCTGATGCTGAGACGTGGCAACGGCTTGTCCAACGACGAAAGCAGTACAAATCGGTTAGCCGGAATGAAACCCAGATCATGGCCGCGCTGGACGACAAGACAGAGTTGGACTTCGTCGACCAGCCGTTAAGCGACGTCATCGAATATCTGCGGGAACGCCACGGCGTTGAGATCCAGGTCGACGGCGAAGTATTGGCCGATTCGGGCGTGGGCGTCGAAACGCCGATCACTCGCAGCGCAAGGGCATTACCTTGCGTTCGGCCTTGCGGCAGGTGCTCGAAGAGAAGGAATGGACGTACCTGATTTGCGGCAAGGTGCTGATGATCACCAGCAACGCCAAGGCAAAAAGACTGCCGACGGTGCAGCAGAACCGGGCGGGCGATCTCGTGCTTCGAAGCCAATTGCCGGATGAGGGCCGTGGATCAGACGACGGAGGCGATCGCTATAGCCGGATCATCGAAAACCCATTTCTCGATGCGGCCGAATATCCGCTGTCGACGTTCTCGATCGACGTCGACACGGCCTCGTTCGCCAAAGTGCGGCGTTATTTGCTCCAGGAAAATATGCTGCCGCCCCCCGACGCCGTGCGAATCGAGGAGTTGATTAATTACTTCAGCTACGAACTGCCCAGCCCGAAGGCAAGCAGCCGCTGGCGGCCCGACTGGAAGCCGCAGCATGTCCCTGGCAGCCACAGCATCGACTGCTGCGGGTCAGTCTCAAGGCCCGCGAAATGAACGCCGAGGCCCGGCCCGCGGCCAACCTCGTATTCCTGCTCGACGTCTCCGGCTCGATGCAGCCCGACGACAAGCTGCCCCGCGTGGCCGTGCGCTGCGGCTGCTGACGGAGCAACTCCGCGAGCAGGACCGCGTGGCGATTGTGGTCTACGCCGGTTCGTCCGGTCTCGTGCTGCCCAGCACGCCGGGCATTCAGAAAGAGAAGATTCTCTCCGCCTTGGAATCGCTCGAAGCCGGCGGTTCGACCAACGGCGGCGAGGGAATCGAGTTGGCTTACGAGACTGCCGCGGCGAATTTCATTCACAAGGGGCGAATCGCGTGATCCTTTGCACCGACGGCGACTTCAACGTCGGCGCGACGAGCGACGGCGAGCTGGAACGTCTGATCGAAGACAAGGCCAAGAGCGGCGTGTTTCTCACGGTGCTCGGCTTCGGCATGGGCAATCACAACGACCAGATGCTGGAGAAGCTGGCCGAAAAAGGGAAACGGCAACTACGGCTACATCGATACTGAAGCCGAAGCCCGCAAGCTGCTGGTCGAACAGGCCGGCGGCACGCTGGTGACGGTCGCCAAAGACGTGAAGCTGCAGCTCGAATTCAACCCGCGGCGCAGTGGCCGCCTATCGGTTGATCGGCTACGAAGACCGCCTGTTGCGAGCGGAAGATTTCAACGATGATCGCAAGGACGCCGGCGAAATCGGTGCGGGGCATGCCGTGACGGCGCTCTACGAATTGATCCCCGCCGGCAAGCCAACTCCTATGAGCGAGCCCGAACCGCTCAAGTACCAGCGGCCCGCCGCACTGACTGCGGCCGCCGACAGCGACGAACTGGCCACATTGAAAGTGAAATACAAGGCGCCCGACAGTCAAACGAGCGGGGCGCCGCTGAAGTTCATTGCCCGAGACGAGGAGAACGACTTCGCCAAAGCCTCGGCCGACTTCAAATTCGCCGCCGCCGTCGCCTCATTCGGCATGCTGCTGCGGAATTCTGAGTTCAAAGGCGACTTCACGTACGACGCTGTGCTCGAGATCGCCCAGGAGGGGCTCGGCGGCAGCAATGCGT
>CAWAYY010000059.1:0-47314 GCA_963786255.1 Pirellulales bacterium
GCCATTGTCATGCGTGGAAAGTGTGCTTAGGTGTGTGCGGACGAGTAATAGAAAGTGCTTCGTCGGCGATTGTGCTGGAATTGAAATGCGGGGTAACCGAGTAGTGGCTCCGAGATGCTGGCCCATACGCAGCGTCGTGGTAACGGTGGCGCCGGCACAGCGTGACGGGGGGGCTCGAATCGGTCGAAACGGTGCTGCCGAAAGCTTTAATAAATGAGTGTCAAGCCCAGCTTGTTTAATGGGCACGCCGATGACAGGCTTGATATTAGGCGCCGTGGTGTTGAACCGCACTCAACGGCGGTTGAGCGAGACCCGCGCGGGACCGGGCCTGTCCAACCGCCGCCGCCGCCAAGCTCTAGCTGCATTGGGTAGGTGTTGCTGGCCGCACCCCCGACACTATTTTTGCTGATGAACAGGGAGTTCGAAAACATCGTTCCCG
This sequence comes from Pirellulales bacterium, assembly GCA_963786255.1. GTDB lineage: Bacteria > Planctomycetota > Planctomycetia > Pirellulales > JAICIG01 > JAICIG01. The sequence goes on from CAWAYY010000059.1 coordinate 440, forward strand.
TGCCGTCCGTCCCCGGCCGTGGGTCGTGCTCCGCTGTCACCGGACAGTGCCTGACCGACCACGGCGTACTGGCCCGGCGGAACCATCAAGAACGAGCTCTAAGGCACGGCAAGCGGATCGGCGAAAAAGCTCTGAGCTTCGGCAACGTTGTTAATCGTATTCGACCGTAATGTCGCGGAACGCGAGCTGGTAAGGGGTGAAATAAACGGGTGCCGAGAAAGATCGGTGGTTGGTAGTTCTCGCGGAGTGGGGCGGATCAAGCGTGTAGGTGGTCGCGCTTGTGTTGCAGGAAACTGCTATATCCCAAGGTAGAATAAGGCAATCGCCAGGCGCCAGACGGGAGAGGCGGCTGGTAGCGCCGCCACGCCAACCGGCTGGTACGCAACCTGAGCCAGGGTTGACGCCGAAACCTTGGCTACCGAGCTGGAAGCCTGCGGAAAAAACGACCGCTGCGAGGGCTATCGTATTCGTCCAGGCTGGCCGGTCGTGGCGATCAAACTCTGGTCGTATTGCAGGTTGCGCTGCGGGCGTTCGCTTTGAACTCGTCGGGTTGAACATCTCGACGATGAGCGAGCCGCGCGGTCGACTGACCAAATCGTAGTCGCTATCGTTGCATGGCATATCATTAATAAAGGTGTCTGTGGCGCCGGCCTGATTCGTGTCGTCGGTGCCGCGGTCATGAAAGGCGGCGGCCTCGGTGATCAGCAGCTCCGGACGTTCTTTGTCTACACAATCCCTCGCCACGAATCGCATCGGCGGGTGGTGCCGACGATGTCGTCTATGTTCCATGTCAGAGACGGGTCATCATGTCGTCGGCGTACAACTTGCATGGAGATCAAATTCAAATGGTGTTATGATCGAATCGCGATCACGAAAATCCACGGCGTTGATTCCGCCGATTCCTCGCTATTACATATCCGGCCGCTTGGTTGCGCGAATTCGCACCGAGAACATTCCATGGGGGCTGGAGCGCCGCTGGACTGAGTATTCGTTCGCCATCAGGTACTGTGTCGAGTTGTTATTACCGCGGGCTCGTTGAACAATAGCATCATGGTTAGGGGGGGAAGGGCAAAGGGAGCCTGGTGCGCTTGCGTATCGCCATGGTAGGATCGCTCAGCGGAACAGGGGGCCCGTTTGCGGGTCTGTCTAGGACCGAGTGCGGAAGGGTTGTTGGTGGGGAATAGCCCGTCATTGTTCAAATCGAGCAATTCGAGAACGTCATTCATCTTCGTCTGTGTCTCATCACTCCCGCGGTTGAAGGCAACGTCGGCTGCTCACGGAAACGTCATCGTCTCAGCGTGCGGAGTGCCGCTCGTATCAAGCCAACCCCCTTCCAAAGGCTCGTCGACGACGCCATTTAAGTCTGTCATCCTTGCCATTTCCCAACAGGCGGTTGATGTCGAGCCGCATGCCCATAATCACCTCGGGCGCCAAGATGCGTCTATACGGGCGTTCCAGAGCCAAAAATAGCCGAGTTATTGTTCACGTTGCCATATCTAGATGTCGGCCGAAACTGGAGCTGTGAGACGCGGCCGCGTTGGCGAGACCGCTGTGGTTTTCAGCGAAGCAGCGGCCCGCCTGTGCGATATTGTGTCAGACTCAAGCCGTTCAGGCTCACCCGAATGCCGGTCGCGGGCTAAAACTGAGTATTGAAGGAGGGCTCGATGCGGGCGTCAAGCTGACGCTCGGAACGGGACTATCCTGCGCAGCTCCCGTGGTCAGTGAAGGCGGCACGTCGGTTAGCCCCGTCGGCCATTGCCGAGAGGCGGCCGTCGAGGGCGCGTGCCCACCTCGAAAGGCAGCTCGCAGCTCGTCGAGCGCGCGGTTGCAGATCAGACGCATGCGCGTTATTCCAATCGCAAAATCCCTTCGAGCTCGGCTGGCGTAAACGGTCGGGTCGTTCGGCGTTCCTCCGGAGCCGCTTCCATTTCCTGTTAGGTGCCTGCGCGCCTTGCGTTCAGCGACAGGTCGAACTCGTAAGGGCCTGTCGACCGCGTCATTAAGGTAGCTCAGATATGCGTATTGAAGGTTGGGGATATCGCCGGGGCGTTGGGAGGCGTCAAGAGCCCAGGGTCATTCAAGTTCAGCATCCAGGGGAGATTGAGGGTTTCTCCGCGTCATTTGGAACGCCGCGGAGATCCGTCGCTACGATTCCACGTGCATTTAGATCATAGGGCGAACCATGCGATGTTGGCATGCTTAAAGAGTGGGGATTTGCAAGGGCCCTGACGTATTGTTCAGCGTCATATTTGACGAGATAAAAGTCAAAAAAACGTCCCGCAGTGTAGCTGGCAGTAGCATAGTTGCGGATTTCTAGCTACCGGTTGAGTCCGGCAATTTTGAGGGCTGGAGACAGGAAATGGCCGTACATCCTTTATCTGTGCGAGCGCAAAAGGATCATTAACCCAATTCCATCCCGTGCCCGCTTGCATTCAACGAACCTATCAAAACCGGGTTGATATAAACTTCTGCTCTGTCTTCTTACCATCGATTTAACGCGACCATCCAGGGCTGGGACCGCCGAGCAAATAAATTCGTGAAAGGTGTATCCCGCGCGCCGACTGCTGGGGTTGGCATCGGGCTGTTATCGTTTGCGGGCGGAAAAAGACCGAGATAGCTTGATGCCGGGTAATAAGTCGAGTTCGCATACTAGTGCTGGCTCTATTCGCCGTACTTGCCGTCTATGGAGTAGCCAAGGTCCCCGTCGGCGGAGTACCGCTATAGATATAATAGGCGTAGCCCTGCATCAGGTAGGCGTAACTTTTCAACGTGTCCAACGTAATCGTTCCGCCGCCCGCGATCCGCGACAACTAAATATGCGGGATCGATCTCTGCCGGTCCATAACCTTGGACCGATCGGCAAAATTTCGTTGACTCACGCTCGATACCGCAGCCAAGGCGCGCTGCTCGTTCCAGAAAGGGTCCGAAAAAATAGTCGTAGTTGTGGCGCGGACCGGGTACCGCTGTAGTAAGCCTGCTCAATGGTGCCGTGAGCGTTCAGGTTGATTTTTCCATCCATGTCGACAATGAGGACTGCAGCCAAAGATTTGTACTTCGTGCTATTTTGCAGAGTGTCTGAACAGGCAATCCCACGTCGGTCCAGATGCTGTCGGCAAATGTCATCGTTGTCGTTGTCGACGTCCAGGCCGCCTCGACCGCCTAGGAGTTTCCTGTCCTGGAACCCAAGTAGGCGGGGTGGTCGTGCCGTTGATACACCAGCAGCCGGTGATGGGATTGAACTGATGGCCGCTGTAATCAAGGTCCCCCTTATTTCACGCCCCTATACCGTTCTTTCTTAAGCCGCACGGCTCGCGCGCGCGTGGGCGAGACTGGAGCTTGCATGTTCATGTGTGGATAAAACTGTTCTTACTAATCCTACAACTGCTGCTTCCCATTGAGGTCTTGCGACGCGGGAACAAAAACCTGGTCCATCGGTTTCTGGACGCATTATCACCTTACGTCGAATGCTCAGCGGAATGGATTGAGCGTTCTGATAGGCATGCCAAGCAACCAACTCCGCTACAATGAAGCGAGCGCAATAGGCGTGATGGCGCGTGCCACTGTAATTGACGTGCATTGCGAGCAGCATATTCTGAAATCGACGGCGTCATACGGCCCCTCGGCCGCCCAGGCCTGGCTGGGTCATAAGGACAAAGGCGCCTGTGGGCTGACTGAGCTGTGTCAGTTGAATATGCGTTGGTTCGGCAGAAATGCATACGGCATTCCCGTCGCAGGCGGCTTATTGAGATTCACCGGTGTCGCGCGGCTTCCACAAAATTTTGAGCAATGGTCCGGTCGATGCAGCGCCGGAGGATGGCTTCGACAAGACCGTTGGAACCGGAGTAGCCGTGTTCAGTGCTCAATAGTCCGTGTATATTGAAGCCAAAGCCCGTGCCTGAAAATGGCTCACGATTGATTATGAAACTGGTTGCCACGTGGTTTGCAGCGTTTGGAACCAGACCATCAAACGATACAACTTGCAACGTTGCTGTGCCGCCGTTGTAGGTATCCAGCCGACCACGCGGCTCGACCGAACCTTGGGCCGTATGGCCAGGCATATACCGGCCAGGTGATCACGATGATCAACGGCCCTGCGCAAGGTCGGTCGAGCCGCGTGGTCGGCTATACGTACAACGGCGGCACGGCAACGTTGCAAGTTGTATCGTTTGATGGTCTGGTTCCAAACGCTGCAAACGGCGTCTATTTGGGCGACCAGTTCATAATCAATGGTCGGCCGTTTTCAGGCACGGGCTTTGGCTTCAATCTGCAGAACTCGAGTGCACTGAACACGGCTACTCCGGTTCCAACGGTCTTGTCGCCGCCATATTCCGGCGCTGCATCGACCGGACCATTGCTCAATGCTCTGGAAGCCGCGCCGACGCCGGTGAATCTCAATAAGCCGCCTGCGACGGGAATGCCGTATGCATTTCTGCCGAACCACGCGCAGATTCAACTGACGCCGCTCGTCAGCCCACAGGCGCCTTATTATTATGACCCGGCCGGGCCTGGCGGCGCAATGAACCGTATGACGCCGTCGATTTTCAGAATATGCTGCTCGCAATGCACGTCAATTACAGTGGCAGCGCCATCACGCCTATTCCGTCGCTTCATCGTCCGGAGTTGGTTGCTTGGCATGCCTATCAGAACGCTCAATCCATTCCGCTGAGCATTCGACGTAAGGTGATAATGCGTCCGGAACCGATGGACCAGGTTTTTGTTCCCGCGTCGCAGGACCTCAATGGGAACGGCGTCTGGGATTTCCATGAGCCGTTTGTAGACATGAACGGCGACCAGTTGTACACGGCGGGCGAGGCGTTCCTAGACTTGAACGGTAGCGGGACGTGGAATCAGGGGGACCTTGATTACAGCGGCCATCAGTTCAATCCTATCACCGGCTGCTGGTGTATCAACGGCACGACCACACCGCCTACTTGGGTTCCAGACAGAACCCTCATAGGCGGTCAAGGCGGCCTGGACGTCGACAACGACAACGATAGCATTCCCGACAGCATCTGGACCGACGTGGGATTGCCTGTTCAGACGCTCTCCGATGGCACGAAGTACAAATCTTTGGCTGCCATCCTCATTGTCGACATGGATGGAAAAATCAACCTGAACGCTCACGGCACGATCTGCGCAGGCTGACCCTCAGCGGTACAACGGCACCGCCGGAACTTCGACTATTTCCGGACCCTTTTCCGGAACGAGCGGCGCCTTGGCTGCAGAGTCGAGCGTGAGTCAACGAAATTTCCCGATCGGTCAAGGTTATGGACCGGCAGAGATCAATCCCGCGTATTTATTGTCGCGGATCGCGGGCGGCGGAACGATTACGTTGGACACGTTGAATTATTACGCCTACCTGATGCAGGGCTACGCCTATTATATCTATAGCGGTACTCCGCCGACGGGGGGCCTTGGCTACTCCATAGACGGCAAGTACGGCGAATCAGCCCGCGTATATGCGAATCGACTTATTACCCGGCATCAAGCTATCTCGGTCTTTTTCCGCCCGCAAACGATAACAGCCCGACGCCCAACCCTGTGAGCACGCCGCGGAGACACCTTCACGAATATTTGCTCGGCGGTCCTCGCCCCGGATGGTCGCGTTGGATCGATCCTTGGACGACCGAGCAGACGTATATCACCGGTTTTGATCCGTCGTTGAATGCGAGCGGCACTGCATGGAATTGGGTTAATGATCTCTTTGCGCTGGCGGATGTCGCATGTACGCGTTACTGCAGCCGGAATTCAACTGCGACTGGTAGCTGCAAATCCGCCGCTATCCTACTGCCAGCTACACTGCCGGAGTTTTTTTGACTTTATCTCGTCAAATATGACGCTCGAACAATACGTCAGGGCCCGTGACAAAATCCCACTCTTCACGTGCCAACATCGCATCGGTCGCCCTATCATCTAAATGCGCGTGGAATCGTAGCGATATTTCCGCGGATCCGTATTACGCGGGGACGCCGAACCCCCTGGATCGTGAACTACCATGACCCTGGGCTTCTGACGGCTGCCCAACGCCCCGGCGAATCCCAACCTTCAATATGCATATCTGAGCTACCTTAATGACGCGGTCGACAGCCCTACGAGTTCGACCTGTCGCTGAACTCGTAGCACGCAGGCGCATAACAGGAAACGGAAGCGGCTCCGGAGTAACGCCGAGCCACCGACCGTTTACGCCAGCCGAGCTCGAAGGGATTTTGCATTCAATGACGTGCATGTGTCTGATCTGCGACCGCGCGTGACGAGCCGCAAGCCGTCTTCGAGACGAGCACGCGCCTTTGAACGCCCAATCTGCAATCGCCGACGGGCTAACCGACGCCTCGCCTTCATGATGATATAGAGCTGGATTCTCCGTTCTGAGCGTCAGCTTGATGCCATAGCAGATGCAGGACGTGGTCCTTCAATACTCAGTTCTAGCGGCACCGGCATTCAGTTGAGCCTGAACGGCTTGAGTCTGACGGATCTCGCGTGGGCGCATTCGCTAAAGTGCTGCGCTCTCAACGCGCCGCATTCACGGCTCCCGTTTCGGCCGACCTGGCTTTATTTCTCAACGTGAACAATAACTCGGCTGATTTTTGGCTCTGGAAAGTGGGTATTAACGCTTTGTCGCCCGAGGTGATTATGGGCATGCGGCTCGACATCAACCGCCGTTGGGAAATGGCAAGGATGACAACTTAAACGGCGTCGTCGACGAGCCTTTGGAGGCATTCTGGCTTGATACGAGCGGCACTCCGCACACTAAGATGATGATGTTTCCGTGGTCGCTGACGTTGCCTTCAACCGCGGGAGTGATCACATATACGAAGATGAATAACATTCTCGAATTGCTCGATTTGAACAATGACGGGCTATTCCCTATCAACAACTCTTTCGTCTTCGGTCGTAGACAGACACGCAAACGGGCGCCCTGTTTCGCTGAGCGATCCTACCATTGCGGACACGCGAGCGCCAGCTCCTTGCCCGCCATCCTTACCTCAACCATGATGCTATCGTTGGATGACTGCGCTAACAACTCGACACACACCCTGATGGCGAACCATACTCGTCCAGCGGCGTCCAGACCCCATGGAATGTTCTCGTGCGAATTCACGCAACGAAGCGGCATATGTGATCGCGCAATGGGCGATAACGCCGGGGATTTTCGTGATCGCGATTCGATCATGACGCCATTGAATTTGATCTCTATCCGTTCTATGCGACGACATGAATAACCCGTCTCTGACATGGAACGTCGACGACATCGTCGGCACCACCGACGATGCGAATTCGTGGCGAAGGATTGTGTGGGGCTGCGAGCGTCCGGAGCTGCTGATCACCGAGGCCGCCGCCTTTCATGACCGCGGCACCGACGACACCAATCAGGCCGGCGCCACAGACACCTTTATTAATGATATGCCATCCAACGATAGCGACTACGATCAGGTCCGTCGGCCGCGCGGCTCGCTCATCGTCGAGATGTTCAACCCGACGAGTTCGACGAACGCCCCGCAGCGCGACCTGCAATACGACCAGAGTTTGATCGCCACGACCGGCCAGCCCTGGACGAATACGATAGCCTCGCAGCCGTGGACGAATAGCGCCGGCTTCCAGCTCGGTAGCCAAGGTTTCGGCGTCAACTTGGCTCAGGTTGCGTACCAGCCGGTTGGCGTGGCGGCGCTGACCAGCCGCCTCTCCCGTCTGGCGCCTGGCGATTGCCTATTCTCCCTTGGGATATGACAGTTTCCTCAACGCAAGCGCGACCACCTACACGCTTGATCCGCGCGCTCCGCAACTACCGACCGCAAAGATTTCTCGCACCGTTTATTTCACCCCTTACCAGCTCGCGTTCCGCAACAGTACGGGTCCGAATACGATTAACAACGTTGCCGAAGCTCAGAGCTTTTTCGCCGATCCGCTTGCCGTGCCTTTAAGCTCGTTCTTGATGGTTCCGCCGGGCCAGTACGCCGTGGTCGGTCCAGCGTGTCCGGTGACAGCGACCAACGTGCCGCGCAACGAGCACGGGAACGATGTTTTCGAACTCCATCTTCATCGGCAAAAATAGTGTCGGGGGTGCGGCCAGCAACACCTACCCGATGCAGCTAGAGCTTGGCGGCGGCGGCGGTTGGACAGGCCCGGTAGGCATGTACAGCGCGGGTGCCGCTCAACCGCCGTACAGTACGGTCAACACCGCGGCGCCTAATATCAAGCCTGTCATCGGCGTGCCCATTCAGACAAACTGGCTAGACACTACAGGGAACTACTTGCAGCACGTTTCGACCAATTCGAGCCCCCCCGTCACGCTGTCCGGCGCCACCGTTACCACGACGCTGCGTATGAGCATCTCGGAGCCACTACTCGGTTACCCCGCGTTCAATTCCAGCGCGATCGCCGACGACGGCTTCTATTACTCGTCGCAGGGCACGGCCGCCCGCGACAATTTCCCACGCATCCTTATGACAGCGGCATGAACTCACAGGTGACGAATCCGAATCCGTATGTTAGCGGTAATGGGGACGCAAAGGGCACGAGCGGGGACCACGTCACTACGACATCCGGATACACGATCGTGTTTCTCCAACGGCTTGCTAACCCGCTCGTACCTTGGAATGCGGTCACCAACCCGTACATGACGGTCGATAGCATGCCTGTTGATTTGGCGGCGTACACGGGGGAGAACAACCCGCCCAAGACCAAACGCAATTACCCCTGAGCCGCACTCGAGCCCCAGTACCAAGCAAACTCGCCCCATCACAAGGGAGGCAGCCCCGGCACGATTGTCGGATTCGACACTCGCCGCCGCGGCGGAACTGCGGCCAACTGTGAACCGGCCACCGACTCGCCAAACATTTGGACGCCCGTCTCATGGCCTCTCCTTCCGCTGCCCGCGGCTGGGTCGCCGTCGGCGCCGCTAACGCATCATACGTTTGGCTACCTGAATACCTATGAGTACGGCGCCTACTACACTTATACGAACGCGACCCTCACAAACATCTCAAAAGACACGGGGGTTCCCGCTCCGCAATACGTCGGCGATCTACAAACGCCTTTCCCTTGGCTGTCCTGGATCAACCGCCCGTTTGTCAGCCAGTACGAGTTGATGTTAGTGCCGTGCAGCTCGCCGGCCAGCCTGTGTTCTGATTTCTCCATGCTTGGCTGGCAAAGCAGCTACGCAGGCGACCCTGTAGTTGAGTACCAGCCGGGGCAGCCCGCTGCGGCAGGCCAACTGCCCGTCGCTCAATTTCGTCGACCGCTGAATTTTGACGATAGCCAGCAGCCGGCTGCTGCTGGCCAGCGGCACTGGGACGTTCATGCCCAACCTGTTCCGGATTCTCTCTCCAGCACGTGCATGTCCCCTCACGATTTGCCGGCACCCAGACCATGTTGAATCCACTCGTCTTTGAGTCAAACAATGCGGGGCCCGTCGGGACGCCTCAACCGCATCTGTTCCACCCGCCGTTTAACTGGCTTTCTAGTTATCGCGAGCCGGGACGCGTCAATCTCAACACAGTGTTCGACCCACAGGTTTTCGAAGGCGTGATGGACGATTACCCGGGGTGGCACAATCTCTGGCAGAAATCGTCGACAGCCGGCAGGGCTCCAATGGCGTCGGCAATTCCCTCGTCCCGAACTGGAATTCGCTTTCGGAATTCCCTCTCGAGCGGCAATTCCGCAGAATTCGGTGTATCCCGCGTTCTTTGCAAATCCTTTCCGGCCCGACGGCGCCGGGCGCGAGTGCCGCCAACGAGCGTCGCAGGTAACACATCGCTAATGATGCACCTGGCGCGTATCCCGGCGTGCCTTATCCCACGGCGATGAGCTCAACGTCGATTTATAACGGCGTCAATGCCACCCTGCTCAGGGCCCGGAGTACCGATGCAAATCCCGGCGGGGTACCCACCCCCGCCGCGACTTCGATGTTGGATACGGGACTTTCGATCCTTTCAACTACAACACGCAGCTGGCGAACGTTCCCTTCAATATCACGACGACGCCGCCCGCCAACTTCCAGTTGACGACGGCCAATGGTGAAGTTCGACTTCTTATCGCAATGCGGCGGCGCAGTCCTTACTTTCAATATCAGGCGTCTTCAACGGTTGGGGAATCTGGCCACGAATCGGTCAAACGTCTACGCGGTCTGGATCACGCTTGGCAAGTTCGAGGTGGCAGACGTGCCGATCACTCGCCGATCAATCCTCAGGGAGCCGGCGTTGGTCAGTGAGCTAGGAAGCAGCACCGGCCAGATCGAACAAAAGCGAGCGTTTTATCTGATTGACCGCTCAATCCCGGTTGGCTTCAGCCGAGGCCACAAAATGAATGCGGAGCGAACCGTATTGGGCGGTCGAGTCCTGGATGATTGATGATCTGCCGGCGTCTCCAATTGCGAATCGTCAATCGCGTGTTTTCAACGAGGATAGTTTTGTGATTCGGCAAGTAACGAGGCGAGAAGCGAGCGGCGGCGACGGGATTCACACTGGTCGAGGTGATGATCGCTACGGCGCTCACCCTGATCTTGATGGCGCTGGTCGTTCAGGTGTTTGCCATGGTCGGCACGGCCGCGTCGGACACTGCGCGAAGTGCTGCAGATAACCGACCGCTCTGCGCTACGAAGCTTACGTGCAGAGCGATCTGGCAAATTGACCGCCCCCATGCTGCCGCCGCTGAGGCCCGAACAGGGCGAGGGCTACTTCGAGTACATCGAAGGGCCAGCCGGTCCGGTGCAATTGGGCAGCACGATCGCGGCAACATCGACGAATTAGACAATACGGGCGGGCTCCCGATGCCTGATACGACGGTCGGAGACCCGGATGATATTTTGATGTTCACGACGCGCAACGAGGAACGGCCATTTTACGGCCGCTATCGCGAGGCCTATAACTATACCGGCACGACCGGAAGCCGCACAAATACTGGATTGACGGAACGACGAGTCAAACTATGCGGAGATCGCTCTGGTTCGTCAGAGGCAACACGTTGTATCGTCGCGTTCTTTCGTCAAGCCGAAATGTCTATTGGCGATAACACGGTGTTCCTGTTGTCGACGAATCGGCTGCTCATGCCTGCGCCGTGGACCTACGATATCAGCTTCTACGACAAATTTGATATTTCGGTGCATCCAGGAGGCCGGACCGTAGGACTTGAGGGCTGGTATTACGGGGCGGCGCCGAATCTGGTGGCAAACTCTCTAAGCGACTTGACCGAAGAGAGAAAACAGCTACGGACACCAGCCTTGGAATTTATCCTTACGACATTCGGTTCTGGGGAGCCATGGGGATGCCGACTTTCGCGAATGCACTTTCTACACGAATATGCTTTCGACATCGACTCCGGCTGTCGCTCGCTGGCCGTTTCCCCTCTATGACCCGAATCCATACGGCCAGACGTGGGCCGCGACGTCGAATATGTGGGGTGCCGCGGTTTCGAATCCGAGTCCGCCCGCAATGGCCATTCCTTATCCGCCACCGCCCCTGTAGCTGCCGTTGATTTACCCTTCGCCTACGGCTTCAATCACGAGTTACCAGCCAACACGACATTCACCGTTACGTTCATGCCGTATTTGAATCTGACCGTGGGCACAGGTCAGTACTTTGACGCCTGGGTGAACCCGTATCCTTGGCAGCAGGTAAATCCTACGAACGGCGCCATCTACGCCTTTTCGGGGGCGACGGAGCCGACCCTGGATGGAAGCACGCGAGTCTCCGATGACGTGATTCTGACAAACGTCATTTCTTTCGACGTCAAGGCCTGGGATCCACTGGCCCCGATCATTTCGATGACTACCGCGGGTGACTGTATGGCTCCGTTGCCTGCCAATTCGCCTGTTTACATGCCGGGCGACTTGGGCTATACCAGCTTATGCCCAGTGGGCATGCGATCGCGGGAAATAGTTGCGACAAACGTTTCTCGCGACGTGCAACGGCACCAGGGACGAGGAGCGTATGTCGTTTGAATTACATCAACCAAGTTTCGGCATCGGTCGCCCGGCCTATGCCGTAACAAACCGATGTACGGATACCCTTACAAACCTGTCGGTCTTTGCCGGCCCGGGTGGCATCGAATGTCGAGCGGACTCGGCGCACTTTACGACACTGGATCGTTCACCTACGAGGATGACGGGATCGATCAGAACAGCGACGGAATCATCGACAACTTACACCAATGGCTTCGACGACAACGGCGTCGGCGGCGTGGATGATGTGACGGAGATCGAAGGGCCGATTCCTTATCCCGTGCCGCTCAAGGGCATTCAAATCAAGATTCGCGTCTTCGAGCCCGATAGCCGCCAGATTCGCGAAGTGACGGTCACCGAAGATTTCTTGTGGGACTAGCGCAGCGTGGCGTCGCGTTTGGCCCGCCAGCCCAGGCGGCAGCGGCGGAGTTTCCGGTTGTCTGACAAGCCGGAAAGAGGATACCAAGATTGAAGGATCTTGGCGCCTGCCGAGTCGGGAAGGACTTGGCCCTGCCTGGCAGCGGCTAGCAGGAAGGCAGGCGGCGGGCCGGCTTCTCGCAGAGGTAGGCAGCCCTCACTCGGTCTCTGCCATTAGAAGGCGGACCCTCACCCGGCGTCTCGCACAAGAAGGCAGCCCTCACCCGGCCTCTCGCACAAGAAGGCGGCCCTCACCCGGCCTCTCCCAGGAAAAGGCAGACGGCACAGCGGAGTGTATGCCTGCTCCTTGGGGAGAGGAGAGTGGGATCGCTGGCTTGGGCGCTAAGACTTTGGAAAACCAATAGAGGGGGGTTGGGGGCTGGGGCGGACGGAGGTTTGGGTCGCACTGAGGAGCGTGGGATGCCGTATTTTCTCGAGTCGATTGCACGCTGGCGCTGGTCCCGCGAACTGAGCTCGGAAGCGATTGTCTTTCAATTGCGCTAAGACTTAAGCTGCCCGGCGGCATGGGCTGCGATGGCGGTAAGAGCCGCGTGCCGAGGCAGGCCCGAGCGGGTCGCCGGCGTGGTTGCAGGTGGCGCGGCGTCGAGCTGGGAAGGCGGATTTGGGGAGAGGAGAAGGGCAGCCCTCACCCGGCCTCTCCCAGGGGGAGAGGAGAATGGCAGGAGTTAGGCCCGGTCGAAGGGAAAGGGGAGGACGTCGGCAATGTTGTCGGCGCGGGCGGCGAGCATGATGAGGCGGTCGAAGCCGAGGGCGACGCCGCTGCTCTCGGGCAGGCCGGCGTCCATTGCCGCCAGCAAGCGGCTCTCTTCGGGCAGCGTCTGTTTGCCGTCGGTTTGACGCAATTGGTTGTTCGTGCGGTTTCGCTCCCGCAACACGGCAGGGTCGAGCAATTCATGATAGCCGTTGGCCAGTTCAATCCCGCGAACGTAGAGCTCAAACCGCTCGGCCACCGCCGGCGGGCCGGGCCGCACCTGCGCCAGCGCCGCCTGGCTGGCCGGATAGTCGTACAGGATCTGCGGCCGCGATCTGGCCCAACTCCGGTTCCACCAGTTCCACCAGCACCAGCTCCAGCCACGAGTCGCGATCGGCCGGGCTCAAGCTCTCGGGCGCCGATCGGCCATGCCTTGCCAGCACGTCCGCCAGCGCCGCGACGTCGGCCGAGTGCGGATCGATGCCGGCATAAAGCTCGAACGCCTGCTGGTAGCTGATCGGCTCGGCCGGGCCCAGGTCCAACAGCGCCTCGGCCAGCTCGCCGAGCAATTGCATCCCGGCCTGCAAGTCGTCGCCGCGGCGGTACCACTCGGCCATGGTGAACTCGGGGTTGTGCAGCCGGCCTTGTTCGCCGGCGCGAAAGACGCGGGCCACCTGGTAGATCGCCTCGGCGCCGGCCGCCAGCAGCCGCTTCATGGCGAACTCGGGCGAGGTCTGCAGCCACATCGTGCGGCGGCCGCCTCCGTCGCCGACCTCGACGGCGAACGGATCCAGGTGCCGGTCGATCACCACGTCGGCCGAGAGGATCGGCGTTTCGACTTCCAGAAAGCCGCGGTCATCGAAAAAACGGCGCAGCTTCTTCAGCAGTTCCGCGCGCAAGCGGAGCAGCGGCCAGCCGGCCGTCGGGCGGAAGTCTTGTGCCTGATACTTCAGCATTACGGCGGGCCGTTAGCGAGGGTTATGCCGAAGCTTGACCTACGGCTGCCAGTTGCACGGATGCGCAACAAGGCTGATCGGATTATCGGAACTGCGAGCGGACCTGAAAGCGGAACCAAGAGCCGATGTGCCGTTCCGGCTTTTGAAAAGGGGGATCAGGAGATACGGAGGCGATCTGGGGACAATCCAGGGAATTGCTTCCGAAGGCATTCTCTCCTCATCTCCTCTTCATCTCCCGCTCTCCTTTCAAGAACCGTTTCAACCAGCCGGCGTCTACTCCTTGGCCCGTTCGATGTACTCGCCGGTGCGGGTGTCGATCTTGATCAACTCGCCCAATTCGACGAAGGCCGGGCAGAGCATCTCGGCGCCGGTCTCCAGCTTGACCGGTTTGGTCAGGTTGGTGGCCGTGTTGCCGCGGACGGCGGGCTCGCAGTATTCGATCTTCAAGATCACGTGGTTCGGCGGCGTGACCGAGATGGGGTTGTTGTTGAACAACACCATGTTGCAGACGGTCGCCTTCCTTGATGTACTTCCAGGCGTCGTCCACCTGGGCGGAATTCAACTCGTACTGCTCGTACGTCGTGTTGTCCATGAACACGAACATGTCGCCCTGGCGGTACAGGAACTGGGCCGCGATCTCCGTAATGTCGGCCGCGTCGAGCGAATCGCCCCCCTTGTACGTCCGCTCCAGCACCGTGTTGCGGAGCAGGTTGCGGAGCTTGCACTTGTACAGGGCGTTGCCCTTGCCCGGCTTGACGAAGTTGCACTCGATCATCAAGTACGGGTCGCCCTCGATTTGAACTTTGAGTCCCTTTTTGAACTCGCTGGTGCTGTAGCTAGCCACGAATGGGTTTCCTCTGAGTCTTCCGGAAGATAGGGTTATCGTACGCGGCGGCTCCGATGCCGGTCCTGCGCGGAAATCTGGCACGTAAAGTTGGCATGAACGAATCAGGCATTATATCGCGGAAGGCTGGTTCTGTCGGCGGGGGAACCTCCGCGCCGCACGGCATGCGCTGGCAACAGGTCTTTCGGGAGGCGGTTCGCGACCCCCTCGAATTGTGCCGTCTGCTGGAACTGCCCGCCGAGTACGCAGCGGCGGCCATCCGCGCGGCCGACGCGTTTCCGTTGTTCGCGCCTCGAGGCTATCTGGCCCAGATGCGCCCCGGCGATCCGGCCGATCCGCTTTTGCGCCAGGTTCTGCCGCTGGAGGACGAACTGATCGCCGCGCCGGGCTTCGCCGCCGATCCGGTCGGCGATGCCGCAGCCGCCCTGCATGCCGGCTTGCTTCAGAAATACTACGGTCGGGCGTTGATGGTAACAACTGGCGCCTGCGCCGTCCATTGCAGGTACTGTTTCCGCCGCCACTTCCCGTATTCCGAAGGGCCGCACTCGCTGGCCGCCTGGGAGCCGGCCCTGGCCGAGCTGGCGGCCGATCCGACCATGGAAGAAGTCCTGCTCAGCGGCGGCGATCCGCTTTCGCTGACCGACTCGTGGCTGGCCCAGCTTGCCGAGCGATTGGCGGCAATTGGGCATTTGCGCCGGCTGCGGATCCACACCAGGCTTCCAATTGTAATTCCTGAAAGAGTTTGCGACGAGCTGCTCGGCTGGCTTCGCGGCACGCGGCTGGCCCCGCTGGTCGTCGTACACGCCAATCATCCCGCCGAACTGTGGCCCGAAGTGGCCGCCGCCCTCGGCCGGCTGGTCGACGCCGGCATTCCGGTCTTGAACCAGGCCGTGCTGCTGCGGGGGGTGAACGATAGCGCCGACGTGCTCGCGGAGCTGTGCCGGCGGCTGGTCGATTTGCGAGTGATGCCCTATTACCTGCACCAGCTCGACCGGGTGCAAGGGGCCGCTCATTTTGAAGTGCCTGAAGAAACCGGGCGGCGCCTGATCGCCGAGCTTCGCACTCGGCTGCCGGGCTACGCCGTACCCCGGTACGTCCGTGAAACGGCCGGAGAACAGAATAAGAAGGTGCTGGCGTAAGCCGGGCGTTGACAAGGTAAGCTCGCTACGGCTCACTTGCACATGGCGCCGGCCGGCGCAGAGGGGGAATCGATTGCCTGAAAACACACTAACCCGAAGCGTGAGCGAGGGACTTGCCGGAAAGCACACTAACCCGAAGCGTGAGCGAGGGACTTGCCTGAAAGCACACTAACCCGAAGCGTGAGCGAGGGACTTTGCCGGAAAGCACACTAACCCGAAGCACGTTTTTTTTATGTTGCGCATGCGACCCCAGCGAGCTTGCCTCGCTGGTGAAGTAGATGGAGAACTAGCCCGCTCTGAGGAATTTTCGTCGTCGACCCCGTCCAGCTCGCCTGGACGGTGAAGGAGATCATGGCGCCGCAAGCTGTTAACATCTTATTCACCATCCAGACAAGCTGGACGGGGCCTTTGCATGCGTTTGGGCCCATCGAGACTAGCTCGCCATCTTGTTCACCATCCGCACAAGGCGGACGGGGTCCGAGCCGCGCAACGTCAAAAAGCGCGGGCGAGGGCTTTCGACGCGGCCCCAGATCAGTCCCTCGCTCGCACTTCGGGTTAGTGTCGGCCGTGCGCCATCCGGGAATGCACCTATCAACGTGAACGTCGCAACCGAGAGCTGCCCGTAGGAGATTCGCATGCAAACTGCCGTCCGGATGATTGTTCTGTTTGCCGCACTGGCGCCGGCCGTGCTGCAGGCTGCCGCCGATGCATCGAGCCGTCCGAACGTGATCCTGGTGATGACGGACGATCAGGGCTATGGCGACCTGGGCGCCCACGGCAACCCGGTGCTGAAAACGCCGAACCTCGACCAGTTCGCACGGCAGAGCGTGGAGCTGGAGCAGTTCTACGTCTGCCCGGTCTGCTCGCCGACCCGGTCGAGCCTGATGACCGGGCGATACAACTATCGCACGGGCATTGTCGATACGTTTCTCGGCCGTTCGCTGATGTTCGCCGATGAAGTGACGCTGGCGGAAATGCTCTCGGCGGCAGGGTACCGGACCGGCATCTTCGGCAAGTGGCACCTGGGAGACAATTACCCGATGCGGGCCATGGACCAGGGCTTTCAGGAATCGCTGGTCATCAAAGGGGGCGGGCTCGGCCAGCCTTCTGATCCGCCGGGCGGCGGCCATTACCTGAACCCCATGTTGCTGCACAACGGCAAGCTTGAACAAAGCCACGGCTACTGCTCCGACGTCTACACAAACGCGGCCATGCAGTTCATCGAAGACAACCGCCAGCAGCCGTTCTTCGTCTACTTGCCTTACAACCCGCCGCACACGCCCTTGGAGGCGCCGGAGAAAGAGTACGCGGCCTACCGGCAAGTCGATCTGAGCGCGGGTCAGTTTCCGAAGTTCGGCCATCCGCCCGAAGGCAAGCCGATGACCGAGGACGAGTTGGCGCGGCTGTACGGAATGGTCGAGAACATCGACGCGAATTTCGGCCGCCTGCTGCAGAAGCTGGACGATTTACAACTGACGAACAACACGATCGTGATCTTTCTGACCGACAACGGTCCGCAGCAGCCTCGCTACAACGGCGGCCTGCGCGGCCGCAAGGCCAGCGTTTATGAAGGGGGCGTTCGCGTGCCTTGCTACGTGCGCTGGCCGGTCCGACTGCCCGCCGGAAGAAAGCGATCGGTCCCTGCCGCCCACGTCGACCTGGCGCCCACCTTGCTGGAAGCCTGCCATGCGACGGCGCCGGCCGACGTGAAACTCGACGGCCGCAGCTTGCTCCGCGTGCTGGAGGGCAAGACGGACGACTGGCCCGAGCGGACGCTGTTCTTTCAATGGCACCGGGGCGATCGGCCGCAGCTTTACCGAGCGTTCGCCGCGCACGGCCCGCGCTGGAAGCTGGCGCAGTCGAGCGGCATGGGCGGCCAGAAGCTGCCCGACCCGCTCAAGCTCGAGTTGTTTGATCTGGCCGCCGATCCGTACGAGGAGCACGACCTGGCGGCCGAGCACCCGGAGATTGTGGCCGGGCTGAAGCGAGAATACGAAGCGTGGTTTGCCGACATGCAACGGACTCGCAACTTCGCCTTGCCCCGAATTGCCATCGGCACGACGCACGAAAATCCGGTCGTGCTGACGCGGCAAGATTGGCGCGGGAAGACGGCCGGCTGGAAGCCGAATGACATCGGCCATTGGGATCTCGAAGCGGCGGAAGCGGGCAAGTACCAGGTCACGCTGCGATTTCATCCCGGCGCTGCTTCGGCCCGCGCCTCGCTGGGCGGCGCCGCGGTTGAGAGTCCGGTCGACGCAAGCGCCGAGTCGTGCGTGCTCGGGCCGTTTGAATTGAAGCCGGGCCCGCTGCGGCTGGAGTGCTGGGTGACCGAAGAGGGCGTTCGCCGAGGCGTGCAGTTCGCCGATATCCTACGGCAGGATGATGATCGCGAATAAACCTCGGCGGCGCCGGCTCGCCGCAAGAGCCAATGGGCGCAACCGCAAAGCAGGCGATGCGTTGCGTCGCGAGAAAGCACTGGCCAAGGAAGTTTTGTGATTCCTTCGCGGCGCCCAGCGCCGTGTTGGCACACTATAAAGAGACCGGCGTCGGCGGATGAACGTGAGCTTTTCGCAAGCCGGCTTGCGCTGCGTCGCCCGTGCGCCGATAGGTTAAAGAACGGAAGGCGAAACGCAAGCATCGCAGCGGCAAGCGGTTGCAGGAAAACACACTAACCCGAAGCGCGAGCGAGGGCTTTCGACGCGACCTCCTTGCCAGTTCCTCGCTAGCGCTTCGGGTTGGTGTCGGCCGTTGGCAATCCCTCGCTTGCGCTTCGGATTGGTGTCGTCCGCGCAATCCAGGTTAGATGCAGCGCGGCGCCGTTGAGATTCAGTCATCGCTCGATATGCAGGAAGACAGACTTATGACGCTCCACTCGAAAGACTCGGTACGGGAAAACCTCGAAGACGACGTTTACGCCTCGGTAGACCTCTCGGTGAGCATGCCGAAGTACAAGTTCCCGGACGAGGAACAGGATCCGCGGCACGCCTATTCGGTCGTCCACGATGAACTGATGCTCGACGGCAATTCGCGGCAGAACCTGGCCACCTTCTGCCAGACCTGGGTCGAGCCGGAAGTCCACAAGCTGATGGACGAGTGCCTCGACAAGAACATGGTCGACAAGGACGAGTATCCGCAAACGGCCGAGATCGAAGCCCGCTGCGTCCACATGCTGGCCGATCTGTGGAACTCGCCGGACGAGGCGAACACGGTCGGCTGCTCGACCACCGGTTCGAGCGAAGCCGCCATGCTGGGCGGCATGGCCATGAAGCGCCGCTGGGAAGCCAGGCGCAAGGCCGCCGGCAAGCCGATCGACAAGCCGAACCTGATCACCGGCCCGGTGCAGGTCTGCTGGCACAAGTTCGCCCGCTACTGGGATATCGAACTGCGCGAGATCCCGATGGAACCCGACCGGAACCTGTATGACGCCGGAGGAAGTGCTCAAGCGCTGCGACGAAAACACGATCGGCGTCGTGCCGACGCTGGGCGTCACGTTCACCTGCCAATACGAGCCGGTGCAGGCCGTGGCCGCAGGCGCTCGATCGACTGCGAAAAAGAACAAGGGCCTGGACATTCCGATTCACGTCGACGCCGCCAGCGGCGGGTTTCTCGCGCCGTTCTGTGCGCCCGATCTGGTCTGGGATTTCCGCCTGCCGCGCGTCAAGTCGATCAACAGTTCGGGGCACAAGTTCGGCCTGTCGCCGCTGGGCGTCGGCTGGGTCATCTGGCGCGAGGAAAGCGACCTGCCCGAAGAGCTGGTCTTCTGGGTCAACTACCTGGGCGGCAACATGCGCGACATCGCGCTGAACTTCTCGCGGCCCGGCGGGCAGGTCGTTTGCCAGTACTACAACTTCCTGCGGCTGGGCAGGGAAGGCTATCGCAAGATTCACACGGCCTGTTACGAAACGGCGCAGTACCTCGCCGGCGAGATCGAAAAGCTGGGGCCGTTCGAGATCATCTACGGCGGCGACATGAACGCGGGCATTCCCGCCGTCTGCTGGAAGATGAAAGACGGGCGCCGACCCGGGCTTCAGCCTCTACGACTTGGCCGACCGGCTGCGGACGCGCGGCTGGCAGGTTCCGGCCTATTCGCTGCCGGCCAACCGCCAGGATCTGGCCATCCAGCGGATCCTCGTGCGGCACGGCGTCAGCCGCGACCTGGGCTCGCTGCTGGTGGACGACATGAGGCAAGCGATCGACTACTTCCACAAGCACCCGGTCCACGCCTCGCTGACGGAAGAAGACGCCAGCGGGTTTCATCACTGAGCCGGCCGGCGGCGCCAGAGGCACGAGTGGAACCTGATTCATCTGCCCCCACATTCTTCTGCGAAGCGTTCGACACTAACCCGAAGCGTCAGCGAGGAAAACTCGTTCCCTCACTTCGATGACGCTTCGGGCTAGTTTGACCATTCGCAATTGACGTCCCATGAAGGCAAGTTTTTAGCCACAGAGAACACCGAGGACACGGAGCGTTTTTTGCCCCCATCTTTCCGCCCACCCAAACGCAGCAGAGAGAAGCCCGCCTCTCAGCGTCGGACCGCGCATGTGCGATTCAGATCGCTTACAATAAACCCAAACGCGAAACGAATGCCAACAAGTGGAGCCACGCCATGCCGCGGTTGTTTTTGTTCACAGCAATGCTGGGGCTGATTCTGAGCGGAACGCTTTCCGCCGCAGAGGCGCCGCCGGCGCTCGAGCCGCTGGTGCGCGTGGTCGATTTGGACGTGGGCGAGTCGGCCGAGGTGACGCTGTGCAACGGCGCCGCGGCGAAGGTCAAGCTGCTCGATCTGAAAGAAACCCGCGATCCGGTCTGTTTCGCCGTACGGCGGGCGGAAGTCGTCATCGAAATCAACGGCCAGCAGGCGGAACTCGTCTCGGCGAACTATCATCTGCCGAAAACGGTCGGCGAAGTGCAGATCGACTGCTCGATTACCAAGGGCTGCAACGAGAACGGCTCGCCGAGCTTCTGGGGACTCGACAAGGACGCGCGGCTGCGGTTGTGGCCCGCCGGCTCGCCGCTGCTGGCGCCGGGTACGTTCCGCTATCCGGTCAAGCAAAAGTGGTTCGCCACCGATACCCAGATGGCCAACGAGCCGGTGTTTGTCGACGGCGGCGACCAGGCCGGCATGCGCAAGATCTACTATCACAGCGGGCTCGACATCGGCGGCTCCGAAGGCCTGGTCGAAGTCATCGCCGCGACGGACGCCCTGGTGGTCTCAGTCGGCGATACCGTGCTGGAAGGACATAAGCAAGACACGCCCGTCTCGCCGCGTTACGACGTCGTGTATCTGCTGGACGCCCGCGGCTGGTACTACCGCTACAGCCACCTGAAGGAGATCGACAAACGCCTGGCCCCCGGCCGCATGGTCAAGATGGGCGATCGGGTCGGCCTGCTCGGCAAAGAAGGAGGCAGCGGCGGCTGGTCGCATTTGCACTTCGAGATCAAGAGCCGGCAGCCGTCGGGCAAGTGGGGCACGCAGGAAGGCTACGCCTTTCTCTTCGAAGCGATCGTGCGCGAGCAACAGCCCAAGCTGATCGCCATCGCCCGGCCGCACCAGTTGAGCTTTGCCGGCGACCAGGTGACGCTCGACGGGAGCAAGTCGTGGAGCGCCGCGGGCAAGGTCGCTGCTTACGAGTGGCAGTTCACAGACGGCTCGACTGCCGCTGGCCCGCGAGTGGAAAGGAGCTATCAAAAGCCCGGCCGCTATGCGGAAGTGCTCAAGGTCACCGACGAGAGCGGCGCCGCGGCGTATGACTTTGCCATCGTGCTGGTCGTCGATCGCGATCATCCGGAGCGGCGCGTGCCTTCGATCCACGCCAATTACTCGCCGACATTCAACATTCATCCCGGCGATCCGCTGAGGTTCAAAGTCCGCACGTTCAACACGACGGCGGGGAGCGAAACGTGGGACTTCGGCGACGGCAGCGCGGCCGTGACGGTTCACTCCGATGGCAACGCGGTCAAGCTGGCGCCCGACGGCTACGCGGTAACGACGCACCGTTATAAGAAGCCGGGCGACTACCTGGTGCGCGTCGAGCGGACTAACGAATTCGGCGTGTCGGCCATGGATCGGCTGCACGTCCGCGTGGAAGCCGCCGGCGCCGAAGCGAAAACGGCCGCCGCGGGCAGTGATCCGTGGCCGCAGATCGCCGGCTACTTTACGCCGCCCAAAGAGTGGCAAGGCAAGCTGGGCGACTATCGTTCGCCGCTGCTGCGAGCCGACGGCACGCCCGTCCGCACGGCGGAAGAGTGGCAACAGCGCCGCGAGGAAATTCTGGCCCAGTGGCACAAGCTGATGGGCGCCTGGCCGCCGCTGATCACCGAACCGAAG
Source organism: Pirellulales bacterium (assembly GCA_963786255.1). Taxonomy (GTDB): domain Bacteria; phylum Planctomycetota; class Planctomycetia; order Pirellulales; family JAICIG01; genus JAICIG01. Next base: position 22,772 of record CAWAYY010000059.1, read on the forward strand.
GTGGAGATTCTTGAAACAACACGGCGGGAGAACTTCCAGCAGCTCCGCATCCGCTTCCGCTGGACGCCCAAGGAATTTACCACCGGCTACCTGCTGATCCCCGACGGCGAAGGGCCGCGGCCGGCCGTGGCGACCGTCTATTACGAGCCGGAAACGGCGATCGGGCTGGGGCAGCCGCAGCGAGACTTTGCCTACCAACTGGCCCGCCGCGGTTTCGTGACGTTGTCGATAGGCACGACCGAAGCCACCGCGGCTAAGACGTATGCCTTGTATTACCCTGACATCGACCATGCCCAAGTGCAGCCGCTCTCCATGCTGGCCTACGCTGCGGCCAACGCCTGGTACGTGCTGGCGGCCCGGCCGGAAGTGGATGCCAAACGGATCGGCATTACCGGCCATTCGTTCGGCGGCAAGTGGTCGATGTTCGCCTCCTGCCTGTTCGACAAGTACGCCTGCGCGGCCTGGTCTGATCCGGGCATCGTGTTCGACGACACGCGCGGCAGCATCAACTACTGGGAGCCCTGGTATCTCGGCTATCATCCCCGGCCCTGGCGCCCGCGGGGTTTGATCACGGCTGAGAATCCGGCGCGGGGGCTTTATCCGGAGCTGCGCAAGGCGGGCCGCGATCTGCACGAATTGCACGCCTTGATGGCGCCGCGGCCGTTTCTTGTTTCCGGCGGTTCGGAAGATCCGCCCGCGCGGTGGGCCGCACTGAATCACACGATCGCCGTGAATCGGCTGCTCGGCTATTCGAACCGGGTAGGCATGACCAATCGTCCGGATCATTCGCCGAACGACGAATCGAACGCGGCGCTATACGCCTTTTTCGAGCACTTCCTCAACAGCCGGCAGTCAGACGAACGATAACGGCCGGCAGGGGGCGATTGATTGATGCAGACCGATGCGATCCAGGAAACGCCGCCGCTGGAGACGCGGGTTCGCTTCAGTTTGCGCAGCATATTGATCGGCACGGCGATCGTCGCGGTAGCCGTGGCCTTGCTGGCGCCCTGGTTCCGGCAGTGGAACGCGGAACAGCGCAAGGCGTTTGTGTTGGTGTGGTGCAATGTGGCCTTTGGCGCAGGCATCACGGTGATTGCCGGCTGCATTCAGCGAGTGCGAGCCGAAAAGCGGGCCGGACCGGTGCATTTTCGTCTGCCTTTGTCGATGACACGGTTCGGCGGGGGGGCCGCCGTTGGAATGGCGTTATTCTTGCTGAGCATTGTAACGGGCTATTCCGTCTTTAAATCGCTGCACCCAACGGGCGCAATACCGGCGCTGCCGGTGGATTTCGTCGCGATCCAGTGCGGCGTCACGTTTGGACTGGCCGGGTTGGGGCTGTGGCTGAAAACATCGTGCCTGGAACTATGCGACGCAGGCATGCTCAGCGCTTCGCATTTCATTCCCTGGAAGTTGATCCGAAACGTCCGCTGGGGCGGCAGCGATCCTAACCTGCTGGTCGTTCAGCGGGGCCGAGGCGTGACGACCGCCCGGGCGAACCCGGCGGACAAGCAAGCGATCGACCAGTTTTTGCAGAGCCGGATGGCAGAGAACTTTCAACAAGCCAAAGATTAGATGAAACTGTAGGAAGCGCATTGTGTGGCGTTTCCGAAGATCGCACATCAGCGGAGTTCTTCAACTCCCGGAACGAAAAACTGGGCGCAGATCGATGGAGCAGGGTTCAAATCAAGAGATGCGGCCGGAAAGTCGGGTTCGCTTTAGTTTGCGCAGCATGCTGATCGGCATGGCCGTCGTCGCGGTCGGGGCGGCATTGCTGGCGCCGTGGTTCCAGCAATGGAATGGCCAACAGCGCAAAGCGTTCTTGCTGTTCTGGGCGAACCTGGGGGGCGGCGCCGCAGTAACGGTCGTCATCGGCTGCATCATGCAAGTTCAAACGGAGCGGCGAGCTGGTCGAACCCATTTTCAACTCCCCTTTTCGACATCGGCGTTCGGCTACCTGGGCGCCATCGCGGTAGCCCTGGTCTTATTGGGAGGAGTACTCTTGTATTCGTTTCATGTGGCCGAATCGACTACGCAGGACGCGACGCAGACGACCGTCGATTTTAACCTGATCAGGTTCGGCATCTTCCTGGGATGGGGCGGGCTGGCGATCTGGTGGAAAGCGGCGTGCTTGGAATTGTGCGAGGCCTGCGTTGTCAATGCGTTGCAGTTCGCTCCCTGGCAAGCGGTCCGAGGCCTTCGCTGGGGCTCAAGCAATCCCAACCTGCTATTGTTGCAATATGAACGAGCGATCGTCACCGCGAAAATAAACCCCGCCGACAGGCCGGCAATCGAGCAGTTTTTGGCGAGCCGACTGGCCGCCAACACAAAGTCGCGAGAAGCGAAGCTGACGGTGTAGGTAACGCCGTCCCTTCAGGATTTCGAAAGCTTACAAGGACCCGGAATTCTCACGAATTCCGTTACATGCTGTTATAAAATCGCAAGAGCCGAACTGAACGTTTCACCCCTTCTGCCCGGAGCAACGCCATGAAGCCACACATACCGCTGTTTGCCGGCGCTGCCTGCTTGCTCGTCAGCCTCAGCTCGCTGCTGGCCGCCGACGATGCGAAACTCGAAGCAATCAAGAAGGATCGCTCGAGGTATTTCGGCGAATGGCAAGTCGTGTCGTTGGAAGTCGACGGCAATGAACTAGACGAAGAGGATTTCAAGAAGTTCAAGGTCGTCAACGGCATGGACGGCACATGGAACATTACGGTCGATGGCACGATCATGGTCCAAGGCTCCAGCGAAATCGACCCGACTCAAACGCCGAAAACGGTCGATCTCAAAGTCACCCAAGGCGCCGGCAGCGGAGACGTCGTGCCAGGCATCTACGAATTGGGCGAAGACGCCCGCAAGGTCTGTCTCGGCCAGGCGGGCCAAAAGCGGCCGACGGAATTCTCGACGTCGGCGGGAAGCGGCCGCGTACTGGCCTTGCTTAAGCGGCTGAAGAAATAGCGGCGCGCTTACGCCGCGTGTTCGCGAGCGGCTCGCTGCAAAGAACTGAGGCGCTGGTTGTAGCAGAAGATCACGTCCTTGCACCGCAGCATGCCGAGCAGCTCGCTCGGCCGGCCTGCGGCCACCACCGGCAATTCGTCCAGGTTGAGCTCCGTGAACCGCACCAGCGCCGTATTCAGATCGTCCTCGGGCGTGACTGAAACCACGCCGCGCGGTCATCACGTCGCGGGCGTTGGCCAGTTCCCAGATCAGCTTGTTGAACAGGTAGCTGCGGACGTCGTCGGTCGAAAAGATGCCCACGAACCGCCCGTCGTTGTCGACCACCGGGAAGTAATGCTGCCGGCTCTCCGCCAGCAGGTGCATGATATCCTCGAGCGACGTGCCCTCGGGCACCGTCTGGCGAACCTTCCACGGCACGTCCTTGATCTTGATTCCTTCCAGCACGTCGACCAGGAAATCGCCGCGGTGCGCCGGGGAATCGAGCCGCGTGGGAAGCTGCTTTTCGTACAGCGTCCAGCGGCGACAGAGAATAAAGCACAACGTCGAAACCCACATGGTCGGCGCCAGCAGGCTATAGTCGCCGGTCAGTTCGCTGACCATCACAATCGTCGAGATCGGAGCGTGAGCGCAACCGGCGAAGAAACCGGCCATGCCCACGACCGCGTAAATGGCGGGCTGAGGCACGAGCGTCGGCCAGATGCCGTGCAACAGTTCACCAACGGCGCCGCCGGTGCAACCGCCGATGACCATCGACGGACCGAACACGCCGCCCGACCCGCCCAGGCCGATCGTTGCGGAAGTCGTGAGAATCTTGAAGAACGCGATGCACAACAACAGTCCCATTCCCACGGCGCTCGGGTCGGCTAGCGTCTCTTGCAGCGTGCCGTAGCCGGTGCCGAGCACGGCCAACGCATGGCGATCCTGGTTCCAGGCGTAATACAGGCCCAGCCCCAGCAGCCCGGCCGCAACGGCGCCGACGACAGGGCGCATGAACGGCGGCAGCGGAATGGACTTGGCCAATCTGTGGATGCCATAGAAGATTTTGATGTACAACACCGCCACGGCGACCAGGGCGAAGGCCAGGATTGCCATCGGCGCCAGTTCCAGCAGCGAGTCGAGCTCGTGGTGCAGGCCGTCGCCGAACAGGGGCAGGAAGCGCATGTGCGGCGGCAGCCAGAACGAAAACACCGTGTAGCCGACGATCGAGGAGACGGCGGCCGGCACGATCACCTCGGTCTCCAGGTCGGCGTCGCGATAGAGGATTTCCGCGGCGAACAGCGCACCGGCCAGCGGCGCGCGGAAGATGGCGCCAACGCCGGCGCCCATGCCGGCGGCCAGCAGAATGCGGCGATCTCGCGAGGAGAGCTTCAGCCAGGCGCCCAGCGAGGAGCCGAACCCGGCGCCGATCTGGGCGATCGGCCCTTCGCGCCCGCCCGAGCCGCCGGTGCCGATGGTGATGGCCGAGGCCAGCAGCTTGACGATGGGCACGATCGGGCGGATATAGCCGCGTTTATGGTGGTAGGCCTCGATGGCCGCATCGGTGCCGTGACCGCCTGCTTCAGGGGCGAACAACTGCACGAGCAAGCCCGCCGCGGCGCCTCCGGCGGCCAGCACCAACAGCAACCGGGCCGGCGACATGGGCACGCCGGGATCGCTATACAGCCGCCGTTCGCCTTCGGCTTCCTTGGGTGAAAAGCCCGCCGCGCCCTGCGAAGCGACCCGAAAGATGGCTTGTTCGGTCACCTGAAAGACAATTCCGCCGCAGCCGGCGACAATGCCCACCAGCGTCGAGAGCAGTAACCATTTTGCGGAGGAACGGAGGGAAACTACGTGGTCGAGCAGTTCGCGGATCAATTTTCGATTTGGGGATGTTGATGAGGAGGACAAGCCAGCAGGGACGCGAGAGACGCGTCCTTAAAAGACTAACAGCAATCGACGGCTCGAACAACTTCGATTGCCGCGCGGCCGGTCAGCCGTTCGCTCGCCACGGGAAACCGCGACGCCAGGAAAAGCGAAAACCAGAAAAATATGACGTTTTCTCGGCTTGTTTGGCCGCCGGCGGGTCAGCCGTTCGCTCGCCGCTCGGCCTGCAAGACTTCGAGAATGTCGAAAATCAGGTGCTGATCCGCCTGGCCGGTTTCCAGCACGGCGTGCAGGATGCCGGCCTCCCAGCACTCTTCGAGCACCTTGAGCAGGTCTTGCTTGGCGGGCCGCACGATGCGCCACGCGTCGGCGTGCACATCGCCTTGCAGGTGCTGTTGCGCCAATTCAGCCGAGACGAACAGCGCCAAGGCTCGGCTGCCGTCGGCCAGCGGCCAGAGGGCGAAATCCATCTTTTCGCCTTCCAGGCGATAAGCCACGTAGGGTTCGACCTCGTCGTTGGAACTCATGCGGATGCCTGCGATAGGGAGTGATGCTATTCCAGGTTCACCTCAAACTCGGTGATCCGGCGGTGAATCTCGCGAATGATGCTCCCTGAAAGATCTTCCGGGTCGGCCGCGAAACCGCCGACCAAACGCACTTCGACGTGCGCTTGCCCCTGCTCGTCGCGGCTGGACGTTAAAGAAAGCCAGGGCGCCAAGGATTCGATCTCAGCGGCCTCTCGGTGCAATCGTTGCCACGCGTCATCATCCATCATAAACCAATCAAAGCTGAGGAAAAACTAGCCGGGAACCGGTCTTGAAACGGAATTTCGCTCCGTTTCGATTAAGCTAAAAGAGCGGCCCACAATTGGCAAGCCGCAGTCCCGGTAAGCTGTCGACGACGGACCGGGCTACGGATGGGCGTCATGCAGGAACTCCGCGCGACTGGTATAGTATCAAAAGACAAGCGGCGTCGCCGCTTACCGTCATCGAGACCACTCGATCGGGCGTTTGCCGATGACCAGCGACCGCGCAAATCTCGACCGCACCTTGGCGCAAAGCCATGAAGAGCGGTTCCGCGCACTGGAGCGGAGCCTGCAGCCCGCCAGCCCCCCTCTGGAGATACCGGGCTACCAGGTCGAGCGATTCCTGGGCGCGGGGGCCTACGGCCAGGTTTGGGTGGCGGTCGAAACGAACACGGGCCGCCGCGTGGCCATCAAGTTTTACGCTCATCGCGGCGGTCTCGACTGGCCGTTGCTGTCTCGCGAGGCGGAGCGGCTGGCGCTGCTGTTCGCCGACCGTTACGTCGTGCAGTTGATTGATGTCGGCTGGGACGCGGACCCGCCTTACTTCGTGATGGAGTTCCTGGAACAGGGGTCGCTGGCGGACCGCTTGAGCAACGGCCCGCTGGAAGTCCAGGAAGCCATCGAATTATTTCGCGACGTCGCCATCGGTCTGGTTCACGCCCACGGAAAAGGCGTGCTGCACTGCGACCTGAAGCCGGCCAACATTCTGCTGGACCAGGACGGCAAACCGCGGCTGGCGGACTTCGGCCAGTCGCGGCTCTCGCACGAGCAGACGCCCGTCACTGGGCACCTTGTTCTACATGGCGCCGGAACAAGCCGACCCGGAAGCCGTGCCCGACGCCCGCTGGGACGTCTACGCCCTGGGGGCGTTGCTGTATTCGATGTTGACGGGCGGCCCGCCTTACCGTGACGTGGAGACGATGGCCCTGTTCCAGGAGGCGGGCAGCCTGGAGAACCAACTGGCGCGTTACCGCGAACTGATTGCGAGTGCTCCCCGTCCGCGCGAACACCGCCGTCAGCCGGGCGTCGACCGCGAACTGGCCGATATCGTCAACCGTTGCCTGGCGGCCGATCCGCACCGCCGTTACCCGAACCCTCAGGCGGTGCTCAGCGCGTTGCGGGCCCGAGAAACTCGCCGAGCCCGGCGGCCGCTGTTAGTGCTCGGGGCGCTCGGACCGCTGTTCTTGTTGCTGGTGATGGCCTTCTTCGGCTGGGACGCATTCGAAACCGCGCTGGGCGAGTCGAACGACGCGCTACTTCAACGGGCCTTGGAAAGCGATCGTTTTGCGGCCCAGTTCGTCGCAGCGACCGTCGCCCGATCGATCGATCTGCGCTGGAAGATTCTCGAGCGTTCCGCCAGCGATCCGGAACTTCGTGAGTTGCTGACCACAGGGAGCGACGAGCCGCGCGACTCGCCGGAGCGAGAGCGTCTGCAGCAATGGCTGGTCAAGATGCAGCGAGAACACCCAGACGTCGACACGGACAGTTGGTTCGTAGTCAATGGGCGCGGCCGGCAGCTTGCCCGCAGCCCCGTAAAGGCGCAGACGCTCGATCAGGACTACTCGCATCGCGATTACTATCATGGCCGCGGTCGCGATTTCGCCCCGGGACAGTCGCGCGCCGAAGCGCTGCGCGCGCCGCACCTGTCGATGGTCTTCATGAGCGAAGGTACGCATCGGCCGACGGTCGTGCTGTCGGTTCCGATCTGGGACGGCCCGGCGAAAGGAAAAGGCAAGGTGCTTGGCGTGTTGGGGCAATCGGTCGGGCTGGGGCACTTTGCCGAACTGTGCGCCGACGAACGATCGGGCAACGACCAACTGGCGGTGCTGGTCGACGCCAAGCCCGACTATGCCGGCCGCAAGGGCGCCATCCTGGAACATCCCGGCTTGAACGAACGGCTGAAGCAGCCGGACGGCTCCGGCGAAGGCTTGCACGTGGCGCCGGAGATCGTCAAAGACATCGAGGATCTGCGGCAGTTGCGGCGCGAGCGGGAACAAGCCGAAATGCACGCCCAGGAGACCGACGCCCTGGCTCGCATCGAGGATTACCGCGATCCGGCCGGAGGCGAGTTCGCCGGCCGCTGGCTGGCCGCCATCGAGCCTGTGGAGGTTGCCATGCGGCCGATGCCCAGCCGCGATACCGGTTGGGCGGTGATCGTTCAGGAACCCTATTCGAGCGCCGTGGAGCCCGTCGAGCAGTTGCGAACGCAACTGGTCATGCAGGGCGTGTTGGCGGCGGTCGCCGTGTTGCTGGTGATCACGTCGTTGTGGGGCTTCGTCATCGTGGTGCTCAACGGATCGCCGCGATGGCGCTGGCTGGCCCGCTGGCGGCGGCGCAGAGAACTGCACACGGCAAGCGCCGAATCGAGTTCGTTGTCGCCCGGGTTTTCCGCGGAACATGCCTGCGCTCTCTTCTTCAGACGCCGAGCGCAAGGAAGATGCATGACAGGCGCACTGATCCGCCGGGCGCCCCTTGGCGGCGCAGCAGGTGACGGCGCCTTGCTTGACAAGGATGGTCGCGTGAAGGAGTTGATTGCGTGGCGGAATTGATCGCTCAAGGCCCGGAAGCGCACCAGCGCTGGCGCCGTGGCGCTGCGCCCTAATGAACCGTTCATCCTCGGCCGCGAAGCCGGGCTGTGGTCTACGCCTTGGGATCCGCACGTCTCCCGACGCCATGCTTCGCTCTGCTGGTCGGATGGGCAACTCCGCGTCGAGCGGCTGCCTGACTGCGCGAAACCCGGTCTTCGTCGGCGGCCGCGAGATTGGTTCCTGTTCGCTCAAACCGGGCGAGAGTTTCATCATCGGGAATACCACCTTCACCGTAGCCAGCGAGCAGGTCCACTGGTCGCAGGACCGGACGCGGCCCGTCGAAGAGCAGACTTACAGTTCACAGTATCTGCGTCGCGTGCGCTTCCAGAACGCCGATCAACGGATCGACGTGCTGAGCCGGCTGCCCGACGTCATCTCGGGCGCCGTCAACGAGAGCGAGCTGTTCATCAGGCTTGTCAATTTGCTGCTGGCCGGCGTGCCGCGAGCCAGCACGGTGGCGATTGTGGCGGCCGACCAGTCGGCGGCTTCGGCGCCGATCCATATCCTGCATTGGGATCAGCGGCTGGCGCCGGAGGGCGAGTTCCGGCCCAGCCAACGGCTGATTCTCGAAGCCGTCCGGCGCAAGCAGAGCGTGCTGCACGTCTGGGGACCGGATCAGGAATCGCTCGCTCCCCAGTTCACGCTCACGGCCAACGTCGATTGGGCGTTCTGCACGCCGGTGCTGGGCGAAGCCTGCCGGGGCTGGGGCATTTACGTGGCGGGAAAGTCGGCCCCCGGCGCCGGCGCCGATTCGGCCGACTTGCGCGAAGACCTGAAATTCACCGAACTGGTCGGCAGCATGCTCGGCTCGCTGCGGCAATCGCAGATGATGCAGCGCCGCCAGGCGGCGCTGGGCGCCTTCTTCTCGCCCCAGGTGCTCGACGCCTTGTCGACCGAAGATCCCGAGGTCGTGCTCAAACCGCGCGAAACCGAAGTCTCCGTATTGTTCTGCGACCTGCGCGGCTTCTCTCGCCAGGCCGAGCGCAATGCCGGCGACTTGCTGGCGCTGCTCGACCGGGTCAGCAAAGCGCTGGGCGTGATGACGCATCACATTCTGGAGCAGGGGGGCGTGTTCGGCGACTTTCAAGGCGATGCCGCGATGGGCTTTTGGGGTTGGCCGATCAGCCAGCCCGACGCCATTCAGCGGGCCTGTCTGGCGGCGCTGATGATCCGCTCGGAATTCGAAGCGGCGGCGCGGCAGCCGGGGCACCCGTTGGCTGACTTCCGGATGGGCATCGGGCTGGCCACCGGCCGCGCCGTGGCGGGCCGCATCGGCACGGTCGATCAGGTCAAGGTGACCGTCTTCGGGCCGGTGGTCAATCTGGCCAGCCGGCTGGAAGGCATGACCAAGATCCTGCAAACGCCCATCCTGCTCGACGAGGCGACCTCGCGGGCATTGCGCGAGCCGCGTGCCGCCAACGTTGGCCCGTTGTCGCCGGCTGGCCGTCGTCAAGCCCTACGGCATGAACGCCGCCGTGGAGATCAGCGAACTGCTCCCGCCCGGAGCAAGACTATCCCGATCTGGCGGACGAGCACATCCAGTCGTACGAGGGGGCGCTCGACGCTTTCCTGGCCGGCGACTGGAGCGAAGCCATCGAGTTGCTGCACTGCGTGCCCGCCAAGGATCGGGTGAAAGACTTCCTGACGATCTTCATTGCGCAGCACAACCGCACTCCGCCCCCGGGCTGGAACGGCGTCATTCCGCTCACGAGCAAGAATTGAGCTCAATGAGTTGCGGAATATACTTGCGGTGTGGACAGTTCCCCATTTGCAGCGTCAGATTCTTCATCATAGCGGCGCCGATTGGAAAGCGGGTCATCGTCTGAGGATAAACGCCAATCACGGAAAGGGTTCCCGCCTTGGCCAGCGACTTCACGGCCCACTCGGCGACCTGCGACGGCACGTCCTTGAGAAACGCGACGGGATCCGCCTCGTCGAAATTGACGGGCTCGCGCACCAGTTCGCCGCGCCTTCTGCAGCCGGTCCAGCAGTACTGGCAGCGTCCGCAACAAATGGTCGAGCAGACGACGACCCGGTCGCCGGCTTGCACGTTGCGGACGTCTTTGCCGGTTTCTTCCACCGCCCCGACCCCTCGTGGCCCAGCACTGTGCCGGGCTGCATGCCCGGCATCGTGCCGCGAATCGTGTGCAGGTTCGCCCCCTTATATTTCCGCGCCTTTATCGAACTGCTGCTCGTCCTCTCGAATGCCGCCCATGCCGCCGCCGATGTGGCGGTAGTCATCGACTACTTCAATCGAGCGCAGGAACTTGACCATCTTGAAGCCCAGTTTGGTTTCGAACCGCGGACGCAACGGAGCGCCGTGCTGAAGCGGCAGCGGGCGCCGTTGAGCTCGTAGGCCAGGATCGTCTGCGGATGCCGGCCGATGTTGAGATCGACGCACTCGTAGTATTGCCGTCCCGTCTTCTCGTGCATGCCAAACGAGCGAAATACCAGATACCGGGCGCCGGGCAGCGGATGGCAGCGGTCGAGGAGTTCACTCACTCGTACGCCCCCCCAGCGGCCGATCGACGTCCAGCCCTGAATGCAATGGTGAAGCGTGTTCTGTTCTTGTTTCGGCATTTGCCTCAACTCGGCGAGCGAAAGGCTTAGCGGGCGTTCCACCATGCCGGTGACTTCCAGCCGGTAATCCTCGAAGCGGTCGGCCAGCAGCCGCTCATAGTCGTCGTCATCCCCTTGGGCCTGCGGATACGCCGAAATCGGCGGATAGCCGTTCGTGCGAAAATAGGGCGATCGTTCGTCGAACGGATAATCCTGAGCCGAATATAACCGGTGGAGCGTCATGCGGCGTACCGGATCGACCAGTCCGGCAAGCAGGTAATGCACCGGGCGCTTCCAATGGCTGCTGGCCAGGTTGGCGGCGACATGAAACACGATCACGCCGCCGATGATCGCTAACCCCAGCCCTACGCCCAGCCACGAGCCTTCCGAATGGGTGCGGCCCAGGACCATCTTATCCATTTCCGCGGCAAAGCCGTGCCATAAGACCATCGCCAGGTGAATGACAAAAAACGCCGTCAAGGCGAGCAACCCCAGAAAGTGCAGACTGCGGGCCGCCTGGCGATTGCCGAATGCCCGCTCGTACCGGGGAAAGCGGCCCAAGAGCGAAGGCGATTGCGCAAAGCCGGTCAGAATCTGTAACGGCGCCAACAGATAAATGACGCCGAAGTAGGTCAATTGCTGCAGGGCATTAAATGGCAGCGACGCGTCGTAGTTGAACGGCGGGTGCGGCTCGGGCGACTTGAGTTGCAAATAAGCGACTGCCGTGCGCCACGCGCAAGGAAAGATCTCCCACGAGGTCGGAACGAGCCGCCGCCACTCGTCGGAAGCGAACATCACGCCCAAATAGAATGCACCGCAAATGAGCCACAGCAACGCGGAAGAAAAATGCCAGTAGCGCCCCAACCCTAAGCCGTGCCCGCCGGGAAGCGCCAGCCAAGGGGCGCAGGGACTTCTTCATCGGTCGAACACCACATCCGGTCGTGCGGCAGTTGCTTGCGGGTGAATCGCAGCCACTCGGAACCGGGCCAGGCGTGAATATTCCAATACAGTTTGGGATGGGCGGCCAGAATGGCCAGCCCGCTGCGCGCTAACAACGTGATGAATAGCAGGTTGAACCAATGCGTCAACCGAATGCCCAACGGAAAGCCCAGTTCCATCTTTGCTTGCTCCCACTTTGCCGCGCAGCCTTACGCCGCCGGAAAAAGCCGGGTTGCAACCAACCGGCCCAACCCTTGCTCGGTCACGCTGCCAGCGAGACTGCGCAACGTAACGACCCCTCGCAACTCGCCTCGCGAATCGACGACGAACAGGCCTCCGCGGTGGAAATGCTCGAAGATCACGTCGAGCGTATCGTCCGTGTGGGCCCTGAAGGCGCTTTCCGCCAGCTCTTCCGCCGTAAGCCCTTCCCAATCCCGCGGACGATCGTAGACGACGGCGATCGCATTGCGGTCGCTGAGGAATCCGACAGGGCGGCCGCGATCCGCCACCGGTACGGCGCCGGTTGCGCTGTGCTTCAATAGGCGCAACGCCTCGACGAGCGGCATGGCCGCCTGACATAGAACGGCTTGTTCATCGATCACATCACTCAGGCGGCGCAGCGGATTGATCAGATCGGCCTCGGACATCAAGGGCAGCGGCTGAGGATGAGCATCCGGCGACGGTTCCCAAGGGTGTTCGGTTTGCCAGGGCGATGTGTTGACAGGCATGCTTTCCGCCTCCTCCGCTTGCGGGTCGTCTTCTCTACCATCGGCAAGTTCTGCAAATGCCAGGCCGGCGTTGCACCATCTGTAACCCGCAAGATCGCCTTGTCGGGGCTCGAGAGCTGTCCCTGAAAGCAACGGCGACCGGCCCGGCGACCGCGCTCGCGCCCCCGACCGAACGACGTCGCGGCCGCTGCTTGCAGCAGGCAGCATTTCCACCGCCCGATCAGCGGTCTGCGCAGAACCTTCACGACTTTTCGCGTTAAGGCGAAGCCCGCGGCGGCCAGTCCAATGACGGCGGCAGTCCTCCCGACGCGAATGTAGGCGGGCGGCGCCGGCCGGGGAGACTTGTAGCGCTCGGGCTGCGCTCCGGGCCGATGATGTTCCCGCGCGATCTTCATGACCTCCGCGGTGTGCAGCGCTTGCCGGCCGATGCCGGATTGTTCCAATTGCGTCTTGCACGAGAATCCATCCGCCACGATGTAGGTTTCCGGATCTGCCTTGCGGACGGCAGGCAAGAACCCGACCTCGCCGCATTGCCGCGAGATGTCGTATTTGCCTTCTTCAAAGCCCCACGACCCGGCGAGCCCGCAGCAGCCGCCTTTCGCTTCCTCCACCTCAAGGCCCATGCGTTCGCTCAGCACTCGTTGCTCCGGCCCGATGCCGCCGGTCGCCTTGTGATGGCAATGTCCCCACAACAGGGCTTTGCCTTCGAGCTTGGGCAGCTCGACGTTGTGCTTTTCAAAAAACTCGGGCCAGTGGTAACAGTTGCAGCCAGGCGATCGGCGTCGTCATCATACGGCAGCATATTTTTCAGTTCGTCGCGGAACACCGCCAGGCAGCTTGGCTCCATGCCGACGATCGGCGTTCCTTGCCGGATCTCGTCGCGCAGTTGATGCAGCGTTCGGCGTAAGTACTTCTCCGCCAGGTCGAGAAAGCCGTAATCGTACAACGGGCGTCCGCAGCAGACGTGCCCTTCCGGCATGAGAACGTGATAACCTGCCGCTTCCAGCGCCTCCACGCAAGCTATGCCCACCTCGGTGTGGAAGTGGTTGTTGAACGTGTCGGGCCACAGCAAAACTCGCGGCCCGCCCCCATTACGGGAACCGCCGCGTTGCCGGAACCATGACTGCAACGTCATCGGAGCGAACTTGGGAATGGCGCGGCGCCGATCCATGCCGGCAATCAGCTTGGCGATGTATGACAGCCCCGGCGTCTGCGTGACGAAGTTCGCCGCCTCGGGAAATAGCGAGGCCAACCCCGCGATCTTGTCGATCAGCCCGAAGGCGTACATGTAGCGCTTCCGATTGCGGCGGAAGCTCTTATAGTGATGGTAGAGGAACTCCGCCTTGTAGGTCGGCATATCGACGTGCACCGGGCAATCGCTGGTGCAGCCCTTGCAGCCCAGGCACAGTTCGAGCGCGTCGTAAACTTCCTGGCTCTGCCAACCATCCTTGATCACGTCGCCTTGCAGCATTTCGAACAGCAGTCGGGCCCGCCCGCGAGTGGCGTGCTTCTCCTCGCGCGTGACGATATAGCTCGGGCACATCACGTCGACGCTTTCCGGCTGCCGGCACTTGCCCACCCCGACGCAGCGCAGCATTGCGTGGGCGAAGTCGCCGCCATCCTGCTTGTAGGCGAATTTCACTTTCGGGCGGTGCGGGTTGTAGTCGGCGCCCAGCTTGAGGTGCTGATCGACCCGATACGGGGAGACGACCTTGCCGGGGTTCATCTTGTCGAGCGGATCCCAGATGCGCTTGAACTCGCGCATGGCCTCGACCAGTTCCGGTCCGTATTGTTTGTATAAGAACTCGGCCCGTTGCTGACCGTCGCCGTGCTCGCCGGAAAGCGAGCCGCCGTAGGAAACGACCAGATCCGCCGCCTCGTTCAGAAACTCGCGATACTTCTTGATGCCGTCGGGATGGCGCAGGTCGAAAGAAACTCGCGAGTGGACGCAACCCTGGCCGAAATGCCCGTACATGGCCCCTTCATAGTCGTACCTGGCATACAGCTTCTTCAGATCTCGAATATAGTCGCCGACCCTCTCCGGCGGTACGGCGGAGTCTTCCCAGCCGGGCCAGTGGTTTTTGTCGCCCGGGGGAAAGGCCGTGGCGCCCAAGCCGCCTTCGCGCACCTCCCAGATCGCCCTCGTATCGCCGCCCAGTTGCGCGCTCTCGTGTACCGCGATTCGTTCCGGGGCATAACCCTTCTCGTCGACGAGCCAATCGCGAAATCGCTCTGCTTGTTCACGCACTTCGTCGGCGTCATCCGCGCCGAACTGCACCAGCAGCCAGGCATGTTCGCCGCCCTCGGGAAGCATGCTCAGCGCCTCGGGGTGCATCGCCTTCATTTGTTCGTCTTTGAACAACCGGCGGTCGATGCCTTCCAGCGCGATCGGCTTCCAGTTGATGATCTCAGGGACATGCGTGCAGGCATCGGCGATGTCGTCGTAGGTGACGATCACCATCACCCGCTTAAGCATCGCCGGAGTGAGCATCAGCGTGATCTTGAGCGCCGTGACGCAAGTGCTTTCGGTGCCGACCAAGGCCCGGGCGACGTTAAAGCCGCGCTCGGGCAACAATTCGTCAAGGTTATAGCCGGAAACGCGTCGCGGCAGCTTGTCGACCGACGGGAACCGCTCGCGAATTAGGTCTGCATAGCGGTCGCGGAAGTCGCGGAGCTGGGCGTAGATCTCGCCCTTGCGCCCGCCTTCACGAATGATTCGATCCAGGTCGGCTTCTTCATTGACGCCGACTTCGAAGCGAGCGCCGTCGTAGGTGACGATTTCCAGCGAGTGAACGTTGTCCGACGTTCGCGGCCCCGGGCCATAGATCTGCGACTGCACGGAGTGAATGCCGCAGGAGTTATTGCCGATGTTGCCGCCGATCGTGCAATAGGCGTGCGTCGAGGGATCGGGCCCGAAAATCAGGTTGGCTTTGCCGGCGACCTTGTTGACCTCGGCATTGATGGCGCCCGCCTCGACCGTGATCAGCCGCCGCTCGGCATCCGGTTCGCCGATGTCGCGCAGATACTTCGAGTGGTCGATGACCACGGCGAAGTTCACCGTCTCTCCGGAGAGACTGGTCCCGGCGCCGCGGTTCAGGATCGGAGCGCCATGCCGGCTGGCCAGACGGTGCGCAATCACGACGTCGTCGATCGACTTGGGGATCACTACGCCGATCGGGATCTGACGGTAATTTGAGGAATCGGTGGCATACAGGCCGATGCTGGCGCGATCGAAGCGAACTTCACCCTGGATCGCGCCTGCTAGTTCATGCGCCAGCGCACTGGCATCTACGCCGGCGATCGAAGCGGAATTCGTCTGCACGGGCCGGTCGTGCGTAAGTTCGTCGAGGATCGGCAGGGTCTTTCGGGTGCTGGTAGTCTCAACGGCCATAGAGGCGACTCCGTTTCTTTGATGGCAATTGCGAAGCTTCTCTTTAATATTCGGCGTCGGGTCAGTGTGCGTTCGGATAGACGCGGTAGCGCTCGGCGTCTTGATGCTTGAAGTCCAGACCCAGCCCCGGTCGTTCAGGATCAGGTCGCAAGACGCCGTCTTGCGGCGAAAGGGCGCCGTCAAATAGCATTTGCTCGATTCGCACGTGATCGTGGAAATACTCCAGGTGGCGCAGTCTCTCCACCGCGCAAAACGCATGCGCGGAAATCGCCGGTGCGCAATGCGCCGACAGATCTGACGGAGTGCGCCGAGCACAGGCCTGAGACTTGCAGCAAGCCCGTGATTCCGCTGCAGCGCGTCACGTCGGCTTGCAGGCAATCGACGGCCCCGGCCTGGAGCAGGTCGGCGAAGTCTCTTAGCACGTATCCATATTCGCCGGCCGCAATGTCCAGGCCCGGCGGCCCTTGGTCGCGGAGCAGCCGCAATCCTTCGCGATCGTCGGAAGAGACCGGCTCTTCCATCCATGCGACGCTGAATTCTTCGCGGAACCGGCAGGCCCAGTAGAGCGACTTCTTTGCGAGTCAGGGCGCCGTTGGAGTCGGTCATCAGCACGGTCTCATCGCCGACGGCACGACGGCAGGCTTCGAGCCGCTCGGAGTCCTGGTCCGGCCAGCGAGAGGTCTTGATTTTCATCCGAGGGATTCCCTGTTCCGCCCACCCGGAAACCTGGGCGACGAGCCGGTCGAGAGAGTAGTTACAGAACCCCCCTGAGCCATAGACCGGCACATGATCGTGGAAAGGGTTCAGCGCAGAAAAAGCGGGAGTTCCAGCAACGCGGCCTTAAGGTCCCACAGGGCGATGTCCACCGCGGAAATGGCCATCGCTCCGGCGCCGCGTTGCCCTGAATTCCGCAGCTCCGATCTCATATCTCGCCAGAGGGACGAGACAAGGAGCGGATTCTTGCCGTCAACGAGCTTCTTTAATTTTGCATCGATCAACTCCGCGGCGCCGACGTCGGCATAGGTGAAGCCGATGCCCGTTTTGCCGGCTGCCTGCAGTTCGACGAGCACGAGGGTTGTCGAATTCCATTCGAGCGTGCCGTCGGCTTCCCGGCTATCCGGGCCATCGGTGGGTATGCGGAAGGCGCTCGTCTCAAAGTTGTCGATGCTGACGTCACCAAGATTGAGAGAATTGTACGAAGATGCCTGGACGCCCATGATGCCTCCTTCAGACCGCTCGGATTGAGACTGCCTCCCGATGCGGTCGCGCCGCTATGGCACAGCAACGCCCTCGCGCGTTGACGCTCCGCCTGCGCCTGGACGGTCTCGAGAACGCGATCGGGGAAGGATGATTCAGTCCGGATTAAAACGGAGTTCAGACTGTCCGCTCATGCAAACCGGATACCGTGCTTCGCGATCCAGGAGACGCGGCTGCCGGTCCGAGGCTTGGCTTAGGCCGTTATGCCGGTTCGAGGCGCACGATGACGGCAAGATGAACGCGGGTTATTCGATGAGACGTCGACGACCGCGCTGGAAGCCGCGCGACCACGGGGGCGGCGTTTTCCAATCGCCAACGCCTGACTTGCAGAGTGGCTGCCGCCATCCTCTGTATCTCGGGAACCGGAGGAATGCGATTTGCGACCTCGCTTCGCGCCACTCGCCCTGGGGACCTTTGCAAGCATTTCAGCGCAACAACGCTCGGGCCGATTGCCGCGTCGAAGGAAGCGAAATTCGACCCTCGAGCCAGGCAACCAGCAGCAGCAGTAGTAGAAGGAGGAGTTCATGGCCATCACCACGGTTGGCAAGGGAAAGACGGGTACAGGGCCTGGCGGTTTGGTGTCGGATTATGTCCTGAATCGTTTGGACGAATGGGGAATCCGGCGCATCTTTGGCTACCCCGGAGACGGCATCAATGGTTTCCTGGGCGCGTTGGATCGCGCGGAAGGCAAACCCGAGCTGATCCAGGTGCGGCACGAGGAAATGGCCGCCTTTATGGCCTGCGCGCATGCAAAGTTCACGGGCGAATTGGGCGCGTGTATCGCCACCTCAGGGCCGGGCGCCGTCCATTTGCTCAACGGACTGTACGACGCGAAGCTCGACCATCAGCCGGTGCTGGCCATCGTCGGGCAGCAGAAGCAGTTCTCGATCGGCGCCGATTTCCAACAAGAGATCGACCTGACGACGCTGTTCAAAGACGTCTCCGCGTACGTTACGACCGTGACTCACCCGGCCTCGGCTCGTCACGCCATCGACCGAGCCATACGAATTGCCTTGTCGAACCGCTCCGTCTCGACGTTGATCTTCCCGGCTGACATCCAGGAAACGAAAGCCATGGAGGCTCCGCCGAGGACGCACGGGGCCGTGTACTCGTCGCTGGGCTATATCTCGCCGGAGATCATGCCTCCTAGGCCGCACCTGGAGCGAGGGGCGGCCATCCTCAACGAGGGGCAGAAGGTGGCCATGCTGGTCGGCCAGGGGGCGGCCAAGGCCGAAGACGAAGTCGTTCAAGCTGCGGAACTGCTCGGCGCCGGCATTGCCAAGGCGCTGCTCGGCCGGGCACATCCGCCCGACGATCTGCCGTTCGTCACCGGATCGATCGGTCTGCTGGGCACGCGGCCGAGCTACGAAATGATGATGGGCTGCGACGTGCTGTTCATGATCGGCACGAGCTTTCCGTATGCCGAATGGCTTCCCGAGGAAGGCCAGGCCAGGTGCGTGCAAATCGATATCGACGGGCGTTACATCGCCAATCGCTATCCGGCCGACGTTCCGCTGATCGGCGATGCGAAGGTCACGCTCCGCGAACTGCTGCCGTTGCTGGAGCACGAGCAGGACCGGTCATGGCGCGAGGAAATTGAACAGAACGTACGCGAGTGGTGGGATCTTGTCGAGGAGCGGGCGATGCAATCGGGCGATCCGATGAATCCGCAGCGCGTCGTCTGGGAATTGAGCAAGCGTCTGCCGGAACGCGCCATCCTGACCGCCGACTCGGGCTCGTCGACCAACTGGTGGGCCCGGCACCTGAAGATGCGCAAGGGCATGGACGCGTCCTTGTCCGGCACGCTGGCCAGCATGGGGCCCGGCGCCCCGTATGCCATTGCCGCGCGGTTCGCCTTCCCCGACCGGCCCGTAATCGCGACCATCGGCGACGGCGCCTTCCAGATGAACGGCATGAACGAGATGATCACCGTTAAGCGATATATGGATCGGCTGATGGAAAAGCGCCAGCCGTTGGTGTTCTGCGTGTTCAACAACCAGGATCTCAACCAGGTGACCTGGGAGCAGCGCGTGCTGGCAGGCGATCCCAAGTTCATGGGCTCGCAGTACATCCCCGACGTGCCGTATGCGAAGTACGCGGAATTCCTTGGCTTCAAGGGCGTTTACTGCGAATAGCGCGGACCGGATCGGGGCTGCCTGGGACGAAGCCTTTTCGACGACGGACCGTCCCGTTCTGTTAGAGGTCAAAGTCGATCAGGATATCCCGCCGCTGCCGCCGCATATCTCGTTCAAGCAGGCCAGGCACATGGCGTCGGCCATGTTGGGCGACGAGCCGGAACGTTGGGGCGTGATCAAGAAATCGATCGAAGGCAAGGCCGCCGAGTTGAGAAGCGATCGCGGCGAGTGAGGGCCTTCCTAGGTCGAGCCTGCTGTGCTAACCGGCGATAACTCGATGACCGACTTTGACAGGCGCCTTGGACCTCGATCCCTAACGCAGTGCTTGCTGGCAGCCGGGGCAGGCGCCCTGGCTGCCGGCGTCGCGGGGCTCTGGTCCTCGCGCGGTTCAGTCCCAATCTCGCTCTGGCGCCCGGATATCCAGGCAAAACGCCCTACTGGACTCCAGCGCGAAGCAGGCGGTAGGCGCATCGCTGGCCCCCAGTCCCCCGTCTGGTTCACCCTGCACCAAGGCATTGTGACCGAAGTCTTCTTTCCTCCGCCGACCAACCGGCCGTCGCCCGCATGGAGTTGAGCGTCAGCGACCGTCAGGGCTTTTACTCGGAAGAGAGCCGCGATGCCGAGCATGCTCTCGAGTGGGTGGATGACGGCATAGCGGTCTACCGCCTCACGAACCGTTGCCTGCAGGGACGCTACCGGATCGAAAAGACGGTGTTTCCGCATCCCGACGCCACCGCGCTGATTCAGCCAATTAGTTTTGTACCCTTGGCGGGCAGCCTGAAAGACTACCGGCTGCATGTGCTGCTGTCTACGCGCCTGGGAAATCACGGCTGGCGGAACCATGGCTGGACGGACGACTTTGGCGGTCAGCCGCTGCTATTTGCTCAAGAAGACGATAATTGCGCGGCCCTGGGCGACTCCGTGAAATGGAATAAGCTTTCGGCGGGCTACGCGGGCGTCTCGGATGGCAGACGGCAACTTCGACAATACGGCAGGCTTGTACAGACCTATGATTACGCACCGCCCGGCAACGTCGGGCTGGCGGCAGAACTTGACCTGGCCGACGGCGGCGAGTTCGTTTTGGCGTCGGATTCGGCAATGCGCCGGAAGAAGCTGCCACGCGCACGCGCAGACGCTTTTCGCGGACGTTGACGTCCTGGAAGCACGCGTCGCCGAACAGTGGAAGGCATGGCAAGCCCGATTGCAGGACTTCGAGTCGGAGCAAGCGGCGCGAGCGATTTGTACCGCGCCAGCACGATGGTGCTGAAAACGCACGAGGACAAGACCATCTCAGGCGCCTTTGTCGCCAGCCTTTCCATTCCCTGGGGCGAGGCGCGTAAAACGAACGGCGGCTTCGGACCGGTCGGGTACCACGTCGTCTGGCCGCGGATCTGTACATGATTGCCGGAGGCTTGCTGGCGGCCGGCGACGGCGATTCGGCCCTGCACGCCTTGGAATACTTTCAGGCCACGCAAAAGGCCAACGGGGGCTGGACGCAAAACCAGGCCGTGGATGGAGCGGCGCTGGACCGGGGGACAACTCGGCGAGACCTCGCTGCCCGTCATGTTGTTCGACCTGGCGAATCGTTCCGGCTTGCTGTCGGCCGGCGACCGCCGCCGCTACTGGCTGATGGTGCGACGGGCGCTCGGGCACATCGTCCGGCAGGGGCCTTCGGCTCAGGAAGACCGCTGGGAAGACGCCCGAGGCTTCACGCCGTTTTCGCTTTCCGACATGATCGCCGCCTTAGTAGTCGGGGCGCAACTGGCGAGGAACAGGGCGACGACGCGTTAGGTCGCATCTTTCTCGAGACGGCCGACGCCTGGCATGACTCCCTTGATTACTGGACGTATGTCGAAGACACGCCGCTGGCTCGCCGTGTCGGCGTTCCCGGCTATTACTTGCGGGATGCACCGCCGGATCGTCATAGCTCGCCGAAGAGTATCGAGGCAAACTCGAACTGTGGTATCGGCGTTGGCCGCAAAACGAGCAACCGCCTGAAGACGTGGTCAGCGTTGATGCCCTGGCTTTCGTGCGCTTTGGACTGCGGGCGCCTGACGACCCGCGAATTGTCAACACGGTGCGAGTGATCGACGCCCTGCTGAAGACCGACACGCCCTTTGGACCCGTGTGGCGACGCTACAATCGCGATGGCTATGGCGAAAAACGAGACGGCTCGCCGTTCGACGGAGAAAGCGGCATTGGAAGATCCTGGCCGCTGCTGACCGGGAGCGAGCAGCATTATGAACTGCTGGCCGGTAGGCCGCGCGAAGCGGAACGGCTCTTGGCCGCCATGGAGCATTTCGCGGGCGACGGCAAAATGCTGCCGGAGCAGGTTGGGACGCGGAGGACATCCGTCGCGAGATCTCTTCTTCGGCCGCCCGAGCGGATCGGCCATGCCGCTGGCCTGGGCCCACGCCGAATACATCAAGTTGCGACGCTCGCTCGCCGAAGGACGAGCGTTCGATCTGCCGCCGCAGACCTGGCAGCGATACGTCGTCCAGCAGGCCGAAGGGCGGCACGTGATCTGGCGCATCGACCACCAACGACCGACGCTGCCGCAGGGCAAGATCCTGAGAATCATGCTGGATGCTCCGGCCACGCTCGAATGGAAGGGCGACTGGCGCGGTTCGGGGGGCCGGGCGTCGACCGCGAAAGCGGGCGAGGACATCCATTATATCGACCTGCCGACGGAAGGCTTGCCGCCCGGATGCTCGATGCACTTTCAGTTCAATTCGGTCCAGGCCAAGCGGATCGACAAGGGCGAGTGGTTTGTCGCCAGGTCGGGCGAAATTCGCGTTGTCGAAGCGCGTCGCGTTCCGCGACAAGCCGCGTCGGGGGAAGAGATTCAGCTCGAGCGAAGCTAACGCCTCGTCGAGCTCGTGAGTGCGGCCGACCGCCTGCCGGCCTACTCCCTGCCGGTCAATTCAATGTCGCCGACCCCGCCATGTCGGGCATCCTGGCGAGCGAAATAGCAAAGAAAATGAAAATGGACGCGGCCGATGATCGTTCGTCGCCGTGGAAATCTGCCCTTGAAGGCGTCGCTTTCTCGACTTCGATCCTGCTGAGTTGGAAGGCGCATGCCTTCAGTTCAGCATGGTCGGTCGCGTCCGTAGGCTATATAATTGCCGTCCGCCAGAACCGGAAAGCTGGACGGGAGTTTCCTTACTTCCTGGCGGGGATCGCCCCGCTAGTCCTGTTAGTCGGGCCGCTCGCTTTCGGCGGCCTTGGCCGACTCGATATAGCTCAAGTTTTCCTGCTCCTGATCACGATGCTGCAGAAGTTGTCGAAGCGATGGATCGATGAGGATTTCCAGCCATTGGCCCAGTCGTAGCGGCGGCCTGTCGGCGTAGCCCTCGAAGGCGTTCAAGAACGTCTCTTCGACGATTTGCGAGATGGTGAGCCCATCCCCCGCGCAACGCCGCATCGGGATATCGCTCTACCCAGCGTCCGACTCGGCCTTGCATGGGTTCTTCGTAGACCGACAGGGCTTTGCGGAACTGGGGATAATCGCCGTCACGGACCGCGGCCTCAATCGCCTCGCCATTGGGAACCTGCACAGGCTGGACGTCGTGCAGCGTACCTTCCGCCTCGTTCGCATAAGCAGGCTTGTTCGACAGTTTTTCCTTGTATTGGCCTACCTCGTGGAGCAGACGGTGAATGCAACGCTCCCAGGCTGGGTGAAACTGCCGATGATCGTCCGCCGCGTGTAGCATCCACCGGCAAATGCAGGCTGAGTTCGGCCCGGATCTTCCCTGGATTGAGGACCGCGATCCGGACTTTCAAACCCGCAACTGGAAAATTCGCCACGGCCTTTTTCACGGTCCCCAGATCGGCTTGCATTTTTTCCGATTCGCCGGGCGATATGCGATAGTTCCCCTCGTCGATTTCGAAGTGCAGGCCTTTCCGCTCTTCATGGTATTGCATCTGCCGCTCCTTTCGAAAACCATTGCCGCAGGCGGCATGCGGCACATCCTGGCGCCGCAAATCCCGGCCGCCTGCCAGGTAAGCGATCTGCTCTGTTGTGCTGCAACCCAGGCGCCACAAATGGCGATTACCGGCAGGCACTCGCCACCAGCGCCGCCCGCCGAGAATGAATGAGGCGAAGGGACATTGGCAGTCCAAGCGTTATGACTGCGCAGCGAGGCCGAGCCGTGCCGTTCGCCCCGATGCTCAGTGTGGCCAAGTCTGCCGCGGCTCCTCCTGGCGCCAGGCCTCAGTGCTCGCGAACGCGGGACGCGAACATGGAAAAACCCGAGACCAGGCGATACTGGTTTTCCGGCGACCGTTTTTCGGGTAATTTGGTTCCACACAGAGCCGCCGAATTGCCAAGAGCGATCCTGTCGAATATCGCGACAGCCTGACGGCAGCGGAAGCATTTGAAAAAACGTCGCCTAGCGCAGCGTTTTCGGCCCGTAGCTCAGCGGTTAGAGCAGGGGACTCATAATCCCTTGGTCGTGTGTTCGAATCACACCGGGCCTAGTTGAACAAAAAGTCTGACGGCATGGGATTCTGCCGCTGGACAAATCTGTCGGCCTGCCGTCGGAGAAAGGGGCTAAGCCGTTCGGGCTGCAGATAACCGAAAGCTCGGACTGCGGGCGTGCAGCCAATAAAAAAACCCGATCACAGGCGGGGCAGGAACCTGGACCGGGTGTTGCTGGGTTGCCCCAGCACTTTTCATCATAGCGAGCGTTTCATTCCGGTCAACAAAAATCCTCGGCAGAGCCAAAACTGCTGCCGAGGATTTCGTAGGTCCCTGCACCGACCCTGCTTCTATTTCCGATCCGCAAGCGGATTGACGCGCAAACTTGCCGCCAACGGAACTTTAACCGGTTTCCCCTCGTTCGCGAGAGGAAAACGGGTTCCAGTTCCGCCTGGGGACGGCGCCGCCCCCCAAGCGAGTCGGCAATTCCGTAGCTGTGGGGGGAATCGCGATTTACCTGTGGGATGCTTTTATTCGATCGCGGCGTGCAGGGCAATAGGAATGTTTTCGCAAGCGTCACCATCGCCTGCCAATTGCGAGTCGCCGCTCGGCAAGCGGGCCGACAAAAAAACGAACGATTGCCTGGCAAGAAGAATCTGGCCGGATCATCCGTTTTCCGCGCACAGCAGGCCGCAACCCGTTCTGTTCCTTGAGGGCGTCGCCCCTCACACAATGAAAATCACCCCGCACGGTCGCGCAGGCCCATGCGAGGTTACGCTGTACGCTCGACGCCCCCCATCCAGGAATTTGCCGACGTCCTGCGTAATCTGCTGGGCCGGCGGCCGCCTGCGGTTGCGAGTCGGCAACTCGAAGTGTTCGCGTCGACGACGGCTTCACGTGTGG